>CAVXRU010000049.1:0-29518 GCA_963763905.1 uncultured Acidobacteriaceae bacterium | reverse complement strand
CAATGGCTTTTCTCAGCAAGCCAGCTTTCAACTCGTATCCGATAACTTTTTTCTGTTCTGGGCATTCCTCCCTCCGCCGGGCACCTTTTTCGCGAGAGTGACTACACCCCCGGGGCAATCGGAGTTGCCGGTGGTCCTGGCGTATGGGTTTGCCAAGGGACACTTCGGCTCCGATCAATCGATCATCGGCATGAAAGCGGTTCTCAATCGAATACCGATCATGGTCGTCGGTGTAGCTCCCAGGAATTTCTTTGGCGTGGTGCAAGGATCCGCTTCTGCGATCTGCGGCTGCCCCTTGCCGCCCAATCGTCCGGCCGCTTCGGACTCGGTTTGATTCGCTCCGTCCCGGATACCACTTAAACCTCGACGCACCCTATAGAAATCAGGACGCCATCTTCTGGCTGTGGGTGCTCGCGCGCGTTCCCGAGAATCAAAAGGCTGGGGCGGCGAATCTCTTCACGCAAGCCCTCCAGCCTGATCTGCACCTGATCGCAGAGGCGACCCGGGATAGCCGGGAACGCGAGCAGGTGCGCGTTGCCCGCGTTCAGCTCATTTCAGCAGCGGGGGGAGAAGGATCACTCACGGCCACCTACGGCCGGCCGCTTCTGCTGCTCATGGGGATGGCAGCGCTGGTCTTCCTGATCGGCTGTATCAACCTTGCCAATTTGCAGCTTGCCCGTCTGGCTGGCCGCCAGCGCGAGGTCGCTGTTCGCATGGCGTTAGGCGCCAGCCGAGGGCGCGTGTTACGGCAATTGTTGGTGGAAGATTCCATACCCTTAGCCGCCGGGGGAGCTTTATCGATAGCACTGTGCGGCCCTCTAAGTTCCATCCTCCTTCGCTGGGCTTCCGCAAGAGAACACGTAATGCCGGTAGATCTTCGTTTTGGGCCAGAAGGATTCCTGCTTGCTCTCACTCTTCTGGCGATTGCCTCGGTCGGGTTCACGCTGTTGCCGGCTTGGCAAGTCACACGCGGCGGCTTAGGGCCTGCTATGCAGACGAGCAGGGCGGTACTGGGCGACAAAGGAAGGCGAGGGTCGAGTTTGCTGCTTGCCGGGCAAGTCAGCCTGTCTCTTCTGTTATTGAGCATGGCCACCTTGTTTGCTCGGACCCTGCTCAATCTCACTCAACTCGATGCCGGCCTTGATCGCGAGCACGTCCTCTCGGTCCATCTTGACCTTCAAAGCAGTGGCCTCGACGACCAGGACCTGACTGGCTTGAACACACGAGTTCTTGCTGCGTTGAAGGCACTTCCCTTTGTCCGCGACGCTTCCCTGCAGATGTGCCGTATTCCTGGCTGTGTTTGGAACTCCGCTATCCACGTCTCGGGTCATCCCGAACTGTCCGAAGCGCAAATGCACGGAGAAGAGAACCATGTCGGCGTTGGATTCTTCCACACGCTCGGCATTCCGCTCTTGCAAGGAAGAACTTTCCTCGAGAGCGATCAAAAGCAATCGCAGCCGGTGGCCATCCTCAATCGCGCGTTTTCGAGGCAGCTCTTCGGCGATGAAAGCCCATTGGGTCATTACATCGGGTACAAGCCGGCGCCGGGCGACCACGGTTACTTAGTCGTTGGCGAAGTGGACGATGCTCGTGTAGACGGTCTGCGTCTGCCCGCTCCTCCGGTAGCTTATTTCTCTATCGAGCAAGCTGGAAATCCTGCGGGAACAATTGAGGTACGCGCGGCCGGATCTCCGGCCAACATCGCGGCGGACATACGTCGCACCCTGGATTCCGTCGATCCTGCTCTTCCTGTTACAGAAATTGTCCCGCTCAACACCGAGTTTGAGGATGGGCTCTCTGCTGAGAAGCTGATGGCCCGGCTAACCGCGATCTTTGCCGCGCTTACTCTTACCATTGCCGCCATTGGTTTCTATGGATTACTTTCTTTCCACGTGACCCGTCGCACCGGCGAAATCGGGGTTCGTATGGCCTTGGGTGCAACCCGTGGACAAGTGCATCGCCTATTCCTTCGTCAGACCGTGATCATTCTGATCGCCGGCATCATTCCGGGCATCGTGATGACCGAGATAGTAGGACGCACCGCAAGAACCCTCCTTTACGGTGTGAGAGAGACCGATCCCTGGGCGTTGCTATTGGCCATCTGCGTCCTTCTTCTGAGCGGTCTGCTAGCCACTCTAGTCCCAGCCGCACGAGCGGCCTCGCTGGACCCAGTCAAGGCCCTCCGGTCAGAGTGATGCGGTGTGCGCTCTATCCCCGTTACAAAAGCCGGGTGCCCCATATCTCGCTCGTTTTTCGCGAGATGTGGGATACCGCAGGCCTCCCCCTCAAGCCTGTTGCGTCTCCCTCAGCTCCGTCGGGGTGCCCCACGTTCGCACCAGCGTACGTGGGCCGAAAACGATGGGCGAAGCCCACCACAAGCTTTTTGTCCAAGAAATAACTGGGTTATTCGCGTAACAAGACCCCGGACACATCCGTCTGAATATCCAAAGAAGGTCAGCGACGATGGAAACCTTTCTACTAGACATTCGATACGGAGCAAGATCCCTTCTAAAATCCAGTCGCTTTACGCTGGCTGCGGTGCTCACCCTGGGGTTGGGAATCGGCGCCAACACCGCGATGTACAGCGTGATTCATTCTGTGCTGCTAAACCCCTGGCCGTTGAAGGATCCCGCACGCGTCCTCGTGGTCTCTCAGCGCCAGGCGAATGGAAACCTGAATCTCTTCTCTACCCAGGACTTTCTAGCCTGGAGGCAACAGGGACGCCTATTGGCGAACATAGCCGCACACGTCAACTGGGAGTACAACCTCAGTAGCACCGAAGACCAGCCTGAACGCATTGCTGGCGGGCGCATGTCATACGAAATGCTGCCAATGCTAGGCGTGCCCCCAATACTGGGCCGGTTCTTTTCCGCGCAGGAAGACGTGCCAGGATCGGGTAACTTCGTTGTGCTGAGCTACGTTCTATGGAAGAACCGCTATAAAGGAAATCCGCGCATCACCGGCACCGCGATACAACTGGATGGAGAGCCTTATACCGTCGTAGGCGTGATGCCGGCTGGCTTCGATGTCTTCGGCGGCAAAGAGTTGCTGTGGACGCCCTTGCAATTGACCGGGAACAACGGAATTGGCTCATCGCCGACTGTGCACTGGTTGGGAGCCTTTATTCGCCTGCCAGATGGAGTGAGCGTGCCACAGGCACGGGCGGAACTTGATGCCATTGCGGCTCGCCTGCACCGCGCAGACCCAACCAGCGACGTGGGCTTTGGCGTTTATCTGAGGACGTTGAACGACGCCTTCACCAGCGATGTGCGGCCCGCGCTGCTGATGCTTATGGGTTGCGTCGCCTTTGTGCTGCTGATTGCCTGCTCCAATGTGGCGAACCTCTTGCTGGCCCGAGGGTCGGCGCGGCGGCGTGAGATGGCACTCCGTACTGCCCTGGGGGCTTCGCCGCTACGAGTTGCCCGGCAAGTGCTGACTGAGAGCTTGCTGCTTGCCTCCATCGGAGGTGCCCTTGGAGTGGCCATTGCATTCCTTGTTTTGCGCGGGATGCTGGCCATGCATCCTCCCAGCGTTCCTCGCATCGAGGAAGTCAGCGTCGATGGCGGCGTCTTGGCATATTCGCTTCTGATCTCGGTGGCTGTCGGCATCCTATTTGGGATGGCTCCAGCCATTGAGGCCGCGCGTGTCGATGTGAACGATGCCCTGAATGAGAGGGGAGGTGCCGGCGGCGGCGGATTTGGACCGCATCGCTCGGTACTGGTGATTACGGAAACTGCGCTCGCGTCCATTCTGCTGATTGGTGCAGGGCTTGCCATAAAGGGACTCTGGTCGCTGCAGAGCGTCGAACTGGGATTTGTTCCGAAGAACGTGCTTACCTTCCGCATCGCTGCCCCCGCGCAGTTGACCGGGCAGCGAATTGCCGACTTTTATCGCCAGGTTGCAGAACGCATTCAATCTATCCCTGGAGTGCAGGCAACAGCGGTCGCTCGCGACTTGCCCATGAGTGGTACGGATCCTTCGATGCCTATTGTGGTCGAAGGCAAGAATCCAGCGGCCGTGCAGGATGAAGTGGTTACCCGCTATAGGGCGGTAGGCGAAGACTATTTTCGTACTTTAGAGATTCCGTTGGTGCGAGGCCGGGCCTTCAACGAAGCTGACACAGCGAGTACCCCGGCAGTCGCCATTGTGAGCGAGAGCCTCGCTCGCAAGTATTGGCCCGGAGACAACCCGATTGGCAAACGGTTGAAGCCGGATTTCAAGGGCAGTCCATGGTGCACGGTCGTGGGAGTTGTCGGGGATGTCCGGCACTGGGGCGCTGATGTAGACATTGAACCCACTGCATACTATCCCTACACCCAGATTCCCGACACAATTCGCCAACTGCTGGAAGCGAACATGGGCATCGCCGTCCGCAGCACCCTGGCCCAGAGCGATCTTCTAAATTCGATCCGCGCCGCTGTAGCGGATGTCAACAAGAATGTGGCCGTGTACGAGGTGAAGACCATGGATTCGATGGTCATGGATTCGGGTTCTTTGCGCCGCTTCGACTTGTCGTTGCTAGGCATGTTTTCCGCGCTCGCTCTTGTACTGGCGGCAATCGGAGTTTACGCCGTCATGGCCTATTCCGTTTCCCAGCGCACGAAAGAGATCGGCATCCGCATCGCGCTGGGCGCGCATTCGCGGGATGTGTTCCGTCTGATCCTGAAGCAGGGCGCCAGGCTTGCGATTGCTGGTGTTGCGATTGGAGTGGTGGCGGCGCTCTTTTTGCGGAATCTCATGGCCAGTTTCGTATACGGATTGAGCCCCAATGATCCGGTCATCACATCGATCGTGACATCAGTAGTTCTCCTCGTGATCCTCCTGGCCTGTTATCTCCCTGCCCATCGAGCTACCAAAGTAGATCCGATGGTTGCCTTGCGCAATGAGTAACATCGGTGGCCTTCCGTAGGTTACCTTTTCGTTGCTGTGGATTTACCTGGTTTGAGTTAGATTGAACCTGCCAAACTTTTGTAATGTGAATTGCAATGAAGTTCCTGCCCTCCTCCTGCTTAGGTTCACAAACTCTCATCGCTCGGGTGAGGGCATTAGGAAGCTTGGTCATTCGATACGTAGCAACTTCTTTAGATTCCTCCAGATGGATTTCTCTGCCCCGCCCCGTTGGCGATGACCATTCGCGTTCGCCGGCGTCTCTGAAGAATCCTCCTGTTACGATCCGCCAACTGTCACGCCTCTCATATTGCCTGGTAACGCTTGGGGTGACGGTAATCGCGATGACCGTTACCGCGATGACCGGGTGTGGTGGAGGGTCATCGGCGATGGCGAATCCTGTTCAGCCGCAGCCGGCTACTCCCTCCATCTCACCCGCAACCGGCACCTACGTCGGCACGCAACAGGTCACCATCACCGACGCAACGTCCGGAGCCAGCCATCTACGACACAACTGATGGAACAGTCCCCTCAACCTCTTCCGCTGCCTATACGGGGTCTATCTCGATTAGTGCCTCTTCTACAGTGCAGGCGATAGCGGTTGTGCAGGGGGTATCCAGTGCGGTCGCTTCATCAGTACTGACAATTACTCCGGCCCGTCCTCCTGCGAAATTGGCGTTTCTGCAGCAGCCTGAGAATGCGTTGACCGGAGCCGTGATCTCACCCGCGGTGCAGGTGCAAGTAGAGGATGCCGATGGAAACCTCGTGACCAACGCCACGAATGTGGTCACGCTTGCACTGACAGCGGGTACCGGGCTTGGCGGAACCCTGACCGCTACGGCGCAGAACGGTATTGCAAGTTTCAGTAACCTGACCGTCAGCGCTGCGGGAAATTACACCCTTTTGGCAACTAGTACCGGTCTCACCTCAGCGACCAGCGCCGCCTTCACTGTCAACACCCCGGTGAAGCTGGCATTTTCGGTGCAACCTTCGAACGCCGTGACCGGGGCAGCGATCTCACCGGCCGTACAGGTCGCAATACAAGATGCTGATGGAAACACGGTGACGGCAGCCGCCAACCCAGTCACAATCGCCCTTACCAGCGCCGCCGGACTGCAAGGAACCCTCACCGCTACGCCACAGAAAGGTGTTGCGGCGTTTAGCAACCTATCGGTAAGTGCTCCGGGAAGTTACACCCTTTCGGCAACCAGCCCTGGCTTGACTGCAGCCACCAGCGCCGGCTTTACTGTCACTACACCGGTAAAACTGGCATTTTTGGTGCAGCCTTCGAATGCGTTGACCGGGGCGGCGATCGCGCCGGCCGTTCAGGTCGCCATTCAAGATGCCAACGGAAACACCGTGACGGCCGACACCAGTCCAGTCGCGATTGCGTTAGTAGGCAGTACCGAGCTCGGGGGAACGCTGAGCGCGACCCCGCAGAATGGCGTCGCCAGTTTTAGCAATCTTTTGGTGAGTAACCCCGGAAGCTATACGCTGTCGGCCACTAGTTCTGGCCTCACTGCCGCGACCAGCACAAGTTTCATCGTCACCAGTCCTCCCGCAACCTACTATCTCTCTCCCAATGGAAACGACGCCAACAGCGGCTTGTCCGCGACTTCCCCATGGTTGAGCCCAAACCATCCCGTGAACTGCGGGGACGTCATTATCGCCGCTTCCGGCGCTTACTCAGCGTCGAATTTCAATACTGGCAACTGGGGTGCAGTGACCTGTCTGTTGGGCAATGGCGTCGCCTGGCTGCAGTGTGCCGCCTTCGATAGCTGCAGGATTTCGGCCACGGGTTCAGATGGCATGTGGGTCGATGAGAGCTATTGGGGCGTGCAAGGTTGGGAAATTACAACCAGCACATCGGGAAATGCCGCCTGCTTTCATGCTGGGCCGAAATTATCGGCTCCCGTCACCGTTCACCACATTATCTTTGCCGACGATGTGGCAAACGGTTGCATGGGCGGAGGATTCACGGCTTACAACAACTCCACCACTGCCAGCGTCGACTACATAGCCTATGTGGGCAACATCGCCTATAACACTGCCAGAGGAAACAGCGAGTGTTATAGCGGGCTCAACATTTATCAGCCGATTGCCTCCGACAACAATGCCGGCACTCACATCTATATTGGTGGCAACTTCTCCTACGGCAATTTGGATCCTGATCCCTGCAATGGCACACCGCCTACCGACGGAGAAGGTGTGATCCTCGACACCTTTGACTTCTCCCATAACGGAGGAACTGCCTATACCCAGCAAACGCTGGTAAAAGACAACATTCTGGTAAACAACGGTGGCAGAGGGATTGAGGTCTTCAATAATTCCAGTGCGCCCATCATCATCACGCAAAATACAACCTGGGGAAACCTCACCGATCCAAATCAAAATGACACAGGATGTGGCGAAATTGCCCTTGAGACCGCAAGCGATTCACAGGTGTATGGAAATTTGGCCTCTACCAGCGGTGCAACGGGTTGCGGTGTGAATCCTATTTATGCTTTGTCCGTCCAGAAAGGCGATTCCACTGACACAGTGAACAGTAACTTTGCTTTTGGCTATAACGGCAACAACACCTACCTGGCTAATAGCGGCGCCTTTGCCTATGGTTCCAACAACATATTGGGGACGAATCCAAACTTTACAAATGCCACCGCTCCGGGGGCACCAAACTGCCAGAACACTTCGAACGTACCCGCCTGCATGGCGACTCTTGTCAGTAATTTTACGGCTACGGCTACGACAGCCCTGGGGTATGGCTATCTGGCTCCAAGCGCCACGTCCTCCCCGGATCCTCTCTTCCCGCAATGGCTTTGCAGCGTGAAACTTCCGGCCGGCCTGGTGACCTTGGGATGCACGAGTCCGTGATACTCAGCGTCTCTTAAGCGTCTCCAGTTCGTCCAGCGTCCGAGGCCAGTCCGATTTCAATAATCGCGAGAGACTGCGATCAGCCAGGAGCTTGCCGCCGGTCTGGCAGCGAACGCAATAATCCGTCTCATTATCCGCGTAGCGAATTCTCTGGATTGGTTCCCCGCATCGCGGGCAAGGCAATCCATACCGTCCGTGCACTGCCATATCCTTACGAAAAGCCGTCACCTTTTCCGGAAACCCCGCCTTTGCCTCATCCCCCAACCGCTCAATCCACAACCGTAGCGTGCTCTGCGTCGCATCGTAGAGCCGTTCCCATTCCTCTGGCTTCAGCTTATGCGTTAGCGCCACCGGAGATAATTGCGCTGCATGCAAAATCTCATCGGAATAGGCATTCCCAACACCGCTCAGAATCCGCGGATCCGTAAGCGCCCGTTTCAGGGTTCGATTCTCCACCGTGAGCGCATCACGAAACGTCTTGCGGTCGCTCGATAGCACGTCGATTCCTCCAGGGTCTATGGAACCTAAAGCCGCCTCACCCTCGAACAGATGCAACGATGCCCGCCGCTTGCTCCCCGCTTCCGTCAATACAAGCGACCCATGAGGAAAGTCGAATGCCGCCAGATTTTGCCGCCCCCCCAGCTTCGCTCCTGGCGCACGCCAATGAAGCCGCCCGGCAATCATCAAGTGAAGCACCATCCAGAAATCCCCTTCCAGGCCAATGGCAATGCGTTTCCCAATGCGCCGCAGTTCCCGCACCAACCGACCCTCCACGCTGGCCACCGGCGGACGGACGGTCCGTAGCAGAAAAGCGCTTGTGATCCGGACGTGTTCCAGCGGCTGACCAACAATCCGCGGCTCAAGCGCGGCGAGATACGCGGTGATGTCCGGCAATTCCGGCATGTCAACCAGCTTGCCGCTTCAGCAGTTATTTCGCAACGTGTGGTACACTCCGCCCGATGCAAAAGGATTAATTTGAGCCCTATCCCGCAAATTGTAGGAATCGGTGAGCTGCTCTGGGACCTTCTACCCGGCGGTGCAAGAATGGGCGGAACCACCACTAACTTTTCCGTATTCTGTGCCCGGCTAGGGAACCGCGCGGTCCTCGTTTCCAGCGTAGGTGACGATGATTACGGCAAAAATGCCGGCAGCATACTCGTTCAGCCAAACCTTGATCTACAACTGCAACTGGACCCAGCCCACCCTACGGGGACGGTCGAGGTTACATTTTCTGCGGACAATCAGCCCAGCTACCTCATTCCGCCCAGGCGTAGCGTGGGACTTCATCCGTTTCATTCCCGGTCTGCTCGAAGTAGCTCATGCCGCGGATGCCGTCTGTTTCGGCACCTTGGCGCAGCGCCACGAGGTATCGCGGTCCACCATCCAGGCTTTCCTCGAGGCCACCACTCCCCAGTGCGTGCGCGTTTTCGACATCAACATCAGGGTGCCCTGGTGTACCCCGGAGGTGCTCCGCTGGTCCCTCGACCATGCCACCATCATCAAGGTCAGCGAAGAAGAGCTGCCGTTGGCTTTCTCCTTCGTGGGACTCGAGAATCAGCCCACTCCAGAGGCCGCCGCCCGTTTGCTCTTGCAAAATTATCCCCGCTGCGAACTCGTGGCCACCACCTTAGGAGCGGAAGGAAGTGTGGTCACCACCCGCGACGATTCCTTTCGCCATCCCGGCTTTCCCATCAAGCTGGTAGATACGGTGGGCGCGGGCGATGCTTTCAGCGCGGGCTTGGTGCATGCCTACCTGCGCGGCGCATCCCTGGCCCAAATGGCAGAGATCGGCAATCTTTGTGGGAGCTACGTGGCCGGGCAGCCTGGAGCCACGCCGCCTCTATCCGCCGAGCTTATCCACCGCATCGAAGCTAGCTTATGAACCGTCGAACCTTCCTCGTTTCCTCGCTCGCGCTGTGCCGCCCCTTGCACCTGCTGGCCGAAACCCAGCAGCAAATTGCGCTGCGAGAGAAGCTCATGCACGATCCTTTGCGGCCCCAGTTCCACCTGCTGCCCAAGGCCAACTGGATGAACGACCCCTGCGCCCCGCGATTCTTCCGCGGCCAATACCATATGTTCTTCCAATACAATCCCGGCGGCCCTATCTGGGGAGATATGCATTGGGCGCACGCCACCAGTCCCGACCTCATCCACTGGAAACATGCGCCGCTAGCCCTTTCACCCACACCGGGATCCTACGACGCCTATGGATGCTTCACCGGCAGCGTGCTTCCCGGCACAGACGTTCCCAGCATTCTCTACACCGGGGTCACCAAAGTTTCCCCACAGCAGGAAACCATACGCGGCGAAGGCGTGCGCGAGGTCCAATGCCTGGCCACCTCGACCGACCCCGAGCTGCGCGTCTGGAACAAGCTGGAGCAGCCAGTCTTAGAGAGCCCACCGCCAGGATTGCACGTGACCGGTTTCCGCGATCCCTGTCCATGGAAGGATGGCGACAAGTGGTACATGATCGTAGGTTCAGGGTTTAACAAGGTTGGAGGCGCGGTGCTGCTTTATACCTCCGCGGACGGCCGCAACTGGACCTACCTGCATCCGATGGCGCAAGGCAAGTGGAACCAGGGAACCAAGGTCAACCCGGTAGACACCGGTGAAATGTGGGAATGTCCCGACTTCTTCCCTCTAGGTGACAAGCACGTGCTGCTCTATTCCACCGAGCGCAAAGTCTATTGGGAAGTCGGCACATTTGATCAGCGCGACCTCCTCTTCCACAGCGAAACCCAGGGCCTGCTCGACCACGGATCGTATTACGCGATGAAGAGTATGGTCGATGCCGGTGGGCGGCGCATCCTGTGGGGCTGGGTGCAGGAGACCCGAACCCCCGCAGAGTGTGAGGTCGCTGGCTGGGCCGGCGCTATGGCGCTGCCGCGCATACTCTCGCTGGGCGCAGATAACCAACTCTGCATGGATATCCCGCCCGAGTTCGACTCCCTTCGCGGTGAGACCGGTGGCACGCAAATCAAAAACCGCGCCGGCGAAATAGTATGCCGCTTCAAAGTAGGAGATAGCGCCTGCGGTCTGGATTTACGCGCAGGTGAAGCCTCGCTGTTCGCCATTCGCTACCAGCCCGGCAGCAAACCCATGCTCAACCTTGGTGAAACCACCGTGTCCCTGTCGCCCTCGCCCGACGGAGTCTCCCTCGTTCACTTATGGATGGATGGTTCGGTCATCGAGGTGTTTGTCGACCATAAACAAGCAATAACAGCGCGCTGTTATAAGCCATCGCCGGGCGCGATTGACGTTGTATGGACCGGAGCCAAAGAAACCCTCGCAGTGTCCAGCATCAAGCCTATCTCCCCGGACCGTCTCACAAGTTGATACCATCGTTTGTAATGTTTCGTAGCGCTCGAACTCTTTTTGCCCTGGCTAGTTTAGCCGCGCTCCCTTACTCTGCCGCAGCCGCGGATTTCCACTGTGACCTTGCTCACCACGAGCCCTTTCTTGACCAGGCGAACCGCTTCATCCTGGCGGGCCTTCAATACCAACCGGTCGAAGCTACCCAGGCCGGCTATCACGGCGACGCCAACGTTCTCGACACCCAGCTTGACGACTCCAGCCCCGAGACCATCGCCGCTCAGCGCAAGCTGATGCTTGCCGGAAAAACTTGCTTCGCCGCAGTAAAAGTGGCGTCCCCGGAGGATGTCGCAGACCTGGCGCTGCTCCGCGCCAACATTAATTCCAGCCTCTTCGGGCTCGATGTGCTCCAGCCGTATCGCTATCGTCCGCAGGATTATGTAGAGATGATCGGCTCCGGCCTCTTCTTTCCCCTCACCTCGACGGAAGGAACCGAGCAGGCACGGCTCAGCGCAGTGCTCTCGCGTATGGAAAAAATTCCCGGCATTCTCGACGAAGCGCGTCACAACCTCAAAGAGGCTGACCCGGTATTCATTGACACGGCGCTTGATGAAAACACCGGCAACCTCGGCGTCCTTGACCAGATTGGCGGCATGATCCCCCCGGGCTCGCCGCTGCGCGCTCGCTACGATGCGGCATCGAAGGCTGCGCGCGCGGCACTTGACAGCTACGCCGCCTGGCTCAAAGATGATTTGGCTCACCGGCCCCACACGGTCACCTGGCGCACCGGCCCCACAGCCTACGCAAACATCTTCGCCTTCGCGCTTGGTCCGGGCACTCATGAAACGCCTGACTCCGTTCTCGCATCCGCGGAGCGCGATCTATCACGGGTACGTTCCGAGATGTACTCGCTAGCCCTGCCTCTTCATCAGCAATGGTTTCCTGACCACAAGAACCACTCTGATCTGAGCGGAGATGCGCTCCAGAACAAAATCATCTCCGAGGTCATCGGCCGCATCAATGAAGACCATGTGCAGCCAGGCCAATTGTTGGAAAAGGTAAAAGCAGAGGCCAGCGGCATCCGCGCCTTCATCGTGCAGAAGGATCTGCTCACCCTAAGCGATCGTGACAACATGCGCATTGTGCCCACGCCGGTCTTCTTGCGCGGCATTTACTCCGTTGCCGGCTTTCATCCCGCGCCCGCATTGGAGCCAACCCAGGAAGCGGAATATTGGGTAACGCCGATTGATCCCAAAATGCCTAAGGAGCAAGCCGAGTCGAAACTGCGCGAGTACAACAACTGGATGTTGTTATATCTCACCATGCATGAAGCCTTGCCCGGTCACTACACGCAGTTTGAGCATGCCAACAATCTGCGTCCGTCTTCACGCCGTGTGTTGCGCGTGCTGCTGGGCAACGGTGCGTATGAAGAAGGTTGGGGTGAATATGCGGTCAAGGAAATGGAGGATGCCGGATACGCCAACCATGATCCTCGTTTTGTTCTTATGATCCAGAAGATCCGTCTGCGTGTGATTGCGAATGCGATCCTTGACATCCGCATGCAGAGCCGCAACATGACTGACCAGGAAGCTCTTGATCTCATGGAGAAGAAGGCCTTTCAAACCGACGCGGAAGCGAAGGGAAAGCTTCGCCGCGCCAAGTTGACCGCCGGTCAGCTCATTACCTATTACGTGGGCTATCACCAATGGATCGATCTTCGCAGCCGGGTACAGCAGCAGCAGGGAACTGCCTTCTCGCTCAAGCATTTCAACGACACCGCCCTTGACCAGGGCCCTTTGCCGCTACCGCTGCTAATCCCGCTTTTGGCTCTATCCCCGAAATAAATCAAGGGGTGCCCCACACCCCCGATTTCCTGTGTAGTTTCGTGGGTTCCCTGAACTTCATGCGGCTCTCCTTAAAGAGAGCCGCACACGCCGTCCTGTCGAGAGCTGCGTACAGGAAATTCGGGGCATCTCGCTCGTTTTTCGCGAGATGTGGGATACCGCAGGGCTCCCCCTCAAGCCTGCTGCGGACCTCACCGATCCACAGGGGTGCCCCATGTTCGCACCAGCGTACGTGGGCCGAAAAAGCTGGGGCGAAGCCCCATCAAAGGTCTGTCTTTTCCTCTATCCATAACCACCAAAATCGCCGGATGCCCTCACGCACGCATCCGCTTCATGTATTTTGCGTCCGCCGCAAGTGCTTCCATAATCGGCCCTTGAAACTCTTCCTGTTCGACAAACGCGTGCCGCACGTGTCCCCCCGCCGCAGCAGCAGCGAAGATCGGAGTGTAATCGATGGACCCGGTCCCAAGCGGTACTGAAGGTTCTTTACCATCCTTGAAGTCCTTAACATGCAGCATCACGATACGGCTCGGATACTGTTTCAAATAATGCACCGGATCCTGCCCGCCGATAACCACCCAACCGCAATCCAACTCAAAGCTCACCTTTGCCGGATCAGTGAGCTTAAGCAGCTCATCGTACGGCAGCACGCCATTGATTGGGGCAAACTCGGCATGGTGGTTGTGATACGCAAAACGCATCCCTGCCGCCTCGACCTTGGTAGCCACCTGGTTGAACTGCTCAGCGCTCCACCGCCAGTCATCCAGTGAAAGCGGGCCCTTGGCCCCTGGCTGCTGATGCATGGGTGAGGAGCACACCACGAATCCCACCCCAAGTGATTTGCAGAACGGCAAAATCTCATCGAGATGCTGATTGAGCAGCATCAATGGATAGTGCGCACTCACGCACCGCAAGCCGGCGCCCTGCATCGCCGCCTTTACCTGTTCGACCGGCATATTAAAGAATCCGGCAGCTTCCACTTCCTTATAGCCGATCGCCCCCAACTGCTTAAGCGTGCCGGCATAATCCGTAGGCAGCAGCGTGCGCACCGAATAGAGTTGCAAACCGACAGGGAGCCCGAGCGAGGCGGCCCGCCCCACTCCGCTCAGCATCAGTGCCGTGGCTGCGGACCCCGACTGGATAAACGCGCGTCTGCTAATACCCATAGAAACACCCTCCTGGACAAGCGTGCGGCAAACGCAAAGTCTACTAGGAAGAAGTCGCACCCGCAATCCAGCCCCTTTCCGCCCCAGCGTGTATCGTTTATTGGGTAAGCAGAAGGGACCCATGAGTCTGACCAACCACTTCCCCAAAATGCTGGCCATGGAGCAGAGCTATCCGCCTTCGCAGGCCCTCGACTTTCCCGCCCTGTTGGAGCAGCAATTCACCCAAACCGGTCTGCGCGATCAAATCAAACCGGGCATGAGAATCGCTCTGGGAGTCGGCAGCCGCGGCATCACCAACCTCAAACACATCGTCCACGCCACCTTGGCTGTTCTCACCCGCGCAGGCGCCCGTCCCTTCATCGTGCCCGCCATGGGGAGTCACGGAGGAGCCACATCCCAGGGCCAGACCGACATGCTTGCCGGCTACGGAGTCACCGCCGAGACCTTGGGCGTCCCCATCGACGCCTCCATGGAGGTCAAAAAGATCGGCACCGCCCTCGACGGGCTCGACGTCGTCTTCAGTGCTGCGGCCCTCGCCAGCGACGGCATCATCGTCCTCAACCGCATCAAGCCGCACACCGATTTCCGCGGAACCCTGGGCAGCGGCATCCAGAAAATGCTGGTCATTGGATTTGGCAAGCAAGTGGGCGCCGCCAATACCCACCGCGCGGCCGCTCACTCAGGCTATGAACCCGTCTTGCGCGCCTTCGCAAAAACCATCCTCAGCTCGGTCCCAATCTTTGGTGCAGTTGCTTTGGTCGAAGATCAACATCATCAGACTGCTGTCGTCGAAGTAATCCGGCCGGAAAACATTGTTCAACACGAGGACAGGCTCTTTCAAAAGGCGCAGTCACTGCTGGCGCGCCTCCCCTTTGAGGATATCGACCTGCTAATCATCGATCGCATGGGAAAAGACATCAGCGGCTCGGGCATGGATACCAACGTGATCGGCCGCGATATCAGCGGATACCTCTCCTCCCTTCATCCTGACGGCTCCATCACCCCCCGTGTCGCACGTATCTTCGTTCGTGACCTCACCCCGGCCAGTAATGGCAACGGCGTTGGCATTGGTTTGGCAGACTTCACCACCGCCCGCCTGGTCAAGGCCCTCAATCTCCAGTACACGTACATGAATGCACTGACCTCGCTCGGGCTGGTACCAGCCAAGATCCCTATCTATTTCGAGAGTGACCGTGAGGGAATCGAGGCCGCCCTGGCGTCCTTAGCCGCCGCCGATCCGAGGAATTTGCGTGTAGTGCGCATCGCCGACACCCTGAACCTCGAGCGCTTCCAGGCTTCCGAACCCTGCCTGCGCGCTCTCAACGGCCACCCGGGTGTGAAAACGGCAGCCGCAGTCCGCGAAATGGATTTCGACCCTGCGGGAAATCTCTTACCGATGTAACCGGTTTCGGACCCCGTGATATTACCTCTTAGGTAATATCAATTTGCCAATATTTGGCAGTCGTACCGCCTCCTTGGTATAGCAGAATCCTCCTATTCCAAAAGCGCTTAGACGCCCGCGCTGGCAGCTTTTGGCCGTCCTTACGTAAAGGAAACAAACATGGTGCCGATCCTGCAACGGCAGTTGCGTATCAATGCGCGACGGTATGGCCGGGGCGCCGCAGACGGGACCCTTAATGCGCACATCTTCCGGAGCGCTGTCGGTCGTTTTCAGTATCGGGTAGACCCTTTTACGCTTTTTGCGCTTTTCGCGCACTTTTTTTGTCGACCCAGCGATCGTTTTCCGTACCCGGCAGACCCCTTAAGGCGCTTGAGGCGCACCTTTTTCTGCAAACTGAATCGGCCGCACGACTCTGTCGTCCCGCGCTGAGGATGAACTAAACTTTAGATGAGCAAAAAGCCTGACCCCCGATGGGGATCAGGCTTTTTCTATGCTCACCTCGCCCCGAGGGCTCCCCCCGGACGCCTGGTGGTTTCCGCTTCGCAACAAGGAAAATCAGCGCCAGGCAGCGGTTTTCCACGCAGGGACCCCACGATCTCGCGCTTTCGCAACAAGGAATATTCCGCGAGTTCATCCCCGTCTGGTTACGCAAAAACTGGACGGTAACCAACAGCCGCCAAAGCTGCGTCTACTCCCGGGCCTCGCTTAATTCGAAAATTGCGCAGACCCATGCGAGACTAAATGCGAGCACGAAGCTTCTGTGCCTGCTGTCTTTCAATATCTTCGAAAGCTCACAGTATGCAGGGCTCCATCCATGCTAGCCACGCATAACAAGTCGGTAGCCACAGAAGAGAGTCTCCGCTTCTCCTTGCGCGACCTGGCCCGGCCGCTACTCCGCCGCAAGCGAACGTTGTCGGTTACATTCCCCTTCGTCGTCTCCGTAACCCTGTTGCTCGGTCACATGCGATTCCAGAAACACCAACCGCACACCGTCCCCAGCCTAGCCGTCACTGCAGCCTCATCCATCCCGCTGCTGCCGGCGCACAGCTCTGCCGTCCTCATCCTTATCGCGATCGTCTTAGGACTACTGATTGGCTTATCCCTCACTTATCTCGTCGATTACCTCGATCCATGTTTCCGTAGCCCCGTCCAGGTGATTCGCGCGTTAAGGGTTCCCCTCGTCGTCGCCATCCCAATGAGACCCTTCTTAGGGAACCTATGGTCTTACCTTTCTACCAGCTGCGAGAGCAACCATTCGGGGTCACGCCGGACTCGCGATACTTCTTTCTCAGTGACACGCACTGCGAAGCGCTCGCGTCTCTCCTCTACGGAGTCGACGCGGGCTGCGGCTTTCTCGCCTTGATCGGCGCCCCGGGCATGGGAAAAACCGCGTTGTTGTTCGACGCCTTACGTTGCCTGCGGCTGAGCGCTCTGACTGTTTTTCTGTTCGAGACCGCATGTACCCCACTAAGCTTTTTGCGGTCTCTACTTACCGCTCTCGGCGTCAAGGACGCACACGGGAACCTCACCTGGATGCAATCGAGGTTGCAAGAAGTTCTGATCGAACAGGCCCGATTGGGTAGGCACGTCGTGGTGGTGATGGATGAGACGCAACGTCTTGACCACTCCGTCCTGGAGCTCATACGAATGCTCTCGAACTTCGAGACTCCGCAGCAGAAGCTTCTGAAGATTATTCTTGCCGGGCAACCGCATCTGGCAGAAAAGATAAGCTCCCGGGACCCCGAGCAATGCGCCAGCGGATCTCCATCTTCGCCCATCTAAAACCATTCTCTCCGGAAGAGACGCAGCACTACATAGAGCACAGGCTGCGAGTGGCCGGCTCTATCCGCAAGATTCCGTTGTTTACTCGGGACGCACTGATTCTGATCGCCGAGTACAGCGGGGGTGTTCCCCGCACCATCAACAACCTGTGTTTGAACGCGTTCTGCTGGGATGCGCCCAAAAAGCATTCGATCGACACGGACATCATTTCGCGAGGTCATCGCAGATCACAATGTTGAGCGGTGGAAAGCGAAAAGTTTGTCTAGGTCGGCCCCGGCAGGCGCAGCCTCCGTGTTCCCAGGGCGCAGATTAGCGCTTGCCTTCGCTGTGATGGTTGTCATCGCGGGCCTGCTCTTCGCCGGCCCCAGATGGCCGCTGCATTGGCCTGTCGCCCCGGCCCAGCCTGCGGCGTCCACCCCAGCTATTCCCCCAGGCAGTGCTGCAGACGGCGTCGAAACCCCGCCATGAGCAAAAACCATCAGCTGATGCGGGAGCTCGAAAGAGACCGCGCCTTCCTTTCCACCCGCTTTCGCGAACCGGCATTTCCTGTTCCCGATGACCCACCGAGTGATCCGGCCGATCACCAGGCGCCTAACGAATTAATCCTGGTGTTGGTTCAGCGAGTCTTTCGCAAAGGAGCACCAACCCCGCAGATGGTGGTGTTCGCGGCCGTCGATCACGGCAGCGGCTGCAGTCAGATAGCTGTTTTGGCAGCCAAGACCCTGACTGGGATGGCTGCGGGTGGGGTGTATCTGGTCGAGGCGAACTTCCATTCTCCGGCGCTCCCCAGGATATTAGGCGTCACGAATTACTGCGGTCTCAGCGATGCGCTGCGCGAGCCTGGCAAGATAACCTCTTTTGCCAAGCCAGTGTGGAAGCAAGGGATGTGGTTGCTCTCGTCGGGTCCGATGGCCGCCGATTCGGCCAACCTTCTCACTTCCGCGCGCATGACGACGCGATCTGCGGACCTGCGCAAGGCATTCGACTTTGTCATTATCGATGCGCCGCCGCTGGCGCATTATCCGGATGCAACTGCCCTGGGAAAACTATCCGACGGCGTCGTGCTGGTGATCGAAGCCGGATCAACCCAGCGCAGAGCCGCGTGCGCAGCAGTCGAAAAATTGCGCGCCGCAGGGATTCCAGTTCTCGCCGTCGTCCTCAATAAACAAACATGAGCAACGAACGACTACAAGCGCGAGCTGTGTTCATAACCGCAACATAAGCGACGCGGTAGGCTTGCGTATTGATCGCGTGTCATTCCATAATGCATGCCGCGGTCAATTGGCGTCAGGTAATGGGGATTGTTCTGTGGGGGAAGAGGATTGCCATGATTGCGATCGTGCCGGCCGTCTTCCAGCCAGGTTCGGTGCAGCTTCCGCGTCGTGGTGGTAGAGACCATATCCCGGGTCCGAGGGAACAACCTCAGTCGCGGATCCCGACTGAGCACCTAGTGCGTGCACACGAGCAACGCCCCACACGTGACAGGCAGGTTCCAACGCACAGCGATCGTCATCGCTTGACTCCGCTGTTAATTTACCGTGACCAGGCGGGCACCTCAAAACCTCGCCGTGGGCTAAAGGCTCGGCGGTCTCGGCCTTCGCGGTGGACCTGGTAACCATTCCGCATGAGTACCACTGGGCGCAGAGAATGGTTACCATTTGACGGAAGATCAAGTAAGCCAAAAAGAAGCGGTAAAATTTTGGAACGCTGTTATAACTAAATAGCGCATTTCCGTGGCTTTGCTCTCACGGGCCCCCGTATTTCGTCGACGCATTATAACCCATCGATTCCATACGCGGATCGATTCCAATAACGAGTAACGCAAAAAGACAACACCTCAGCATTTCCCGGCCCGTACAAACGTGCGCATTGGATCCTAATGCTTCAGGAGTTCTAAAGGCATGCAGCCTCACTCGAAACACCTGGCTCAAGGGAGAGCCCATCACACTGTTTTTGAAGGACTGTTTCGGTACGAGCGGCTGTTCACCGCGCTGACGATCTCAGTCCTTCTCTTGACGATGGTGTTAATCCTGACTGGGCAGCGACCGTATCATTGCGAGATGAAATTCCTTCGACAAGACAATGGGGGCAGAGCGGTTATTGCGGCGGATCGCACCGCAGCTCCAGTCTTAGCGGGAACCGCAGACTGCAGATCAACGTCGACCTTGAGCTGCTGAGAGCACCGCGCAGCTAAAATCATTGGCACCTCAAATACGGACCGCACAAGCCCCGAGTCTGATTTGCGAGCATGGAGAGGAATCGCATGCAAATCCGCCCCACTGTATCGAACATTGCCTCGGTCGGTGAGCTGCCTGGCAAGGTTGGGTCGCCTATTCCAATTCCTCGCACCTCGCGTTTTCAGCCTTTGTCCGCCCCCACTCTCTCGGAATCAGCCGGCCAATTTTCAACCGATCTACTCATTGGCGCCGGCGCGATTTTATCCGTCAAGCATGAACTCGATGAACTGCGCTCGCGATGCCATCAGCAGGACGACCTGACGACCGACATCCATTATTTTTTAAGCTGTAAACATCCGCGCAACTGCCGCCCTGTTGTACTCCTCTTTCGCAGCGGCTCGCGCCCGGCAGCAGCACTACTCCTGCACGAAGTCTGTTTTGTATGGTTCGGTACACGCCTGTGTGCCGGCGGAGATTCGGCGGGAGACGGACTCCTGATTGCACCGGAACAACAGCGGGCAGTGTTCCTCCGCCTTGCCATCCACGAACTTGTCAATGTTCAGAAGAGATTTCACACAGTAAGATTTTGCGTTAAGAGCTCAGCCGGGAAAACGTTGGTAGACGATGGGGCCCCCGGCCTCAGAAGCAAATTTGTCGAGCGCACGGTGAAGCACAGGCTGACGCTGGCGGACACCTACACCGGCATGCTAGCGAGTTTTGGACCACGTACTAGGAGAAGTCTAAGGACAAAGCGGCGGCAACTCGAAGACACTCTCCGGCCGGATTTCTTCCCCGGCCTCAAGCCGGAGCAGGCACTAGCTGTGATGTACTACCTCCACTCGCGCTCGTCCTCACCATTCAGATCGAAGTGGTATCTTCACGCCCGCCGAAATTTCTTGGATGCCCGCGCAAACGCATTCGCAATGGCGCTCAAATCGCACGACGGTACCTGGCTCAGCTTCCTGAGTGGATGGCGACGAAACGGGACCACATATGTGGATATGCAAATGAACCATTCCGCATTCAAACGTGAGTCCCTCTCAGCCGTTATGAGGGCCTTCCTGCTGGAACACGAAATTGGTGCAGGTCAGAAGTATCTGGAATTTGTCGGCGGCTGTTCTGTGCTGCTCGAGCGTTATTGCAGTCCGGGCCAACAAGTCGTCGACCTTCTGGTGACTGGGTTCACGATCGATGGCTGGTGCCTCAAACAGGCGGTCGAACTATTCTGTGATAAAGGGTTCAAGCAGTGGCTGTACTGCCTGACATGATCGATGAGCTCAGGATGTGCTGACGGATACGCAAGGGTAATTAACTGAAACTTGAGCGCTGCATCAATTGAGTAAAGGTCGCTCAGCAAAAACCGGTCCGGACGGCAAACTAGGTAACAGCTGCACGAGAAGAGGAAACTTCTACATCGCGATTTACGTCGTTGACAAAATGCGAGGGACGCTGTGGAACATGCGTAAATATTCAGTTAAACTCTGCCGGGGCAGGCAACGCGCTCGTCCGTGTTTGTTGTGCTGCAAACGAGAGAGAGTGTTTGACACGGGCGATTACCTACGCTATGTTTTACGAAGTAGTTACTAATGAAACCGATGTCTGGTCCCCAAGACCCTTCAAGGGCTTGTTTTAACTAAGCGGCCAGGCAGGCGCTCTATACGCAACGGATCAGACAGTGAACGTTGGTCGTTTCGGTTTCTCGGCGGCCCTGCAAAAGCTCTCAGATTTCGTCAAGCGGACTTCGCCTTAGTGTTTGCAACCGTGGTTCCGATAGCTTGAGGCTGGCAGCTAAAAGCATCGACTCTGAATATTCCATCGATGTCTTAAGAACGAGCCTCGCAGATGCAGAAAATAGCACTCATCTTCGCTGGAATTCGTGTAGCACCACCCGGCTGCAAACGCACGACAAGCCAGTGGTGGGCGCAACAATACACAGGCTGACCAATGCACGCTGGCAGCAACAAGGTGCGGGAGATTTATAAATGAAGAAGCGGAATTCTACGACTCTCACGGCTTCCGTCGACAGCCTGGTCGCGCTTGCGATCGTCGTTGCCGCAATGGCCTGGGCCAATAAGAGCCGTATGCCGCAGGGTGGGCCCAGAGAATTTCTGCAGATGCGGATCACTCTGTTGAATGCCTCATTCGCCATCGTGTTCGCCGTCCTCTGGAAAGAGTGCCTGGACAAGTTGGGCTTGTATCGCGAAAGCTTCACCGAGTTGCTTAGCCCCGTTCTCAGGCTAACGGCGGGATGCGGCATCATGGCCGGTGTACTGGCCTTATATCTCGAGGCGGCGCTCCACGCGCAAGGCCCAGTGGGCCGAGCCATCGCGGCCTTCTTCGTAGCCGTCTTCACTTATGAAATGGCCCGTATTCTGGTTTCCAGCCCGCAGCTGCACTGGAAGATTGGCGATTCCGACCGTGTCGTTATCGTGGGCAGCGGCCGCCTGGCAGCGAAGGCATGGCGAGAGCTGCGAACACGGCACCATCGCGGCAAGAGCTTGCTCGGCTTTGTTGACGATCGCGATCCATCCCTGATGCCCCCGGATATTGCCGGCCGTTTCCTCGGCCCGGTCGATAAGCTCCACGACCTGTTCCTTAACCATGTTGTGGATGAGATTTTCATCGCCGTTCCCATGCGGTCTTGCTACGACCTCGCGCAACAGGCAGTTACTCTTGCTGAAGAAGCTGGTGTCCGTATCGTGTGCCTCAATCATCAGTATGATCTGGTCCACGGTAAGCTTCTTCGCCAACGTGCTGCCCTCTTCCTTGAACTGGCCCCTAAAGATGAGGGCCGAATGGGTGCCGAAGCCCTTAAGCGAGGGTTCGACATCCTGGCTTCTCTGCTTGGCCTCGTCTTGCTCGCTCCGACCTTCCTGGTGATTGCTTGCGCAATCAAGCTCAGCAGTCCGGGGCCCGTATTTTTTGTGCAGCAAAGATATGGATACCGGCGCCGCCGCTTTCCCATGTGGAAATTCCGTAGCATGGTGTCAAATGCATCGGAGTTGATGGCGCAACTCGAATCAAAGAACGAGGCGAGCGGCCCGATCTTCAAAATCAAAGACGATCCCAGGATCACGCCGCTGGGCCGCTTCCTTCGCCGAACTTCGCTGGATGAGCTGCCGCAGCTTTGGAATGTCCTGCTGGGCGACATGTCCCTTGTCGGCCCACGCCCTATGAGCCTGCGCGATGTCTCTCTCTTCGAGCACGCTCAGCTCATGCGGCGCTTCAGTGTTCGCCCCGGCATGACGGGGATGTGGCAAGTGACCGGACGTGGAACTTTGAGCTTTGACCAGTGGATTAAGCTCGACTTCTCTTATATCGACCAATGGTCGCTTGCACTCGATCTAAAAATCCTGGCCCGCACCGTACCGGCTGTTCTGAAGCGGTCGGGGGCGGCCTGAGACTTCCGGAGAAGCCATGCGTATCGCCGTAGTGCACGACTACTTCACTCAGTTGGGCGGTGCCGAGAAGGTTGCCGAGGAGTTGATGCGGATGCTTCCGCAGGCCACGCTGCACGCTACTGTGGCGCTCCCCGATCGTATGCCTGCGGGTCTGGCGGGGGTGCCCGTCGTGACCTCGTGGATGCAACAGCTGCCGCTGATGCGGAAGTACTACCGTCTGTTCTTTCTGCTGTATCCGCTGGCCGTCCGCTCGCTCGACCTTTCTTCCTACGACCTGGTTATCTCCAGCTCCTCCGGGTATGCGAAAGGCGTGCAGGCTACACGGGACGCGATGCACGTCTGTTACTGCCATACGCCCATGCGTTGGGTCTGGAACTTTGACACCTATTCCGCCCGCGAAGAAATGGGAGTGCTCAAGCGCCTGCTTTTGCCCGCGTTGGTTCGCGGCCTACGTCACTGGGACGAAGGCGCCTCCCGGCAGCCGGACCACTTCATCGCCAACTCGCGCTCCGTTGCGGCTCGCATCCTTCATGCCTATGGCCGGCATGCGGAGATTATCCATCCTCCCATTGACCTGGACCGTTTCCGTGCTTCGACCGAGCAGGAAGATTATTATCTTGTACTGGCGCGGCTGGTCTCCTATAAGCGTATTGATCTTGCGGTCAGGGCCTGCAGCCGTCTAGGTCGTCGCTTGTTGGTTATCGGCGAAGGTCCGGACCTTGCCCGCCTGACCGCAGCAGCTGGACCTACCGTAACCTTCCTCGGCCGGCTCACCGATGCGGAGGTGGAACACTATGCCTCGCGTTGCCGTGCGCTGCTCTTTCCTGGCGAGGAAGATTTCGGTATGGCTCCCCTTGAGATTGCGGCTGCCGGCCGGCCGACCATCGCCTATCGCGCGGGGGGCGCCCTGGAGACGATCGTGGAAGGCGTCACCGGGGTCTTTTTCGATCGTCAGGAAGTGGAAGACCTGGCGAGCGCCATTGAGCGCTTTGAGCGTATGGAGTGGTCCCGCGCCTCTCTCCGCCGCCACGCGGAAGGTTTCAGCGTCGACCTGTTCCAATCCAAAATGCATGCTTTCCTGGCCCATATCGGTGCGCCCGTTGAGGATGCCGGCGTGCTTTCCGATCGAGCGAACTCCAAAGCTGCTGCCTTGGTCACCTCCAGGAAAAGAGGCCTGGGTGTCACCGGCGAAGGCATCCCTGCTTAGAGATGAAAGAGCAGAAAGAAATACGGTCGTTGACTGGGTTGCGGGGCGTCGCAGCCGTATATGTGGTCTTTCACCATTATTTTCTCGGTCTTTCTTTCACCAATCCCTTCAATACCTTCCTGGCGCATGGGTATTTGGCAGTCGATCTCTTTTTTGTTTTGAGCGGCTTCGTGATCACTTTGAATTACAGCCGTATGTTCCATGGGGGATGGTCTCGCACGTCGATGCTCACCTTCCTCAGTCGCCGCGTCGCGCGCGTTTACCCTCTTTATTTAGTGGCGACCATCTGCGCTCTTCTGCTGATCATGGCAGGCTGGCTGGAAAATCCGACGTCATCGTCGCTCAAGATAAGTTTCGTTATGAATCTCGCCATGGTGCAGGCGTGGGGGTTCGGGCCTAGCCTTGACGGGCCCGGCTGGTCGATAAGTGCGGAATGGGCCGCATATCTCTTATTCCCTTTATTGCTTTCGGTCGCATTTTTTCGCAAGCCTCTGTGGGGCTGGTTGTCGGCCGCTACGAGCGTCGCCGTACTTGTTTTTCTCTGTCTTCTCCCGGCCGTCGCTGTACATAATCTTCGACCACTGGCAATTATGGATCTGCATAGTTCCTACCGCGGTATCTCCGTCTGGCGTTGTTTGCCGGAGTTCACGTTGGGGATTCTCGCCGCACGGATTGCAGGTTCGAAAACGGCCGATTGGCTCGGTTCCAATCGATGGGTTGGCCTCGCCCTGTGCTTCAGCATTCTTGTAATGATGACTGTTCCTCGCGCTGATCTGGCAGTGGTTCTGCTGTTCCCAGCCCTGATACTCTGCCTTTCGTCTGATAACAATTTACCGAGTTGCATTCTGGGGTCGAAGCCGTTCCATTATCTGGGGGTGCTGTCTTACAGCCTCTATTTGGTTCACGACCTGTTGGGCGGCTTGATGGGATGGACTCATCGATATGCGCATGCACATGGTTTAGCGCACGCTCAGACCTACGCCGCGCTGCTGGGAATCGTTCTCACTTTTCCTATCGCTGCCTGCGCTTATAGGGTGATCGAATTGCCGGGAAGACGGTTCCTTCGCAACCTGCTTGAGGAAAGATGCCTCCAGGTACTCCCGCAACGAACTGCCGTGGCGGCTTCCTGAGCAGGCTTCGTTGACGAGGCGAGCACGATAAACCGAGGTGAAGCATCGAACCCGCAGCTTACACAACATCGCCGGCGCAATTGACTTTCCACCGCAGACCGCTGAAGGCACTGACGGGAATTCGATTCCTCGCGGCCATCTATGTGGTTATCTACCACACGAAGATGGGCCCAACGCTCCTGGAGCATGGCCATGTGGCAGCGGGTCATTTCTTCATGAGTGGCTATCTCGCGGTCGCGATGTTTTTTCTTCTTTCCGGCTTCATCCTTTCGTACACCTATGCAGGGCAAATCGATGAACCAGGGAGCTACCGGAGATTTTGGGAGGCAAGGTTTGCGCGCATCTGGCCGGTCTACGTCGTTTCGCTGCTGCTCACTTCGCTGGCTCAATTTGCTTTCCCCAGGTTGTCGTACATCCTGCCGACCTTTTTGATGCTGCAGGCGTGGAATCCCTTTGATCACGCCATGTGGGGTGCCTGGAACTATGTCTGCTGGACACTCTCAGTGGAGGCGTTCTTTTACCTTTGCTTCCCCTTTTATCAACGCTGGCTCGAGCGGCTTGATTCACAGAAACAGCTGACGAGCATGGTAGTCATGTTGGGCTTAGGTGTTGCCATCAATTCCGCAGCGAACGTCCTGGGCTATGCGTCGCATGGAATACTCCATGCGGTTCCATTGCCGTTTATGCGCTTCCCCGAGTTTCTGGCCGGGGTCGGTCTGGGAAACTATTTTTTGCGGAAGACGGCTTCTGCAGCAGCAAGATCCAAGCCTTCGGTATCGGCGAGCGGCTTGTGGACCTATGTGTCGGTGATTGTAACCATTGCCTTGCTGTGCCGGGCTCGGGACCACTGGACCTCATTGGTGCTGATAACCTTTGCCTTGCTGATTTTTGGCCTTGCCAGTGAAAGAACGCTGTTGGCGCAGGTGTTGTCTTCGAAGATCGTGCTTTTCGGCGGCGCAATCAGCTACTCGGTTTACCTTCTTCAGGCGCCGGTAAAGGATATGGTACGAATCTTTGCGGATCAGCTCCATATTGCATCTGTTGCTTTCCGGACAGGATTCCTATTCGCACTCCTGCTCTTGTTATCAGCGATTTCGTTCAAGAGCATTGAAGAGCCTGCGAGGCGGCGACTACGCTCAATGTTCGCGGCACTCGAAGAACGCAGGATGGTTGAAAAAGAACGGCAAGTCGCTGCGTGAGACTTAGAGGGGAATCGGTGATGAATGAAAATCCGAGCACGATTGGAGTACTCATCGCGACCTATCGACGTCCGGATGACCTGCTGCGCTGCCTTTCCGCTTTGAAGAAGCAAACGCTACAGCCCCACGATATCCTCGTGGTCGTGCGTGACGACGACTCAGACACAAAGTCAAAGCTGAGCGGCTATCCGCAGGATGGCCTTCCTATCCGGGTGATCTCCATCGACAGACCGGGTTCCGTCGCGGCCCGCAATGCGGGGCTCGATGTTTGCAAGACGGATATTTTGGCGATCATCGATGACGACACATCCCCTCATGCAGATTGGTTGAGCCGGGTAATGGAGAACTTCCGCAGCGACCCGGCACTCGGCGGGCTGGGGGGCCGAGACCGCTGCTTCGACGGCACTGCCTTTGACGATCACCAGGAGCCGGTGGTGGGGAAGATCCAGTGGTGGGGCAGAACCATAGGAAACCATCACCTCGGTTTTGGTAAGTCGCGGGAAGTCGACGTCTTGAAGGGCGCGAATATGAGCTTTCGCGCGAAAGCATTTGAGCACGTGCGGTTTGACACCCGATTGAAGGGCAAAGGTGCTCAGCCAAGCGAGGACTTTTGCTTTTCCGTCGATGTGAAGGCACAAGGATGGAAGCTGGCCTACGATCCGACAGCATTGGTCGATCATTACGCCAGCCGGCGAGCCGAGAAGCGTCTCTATGTTGGCGTCTCTGCGGTACAAGATGAAACCGCCTTTCGTGATTTTTGCTATAACCAGACGTTAAGCATCTGGAATGCGCTAAGCCCGTTGCGTCGACTCGTTTTCTTTGTATGGTCTTCCCTCATCGGGACCGGGGTTTTTCCGGGGTTGGTCCAGGCGGTTCGGTATACGCCAACACTTGGACTTGAGTCGTGGCGAAGATTCTTCCTGGCACAACAGGGGAAGGTTAAAGCATTTCGCGATCTTTTGTTTCCGGCCCAGTGCGCTTGTTTTGGGCAGTTCGAGGAGAACCGATCATAATGACGGATCGAGATTTCTCCAACGCACAACTGGCAAGGGTAGCGATTTTCACGAGCTGTGATTCCTTTGAAGGTTTTTATGGTGGAACCTTCGGGCTGGATCGTGAAACCTTCACTGCGACGTATCGCAATGACTTCGTCTGGGAATACGCGGAGGGTTTGCGGGCATGCGGCCATGAGGTGGTTATCTACATTCTCTCGTACGGACCTGCGGAGCTTCGCCGTATCTCTAAGGGAGTATCTGTCCGCTTTCTACCCCTGCCTCTCTGGTTGCGTGGAGTGGACCCGTTTCTGTGGCGTCTTCGCGGCCTGAAGTATGGAACGCGATGGCGCGATCGTGTCGCATACGCTGGATATGGCGATGCCCTGCAAAACGCGTTGCGCGAAGATCGCATTGATATCCTCTACCACCAGGAAATCTGGACAGCCCGATTCGACATCATCGTGAGCCACGCGTCTATTCCCGTTGTCGGGGCCGATCACGGCGCGACCTTCGTGCATTGGCAGGAACCCGCGAAGCGGCGGTCCTTCAAGCAAGCCGCCTACCTGGTGTGTCAATCCAAGCCCGGACTGGACCGTGCCAGAAACTTTGGCGGGAATGCAGTCGTGATGCACAATGCAGTCGATGTCGATTTCTTCGTCCCGCCCAGCGCGGGACAGCTCAGAGCGAAGAAGGTGCTGGCAGTGGGCAGGTTGGTGGAAGAACAGAAAAGGTTTTCCGATTTGCTCCATGCTATGCAGACCCTTCCGGATTACACGCTCACGCTGGTGGGGAGCGGTCCGGACGATTCCAGGCTAAAGAACCTGGCTGCCGCCCTTGGCTTAAGCGAACGCGTTCACTTCGCGGGTTTCATTTCAGATCGCAACAGCCTGCGACGTCTTTACCAGGAATGTGGGGTGTTTGTTTCAACTTCGAGCTGGGAAGCAGTCGCACTCGTGGTATTGGAGGCGATGAGCTGTGGAGCGCCAGTGGTGGCTACGCGCATCCCCTCCTTCGAAGAACTTCTCACCGATGGCAAGGATGGCTTGCTGGTCCCGGTTGGTTCACCCGAGCAGGTCGCGCGCGCGATCTACTCGGCCTACGAGCGGCAAAAGGATCTGGGAAAGAATGCCAGGCGCACTGTCGAAACGCAGTATTCCTCCCGGGCGCTCTACGGCCAGTTGTCCAACCTGCTCGAAAGTGTCAAGGCCTCGTCCGTTGAAACAACTGCGGCCTGACCCCTAAGCTTGCGTGCGATGCAGGATCGCGAAGTGATCGGCGCAGTAGTCGGGTACTTCAAGCTGGAACAAGTTGGAATGGTCGGCGACAAATTCGTCAACCGCTGTCTGCGCGCCCTTGGAGAAGAAGCCGTAGTCGTCGACCACGATAATGCCCCCGGGGCTTAGGCGGGGGGAAAGCTTTTCCAGTGCCGTCTTGATGGGCGCGTAGAAATCGAAATCTACATAGGCGAAGCAGATGCGCTCCGGCAACCTATCGTCGGTGACGGTCGAGTCGAAAAGGCCGCGCATCACGCGGAAGGAGCTGGAATCGATTGCGATTTCCGCCATGCGTGACCGCATCTCTGCCTCCGAATGGCTCATCCGGCCGGTATACGCTTCCATGGAACCGAGATGATCGATGTCATCGATGAGCTCATCTTCAGCGGTCGGCGCCGGCAAACCGGCAAACGTGTCGTAGAGCCACAAAGTTTTGCCCCTCCCACGCACTTCGTTGGCGAGCAAAGCAGACGTTGCGCCGCTGCCCACACCGCACTCGCATAAATCACCGGGCAGGTCTTTCGCCGCCGCAAGACTTACAACCAGGTGAGAGCCTTCGCCTACACCCGTGCCCACCAGGCGGCTCAGAAGCTTGCTGCGGTTCGGGCTCGGAGCCAATTGCACACCCCGCGTTTTGGCCAGCAGGCGAATGTATTCTTCGATGACTGTGAGGTTCCCACGCTCGATGTCCTGCTTTCCCCGCGGGGTCATTACCTCTAGACCGAAGCTGGATGCTGCGCGCTTGATACCTTGACGAAAGGAGCTTCTCATTGGACCTCCGTTATTTCTAGGTTTACTACAAAACGTACGACGCACGATTTCAGTACCAATTGTGCGGTTGCCTTTTGCCCCAACGAATGATGGGTTTCTC
>CAVXRU010000048.1:0-159469 GCA_963763905.1 uncultured Acidobacteriaceae bacterium | reverse complement strand
TACCAGCGTTTGCTGGGTATAGGCAGTTCCTCCGTTATGGGAGAAGTCAAAGGTGTCAGGATCACACCTTCTCCGTCGGTAGGCGGTGTGCCATTGCAGGGATCAGGATCCAAATTGCCGTAGGAGAAGTTGCCACCAATATAGATGTGAGTGCCGGCACTGTTGTCGGAGGCAATCGGCTGATAAATGTTGAGCCCGCTATAACACTCGCTGTTTCCTCTGGCAGTGTTATAGGCGATGTTGCCCACATAGGCTATGTAGTCGACGCTGGCAGTGGTGGAGTTGTTGTAAGCCGTGAATCCTCCGCCCATGCAACCGTTTGCCACATCGTCGGCAAAGATAATGTGGTGAACGGTGACGGGAGCCGATAATTTCGGCCCAGCATGAAAGCAGGCGGCATTTCCCGATGTGCTGGTTGTAATTTCCCGACCTTGCACGCCCCAATAGCTCTCATCGACCCACATGCCATCTGAACCCGTGGCCGAAATCCTGCAGCTATCGAAGGCGGCACACTGCAGCCAGGCGACGCCATTGCCCAACAGACAGGTCACTGCACCCCAGTTGCCAGTATTGAAATTCGACGCTGAGTAAGCGCCGGAAGCGGCGATAATGACGTCCCCGCAGTTCACGGGATGGTTTGGGCTCAACCATGGGGAAGTCGCGGACAAGCCGCTGTTGGCGTCGTTTCCATTGGGAGAGAGATAGTAGGTTGCGGGAGGACTGGTGACGATGAAACTTGTGCTGGTCGCGGCAGTGAGGCCAGAACTAGTGGCCGACAGCGTATAGCTTCCGGGGTTACTCACCAAAAGATTGCTAAAACTGGCGACGCCATTCTGCGGGGTCGCGCTCAGCGTTCCCCCGAGCTCGGTACTGCCTACTAACGCAATCGCGACTGGACTGGTGTCGGCCGTCACGGTGTTTCCGTTGGCATCTTGAATGGCGACCTGAACGGCCGGCGCGATCGCCGCCCCGGTCAACGCATTCGAAGGCTGCACCAAAAATGCCAGTTTTACCGGTGTAGTGACAGTAAAGCCGGCGCTGGTGGCTGCAGTCAAGCCAGGGCTGGTTGCCGAAAGGGTGTAACTTCCCGGAGCACTTACCGATAGGTTGCTAAACGCCGCAACACCTTTCTGTGGCGTAGCGGTGAGGGTTCCTTGCAGTCCGGCGGCGCTGGTAAGGGCGATTGTGACTGGGTTGGCGGCTGCCGTCACCGTGTTTCCATCAGCATCTTGTATTGCGACCTGTACGGCCGGTGAGATCGCTGCCCCGGTCACGGCGTTCGAAGGTTGCACCGAAAATGCCAGCTTCACCGGGGTGTTGACAGTGAAGGCGGCGCTGGTCGCTGAGGTGAGACCGGTACTAGTTGCCAAAAGGGTGTAATTTCCCGCAGCGCTGACGGTCAGGTTACTGAAACTTGCAATACCGTTCTGCGCCGTAGCGGTCAGGGTTCCGCCAAGCCCGGTACCCGCTGTCAGTGCAAGCGTGACCACATTCGTGGCGTTGGTCACGAGGTTTCCATCGGCATCCTCTACTTGCACCTGCACCGCGGGTGAGATCACGGCTCCGGTCAACGCATTCTCAGGCTGCTGCAGAAACGCCAATTTCGCAGGAGGACGGGCCGGAGTAATTGTCAGTACTGATGAAGCGACCGCACTGGATACCCCCTGCACAACCGCTATCGCCTGAACTGTAGAAGAGGCACTAATCGAGATAGACCCCGTATAGGCAGCGGAAGAGGTTGAGGGGACTGTTCCATCAGTTGTGTCGTAGATGCTGGCTCCGGACGTTGCGTCGGTGATGGTGACCTGTTGCGTGCCGACGTAGGTGCCGGTTGCGGGTGAGATGGAGGGAGTAGCCGGCTGCGGCTGAACAGGATTCGCCATCGCCGATGACCCTCCACCACACCCGGTCATCGCGGTAACGGTCATCGCGATTACCGTCACCCCAAGCGTTACCAGGCAATATGAGAGGCGTGACAGTTGGCGGATCGTAACAGGAGGATTCTTCAGAGACGCCGGCGAACGCGAATGGTCATCGCCAACGGGGCGGGGCAGAGAAATCCATCTGGAGGAATCTAAAGAAGTTGCTACGTATCGAATGACCAAGCTTCCTAATGCCCTCACCCGAGCGATGAGAGTTTGTGAACCTAAGCAGGAGGAAGGCAGGAACTTCATTGCAATTCACATTACAAAAGTTTGGCAGGTTCAATCTAACTCAAACCAGGTAAATCCACAGCAACGAAAAGGTAACCTACTAAAGGCCAAGGGTGAGGAGTATAATCCGTCATGAGGGAAGGTTTTGGAAAGTAGCTTGACTAGATCGGGAGGCTTCCGATGTTACTCATTGCGCAAGGCAACCATCGGATCTACTTTGGTAGCTCGACGGGCAGGGAGATAACAGGCCAGGAGGATCACGAGGAGAACTACTGATGTCACGATCGATGTGATGACCGGATCATTGGGGCTCAATCCGTATACGAAACTGGCCATGAGATTCCGCAAAAAGAGCGCCGCCACCACTCCAATCACAACTCCAGCAATCGCAAGCCTTGCGCCCTGCTTCAGGATCAGACGGAACACATCCCGCGAATGCGCGCCCAGCGCGATGCGGATGCCAATCTCTTTCGTGCGCTGGGAAACGGAATAGGCCATGACGGCGTAAACTCCGATTGCCGCCAGTACAAGAGCGAGCGCGGAAAACATGCCTAGCAACGACAAGTCGAAGCGGCGCAAAGAACCAGAATCCATGACCATCGAATCCATGGTCTTCACGTCGTAGACGGCCACATTCTTGTTGACATCCGCTACGGCGGCGCGGATCGAATTTAGAAGATCGCTCTGGGCCAGGGTGCTCCGGATGGCGATGCCCATGTTCGCTTCCAGCAGTTGGCGAATTGTGTCGGGAATCTGGGTGTAGGGATAGTATGCAGTGGGTTCAATGTCTACATCAGCGCCCCAGTGCCGGACATCCCCGACAACTCCCACGACCGTGCACCATGGGCTGCCCTTGAAATCCGGCTTCACCCGTTTGCCAATCGGGTTGTCTCCAGACCAATACTTGCGAGCGAGGCTCTCGCTCACAATGGCGACCGCCGGGGCACTCGCTGTGTCAGCTTCGTTGAAGGCTCGGCCTCGCACCAACGGAATCTCTAAAGTACGAAAATAGTCTTCCGCCTACCGCCCTATAGCGGGTAACCACTTCATCCTGCACGGCCGCCGGATTCTTGCCCTCGACAGCAATAGGCATCGAAGGATCCGTACCACTCATGGGCAAGTCGCGAGCTACCGCTGTTGCCTGCACTCCAGGGATAGATTGAATGCGTTCTGCAACCTGGCGATAAAAGTCGGCAATTCGCTGCCCGGTCAACTGCGCGGGGGCAGCGATGCGGAAGGTCAGCACGTTCTTCGGAACAAATCCCAGTTCGACGCTCTGCAGCGACCAGAGTCCCTTTATGGCAAGCCCTGCACCAATCAGCAGAATGGACGCGAGCGCAGTTTCCGTAATCACCAGTACCGAGCGATGCGGTCCAAATCCGCCGCCGCCGGCACCTCCCCTCTCATTCAGGGCATCGTTCACATCGACACGCGCGGCCTCAATGGCTGGAGCCATCCCAAATAGGATGCCGACAGCCACCGAGATCAGAAGCGAATATGCCAAGACGCCGCCATCGACGCTGACTTCCTCGATGCGAGGAACGCTGGGAGGATGCATGGCCAGCATCCCGCGCAAAACAAGGAATGCAATGGCCACTCCAAGGGCACCTCCGATGGAGGCAAGCAGCAAGCTCTCAGTCAGCACTTGCCGGGCAACTCGTAGCGGCGAAGCCCCCAGGGCAGTACGGAGTGCCATCTCACGCCGCCGCGCCGACCCTCGGGCCAGCAAGAGGTTCGCCACATTGGAGCAGGCAATCAGCAGCACAAAGGCGACGCAACCCATAAGCATCAGCAGCGCGGGCCGCACATCGCTGGTGAAGGCGTCGTTCAACGTCCTCAGATAAACGCCAAAGCCCACGTCGCTGGTTGGGTCTGCGCGGTGCAGGCGAGCCGCAATGGCATCAAGTTCCGCCCGTGCCTGTGGCACGCTCACTCCATCTGGCAGGCGAATAAAGGCTCCCAACCAGTGCACAGTCGGCGATGAGCCAATTCCGTTGTTCCCGGTCAATTGCAAGGGCGTCCACAGCAACTCTTTGCCGCCGAAGACATCGAAGCCAGCCGGCATCACGCCTACGACGGTATAAGGCTCTCCATCCAGTTGTATCGCGGTGCCGGTGATGCGCGGATTTCCTTTATAGCGGTTCTTCCATAGAACGTAGCTCAGCACAACGAAGTTACCCGATCCTGGCACGTCTTCCTGCGCGGAAAAGAACCGGCCCAGTATTGGGGGCACGCCTAGCATTGGCAGCATTTCGTATGACATGCGCCCGCCAGCAATGCGTTCAGGCTGGTCTTCGGTGCTACTGAGGTTGTACTCCCAGTTGACGTGTGCGGCTATGTTCGCCAATAGGCGTCCCTGTTGCCTCCAGGCTAGAAAGTCCTGGGTAGAGAAGAGATTCAGGTTTCCATTCGCCTGGCGCTGAGAGACCACGAGGACGCGTGCGGGATCCTTCAACGGCCAGGGGTTTAGCAGCACAGAATGAATCACGCTGTACATCGCGGTGTTGGCGCCGATTCCCAACCCCAGGGTGAGCACCGCAGCCAGCGTAAAGCGACTGGATTTTAGAAGGGATCTTGCTCCGTATCGAATGTCTAGTAGAAAGGTTTCCATCGTCGCTGACCTTCTTTGGATATTCAGACGGATGTGTCCGGGGTCTTGTTACGCGAATAACCCAGTTATTTCTATGGAGTGTTTGGGAATTCAGGAGAAAACGGACGGCAGATTGCTCCACTTCGTCCCTAATGAACAAACCCGCTTTCCGTTATGTCCGGCTGTTGCGGAAGGCAGAAGGGGGAGATTTGCGTATCCCACCCTTCGCAAAGAACGCGAAGGATGGGGCACCCGTCGATTGCCCCGATTTCCTGTACGCGGCTCTGGACAGGACCACGTGTGCGCCTTTCTTTTAAGGAAAGGCGCATGAAGTGCAGGGAACCCACGAAGCTCCACAGGAAATCGGGGTTGGTGGCGGGGATAGAGCCCAAAAGCACTTCCGGCACGTCGTTTGCTCCTTGAGATGACAACGGGTATGGTCCTGGACAAAAAGCTGTGGTGGGCTTCGCCCATCGTTTTCGGCCCACGTACGCTTGTGCGAACGTGGGGCACCCCGTGGAGCTGAGGGGCACGCAAAGGCTTGAGGTACGCGCCCTGGACAGGACCGCGTGCGCGTATCTTTAAGGGGCGCACATCTGCGCGAAAAACGAGCGAGATATGGGGCACCCGGCTTTTGTAACGGGGATAGAGCCCACACACGCATTCACTACCTCCTTCGATTGATGGCGGGGATAGAGCGAAATGCGCATCACTCTGACCGGAGGGCCTTGACTGGGTCCAGCGAGGCCGCTCGTGCGGCTGGGACTAGAGTGGCTAGCAGACCGCTCAGAAGAAGGACGCAGATGGCCAATAGCAACGCCCAGGGATCAGTCTCTCTCACACCGTAAAGGAGGGTTCTTGCGGTGCGTCCTACTATCTCGGTCATCACGATGCCCGGAATGATGCCGGCGATCAGAATGATCACGGTCTGACGAAGGAATAGGCGATGCACTTGTCCACGGGTTGCACCCAAGGCCATACGAACCCCGATTTCGCCGGTGCGGCGGGTCACGTGGAAAGAAAGCAATCCATAGAAACCTATGGCGGCAATGGTAAGAGTAAGCGCGGCAAAGATCGCGGTTAGCCGGGCCATCAGCTTCTCAGCAGAGAGCCCATCCTCAAACTCGGTGTTGAGCGGGACAATTTCTGTAACAGGAAGAGCAGGATCGACGGAATCCAGGGTGCGACGTATGTCCGCCGCGATGTTGGCCGGAGATCCGGCCGCGCGTACCTCAATTGTTCCCGCAGGATTTCCAGCTTGCTCGATAGAGAAATAAGCTACCGGAGGAGCGGGCAGACGCAGACCGTCTACACGAGCATCGTCCACTTCGCCAACGACTAAGTAACCGTGGTCGCCCGGCGCCGGCTTGTACCCGATGTAATGACCCAATGGGCTTTCATCGCCGAAGAGCTGCCTCGAAAACGCGCGATTGAGGATGGCCACCGGCTGCGATTGCTTTTGATCGCTCTCGAGGAAAGTTCTTCCTTGCAAGAGCGGAATGCCGAGCGTGTGGAAGAATCCAACGCCGACATGGTTCTCTTCTCCGTGCATTTGCGCTTCGGACAGTTCGGGATGACCCGAGACGTGGATAGCGGAGTTCCAAACACAGCCAGGAATACGGCACATCTGCAGGGAAGCGTCGCGGACAAAGGGAAGTGCCTTCAACGCAGCAAGAACTCGTGTGTTCAAGCCAGTCAGGTCCTGGTCGTCGAGGCCACTGCTTTGAAGGTCAAGATGGACCGAGAGGACGTGCTCGCGATCAAGGCCGGCATCGAGTTGAGTGAGATTGAGCAGGGTCCGAGCAAACAAGGTGGCCATGCTCAATAACAGAAGAGACAGGCTGACTTGCCCGGCAAGCAGCAAACTCGACCCTCGCCTTCCTTTGTCGCCCAGTACCGCCCTGCTCGTCTGCATAGCAGGCCCTAAGCCGCCGCGTGTGACTTGCCAAGCCGGCAACAGCGTGAACCCGACCGAGGCAATCGCCAGAAGAGTGAGAGCAAGCAGGAATCCTTCTGGCCCAAAACGAAGATCTACCGGCATTACGTGTTCTCTTGCGGAAGCCCAGCGAAGGAGGATGGAACTTAGAGGGCCGCACAGTGCTATCGATAAAGCTCCCCCGGCGGCTAAGGGTATGGAATCTTCCACCAACAATTGCCGTAACACGCGCCCTCGGCTGGCGCCTAACGCCATGCGAACAGCGACCTCGCGCTGGCGGCCAGCCAGACGGGCAAGCTGCAAATTGGCAAGGTTGATACAGCCGATCAGGAAGACCAGCGCTGCCATCCCCATGAGCAGCAGAAGCGGCCGGCCGTAGGTGGTCGTGAGTGATCCTTCTCCCCCCGCTGCTGAAATGAGCTGAACGCGGGCAACGCGCACCTGCTCGCGTTCCCGGCTATCCCGGGTCGCCTCTGCGATCAGGTGCAGATCAGGCTGGAGGGCTTGCGTGAAGAGATTCGCCGCCCCAGCCTTTTGATTCTCGGGAACGCGCGCGAGCACCCACAGCCAGAAGATGGCGTCCTGATTTCTATAGGGTGCGTCGAGGTTTAACTGGTATCCGGGACCGAGCGAATCAAACCAGGTCCCGAAGCGGCCGGACGATTGGGCGGCAAGGGGCAGCCACAGATCAGAAGCGGATCCTTGCACCACGCCAAAGAAATTCCTGGGAGCTACACCGACGACCATGATCGGTATTCGATTGAGAACCGCTTTCATGCCGATGATCGATTGATCGGAGCCGAAGTGTTCCCTGGCAAACCCATACGCCAGGACCACCGGCAACTCCGATTGCCCGGGGGTGTCGTCACTCTCGCGAAAAAATCTACCGGCGGAGGGAGAAATGCCCAGAACGGGAAAAAAGTTATCGGATACGAGTTGAAAGCTGGCTTGCTGAGAAAAGCCATTGGGGACTTGAAGAACGGCATCACTGATGCCGGAGCGCGCGATCACGGATGCCGGCATCTGTTGCCGAAGGCGTTGATACGCGGGGTAGGAAAAAAACCACTGTTCGTCGAAAGGGGATTTTACTGCATGCAGAGAATACAGCTGCGAAGGCTGGTTTATTGGCAACCGGGCAAAAAGGACGCCGTGTAACACACGGAACACAGCAAGATTGGCCCCGATGGCGATGGCCAATGTACAGATCACGGTCAGAGCAAAGCCCGGAGCTTTGTGAAGCTGCCGAATCGCATGGCGCAAATCGTGCCGGATATTGAGCGGCTTGTCAGGCAATCCATTCACCCGGTGTGGCAGGTCTAGTTTACCGAGACTTTCGTTTCGGCAACTTTACTTTCCTGTGCAGGGTGGAAGAAGGTTCGTGATTCGTTACTCAAGGGAAGGCGGATCTCTGCTCCGCAGCCGGGGCCAGCGGCACGATTGGCAACCTGAAGAACTCCGCCGTGGGCTTCGCATATCTGCCGCGCCAGCGCGAGTCCAATACCGCTTCCACCAGGCTTGGTGGTGTAGAAGGGGACAAACAGGTTCGACGGGTTGGTGAGACCGATCCCATTATCCTCAATCAGAATGATCACCGTCTGGGCAGTGGCTTGCCAGGTGATGGTCACTTGCGCCTTTGAAGTCGCGTCGGGGAAGCGTGCCAACGCCGCTTCCGCAGCATTGCGGAGAAGGTTGATGATCAGCTGTTCGATCTGGTCGGGATCCACTTCAAGGTCGATGTCAGGGCCTGGCTTGAGCTGGACCGATACCCTGGTCTCGAGTGCGACGGCACGTTCCATCAAGGCAGGCAGCGGTACAGGCTGAAGTGCCGGGGGCGGTAGTTGGGCAAGCTGCCGATAGGCCTGGATGAAGCGATTGAGCGATTGAGCGCGGTTCTCAATGATATTCAGACCACGGTCCAGGCCGAACATATCTTCATCGACGGTCTCTCCATCCATGGTTTGCACCTTGACGGGGTGGATATGGATCCACGAACGAAGGCTTCCGGCAATGGACTTGATGGGGGTGAGCGAATTATTGATTTCGTGACCAATGACCCGAATGAGACGCTGCCACGCGTCGCGCTCCTGCTCGCGCAGGGCAATGCTGACGTCGGAGAGCACGAGCAGAGTGTGCGGGATGCCGCGCTGGCGGAAGCTTGATCTTCTTACCATCCAATGCACGGGATAGCCTTTGCTGGGTAGCACCATGATTCCGCGATCGGGCTCATTCAGCAGGGCGGCAAGCCGGAGATCATCGGCGCTGCTTCCCAGGGCCTTCTGCTCATTGAGATGGAAGATGCGCTCGGCGGCGGCGTTGATGAGCCGCAGGCGATGCTCCGGATCAAAGGCGAGGACAGGGGCGTCCATAGAAGAAATGACACAGCGCAATAACGCGGTGGCCTCAAGCTCCTCAAGGCGATGGCTTTGCAGCAGGTCGGCGAATGCGTTGATCTCGAGGGCCAGTTCTCCCAGCGCATCGTTTTGCCGGCCGCCACGGGCGCGGAAGGAGTAATCGGACTCGCGCAGGGAGGAGACCACGTTGGCAAGGGTCTGCAGGGGGCGGATGATTTCCTCCATGAGCACGCTTGCGGCAATCAGAGAAAGCAGAGCGACCAGTCCAAGGATAGTAATGGTCATGGTCTGGGAGAAATCGGCGCGCCATAACAGGATGGCGGCAAGCACGAAGGCAGGCGCAGCGATCAGCAGGCAGAGGAAGCGAATGCGGCGTTCGAATGGGGTCGTGGGGCCGGCATGTTTGTGAGGGCGTAGCCGTGGGTAGGAGGCTGAATCACTTCCATTTGGCGAAGTGGGATCAGATTCCATACTTCTCCATGCGGCGATAGAGCGCGCCGCGGCTCAATCCCAAAGCTTCTGCGGCGTGGCTGACGTTGCCCCCAGCGCGGGTGAGAGCCTTGCGAATGAGAATGCTTTCTACGGCCTCGAGGCTGAGGTCGTCGAGACTTTGGGCTGTGGAGCGAACCTGGCTTAAGCCCAAATCGCCGTTTTGTATGCGCGGGCTACGCGCCATGAGCACGGCACGCTCGATGGCGTGATCGAGTTCCCTCACATTGCCAGGCCAGCTGTGCTGCAGCATGGCCTCCACTGCGTTGGGCTCGAAGCCAGTCACCGCTTTACGGTAGCGAGCGGTGTAGCGGGAGAGGAAGTGCCCCGCAAGCAACGGGATATCTTCACGGCGGTCGCGCAGCGGGGGAAGATGAATTTCGACGGTGTTGAGACGGAAGAGCAGATCCTCGCGAAAGCGTCCCTGCGCGCATTCCTCCTGCAGGTCAGCATTGGTGGCCGATAACAGACGCACATTCACGCGGCGGGTTTGCGAGGAACCGACCCGTTCGAGGTCTCCGGTCTCGAGCACCCGCAGCAGCTTGGCCTGCTGGCGCATGGGGACGTTGGCGATTTCATCCAGGAAGAGGGTTCCGCGATCGGCCAGTTCAAAGCGGCCGATGCGGTCGGTACGGGCGTCGGTAAAGGCTCCCTTGACATGGCCGAACAGCTCACTCTCAAAGGTCCCCTCGGCCAGGGCCCCGGTATTTACGGCAACGAGCGATCGGGACGCTCGTGACGAGAGTGCATGGAGGGTCTGAGCGACGACTTCTTTTCCTGTTCCATGCTCACCGGTGATCAGCACGTTGGCGTCGGAGGGTCCGATGCGGGCCAATAGCTCCAGCACGGGCTGCATGGAAGAGGCATTGGCGATGAGCTCAGGGCGGCCTTCGGCACGGAGCAAGCGGTTTTCTGCTTCCAGAATTTCCGCCTGCTGCATAGCCCGGCGCAGTTGAATCTGGGTGCGCACGATGGAAATGAGGCGTGCGTTTTCCCACGGCTTCTGGATGAAGTCACAGGCGCCACGGCGCATGGACTCGACGGCCAGGTCGAGATTGGCCCAGGCAGTCATGACGATGATGCGCAGACGGCTGTCATGAGCGCTAAGCTGGGCCAGTAACTCAAGGCCTTCCGCACCGGAGGTGGTATCCCGGGTGTAGTTAAGGTCGATGAGCAAGGCATCGAAGGATTCGCTGGCCACCCGGTCGCGTACTTCGCGCGGAGATTGAGCTCGGGCGACCCGGTAGCCTTCTGGGCGGAATAAGAGCTCAATCGCGTCGAGGATGTGGGGTTGATCATCCGCCGCGAGGATTCTGGGCGCTTCCTTTTGTGGACGGGCAGCAGGTTCTTTCGCGGCTTGTGGGTAAGTTGCTGTCATGGTCAAAAACAAATCATTGATAAGTATAGTGCCCGTGATTTCCCTGTGACTAAGGCCTGCTCTGAGCGACGACGCCATTTCTAGCGTCGTCGATCGAGACGCCCGTGCGGTCCAACGTCGTCCCAGTAGCGCGGTCAATATCCGCCTTCGCCTTTTCATAGGCAGTCTGCGCGGTAAAAAACGCGGATTCCGCGAGAGCGAGGCCTTGTTCTGCAATCAGGGTGTCATACCTGGACATCGCTCCTATGTCTTGCTCCTTCTTGGCGATATCAAAGGTGTTCTGCGCGAGATCGCGTGCTTTTTGCGTGGCCGCCACGCGGGCTTGCGCCTGAACGAGAGCGAACTGCGAGTCGCGGATGTCGAAGCGAAGGCTCTTCTGCTGCTGCTCCTGGGCGATCTGGCTCTGGCGGTACGCGAGCACGGCGCGGAACTGGTCGGCTTTGACGACACGGTTGCGGAGGTTGATCTGGAGATTGACCCCAACCTCGTACTGGGGCGCCGAGTAGTTGAAGGTGTTCACGAACATGCTGGCGAAGTCGGTGGGCAGGGTGGTGGAGCATTGCTCCGTGCCGAGACTGCAATTCGGGTTTTTGGGGCCGGCGGTGCCCGTGCCTCCGTAGTAGCCGTACAAATTGAGTACAGGCAGCAGCTCGCTGTTGATGTCCTTGACGCTCTGGCGCAGGACCTCGGCTTGATTACGAAAAATCGCGACTTCAGGCCGGTTCTTCATGGCCTCGTCGATCAGCTGGGTGATGGATTGCGATTCGTTGGGATCGGGACCGCCCTGGAGGTCGAGCGGGATGACGGGGATTTCGTCGATGGACGGATCGTCGGTTCGGGTGAGATCGTTCTTAATGACCAGCTCGTTGTGCCTCAGCGTGGCCTTGGCGATGGTAAGGTCACCCTCGCTGGTGGCAACCGCAGACTGGTCCTTCGTTACCTGCATCGCAGGAATGTTCTGGAGCTCCAACTGTTTCTGGTCGTCGGTCAGGGTCTGATTGGCGTATTCCAATGAACGGGTCTTCACCTGCACGTCCTGATAAGCGTTGACCAGATCCCAATAGAGGTTTTCGATGTCGGTCACGGTGGCGATGACCTGCTGCTGAAAGGCGAGATCGGTGGTCTGCAGGTTTCTCTTGGCGATGTGGATGTAGCGCTCGTTGCTGGCAAGGCCGAATCCGTACAGAAGCGGCTGGCTCAGGAAGAGCGTGAAAGTGGAATTCAGTTCGGGATTGACTGCGAAAAAAGGGCTGTTGTTGGCGGAGCGGAAGCCGGTGTAGTTGACCTGCAGGTAGGTACCGAGCGGAAAGGACTGTTGGTACTGCGATTGGACCTCGATATTGTTTTGCTTAAAGAGTTCGACGCCGAAGTTGACAACGTTCGGCTCCGGGGTGACGGTGTGTTGCACAAAGCCGGAGAAAATGAGCAAGGGGTCGAACGAGGGAACGGCCGCGCCGGCGCCGAGAGTGCTGAGGACGATGCCGCCGGAGCCTGCGGTTGCACCCGAGGCGACGGAGCCACCACCGCCCCCCGAGGCGCCAAAGCCGCTCTGCGTGGTCTGGGTGATGCTGGTGTTGACGCCGTTGACTGAGCCTCCAGCCTTGGTGCGCAGAAGATCGGCTTGCGCGATCGGGAAATTGTAGCGGAAGGAGGCGAGCGTGAGATTATTTTCGAGCGCCAAAGCGATCGCGTCCCGCAGGGAGATGCGGAGCTTGCCGTCTTGAATGAGGTCGTAGAGGCGCTGTGAGTTTTGCAGGTTGAGTGGCGGCACAGTGCTGGGCATATATGGCGCCAAGGGGTTGTGTGAATGCGGCAGCTCAATGTGGAACGGTCCCTGGGAGGCAATCGGCCGCGGCTCGGTCGCCGCTTGCGCCTGCTGTGCGATGGTCTGGGGCGGAGATTGCTGCGGAGCAGCAGGCGCGGAAGGCAAGGTGGGGTTCGCTTGCGCCAAAGTAGTCGAAGCGAGTAGACCCGTCGTGCAAAGTACCGCGATTGCTTTCTGTATTCCAAACCCCGCCTGGGAGACACGCTTCATGCTTTCACCTCAGCAGCGTAGCCGAGCCCGGGGTTGGCTGTATCGCGTACCAGCCAGCCATCCCGAACTTCCAGTATGCGACTGCCATAGGAGGCGTTTACCTCGGAGTGAGTCACCTGGACGATGGTTGTGCCCTCACGGTTGAGTTGCTGGAACAATTCCATGATTTCTTTGGCCTGGGAGGAATGGAGGTTTCCGGTGGGCTCATCGGCGAGCAACAGGGAAGGGCGGTGAATCACCGCACGGGCAATGCCTACCAGTTGCTGCTGACCGCCTGAAAGCTGGTTCGGGAAGAGGTCTTTTTTGCCAACGATGCTGAAACGGTCGAGAGTGTCTGCGACTAACGACTGACGTTCCGAACGAGAGATATTTTTGTAGGAGAGCGGCAGGTCGATGTTTTCTGCGACGTTGAGGTCATCGAGCAGATGGTAGCTTTGGAAAACCATCCCGATGTTGCGCCTTGCCAGGTCTGATCTTTGCTTGCGGTTCATGGTGTGCACCGCCTCGCCGTGGAACCAATAGGCTCCGGCCCATTGGTCGTCGAGCAGCGCCAGTACGTTTAGCAGTGATGACTTCCCTGCCCCAGAAGGTCCCATGATGGTGATGAATTCGCCCGCGTCGACTTTCAGGTTGATGCGCCTGAGAACCCAGGTTTGGCCGGCGCCGGTTTTGTAACTTCTTTCGATGTTTTCAAGCGTGATCATTGCTGCCCTCGTTTGGGATGGGATTGCCGGTGAGTGAAAGTCTACGGTCCCCCGGTCCCGTCGGTATTAAGTAACTTCGCTCTCAAAGAAAAACATTTCCAAGAACCAGCATCCACACAGAGATCTCTCCACTGCGCTGCGCTCCGGTCGAGATGACAAAGGGGAGGGTAGCGCTTCGAGGGAGAGTCGCTGCTGAACAGGGCCCCCCGGTCGAGATGACGAGGGAAAGAGTAGGCGCTTCCAGAAAGACCAGTTGCTGGACAGAAGCGGCCTGCAGTTATTCCCCGTTTATCTTCGTTTACTGCATTTCGAGAGCGTGATCCGCAAATTCGCCTTCGGCGACGATCTTTCCATCGAAGAGATGGATGTTTCGGTCGGCGTGACGGGCGAAGCGCGGGTCGTGCGTCACCATGCAGATGGTTGCGCCTTCACGATGCAGGTTCTTGAGCAACTCCATGACGGCTTCGCCATTCTTTGAGTCCAGGTTGCCGGTGGGTTCGTCAGCCAGCAGGATGGAGGGTGAACCCGCCAGGGCGCGGGCTACCGCGACCCTTTGCTGTTGACCGCCAGAGAGCTGGGAGGGATAGTGGCGCATTCTGTGGGCCATGCCTACGCGCTCCAACGACTCCTGCACCCGCGCTTTGCGGTCGCTCGAGGCCATTCCCGACCGATAGGTCAGTGGCAGTTCCACATTCTCGGCCACGGTCAGATCGCCGATCAGATTGAAGCTCTGAAAGATGAAGCCGATCTCCTGGTTGCGGATCCGCGAGCGCTCGGCAAATTTAAGGTTCTCTACCGGGCGTCCGTTGAGTTCGTACTTGCCCGCAGTGGGCGTATCCAATAAGCCGATGATGGAGAGCAGCGTCGACTTTCCGCATCCCGAGGGACCGGACATCGCTACATACTCGCCGCGGTCTATGGAGAGGTGAACGCCGGCGAGCGCGTGGGTCTCAATCTCCTCGGTGTAGAAGATTTTGGTCATTCCTTCAATCTGTATCAGTGGCTGCATGCATTCGCTCCTGTATTGATCGTGGTGGAAGTTTTAGTTAGTCCAGCCGAATCCGGTCTGCTGTGTCGTAGCGTGACATGTCGCTCAAAATGACTGTATCCCCTTCATGAAGCCCTTCGATCACCTGAATTGCGTTGACCGAAGCGCGGCCGACCTTGACAGGAACGCGCACCGCCCCTTTGCCCTGGGGATCCAGACGAAAGAGGGTAATGGTGCTGTTCTCGTTGCCAAAAGCTGGACGACCCACGTAGAGAACATCCTTCATCCTTTCGAGATCGATGGTCCCGTCCACACTCAAGTCTGTACGCAATCCATCGGGCAAAGTTCCGACTAATTCCGCATCGACGGTGACGGTTCCATTCACCACCGCGGGATCGATTCTGGTTACTTTGCCGTCGGCGATGCCATTGTGGGTGTCGATCGAAGCCGGCTGCCCCAGTTGAATATCGCGCGCCTGGGTCTCTGGGATCTTCAGCTGGGCTTTCAGTTGATTCGGCTGCACCACCTGGGCCAGCATGGTACCCAGGGTTACGTGCTGCCCTACCGCCATAGGAAGACTGGTCAGCACCCCGGATATGCCGGCGCGCACCTTCAACGCGTCCAACTGTTGCCGTTTTAAGTTATAAATCGCTTGCGCCTGGTCCACCTTGGCCTGCTGTACGGCGACCTGCGATTCGACGGCTTTCGTATTGATGTCGATGGTCTGTTCCTCGAGTTTGTTGCGAGTAGTCAGCTCATCTGCTTTGCCTTGAGAGCTGTTATAAGCAAGACCCGAAATCACTCCAAGACCGTACAGCGATTTATCGGTCTTGGCCTGACGCTGCGCCTGGTTGTAATCCGCATTGACGGTAGCGGCGGCCGATTTCTGGGCCATCAGATCGCTCTGTACCTTGACTTGTACATTGCTCAAGTCGGCGCGCGCTCCCTTGAGGGCCAACTCGGCATCGAGCGCTTGTTGGGTAGCCTGGGGGTCGGCCAGCTCGAGAAGAACAGTGTCAGGTTTTACGGTCGAGCCGGGCAGGACGAGGATGCGCACTACGGTCGCTTCCGTTTGGGCCGGGATCTGGCGGATGGCGTCTTCGCGAGGGACCAGGGTGCCAAGGCCGCGTACCTGGCGAACCATCGGTCCGCGCTTCACGGTGTCAGTCCATACGACGGAGCGGTCCACGGTAGGAGCGGCCGGCTTCAAACGCATGACGAGGAAAGTTACCACTGCAAGGACGACGACGCCGACGGCAATCGTCAATGCCTGGCGCTTCCGCTTCTTGGCTTTGAGGTCTGGTCGTGAGATATCCATCGTCATTTGCTAATGCATTCCGGTGACCAAAGCCACACAACAGTGATTTGCCGCGGATTGTGCCGCTTTACCATCACGGATATCTACGCAAGAGGCGTTGGATTTGTTCAATCCCGGTCTTTGGTGTCCGATTTCGGACAATCGGAGAGGGGGCGCGCTTAGTCTTGGCTTGAACAGGGTCATCTCCCGCTGGGTGGAGAATAGCGCACATGATCCATGGCTGATTGTCGGGGTATCCTGTGTGCTGCTTGCTGTCGCTGGACTGGCGTGCCTGCTTCCCTCGTGGAGAGCTTCCCTCGTGGAGAGCGTCTTCTGTCGATCCCATGACGGCATTGCGGTGCGAATAAGGAGAAGAATTACTGAATGACGGATCGCTGGGCCTGGGTCAGGGCCGGAATTATCTTAGGTGTTGCTTTCCCGCAGATCTGCTGGGCAGGCGTTAACCCCACAAAAACAACCACCGATGTTCACGGTTATGACTACGGTCACGTGGAGACGCAACCGACGATCGAGTCACTGGATCTTGGCATGTATGCGCGGATCCGCGAAGAGGGTCTGAACCATTCGCACATCATGGAATATGCGAGTGCGCTGTTTGACGATATTGGTCCCCGGCTGACGGGGTCTCCCAACTTAGCCAAGGCGAATGCCTGGACACGCGACCAACTTACCGCGATGGGCTGCAGCAATGCGCACCTGGAGAGTTGGGGCGAGTTTGGCATGGGCTGGCGGCAGATCAGCACTTCTATCGACATGGTCAAGCCGGATACGGCTGTGTTTATCGGTCAGGCTACCCCGTGGTCCCCGCCAACCAATGGATCGGTAACCGCTGAGGTTATCGCTGTACCGGAACTCAAGGAAGAGAAGGACCTCGAGGCGTGGAAGGGTAAGCTCGCGGGGAAAATTATTCTCTATGGAAAGCCTCCGGAGATTCATCCTGATCCAGCGCCTCTTTTGCAGAACTATGACGAGAACAAGCTGGCGCAGATCTTTCGGTATCCGCTGGATGGGAACATGGAGGAACAGCACGTTGAATCTCAGGATCCCAAATTTTTGGAAGACGAATTCAAGAAGGTCCAGTTTAAGGAACGGGTAGCGAAATTCTTTGCCGAGCAGCAAGCGGTCGCGCTGTTGGTGACCGGCTGGGGCGGCGGGAGCGGGGGCATGTTCCGCGACGACAATGGCGAGCAAATGGGGGAGGAAGTCTACCGGCTTGACCATAAGCAGCCTATTCCTTCAGCAGTGCTTTCCAGCGAAAACTGGGGCAGGGTTAGCCGGTTGCTGGAGAAAAAGGTGCCGGTCACGGTAACCATGACGATCCATACTGAATTTACCGGTGACCACGAACAGGGTTATAACACCATTGCGGAGATCCCGGGCAGTGATCCTAATCTCAAGAACCAGGTGGTGATGGTGGGCGGCCATCTGGATAGCTGGATTGCCGGCACCGGCGCTACTGACGATGGTGCGGGCACGATTATCGCGATGGAAGCTATGCGTATTCTCACTGCGCTGCATGTGCAGCCGCGGCGAACTATCCGCATTGGATTGTGGAGTGGAGAGGAACAAGGCGAGTTTGGCTCGGCCGGGTACGTGCACCAGCATTTCGGGACTATTGGGTTGTCAACCAAGCCTGAAGAGCTGGCGATCCCTGAATACATGCGAGAACGGGTGGGGCCGTTGACGGTCAAACCGGAGCACGCGCTTATTTCGGGTTACTTCAACCTGGATAATGGCGGGGGAAAGCTACTGGGGATCTATGCGGAGAATAATGCTGCGATTGTTCCTATATTCCATCAGTGGATTGCGCCACTCAAGGATCTGGGCGTAACGACTGTCAGCATGCGCAATACGGGGTCTACTGACCACGAATCGTTTAACGAGGTTGGGATTCCCGGGTTTCAGTTTATCCAGGACCCACGCGATTATGAGACGCGCAGTTTGCATAGTAATCAGGATGTTTATGAGCGGCTTTCGCCCGGTGATCTGAAGCAGGCGGCGGTGGTGGAGGCGATCTTCGTCTATAACACTGCGATGCGGGAAGAAATGTTGCCGCGTACACCGCTACCGGTACCGGAGTTGTTTGAGAAAGAGCGGCAACCTCTCAAAGATGTTTTCCCTGGCGCGAAGATAGAAGAACAGCCTAAGAAGCAGTAGCGGGTGCCGCAGAACCCAGGTCTCAAAAGCGAGACCTGGGCCACCCACTATTGTTTGGATCTGTGGGCTGGCGACAGGTTTGAGGGGTAGGGCTGCGGTATCCCACATCTCGCGAAAAACGAGCGAGATGCCCCGAATTTCCTGTACGCAGCTCTGGAAAGGACCGCGTATGCGCCTTTCTTTAAGGAAAGGCGCAGGAAGTTCAGGGAACCCACGAAACTACACAGGAAATCGGGGGTGTGGGGCACCCGGCATTCGTGCGGGGATAGAGCCCAAGGCGCGTCGTTAGTCGATGCGGAGAGCTTGCATGGGTTCGATTCTTGACGCGCGAAGAGCCGGTAATGCACAGGCCACAATTGCTGTGAGCAGTAGGCTGCCTACCATGGTTGCGAAAACGATTGGATCGAGTGGGCTGGTTCCGTAAAGGATGGTCTTGATGAACCTGGCCGCCGTCGCGCCACCGGCCAGGCCGATGAGCAAACCGAACAGAACCGGAGTAAGGCCGTCCACCAGAACCAGGCGCAAAACTTGCGCTCTTTGCGCGCCCAGCGCAATACGGATGCCGATTTCGGTGATGCGCTGGGAGACGAGATAAGAAAGCACGCCATAAAGGCCGATCGCGGCGAGCAACAAAGACAGGATCGCGAACGCTAATAGCAGGCTGGCGCTGAAGCTCTGACTGGCAGTGGCCTTACCCAGGATCTGCTGCATGGTAAGAATGTCGTAGACGGGCAGACCAGGATCGAGGGCCGATACCTGCCGCTGCACAGGAATGGAGAGCGCGAGCGGATCTCCCTCGGTGCGCACTACGATGGTCGCCTCGCTGGTTCGATCGGGAATGCCGGACAGGATGGGAAAGTACATGGTGGCCTTGACGGGCTCGGTGACCGAGTAGGAAGTGTCACCGACGACGCCGACGATTTCGTACGTCTCCTGCAACCTTCCTAAGGTGATGTGCTTGCCAATTGGATTGTCACCGGGGAAGAACTGATCCGCGAAGCGCTTGCTAATAATCGTGTAGCGGTCGCGCGTGAGACGCTCCTCCTCGGTGAAGAACCGTCCGCGAAGCAGCGGTATTTGCATTGCGGTGAAATAGCCGGGATCACTCCTGCGATTGAGGGCGTCTTGCTGAAGTTGAAAACTGGTCGAAGGACGCTCGGGAATGGTGAAGAGATCATCCCCTCCCCAGCCCGCGCCGGGCGCTCTCGAGACGAGGCCGGCGGCGCGGACCCCAGGGAGACGGCGCGCGCGCTCGAGAAGAGACTGGTGAAAAGCAAGGACTTTTTCCCGGGTGTCGTATTGCTTCTCTGGCAGCCCGTAACTCATGGTGAGTACGTGGCTGGTGGCGCAGCCTAAGTCAGAGGTACGCAGGCGCAGAAAACTTTTGAAGAGTAAACCAGCGGATACGAGGAGAATGACCGTTAGCGCGATCTCCGCAGTCAGTAGTGTTTTTCGGAGCATGGCTCCTGAAATGCTGCCTCCAATGGAACGGGAAGACTCCTGCAGGGCTGAAAGGACGCTGGCGCTGGTTGCGGAAATAGCGGGCAACAAGCCGGCGAGCAAGGCCGTACAAAAGACGAGGCCAAGCGCGAACAAAAGCACGGTTGTATCGAGGTGAATTGCTTCGGCGCGTGGAAGATCGCTCCAGTTGTTCGCAAGCCAACGGGTCGCCGCGAAGGAAAGCAGAATACCGACTGTTCCCCCAGTGATGCAGATCAACAGACTCTCCGTCATCTGCTCTGCGATGAGGACCAGCCTACTGCCTCCCAATGCACCGCGGACCGCTAGTTCTTTGCGCCGCGCTGCTCCGCGCGCTACGAGAAGATTGGAGACGTTGAGACAGGCGATCAACAACATACATCCGACTGCACTCAGCAAGACAACTAACGGAGTCTTTACATCGTGCACCACAGCGTCGAGCATGGGTCGGACGCGCGCCTCTTCTGCAACCGGTTGGAAAAGATGGGCAAGATGGATTTGATATTGCAGCGCGCCCACTTCGTTGACAGCGGCGGTACTGCTTACCCCGGGCTTGAGCCGGGCAATGACGTAGCTCTGATGATTGTCGGGCTGGGCGAATTCCTTTGCGGTAAAGGTCGAGGCGTACGGTACCCATAGCTGCACACGCGTGTCAGGATAGGTGAACCAGCGGGGCAAGACGCCGATAATTTGGTAAGGTGTGCTGTCGAGCCTGACTTGCTTACCCAGAACGGAAGGGTCGGCTGCGAAACGTCTTTGGAAAAAGCTCCACGTGAGGATCGCCACGTGATTGGCTCCAACCTGATCCTCCTTTGGAGTAAATGCGCGGCCCATGGCCAGCGGCGTGCCCAGAATAGAGAAGAGGTCCCAGGAGCCGCCCGCGGCCTCGACTACCTCGGGGAGGTCGGCATGCTCGCCCGTGAGATCAAAGCCGGTGATTCGCCAGGCAGCCATATTTTCGAAACCGTGGGTTCGCTGATGCCAATCGTTGAAATCAGCGGAGGCGACAGGATTGAATCCGTCTCCTTTGCTTTCGGTGCGAAAATGCTCGTAGACCATGACCAGATTGTCCGGGATCGCGGAACGGCAGCGGTTTGAGGAGCACCGCGCGCACGATGGTAAACAGTGACGTAGTGGCGCCGATGCCGAGCGCCATGACAAGGATTGCGGTGAGGGCAAAACCAGGCGACCGGGTAAGAGTACGGACACCGTATCGTAGATCGCGCAGAAACTTCTCCAGCCAGTTCCAGCTCCAACTGGAGCGTGCCTGATCGCGCAGCAACGCAGGATTGCCAAAGCAGCGCAGAGCAGCGTAGTGGGCGTCTTCCGGAGATAACCCGCGGGCTATGTTTTCTTTGACCTGCTGGTCAAGATGGAACTGCAGTTCGGCGTCGAGCCGCACTGTTTGCTGCTGACGACGGAACAACATCAGTGTGGCGATACGGAATTCGTTCCAACCAGCGCATTGGAATCTCCTATCTTTGACTACGCGCCCTCGACCACGAGATTGATGGCAGTCGATAGCCTGCTCCAGCTTTCTTTTTCCCGTTCCAACTGGGTTCTGCCGGCGGCGGTGAGGGAGTAGAACTTGGCCTGGCGGCCACTATCGGCTTCGGCCCACTTGGCGCGTATCCATCCCTGCTGCTCCAACCGATGCAGCGCGGGATAAAGAGAGCCCTGCTGCACCTGCAAGACCTCATTCGAGATTTGCTGAATACGCTTTGCAATCGCCCAGCCATGTTGGGGCTCGAGTGAGACCGTCTTGAGGATGAGCAGGTCGAGCGTGCCTTGCACCAGATCGCTTGGTTTACCCATACTATGACTATCTACACCACGCTTGTGTAGATAGTCAACACTCTACGACTAGTGTCCATAAGCGAACACCGTTGAATTTCAGAAATTAATTTTTCGGGAACCTGGCCTTCGCCTTCGCCGTAGCTAGCTAACATGCAAACGTTGCGGCAGGATATTTCGTATGCACTTCGACAGATGAGGCTATCGCCTGTATTTACTTTAACAGCGATGCTTACGCTTGCTCTTGGCATCGGCGCCACGACCGCCATCTTCTCGCTGATCTACTCCGTCATGCTCAAATCTTTGCCGGTTGTCGATCCGTCGGCTCTCTACCGCATCGGCGCTGGTAACGATTGCTGCGTTCAGGGGGGCCCGCAGGATGATTGGGGCATGTACTCCTATCCCCTGTTTCTTAGGATGCAGGCCGCAGCCCCGGAGTTTGATCAGATGGCTGCGTTCCAGGCGGCGGGAGTGCAGTTCAGTGTGCGTCGCGGGCATAGTGACAATATGGCGAAACCGCTGCGCGGCGAATTTGTGACCGGAAATTATTTTTCTACTTTCGGCATTCGGGCCTTCGCCGGCCGCACCATTGCTCCCAGCGACGATCAGGCTTCGGCGCCCCCGGTGGCTATGCTGAGTTATCGCGCATGGCAACAACAGTACGATTCCGATCCTTTGGTTATAGGATCGACGTTTATCGTCGAGGGTCATCCGTTTACGATCGCCGGCATTGCGCCGCCTGGATTTTTTGGTGAGACGCTGCGCAGCAGTCCGCCGGAGATATGGCTGCCGCTGCAGCAGGAACCCCTGGTGAACGGGGGGAATTCCCTGCTCAAGCAGTCGATTTCTGCCTGGCTGCGGGTGATCGGCAGGATTAAGCCGGGAGCAAGCATAGACGGCGTCGCCCCGCGGCTGACCGCGCTTATGCGGCAGTGGATGACCCATGACAGCGGATGGCCGGCTGAGTTTATGCCGCTGATCGTCAAATCGATTCCCAAACAGCAAATCCGCATTGTTCCCGGAGGGGCTGGGGTGGGCGCCATGAAAGCCGACTACGGAGATAGCCTGCGCATCCTGCTTGCCGTCTGCTGCCTGGTGTTGCTCATTGCCTGCGCCAACATCGCCAACCTGCTGCTGGCACGCGGCGCTGCACGGCGTTCGCAGACCTCCGTCCGGCTTGCCCTGGGCGCATCGCGCAGGCGGATCATTCGGCAGTCTTTGACGGAAAGCGTCGTGCTCTCTGTGTTTGGAGGCGTGGCGGGGGTGGTGATCGCCTTTCTTGGGGTGAAGCTCATTGTTGCGCTTGCGTTTCGCAGCGCACACTACGTACCGATTGATGCCACGCCGTCTTTGCCGGTGTTGGCGTTCGCCTTTGGGTTATCACTCCTTACGGGAGTGTTGTTTGGCACGGCGCCGGCCTGGTTCACCTCCAAGGGCAACCCAGTCGAGGCGCTGCGGGGCGCGAACCGCAGCACTCGCGACAGCGCAACGCTGCCGCAGAAGGTCTTGGTCGTGGTGCAGGCTACGCTGTCGATCGTGTTGCTGGCTGGGGCAGGTTTGCTCACCCGCAGCCTGCGCAATATGGAGCATCAGAGCTTTGGCTTTGAAACCGATCACCGCATCAGTATTGTGATGAATGGGCCGCCGGCCAGCTATACCGAGGCTCAGCTTGATCCACTCTACCGTGCGTTGCAGGATCGCCTTGCGGCCATCCCAGGAGTGGAGCGCGCAGCCCTGGCCCTCTATACCCCGTACATCGATAATTGGGGCGAACTGGTTGTTCCTGAAGGCCACGGAGTGCCGCAACTGGATGACAAATCGGATACTTCGTGGGACCGCGTAAGCACTGGTTATCTGGAGACCATGGGCCAACCTATTGTGCGCGGACGGAGTATCACTAACCAAGACACCGCTACTACGAGGAGTGTTGCGGTGGTGAGCGAGACGTTCGTGAAGTGGTTCTTCCCCAACCAGGATCCGATTGGCAAACACTTTGGCCTGGATCTGCCGGAGTACAGCACTTCCTTTGAAATCGTAGGCGTGGTGCGCGACGCGAAGTATAGGGATCCGGGTGGGACGCCGCGGCCGATGATGTACGCGCCCCTGGCCCAGCACGTTGTCTATGACCAACCGGTGCTCGCGGGGGTCGACCATCGCTCGCACTACATCAGTGGTGCGGTGCTGCAGTTGCGTGGAAGCTCGTTCGGGATAGAATCCCTCATCCGCAAAGCATTCAGCGACGTTGATCCCAATCTGACGCTCATTAATGTGCAACCCATGCAGCAACAGGTCGACAGCGATTTCGATCAACAACGCGCGGTCGCGCAAATGACAGGGTTATTTGGGATGCTGGCGCTGGTGTTGGCCGCTGTCGGGCTGTACGGCGTAACCGCCTACACCGTGGAACGGCGCACGAGCGAGATTGGCGTTCGTATGGCGCTGGGGGCGAACCGCAGTAACGTGGTTCGATTGGTGCTGCGTGGGGCTTTTCGGCAGGTGCTGATTGGGCTGGCTATTGGGATTCCGATTTCTATTGCTTGTGGACACTTGATCGCGGCGCAGTTGTATCAGGTAAAGAGCTGGGATCCGCTGGTGCTGGCTGGATCGATCGCGGCGCTGGGGTTTTGTGCGCTGGTGGCTAGCGTAATTCCTGCACAGCGCGCTGCTTCGATCAATCCGGTTGAGGCTTTGCGAACGGAGTGAACGGGCTTAGGTGTCCCAGGTCACTAGTGTCCGGTTAGATGTCGAACAAAATCAGCTGATTAGCGTGGCAGTGCAGGTCGGAATGGGAGATGGTTTGTTGCAAGGCGCATGAAATCTGTGTTTTTTCAAAGACGGAGACCGAGAGAATCTGTAGACAAGTGTAGAGCGAGGCGTCGAGTTGGAGTTCCTTCTTGATGATGGCGATCAGGACATACGTGGCGATGGCACACCAAATCTGCGTTTTGACGGCATTCTCGGTGGTGGCAAGGAATCGTTTGATCCGCAGGTGCTGCTTGATCCACTTGAAAAATAACTCCACCTGCCAACGGCTTTTGTAGAGCGCGGCGATGGTATGGGCCGGCAAGGCGGTATTGTTGGTCAAGAAGATCAGAGTTTTGCCGGTGTCAGGATCCCTGAAGCGAATGCGGCGCTGGTGCTCTGGATATTTTCTACTCGAGCGGCGACCGTTCAGCATGACGCGCTGATCGCAAATCACCCCACGGTTGCGCTCTGTGGCGCTGGAGTATACGCGGCGTGTATCCATCACAGACCTGGCACGGGTAACGAAGAAGGCCCCGGCCTGATGCATCGCGAACAAACGCCCAAAGTCCAGGTAACCCCGATCCATCACATAGAAACTGCCGCTCTCTATGGGCAGAAAATCCAACACGTAGACGTCGTTCAGCATGCCATCGCTGATGTAAAGAACGGCAGGAATGGCACCGCGCAGGTCCAGCAGCGTGTGAAGCTTGACAGCCGCCCGCGTGGCGTGAACTGGCGCCCAATCGAATAGGCTCAGACAGAGCTCGACGGTGGTTGAATCCAGAGCGTAGACAGTAGCGTCGATGCCCAGCACCGACTCATCGGCATACAGTGCGCGAGCGCGGCTGATCAGTCCCAGTGCCAAGGCCTGATAAATACGCCAGTCGCGTGCGTTCAATGCATCGGCCAACGTAGATCGAGCAGGGGGTTGGGCCAACCCCATGTGAAACAGCTTGCTCTGATTGGCCGCCAGGCAAGCCTCAATGTCACGCAGCGACTCACGCCAGGTGAGTTGGGAAAAGGCGAGTACACGAAATAAATCAGCACAGCTTAGCGTCCGTATTCCACTATCGCCTTGATGCTTCGCAACTATGCGTCCGAAGCTCTTCCACGGCACAAACTCCATCACCTGTGCGAACAGCGTCTTGCCTACGTTCATGCCAGCCTCCGGGTCGTTGAAACCCGGAAGCATCGCAAAACCGTTTCAGCCGATTCAAATCGTGGACACCCCCGAATCGTCAGAAACCATACTCAATACTGCACTTACAGCCATCCTCACACAAACGAACCGGACACTAGTGACCCCAGGTCTCAAAAACGAGACCTGGGACACCCACTCAATATTCGCCCGCGCCGTTTTTCTCTTCTTAGGTGGGCCGCCGGCCCGTCGACCTTCTGCTAGAACTACACTTCCAAGAAAGAGCATCCACACAGAGATCTTTCCACTTCGCTTCGCTCCGGTCGAGATGACAAAGGGGAGAGGAGAGCTTCGGGCAACATCAGAGGCTGGTGGAGACCCGTGGCTTTGATAGTCTGAATGCGGCTCTCTTTACGGAGAGCCGCGCACGTGGTCGTCGCTAGCAGCGAAGCAGGAAATCCGGTTTCGCTCCGGTCGGGATGATAGAGGGAAAACACAAACGTGCGGGTCATTGTGCTCGAAGGGTTTCGACCGGATCGATCCTTGCGATTCTGAAGGTTGGTAGAAAGGCCGCAATGAGGGCGACCAGAAGGAGCAATACAGAAACGACGCAAAGAGTGAGCGGATCGTACACAGCGACACCGAAAAGCTGGCTTCGAAGTAGCTTGACAGCGACGGAAGACAACAGCAATCCACCAGCCAAGCCCGCTACCGTCGACGTAATGCCGGTGCGGGCAACTTGCAACATCGCGCCGCGCATGGTGCAGCCAAGAGCCATGCGAATGCCAAGCTCCCGCCTCCGTTGAGTCACCAGATTGGAGACAAGCCCGTAAATTCCAACGGACGAAAGCATGAGCGCCAACGCAGCAAGCGTCGTCAACAAACTCACTTCCATGTGCTGCAATAGCAAGGCATCTGAAAGTACATCGCTCATGGCGTAAAAGCCGGAGATTGGAAGGTTGGGGTCGACTCGCGCTAGTGCCTGCTGCATCTGTTGGGTAACCCCAACAAATTTTCCGTTCGTGCGAACAACCCAGCTGGGCTGAATCCAAACATGCGCAAGGTTGACAAGCTGCTCGGGCATCTGTGCCGCAGGCACATACACAGTCGGCTCTGCACCGATTGGTCCTCCAGGAGTAAAACCACGGGGAGTGATGACGCCGGCAGTAATGCCAACAATCTCGATCGTATTTCCATCGCTAAACAAGTGACGACCGATGCTATTCTCCCGGCCAAGGTATCTCCTGGCAAAAGCGGCGTTGACGACGGCAACATAGTGGCTGCTCGATGCGTCGGTGTCCGCAAGCAGGCGTCCGGCAGTGAGAGGTATTTGCAATGTCTCGAAGTAGGTTGGCGTTACATAGACCAGATTGGTCATGTCCTGAATACCCGCCTGCGGACCATCTGCAATCTTTACCGCGTAGTTCAGTGCCTGCTCATAAGGGACAGTCAACCCTACAGCAGCAGAGCTAACGCCCGGAGTGCTCTGCATGGCTGCGGTGCTTTCATTCAGCAGCTTCAAGAACGAAGCGCGGTCATTGTAACGGGCATCATCGAGCGACGCTTTGGCAATCACGACGTTTTCCGGGTTGAACCCCGGAGGCAGCGTACTGAGATAGACGAGCGTTCTTATGAGCAAACCCGCGACCGTGAGGAGAACAACCGTCAATGCCACCTCGCCGAAAATCAGCGCAGATCGTGTGCGGGTGCTGCCTGAATGAGCAATGGAACGGGTGCTGCCCATGGCCAACGCAGCACGGACATCAATGCGGCGCGTATTCAGTGCCGGCAAGAGGCCGAAGAATAAACTGGCAGCGATACCGGCGGCCGCAGTAAATAACAAAACACGCACATCCATCGAGACGCCGCCCAGTGGCAAGAACTCTTCTGGAAGACGTCTGTTCATGAGCTGGAGGGTTAAGCTGCCAACCAACAGGGCTGAGAGAACGCCGGCTATCGAGAGCAACAGACTCTCCATCCAAAATTGACGGAGAATGGCCCATTTTGTGGCCCCGAGCGCCAAACGGGTGGCAATCTCGGATTCTCTGCGACCGACACGCACCAGCGCAAGGCCAGCCAGATTGCCGCAGGCGACCAACAGGACAAATCCCACTGCGGACATCAGGATCATCGCCGGTGTGCGCGAGGCTACGGCTAGACTTTGCTGGAGGGAAACCGCGTAGTAGGTGATTCGAGCGCCAGGATATTTCTTCTGCAGGATGCGAGAGGTCACGGATTGCAGTTGGTTCAACTGCACATTGGCCTGCTGCCAGCTAGCACCAGGCCTCAGCCGGAGGATCGGCCGGAAGTTGTCCCCTCCGCCCTCTTCCGACGTGTCAGGGCGAAGCGAGGTCCACAGGTCCGCCCTCTCAGGAGTCTGAGCCCTGGGCGACAGGACGCCGATGACAGTATAGGGAACACTTTTGAGCCGAATGGCCTGACCGATGATGTTGCGGTCGCCGTCGAACGTGTTCTTCCATAAGCTGTAACTCAGAACTACCGCGCTGGGACCGCCAGACGAATCTTCTTCCGCGGTGAAGCTGCGCCCCAGCATGGGTCGCAGGCCAAGAACGTCAAAAAAGCTCGCGGACACGCGCTGACCCTGAACATAGTGAACCCGTCCGGCAGCCTGCAGATTGACACCGCCGGGTTTACTGACGACGGCCGCCGTAACGGCGGGAACATTGTCGCGCAGATACGCCCAAGTATCACGATCAATCCTGACAGGATAGGTGGGACCGGAAGGGCCTGAGTTTCCTTGCGACAAAGACCCCAGGCGCTGCGGTTCTGGATAAGGCAAAGGCCGCAGGAGGATGGCATCAAGCACGCTGAAGATGGCGGTGTTGGCACCGATACTCAGTGCCAGGGTGAGAACCACGACCACGGAATAGCCTGGGTTCTTGCCTAATTGCCTGAGCGCATAGCGTAGCTCATGGAAAGTTGTCTGCATGAGAGACCTCCGACCGACACCCTTGTATGCACGCCGCGTTGGTCAGGAGGCTAGATTCAAGCAGCTCGGCTGGATCGCCGAGTGGCCTCGATTTCTTGACGGAGATCCCGGCTGATGCGGGTGGAGTTGATCCAAAACGGCGCTCTGCATTCCACCTCGAGCAGTTCCGCCTTGGCATCGTAGTTCCACTGGATGATGATTCCATCCTTTTCGGCTTCTCCGTTCGGAGTTGCAACGCGGATGCCGATCTTCGAAGCTTTCTTTCTCAGGCGGGCAAAAATGGCCCGCGTGATTCCGTGAAATATCTGCCTGGTGTTTCCCGACATCATGATTCCTTCGCTAAAGATCCCAAATTTCTTCGCGACCCTCCGCGGTCCCCCGCACACACATTGACTGGACGCAGGGGAAGAGCGAATGGTTCGCCCGAGTTTGTTAAAAACCGACGCGGAAATCCGAGCGGCGCGAGAACCACGAAATGACCAGAAGCAAAATCAACTGGGCAGCAATGGCTCCGCAGAGATCAATGCCAACGTCAACCGGCGAGGCGGTGCGGCTAGGCAAGAAACTCTGATGGTATTCATCGAGGCTGGCGATCAACAGGGTACAGAGCACAGCCAGGACCGAAGCCCGCCGCCAAAGAGTCCAATGTTTGACGGCCATGCGGTGCAACGTCTGCCGCCAACTGTAGAAGAAGGCCAAACTGACAATTCCGTAACCGACGAAGTGACCGGTCTTGCGGATGAGATGATGCACTTCGTTCCAGTGCTGAGAGCTGATGGGGCCAAACAGCTTGACCCACAAAGGATAAAGCCATTCGCTGGTATTTGCCGCCGACATGGTGCTGGTCGACTCCAGCGCAATCATTAGTACGCTCAACGCCGCCGGTAGCCAATCCAAAATCCTTTGCAGGATGGGATGCCGCCTGGAGAATGTGGATGAGCCCATCGCTCCATTATAGAGGTTCCATTCTTGATTCCCTCCAGGGACATAAGTGTCTAAGGTCTTACGTCAATCCTTTTCGGGAAGAGCGATTCGCAGACGGCCCGCAGCCAGATGGAAACTGCCCGTGCGCCTGGATCAGGATGGCCAAGCACTCGATCACCGAGATAGCTGGATCGCCCCAATCTGGGCTTCATTTGCGCAGTGGCTTCAGCGCCCTGTTCTGCTGCTTCTACGGCGGCCCATACTGCTTGCGGAGTCGGCTCGTTTTCCTGCTTCATGTGTTTACGAAGGGATAGAGCGCGTCGAGCATGGTGCGATCGCCGGGCTTTGCGCCACCCAATTCGCTAATGGCCCGGCAACCCTCTTCAAACGCCTGCACCCATTGCGCCCTCTCAATTGTGCGAGAGCGCCCGAGAACGTTGCCGCAGCGCAGAAAAAGTACTCCATAGAACGGCCCCGATGATCCACCCAGTTCCCTGCCGAGGGTGTGAGCGAGCGCTTTGAGGGTGCGGGAAATATCATCTAGTGGGTAGGAGTTAACCGCCTGTTGCACTGCCTTAGCGGCGCGAGCCAGGCTGACGCCCAGATCACCGTCTCCGGTTATACGATCCAACTCAGTGAGCTCGGCTTCGGCAAGTATCAAGGCTTCGCAAGCGGCCTCAATGGCGCGTTTTGGTTTTCCGCCAAACTCGGTTTGCGCGATGCTGCCGACTACTGTTGCGCTGGTTGCGATTTCAAACGAGGGCTTGCCCGGAGGCTGTTTGAGCAAATTGGGCCATGCGGGAGCAGTGGTGGCCGCGTCGATCCAACGCAAACGATCTTCGTTCAGGCCGAGAACGGAGATGGAAATTCCTGCCATGTCGAGCGAGGAAAGGAAGGTTCCAGCGTAGATCCGCTCGACCGTCAATCCCTTGGATACAAGAAAGCTCACAGCGTGCCGAGCGACGATCGCGAGCTCCATCGCGGTGGTGGCGCCGAGGTTGTTGATCATCATCGCGACGGGTGTGGGGAATTTTTTGTGCTGCAGAATGGATGTCAACAAGGTCTCAGTTAATGCGTCGGCAGGCTGCAACGGCATGCGCGCCACGCCGGGCTCTCCATGAATTCCTAAACCAAGCTCCATCTCATGCTCGCTGAGCTCGAAGCTGGGCTTTCCCACTGCAGGCGAGGTTCCGGCGGAGAACGAAACACCCATCGTGCCCAGGGACTCCACGAGCGGCTTTGCCTATGGCCGCCAGCTCACCCAGATTCTTGCCCTCGGCTGCAGCAGCTCCTAACAACTTGTGCACGAACACCGTGCCTGCGAGTCCGCGGGCGCCGGTCGCTTGCCCGGTTCCACTCAGGGCGACGTCATCGTCGACGATGAGCATTTCGACCGGGATGCCTTCGGCGCGCGCCATCTCGGCTGCCAAGCCGAAGTTCAGCCGGTCGCCAGTGTAGTTTTTGACCACCAGCAAGTGATCCTGGCTTGCCGGCAACGGCCTGGATGGCGGCGAACACAGAGTCGCTACTGGGCGAGGTAAACACTTCTCCGGCAACGGCTGCGCTCAGCATGCCTGTCGCCAATGTAGCCTGCATGGGCGGGCTCGTGCCCGCTGCCTCCGCCGGAGACGATGGCCACCTGCGATCCACTGGCGGGGTTTGCATCTGCACGGATGAGCACATTGTGGCCCGGCAAGCGAACGCAACCCGGGTACAGGACTACCAGGCCCTGGAGCATTTCTTCCACCACGTCTTGTGGGCGGTTGATAAACTTTTTCATGATGCAGCCAATGTACCTCGTTGAGCGGGGCGGCGGCCTGCTCCCTGTGGTAAGCTGGGGCGCATCGGAGGAGAATGATGGCTCACTACTCCAGACGTGAATTCCTTAAAACTTCGCTGGCGGCAGGCGCCCTGGTTGGTGCGGGGAGCCTATCGCTGAAAGCGGAGCGACAGACTGCAACCGATTGGGTAACGCTGGGAAAGTCGAACGTTAAGGTGACGCGGCTGGCATTCGGCACCGGGAGTTTTTCCGGACAAGTACAGCGTGACCTGGGACAGGAACAATTTACCCGGCTGGTACGGCATGCCCATGAGCGTGGTGTGCGCTTCTTCGAGACGGCCGAGTCTTACAGCGGTATGCACGAGATGCTGGGCATTGCGCTCGAGGGCGTGCCGCGGGATAGTTATCGGCTTATGACTAAGGTGACGACTCATGACGGAGTGAATCCGCAGGAGAAGATCGACCAGCTGCGCAGAATGGCGAAGACCGACTACTTCGACATCGTGCTGCTGCACTGGCAGCACAGCCAACATGGCCAACCGACAGCCTCAGGTGGCAGGATGGAATTTCTGAGGCACAGTCGAAGCAGGCTGTGTTGTCGCATGGCGCATCGGTGCACGGATTACCGGCTCTGCGCCAATTCCCGGGGAATAAGTGGCTTGAGGTTGCCATGATTCGCGTGAATCATAAAGGCGTCAGGATGGACGCAGAAGATTACAACACATCGGATGTCGGAAATGTAAGTGAGGTTGTTACGCATGTGAAGCAAGTCCGCAGAGAGGGCATGGGCGTAATTTCCATGAAGCTGGTGGGCGAAGGTCAGTTCACGAAGCGTGAAGATCGCCAGGCGGCGATGAAGTTTGCCTTCAGAAATGCGGGTGTGGATACGGTCACCGTAGGTTACAAGAACACCGCGGAGATCGACGAAGCCATAGACAATTTGAATCTTGCGCTGGCCTAGGGGTGTGGTAGATAGCCACCAGGGCTAAAGCCCGCAGTTTATGTGCCGCCCGTTCCCGCGGGTTTGAAATCCGAGTCCGGGTTCCACCACTCTCCCGGGACTAAAGCCACTGTTCTCGCCGGCGCATCAGAGCTTTTCCACAACCCGCTCTCCCCGGACTGAAGTCCGGAGCTACACCATCGATGCCAAGTCTGCTTGCACTGCGGTAAGCGCCTCCAAACCCACTACATCTCTTTTGCCGTGGGGAGTGCTCGGCAGGCGATCAAGCAACCAGAATTTTTCGGGAATCATGTATTTAGGTAGATATTGCGCCAAGTGCATGACCATGTGCGGCGCCGTTATCTCCATGCCATTACTGCCTACCACAAAGGCGTAAAGACGCTTCTGGTGGTTGGCCCCTCCCACGCCCAACACTGCGGCGTCTTTCACACCCGGACATCGCTGCAGCACTTTCTCAATTTCAGCCAGCTCTACGCGAAAGCCATTGATCTTGACCTGATGATCCAGGCGACCGTAAAACTCCAACTTGCCACGCTCATTCCAGCGTCCCAAGTCTCCTGTACGGTACAAACGGACAGCTCCCCGCCCGCGCAGATGGGCATCAAAGAAATAACGCGATGTCAGTTCTGGATCGTTGATATACCCGCGAGCCACGCCGGCGCCGCCTATGCAAATTTCGCCAATTTCGCCGCTTTCCTGAAGTCTTCCGTCCTGGTCAAGAATGTAAACCTCAGTGTTGGCTATCGGTCTGCCCAGAGTCACCGCATCTTCATCCGAAACCACCCTCTCCGATGTTGACCAGATGGTTGTTTCCGTTGGCCCATACATGTTCCACACCGCAGAGGCGCGCGCAATCAACTTGTTGGCGAGGTCGCGGTCCAGCCGGTCGCCTCCACAAAGAACGGTAAGACCCGGGGAACCAGGCCAACCAGACTCCAAAAGAATTCTCCACGTAATTGGAGTCGCCTGCACGACGGTGGGCCTTTTGCGGTGAATGATACCGGCAAGAATACGGCCAACTCTGGCTTGCTCTTCCGTGGCGAGAATTACCTTGCCGCCGCATGTCAAGGGCAGCAGTAGCTCGAGAGCGGCGATATCAAACGACACAGTCGTGATTGCCAACCAACTGTCATCCTCATGAAATGAGACCCGCTGGGCAACGTCGGTCACAACATTCAACAGTGCGCCGTGGGTGATCGCTACGCCCTTCGGGGTTCCGGTGGTGCCAGATGTGAAGATGACGTAAGCCAAATCTGCTGGTTTCGGGAGCTCGGCCGCGTCGTTACACTCCGGCTCTTCGCTCACCGCGGGCTGGCGGTCCAGCAACAAGAGCTGTGAAGAGCCTTCCGGCAGGTGCGATTTACTATCGCTGTCGGTCAAGGTGAACCGTGCTTCGGCCCGAGCCAAGATCCAGCCGAGACGCAAGGGCGGATCTTCAGGATTGAGGGGCAGGTATGCGGCTCCTGCCTTCAGCACGCCCAGTATTCCAATGATGAGGTTTTCGGTTCTTTTGAGACAAATTCCCACAACCTCATTGCATCGGACGCCGAGCTCGGCAAGCTTTCGCGCTACACAGCCAGAGCGGGCGTCCAAAGCTTTGTAGGTCAGAGTTCTGTCATTCAATTCCAACGCCGGCGCGAAAGGGCGAAGCGCGGCCCGGCGCTGGAACAAAGCGATTATCGAGGATTGCTGCACCACGTCATCGGTTGCCAGGATGTCAGATATGCCAAGGGAGAACGATTGAGTCATGCAAGCTTTCTTCAGCGCCGGAACCAATAACAATTAGTTCTGCCCTGTGTGGTTTCGTAGGCGCTGCCAGTCCAAACTTGCAGAGACTGTGAATTAAAAGCTGCCAGACGCCAAGCCAGAATAATCAGTGAGGAAGTAGCATGCCATGAAATGAGACACAGCTTCCCCGCAATGTTCCAGATAAATCGACTTCTACAACCCATTTCTCAAACAACTTGTTAGGTCGGGGGAAATCAGAGCATCACATCGAAAGCTCATAGTGTAGGCCAAATTGTAAAACGGAAAAGCCATCCGCTGGGAAAAAATTACCGAAAAACAGCCCATATTTCCACAGCTTTGTTCCACACCTGCCCACAAGAAATTCGTTACCAAAACGCGCGAGCGCAGGCCAGCAAGTAACTTAACGCACAACATACTTGACTGTGCGCGTAAGTGGCCGAAACCCCGCTCTACGTAAGGATTACCTATCTTCCCGTGGCTGCAAATTGGTTTGCTGTTGATAAGTTATATTCTGTAACTTCGGTTACCCATGCAAGTAACTTTTTGCTGTTACTTCTGCGCATGACTCTCCAGAATCGTAACCAGATTTCAACATTCTGGACACCATTCGATGGGGGATGCTTTGCACAAGCACAAGCAACAGCGGCCCGCTCAAAACGGATCAGCGTTATCCTTTTGTGTGATTGCGGCAATAATATGCGCATTGTTAGCGGGCTGCGGTTACTCCGGCCCGACGAACGCAAGCACGCCTGTTGCCCTCAGTGGCAACGTATATGGCGGGATGCAACCCGTAAGCGGCTCGACCATCCAGTTGTATGCCGCCGGGACAGATGGCGACGGTTCGGTCGCCCTGCCTCTGTTGAGCAGTACGGTAAAGACCGACAGCAATGGCAACTTTACAATACCTGCCGCTTACGGATGCCCTTCCGCGAGTTCGCCGGTCTACGTTGTGGCCAGCGGCGGGAGCCCGGGGACCGAGGCCAATAACAACCCCGACCTAGCGCTCACAGCAGTGCTCGGCGCGTGCGGAAAGCTAAGCGCTTCGACGCCGGTTTCTGTGAACGAGGTGACCACGGTCGGATCGGTCTTTCCTTTGGCTGGCTACATGAACGATGCGAAGCACCTTGGTTCCGCGTCTGGGGATGCGACCTTCCTCACGGCGGTGGCCACGGTGCCGGAGTTCATCAATTCTGTACAGGGAACCACTCCGGGCACACCGACCGCGACCAGTTACTTTGCCGAAAGTGCGAAGCTCAATAGCCTTGCCGATGCGCTGGCGAGTTGCGTGAATTCCGCCGGGGGCTCGGCCGGCGATGGCAGCCCCTGCGGCCAGCTGTTCGCGGCCGCAACGTCCGCCGGTGGGAGCGCGCCGAGCGATACATTAACGGCTGCGTTGCGCATCGCGCAGAATCCCAAGAACCATGTTTCCAACATTTATAGCCTGGCGGTGGCGAACCCTCCCTTCGGGCCGGCGTTGACGACCCCTCCTACGGATTGGGCGCTCGCCTTGTCGTACGCAGTTGCTGCACCGAATATTTCCTTGCCCACCGGAACCTACAACGGCACGCAAGAAGTGACCCTGAGTGACTCGACCGCGGGAACCATTCTCTACTACACGACGGATGGGACGGTTCCCACCACGGCTTCCAATGCGTACACCGGACCCATCGCGGTCTCGGTTACTACTACGCTGCAGGCAATAGCGGTTCTGCAGGGTTCTGAGAGCACAGTTGCTTCTTCTACGCTGACCATTACTGCGGCAAATCCGGCGGAGAAGCTGGTATTCCAGCAGCAGCCTACCAACACCCCGGCGGGGGCAACGATGACCCCAGCGGTTACGGTGATGGTCGAAGACATCAACGGCAACGTTTTGCCGTCAGCCGCCGATGCGATCAACCTTACTCTGGTGGGTGGTAGCGGCCTCGAGGGAACGCTCACCATCACGCCGCACAATGGCATCGCCACGTTCAATGACCTGAGCGTAAGCGCGCCAGGCAGCGGCTACACGCTGTTGGCAACCAGCCCCAGCCTGCCGCCGGCCATCAGCGCGCCGTTTGTCATAACGCCGTCGGTGAACAGTACTCCGGTAAAGCTTGCGTTTCTGCAGCAGCCCTCGAATGCGTTAACGAAGGCAACGATCGCGCCTGCGGTAACGGTTGTGGTTGAGGACGGCAGTGGAAATCCGGTTACCAATTCGACCAACCCGGTTACCCTGGCGCTTACCGGCGTCTCCGGCCTTGCGGGAACACTGACTGCTACTCCGCAGAATGGAATTGCGACCTTCAGTAACTTGAGCGTTGGCACTGCAGGGACTTATACACTCACAGCAACCAGCACCGGCCTCACATCGGCGACCAGTGCTAGCTTCGTCATCACTGCGTTAGGCGGCAGTGCTCCTCCGCCGCCGGTAAAACTTGCCTTCCTGCAGCAACCAACAAACGCGTCGACTGGGGCCACAATCGCGCCCGCGGTGACGGTTGTGGTCGAGGATAACAACGGAAAGACGGTGCCATCTGCGGTCAACCCGGTCACCTTGACCCTGGTGGGCGGCACCGGCCTTCTGGGCACGTTAAGCGTCATTCCAAAGAATGGCATTGCCACCTTCAACAATCTTAGCGTAAGCAATGCGGGAACCTACACCCTGGGCGCAATCAGCACAGGCCTTATTCCGGCGGCCAGCGTAGGCTTCACCATCAGTGCACCCGGCGGGGGCGCCCCGGTGGCAGCCAAGCTGGCGTTCCTGCAACAGCCCTCCAATGCGTCCACCGGGGCGACGATAGCACCTGCGGTCACAGTGGCGATCGAGGATAGCAACGGCAACGCGGTAACGGGTGCGTCCAATCCAGTAACGCTCGCACTGACAAGCGGTACGGGCCTGGCAGGAACGCTCATCGTCACACCGCAGAATGGTGTGGCCACGTTCAGCACCCTCAGCGTGAGCAATGCCGGAACTTACACTCTTGCGGCAACCACTCCCGGTCTGACCCCGGCGACCAGCAGCGGCTTCACGATCAGCGCGGCAGGAGGCGGGACTCCTCCGCCTGCCGCGACCAAATTGGCGTTCTCCCAGCAACCTTCTAACGCGTCCACCGGGGCCACGATCACCCCGGCGGTCACGGTGGTGGTGCAGGATAGCAACGGCAACACCGTATCCACGGCCACCAACCCGGTGACGCTCGCCCTGGGCGGCGGCACGGGCCTGGCAGGAACGTTAACGGCTACACCGCAGAATGGGATTGCCACCTTTAGCAATCTCAGCGTGAGCAACGCCGGAACATTCACCCTGTCGGCAAGCAGTGCCGGTCTTACCTCGGCGACCAGCAGCAGCTTTACGATCACCGCGGCCGGCGGCGGTACGCCGGCGCCGGCGACAAAGCTGGCGTTTGCACAGCAGCCATCCAACGCTTCGGCTGGGGCCACGATCACTCCAGCGGTCACGGTGGTGGTGCAGGATAGCAACGGCAACACCGTAACCACGGCTACCAACCCGGTGACACTGGTTCTCGGGGGCGGTACGGGCCTGGCGGGAACGTTAACCGCCACCCCGCAGAATGGCGTCGCCACCTTCAACAACCTCAGCGTAAGCATTGCCGGGACCTACACCCTGGCAGCGTCCAGCACTGGCCTGACTTCGGCGACCAGCAACAACTTCACCATCAGCGCGCTGGCTTTGATACCGGCCAAGCTGGCTTTCTCACAACAACCTTCGAGCACCTTGACGGGAACCACGATCACCCCGGCAGTTACTGTGGTGGTCGAAGATAGCAACGGAAACCCTGTCACTACCGCATCGAACGCAGTCACGATTGCTCTTACCACGGGCTCCGGTCTTTCAGGTACGCTCACCGCTACTCCGCAGAACGGCGTTGCCACCTTCAGCAACCTTTCTGAGAGCACGGCCGGGACCTATACACTGACGGCCAGCAGCACTGGTCTCACTTCGGCGACGAGCAGCAGCTTCACCATTACTGCCCAGTCAACGCCCGTAGCGAACTACTATATTTCGCCGACCGGCAGCGACTCCAACAGCGGGACATCGGCGTCATCGCCATGGCTGACGCCAAATCACGCGATCAGTTGCGGTGCTGTCATTAGCGCGGCCTCAGGTACGTACTCCGCCTCGAATTTCGGGAACGGAAAGTGGGGCACGGTAAGCTGCCCGGCGGGCAACAATGTCGCCTGGTTGCAGTGCGCAACTTTCGACACTTGCAAGATTACCGCCACGGGCTCTGACGCGATGTGGGTAGACAAGAGCTACTGGGGCGTGCAGGGTTGGGAAACCTCGACCAATACCACTAACGATGGAGCCTGCTTCCACGTCGGGTCATCTTCGGGTGGAGTAGTCCATCACGTCATCTTCGCCAACGACGTAGCCAATGGGTGCATGGGCGGCGGGTTTAACGCGTATAGTTCGTCCACTTCAGCCAGCGTTGACTACATCACCTATATAGGCGATGTAGCCTATAACGCCGCTCAAGGCAGCGGGGCGTGCTACAGCGGGTTCAACGTGTATCAGCCGATTGCCTCGGATACGGCAAGCGGAACTCACAACTATGTAGCCGGTTCTTTTTCCTATAACAACGTCGACGGCGACCCATGCGCCGGCACTGCTCCGACCGATGGCGAAGGGATCAATTTCGACACGTGGGACTTTGATCAGGGCAAAGGAACGCCCTATACCCAACAAGGAGCGATGGAGAACAATATCGCCGTGTTTAACGGCGGGCGCGGAATCTATGTTGAGAATAACAACGCAGGCAGCGCCCACGCCTCGATCTACATGAACGGCAACACGCTCTACGGGAACAATGCTCAGCTGACCCAAGCCTACTGCAGCGGCAACGGCGATCTGACGATTTACAACGCCTCTGACGTCACGGCGAACGACAACCTGATACAGACCAGCTCGGCGACGATGTGCAGCAGCGCACAGCCAAAGTACGCGATCGCAATTTCCACGGACAATGCCACCGTTACCGTCAACGACAACTACGCTTCGGGCACCAGCGGAAATAATACGTTCAGTTACGGTTCCGGATCGTTTGCGTTTGGAGCCGCGAATGTGATCGGGACCAACCCGTCGTTCGCCAACCCGGTCAGCCCTGGCGCGCCCTCGTGCAGTGGTTCGGCAAACGTGCCGGCCTGCATGGCCACCCTGATCGCGAACTTCACGCCGACGAATGCTGCCGCAAAGGCATTCGGCTACCAACCACCCAGTGCGACCAGTACAAATGATCCACTCTTCCCACAATGGCTCTGCAGCGTCAGTCTTCCGGCCGGGCTTGTGACCAAGGGCTGCAATTAAACACAACAGCTCAGGATGACTCTTCTGCGTTTGAGGCCCTGGGTTTTGCCCCGCAACACCCAGGTCTCAAACGCGAGACCTGGGCCACCTACTCACAATTCGTCCGCATCATTTTCCCCGACCGTCGCTCAGGGTGCATTTTTTGCACGACTCAGGACAGAACTTCACTGTGCTTGCTACGAGCGAGATTGCGGCTGCATCAATAAGAATGCATTCTTCCGCGCGGTTAAATAATTGGGGAAATATTTAACTTCGCGAAATGTCAGTTGCGTCGCCGCAGGATCATACTCTGCTACAGTGGTCGAAGTGGTTCTTCTCACAGGACGTCGCATGTCTTGTTGCGTTGCGCTTTCCTCGGCACACTACGGCCCGTGTCAATACTCTATGAACAATTCTTTCACTTCGTACAACGCAATCTGCAGCCCAAACGCGATTCGAAGCGTTGAGGCCACAAAGGATTGGGCCTTGGTCATCCCTCAAAAAGGAACACTGCATGCGCCCAACCCAATTACCACTGTCCATTCGCCCCGATCGTCTCGCGGGCACCGCGGTTAAGCCGTCAACCCGCTTTCAAATTGACCCACGCACAATAATTGTCGACTCTCAGAGACATGCGGTACGCATCTGGAGTGTGTTCGTCATAGCGCTTATTTTCCTCTGCGGCCCGTCCTTCGCCAAGGCGAGCACCTACTATCTCTCGCCCAACGGCAGCGATTCCAATAGCGGTACATCTGCCAACGCTCCGTGGTTGTCCCCTAACCATTCTTTGAATTGCGGCGATGTAATTGTAGCCGCCGCAGGTACAAATTATTCCGCAACCAATTTCTACACCCGCAAGTGGGGAACGGTAAATTGCCCTGCGGGCAACAATGTAGCCTGGCTGAAGTGTGCAACCTTTGACGCTTGCAAAATCAACACGACCGCCAACCAGGGAATGTGGGTTGACAAAAGCTACTGGGGCGTCACAGGGTGGGAAGTTACCGCCAGTGCGTCAGACACCTACGGGACATGCTTTACTGCTTCGCCTGCTTACTCGTCTCCGCAGGAGATTCATCACATTATCTTTGCTAACGATATTGCGAATGGATGCTCTCAAGGCGGATTCACCACGACAAACCGGGGCAAAGTAAGCGTCGATTATTTTGCGGTCATAGGAAGTATCGCCTACAACGCAGCCCAAGGCAGCGCCACCTGCACCAGCGGCATATCCATCTACCAGCCGGTGCAATCGGATTCGGCATCGGGAACCCACATTTATGTGGCAGGAAATTTTTCCTACGGCAACCTTGAACCAGACGGATGCGCGGGCAGGACACCAACTGATGGCGAAGGAATCATCTTCGACGCATTCGACGGCAGCCAGGGTGGACTTTCGCCCTACGCAGCGCAGGCCGTCGCATATAACAACATCGTGGTCAACAACGGCGCAAAAGGAATTGAGGCCAACGACAACTCGAACGGATCTTCGCACGCGACCATCTGGTTCAGTCAGAACACAAGCTGGGGCAATCTCACGGATCCCCATCAGTCGTGGTACGGCTGCGGGGAGATTTCACTTTACCGGTCGAGCGACACTCAGATCACCAACAACCTGGTATCTACCAAGAGTGCCACTGGGTGCGGCGGACACCCAATCTACGCCCTGGCTGTTTCCACGAGCGACGGTTCTGACGCGGCAACGGACAACTTCGCTTATGGCTACAATGGGTACAACACTTTTCTGTACGACAGCGGTTCGTTCTCCTATGGTTCAAGCAATCATTTAGGTACGAGTCCGAACTTCACAAATCCTGTTGCGCCCGGAGCACCACAATGCGGCGGTACTGCCAATGTGCCCAGCTGCATGGCATCTGTTGTGGCGAACTTCACTCCTAAATCGGGCTCAGCATCGGTGGGATTCGGCTACCAGAAACCCAGCACGGCCTCGATTCACGATCCACTGTTTCCCCATTGGCTGTGCAGCGCAAATCTCCCCTCCGGCTTAGTCACGATGGGCTGTAGCTAACTTACCATTGGTCCGATTAATCACTGCCTGAACCCGGATTTCCTACTTCGCGCTACTGGCAACCGACCATGTGTGCGGTTTTCCATAAGAAAGCCGCATGATGTTCATCAACGACACGAGTCCCAACAGGAAATCCGGGGTCGTCGAGCCTGAAGAAGGGCCGGCAGTAACCAATAAAGGCCGCCAATCTATTTACGAATGGCTTCATGAAACTGCGCCAATTTAGATTCATGTATGAAGATGAAGTTGTTCACATACGGTTTGCCGTGAGCAGAGATATCCTGGTAGATATCCGTATGGAATTCCTCGATGGGGTGTAGATGCCCGTCTACGTGAAAAAGGCCGCGGTAGCCATACCTGGAAAGGAAGCCGAGCACCGAGTTTACGGCGTCTTTCCGATGGCGTTCTTCGGCTTCAATTAAAAAGTTGGGGAGACATCTCTCGATCGTGGCGGCAGCCCCTCTTAAGGCTGCAAGCTCATGCCCTTCAACATCGATTTTCATAAAACCCATCCTGGGCAGTTTCAACGAGTCGAGAGTCAAAATCGATATCTCGATTTGCTGTACAGGGAGCCGGTCCAGTTTGTTTTCCACCTCGATGGTTCCCATGCCGGCGATCGCCTCACTCAGTGGAACGCGCAGGATAGTTTTTCCTTCGTGATCGGACACCGCTGCTTCGATCACCTCAACATCCTTCAACGCTCGCCTGACAAAACTGGCATAGAAAGGATTTGGTTCGAAAGCAATGACGGATTTCGAGTGCCGTCGCATCAGGTAGCTATAAACACCGCGGTTGGCTCCAATATCTACCGAAACAGACGACCGGTCGCAAAGGGCATTGACATACGCCAGCTCACTTTCCCCGTTTGCCTTCGCCCTCATTACGTTCCAACGCAATCTTTCGTGCATCGGCACCAGATGCTTTACCGAAGATGACAGCTTGATAGTCCCTCCTCGCGGCGGCTCGCATTCTCATAACAGCAGCCGGTCATTGGCAACCCATGGTGATGAGGCCGGATGGAAGATTGGCTGTGCAGAGCCAGTGGGGGAAGAGGGGATCTTTGACCGGCGCTGAGCTCGCCTTCTGATAGCCCAAGCCTACAGCCGAAGCCGCTCTAGGAGTAAATCCGGCGATGACGGGTGCCATGCACTTCGGCACGCTGCTGCTGGATTTACAGTTAGGTGGTCCGGGAACGTAGGGATGGGTAAAAACGGGATCCGTGCCAAACAGATTGGTCGACCCCCATGAAAATGACTTGCTATTATACACGAAAGCATGATTGCCGTTGTGGCCGTTGGCGACATTGTGAACCACGGCGTCAGTACCGTCGCCATTTGAGACCGCCAAGGCGTAGACAGGATGTCCACTGCACCCTGTGGGGCCTCTGGTAGCGACCACATTGCGGCTCACATGCGTGTCGCTTGTCTTGAAGAGGGAAATTTCCGCACAGCCCAACCATGCCTGGTTTGGATCAGTGAGGTTGCCCCAACTCGTGTTTTGATCAACCCAAATCGGGGAATGGTAGGAGCCGGCGGAGTTGTTATTGACTTCAATGCCTTTTGCACCGTTATTGATCACGATGTTGTTGTGAGCCACCACCTGTGACCAGTAAGGGGAACGACCGTCCCCGCTACCGTCGAAATCATCAAAGATAATTCCCTCGCCGGCGGTGGGAGACCCTCCACCACACTTACCGGGTTCGAGGTTGCCGTAAGTGAAGTTGCCGGCAATGTAAATGTGGGTCCCGGGCAAGGTGTCTGATTGAACCGGTTGATAAACCGAGATGCCGCTCGCGCAACTGGTTTTTCCTTGGGCAGTGTTGTAGGCAATGTTTCCGACGATCGCAAAATAGTCCACGCCTGCATGACCACGATTGCTCAGTGCGAAGCCACCCTGAGAACAGCCATTGGCAACGTCGTTCGCGAAGATGATGTGATGAATTTCAACGGGCGAAGTGTAATTAGGCTGAGCGCTAAAGCAGGTTCCTGAAGGATCAGTCGCAGTCGTGGTGACTTCCCAACCCTGGACTCCCCAATAGCTTTTGTCAATCCACATGCCGGTGTTGGTACTGGTGTGGATCCGGCAAGCATCGAAGGTTGCACACTGAAGCCAGGCAACGTTGTTGGAATCAGGGCAGGTCACTGTACCCCATTTGCCGGTGAAGAAGTTCGCTGCGGCATAATTCGAGCTCGCAGCCGCCAGAATGACATCACCGCAATTCAGGGGATGGTTCGGCGAGAGCCAGGAAAGGCTGGAGGATTGACCGTTATTACCGTCGTTGCCGGTTGGCGAAAGGTAGTAGGTCTTGGCCTGCGCAAGCGCCGGGCCGAAAAGCGAAAGGAGGGCTAACAGAAAGAGGGGCACTCCCACTTGTCTGCGCACCGCATACCGGCCCCGGCTGATTTGAAGATTGGGAAGAGAGCAGAAGGTAGGCATGGCCTTAGCACCCACTCCCGTTGGGATGGGATAAAGCCTGCGACAGGGTTGATCTCATACGCGTTCCTCTAAGGCCTTCCGAAATTCAGATTTTTCAATACCATCTTCGGCCCCGGGAGGCGCCACGCCACGCGGTCCAGCCGAGCGTCCCGGTTGGCTCATCAGCCGAAAGTCGAATTTATCCTATTTGGGAAGGTATTGCCCTGCCTAGCCTCCTTCTGTCCAATTTCGGGGAGAGGAGCCACCAGCTCTGATTTCCCCGAGCCGCGAACTCCCACGCCCAAGGGACTGTTGAATTTCGTTGCTGTGAAAGAGGGCTGGACGACCGGTGGCTTCCGGACACCATCCTCTATGCGACTTCCCGAGCCTCAGCGCTCCAGCGCAACATCGGTTGCAAGACGCGATCCGGGCCTGGGATAGTCCGTATTTCCGAATCTGCGAAGTCTCATCAATTGCAGGCTGAACATAGCCAGAAAAACCACGTTGTATACGGTATACCTGACCCAAAGCCGGCGAAAATCTTTGCTCAAGCGAAAAAGCCATTCGAATCCGGCGTTACGGATCCACTCCGGCGCCTGCTGGATCCTCCCACTAAAGAAATCGAAAGTGGCACCGGACGCAATCAGGATAGACCCGCGAATCTTTTCCCGATGTTCGCTGATCCAGACATCCTGTTTCGGCGACCCTAGCCCGACCCAAACGATGTCCGGTTTGGCGGCATTGATCATGTCGCACACCGCCTGGTCTTCTTCTCCGGTGAGGACCCGAAAAGGCGGTGAATATTTACCCACCACCCGAATCTCGCCACATTTCTCCCGAAGGTACTCCTCCATCTTCTCGGGTGCGCCCGGAGATCCCCCGTAAAGGAAGAATGTGTAGCCACATTCCTTCGCCTTCCTGGCCGCCTCCAGCATGAGGTCAGGAGCATAAAAGCGATCCGCATTCTTGTTATAGAACGCACGCGCCCAGCGAAGGAACGGCATGCCATCGATTCCAACAATGTCCGCAGAGTTGTAGAGATTTACGAGGCTCTTATCAAAGAGAGCTGATACGCAGCAATTGACATTAATCAACGCAAGAGAATGCGAACGCGACTCCTTGTCTGTAAGCCATGCTTGGAAGATCCGATGCATGTCTCCATACGAGAGACAATCCATGTTGATCCCCAGAATGTTCATTTTGCTTTGCATGTCCGCCTCGATCATTAAAGTGACGCTGGTGTGATTTGTACCGCCAGGCGCAAAAGGGACCCTTAGTCGTCAACGCAGGGCCGACCTAGCGGAGTGGTTGAGCTATGCTCCGGCTGATTTAAGCGAATTGTTTGTAGAACCCCGAGATGGACCTGGTGCGTTGCAACAGACGCGTCTAACTTACAGCGGAATCTGCATGATCCGTGACCTGACTAATAGTAGGGGCCAGAGACTCATGGTGAGGCTTGGGCGATAGAACTATAACAGAATTTTTTGTAGCAAGTCCGGCTGCCAGCTCCTCGTACACTCCAGCGAGCGTACAGACATAACTATCGATGCTGAACCGGCTGACTGTCTGGCGTGCAGCGCGCCCTAACTGCAGCCTATAAGCAGCATCTCGGGCTAGTTCCGAGATAGCGGCGGTAATTCCAACCACGTCGCCGGGTGTTACTAACAGGCAGTTACTGCCCTGCTCCAGGAATTCTGACGCTCCACCGGTACTTGTTGTCACCACTGGAAGACCCCAACTCATCGCTTCGACGAGGGCCATCGCCATCCCCTCGGCGTAACTTGGCAAAACCAGAACATCTGACTCTACCAACAGCCTTTCGACCCCTGCTTTGCCGACCCAGCCAGGAATGGATACTCTATCCAGGCATCCGAGCTGCGAAGCGAGCGCCTGAACTTCCTCTGTGTCTCCATCTCCAGCCATGGTCAAGTGGCAGAACGAACGCAATTCCTCAGGCAGAGCGGCGAATGCACGAATTAGATCGAAAGCTCCTTTTCTTACTCCAATCCTTCCCAGGAACAGAACCCGTAGCTGTTTTCGCCGGGAACGATCAGGAATGGATTTTGGCAAGTCTGCAGGGTTGGGAAGCAACAGCAGGCGGTTGGCTGGCAGTTGCAGGAGAGAGGAGTAGTAGTCGTGCCAGAATTGAGTAAGGACGATGACCCGGCCTGCGCCGCCGATGCCCCATAAGAGCAACTGCCGCCCTGGCTGCGGCAGCCAAGCCGGAAAGAGGTTGGTATCTGCCGCATGCGAATGTATTGCGTATTGGCATCGAAAGAAGCGAAGCATTACGCAGATCATGCCTTTTCGCAGCAAGCTACCCCTGCCCGCGAAGTGGACGTGAAAGACAGTTCGGCGGCCCAGGGCGAGGCTCAAAGTCTGGACAACTGCCACAAAATAAATTGTTACCTGTGCAACTCTGCTGCCGCGCTCCGAACGGCTTGCACCTTTATCTCCTGTATAACGCGTGAAGGTGGAGATGAGACGAACGCAGATGTGGTCTGGAAGATGCGCACTTATTAGCTCGATCACGCGCGAAATGCCACCCTTTACGCACAATGATGGCCCCACACTCGCGACTCGTATTATTTTCGCCATGCTTCTCCTTGCCCGGAAACCGGATACGTGGTGGTTGCCGGCAGAGCCAGTGGGAACTTCGTCTGCTCCATTTTCATCTTCCTAACGGCAGGACCCGCCGCTAAACGCCCGCTAGACGGGAACCGCCTTGGTCATTTCAACCTGATTGGCAATCCACGCATAAGTCTTTTCCAGTCCCTCGCGCAAGGTTCGATTGGGGCGCCAGCCCAGCTTTTCAAAGATCAGTTTGTTATCGGAATTGCGCCCTCGAACTCCCAGTGGACCCTTGATGTGACGAATGCTCAAGTTCTTGCCGGCAACATCCATCACTAACTCTGCCAACTGGTTGATGCTGACCATTTCTTCGGACCCTATATTGACGGGGCCGGTGAAATCGGACTCCATCAGCCGCCTGACCCCCTCGACACACTCATCGACGTATAGAAACGAGCGAGTTTGTTTGCCGTCTCCCCATATTTCGATTTCTCCACCCTCTGGTGCCTGCGCAACCTTGCGGCAGAGTGCCGCCGGCGCCTTCTCCTTGCCACCATCCCAGGTGCCATCGGGCCCAAAGATGTTATGAAACCTGGCGACGCGCACCTGGACGCCGTAATTGCGCATGTAGGACAGATAGAGCCGTTCGCTAAATAACTTCTCCCAACCATATTCGCTGTCCGGCCCGGCAGGATATGCGCTGCTCTCGGTGCAAATTGGGTTGTCCGGATCCATCTGGTTGAACTCGGGATAGATGCAAGCCGAGGACGAGTAGAAAAAGCGCTTCACGCCCGCTTCGACACCCAACTGCAACGTATTGAGATTGATCAGCGCAGAATTGTGCATCACGGCCGCATCGTGCTCACCGGTGAAGATGTATCCCGCTCCCCCCATATCGGCAGCAAGCTGGTAAACATCTTCGATGCCAATCAACACCCCGGCAACGACTTCAGGGTCACGGAGGTCACCGACGACGAAGTCGTCAGCTGCAGTTGCCGAATACTCGGGACGCTTGAGGTCAGCGCCTCTTACCCAAAATCCTTCGGATTTCAGCCTTTTGACCAAGTGGCTGCCAATAAACCCGCCAGCACCGTTAACAAGTACGCGTTTCAATTTGTTTCGCCTCCTCTAAATTCAATAGTTCTTATTTTCAACCGCACTGCAGCCAAACACTGGTCTAGCTCGACGATGCTGAACTCGATTGATTCTCGACGCGATATCCCTTCACGGGCGAGGAGTCATTCATCGCCCTCCGGTAAACCACACGAGTTTGCCTTCCTACGACTTCGGGAGCACACTCGACATTGACCTTCTGCATCCCGTTCTCACCGAACTTCCGACGCATCCCATCGTTCTGCATTAGTTGCACAACTGCATTTGCGAGGGCATCAATATTGCGCGGGGGAATCAGGAAGCCGGTCCTGCCGTCATCCACCATCTCCGGCAGCCCACCTACCGTGGTAGCGACGACCGGCTTTCCAAAGCGGTACGCGATGGAAATGATGAAACTTTGCGATGCTTCAACATAGGGCAGGACAACCACGCTTGCGCGACGGAACAATTCTGCTCGTTTCTCGTCAGAGACGAATTCATTGATCACGATAAAGTTGTCCGGGTTCACCATCATCCTGCGGTAACGTTCAAAATCTTCCCCGGTGCCGGCGATGACAATTTTTGCCTGGGGAGCCCTGGAGGTGATCAAGGGCTCGGCGCGAATCAAGTAGTCAAGCCCCTTATACGGCCAAATTCTTCCGAAGAATAAGACCAACGGCTCTTCTTGCACGTCCTCCCCGACGGTGACGTCCACGTCTCCGACAATCACGTACGGAATAACCTGGACCGTGCCGGCCGGAATTCCTAGTCGTTTGATTAGCGATTCCTTAACCTGGGGGGCGTGAACAATGCGTTCTCGCGCCCGATGGCAGGCGAGGTCATAGACCCACTGCGGAGTCTTGGCGGTGGCGGCATCGCCAACATGGATGAGTGAATCATGCACCGTCAGGACCAACGGGTAGCGGCGTAAGAACGGAAGACCAAGTAGATTGAACCACATGTGGCCTAATTGGAGGTGAATGACATCCGGTTTGAAGGCTCTGATTTGCCTGACCAGGCTAAAAACCATCTTTAGCTGTTTGAAGAATTGCCTGATTCTCGGTTTATCAAAAATGCGCCGCTCGACGGAATCGCTTATCAAGTGCAAATATGGATCGGCTTCATCCTTAGAAAGGAACAGAAGCACCCTGGTGTCTTTGGCATCAGCAATGCCACTGGCCAAGCGGGCACAGTACTCGCCAAAATCAAATGCAACAAATGCTACCTTCATTTTTTGCCTCTCGATCCGACGCGGCTAATGCTTGCGCGTGTTGTGAATGCTGTGACAACGCGAAAAACCCAATTTTCAGTCTTCAATCTGGTGGTCCACGCCCGGCTAACTTAAGACACGACTACCGGCGGGAGCGTTCGCCAGGTAGAAATCCTGATTTCTGACGCCGCTCTCGGTGACGACCGTCCGAGCGTGGCGGAGGGGCAGAAACGCAACCCGGATAAGAGCAATGACGGTAAGGCACGACAGCAGGGTCACTTCACCGGCAGAGGACTCTAGACATCCGTCCACTGTGCAAAAGATGAGGATGCCGGCAAGAAACGCATAATGCGGATCCCGCGTTCGTCGATAGAAGCTGAAAGCGCGGTGTAGACCTGAAAACAGAGCGACGATGTACAAAATCCCACCGACTGTTCCTAACGCAAGGAAATAGTCGATGTATGTCGAGTGGGCATTTGGCACTGCCCAATCCTCTTTATCTGCAATGATATCGCTAATTCTAGGCGTCCAGAAGCCGCCATAGCCGTATCCCTGCAGAGGCCGGTCCCGAATGTAGGGAATGACGTCTTGCCACACGCTGCTGCGCCCGGCAAACGATTCCACCCCGCCGATATCCCTTCCTGGAAACAGCTTTTTATTGAGGTTTTCAAATGAACTGTTCATTGCCACTAACAGAGCGATGGATACAAGAAGGCCTAAGACAGGTATGATCATGGTCTTATTCCTCCTGCTGACCGTCACGAAGTAGACCGCTAGCGCGAGTGCTGTCGCAGCTAAGGTCGTCCTGGAAACAGTAAGGACAAGGAAGGCGACTGCAATCACGGCAACAGCTGCGAACACGCGTTTGTGTCGTGTTTCTGTATTTGCGGCCACGAATCCGGAGAAGGCCAGGAACGCACATTGCATACCTTCCGTGTTGGGGTGTTGTACCCCTGAGAAGCGATATCCGGGTAGGAACGGCTGGAATATTCCCGCCATCACCTCTGCGGCGATGGCAATCACCAGGAACAGCGATGTGGTAAAGAAGGTCCACAGAAGGAGCTCCCGCAGAGAAAGGCGGCGCACGACGGCGACAGCAAAAACACAGAGTATGACGAAACTGGTTAGCCGCTTGAACGTTTGCGATGGATCCTGTGTCCACAGGATGCTCATCAACGCCCAGGCCACAAAGGCTATCAGCACCCATCCCAACGGGCCCTCGATGTGCATCCGCGGGTCGCCCGGGCGCTTGACGAGGCTGACGATCGCCAGAACGCATAACGAAATGAGCAAAACTTCGCGCACCAACGGACCATCTGCTCCCGGCAGCGGGATGACATCCGCTACGTTGTAATTTTCCATTGTCCTGTGGAGCTCTAGTGGCCACTGGAAAATTGCAAGCAGCGCGATGGCGACAAACAGAAACAAAAGCCAAGGGAAGCGTTGGCTCTGAGTCTTTGGTTTCGCGCGTGGGAAATAGATGTAACTCATGTAGTCCGCATCTCTTCGTTGGTGGTACGAGTGGAAAGCCTCAAGAACGCCCCCACTCTGAGAACCGAGGTCACACCGCCGGCGACCAGCAAGCCGACTGCAGCACCGAGTGGACCGTGCGTTTTGACCAACCAAAGACCAAGCGTAAGCATGATTGCAATGGCGGCAAAGTTAAGAACGAAATCCAGATCCGCACGCTCGATTGCAAAGAGGGCACGCGAGAAGGAAAAAACCACCGCCGACAAGAGGAGGTTAACGCCGAGAACGGCAACCACCTGGCCATTACCCGTATACCGGCTTCCATAAAGCAATCCCACGAAACGGCCTCCCCACACGATCAGCACCAGGGCCAACAAGGAGACTGGCGCGGCCAACGAAGCACTTATTCTGAGAATGAACCGGCGTAACCCGGCTTTTCCCCGGGTCGCATAGACATGAGCGATCTTCGGGCCCAGGAAGTTTTGGATCCCGAGCAAGGCTGGATTGCTGGCCGATACAACTCCCACACAAGCGGCGAATACTCCGGCAGCGGCCGTCCCATGGTAGAACGCAAGAAGCCAGGGATACAGATTGGTGCTGGCTGTCCAAAGCAAGCCGCTGGCAAAGACCCACTTTCCAAACATCCAGTTTCTCTTGAGGTCAGCGACGGCTTCATCCATGCTCAGACGATAAAGATGTCTATTTCGCCATAGCCAACAAAGTACGGCGACTCCGCAAGTCGCGCCGATTAGCCAATACGCTCTGCTGGCAGAGAGCACTTTAAAGTGGGCAAGAATAAGGAGCCCGCAGATTTGCCCTATTCCGATAAACGAATCGAAGAGGAGCGCGGTTCTTAGTTTTAACCCGGCAAAGCATATGCGTCGCACGAACTCGCGCAACATGATCAGAGTGGCGACGGCGGCTAAGGCCCAAAGAATAGGCTCCAATCCCTTCGGACCTACTCCGAACCTGACGGCACATGCAGCGCAAATCAGGACGAGGGTGGCCAGGAGCGAAAACACCACCTGATGTATTAACGTGCTGCCGGTATAGTTTGCGTGATCGTTGCCCTTAAGACGCGGCGCATACACCATGTAGGGTGTCGCGATGAGACTAGTCTGCAAGTCCGTAATGAGCAGAACCAGGGTAAAACCCAGCATGTAGAGGCCGAACTCATCCTTTGAGGTGGCCCGGGCGATGATGACGCCGGTGGCAAAGTTGGTAACACTGGCGACAGCCTGGTCTGCGAGAGAAAGAAAGCCCTGGCTTAAGGTTCTCTCAGAAGAAAACTTGATGCCAAAAGGCAGAACCCTACGGCGAGTACGGAGCTTAGGCGGGTTCTGGATCGACTGCGGCTCTTCAACAAAAACCACGGCACTTGAATCCTTTGAGACGGTTGTCAAGTGGTACCGCCTCCCCGCGCTATGTCCTGTTTACGTTCGTTGCTGCCCATTCGACCTCACTGTGTTTGCATCTGTATCAGCCGAGCGCATAAGGCGCAGGGATCCAACAGGCTGGATGCGCTTTATACCTGTGGCTATTGGGTGTCGACGAGGAAGGTTTGCGAGTTTAAACCTAAAACCATTTGAGCAGCTTCCCGGGGAGGGGAGATGACTGGTTGCGAAGTACAGTTCCGAGGAGCCGAACGCCGGCCGCTTCAAGGGTCTCTTTGGCTCGACGGGCAGTCATACGGCGGGTGCGATTAGCCTCGATGACAAGAATGACAGCATCGGTCAGTTGCCCCAGAGCAGTCGCATCTCCGCAAACGCTGCTTGCCGGTGCGTCGATGAGCACATAGTCAAACGTATCTTGTAGCTGCTTGAGGCGCACTTTGAGATCAGAAACAGAGAGAAGCGCTCCGCGACTGTCAAACAGCATATCCGTAGAGGCAAAATAGAGGTTGCGGTCGATGAGCAGGCATTGTTCCCGAAAAGACGCGGGTTTTCCCGGGAACGGAATCGCCGAATTGACGCCGAACAATTGCGAGAGTGGTGAGGTGCGGGCATTCGCGTCGACCAAGCACACTGACTTGGCGCCGAGAAGTGCGATGGCGCGTCCAGCGCCCGCGCAGACAGAGCCACTGCCATTCTCTTCATCTACGCCGCAGAAGACGACAAGTCTTGGGACGCGCCCCGTGTTCGATAGAAAAGTCGTTTGGGCGAGATGCAGCATCTCATCGCCCAGTGGCTCACCCGGATCCCGTGACGAGACCGTGTTTAGAATCACCTGATCAGCGACACCACGTGCCCGATCCTCGGTTGGTTCTGTTTCTAACTCAAGCTGCTTCAGGAGATTGAACTTGAGGCTCATTGGCGGTTCCTCGCTTTGGATGGGACTGGGGTCACTGACTGCTGAAACGAAAGCGTGGGAAACCGCCGGGGAAGGGTTCGTCTCTGAGGGCAACAGCATATCATCGCTCTAATTTCCTGGCTTCGGCAATGCAGCGAGCACCGGAGCGCCCAGGTAGTTTGCCAATTCATCCGGGGTGCGGAACGAAGGATCCATGAAATCAAACGCGAACGCCGTCGAAAGGCTGAACGCTCCAGCCAAAAGCAGGGTCATCACAGCAACGCTGAAGGGAGACTTGACGGGAAGCACAGGAACGATTGGTTGCTCTGCCAGCGCCACGTTCAGGATTCCGCGCTGGTCGAGCGCGTCGCTGATGCGCGCCTCTTCTCGTTTATGCACATACAAAAGGTAATTCTCCTCTTGCGTCTTGGCGGCGCGCACAAGGTCCTGCTGCACCAGGCCGTTTTGATCGAGGCGCTTTGCGGCCTCGTGATACTGCGCGGCCGTGGTGGCAGCAGTTGCCGCGCGCACGGACAAGCCACTGAGTTCGGCCTGAGCCTTGGTCAGTTCATCCTTAACCCACGAATAGCTAGGATCGCGGTCGGAGGACTCCTCACGGATAGGCTTGGCTTCTTCATCGCTGATGGCCTTTTTGGTCTCAGCGATCTGCTGGTCGATGTCTTGAACCAAAGGGTAGGTAGGGGCAAACTTTCGCAGCAGGTCGGTGCGCTTGAGCTCGAGGTTCAACAGGGTGGACTTCAAGCTATCGGAAAGCTGCGAATTATCGACCGTTCGCACCACAGTCACAGTTCTTGGCTTCATGGTTTGCAGCTGTGTTTGCAGAGCAGCAATGCGTTGTTGGGTCTCCAACAGAGCACTCCGAGCCTGACGCGCTGCAGCATCGAAGTCATTTGATTCACGCAATGCGGAATCCCGCTCCAAGTCTGCTGAGACTACACCAGTGCTGTTGGTGAAATCGGTAAGCTTTGCCTGGGCTTGATCCAATCCCTGTTGGTACTGACGCATCTGCTGGTCAAAGAACTTGAATTCACCGGTTGAGCGATGTATCTCAAGATGCTTTTCCATATAGGCGGCTGCCAGGGCGGAAAGCACCCGGGCCGCCACCTGCGGATCGCGGGATTCATAGGTGACGGAGATAACGTTGCTCTTGTGTAGTGGTTCGATCTTCAGATCTTTGGACAACTGGACTACCGCTCTGGCGATCTTTACCTGGGTCTCCCGCTCTGTGAGCCCTGTGGTATTGCCAGTCAGACCAGTCGACACCGCAACCTTGCGCATCAGATCTTTGCTGTTCAACAGTTCAATTTCGGAGTTCAGGTCTTGCTCGCTTACCTGGTCGTTGAACTGCTGCGCGGGTTCATTGGCAGAGGAGGTAACGCTCACGTCGGTGCGTTGACGCCGGACCAATATCTTCATCTGACTCTCATACTTCGGCACCCATATTCCCGACAACGTGGCGCCGACCAGGACCAGGGCGAATGCAATCAGCAATGCTCGCCGTTGGCGGAACAACATGGTGACGATATCGCGCGAGGAGGGGAGGGATGCGCGACCATACGATTCTATGGCCAGTTGGTCTTGAGTCGTCAAGTCGGTGGTTCGGCTCACAGGACCCCCTGGCCCAGAAAGGCCGAAACGCTGGATGATGGGAGAAACGGCTTGATCTTGGATAATGCGTTCTGCGGTACGTACAGCATGTCGCCAGGCTGCAATCGAATATCCTCTGACATATCGTGGGTTGCCATTAACTTTTTCACGTTGACGAGTTTGGCTTCAAATCCCCCGGTCGGCACGGGGTGAAACAACACGACCTGGGAATGTTTCGATTTGTCGTCAAACCCACCCGCGATCGCGACCGCCTCCGTCACAGTCAAATCCCCCCGAAGGTCGTACTTACCCGGCCGGGCTACCTCGCCAGACGCGATGAAGTACGGCTTCTCGAAATCCTTTAGCGAGACGGCAACGATGGGATCATGCAGAATTGTTGCGTACGCGGTCTTTACCGTTTCTGTCAGCTCAGGCACGGTCTGACCTTCGACGAACATCGACCCTATAGACTTAAGGGTGATATACCCGTCCGGCTGAACCGCCACCGTCTGATTGAATTCGGGAGTCATGGCAAAATCAAGTTCGAAGCTGTCGCCCTTTCGCAACTTATAGCGAGGGTTCCGTGCCTGCAGTGCCGGAGCCGCTGCAGATGGAGCGGTCGATACGGTTGGAGCGGCTTCGTCAGGTGCGGAACCAGCGGCAAGCTTTTGAGCAGAAGACGTCATTCCAAGCGCTACTACGAACCCTGCCAGCACAATTGAACGATATTTCATTTCAGACCTCACTACCCAAAAGACCTACTGCTGCCAGCCAGAGCTAGCTCTCTCGCCGGCTGGTCTACCGGTTCCAACTCGCTCGCATCTACTTCCACGGCGACGCTGCGCATGATCGCTTCCAGGGTGAGAACAAAGCGAAACTCATTCTTCTTGCGAACCAGAATTCCTTCCACGCCCGCCATTAATCCCGCCTTGATGCGTACCCTTTCCCCGACTTTCAGATATGGGTGCGGTTCAGCCTTGCCCAACTGGGCCCCAAGACGCAGTGCTTCCACTTCTAACTGAGGGAGGGGCCACGGTTCTTTCGGCGAACCCACAATCGAAACCACACCTGGCAGAGCAAGCACTGCTCCACGCGTCGCCCGAGTAATTCGAACGAATACATAGCACGGGAACAATGGGAGTTCCAACATTACTGGACTACTCTTCTTCCATTGGCGCACTGTGCGATGGAGGGGCAGGAATGTCTCTATGCTCCGCTCACCCAGCAGTTCGCTGACATGCTTTTCGTGGCGAGGAGTAGTGTACGCCGCAAACCATTGCAATGCGTTGTCCGGACCAGTGGAAAACTGTTGATTACGGTGCATAACTCCGACTTAAACATTTATTTTGGGACATGGCTTCGCCGCCCTTACTCGGAGGTGTTTTTCCACAGGACTTACCAGTTGCATGTGTCCCGCCGCCATGAGAGCCCCGTGGGTCTGCCTTCACTGAAAGAGTGGCAGAGAACTTTGCTTTCACCTCTGCCGGCTCAACATTGACCGACCTTCCGCAACGAACCTTGCTCTATCGAGGCGGCCCGTGCAGGTCAGACGGTGTTGCCCGGTCAGTTGTGGTTTGAGAAAAGTCGAAGTCGAACAAAAAAGACAAACCACGGCAAAGTACTCAAATTTCCCAGGGTTAACGTATGAAGAGGCAAATCGGATCTGCAAAAGGGGGAATGAGCAAACCCTAATTAATCATTTTTAAATCGTGAGCCCTGGTTCGTGTCGCATGGATCTCTGTCGGTTGTTTCACCGAAAGCAAATATGCTGGAGTGAAGCTCGATTGTAAAGAACATTTAGGTAACAGATTACTCAGACATCCGGCACTGCTGATCGTGTGAAGTCCGTCTTTCACGAGCGAACAAAATCAGTGCAACGTGTTAGCCGCCAAGTGCCCCGTAACTACCTTGGGTGGCGACTGTATGTTACCAACAGCGGCAGTGGGTGGGTTCGAACTGGGTACCACAATTCAGTCGAAAAGCTACGATTTCCATTGCACGAATGTCAAGCCAGACCGTACGATCTGTTCTCAACAAGGCAGCAGACCCTGTGGTATCTGTTTCACTCAAGCGCGGCGTATACGATACGAGCGCCGCCACATCCTCATTTCCGCGCAAGTGACTGGCCATGCACCTCACAAGTGTGGAACAAAGACAACCAAATGTGCATTCGTACGCTTGTAACGACGTCCGAAACCGCGGATCGATCCCGGTTGAATAACCGTATGGCCTTCTCTTCGGATCAGCTCGATGAGCGGCGCCACAAGGATTCAGCCGAGCGTGCAGCGTACTTTCCTGTTCCCGGCGCTCACCTGTACACCGTCTTACATGCGCTGGAACAGCCGAGCGCCCGCGTACTGCTGATCGGACCCTTCGCAGCCGAACGGCACAGTTCCTATATACCCTGGGTTAACTGGGCTCGGTACCTTGCTGAGAGGGGTATCGAAGTTCTTCGTTACGATTATCGAGGGGTGGGCGAGAGCCTTGGCGCGTTCGACCAGATGTCCTTCGCCGATTGGAGTCAAGACGTTCAGCTGCTCGGGAACTGGTTAGTGAGCCGCCCCCCCCAGGTGCCGTTGGTGCTTCATGGTCTTGGAGTTGGAGCGCTGCTGGCCTCCCTCGCTTTCCACGAAGGTCAGGGCGACGGGTTGCTATTATGGTCCCCGCCAGAAAGTGCGAACCAAGCACTTCGGTCAGCGCTGGTGCGCTGGGTAAACGTAGACCAGCTTTTCAAGTACGGCGACGACCGGAAGCCAGCATCCGTGTTCATCCAGCAACTGGAACAGGGCTACCCGGTGGACGTAGAGGGCTATCAGTGGTCAGGAAAGCTCTGGAAAGATTCGTTGCTCTTTCATTTGCCCGCAGCCATGCGGGATGAGGCGACTGCGCGCGAGGAGTACAAGAAGCCGGTGCGAATTGTCAAACTGGGCCGAGAGGCCTCTCCTCTGGTTAAAGCTGGCACAGTAGCCGACGACCGAGCGAAGGATTTCAGCTGGCTATTTTCGGATAACTGGCAATGGATCGCATCCAGCGTGGATTTTACGAGGAATGTGCAGTGAAAAGAGTTGTCCAAGGGCGTGAGCTGTTCACGTTGGAGGTTCTGGGCGTCGCTGTGCAGGGCACCTGCCACTCACCTCAGCGGCAGTCTTCCTTCGCGGAGACAACCGCGCAAAAGCAAAATCGCCCAGGGATCTTGTTTGTCAGTGGATTGCTGGCTCCCAGGGCCGGAATTGGCGACGCCCTGGTTTACTGGGCCGATTCGCTTGCGGATTGTGGCTATAGCTGCTTCCGTGTCGACCTTCCGGGAACGTGCGACTCGGGCGGGGAACCGCCTGCGGAGTTGCTAAGCTTCATCAATTCGGGGAGATACGAGGCAATCGCCGTTGAGATCATTAAACAAATCTCCCTTCGGTTCGACTTAGCCTCAGTCCTCCTTGTGGGACACTGCTCGGGTACGGTAACAGCGCTCTTCGCGGCATCGAGTTCCGTCCATTGCCGCGGGCTGGTTCTGTTGGAACCCTATTTCCACTTGCCACCACCGGTGCCGACCAAGACTCGGGAAGCGCTCAGTGATTGGGCTGCCAGCAACCGGCTGGGCGGGATCCTGAGCAATCTCTTCGATCTCCTGAAGGCGATTCGGTTACGTCTTCGCAGAACAGAGTTGCCAGGCAATGCTAATTTCGCCCTAATCAAACGGTGGAAAGGCTTGGCGTCTGCGGGCCTACCGATCCTGGTGCTGAAGGTCCCAGGAGCTAAGGCTCTTGGCGTTAAGCCAAGGCTGGGAGAGTTTGATTACCTCGAATATGTACTTCGCCTGGGCGGGAACCACAGTCGAGTCGAGGTAAAGGTAATCGAGGGTGCCAGTCACTCCTTTGCAGATCCGGCGGGGCGCTTAGCCGTGCGTCGTTACACCGAATCCTGGCTGAATCAATATTTTCCGCAGCCGGCGGTTGATCCAACGCTTTCGCGAGATCAGACTCTTCCGGGCCAAACAGAACATTCAGTCTCAACGGGTCCGCTGGTATACTCATCGCCCGGAGACTAATACCCGACCTCTGATTTCCAGGGAATCAACAACGCAGTCTTGCTAATTACTTTCTTGGTTGGTAGAAGAACAAAGATACAAAGTCAGACAGCGCAAGGATTGGAATGAACGCTTCAGTGGACGCCGGGGCCCATGCTTACAACATTTTCGCCGAACGTCCGGGATACTTCCCGGTCAGCGGCGCAGACCTGTACACCGTGCTGCATGAGGTTGAAGATCCCGTGGCCCGCGTTCTGCTGGTCGGGCCTTTTACCCTGGAACGCCACACTTCTTACCGGGCATGGGTTCAATGGGCCCGATATCTAGCGGCAAGGCAAATCGAAGTACTCCGGTACGATTATCGCGGGGTGGGGGAAAGCACAGGTGTGTTCGAGGACATGACCTTTGAGTCATGGATAGATGATGTTGAACGCCTGGCTGCATGGTTCAGGAAGCGGGGAAAGGATGTACCGCTGGTGCTGCACGGTCTTGAGATGGGGGGAATTCTCGCCGCGAAGACGTTCCATCATGGGGGAGCAGATGCTTTGCTGTTGTGGTCGGCCCCTGGGACTGCGAACGAGGTACTCCGGTCCACTTTGCAACGCTGGATGGGTCCCATGCAGCTGTTGAAGCGGGAAGACGAACGCAGGCCGGCTTCGCACTATTTTCGTCTTTTAGAGGAAGGACAGAGCGTGGAAGTGCAGGGCTATGAATGGTCAGCAGAATTGTGGCGTCAATCTTTCGGCTTTGACCTGCCCGCCGCCCTGGCGCCGCCAAACGACCCGACAAAGTTCTATGAGAAGCCTGTTCGCACAATCAAACTAGGGAAAAATGCTACCCCACTGGTTAAGGGGGGAGTGCCAGGCTTTGAGGAAAACAAAGACTTCAGCTTTTTGTTCGATCCTAATTACGAATGGATCGTGTCCAGTCTCGGTGTGCCAGGGAGCGCTCATGGTGAATGATCAGACGGGAATGCGTCAGCTAACGACGCTCGACGGCGATGGCGTCCTGCTACACGGCACGTATCACAAACCCAGGGTCGTGACGGCAGATGGGGTGCCCGTCGCGATCAAGACTCTGGGGGTAATGTTCATGAACGCCTTATCGAGCCCCCGATCTCTGGTCGGGGACTCAGGCGGCTACTGGGCAACCTGCTTTGCAGATCAAGGCTATCCATCCTTCCGTTTCGATCTGCCAGGATTGGGAGATAGTTACGGCGAGATACCAAACGATCTACTCAGGTTCACGAATGAAGGTGGGTATGCGTCCGTAGCCTCTTCCAAGACCAAAGAGTTGGTACAGCGCCACCGGCTCTCGGGAGTGGTGATGTTTGGCCATTGCGCCGGAGCAACGACTGCGATCTATGCTGCTTCCAACTGCACCGACTGTAAAGGCCTTGTACTGATGGACCCCTACTTCAACCTGCCCAAAGCGCTCACCTCGACATTGCCGGCAGGGCTGGTGCTTTGGGCCAGGCGGAGCAAGGTTGGAGCAGTGGTTCGTTCTGCTTACGATCGAGTTCGGGAGTTTCCCGGCGCAATTGGCAAAGAAGCTCTGCCGGCGAATGCCAATTTCAACTTGATTTCCCGATTTAAGCAGGTACTCTCCAGGGGTGTGCCACTTCTTATATTCAAAGCGTACCAGCCCGCCGCTGGCAGTGGCACGGGTGCGGCCGGCTTTGATTATCTTGCGTATATGAGTTCCTTTGCGGTGCGAACGGACCAGTTTTCCATTCGAACGATCGAGGATACGGATCACTCCTTTTCCAATCGCGCAGGACGATTGGCCGTTCGTCAGCACACGGAGAGATGGCTAAGCGAATACTTCGCAGAGAGCGTCGCCAGTAGGCCGCTCCAACCACGGCAAGCTGCCACAGCCGGGCTAATGGGATAACGTTTCTAAAACTCTGGTAAAGCGATTACCAGAGTTGATTGCTATTGAGATAAGAATCCAATGTTTTGCGAGTGCCACTGAGCCGCCATTGAGTATAGCGGTTCCCAAGGCGCCCACTCTGAGAGATCGCATGGTTCAGTTTGCGCAGGTTCATTATCCCGCGAGCGTGCTAGCGGAGTGCGCTGGATACTTCCCGGTTCCGGGCGCACACCTCTACACCGTGCTGCACAAGGTTGAGTCTCCTCTTGCGCGGGTTCTGTTGATTGGATCCTTCGCTTCGGAGCGTCACACCTCTTATCGGCCATGGCTCCAGTGGGCGCGCTATTTGGCTGCACGGCGAGTTGAGGTGCTCCGTTATGACTACCGCGGCGTAGGGGAGAGCACGGGAGTTTTCACGGAAATGACCTTCGATTCCTGGGTTGACGATGTTGAGCGTCTGTCCGCATGGCTTCGGAAGCGTAAAGGAGATGCACCCCTGCTTGTGCATGGGCTGGAAATGGGAGGAATTCTGGCGGCAAAGGCCTTCCACAACGGCGAAGCCGACGGGGTACTGTTGTGGTCAGCACCTGTGAAGGCAAACACAGTTCTTCGGTCGACCTTGCAGCGTTGGATCGGACCGCAACAACTGCGGAAACCGGAACGAGACCGTCGACCTGCGTCTCACTATTTCCGCCTCCTGGATGCGGGACAGAGCGTCGAAGTTGACGGTTACGAGTGGTCGGGAGAGTTGTGGCGCCAGTCTCTGAGCTTTGAGTTGCCGGCTACGATGATCCCGCCGAACGATCCAGCGGACTCCTACAGGCGGCCGGTTCGAATCGTTCAGTTAGGGAAAAGTGCCGCTCCCCTGGTTCTGGGTGGGTTACTCCAGGGATTTGAAGAGGGCAAAGACTTTAGCTGGCTCTTTGCGCCTAACTATGAATGGATCACCTCAAGCCTGGGTATCCCGTTGGAGACGGCATGATCAGCGACAAGATAGAAGCGCGTCAACTTATCACGCTAGGCGCAGATGGGGTTCTGGTGCGCGGCACCTACCATGAAGTTCCTCGCAAAGCGCAAGACGGATCGAATGCCCAGGGCAAGAATATCGGAGTAGCGTTTCTAAACCCTTTATCGACACCGCGGACGTTAATAGGAGACTCCGCCGTGTTCTGGGCCAGCTCGTTCGCTGCCCAGGGTTATCCATCTTTGAGATTCGATCTGCCGGGATTGGGAGACAGCTACGGTGAGACCGCGAATGACCTCGTGACCTTCATCAACGAAGCGGGTTTTGCCGCCATAGCTGCCTCGAAGCTAAGAGAATTTACAAAGGCCTTCGGCCTATCAGGAGTGGTGACTTATGGGCACTGCGCCGGGGCAGCGACGGCAGTTTACGCGGCCTCTGAATGCCGGGAGTGTAAAGGTCTTATCATCACTGATCCCTACTTCAATGCGGCTAACATGCTGACGCCGAAACTGAGTCCCGGGATGGTGGACTGGGCCAGGCGAAGCAAGGTTGGCGAGGTGCTTCGTGCGATCTACGTGCGCATTCGGGAAGCGCGGAAAAAGCAAGACAACGGTGCGTTGCCGGGCAACGCGAACGTCCGCTTAGTCGCGCAATGGAAGAAGATCGTTTCCAGCGGTTTACCGATCCTGGTTTTCAAGTCCGCCGAACCGGCGGCTCTCGGCAGTGGCAAGCTGCGCGCGGGCAGTTTTGACTATCTTGAACATATAACGTCCTTTGCCGGTCAGAGGAGTCGACTTTCTTTCAAGTCGATCGAGGGCACAAATCACTCGTTTGCAGACCGCGTGGGACGAGCGGCCATCCTGGAACACGCCCAGGCGTGGCTGGAGGAGAACTTTCCCGGGGCAACCGCGCAGATACCTGTCTCAGCAAGCGTCGAGTTTTCAACGCCTGTCACCGATAAAAATACTGCCACTAGGGCCTCAAGCCAAGTGGTTGCGCACAAGAAATATGGCAGCAACGGCACCGCTTCTGCACGAGGGTTGCAATGAACGCACCCGCCTCTCTCGCCTCGATTGGACAGCGGTCTCAGGCCCAAGGGGTAACGTTTCTAAAAACTCTGGTAAGCGATTACCAGATTCTTTCTCCAGTATCGACTTTCGCATGTACTCTTGGGCAACAGTCATCACCATATAAACCGGTGACATTTTCAGACCGTTTTTTTTGCGCTTTTTGCCTTATTCAAGCTTATCGACCATGGACGTCGACTTATTTTGATTTTTCTCCTGGTGTTGTAAATTAGACGCGCTTCCCAGCTGGCAATAATCGATTAGAAGCGTTGGCTTATTTCTATAAATCTTCGTTGTGATCGACCTTTTCTGTTTTTAATTGCAAGGCGAGTGCAACCCCCTGCCCTACCTTGCGACCGGGCTCTGTTTAGCTACACATCAATGATCTACGGATCCACCACCTAGCTTTAACACCATAGAGGATAACTATGACTACTTCGCTCGTCGCCCCCGAAATTCAGAACCTATCGTCCATTAAGCCGCGGATTGATAGTGAGATTGACAGTCTGGTTGCTGCGCTTCCAGATCCTAAAAGCCTTACTCCCGAACAACGGCGCGGAATCATAGCACGATACAGCGCCGTCCTCGAAGGCAACTTCATTTACTGGATGACGGCTGCCTATCTCTCTGTACAGTCGGAGGAGGCACGTCCCATCCTGATCGACAACCTGAGGGAAGAGATCGGCGATTGTCACCCCGAGATGCTGCGGAGATTCGCGATTGCAGCGCATGCTTTCCCAACCGACGCAGACGCCATGGATATACGCGAGGGGTTGACCAAGGTTCGTCTGTTCCTGGGCCGGCTGCAGGGAGTGCAGAACGTACTTACCATGGGCTTCTTTGAAACTTATATTCAAAGGTTCATGTCTTACCTGGCGGATCTCGCGGTGGCCCAAGGCTCTACGGACCTTGAATACACCGACGTGCACGGTGTTTGCGACATTGCCCACTCCGAAGGCCTTTTGATGGCTCTCTCTTCGGAGGCAGCGATCAATCCACCTGATCCGTCAGCTGATCTGTTTGAGGGTGTCAACGACCTTCGCGCTTTGATCCAGACCATCAACGGCACCGAGCACGCGAGCGTACCTGCGGCGTAGCTTGGATGAACGGTCTATTGCTGGTGTTCTGTTGGTAAGACCATTCGTCTTGGTTTGATCAGTTCCTTTTCTACCCCAGGACCGTGGGCTCGCTGCCCGGGTACGAAGGCAGGTTGAGGTTTTCTGGTGCGATGATCGAGCGGCAGGAGGGCGAGGGCGTCTTTAGGAAGACGTCCTTTGTTCGCCTGGAAAACTCACCTCTGCAGCTACTGTAGGCGCCCGACGCCTTGGCCTCCGGCGCTACAGTGCGGGGAGTGTTCGGCCATTTGTAGGGGTGTTTCAGGCTTAGGGCCCACAAGGAGTTCTGTAGACGTTACCCTGTGTAGTCGTTTCAGCTATCGATGTAGCGAAGCGTTCCCCGCACGCAGCCCCGATTGGCGCTGCAATCCGGCAACGCTTCGAAAAACTGTTGCAGAAGCGCAAGCGAGCTATGCATTCAAGACCGAGAGGGCCAGCTTGCAAACCGAATGCTATTTGCCCACGTAGAGAGCGCTTAAAAAGGAAAAACACTGACCATGAATGTTCGATCGGAAATCGTAACGCAATTCAAGCAAGTCGCCCAGGAGCAAGACAAAAGGCTGGCTCCCCTGACAGATGGGCTGGAATTGTTGAATTCGGGGCTGGACTCACTTTCTTTCGCTATCCTTGTAACCCGGCTTGAAGATTCTCTCGGTATCGACCCGTTCACTGAATCGGAAGATGCCCAGTTCCCGGTAACCTTTGGTGACTTCGTCAACCTTTATGAACATGTTGCAAAATAGCTCCGCTTCGCTTTGGGAGGCGGTCAGCACCAACCTCGACGCTTGCGACCCGTTCCTCTCCAGTGCGGAGATGAGCCTCGCTCTGCGCGATCTGCTCTCGGGATCAGTGCTGGGCGGCCGGTGCCAGGAGCTGAGCGGCTGTTCGGTTCTCATCGCAACGACGGACCAGCTTATCGCCGCGGCGGCGCTCATCGAACTCGATGGGGTGGCCCGCCGGATGGTTTTATGCCCCCCAGACACACCTGTGGAATACCTGCCCTCGATCCTTCGGTCCGCGGAAGCGGATGCAATCGTTTCTGACAGGATGATTCAAGGCCCTGGAACTGCCAGGGTCCGATCGTTTATCCATTGCGACGGGAAACTAACCCCCAAGAGCTATGGCTCGACCAATCACTATGAGACGGAGTGGGTGCTTTTGACCTCTGGCACCACGGGAGTACCAAAGCTAGTCGTCCATACCCTGGCGAGTCTGACGGGAGCGATCGACACCGGTAAACCGGGGAACGGTCATGTAATTTGGAGCACGTTTTACGACATCCGCCGTTACGGGGGGTTGCAGATATTTCTGCGTGCCATGATGACCGGTAGTTCGCTGATACTTTCGAGCGCGCAAAAGTCGACGGCCGATTTCCTGGCCCGCGTAGGGGCACATGGAGTAACCCACATCTCGGGCACACCGTCGCATTGGCGGCGGGCACTGATGAGTTCCTCAGCTCACCTGATGGCGCCCGAATACATCCGTTTATCGGGAGAGATTGCCGATCAGGCCATCCTTAATCATCTGGCGCAGGTTTACCCGCACGCCCGCATCGGTCATGCGTTTGCCACTACGGAAGCCGGGGTTGCCTTTGACGTGAATGACGGCCTCACCGGGTTTCCATCGAGTGTGCTCAGGCGTACACCGGGGGTGGAGATGAAGGTCGAGAATGGTTCCCTTCGCATCCGGTCCGCCAGGACGGCGAGCCGCTACCTGGATGCAGAACACGGCCCCCTGAAGGATGCGGACGGTTTTGTCGACACCACCGACATGCTCGACCTGCGAAACGATCGCTACCACTTCGTTGGCCGGCGCGATGGAGTCATTAATGTTGGGGGCCTCAAGGTGCATCCCGAAGAAGTGGAAGAGGTGATCAATCGTCACCCTGAGGTTCGGATGTCGCTGGTGAGGACCAAGAAGAACCCCATCACCGGCGCGCTGGTGGTTGCGGATGTTGTTTTGCGGTCGGCAAGCGGGCCGGACGGCGAGGGCGACCGTCAGATTCAGCAAGACATTCTGCTGTTGTGCCGCGAGGAGCTTGCCTCGCATAAGGTTCCGGCCACGATCAATTTTGTTTCGGCGTTGGCGGTTGCTGATTCTGGGAAGCTTATCCGCCGTGCGTAATGTAATTGTTACCGGGGGCAGCAGAGGGTTGGGCCTGGGGATGGCCAGCAAGCTGGCAAAACAGGGCTATCGTGCGATCGCTATCGCGCGCAAAGAAAGCCCGGAGCTCACGGCCGTGATGCGGGGGGGCACTGAGCCGGGTTGCATTCAGTTTGTTCCATACGACCTGGCGGATCTTGAAGGAATCGCGGCCCTGGTGAAGAAGCTGCGCAAGGACTTCGGGCCGATCTATGGGCTGGTGAACAATGCGGGCATCAGCGTCGACGGGGCCCTGGCCATGTTGCAGGTTTCTCAGATGGAGCAGGTGGTTCGTTTGAACACGCTCTCGCCCATGGTGGTGACGAAAGCTGCGGTACGTTCGATGATGTCGGATGGAGGCGGCCGCATCATTAATATAGCGTCGGTCGTGGCCTTCACTGGCTACAGTGGGCTGAGTGTCTATAGCGCCTCGAAGGCTTCGCTCATCGGCTTCACCCGGTCGCTCGCCAGGGAGGTGGGAAAGCTGGGGATCACCGTGAATGCCGTCGCACCAGGCTTTGTGGATACCGAGATGACGCGGGGCATGAAGGACGAGCAGCGGGAACAGATTGTGCGCCGTAGCGCTCTCAAGCGACTGGTAGACGTGGAAGATGTGGCAAACGCAGTCGAATTCCTGCTCAGTGATGGGGCGAAGAACATAACTGGCACCGTAGTTACGGTGGATGCGGGTAACACAGCTTGAGCTTACTGCAGACAATGACGCCAACGCCAACGAACGGTTCGCCGGGAAAGGCGTGGCTGCGCGCCCTGGAACTGACTGCACCCATCGCGCGCAATCGGCATCGCCTTCTCTCCACGGTCATCGAGGAACGCGCCGCACAACTAGGCGATACGCCGGCGGTGCTATCGGATCGAGAGTGCCTGACGTATCGAGAGCTCTCCTGGCGGATCAATCAGTACGCCCGCTGGGCGCTGGAACAGCGGATTGCCAAAGGCGAAGTCGTCGGCCTGTTGATGACCAATCGACCTGAATACCTTGCCATTTGGCTGGGTATTACCAGCGTCGGTGGGGTGGTCTCCCTACTGAATACCAATTTGAGCGGCCCTTCTCTCGCCCACTGCATTAATGTTGTCACTCCGAAGCATCTGATCGTCGCTTCTGAGTTCGCCGGCCAACTGGCCGCAGCGTTCCCGCTGCTCTCGGTGCTTCCGACAGTCTGGCTGCATGGCAACGAACCCAGCCCATGGCGACGCATTGATCTCGAAATCGAAGCCCAAACGGGCGAAGCGCTCAGCGAGCACGAGAAGCGGCCGCCTACTATAGAGGATAGAGCGCTCTACATCTATACTTCCGGCACGACCGGGTTACCCAAGGCTGCCAACATCAGCCATGCGCGGGTCATGCAATGGGGGCACTGGTTTGCCGGCATGATGGCTGCGCAGTCAACCGACAGGATGTATAACTGCCTACCCATGTATCACAGTGTCGGCGGGGTGCAGGTGCCGGGGGCGATTCTCGTCGCCGGCGGCACACTCATTGTGCGCGAGAAATTCTCCGCCAGCCAGTTCTGGAATGACATTGTCCGGTGGGATTGTACGGTGTTCCAATACATCGGCGAACTATGCCGCTACCTGTTGCACGCCCCACCTTCAGCGGGCGAGACTGCCCATCGCATCAGGATGGCATGCGGCAATGGGCTGGCGCCGGAAGTTTGGGACGGTTTCAAGAATCGCTTTTCGATTCCCCAGATTTTCGAATTTTATGCTTCCACCGAGGGCGGGGTTTCGCTCTTCAACGTTCAGGGCAAGCGTGGGGCCATTGGCCACATCCCAGGGTACCTGACGCATCGGTTCTCGCCCGGGCTGGTGGTATTCGATGTGGAAAAGGGTGAGCCGGTGCGGGACGCCCAGGGGTTCTGCATTCGCTGCGGCCCGAATGAGCCGGGCGAAGCGATCGGCAAGGTGGCGGAGGATCCATCTAATATTGGTAGCCGATTCGAGGGTTACACCAACACGGAGGCTTCAGAGCGCAAGATCCTGCGCAATGTGTTTGAGCCGGGAGACGCCTGGATTCGCACCGGCGACCTGATGCGCAAGGATGAACAGGGTTATTTTTATTTCGTCGACCGTATCGGCGATACCTTCCGGTGGAAGGGTGAGAACGTTGCCACGTGCGAGGTGTCAGAAGCGATCTGCGCCTTCCCCGGAGTGAAGCACGCCAATGTCTATGGCGTAACCGTCCCGGCGACAGAAGGCCGCGCCGGCATGGCCACCGTCGTCACCGAAGACCCACTGGACCTGGCAGAATTCCGCCAGCACCTGATGAACCGCCTACCCCCCTATGCGCGGCCTTTGTTTCTGCGGATCCGAAAGAACATGGATCTGACAGGGACCTTCAAATACTCGAAGACCGACCTGGCTCGCCAGGGGTTCGATCCGGCCGCGAGCGAGGATGCCGTTTATTTCAACAACCTGGAATCAGGCGCATTCACGCGGCTGGACCAGCAGTTGTATGAGCGCATACAAATGGGCGCCATTCGCTTCTAGGCATGCAGTTGGTGGGGGAAGATATTCATGTTGATCGACGAAATCCGGTCCGATTTCACGCAAGTACAAGCTGATATTGCGGACGGCCCCATCCTGCCCGTGGTGACGGCGGAAGAGATTCGAACTTACCTTGCATCTCGTTACGACTTCCATCAAACGCTGCCGCTCGAAGAAGTGGTTATCGATGTTGAAAAGATGTTGCGTACCTGGCAGGTGCAGGTCACACACCCGCGCTACTTCGGCCTGTTTAACCCCAGCGTGACGCTGGCTTCGGTGGTCGCCGATACACTGGTCGCCATGTATAACTCTCAGTTGGCAAATTGGCGTACCTCGCCCGCGGCCAATGAGATTGAACGGTACACACTTGGCTGGCTTGCGGAGAAGTTCGGCCTCCCGCGCACTTCCATCGCAACGTTCACCAGTGGCGGAACCGAGGCGAATGTCTCCGCGGTGGTGGTGGCTCTCACGCGCGCGTTCCCCGATTACGGCGAACACGGTCTTCGCCACTTGAATGCCACTCCGTCGATTTATCTGACTGCCGAGGCCCATCACGGCTACAACAAGATCGCGCACATGACGGGTCTGGGACGTAGAGCGCTGCGAGTGATCGCGACCGGCAGCGACCTGAAGATGGATCTGAATGAACTGCGCCGGTGCGTGGCGGAAGATCGGAACAATGGTTTTCTTCCTTTCATGGTCATCGGTACAGCCGGGACCACGGCGGCCGGCATCATCGATCCATTACCGGAGATTGCACAATTCTGCCGCGAGGAGGGACTGTGGTTTCACGTCGATGCCGCGTGGGGCGGCAGCGCCATCCTCGCTCCCAGCCTCAAGCATTACCTGGATGGTATTGGAGAGGCTGACTCCATCACCTGCGACGCGCATAAGTGGCTCTCGGTCACGATGGGCTGCGGGATGTTTTTCTGCCGCTACCCTGATACCGTCGCCGAGGCTTTCCGGGCTGATGTTTCCTACATGCCGGGCAAGAAGGTAGGGCCGGTGTTTGACCCCTATACCAACTCTGCGCAGTGGTCGCGGCGGTTTATTGGCCTGAAGCTTTTTATGACGCTGGCGCAACTGGGCGAAGCCGGCTACGCGGAAATGATTGAGCACCAGACCCGCATGGGCGATGTTCTGCGCGACGCGCTGCGAGCCTCGGGATGGTCCATCCTCAACTCGACTCCACTGCCACTGGTTTGCTTCACCCGGGAAGGACTCGTACCCTCCGAATTCCTGGCATCCCTGCACAAGAAGCAAATTGCGTGGATGTCAGAGGCACGCGTAGGAAACATTCCCGTGGTGCGGGCGTGCATTACCAGTTTTAGAACGGCCGAAAAAGACATTCACTGGGTGGTGAGCGAGATGAATCGCCTGGTGGGAATCACAAATGAGGAACAATTCGCCGGAACAGGCCAAGGATGGGTGAGCGCATGAAACAGGAAACGATTGCTATCCACAGCGGTTACGAGATCGACCCCACAACCAAGGCGGTCGCGGTGCCGATTTACCAGACGGTCTCATTTGCCTTCGACAGCACCGAACATGCGGCTGCGCTCTTCAACCTGGAGGCCGACGGGTACCGGTATACCCGAATCAGCAATCCGACCACCGCGGTGCTGGAACGCAGGGTCGCCGCACTGGAAGGTGGACGGGATGCCATGTGCGTGGCCAGCGGCCAGGCGGCGGTGACCTACGCGGTGCAAAATGTGACTGAGCTGGGGTGCAATATCATCAGCACTCCGCAGCTCTACGGCACCACGCATACGCTGTTCGCTCACCTTCTGCCCAGCCAGGGTGTCAGTGTTCGATTCGCCGAGACGGATCGACCTGAGTCAGTGGAAAGGCTGATCGACCACAACACCCGCGCTGTGTTTTGCGAAAGCGTGGGTAACCCGGCTGGAAACGTGTGCGACATTGAGGGTTTGGCCCGCGTGGCGCATCGCCATGGAGTACCGCTGATCGTGGATAACACCGTGGCCACGCCGATCCTGCTGCGGCCGATCGAATTTGGCGCCGACATCGTCGTCCATTCGCTCACCAAGTTTATGGGCGGGCACGGCACGACTCTCGGCGGCGCCATCGTAGATAGCGGCAATTTCCCGTGGCAAGAGCACGTCGACCGCTTTCCTATCTTCAATCAACCGGACCCCTCTTATCATGGCATGGTCTATAGCGAATTCTTCGGTAAAGGCGCGTTCCTCGGCCGTGCCCGCGCTGTCTACCAGCGGACGACCGGGGCGGTGCTGTCTCCGCTGAGCGCGTTCCTACTTCTGCAGGGCATCGAGACGGTTGCGCTACGGGTACAGCGCCACGTCGAGAATGGAAGAAAGGTTGCGGAGTTCCTGCGTGGTGACGACAGAGTGGCATGGATCACGTATGCAGGTTTTCCCGAGAGCCCTTACTACGACTTAGCACAGAAATACCTGGGGAATAACACGTGCTCTCTGATGGCGGTGGGACTCAAGGGAGGTTATGAGGCTGCGGTCAAATTCTATGATGCGCTGAAGTTGATCAAGCGGCTGGTAAATCTTGGCGATGCCAAATCGCTCTCGTGCCACCCGGCCTCGACCACTCACCGGCAGATGTCGCCCGAAGAGCAACGCCACGCCGGCGTTACCCCGGAGCTGATTCGCCTGAGCGTCGGTATCGAGCACATCGACGACATTATTGCGGATCTGAAGCAGGCCCTCGACGCTACCACCCCGGTCACGATGAAGGGAGACGCGGATGCCCGTCTTGTTTGACTCCGAACCCAGCGGCTGTATCAGGATCGGCCTGATCAACAACATGTCCGACGAGGCGCTCAAGGCAACGGAACGCCAGTTTATTTCGCTGCTTAATTCGGCGTCGGACAACATGCCGATCCATTTGTCGCTGTACACATTGCCGGGAGTTCCCCGCAATGGTTTTACCTCCAGCCATATCAGCAACTGCTACTCGAACATCGAAGATCTTTGGGACAGCCATCTGGACGGGTTGATCGTGACCGGCAGGGAGCCGATGGCGGCTAACCTTTCGGATGAGCCCTACTGGGACAGTTTTACCAAGGTGCTTGGCTGGGCACAGGAGAATTGCCACGCGACTGTTTTATCGTGCCTTGCGGCTCATGCTGCGATCCTGCACATGGACGGCATTCGACGAGTGAAAAGGAATGATAAGGTTTTCGGGATCTTCGAGTGTGCCCGCGTTTCCGATCATCCCTTGACGGCGGGAACAGCGTCGCGATTCAAGCTTCCGCATTCGCGCTGGAATGGTGTCCCCGAAGAGCAACTGACAGATTGTGGGTACAAAGTGCTAACGCGGTCGGCAGACGCCGGCGTGGATACATTTATCAAGCAGCAGAAAAAGCTCCTCGTCTTTTTCCAGGGTCATCCCGAGTATGAATCCGATACCCTGCTGCGCGAATATCGGCGGGATGTCGGCCGCTACGTCAAAGGCGAGGCACCCAGATACCCGTTGCTGCCCGAAAGCTATTTTGATGAAGCTACGACCGAGGAATTGACGGCGTTTCAGCAGAAAGCACTTTCTCGCAGGAGTGAAGAGTTGTTGCCTGAGCTCACCGCCATCCTCGGAAATAAGAGAATCGAGAACACATGGCAAGCGAGTGCTGCCGGCGTTTACAGAAATTGGCTGGGCCATATCTGTGCCCAGAAAGAAACCGTGCTGGTGTCACAGAGACTGAAGGCAGTGGCAGACAGTGAAGAGATGTTTGGCGCTCCCTTCCTTCCAACGCTTGCGTTGGGAGATGTGGGATAAGAGTCGGAGGAGTCATGGTTTCTACGCTGCCTATGCCAACGGAGACGCACGAGGCTCCGACGGCAACGAAGCTTCTGATCAACAATCGCTGGGTTTCGAGCGAATCGGGCAAAACTTTCGCGACCATCAATCCCTCGACCGGCGAGGAAATCTGCCAGGTCGCCGAAGCCGATGCGGCAGACGTTGATAAGGCGGTTGCAGCGGCACGGGCGGCGTTCGATCAAGGGCCGTGGAAAAAGATGCGCGCCTCGGAGCGGGGACGCATGCTTCATCGCCTTGCCGACCTGATCGAGCAAAATGCAGACGAACTAGCACGCCTGGAAACGCTCGACAACGGTAAGCCGCTGTCCATAGCCAAGGCTGTCGATGTTACCAAGACAATCGCGTGCTATCGCTATTTCGCCGGCTGGGCAGACAAGGTTCAGGGCAAGACGATCCCGATTGACGGGGACTTCTTCTGCTACACACGCCACGAGCCTATCGGCGTCATAGGCCAGATCATTCCCTGGAATTATCCGCTGCTGATGCAAGCCTGGAAGCTGGCTCCGGCGCTGGCGACGGGTAATACCATCGTGATGAAGCCGGCAGAGCAGACGCCTCTCTCCGCACTTCGGCTGGGCGAGCTGATTTTGGAAGCTGGCTTCCCTGAAGGAGTGGTGAATCTGCTGCCAGGCTTTGGTTCGACCGCAGGCGCAGCCATTGCTCGTCATATGGACGTGGACAAGATCGCGTTTACTGGCTCTACCGAGGTTGGCCGCCTGATCATGGAGGCTGCGGCAAAATCGAATCTGAAGCGAATTTCGTTAGAGCTCGGCGGCAAGAGCCCAAACATTATCTTCGCAGATACTGACCTCGATGACGCGGTCGAAGGCGCTCACCTGGGGCTGTTCGTTAACCAGGGTCAATCCTGTTGCGCTGGATCAAGAGTCTTTGTGGAAGAGACGATCTACGACGAATTTGTGGAAAAGAGTATCGCGCGGGCGCGCAAACGCAAAGTAGGAGATCCGCTAGATCCACGCACTGACCAGGGCCCCCAGGTCAGCGAGTCACAGTTTGACCGGATCATGGGCTACATCGAGTCTGGAAAGCGCGAAGGAGCGACCCTTGCCTGCGGTGGCGAGCGCGTTGGAGACCGTGGGTATTTTATTCAACCGACTGTGTTCTCGGACGTTCTGGATGAAATGAAAATTGCACGGGAAGAGATTTTTGGTCCGGTCATGAGCATTATTCCATTCAAGGATATGGACGAGGTCATTGCCCGGGCCAACCGCACCACTTATGGACTAGCTGCGGGGGTATGGACACGGGATATCAAAAAGGCCCACGCAGTCGCGAATAGTATGCGAGCGGGGACTGTCTGGGTAAATTGCTACCATGTACTGGATACGAGGGCGCCATTCGGAGGATACAAGCAGTCGGGAATGGGGCGCGAGTTGGGTGAATATGGACTGCAGCAATATACGGAAGTGAAGACGGTTACCGTCAAGCTTTGATTGGCGAGGAACCTTCAATAGGCTAGAAAAACATTCCCAAGAAAGAGCATCCACACAGAGATCTCTCCACTGCGCTTCGCTCCGGTCGAGATGACAAAGGGTAGGGCCGTTATTGCCCTCAGCAGCGGTTAAGGAAAGGAATACCGCAGACCCCTCCACTGCGCTTCGCTCCGGTCGAGATGACAAAGGGTAGGGTCAATATGGCCCTGGGCAGCGGTCAAGGGAACCAGCAAAGCTGTACCCGCCTCCAAGGAAAACATCGGGGGCTGTCGCTCAATTGATGCACAGTGCACAATGGATCGATGGGTGCGATCCAGCCAACAATCGAAATTAACGCCGACCGGCTGTGGAGCCGCATTGAGGCCCTCAGCTGCATCACCGATCCCGCTAAACCGTGGACGCGCCGGTCGTTCGATGCCAACTTCGCCAAGGGCCGGGCTTGGCTTGAGGCAGAGTTCAAAGCAGCCGGACTGTCCGTCGGCGTAGACGGCGGCGGGAACCTCATCGGGCGCAGGGAAGGAACGATGCCCGGCTTTGGAGCGTTAGTCTCCGGCTCCCATTCAGATACCGTTCCGGCGGGCGGCCGCTTCGATGGAATGCTGGGCCTGCTGGCGGCTCTCGAAGCTGCACAGTCCATGCACGAGCAACACATCTCACTGCTGCATCCACTGGAAGTTGTCGACTTCCTTGCCGAGGAGCCCAGCGACTTTGGCCTCTCCTGTATAGGGAGCCGAAGTTGGGCCGGGGCGCTGACAGAGTCGGATCTTGCCCTACGCTCTTCTTCCAACACTACACTCGCTTCCGCCATCAACCAGCTGGGCGGCCATGCGGAACAGATTACGAAGGCACAACGCTCTCATGACTCGGTGTCAGCCTACGTTGAGTTGCATATTGAACAGGGGCTGGTGTTGCCGGAACGCAATACGGCAATTGGTGTGGTAACGGCAATCGTGGGGATTCGCCGGTACGAAGTAATCGTCGAAGGACGAGCGGATCACGCGGGCACAACGCCAATGGTTCTTCGACGGGACGCACTTGTGGGTGCAGCGGATGTCATCCGTAGGGTTGACGAATTAGCGCGCACACGCCCCTTGCAAAGACCTTATCTTGTGGCGACTATCGGGAAAATTTCGGTGGAACCGAACGCGATCAATGCAGTCCCGGGCTCAGTGCGGATGATCCTCGAGACGCGCTGTACTGAGGACGATGAATTGGCGGAATTTGAGCAGCAACTCTGGCAACAGATCGAGCCAGACCTAGAAGAACGCGGGTTGCGTCTTAAGGTCTCACCCATGAGTAAGACCGTCCCCACCGTATGCTCTTCCCTGATTCAGGAAGCGATCGAACAAGCAGCCACAGCCGCAGGATTGAGCAGTACCCATCTGCCTAGCGGGGCCGGACACGACGGTGTTTTTGTCGCGCGCATCGCACACATGGGGATGATTTTTGTGCCCTGCCGCGACGGCAGAAGCCACGCACCGGAGGAGTGGGCAGAACCAGCAGATTGCACGAACGGCACTCGAGTACTTGCCGAGACGCTTCTGCTGCTGGACCGAAAACTGTCTTAGAGGCCGTTTTCGACCATCTGCAGAAGGCGCTCCGATAAAGCGCGAATGTCTACCGTCGCGCGCCAGTTTTATCCCCGCCTCCAGTAGGGCTCTCCGTAAGTCCCCATGACGAAAAGTCTTACGAGCCGGCAGCGGAGGTTTTTTTTGCTATTCATGGGGCCGTGTGGACAGTGTACCTTTCCTCTTGTATTTTTATTTGTGGACAGCGTACACATTTCCCCCGGACAGGTGATCTTTATGAATAGTTTTGAAAGTTCTCCTCGCATTACGCCGTTTCTGTGGTTCGACAACAACGCGGAAGATGCCGTCAACTTCTACCTCTCCATTTTCAAGAATTCCCGCCGGCTGGATGAGCTGCACAATCACGAGGGTCGTCCTGCCCCCGCGAGCGTTCTCACCATTGCTTTCGAACTTGATGGCCAGAGGTTTGTGGCACTGAATGGCGGTCCTTTATTCAAATTCACCGAGGCGATTTCTTTTGTTGTCCGCTGCGACTCGCAGGACGAGGTGGACAAGTACTGGGAAAAGCTATCGGCAGGCGGCAGCACGTCGCAGTGTGGCTGGTTGAAGGACAAGTTCGGGCTGTCGTGGCAAGTCGTGCCTGCACGGCTTCCGGAGTTGATCAAGAATCCAAAAGCGATGCAGGCCATGCTGAAAATGACGAAATTGGATATTGCTGAACTTGAGCGCGCAGCGGAGGATCAGGGAGTGCCAACTTACCGCTGATCATTCGTTCCGGGCCAACCACATCTTTTCCACAAGAGAGGACAACATGAGCACAACAGCGCAACAGGAAGTAACCGCACCCGTCTCGCTCAAGACCGGTGATTTCGTCTGGCATGAATTACGAACGACGGATGCCAAGGCAGCCACTGACTTTTACACTCACGTCGTGGGATGGAAAGCGATGGGTTCCGGAGATCCCGGCGGGGTCCCCTACACTCTCTTATCGGTCGGCGACTTGAGCACCGCCGGACTTATGCAGCTCACTCCCGAAATGCAAGCGGGAGGAATGAGGCCTGGCTGGGTCGGCTTTATTGGAGTGGACAATGTCGATGCCTATGCCAAACGGGTGGAAGAAGCCGGCGGCAAGCTGCACTGTGCGCCGACGGACATTCCAGGCATTGGCCGCTTCGCATCGGCTGAAGACCCGCAGGGCGCCACCTTCCTCCTGTTCAAGGGTAGCCTGGAGTATGCGCCGGCACGACCTCCTGCGGGCACGCCAGGCACCGTCGGATGGAACGAACTTTCCGCTAACGCTGGGGAATCCGCATGGTCGTTTTACTCCGGGCTGTTCGGTTGGAACGAGGAAAGCACCATGGATATGGGACCGATGGGGACCTACCGCATTTTTGACAACGGCGGCCCCCGCGTGGGCGGGATGATGACGCGCGACTCCAGCAAGTCTCCTGCCCCTTTCTGGCTTTACTACTTTAGCGTCGAAGACATCGACGCTGCCGCAACGCGCATGCAGGACAAGAAGGGCCAGATTTGTATGGGCCCCCACGAGGTACCCGGGGATGTGTGGATCGTTGTTGGCATGGATCCCCAGGGGGCGATGTTCGCACTCGTCGGCCCCAAAAAACAGTAGCGTCCCGAGTGGCTGCGTACCTCCAGGTGAGTTGCGCAGCCGCGGAGACTGATAGGGTCAGCGACGAGCGCTGGCGACAGCAATCTCTCGGAGCTGGGTCACAGTGTGTTCCACTTCATCGTCAGTGGTATAGAAGTGAGGAGCGATACGGATGCCGGCTAGCGGCCGGTAGTCTACCAGGATTTCGCGCCGCGCCAATTCCTGGGCCGCTTCTTTGCCGTTTGGCACGTCGAGGATAACTACTCCGCCGCGTCGCTCGGCTTCGCGGCAAGTGTGAACCGGAATGCCCGCTTCATCAGCCAGATCGATGAGTAGCTGTGTCTGTCGCAGCGACTTGGCGCGGATATTCTCAACCCCAACCTGGTTGATAATCTCGTAACCAGCTCGCGCCGAATACATGGCGGGCACATTGGGCGTGCCATTCAGAAAACGCATGGCATCTTCTGCGAATTCAATGGGGCCGGCCTCAAATCCAAATGGCTCCTGGTGAGCCTGCCATCCTGTGGCGGCGGGTTGCAATTGGTTCCACAAGTCGCGCCGCACATACAAGTAGCCCGCGCCGGGGCCGCCGCACAACCACTTCACCGAACCGCCGGCTGCGAAGTCCACCTGCAGTTCGCGTACGTTCACGGGCAGGCATCCGGCTGATTGATACAGATCGGCCACCACCATCGCTCCCACGTCATGGGCGCGGCGGGTGATGGCCGCCAGATCCTGCACGTAGGAACTGCGGAAGGCGACGTGCGAGACTGAGACCAGGCGCGTCTGCTCGTCAATGGCCTCAAGCATCACCTCGAGCGGCAATGTCATGCCGTCAGCTGAGGCCACCCGCATCACCCGCGCTCCCTGCCGCTCCAGTCCGTAGTAAATGTAGTCGTTGGAGGGAAAATTCAGGCCGTCGGTGACCACCTTATTGCGGGGTCCACGCCAATCGAAGCAAGAGGCCACAATCCACTGACAGATGGCGACATTCTGATGCATCACCACCTCGCCCTGCCCGGCTCCAATGATGGAGCCGATCAGGTCGCCGACAGTCACCGGCATCTGCCACCATCCTTCTTCCCAGGCGCGAATGCCTCGCGTGGCCCAGGTATCAGCAAATTGCTGCAACTGCTCAGAGACTCGCCGCGGCATCGCACCCAGCGAGTGGCTGATCATGTAGGTAGTGTGCTCAAGGATGGGAAATTCCTTGCGCCACGCCAACAGTGGATCATTCATAAACGGGCGGCCTCCGCAATCTCCACGCAAGGCAAAACAAACCCAGCGCCGGCAAGCCATAAGCGAGGGTCATGCGGAACTCCCTGGTGAACGCCGTGGTCAACAGAATTGCCGCCACCAACCCGGCGCCCAGCAAACTCGCATACGGATAACCCCACATGCGAAACGCCAGCGGCTTGCCGGCATGGGCGCGGCGAAAATACAGGTGGGTCACGAATATCATCATCCAGGCGAACAACCCACCAAACATGGAGATAGCCAACATCAGCGTAAACGATGTGCTGGGGAACAGCACACTGAGCAGGGTCGCGAGCGCGATGCCGATCGACGACAGCAGGAGCGCGGCAACCGGCGTTCCACGCCTGCTCAACTTGCCTAGTTGGCGCGGCGCGTACCCAGCCCGTGCGAGCGAGAACATCATCCGAGCGGTGATATACAACTGGCTGTTCATGGCAGAGAGCGCGGCCACCAGGATCACGAAATTCACCACGCCTGCGGCAAAGGGAACGTGCGACCGCGCCATCACGGTTACAAATGGACTTTGCCCCTTTCCTGGCTCAATCCAGGGAACAATGCCCAGGATGATCGCCATCGAAAGAAGATAGAAGAGCACCAGGCGCGCGACCGTGGAGCGATATGCTTTGGTGATAGCCCTTCGCGGATCTTCTGCTTCGCCTGCCGCGACCGCGATCATTTCAATGCCGAAATAGCTGAAGATCGCGACCGCGACGGCCACCCACATGCCCCACGCCCCCTTAGGAAAGAATCCTCCGTGCGCTGTGTAGTTGCCGAGGCCGATCCCGGCGAGCAACCACCCACCGAGCAGGATGAACACCATGATGGCCGTTACCTTCAGGGTGGAGAATGCATACTCGATCGAACCAAACACTTTCACGTCGAACGCGTTCACGGCGATCAGAATCGAGGAGAAGCCGACGATCCAAACCCAACCTGGCACGGCCGGATACCAGAACCGCATGTAGACGGCAATGGCGGTCACTTCCGTGCCCACGGCAAAGACAATCGCGGACCAGTAGGCATAGCGCACAAGGTATCCGGCCAGGGGGCCGACGTAAAATTCGGCCCAGGCGCCGAAGGAACCCGACGTCGGGTGGGCAACCGTCATTTCAGCCAGGCAGCCCATTAAGAGAAGAGCAATGAGCGCGCCGATCGCATAGCTGACGATCACCGCCGGGCCGGCGAAGCTGATGGCAAAACTGCTGCCGAGAAAGAGGCCGGTACCGATTGCGCCTCCGATGGCGATCATGGTGAGCTGCGCGGAAGTGAGCCCGCGCCGTAGTCCCTTTTCGCGGTTCTCAATCACATCGAAACGTGCTGCGCTCATCGTTTTTGTGTCCAGCTTAAATGGAACGGTCTTGCTCTTTGTACATGGATACCAAGCTGGATGCGAGGATTTTCCGGCGTTCTTGCTGCTTCTCGAAGCTATTTCTCTTGTTGGTTGCAGGAAAAGGCAAACGACAGACCTTTGATGGGCCTTCCCTGACCCACGTACGCTGGTACGAACGAGGGGCACCCGTTCGGAGTTGGTGTGAGTGGAAGAGTGGACTCCCGAGACACTTTGTGGTGCGCTGTGATTCGGGGACGAATTTGCATCGCATCGGCGTGAGTGGTATCCGTGGATACAGTCAAGCCCAGCGCAATAACCTGTGAGGGCGGGACGAGTGCTGTTTCCAAGGAGTCGCCGTTGATGCGGAACAAAATACTATGGGCGTTTGCCAGCCTGGCAGCGCTTTTGGCTGTCCCGGCTGCTGTTCAAGCCTTCGCACAGGATCCTCAAGCAGCCGGCAGACAGATTTTTCTCACCCGTTGCGCATCCTGCCATGGCACTACGGGCAACGGTGGTGAATTTGCGCCCGCCATTACCACCCGCGTTCCCTTGCGCAGCGACGACGATCTCATTCGAATCCTTCATAGCGGCTTGCCCAGTTCAGGCATGCCAGCGTTCCCGGATCTCGTCGATCCAGAGCGGACCAACCTGATCGGCTACCTGCGCACGTTGCGTGCACCCGGCGGCACGGACGTGACGCAAGTGACGGTACAACTGGAAGGTGGCGGCAGCCTTACGGGCTCAGCGCTCAACCGCTCGGCTACAGGCATTCAGCTACTCGGCGAAGACAAGAAGATACATCTGCTGCGCAAGACAGCCGACGGTCGATATCGCGCCGTGACTTCGCAGCAGGATTGGCCCAGCTATAACGGCGATACGGTGGGCTACCGTTACAGTGAAGCGACCCAGATCACGCCGGCCAATGCCAGCCGGCTCGCGCCGGTGTGGATCAACACCATACGCGACACGCGCGAACTGCAATGTACGCCAGTGGTGGTCGACGGGATTATGTACGTGAGCGCGGTCAACCAGGTGTATGCCTTTGACGCAGGCAGCGGCCGTTCCCTTTGGCACTATCAGCGTGCACGGACGGAAGCCATCGGGGGAGTGGCCGCCACGGGCGCGAACCGTGGCGTCGCCGTGGCCGGAGACCAGGTCTTCCTGGCGACCGACAACGCCCACTTAATTTCACTGAACCGTTACACCGGCGCTCTCGGTTGGGAAACGGAGATGATCGACTGGCACAAGAACTACAACGGGACGGGCGCACCGCTGGTTGTGGACAACCTGGTCATCGCCGGCATCGCGGGGGGCGACGACGGCGCGCGCGGTTTCCTGGCGGCCTATGACCAGCAGACGGGCAAAGAAATCTGGCGAGTATGGACCGTGCCCGCACCGGGCGAGCCTGGCTCCGAAAGCTGGACCGAAGCGTCACTGGCGCATCCCAGCGGCGCCACCTGGATGACCGGCTACTACGACAAGGAGTCCGATACCCTTATTTGGCCCGTTGGCAATCCCGGCCCTGACCTGATCGGTGACCAACGGCCAGGAGATAACCTCTATACCGATTCAGTCATTGCGCTTGATCCAAAGACTGGTAAGAGAAAATGGTACTTCCAGTTCACACCCCATGATGTGCACGACTTCGACGCCATGGCGCCTTCAGCCCTCATTGATACCGACTGGCAGGGAAAGCCGCGCAAATTGCTCGTACAGGCCAACCGCAACGGCTTTCTTTATGTGCTGGACAGAACGGATGGCAAATTTCTTTTCGGCACAGCGTACACACCCAAGCTCACCTGGGCATCCGGTCTTGATGCTCAAGGCCATCCGATTGTAGTGCCGAATATGGAGCCTACGCATGAAGGAAGACTGGCCTGTCCGTGGCTGAATGGTGCTTCCAACTGGTACTCCAGCTCGTGGAACCCGGTGACCAAGTTGTACTACGTGCAGACCAATGACAAATGCGGCATTTACACCCGGACTGACATGCCATTCCAGCTGGGCCGCGGTTATATGGGCGGCTCCTTCAGCGGCGACCCGGCGGACCCAGGACAACGCGTCCTGCGCGCGCTCGACATCCACACAGGCAAGGCGGTATGGCAAATCCCGCAAACGGGCGACGGTTCCAGTTGGGGAGGCGTGCTGTCCACAGCGGGTGGTGTCGTGTTTTTCAGCGCCGACGATGGCAGCTTCTCTGTTGCTGATGCGAGAACGGGAAAAATTCTTTACACGTTTGAAACCAATCAGTCACCGCATGCCTCGCCCATGACGTACACGTTCGATCACAAGCAGTACGTTGCGGTCGCTGCGGGACCAGACGTCATCGCGTTCGCCCTTCCCTAGAGGTGGGCCGCGGGTCGAGAGAACTGAATCTGCGCCGCTGCAATCGCATCCAAGCTGCTGGAGGATCTTTGCCAAACTTGGATGCACCCGCAAGTGTGCCGTCGGGCAACAACGCAGCGGTCGATATAAGTAGAGGCCGCCGAGCAAGCACCCATCCGAACCTCATTCTCGAAATATGCTGCATGAGCCTGCTGGTGGTTGGCATGGATGTCACTATCGTCAACGTTGCCTTGCCGCAATCCAAAAGGACCTACGGGCTACTCTGGCGGGACTTCAATGGGTGGTCGACGCGTACACGCTCGTCGTCGCCAGCCTGCTGATGCTGGCCGGCTCAATGTCAGACCGTTTCGGGCGGAGGCGCGTGTTCCAGATTGGCCTGGTCGTGTTCACGGCCGGCTGCGCTTGGGGTTGCGGTCGCCGGGACGGTCGTCAGTGCCCGCCACGCCGGAGGTGCCGACTTTACGCGGGCGACTCATCCCATCTGGTGGATCATGACAGCGGCAGGCGCGATCATTCTGCTGCTCGGTTGGGCCTCGAATACGGCCTGGGCACACTCTTTTGGAGCGATAACGGTCCGGTCGCTATTATTCGCGAAGCCAATACTGGGTTCGCCCCAGTACGGGGACGCCAATAAATCCACGTACTTTTAGCTTGGTTCCCCCTTCTTCCAGAGAGAGAAGGCACTTGTAGGTCTTGCCGTTCGACGGGTCGAGTATTGTGCCTCCGGACCACCCATCGCCGTCCTTCTGCAGATCCCAGAGAATCTTCAGGCCTACCACGGGCTTACCCTTCGTCTCACCAGTGCAGTCCTCGCAGGTGGGATTTGGGTTTTGTGGGTCGGGGTCGACCAGCTTCTGGACCCGTCCGTACAACTTGCCGTTCTCCTCCCAAATGGTGACCACTGACTTGGGCTTGCCGGTGACGTCATCCACGGTTTTCCACCGGCCGACGGGCGAATCCAGCGACGACTTCTCTGCGCCTGCTATTGCCCTAAGCGAGGGCACAAATGCCGATGCAAATGAGACGGAGAGGGCCAGAGCCAAAATGAACGAAGATCTCATTTGAATGCCTCACGTCCTTTGGATACCTAGATCGAATGACCGGCGCTCGCGTTGCCTGCATTTTCAAGGAATCCCATGCAGACTTTGCGTTCCGGAATCATAAATGGACATCCCTGTTGAAGGCGAGCACAGCTGAAGAACGGCACGAGCGGCCCCGAATCAGGCTCCGCGAACGGGATCGGCAACCAGAACCTGGCGTAGAACTTCGCTCATTTCCTTGACCGTCCAGGGCTTCAGGATCACGGCGTCGAAGCCGTACTCGGCAAAGTGGGACATGACCGGGGCCTCGGAATAACCGCTGGAGACGATGAGCTTGGCCGAGGGGTCCAAGTCCTTCAGCATGGCAGCGGCCTCTACACCACCCATTCCACCGGACACGGTCAGGTCCAGGAGAACAGCGTCGAACCCGTGGCCTTCTGCCTTGGCCGCTTTATACAAGGCCACGGCCTCAACGCCGTCGCGAGCCACCTGCACATCGTACCCAAGCTGATCGAGGACCGCCTTGAACAGGATCTGGAGAGCCTCGTCATCGTCCATCACCAGAAGGCGTTCGGTGCCAGTCCGCACGGCGGCGGCGACGGGAGCGTGGGACAGAGGAGTTTCAAGCGAGGCGGGCAGATCAATGGTGAATGTTGAGCCCAAGCCAGGTTTGGAATCCACAGAAATGTGTCCACCGTGCTTGATGACGATGGCATAGGCCGTTGCCAAACCCAATCCGCTGCCGCCGGGCTTGGTGGTGAAGTAGGGATCGAAGATGCGCCGTAGCACCTCTTCCGGGATCCCGCGGCCGTTATCGCGGATGGTGATTCTTACCCTGGGGTCAGACGCGTCTAGACCAAGAGCATTGCGGGCCTGCACTTCGATGGTTCCGCCTCCAGTCATAGCCTCGCGAGCGTTGATGAGGATGTTGTGGAGCACCTGGCCAATCTGGCCCGGATCGACCTGGGCAGACCAGAGGCCTTCCACGATGTTGACCTCGATAGCGGACGGGGAACCGGTCCGTGCAAGGTGAACAGCTTCTGTGACGAGTTGGGCGATAGAGACGACGCGCCTGACCGGAGCACCGCCTTTGGCAAAGGTCAGTAGTTGCGAGGAGAGAAACTTGGCGCGCTGGCAGGCGCTTGCTGCCTGATCGAGGAACTGTTGAGCGGGCTCGGCGAGGGTCAGTTGTCCCTTCGCAACCTCGATATTGCCTTGCACGACGGTGAGGAAATTATTGAAGTCGTGGGCGATGCCTCCCGCAAGCACACCGATCGATTCCAACTTGCGGGCGCGTAACAGTTCCTCTTCTGTCTGTTGGCGCTGGGCAATCTCAGCCCGCAGTTGCTCGGTCGATTGCTGCAATTCGGCGGTGCGCTCCTGGACGCGGCGCTCCAGCACCTGATTGAGTGCCGCGGTTTGGTGGTTGGCCGCGCGGAGATCCTCGACTAAGTCACGATTCTCGATCAGCAGCCGGAGCGACGATTCCACCAGACGGTAGATTCGCCGGGTGGTGACCAGCGTGGCCAGGGTGAAGACGGCAGCCAGCAGCCCCATGGCGATATGGGTTTTATCCGCCTGAACGAACAAGCGGATCGCCGGGATCATACCGACCGGAATCAGGAAGACCAGGAACGCCTCGGGCCGGGGAGCCAGCACGGAAGAGGCGCCGAGCATCATTCCCCCCAACACAAAAATGAGAAACACCTGGCTGTTGATATGAGCGGGAGAGTAAAGCAGAACGCCCGCAGCGCCCCAACCCGCGCCTGCAAAAGCAACGCCGGTGGTGAAAATGTTGCGCCACCTGGGGAGGTCTTCAGGTCCTGGTGATGCGTGCCAGTAGCGGCGCGCTATGAAAAACCTGGCGATCGAAACGACGGTGATGTAGAGCCACCAGCCAATGACGGCGGGCTGGGAAATAATCCCCCATTGCAGGCCAGCCAGAATGGTAGCCGCCAACACGTTGACCGCCACCCCGAGGTTTGCGTTGGCATAGAGGAGCCTGAGCTGCTCGGACAGTATCCGTTCTCCGCTGGACTGCGGGTCAACCCGTTCTAGGGACGCAGTGGCGAGCATGGCGGACATCCGGTATCCGAGGGTGGTTGCTTAAACCACTATAAAGGGGACGGACGAGAATCTGAAGGGTACTTTGCGGGGAGTGGCTTCGAAAGTCTCGCCAATAGCGAGCTGCGCGCGCCTGGGCCTTCGGGGAGTACTGGGATTGGGAGGCGAAAGCGCGTAACTAACGTAGTTACAATGCCTGGCAGTACCCTTTGCTTGGGAACAATGTATTGAATCTTTCACCCGGCATAACGAAGCGCCAACTGGCATCAGGAATGACTGGACATGTGTTGGCGGTAGGCCAGCTTACCGGTATTTACGGCCGGGATCAAAGTTGAGCGATCCATGGGGTTCAATCCGGCTTGGGAACTAGAGAGAAACACGCTGGGCCCCGACCGGAGTAATATGGTCGCGTAGTTGCTACGGAGGGGAAATGCGAACGCGACTAACTACTCTTATCGCAGTGTGTCTTCTAGCGACGATGGGATTTGCGAAAGACAAGAAGAAAGCCATTCTGCCGACGTATGTCTTGCGTGCTCAGACCGTAGCAGTCATCATCGACCCGACTGCGGGTTTTACAATCGACGATCCGCGGGCAAATGAGGTGGCGCGGCAGGATGTCGAGAGCGCCCTGCTTAGTTGGGGACGGTACAACCCGATCTTGCAGACCAATGACGCGGATTTAATCGTTGTTGTGCGCAAGGGGAACGGGCGGATGGTAAACGATACGATCCATGATCAGCGGCAGAACAACCGGGCGGGATCGGTCATCCCCGCGGACAATGGAGTTTCGATCAACGGGCAGCATGGCACGCCGGGGCCGCCCCAACCTTCCCCAGAACCCACTCCCCAGATGGACATTGGGCAAACGGAAGATTCGTTCCTGGTGTATGAAGGCGGTGGGGATAGACCGCTCGATCGCGCGCCGATGTGGAGATATATAGCCAAGGATGGACTTATGCCGCATTCGGTGCCGGCTGTCGATGCGTTTCGGAAGGCAGTTGCGGAAACGGAGAAAGCGGCGGCCAAAACTCCTTGAAACGGGGTTGCGATTTGTCTAGTCGAGGTAACTGAACATCTCTCGCCGTATCAAGAAACAGCTCATAGCAATATTCGGTCTAGCCTGTTTAGCTCACGGGATGTTTGCGGCAACTGGCTGCGGACAGGCTCTCGCTCGAGATTCGGTCTGCGAAAGCGCCGTTGCCTATACCGCGGCCCTCATGAGAAGCCACCACCTGATGGCCGTCACTGTGGTCCAGCAGGTGAGCACCGGGGCGGTTGTTCTCTTTGCAGCCTCCGAACCAGACAAGTTGGACGTTTCCACGCCTGTGCTGCCCCTGTCCCTTTCCAAGGTGTTTCTTGCTGCATCCTGGTGGGAGCACAAGCTACCTGATCGGGAGTTTGAAAGCGTTCATGGAACAGAAAATGCCGAGAACCCAGCCTACCGGAAGAAGGTCAATGCGCAAGAAATGTTAGTGGGTGGCAGCGACTCGGCGGGAATACAGATGGCGTTGGCTCTTCGCAAAGCCGTGGGAGCACAGACTGTACTGGATGACCTGCGCAGGTTCGGTTTTAATCGGAGTGGTCCATCGTTTTGGGCGGAAGTCGATCCTGAATGGAAGATTCGGCTGAAGGTACAAACTGCCGGCGCATCTTTGAATGGCCTGAGCAACCAAGCGTGGGGTTCCGCGTTTTCAATTGGCGAAAGCTACATGACCATATCGGCGCTCCAGGTTTCCCAATTCTTCCAGGCTGTGGGCAACGGCGGCGTCTCGTGTTCTCCTGTGGCGTTACGCTCAAGAGAGGATTCTCATGAGGTTTCAAAACGAGGATGCATTGCTCCTTCGCGCATGATGAACGACAAAACAGCGACACGACTGATGAACGCCATGTTGGATACGGTGAAGCGGGGTACTGCAAGCGGGATTTCTGCGGCCCTGAAAGATGTGGGGTGGAGCATGGGAGGCAAGACCGGCACGGGAGGCCTGAAGGGAGCTCCCACAAGCGAACAGGACGGATGGTTCGCTGGGCTTATCTTCGATCGCAAGCTGAAAGCTCGCTTTACTGTAGCGACCTTTACCCGGCGCGGCGGCACGGGTGGAGGGAATGCTGCGGAAATTTCGGCTGGGGTGGCCCGTTTCTTAGCCACTGATGGGATGGGAAGTTGAAACGACGTCGGACGACGGTTGCTTCTTCGAGGCGAAGCGGAGGACCGCGAGGGCTTTTCCAAGAAAAAGCATCCACACAGAGATCTCTCCACTGCGCTTCGCTTCGGTCGAGATGACAAAGGGTAGGGTCGTTATGGCCCGCAGCTAAGGTCAAGGGAAGAGCAGCCACAGGTCCACTGCGCTTCGCTTCGGTCGAGATGACAAAAGGGGTAGGGTCGTTATGGCCCGCAGCTAATGTCAAGGGAAGAGCAGCCGCAGGTCTCTCCACTGCGCTTCGCTTCGGTCGAGATGACAAAGGGTAGGGTCGTTATGACCCGAAACAGAGACTAGGGGAAGGCAACGCAGATCTCTCCACTGCGCTGCGCTCCGGTCGAGATGACAAAGGGTAGGATCGTTATGGTCCGCATCAGAGTCCAGGGAAAGACAAAAAAAGTCTCTCCGCTGCGCTCCCTCCAGATGGGTATACTGGCCGGGTCAAGCAAACAGCGGTCTAAAAGCTATGCTGCCATCGCACCCGCTTTTCCTATCCCTCTTTGTGTGTTTTCTGTCATCCGGTTGGGCCTTCAGGACCAATGCTCAGACGCCACCGCCTGCTGTCTCTTCCGTTGGAGAAGAGGGCTTGATCAAGATTGATGTGCTCGTGACTGATAGTTCTGGGAAACCGGTGCCCGGCCTCCACTCCAATGATTTTGCATTGTTGGAAAATGGGAAGCCGAATCGGATTGTGTCCTTTCATGCATTCGACGGAGTTTCCGCCCAGCCCGAATCACCGGTCGAAGTGATCCTGGTGATCGATATGCTTCAGTTGCCGATAAATTTGATTATGATGGAACAGAGTTCCGTCGAGGCCTTCCTGCGCAAGGATGAAGGCCATCTGGCGGAACCGGTTCGCATCTTCACCCTGCAGGAGAGCGGCCTTTGGCAGGTAGCTGATGCCTCACGAGACGGCAAAGCATTGGCCGCTCAGGTCGCCCACAATACGCAGTTCCGCTTGATTCACCGCTTTGGAGCGGTCGGAATCAGGGGGTCGCCGGGCCCTACCGGACCTCCCTCGATCAATGCACTGGCAGGGCTCGGCGAAATCGCCGCGACGGAGAGACGGAAGCCGGGGAGAAAACTGCTTCTGTGGGTCGGCCCTGGAAGGGGTGGAGAAGCCATTGGCCCCAAGGAGAACACCTTCTATGAAATTTGCTGGTTCTCCACCCTGCTGCGGGAGGCGCGGATCGCTCTCTATAACATTTCGGTCGGGGAAACCGAGCCCTCGCTGTCGTATCTGAGTTACCTGCAGGGTGTTGAGTTGGTCAAGAAAGCCAGCTTCATGAACCTGAACAAGAAGGTACTGGCGGTGCAGAGCGGCGGCCGTGTGCTCGACCAAAGTTACGACCTGGCCAGCGAGATGGAGAGTTGTGTCAGGGAGGCGCGCGTTTTCTATACGTTGTCATTCGACCCTTCGCCTGCCGATCATCCTGAGGAGTATCACGAACTGAAAGTGCAGATCGATAAGCAGGGGTTAACGGCTCGCACTAATACCGGATATTACGATCAATCTTTCTATTTCGACCAGGCAGACCCTGCGATCAGGCAAGTTAAGGTTGCAGAGCTAAAGCAGATCCTGGAGGCTGCCCACGGGGATGCTGAGGCAGCAAAGCAACTTTCCACTCTTGAGCTGACCGAACGGCTGGACGACGCAACGCTCCTCTCATTTTCCAAATATGGAAAGAAGACCGAACAGGCGTTGACGATTCTGGCAGATGCGTCGGCTTTTCTACCTCCTCCTATTTCACAAATCTCCACCGATGCGGCGCCTGACGTAAATACGCAACAACACTTGATTTCTTTAGCTGCTAATTATTTGCAGCAGATCATCCCTAAATTGCCTAATTTCTTTGCCGAACGCAGCACGGCTCGCTACCAGGAAACAGCCGTATTTGATGCAGTCAATAGAAGAGTTGAACATGAACCTATGCAGCCGGTGGAAAGTTTCAAGGAGACCGTTCTTTATCGCAACGGCCAAGAGGTTGCCGATACCGGGGCAGCCAAGCGTAAGAAGCGAAATGCGAAAGATCCTTATCTCATCACCTACGGTACATTTGGCCCGGTGCTCGGCTTTGTCCATGACGCAATCGCCGCTCCGGGCGTTTTGACCTGGAGCCGTTGGGAGCAGAGCCCCAGCGGGTTGCGTGCAGTGTTCCGCTATCGGGTCCCCGGAGAGAAATCGCAATATACCCAATGGGGTTGTTGCCTTCCCGACGGCGAAGGGACGACCGCCTTCGACCGTCGAGCAGGGTATCACGGGGAGATCTCCATTGATCCTTCCAGCGGAGCGATCCTTCGATTGCAGGCAGAGGCGGAGATCGCACATTTCCCGCCGATTTCCAGGTCCGACATTATGATTAGCTACGGCTCGGTCGAGATCGGCGGGCAGAGTTATATCTGCCCGCAGAGAAGCGTTTCCATTGTGAGGATGCGGTCCATCGCCATGCTGTTCGAGTGGGATGAAGGCTTTCGAACCTATGGACCCTGGGCCACGATGGTGAACGATATCACGTACTCGGGGTATCACATGTTTCGCGGAGAATCGCGTATGATGCCCGGGTTCAACCAAGATGTGGAGAAGTAACGAAGAATCACGCGGGCGGCGCCCTCCGCATTACGTCTATGGTGAGCCTACTTTCTTTTCCTATTGCAGCTAAGTCCTTTATTTCATGAAGATGCTCAAACTTTGCAGCTAAGTCCTTTGTTTCATGAAGATGCTCAAATTTCAGGATTAATTAATTTGAGCATCTTGCCTCCTTATGGGTGATTGCTGCTCCGCAGTGGCAGGTAATGACCAGTACCAGAGGCCTTTGATTCCGTCTTTAACGCTGCGAACGCCGAGATCGAATTTGGCGCGGCGCAGGGTGGCGATGCTAACGCCATCACGCCCGGCGGCGATCTCGATTGTGCCTTGCGTTTGGCTTCCGTTCTGCAAGTACTCACGCAGCCATTCCCCGGCAAACTTGCGTAGGGGAAGGCCTGCGCCGGTGGGCCGGTCAGCCAACATTTCCTCTCGCGTTAGCTTGCTAAGCCCAGTCCAGAAGAAGGTTCCGGCATCGTCAATTTCGTAGGAGAGCGGTGGGGCGAGAGGCCCCAGGTTGGACTTGATCTGCAACAAAACGGGTTTTGATGGTGCATCAGGGGAACTGCCGGCCAAGAATTCGGTGCGGAGGGTGGCGGAGATTTCGGTTTGGCCGCGAAGAGCCGGCCGGCCCGGCCCGCCTTTGCTGAGATGGCGAAGGAGCAGAATACAGCAATGCTGCCTCTCCGCCAGGCGGGCGAGTTTTTCAAACATAGGAAGAGTTTCTGTGGGCTGATGGAGATCCATGCCGAAGTAAGTGTCGATGGAGTCGAGTATCAGCAGGCGGGCATGAGTTCGCTGGAGCGCGTCTTCGATGCCGGAGAGATCGCGCAGTTTCAGGGAGGCCGAAGCCGCGGAGCGGACTCCGCGCAAGACCGCGAAGCGTTTCGGGTCACCCTGGAGCCCAACAAAGCGAGGGAGAATGATTTCCGAGCTGTTGTGCTCCATCGAGGCATATAAGACGGTGGAAGGTTCGAGTGCTTCGCCGGTCCATGGGTCTCGGCCACGGCTCAAAGCGGCGGCGAGGGCGAGGGCGATCCAGGTTTTTCCCGAGCCAGGCACTCCAGAGATCATGGCCAAGGTCCCGCAAGCGAGCCTGTCCTGCCATAGCCATTCGACGGGCTGGGGCTCAAGGTCGCAGAGATAGACGAAGTCCGCGCCGGCAGGCGATTCTGCGGGCAATAAGGACGGAGGGTGGGGCGGGGCGTGTTGCGAGTCTTGCTGCGGGCCGAGGACATCGGCAACGGCGGCTGTATCCGGATGTCTCGGTGTTGTGAGCGCGTCGTCGAGTGTGGGAGCATCCGGGATGGAGTAACGAACCTCCGGCATGGACCCAAATTTGTACCCGTAGAAGGCTCCAGTGTGTGTGTCTTGTCTGTCGATGGTCATTTAGTTTCCCCCACTTATGGAAGCGGCTTGCTGATATTTGCACTTAGAGTGCTGTACAACAAAGAGGTGGCCGCGATTACGCAAGAGCATGCGATTACCCTGACGGCCAAGCCTGGCAGACGGACTCGTGGCCCATAGGCGCCTTGGGCGGGCATTCCGCAGCATCAACGGGAGAGGGAGCCATGTGCCGGCCGACTGGCGTAGAGTTTCTATTTTTCACGCATAGTAAAGATGCATTTTGACGTATTTTTATGTCGGTCCACTGAAGATTTATTTTTCGTTATTCGGATCCGCTCAAGCTCCCTCATAAGCTTGCCGGCCGACTGGAGTGGGGTTCGTATTTTTGCACAAAGTAAAGATGCAGTTTTAGGTGGTTTTGTCGAGTGCTAACCAGGATTTAGTTTCTTGTTACTTGGATCCCCGATCGCTTGACTTGGCCGCCCTGCAAAACATCCTCGCCGTAAGCATTACGTGGGCCGTTTCTTTTTGGCGGAGGGTGACGGTTTGTCCATGAACTGAGAAGTGACAAGGATAACCGGTTCCTGATCGGGAAATGCCGCAATCATCGTGAGATGACCCCCCATCGCAGCCGCTGTGGCTGTATGGTGGAGAGCCGCGGGTCCCTTCGCTCCTCTAAGCGCGATATTTGCATTTGGCCGATTCCAAGCGCCTTGGCCATCTTTGCCTGGCTGATCTTTCGTCCCTTTCGTATCTCGCCCAAGGAGGGCGGCACGGACTTGGCGCTGGCATTGCGACAGAAGGCGAGACTGATGGCTCCCGACCTGATTGTCGCTGAATGCGCCATCATTCTGTGGAAGAAGGTCCAGAGGAAGGAACTCAGCAACGACGAGGCGCTTATCGCGGCTCGGCTGCTTCAGAGCGCGGAAATTGAGATGGTCCCGTCTCGGGCGCGGCTGGAGTCCGCAACACGGCTGGCGATTGAGTCGGACCATCCGGCTTACGATTGCCTCTACCTGGCTTTGGCGGTTGAAAACGATTGCCGATTTGTCACTGCCGATGAACGTCTCGTCAACAAGGTTCGGCGGGATAAGAAAAGGTCATTTCATGGCCGTATTGTGGGCTTAGCGGAATCGCTTTCGCGCAAGACTTAACGATTCGCGGTTCAATGCTAATGCTGGTTGTGCCTGACTCGGCAGATGAGAGGGTTCGGCAATGATCCGGGCATGCGGGCTCGGTGGCGGGCCTTCGTCCCGACAAAGTAGCAGTCCCGTCTGACGAGTAATCTTGACGAGTAATCTTTGGAGTTTCGCTCACGCCAGTCAAGAATTGGAGTAGCGCAGATCAAGCCCCGCTCTTCTTGCGATGAGCGGCCGTACGCGGGGCAGTTCTCGTGCGGCGCTGCCCGATGCTCCGAGTTCGCGATCTTTGCGGCTGCGCGTCCCGGATTTCTAACACCAAACGCTTGCCCAAAACATGGGCTGCCCGCGTCAACGTGTCGAGCGAAACCGCTGTGTTCTGTGGATCTAGCAAGCGGTCCAACTGAGAACGGCTCGTTTTCAGTTCGGCAGCCATCGCCCTTTTTGTCTTTTGCTGCCGGACCATCTCCTGCTCAAATTGCCAGGCAAGCACGCGCTTGACGGCGATGCTTTCTACTTCGTTTCGATATCCTTCCTCTTCCAGGAAATCATCGAAACTCGATCCGCTGTGTACCCCCGCCCCTTCCTTTGCCATCGTCATTTCTCCTTCTTCAGTTCGCGCTCATGGACAGCCTTCTTCTTCCGAGCAAGTTCAAGGTCTGCCGGTGGTGTTCTCTGGCTCTTTTTGATGAAGCCATGCAGCAGTACCATCCTGCCCTTCGCGTCGATATAGAACAGCACCCGAGCAATTCGGTTCTGACTCAAACTTGAACGTACTTCGTAAAGTCCATCGCCCAACGGTCTACAGACCGGCATGCCAATTGGCCAACCGAATTCCACGGTTTTCATGTCTACTCCGATTTGCTTCCGATCCTCGATCGGGTTGAGCGACTTCAACCACGTGCGCACAGGCTCTCCGCCAGCTCCAGTCCGAAAGAAAATTACCTCTATTTTTTCAGGGGTGAGGATTGGATTGGGCGGCTCATGTTCCACCATCCATATGGTACCACATACGGTACACCCACCCGCCTCTCGCCGATTCGACCAGGACCGCGCAGCATGTCCCGCACCCGGTTCGATAAGCCGCATTTGGCACTAGGTGCTTATCGGGGCTCATCGCTCGTGATTGGGTGTATTGGCGATTTACTCTCAATTCGGGATGTCACTACCAGGAGCGCGTTGTCCGTTTTCGAATGGTCTATTGAGTACTGGCTCACAGGTACTTTTTCTAGCGGTAATTCAGATGGGCTGTTTTGCTGCTCTTGCTGTAATCCGAATCATAGGCACGGGTGCAGAAAAACGAGGCTTGACGGATCTTATTCGATGCACCTAATATGCCGTTATGCGACATGTCGAGTCACAGAGAGGCGAGCCGGATATTAAGCCTTTGACCGAACCCGTTCTCCTGATACTTCTCAGCTTAGCGAACAAGCCACTCCACGGTTATGGACTGCTGCAGGATATTGAGATGCTTAGTAACGGCAGGGTGCGATTGAGTACGGGTACGCTCTACGGAGCTTTACGCCGCCTTCTCGAGGACTCTTGGATCGAACGCTTCGTGCAAGCTGATACATCGCGGGATAAGCAGGCTTATCGGCTCACCGCAACCGGACGGGAATATCTTTATCTGGAGCTGAACCGAATGAAGCAATTGACGCAGGCGGCGAGAGTGCGCCTGAAGACCCGGGAGGCCTAGTGTGACGAAACTTGTCTACCGAGCTTTGCTGCGTCTCTATCCGTGGGACTATGCCAACGCCTTTTCCGAGGACATGAAGATGGCATTTGAAGAGGCTTGCGGAGAACAGGGGCGGCGGGGACGATGGCATTTTGTTCGCTTTGTAACGAGCGAGTTGTCCAGCCTCGTTTGGGAAGTTGGAAAAGAATGGTTAGCGAAGCTTACGACTGAAGAGTCCGTTCGTGGTCGATCCTTGCCAGATCTAAGGAAGATGCGGCCAGTTGGTATTGCGTACGAGGTTTGGTTTGCCTCACTGGATTGTTCAGGCCGGGTAAAGTCCGCAATCGACTGAGTGCTCCGCGTGGTCTAGATCAACACACTGATGCTGACCTGCACGCCAGATTCTGAAAGGGACCCATGTTCGTAGGTCACTATGCCGTCGCACTTATTGCAAAGCGTGCGGAACCGCGGATCAATCTTGGCACGTTGGTTCTTGCGGCTATGTTCGCCGACATCGCTTGGTGTGTCTTTATGATCTTTGGGCTGGAACAAGTGCAGTTCAAATCTGGGATGGGCGCGGGGAAGTATTTCTCCGCCACGAACGTCGCATTGAGCCATAGCCTATTGATGGATGTGTTTTGGGCTACTTTGCTTGCTTTAGCGTACTTATTGAGAAGGCGTTATCGGCGTGGTGCATTGATGATCTTCCTCGTGGTTCTGAGCCATTGGCTCCTCGATTTCGTGAGTTGGCGACCTGACCTCCCAATCGCGCCGAAACTGCACAGATACGTTGGTCTAGGGCTTTGGAGTTCAATTCCTGCGACGCTCCTCGTAGAAGGCGGCTTCTGGTTTTTCGCGGTCATCCTTTACGTTCGATGTACTCGCTCGAAAGGTCTTACGGCGACGTTCGTTTTTTGGAGTGGAATCGGTCTTCTTACTTTAATGTGGCTTAATAACATTGCAGGTCCTCCGCCCCAGAATCCCAAGACCGCTCCCTTCGCCAGTCTGATTGTCTTTTCGCTGACTGTGGCCTGGGCGTACTGGGTAAACCGATTGCGTGTCGCAGGCCCGACTCGCGTATAGCATCAGAGATGTTTTTTTTGCTGAAACCCGCCCCGGAGTCCTTGATGCGTAGAGTTCCCTATCCCGAAGGAATGGTTGCACTCGTCGCCGCTCTAGTCGTATCGGTTGCCACGGGGCAGAGCGTACCAAGCTTTCAGTTCCAGTTTACCGAGATGCCTGGACCATATTCAGTCGGCCTTAAGGTAATTGAACAGTACGACCGTTCGCGTGTTTTCCACTCTACGAGCGACGCGACGGGCAAGTCAGTCACTGCCGATGGATTTCGACCACTGCAAACCTTGGTCTGGTATCCGGCAGATGCATCCAAAGCCGAAAGGATGACCATCGGCAACTACGCGGCGTTGATCCGGACCGAAACCAGCTTCGACAAACCGATGGAGCACGGAAAGTCGCAGTCGTTCGTCGAAGACTTCACCCGTGGTACCACCGCTCTGCCTGTTTGGGCACTCCGTGATGCGCCTGCGCAGCCGAATCGTTTCCCGCTCGTAATCTATGCTCCGAGCCTCGACGCGCCAGCTATCGAGAACATCGAGCTTTGCGAGTACCTAGCCAGTCATGGGTTTGTGGTCTTGGCTACTCCTAGCATGGGTGCAAGGGAGCGAGCTATGACGGTTGATATCAGTGGTGCGAATGCGGAAGCACAGGACATCTCATTCCTGATCAATTATGCAAAAAGCTTGCCTGACACAGAAATGTCGTCGGTGGCGGTGATTGGCTACAGCTGGGGAGGCATGTCGGCTCTGATTGCCGCGGCCCACGACAAGCGCATCGGCGTAATTGTTTCGCTAGACGGCTCATTTCGCTACAGCCCGGCTACGGTGGAGCAAGCCGGGGATGTTCATCCCGATCAGATGAAGATCCCGCTCCTATTCTTCAGCCGTGCGGAAGAGACGCTGGAAAGCTGGTCCGCGACTCACCAAAATAAAGATCAATTCTGCGTAGCACCGAACGTTCTCAACGAATGGGTCCACGGCGATTTGTATTTTTTGCAGATGTTGGCAATATCTCATATTCAGTTCGGCTCAATATTCCAAAGGAGCGAACGGTTTCGAAAGGAAGGATCGCGATTTGTTCCCGCCGATTATTCGTTGGAGGAAGGTGCTGAGACCTACGGCTGGGTGGCTCGTTATACGCTGGCATTCCTGAACGCATACCTTAAGCACGAGGTGGCGGCGATGGCGTTCCTAAGACGCACACCGGGTGAGAACGGGGTACCGAAGCACCTGATTGCTGCAAGCTTTCGACCAGCGTCAGACAAACAGGTCGTTGGTGGCACTCCTTCTGCGAAGTGACGTTCTGAAAGGACGATGGTTGAGCATTCGGCTCTTTTCAATGCGAGATGCTCTTACCGAAGCAATCACTACCGAAATTCAGCGAGTGTTCGTCTGTTGAAAAGGCTCCGCTTCCGTTTTAGGTGACGGCAGGCCGATGTACTCATCGGCAAACTCAGACCACTCGCCGTGAAGCTCTAAGACGAAGCTCTTCCACATTCAGTTCTCCGATCTCCATGTCTCGAAAGAAGGCCCGATAAAACCCTGGTGTGATCAGCTCAAATGCTAACTCTTCAAAGCGGAATACTTCGCTAATGAGACTCTGTGTTTATGACAACTAATGTCGCCGCTATTGTTCACCCGTCGCAGAAGGAGCCCTTTTGGGTACATGAACCCCGGCAACTTGCGAGGCAGTCGGACAGAGCTGGGTTGATAGAGAACTCGCGGGGCGGGGTGCGAGTCTTGCTGCGGGCCGAGGACATCGGCAACGGTGGCTGTATCCGGATGGTCCGGTGTTGTGAGCGCGTCGTCGACTAGGGGAGCTTCCGGGATGGAGTAACGAACCGACGAATCAACTTCATGAAATGTTCAATCTTTTTCGTAACCCGTGCCCGATCGGGGCTAAGATTTTGTTGCAAACAAATTCCGCAAAAGAATGTGATGATGAGGTCAGCCAGGGATTCATTGTCGCCGGCCTCTCCACGTGCAGCGGTTAGATTGTCGATCAGGAGCTGGTGGGCTTTCGTCATATTCGCAATCATGATCTGGCGGGCTTTGGGGGGAAGATCCGCAAACTCGCGCATGGAGTTCACGGAAAAGCACCCCTTCTGTCCCCAACTCCCGTAACAGACCTTCAGAAAGCCCTCGACGTTGTCCCAACCCAAAGGCTGCTTCGTCAGGGCTCCGCGTGCCGTCAGCATGTCAAAATATTGGCGCATGCTTGCGACAAACAGGTCCTCTTTGTCCTTGAACTCTGCATACAAGCCGGATTTGCGCACTCCCGTGGCCTGCTCAAGGTCCTGAACACTCGTCTCGGCAAGGCCATGCTTCCAAAAGACGGGGATCGTTTTGTTGAGGACATCTTCTCTGGTGAACAGTTTTCGTCGTCCCATTGCAACATTATCGGTCAATTCACCGCGGAGGCTTGCACATAACGGACCAAATGGTCCATTATTGCCATGAGAGCAGGATCGCCGAGCACTGGGATACGCTCGAAGCGATCCCACCTCGCGATCAATGGAAAAATAGCAACGGTAAGTTCTAATTCGGTACGAGGCAGAATGTATGCTTCAAGGCATGTTTGGGCAAAGAATGGCGGAGCATTTCTCTCTGCTGGAATCTTCCTCACTCGTCCTTGGCCCCAGAGGAAATTCTCAGGTTGCGTTGACACGCATGCGAATGCCGAACGGCTTTCCTGGACCCACGCCACACATTCCGCCAGAAAAGGCTTTTTCGATATCCGTGCACCTGCGCCGTCCAGACAGCGTTAAGGGCTGGGGAACTTGGCTCGACGGACGCTTTCATCGGGTCACCGAATGGGATGCCGGCGGGATTCAGATATTCGATATGGAGTCGGAGCCGGTCGCACTGCGAACTTCAGGTTTCGACTCGGTTCACGTCTATATACCCCGGTCAGTTATCAATCGATTTAGCGACGAGTACGAGCAGAAGCGGGTTCGCAACCTGCATTGCACTCCGGGAACCAAGGATCACGTGGTTCTCCATTGGGCACGGATGATGATGCCCTACTTTGATCGTGCGATGCATCTTCCGCGCTTGGTCCTCGATGAAATGATTACATTGCTATGCGCTCATCTGACCAGGACCTATCAGGATTCGGTTCAGTCCCCGGAAGTTGTCACCGGGGGGCTAGCTGTCTGGCAGCAAGATCGAGCAATCGAACTACTGCACGAGCACTTGGATGGTGATCTTGCACTTCCCGATTTAGCAAAAGAATGCGGTCTATCGCCGGGTCGTTTTATGCGCGCCTTCAAGAAGTCATTTGGTGTTCCAGTACACCGCTACTTGCTTCAGAGACGAATTCAAGCCGCGAAGCCGATGTTGTTGCACTCCGATAAATCATTGCTTACGGTTGCATTAGAAGTGGGGTTCTCTGATCAACCAGCCTTCAATCGAAGCTTCCGTGAGATTGTCGGAACTTCCCCGGGGCAGTGGCGAAGAGCAAATGCGCCGATGCCAAAGGCATTCAAACTGCTTGCCCAGCAGTAAGGGTCAAAACCGCTTGCCATAAGACAACTCGGGACTTTCCGAAGCATCACAAGCAATTCCTGAAGCGAAGCGAGACTCTCTGCTGGCAGACCTGCCAGTTGAACCGCACGGAAAGTCCAAATCGCGACAGTTCCAATCAAGACGGAACTCTAATCTTCCAAAATAATGAGATACGAGTGACTGACACTCAAGATCGAATCATTTCTGTTGGGCGGAATGTGAAGTTGGAGGATAAAGGATGGCGAGCACATATAGAGCGGTCGAGATTTCTTCACCGGGCGTTTTCTCCTTGGTGGAAAGAAAGGTTGCCGTCCCCGGCGCCGGACAGGTGCGTATCCGCGTCGAGGCTTGCGGTGTATGCCATTCGGATGCGGCAACTGTGGAAGCGCAATTCCCCAACCTTTCTTATCCGCGCGTGCCTGGCCACGAGGTTATCGGACGAATAGAGGAAGTGGGTCCTGGCGTGACAGCGTGGAAAGTCGACCAGCGTGTCGGAGTTGGATTTTTCGGAGGTGAAGACGGAACCTGCGAGGCCTGCCGCCGTGGTGAAACCGCCTATTGTCAAAATGCAATTATGACCGGCATCACAACTGACGGTGGCTACGCGGAAACGATGATTGCGGAGGCACGCGCGCTTGCCCTGATACCGGATGCACTCAAGTCAGAAGATGCGGCCCCCCTGGTATGTGCCGGCATAACAACCTTCAACGCGCTTCGTAACGCCGCACGTGCCGGCGACACCGTTGCCATTCAGGGAGTGGGCGGGCTTGGCCACCTTGGCGTGCAGTTTGCAAGAAAAATGGGCCTGCGCACCGTGGCGATTGGTGGGGGCCCCGACAAAGAGCACCTGGCGCAGAAATTGGGAGCGCACATCTACATCGATGCCAAGGCACAAGACGCGGCGGCAGCACTCGAAAAGCTCGGAGGCGCAGATGTCATCCTTGCGACCGCGCCAAGCGGGGCCGCAATCGGTAGCTTGCTTCCCGGCCTTAAAACTCGGGGCAAACTTGTGGTTGTCGGAGTCTCAGGTGATGCTATCCCAGTCAACGGCGTACCGCTGATCTTCGGCGGACGGTCAGTTGTCGGCAGTCTCACCGGAAGAGCGATCGAGACTCAAGACACGCTTGATTTCAGCGTACTCACAGATGTCCGTCCAATGATCGAAACACTTCCGCTTGCAAGAGCCGAGGAAGCATACAAACGAATGATGGATGGCAAGGCACGCTTCCGAGTGGTGCTCACTATGACCTAAACAAGTTTAAAAGCCTGCGGCAAAACGGAGCACAAACCGAACGTCCCAGAGGGAGACTTGGATGAATTCATTCCAGGAAATCTTTAACAAACAGAAGGCGTACTTCGATTCGGACGCGACCAAATCCTACGAGTGGCGTATCGACCAGCTGACACGTCTTGAGAATTTGTGCAACGAGAACTCCGAGGGTCTAGAGGCTGCAATGAGCAGTGATTTCAAGACCGCTAGCCAGGAAAAAGTCTTCGAGATCATGGCTCCCGTGGGGACCGCAGCTTTCGCGAAAGCTGAGTTGAAAGAGTGGATGAAGCCGGTAGATGTAGTCGTTCCCAAGGCTCTTCGGGAAAGCGGACACACCGCCAAAGTCTATCGAGAGCCCTATGGCGTCGCCCTGGTAATCGGACCTTTCAACGGGCCATTGACGCTGCTCTTCGATCCTGCGGTCCAGGTCATTGCGGCAGGCAATCCGTGCATCCTCAAACTCTCTGAAGGGTTGCCCGCCACGAGTACGCTCCTGTTGGATCTTATACCGAAATATTTCGATCCTCGGGCCGTCACTGCCGTCTCGGGAAGCAAAGAAGGAGTTTCGGAACTTCTCAAGCTCCCGTTTGACTTCATCTTTTTCACCGGCAGCGTCAAGGTGGGCAAGATCGTGATGGAGGCGGCTGCAAAGAACCTGACTCCTATTCTTCTGGAGCTTGGCGGACAGAATCCTGCTTTCGTTGATCCGACCGCGAACATCCCGGATGCGGCCAAGAAAATTGTCTGGGGCGCAACAGCCTGGGGTGGGCAGTGGTGCACCTCTCCTGGGTACGCCTATGTGCACGAATCGATTGCCGAGGAGTTTGTAAGAGAATCCAAGAAGGCCGTGATCGAGTTGTACGGAACCGATCCGAAGAGCAGGTCCGACGACTACTCGCGCATCATCAGCCCGAAAGCCGTTGACCGGTTCGTATCCCTAATTGATCAGAGCAAGGTTGTGGCCGGAGGTTCTGCCGACCGCGAAGCGCGCTACCTCGATCCCACGATCTTGTATCCGGTCACGTGGGACGACCCGATCATGGAGGACGAAATCTTCGGGCCGATTCTCCCAATCCTTACGTATAAAGACATGGATGCGGCGATTCGTGAGGTGAAGAAGCATCCAAAACCCCTTTCCGGTTTCCTTTTCAGCCGTGACCAGAAGGCGATCGACCACTTCCTCTCGAGCTTGTCCTTCGGCGGTGGCGCGATCAACCAAGTGAACATTCATCTCTTCATTGAAACCATGCCTTTCGGAGGCGTCGGATTCTCGGGCATCGGCCACTACTACGGTAAGGCCGGTTTTGACGCTCTCACGCACGCGAAATCGGTTCTCATCTCGCCGCCTGACGTGGCAATCGAACATTTGTTCCCGCCCTACACGGAGGAAAAGGTCAAGGCGCTCAGCCAGTGGTTTGAATACTAGGCCACTAAGACCACAACAAAAGCGATCCCAAAAAGCACTGAGATGAAAACGAACACCGCAAAGTTCCTGCCGATCGCCGAAAAGTTTTTCACCGCATACGACGCCCACGATGTCGACGGCATGCTCGCTCTCTGTGCAGACGGCGCAATAGGGCGATATGCGCCGTACGGTCGCGAGAGCGTTGTGCCGATTCGCGGTGGCATTGACCTCATTTGGCGTGCATTTCCGAATGCCGTGCCGAATTTTCGAGTGAAAGTGATCGAGATGATCCCCGCCGCAGGGAACACAGTCGTGATCCAAGCCGAGATGAGCGGGCCCATACCCGCTGAAGTCCCGGCCATTGCAAAGAAGGGTCAAGACGTACACATTCCTCACTGCTACATTCTGCGGTTCGACGCGAACGGCAAAATTACGCGCCTTGACGCCTATTGGGACAACACCGTTCTGAACAGCATCCAGGCGAGCACTGTGTGATGGAGCCACTCTGCCCCCGAGGCCCTTACCCCGCACATTCTGCTTATCCCACCCTTCGCAAAGAGCGCGAAGGATGGGGCACCCGAACTTTGCGACCTAGCCGCGGAGGCTCTTACTATCGGCAACGCTTTTTGTGCAGCTCTGGAAGTTAGCCCCGGACTTACTCTTGTGAATACCCCAGACTTTCCCGCTGAGTACAAGCCTGAGACGCTCGCCGGCGTGGAGTTCCTGAATGTTTTGCGTGGGGAGAAGGAACTCGATTGGACGTTCTTATCTCCATCCTACTTTTTTGCTCCCGGCGAACGCACCGGCAAATTCCGACTCGGTAAAGATGAACTTGTGGTCGCTGCTGACGGCCAAAGCCGCATATCCAGCGAAGACTTTGCGATCGCACTCGTGGATGAGTTGGAACAGCCGAAGCACTCTCGCCAACGATTCACGGTTGGGTCTGATAACTGATCTGTGCACGAACTGAACGGCGGATTAAGCCAATCGCCGACCACGGACTATATGAAAGCGAGAGAGGTAGGGAATGGTTTTAGCAGGAATCAAAGTACCCGACACAGTTCTGGTTCGCGATGCGATTGATTTGTCACGGAGCGCGTCAGAGCCATTTCTCTTCAACCATGCGATGCGCTCCTGGCTATTCGGCGTATTGCTTTCAGAAAGCGCTGAACGTGCTCCGGATGCCGAGTTGTTGGCAGTAGCCACGATTCTGCATGATCTGGGCCTGACTGACCGCTATACGGCGGAAAATCGTTTCGAGGTGGATGGCGCCAATGCGGCGTGCTCGTTTCTGAAGGGGCGACGCATCTCGACGCAGCAGATGCAAGTTGTTTGGGATGCCATCGCGCTTCATACCACACGATCTATCGCTCTTCACAAAGAGCCCGAAGTGGCTATGACCCATTCGGGAATAACGGCGGATGTTCTGGGGGCAGGCCTTGATCGAATTCCGCAGGACAAACAAGGCGCGATCCTAGCCGAATTTCCGCGCCTGGCATTTAAAAACGGACTCAAAGAGTGCCTTTGCAACATCGCTCGTCGGAAGCCGGAGTCCACCTTTGACAACATCGTTCGGGATTTCGGCGTTCGATATGTCGAGGGGTACACATCCCCCAACTTTGCCGATGTCGTCGCGAATGCACCATTTTCCGAATAGACGACCTCCCGATCATCGAATTGCGCACACGTATCAGCGCGGCTAAAGAAGGAGACAACATGAACTACCAAATTCAAGGACTTTCCATCCATGCGGGCCTGATGCGGGGCATCGAAATAACCCCCAAAAGAAAACCGCGTTCAGTTGCGGTGATTTTCCTTTATATGCGCACAGGTATGCTGTCGCTCCTCCATCTGCACAGAAGAGGATCACCTGTTCCATTCAAAGCCTTGGCTTCGTGTCTTTCATCAAATGTGCCAGATAGTCGGTTGGTGAGAGCACCGTGACTCCTTCTCTAATTTCCTGCGGAAAATGTCGAAGATTGCCGGTCACGAGCCATGCGCCGGCAGAGTGCGCCAGTGCAAGGAACGGCATGTCTTTCGGGTCGGGCCCAGCATGGGGCCAGCGAACGGGATCGGAAAGGTACATGCTCTCTTCGATCAGGAACTCCAACCAAAGCGGAGGAAACCCAAACCGGTGAAACTTGGGACGTCTTGCGATGGCCCGGTATTCTTCGACGATCAAAGGGCTCGTGACCAACTGCACCAGCCCGTCCAGGACCCAATCCATGACGAGCTTCGCCGGGGCGCCCTCGGCCCTTATACCGGCGGACACAATAATGTTTGTGTCCAGGGCGGCGAGCCTCACCTCGTCTTCCGGCGTTTGCGAAGCCTGCGGAGCTGCTTGATCTCCTGCTCAATCTCCTCGTCGTTCATCTCGTCCGAACCAGACGCCTTGGCGTGGACCCAGCTCTCGCGCAGGCTCGCCTTCGCCATCGCCCTGCGCAATTCCCGGTCTTCCATGACAACATCTCCGAGCACCGGAACAAGAAAGTAAGCTGGTCCCTGTTGACCAGACAGCAATATGGTCTCTCCCTGCGGAACAGCCTCCAGGGCCTTTGAGCCACGAGTCCGAAACTCTCGAAGCGAAATTTGACGCATAGTGACCTCCCGAGCATTGTAGCCGAAACGGCTACGGCGGGAAATTCATGTCAGACGAGTCGCGAAGCGCCTGTTCCGGCTACTCGTGGTTACGCTCGCGGCGGTAGGGTCGTAGATTGGTGGGCGATGACAGCGCAAGGCTTCTAAAGAGGCTGCGTGAGAGCTCGTAAAGCAATGTGCCGTCCCTCCGGGACCAAGTTCTCACGCAGGGTCTAAAGCCCGTGAATTTGTGTACCCGGCGTTCGCGCGGGTTTGAAAACCCGCTCCCCAGGACTGAAGTCCGGGGCTACACCAAGCCGCTGTCGTGCCGTAAGCCAATTCGAGATGACCTCGGGTCATGTACGGGCCTGGGCCCGTGCCTTTCAACGACGGATATACGGTCGCTTCTATGGATATGTCGACCGAGTACGAAGTAATTCTGCTCACCAGCGAGGGACCGAAGGGGCGCTGCATTGCGAAAAAGTCAGAGGCGAAGAGTCGTGGTATCCCACATCTCGCAAAAACGAGCGAGATATGGGGTACCCGGGGTCCTTTTTGAGGGCGATGAAAAAAAGCCCTCAGGGGCTAAAGCCCAACGTTTTCGCAACGTTTATGGCCCGACTAGAGTCGTGCCCCTGATACAAAACAGAGCTTTTCCGCAGCCCGTAAAGTCGTTGCCTTAAACAAAATCGAGTTCTCACGCAGACTCTAAAGCCCGTGAGGGCAGCTTTTTATCAGCGCATAACAGAATTGAGAGGACAGAAGAACCGTACCCCAGCGGCTAAAGCCGGGTGTTGCGGTGTCATTTACGGCACGGCTGAAGCCGTGCCCTTCCTACAGGACCGAGTTCTCACGCAGATTCTAAAGCCCGATATATTCTTGATTGTTTACAGCCCGACTAAAAGTCGTGCCCTGATACAAAGCCCAGATCTCATGCAGACGCTAATGCGTGTTTTGTTTCGAGAATTCGCGGCCACCAGGGCTAAAGCCCTCAATCTATATGCCGGGTCGTTTCCGCGGGTTTAAAACCCGCTCCCCCGGACTGAAGTCCGGGGCTGGCACCAAGGCACTGCCTCCGATCAAGCTAATACCTGCTAAAGGGGGATTGGCAGGGCGTGCGTAGGGGCTCCCGCAAAGAAGCGTTTCCATTGTGAAGATGCGGTCCATCGCCATGCTGTTCGAGTGGGATGAAGGCTTTCGAACCTATGGACGTTTCGCGGAGAATCGCGTGTGATGCCCGGGTTCACCCCAGATGTGGAGAAGTAAAGCAGAATCAGGCAGGCAGCTTTTTCAATATGTCCCGTGCGCTGCGAAACCATGGCCGCTCGCGGCGGCGCAGGTAGGCAGGCATACTTGGTTTCTTGTCGAGCACTTTCTGCGCCCATTCGCGCGCTTCGGTAGTGCGTCCCTGGGCGGCCAGCATGGCGGCGAAGTTCAAGTATGTCTCCGATGATGTCGATGCGCCGGTTGCCTGCCGGAAGAGCGCCTCTGCTTTCTCTTTTTGACCGGTTTGCGCGTAGGCATGAGCGAGCAGTCCGGCCGCGCGATGAAAATCGTAGTCGGGATCTTTCGCGACCACTCGTTCCAGATCAGGCAGGGCAGCGACTGCATCCCCTAGCAGGAGGGCACAAACACCACGCCGGTAAAAGGGATCGAGCGTATCTGCGCGGGCAGCGATGGCCTTGTCGAACGCGACTCGTGCCGGCTGGAGCCTGCCATCGTCCATGTAGAGGTCACCGAGTTCCTCGTAGTTCCCCGACGATGGGTTGTCTCGCACCATGGTTTCGAGCTCATGAATGCGCTTGCGACGAGGAAATACCTTGAATGACTGGCCGAGCAGTCCGGCGTCGGGAATTACTTCGACGAGAATATAGATGGCTGCGCCAAGCGGGCCGAGAAAGAGGATGATGAAGATCCAGTACATGTCCGGCCGTCGCCGGATGAAGTGGACGATTGCGAATATCTGGAGCAATAAGCCCCAAGGGTATAAAAGATGGCTCAGAAATCCCATGCGTTATTAAGACTCTGTCAAGGTTAACATTTTGCGGGATTGAGCCGGATAACGCTCGCGTGGCGGGGAGTGGGTTATGGTCCTACTTAGAATCCTACGGCGTGGTCTGAAGAACTACCTCGGCATGAGACGGCGCTTGTAGCGTGACGGTATAGCAAGGCATTCGGTCCGCCCATGTCACGGAAGCGTTGAGCGAATTCGGTAGTTTCAAGATCATGAGGCCGAGGCAAAACAGCGAAAGCGCAAGAGCGGCTTGAAAGAACCGTACCGGAGCGATTCCAGGCCCGGTGATCATCACTCCGGAAGGCAATCGACAACTGACCGGAGCTGTTCTGAGATCTGAAACGCTGCCGAAGGAGCGAGAGCGTTCCGTCGAGGAACAAGTGTGCGGCCGCGCCCGGTTGTTGTTCCTGATCGAAAATCCACAGCATCTCAAGCCAAACTCATCCCGGGAAGGAAGTGGGGTGCAAATGCAAAATGAGACGATAGGCGAGGCGAGAAACGGCTCTGTTCATGCTCTTTCGGTCTTCGCTTCCTGAAGGCGTGCTCTGGCTTTCGTGACCACGCCTTGCAGACGATCCACCTCTCGGGCGAGGACGTCCTTCCCTTCCCTGGTGAGGGTAAAAAAACGCCGATCATCTTCCTTTGGCGAGGCAGCCCTGGCGCCTAGAAGAGGAAGAAGCCGGGACATCTGCGACCAAACCGGCGCTGACTAGTTTCTTCAAGTTGTCGTACAACGCGCCTGGCCCTAACCGGTAATGACCATCTGAATTCATTGTTAAAGGTGATGAAACGTTCGGATGTGCATGTATTCTTCTATTGCGAGCAGTGCGACGGTAACAATCTGTAGAGCAATTTGCGCTCGTTCCAATCGAACTTCGCGAGCCGTCCTTGTTCTTTGACGCCATTGCGAGGCCGGCCGGTTCCGCAGACGTCTCCCTCTCATAACAAACGCCGAACTAATGCCCACTCCGATGAGCGCCAATCCGATCATGGGGACGCGAATCGAGTCTCTATGAAATCGGTCCCAGAACGTACCTACCTGACTGACCGCGACTAGAGCAGTTGCCCCAAGTAACAGACGGAGTGCACCGAAACCGACAAAGAAAGTGCAGACACTCTGCAAAACAGCAAAGAAGAAACTCATCCAGGCAATCGCGCTGACAGATAGCAGCCTCTTAATGGGGCTCAGGAACGATGAAATGCCTTCGGATTTAAGCAGCTTCGCAGGAGTTATCAATCGCGTTATTCCCTTTCTTTCTGGCCAACCGGCTGGGGCTGGCGCATCAAGTTCAGGGGACTCACCAAACTCCACAGGAAATCGGCGATCTCGGCTATTCCTTGGATTGCTGGACATGCAAACAATTGGATTCGCCGACTGCGTTGTGGTTCCGGTCAATCGAATGTTCGGAGCCAGATATCGCGCACAGAGATCTTGCAGGGTTGGCTTTCAATCTCGAAGCCGATCAGGCCAGGCTGGTTATTGATAGAGTCTTTGTTGTCATCAATGAAGACCGCCATGAGCTGACCATTCATGATGTGCATCATTACGCCGCCGCGCGCAATGACCTCGTAATCGTTCCACTCGTTTACTTTGACGTACCCACCCAGGGCGCGCTTGTCACCGATATTTGCAACCAGCCGGTTAGTCTGTCCGGGGAGCGCCTGGGTCACCTGGCCGCGATAGGCAAGGATGCCCTGCATGGTGTTTTCGGAATACCATTGGCCTGTATAGTCCGCAGCCTGTACACGGACAGGAAACCAGAAGTCGGCCTGGGGACCGGTCATCATAAACTTCAGGTCATAGGGAGGCAGTCCGGCGGGCTGCGGCCGGGTCCAGGGTAGGCCAGTGACGCTGCGGTATTGAATGCCGCCACCACCGCCCTTTTCAATTTTCATTTGCAGCTTCAGGTCGAAATCCCGGGCTTTGTCGCCGCGATACACGATGTAGTTGTTGCCCTTTGGCTTACCCTCCAACGTTTCGCCTACCATGATGCCGTCCTCGACGCGCCAGATGTTGGGATCTGCGTCCCATCCGGTAAAGCTCTTACCGTCGAAGATCTGCTTGTAGCCCGTGTGCTCGTCAATGTCATAGGGCGCGGGATCATGAAATTTAGGCATACCAGGGATCTTCTCGCCGTGTGGACCTGTCTGCGGCGACTGCACAGGCGGGGACTCGAGCGCAGGCGGAACGGATTGGGCGGTGAGGGCGGCCGGGGGAGCCAGGAACAAGAGCCCTAACGCGACTGTCGCTAAAGACAGTAGACGAACGAAGCGTGAGTTGGGACGATATGATTCGGACATGGGAGCTTCCTGCCTTGCGATATAGAAGATACAGCAGTAAGAGGAGTGTAGCTGGGATTTTGAGTCTCTAGCGATGTTGGTTCCGGTCGCGGGTTGCGGGCGAAGGCTAACGCTTGCGCTTCTGTTGGTAGCCGGGTGCGCATTGCACCACGAGTCTGGGTTTGCACAAACCAGCTCCGCGCACAAGCCGCCGACGCCGGCTGCACGGTTGAGCGCGATCGTCGCGTCCGGCCGCCTGGCGGATCTTCGTTGGCCGGACTTCTCCAACTACCGGACGCAACTGACCAGCTTTTACCGCCCTTTCGGATTCGAGCCGGCCTGGGTGCGCGATGGGCAGCCTACAGCGCAAGCGGTTGCGTTGGTGGAGATTTTGCAGGATGCGGATCGGGAGGGCCTCCGCGCTGAGGATTACGACGCCTCGCGCTGGGCGGATAGGCTGGCATTGGTGCGGGGTCCGTATGGCGAACTTGTGGAGGCGCCCTTCGATGCTGCTCTCACAATCTGTGTGATGCGTTATCTTTCCGATCTGCACCTGGGAAGAATCAACCCGCAGCATCTGGGTTTCGAGTTTGATGTGTCTCAAAAGAAACTCGACCTGCCCGAATTCGTCCGCCAGGAACTGGTCAACGGTTCCGATCTGCGCGCGGAGGTTTCCGGGATTGCGCCGTCTTTCCCTGGTTACGGTCGGCTGCGCGACGCCCTGCAGCACTACGTCGAGCTCGAGAAAAGCGACAATGGCGAGAAATTGCCTGAACCGGGACAAGTCGCTCCGGGGGGGCAGTACGCGAGCATCGCTCCGCTGACCAGGCGTTTGCGTTTGCTAGGCGACTTGGCGGAGAACGCTTCGGTTTCGCCTGACTCGAAGGTCTATGAAGGAGCACTGGTGGACGCGGTAAAACATTTTCAAGAGCGTCATGGTATGACTCCAGACGGGATGCTTGATTCCGAAACCGTTGCTGAGATGAATGTGCCGCTGGGTGACCGTGTGGAACAGATACGGATGTCGTTAGAACGATTCCGCTGGTTGCCTTACGAGTTCAAAGAGCCGCCCATTGTCGTAAATATTCCGGAATTCCGCCTGTACGGCCTCAAGGAGGGAAATCAACCTGGTCTCAACATGAACGTGAACGTGGGCGAGCAGTATGATTTTCAAACTCCCATATTTGAAGATTCCATCCGGTATATCGTCTTTCGCCCCTATTGGTACCCTCCACGCGGCATATTGCACAGTGAAATCCTTCCTCCCCTCAAGGAGGATCCCTCGCTAGAAAACAATGACCTGGAACTGGTGAGCGCGAGCGGGAAAGTCATCGACAGGGGGAACGTTACGTCTGCGATGTTGCAGCAGGTGCGGTCAGGAGACTTAACGGTGCGGCAGCCCCCCGGCGAGGATAATGCGCTGGGCCTGGTCAAATTTGTCTTTCCCAACAAATACAACGTGTATATCCACGACACGCCGGTGAGTGTGCACATGTTCTCTGATACCGAACGGACGTTCAGCCATGGCTGCATCCATGTGCAGGAGCCAGCCAAGCTGGCTGCGTGGCTGCTGCGCAACACGCCCGGATGGGATCTGGAGCGAGTTGAGTACGCCATGCATAAGGGGGGAAATAACGTGCGCGTCAATCTTGCTTCACCAGTTCCGGTGTTGATCGTCTACGACACCGCTGTCGTGGAAGAGAACGGAGAAATCCACTTCTTTCAGGATATTTATGGACGCGATGCGGTGCTTAAGAAGGAGCTAGCTAAGGCCTACACGCATTTCAGATGAGTGCTTAACGCTTGATTTCGATGGGGGTGCCGTCTGCCACGGCTCGCCAAATTTCGTCCATCTCCGCATTGCTCACGGCGATACAGCCATCTGTCCAATCGCCTGCCTTTTTGCCAGGGCCCTGGTAGTCGTTGGGTTGGCCATGGATGAACAGATCTCCGCCGGGCGGCACACCCAGCTTTCCTGCGCGTGCCACATCCTCCGAATTGGGGTAAGAGATGTGGATGGACTTGTAGTAGTCGCTTTGGGGGTTATGCCAATCCAGGACATATTTGCCTTCAGGCGTTTTGCGGTCGCCTTCCCTGATCTTGCGGCCGACCGGATGGCCTCCGAGTGATACGCGGTACACTTTCAGGGCCCTGCCGCCGTTGAGCAGTAAGAGCTTCCTTTTCGCTTTAAGCACAAGGACCTTGTCGGCCGTAGCAGACGCTGGTAAGGGACGCGCCGCTGCTACAGGCACTTGCATGGACAAAGTCGAAAGGCTAAAAAGTGCGGCCAAGGCCAGCTTTGTGATGGTCACCGGCAAATACTATCGTCGGCATGCAACGTGGGCAAGTAGCACAGGCCGTTATCGATGTCGACGGTTTTTGATCGAAACGGGGCGGTTGTTGAGCTAGAAAAGCGTACCTCAGGGGCTAAACAGGCTGCGGAAAAAGTCGCAAACCGCTTCAGAAGTACCCACCAGGGCTAAAGCCCCGAATTTTATTGCCCAATGTTTAAGCGGGTTTGAAAACCCGCTTCCCCGGACTAAAAGTCCGGGGCTACACCCGGACCAGCGTTTTTCCGCAGCCTGTAAAGCCCGACGTATTCTTAGTGATTTACGGCCCGACTGAGGTCGTGCCCTGATACAAAACAGAGTTTTTCCGCAGCCTGTGGAGCCCTTATCTTGCTACCGGGAAGTGGTCGAATCGACATGAAGAAAGCCCCAATTTGGGCCGTCTATTCATTGGTTGTCGCTTGCATTACAAAACTATGACAAGGAAGCAGAGCAAACAGGCGTTCAATCAGAGTTGTGAACCAACCCCAGGCACTTGTTGCAACCGAAAATCGGAGCGCGCCAGGCGATCTGACGCCGAAATTGAACCTTAAGACGCTTGCGCTCTCACGCGATATACAAAAGTTATCGGTCAATTGGGTGGTGCTTGGCTTTATGCTCCTGTTCCACCTGGGGGCCATCGCAGCGTTGTTCTTTTTTAGCTGGTCAGCGCTGGCCGTCGCAGTGGTGCTTCATGTCGTCGCCATCAATGCCGGGATCGGCATGGGTTATCATCGCCTGCTTACGCACCGCGGCTACCAGGTTCCGAAGTGGTTGGAATATCTTTTGGCGGTATGCGCTACGCTGAGCCTGGAAGGTGGACCGGTGGTTTGGGTTGCCACCCATCGGGTTCACCATCAGCACAGCGACCGACTGGGCGATCCGCATTCTCCACGGGAAGGTGGATGGTGGTCACATGCTGGTTGGGTGATCTATGGAGCAGGCGCAAACGAAGAACCCCAGCTGCTCGCCAAGTATGCTCCCGATCTAATAAAGGACAGTTTTTATCGTTGGCTGAACCGGTTTCACTGGGTCCCACTCACCTTGCTTGCGTTTGCCTTGCTGGCGATAGGAGGATGGCCGATGGTTCTTTGGGGTATTTTCTTTCGCGTGACGCTGGGGCTCCACGCTACCTGGCTGGTCAACTCGGCGACCCACATGTGGGGCTCCCGGCGCTTCGCTACCCGCGACGATTCGCGGAACAATTGGTGGGTCGCTCTGCTGAGTGGCGGTGAAGGTTGGCACAACAATCACCACGCCCACCCGGTTTCAGCCCGGCACGGCCTCGCCTGGTATGAGTTTGATGTCAACTACTATGGCATCTGGGTGATGGGCCAGCTGGGTTTGGCCAAGAGAATCCACACGGAAGGTTGGCCCCCGAAGGGGAACTAGAGTTCTTTGAGACGGGCGATGAGACTGAGCGGGTGAATTGGCTTGGGAATCAACTCAAACTGAAGGCCCTGGTCCTGTGCAGCGCGAAGGATCTCCGTGATGCCGGCTTGCCCAGAGAAGAGCAGGATTCGTGCTGTGGGATACATTTTATGGATCGCCATGGCGAGATCGACGCCGTTCATCCTGGGCATCAGGACATCCGCCAGGAGATAGTCGGGCTGTAAGCTACCGGCCACTTGCAAGGCATTCCAGCCATCGTAGGCCGTGGCAGCCTGGAAACCCGCTCCTTCCAGTATTTCAGCCATAGTGTCCGCAATGATCCTTTCATCGTCCACTACCAGGATGCGTGGACGCCGTGCCTTAGGCTCTTGGGCGCTGCTGGTCAGAGACAATGAGGGAATCGAATTTCGACGGACGCTGTCTGAAAACTGGAGGGAATCTACCTTCGCCGGGAGCATAAAGCTACGCACTCTCCTTGTGAGCCGGCATGCTAAAGGGAACGAACAAGCTCACGAGGGTACCACTTTGGCCTGGTGCGGTGTTGCTCGTGACTGAGATCTGACCGCCGCGCTTTTCGACAAGCTGCTTGGTCACCCAGAGGCCAATGCCTGTTCCGAGATCGCCTTTGGTGGTGAAGAAGGGTTCGAAGATCCTCTCCAGATGCTCGGACTTGATCCCAGTTCCGCTGTCACGAATGACGGTCTGAATCCCATCTCCTGCGGAGCGGATCACGATCCGAACGGACAAATGAAGCACTCCACCGTTGGGCATCGCGTCGATGGCATTGGCGATGAGGTTTGAAAAAATCTGGATGAACTCCCCTCTGCTCACCAATATTTTTTGTAAGTCATTGAACTGGGTATCAACAGAAATTCCATAAGCAAGTAGTTTTGAGCGATAGATCGTGAGTACATTTTCGATCAATTCGTGGAAGAAGACCTCGGCCGGCAAGCCTGCGTCACGATAGTAGCCCAGCGTTTGCCTTGCGATGTGAGACACCCGTTCTAACTCCTCCTCGGCCATCTTCAGGTGCTGGTAAGCTTTGCCGGAAGGTGGCGAATTCTGGCGCGCCAGAAAGATCAGGTTCATCACGGCTTCGAGAGGATTGTTGATCTCGTGGGCTACTGCGGCTGCCATTCGACCTGTCGCTGCGATCTTTTCAGACTGCATCAGGAGACGCTCCATCCGCCTGCGGTCTGAGATGTCGCGAGCTATCTTTGAGGCACCTATCACGCGGCCTGACCCATCCATGATGGGCGAGATGGTCACCGACAGTTCGATGGTTGAGCCATCCTTCCTCGTCCGCCTTGTCTCAAAATGATCGACGCGCTCGCCCGCCCGAAGCCTGGACAAAATTGCTGCTTCCTCATAGTGCAGCTCGACAGGGATCAGGCGAAGAATCGATTGGCCGATCATTTCGTCAGCGGTGTAGCCGAACATCCGGCGCGCCCCGTCATTCCAAGTGTTAATGATGCCGTTCAGGTCTTTACTGATAATTGCGTCGTCTGCGGAATCGACAACAGCCGCGAGGCGAAATCGGCTTTCATCGGTCTTCGCACGATCGGATATATCCCGCGCAATCTTTGACGCACCGATTACGCGACCGGTGTCATCCTTCACCGGAGAGATGGTTACGGAAACCGGAAACCGTTGGCCGTTTTTCTTCATGCGGATGGTTTCGTAATGGTCGATTCGTTCGCCCGCTCTCAGCTTGGCCAGGATGTGGGCTTCTTCCTGATGTAGCTCGGGGGGAATGAGTCGAAGAATGGGCTCGCCGAGAATCTCATCCGCCTGGTACCCGAAGGTACGTTCGGCGGCGCCGTTCCAACTGGTGATGATTCCGTTTAAATCCTTGCTGATAATGGGGTCATCGGAAGAGGCGACAATGGCAGCCAGGTGAAACCGCGGATCGAGAGTTCCCTTGGGCATCTCAGTGGGCGATCCGGGGGATGAACGTTTGCGCGCATAGGGCAAGATGACGACTCCAGGTTTGGGAACAGGCTCGCTAGTAGAGCACTCCCTTTGAAAAGAGAAACACAGTTGTTTGTTTGATGGCTATCGATGATTCAAAGGTTTTACGGTGAAAAATTTATTTCGCAAAAAGCGGAAGGGTGAGACTTGACTATCCCACCCTTCGCAAAGAGCGCGAAGGATGGGAGCGGATACCGCGGGAAGAACAGATGCTCTACCCGCGGTATCCGCATGGGGCACCCGTCGATTGCCCCGATTTCCTGTACGCAGCTCTGGACAGGACCACGTGTGCGCCTTTCTTTTAAGGAAAGGCGCATGAAGTGCAGGGAACTCACGAGACTCCACAGGAAATCGGGGTTGGTGGCGGGGAGAGCCCCAACGGTCCGGTACTACGAATTGCTCCTGCATTTCGCGACTATCAGGGTGATGTCGTCATGTTGCTCCTCAGACGAGCTGAACTGCTGGACGTCGGCAACGATCGAGGCGACGATTGACTGCGCAGCCTGTTCGCGGTGCCGCCTCAAGGATTGGGTCAGACGCTGTTCTCCGAATTCCTCTTGCGTGTCATTGCAGGATTCCGTGACCCCATCGGTGTAGAGCACGAGGATGTCGCCGGGCTGGAGTTGGCATTCCACCGCCGGGCTGGTCCACTCTTTAAACAGACCCAGGACGGTGCCGGTGGAGTGGAGCCATTCCACAGTGTCATCCCGGCGGAGTAGCAGGCCCGACAAGTGCCCGCAATTTGTATAGCGCAAGAGTTGCGTGACGTCGTCATATTCGGTAAAGAAGACGGTGGCATAAGCGCTGTCTATCGTATTCTCGAAAAAGAGCCCGTTCACTGACTGCAAGAAACGCTGCGGCTGCTCGCGGGCAAGAGCAAACTGGCTACGGAGATTGGCCTGCAGATTAGCCATTAGAAGCGCGGCAGCGATACCCTTCCCTGAGATGTCGCCGATAAACAACCCGAGCCGTTCTTCACCAAGAGCAAAGAAATCGTAATAGTCGCCCCCGACATGGCGGGCCTGGATACAGATGCCTGCGTAGTCCAAGGTTCTGAGGGCGGGAAATGTCTGCGGGAAAAGCCTGGCCTGTACCTGCTTGGCAATTTCCAATTCCTGGCTGGTGCGGCGCTCGAATTCCAGCTTCTCAGCGTTTGTACGGCGCTGGCGCTCGATTTCCCGGCTCATCTCATCGGAGCCGATCAGGTCAAAAGAGTTTCCATCCACGTCGGAAAAGGCGGCAAATGTTCCGCCCCATAGTTGGGGCTGTGGAGGGTGATGGAATTTTACTCCGCGACTGCGCCACAACTCGTAAGTGGCATAGATATCTTCGGCGATGAAAGCAATTTGCGTATTCCTGCCAATGAGTTTGTAGTTTTCCGAGCCGCGCTTGGGAGAAAGCACCGCCAAAATAGTACTGCCATCCGGAGGCGCGATCGCCACCCAACGGTCAAACTCGAACCGGCCATCGGCAACTACACTGAATCCGAGTTGATCGACATAGAACTTCAGGCTTCGTTCGTGATCTCGTACGAAGACATTGGACTTGAAAATACGCAGATAGGGAGTGTCCGGACCGGGGACGGACGTGGCATCCAACGCGTTCAGTCGCCGGAGCCCTCGCGAAGTGTCTCCCCGGGAGACTTCAGGTTCCGAGTTCAAGTCGATCTCCTTTCAGCGGGTACGGTCGGGCGCAATCAGTATTTCATTGTCGGGTGCCAGTTCAGAGCACTCTTTCCTTAACCCTTTGCCCTGGGCCATCATTGCCCTCCCCTTTGTCATCTCGACCTGAGCGGACCCGGATTTCCTACTTCGCGCTGCTAGCCACGGCCACGTGTGCGGCTCTCCGTGAAGAGAGCCGCATGTAGATCATCAAAGCCACGGGTCTTCATAGGAAATCCGGGGGGGCGCAGTGGAGAGATCTGCGGTTTTTTCCCCTAGAAAGATGATTAAGAACAGCAGCCAGACAGAGTGGATGAGTCCGCAGGGCGCACCGCAGATCTCTCCACTGCGCTGCGCTTCGGTCGAGATGACAAAGGGGAGGGTGGCGCTTCCAGAGCGGGTAGTTGCTGAAGAGAAACGGTTTTTCATCGCCTTGGGTGGCTGAAGGCCCATGATTCCTCTGTCGAAAAACATTCCCAAGAAAGAGCATCCACACAGAGATCTCTCCACTGCGCTGCGCTCCGGTCGAGATGACAAAGGAGAGGGCAGTGCTTCCAGGTAGACTAGTTGCTGGATGGAAGCCGCTTTTCATCACCTTGGGTGGGCCGCAGGCCCATGATTCCTCCGGTCGAGATGACAAAGGGAAGGGCAATGCCTCCAGGGAGAGTAGTTGCTGACCAGAAGCCGTTTTCATCACCTTGGGAAGGCCGGGCCCACCCGCCGCGCCCGGGCCGGTTCGGAGCCAAATGCCGGAGTGGTCGGCGTAATTTTTGGTGAGTGGTTATTGCCACCGGTGTTGTCGAGCATCCATGATCATCGGCATATGGTGGTGTGCCTGAATCGGATGCTCAAACAGCGTGGCCTGCTTGCGACGGCGGGCGCTGGTTTCATAATGTGTAGTTTTGTGGCCGGGCTTGGACAAAACGCCGCCGTCCCCACCCCCATTCTGGTTGAACTCTTTACCTCGGAGGGCTGCTCCTCGTGCCCACCTGCAGATGCTCTTTTGCAGAAGCTGGACGCGTTTCAACCGGTTCCGGGCGCGCGGTTGATCGTGCTGAGCGAGCATGTGGACTATTGGGATCAAGAGGGCTGGAAAGATCAGTACTCATCCCATGAGTTAACGGACCGGCAAAAGTCCTATGTGAGCGAACTAGGGCTGTCAACCGCATACACTCCGCAGATCATTTTGGATGGTACCGCTGAATTGCACGCAAACGATCCGCAGCAGCTCCACTCGGCGTTTGAGAAGGCTCTTAAAGATGCAAAGATCCCGACCAGCCTCGATTCTGTGAACTTCGACGGATCTCAAGTTCGGGGCCACCTGCAAGTGGACGCAGGCTCCGAAAACCATAACGCGGATATTTACATTGCAGTTGCTCTCAACCACGCCGAGACTCAAGTACTCAGGGGCGAAAACCAGGGGCAGAGACTGACCCACGTTGCCGTCGTTCAAGAGATCGTCAAAGTGGGTAAGGTGCAGAAGAAAGGCAGCTTTTCTCAGGACTTCCAGGTGAAGCTCAAGCCGGGTACCAAACCTGGTGAAGTTCGGATTATTGCTTTTGTCCAGGAACCTGGTTCGGGGAAGGTCGTGGGGGCGGCATCCGCTCTCGAGAACCAAGGGGGCACCGGTATAGCAAGCCGCTGATTGCAAGCACCCGGCGATCGCCGGGAGCTGTTCGCTCATAAGAAACAAAAACCAGATGGAAGGCGACTCAACAAAGCAAAGGCAAGAACAGACTCAAAATAGACAATCGATTGTCTTAGTTAAACAACTTGGAGGCAACACAATGACGTTTAGACGCTTGTTACTTATCTCGGTCCTGCTGTGCGGGGTGGCTGGAGTTTCAGGATACGCACAAAGCACAAATGCAGGCGACATCCGTGGAACGGTAACTGATCCGACCGGCGCGTTGATCCCAGGCGTGACCGTAACCGTACTTAACATTGATACCGGGGTGACGAAGGATTTCGTCACCAATGATTCAGGTCTGTACGACACCTCTTCCATCGTAGCGGGCAATTACAAGGTGACCTTCAAAAGCAGTGGTTTTGAAACCGTGATTCGCGGGCCGATTACCGTGGAGGTCGGATTTACGACCGTCAATGGCCAATTGAGTGTCGGGTCTGCTAACGAGGTGGTCGCAGTGACCACGGATGTTCCGCTGCTGAATACTGAATCCGGCGATCAGACCAGCACGCTGAGTTCGAAGGATATGGCGCAGTTGCCAAACGTTGGCGGCTCGAATGGGCCGGACTGGCAGAACTTCATGATCCTGCTGCCCGGAGCCGCTGGTACCCCGATGTCGAATTCCGGATCGGCCAACCCCGGAATGTCGGTTTCGACCAACGGCAACCTTCCTTTCAGCAATGTTCTTGCCGACGGGGCGTCGACGACACTGCCGAGCAGCCAAAACGCCAATCCTGCAGCCTTCGAAGATGTGGACGAACTGCAGGTCTCGCTATCTTCGTTCTCCGCGCAATATGGTGTGGGTGGCCTGATCATCAACCAGATCACCAAGGGTGGCAGCGCAAAGTACCACGGATCGGCATACGAATATTTTCAGAATGATGCCTTGAACGCTGCCAACTTCGGCTTCGGAAACAAGGTTCCTGTGTCTCGTCTTCGCTACGACGACTTCGGTGGAACCATCAGCGGTCCTATCCTGAAGAAGAAGATGTTCTTCTTCTTCGGCTATGACCAGATCGTCAACAACGGCGTCCAAGCAGGCTACAACACCGTGCCGACGGCCGCGAATATGGCGGGCATCTTTGGTAGCGACCTGCTCTACGATCCGACTACGCAGACCTATGCGACGGATGGGGCGGGCAACACCTATCCCGTGAGAAAGAGCTTCCTATCAGAATATGGAGTGAACCAGGTTCCTCAGAGCCTCATGGACCCGGTGGCGCTGAAATACCAGCAGTACTATCCAACGGACTCCAGCCATATTCCTTATGGTCATTTTGTGCCTGCCGCTGTGGATCCAGCGAGTGGGGTAGCAAAAAATAATTTTTACTCCGCGTATGCGATTCCCAGGCCGTGGAAGAGATTCTTTGGGCGATTGGACTACGACATCACGCCGAACAATCGCCTGACCATTTCCGATACCCAGGGCAACGAATTAGAAAACGGCGATAACTCGATTGTCGCCTGCCCCATCGCTTGCCAGTTAGGGGATGTGGACAACAACAACGCGCAGATTACGGACGTATGGAACATTAGTCCACATACCATTAACGAAGCCCGTATGGGCTACACCAGCCAGCTAAATTTCTTTTCCGATGCGGCCTCCGGTAAGGGTGTACCGGGTTCGCTGGGCTGGCAATTCGCCAAGGCCGACGTGCTGCCGGCGGTGAACTACACTCGCAACAACCCATATGGACAGCCTGTGAATGGCAATTTTCTTGCTCCGGGAACCAACGCCCAGTACAAGGAGTTCGTCTTCGACCCGTCGGATGTGGTGACCATGATCCGTGGCAAACACGTGCTTCACTTCGGAGGCGAATTCGCAATTTACCGGGACGACGCTACTCCCTGGGGCAACCTCAATTCGGGGAGCTTTCAGTTCTCAGGCGTGTACACAGAACAGTGGACGCTTCAGCCGAACGCACAGGGTGTATTGATCGGTACCGCCAACAGCTCTTCCACGGGTGAAGAATACGCAGATTTTCTGTTGGGTGCTGCCAATCAGTGGAACGCAGCGGTCACTCCTGAATCCGGCGCACGTTTGAAGAAGCCACAGATGTTCGTCCAGGATGATTGGAAGCTTCGTCCCAACCTCACCTTGAACCTTGGCCTGCGTTATGAGATCAGCCACGGTTTTAACGAAGTAAAGAACAACATGGCTAGCTTCGACCCCACCGTGATCAACCCCGCCACCGGAACCCTGGGCGCCTATTGGTTTGGGGAAACGCATGCGAACGGACGGAACTCAATGCAAGCAGACGTCTACAGCACGGTTCTTCCGCGCGTTGGGTTTTCCTGGCTGAAAAACTCGGCTACTACGGTGCGAGGAGGCTTTGGCGTGTACTCGTATAACTTCAGCCTGGACAATTACGGAGCAGGAATGGGCGCCTCGGTCTCGTCTGCGGGCGGTCTCACCGACAACGTTGGCATTGTGCCGGTCACGCAGTTCGGCGGACCGGGTACGACGTTGGTCAAAAATCCAGCCGCTGGCTACAACGCCGGAGCCGCACTCCCCTACACCGCTGCGTCGACAGACCCTACACGCTTCAACGGGCAAAGTGGAGGGGCGCTGATTTATAACCCGTACCACACACCCATTCCGAAAATCTATCAATGGAACTTCGGGGTTGAGCGGCAGTTAGGAACCGATTACGTGGCCACACTTACCTATGTGGGCAGCCACGGTTTCAATCTCACCTTCCCGACTGACATCAACGCGGTACCGGAAAACGAGGCAACTTCGGCGAGCGATAACCAGTTCCGTCCGTATCCTATTTATCCCGGACCCATTGGCGCCAGCGGCAATAGTAGCGCCCCGGTGCACAACGGGATTTCCAATTACAACTCCCTGCAGGCATCGATCACGAAACGCTTTACGCACGGGCTCAGCATGAACTTCAACTACGTCTGGTCGCACTTCCTGGACGACCAGGACTCCTCTGGATGGGGTAGCCACGCGGGTCCCATCTTATGGCAGCATGCCAGCAGTCTGACGTTGAACCAATCAAACCTGAATTACGGACCATCCAATTTTGATATCCGCAATGCATTCAAGGGCTATTTGGTTTACCAATTGCCGTTCGGGATGGGCAAGCAGTTTTTGAACCACAGCCAATTGCTGGATGAGGCGATCGGCGGGTGGCAGCTCTCCGGCACGATCGTTGAGTCGACGGGAAATCCGTTCACCATAACCGGGCCGGGCCCGCTTTACACGTCCGCGAATGCTTTCCAGTATCCGAGCAGGATTACGGGGGTAAGCACGGATTCTCCAGGGGGCAAGAACTGGCAGCATTGGTACAACCCGGCAGCCTTTGCGTACCCGGGCGCTGGTGTTTTCGGCAATGTTCCGCGGAACAGCCTGGTTGGGCCGGGACTGAATGTGGTTGACCTGTCCGCGGGCAAGACATTCTCGGTCACAGAAGGGATCAAATTCGGGATTCGTTGTGATGCGTCAAACGCGTTCAATCATCCCAGCTTTGGTCCGCCAACCGGGAACCAAACGAATCTCACCGGTGGGACTGGAGCCGGCTCGCCGTTTACAGGGCCTGCCGGCGGGGTGGGCAGCAGTCAGATCACCACGTTGACGGTGGACGGACGAAGCCTGCAATTGTCCGCCCGCATTACATTTTGATTTTTACTTTGCGACTCTCCCAGCGAGACGGCGAGCTTTTTACGCCGTCTCTTTTTTTTGTGGAGAATGGGAGACTGGTGACCCGACGCGACCCCTGGCCGACGCATTGCAGGAGTCAGGCGGGTTGGCGAACCTGGCCCAGCCGTTGCTCCACATCTCTGAGCAGCTCGGAAGCAAATACTAATTTTTTCAAGGCCAGAATGGGCGTCGTGTCTCCGACGATGGTCCAAATATGGTCTTTTTCTTCTTGACTGAGGATGGCGGAGAGAATGATCAGATCGAACGGCTCACGAGTTAACAGATGTTCTGCATCCGGGTACATCACGTAGTGAGGATCGTAACCGCCGTGCGCTAGAACCGCACAACGGCTTCGCAGTAGGCCCGAGTCTTTGCCGATACATAGTATGCGCGCTGAGCTGGTGTGCATTCAGTCCCTCGTGTTCGGGGCCCAAAACGATATTGAACATTATAAAACGCAAAATGGCATATTACTCCCTGCCGTCGTTTTGTTCGGAAAGTATAATAATTGAATGCGGATCGCGGCCAGCGGCAGCTCTGCCGCCTACCGTGTCGCGGAGGGCGCACCATAATGTCAGCGACCGAGGTCCAGTTAAGTGGAGATGTTGAGGGTCGGCCGTTGTACGTCTGCATCGAGATGGCCGCGAATCTGGTTTACCTGGCCAGGCATAGTGGCGGGAACCCTGAACAGCAGCAGCAATATCTGGATCGGGCGGCGGAAGTTTTGCTCGAGATTCGTCACCACCCAGATTGCCATCGTTGACTCGTTCGCGTTAGATCTGATGCTGCGCGATAAATCAAAGAGTGGGTGATCGGGGGAGAGAACCGCAGGGACCTGCGGTTCTTAATCGGGAAGCTTGTCTAAAAGCCTATTTTGAATTGTAGAGATCGACGCAGTAAGGCATCGGAGTTCCGCCTTTCGGCATCGATGCTTGTTTGTAGGAGACGCAGGTCTGTCCTGTCTTCGTATCGAGTGCCAGGATGGTATCGTCTTCGACGAAGGGCACGAAACGCTGCGATTGGCGGGAGCACCCAACCATCGCCAGCAACGCTATTGCTGCGAGAATCCTCAATTGGCCCCCATGCAGTAGAGCGACGGAAAGTTCACTTTTCCAGTTGACATGGAGAACGCCGAACGGGGAATCACACTTTGGGGTAGTCGTCCGTACATCCGCATAATTTCCGCTATCGGGAACCACGCCGCGGGGGTTGCCGTACTGCAGGATGAGGCACCAGAATTACCGACTGGACTCGGGAGGATGAATGCTGGACGATCTGCGCGACGCGCTGCGGCAATTGCGGAAGGCACCGGGTTTTACCACTACGGCGGTGATCACCCTGGCGCTGGGGATTGGAGCAACGACGGCGATCTTCACCCTGGTGCACAAAGTGATGCTGAAATCGCTGCCAGTGGCGAAACCGGATGAGCTGTACCGGATCGGAGATAAGATTCGCTGCTGCAATTGGGGCGGCTATATCCAGGGAGAAGACGGAGATTTCTCGCTATTCTCGTGGGAGATGTACAAGCACTTTCGTGCTAATACGCCTGAGTTTCTTGATCTGGCGGCACTACAGGCCGGCAATGCAGCGCTCGGTGTCCGCAGAGTAGGGTCCCAAGCGCAGGCGGATACACGCAACGGGGAGTATGTATCGGGAAATTTCTTCAGGACTCTTGGTGTGCAGCCATGGCTTGGCCGGCTGATGACCGATGCGGACGACCAAGAGGGTGCGCCGTCGGTGGCAGTCATGAGCTACCACATATGGCGCGAGAAGTACGGCGCGGATCCGTCGGTGGTGGGAGCCGGCTATCAGATCAACGGCCATCCGTTCACGGTGATCGGTGTGACTGCGCCGGGATTTTACGGAGCTAAGTTGGACGGATACGGCATGCCCGATTTTTGGCTGCCCCTGACCACTGAGTTGCTGATCGACGGAGAAACATCGCGGCTAAAAAGGCCGAACGGCAACTTCCTGGATCTTCTCGGGAGAGTACGTCCGGGAACTAACCCGAAGCCGCTCGAAGCCAGACTGAAAGTGGAACTGCATGACTGGCTAGCCAGCCACGTGCCGGATATGGAGCCCGGCGAGAAGGAACTCTGGCAGCAACAGACGCTGCACCTGGTACCCGGCGGCGCCGGCGTGGCGGCCATGAGGAATCAATACAAGGATGGACTGACGCTTCTGCTGATTGCGGCGGGGTGCGTACTGCTGGTGGCTTGCGGAAATTTGGCGAATCTGATGCTGGCGCGTGGGTTGAAGGATCGGGCGCAAACGTCGGTGCGGGTGGCGCTTGGCGCCTCATGGCGGCGGCTGGTGCGCAAAGCCCTGGTTGAGTGCCTAGTGTTGGCGCTGATCGGCGGAGCCTTCGGTATTGGCGTGGCCTATGCCGGAACGAGACTGGTTCTGTATCTTGCCTTCCATTTCGGTGGTCCTAATAACTATGTACCGGTAGACGCGACACCCTCCTGGCCGGTGCTGTTGTTTGCCTTTGGTATGTCGGTGTTGACCGGCATAATTTTTGGGATCGCTCCGGCGTGGATGACTTCGCATGCAGACCCTGTGGAGGCGCTGCGTGGTGCGAACCGGTCGGTGGGTGGGCAGCGCTCGTGGGCGCAGAAGTCGCTGGTGATCGGGCAAGCCGCGATGTCGCTGGTATTGCTGTCCGCGGCGGCTCTGCTGGGCCAGAGCCTGCGCAACCTTGAACACCAGAGCTTCGGATTCGAGACCCAGGACCGCTATATCGCATGGATCAATCCACAGCTGGGCAACTACCCGCCGGAACAGATGGAGCCGGTGTTTCGACAAATTGACGACCGCTTGCGTCAGATTCCCGGTGTGCGGATGGTTGCTCCGTCACTCTACGCGCCCATGACAGGCGATAGCTGGAACGACGGAATCCGCGTTCAAGGGCGGCCGGAACCCGGAGCCAAAGAAGATACGAGCGCGGGGTGGGCGAGAGTGATGCCGAATTTCTTTGAGACCATAGGCGCAAAGATGGCGTTGGGCCGTTCTATTACCGACGACGATACGGCCACAACCCGGAAAGTGGCCGTCATCAACGAAGCGTTCGCAAAGAGATTTTTCAAGAACCAGAATCCCGTCGGCCAACACTTCGGGATCGACAAGATTCAGTATTCAGCAACCTTTGAAATCGTGGGTGTTGCGAGGGACATGCGCTATATGACCTACGATTACAAAGATCCAATCAAGCCGATGTTTTGGGTTCCGGAGGCCCAAACCGTACAGTACGACGATCCGGCTTTCCGGAGCGGCGAGCTCTGGTCGCATTACCTTAACAACATCGTGATCTGGGCACCGGGTAATCCGCCGGGCATGGAAGAGCGAGTGCGCAAAGCGCTACTGAGTATCGATCCGAACTTCGTGCTTTACGGAGTTGACCCCTATAGTAGGGTGGTGAGCAGAGATTTTCAGCAGGAAAACATGATCGCGACCCTGACAACGCTGTTCGGTGTGTTAGGGCTGGTGCTGGCAGCGATCGGGCTGTACGGAGTGATGGCCTACACGGTGGAACAAAGAACCAGCGAGATTGGAGTGCGCATGGCGCTGGGAGCAGATCGCCGAGACGTGGTAAGGATGGTCCTGCGTGGCGCTTTCTCACAAATAGGCATTGGACTTGCCCTGGGGATTCCGGCGGCGATCGGCGCCGGCAAGTTGATGAGCGATCAATTGTTCGGAGTCAAGCCATGGGATCCAGTCATGCTTACGCTGGCAACGGTGCTGCTTGGTGTTGCGGCGCTGCTGGCGACGGTGATCCCGGCGCGGCGCGCGGCAAGCGTGGAGCCTATGGTGGCATTGCGGAGCGAGTGATCAGGCAGTTATCTGGATGCAGAATTTACGCTCGAAAGAGCTGGTGGTAGGTAAGTCCTTCGAGTCTGGCCGGGGCAGGCGGGTGAGGCCTATCATTCATAGATACTGAATGAGCTATTCCGATACCGCCGGTGAGACTCACCGCGCAGCTGACACCGTCGGCCCGCCTGCGCATCCTACACCCATCAATCAGGTGATGGCAGCGTTGCGTACAGTCGAAGCCCTCAAGGGACTGGCGGACGAAGAATATTATTGGCTGGCCGCAAACGGAACGGAGCGGATCGGAGACGGCCAGCGAGTCGTCTTTCACCAAAACGAACCTGCTCACCATCTCAGCATCCTGCTGGAAGGCGAGATCTATATCCATCGAAAGAACTCCGGTTCCATAAACCTGTTTATTGGCCGCACAGCTCAGATCACGGGAAGGCTACCCTATTCGCGCATGGCTACCTGGGCCGGAGATGGCGTCAGCTCGGGCCGCTTGTGGATACTCGATATTCATGAGGACGCGTTCCCTGCCATGCTGCTTGCGATCCCATCCATGGCGCAGCGCTGCGTGTCCATCATGCTCGATCGGGTGCGGGACTTCACCCGTGCCGATCAACAGGCGGAAAAACTGGACGCTTTGGGAAAGCTGGCGGCCAATCTCTCCCACGAACTTAACAATCCGGCGTCTGCGGCCCAGCGCGCCGCGCAAAGTCTGACATCGGCCATCGACAGAGACCAGGAATTGTGCCGCCTGGGTCGACTGTTCCCCTCAGAGGAAGAACTATCGAAATACCTGGAGTGGACCAGGAAGTCGCTGGCGATTATCCGGGAGGAACCCGCGGTGAACGTTACTGCGCTTGCCGAGAGCGATCGGGAGGAGGAGCTCCTCAAATGGCTTGAGGCCCACCAGGTTCCCAACGCATGGTCCGTGGCGCCGGCATTTGCACGAACGAAGTTGCCGCTCGGCTTGCTGGATGAGCTGGCCACTGTGATCAGCTCCGGCGTCCTCCCCGCCGCAGTGGTCAGCTTCTCCTCCACCCTGAATGCGCACAACCTGGTCGATGCTGTATCCGATTCATCGGCGCGTATCTTCCGCATTGTCGATGCCATCAGGGACTACTCCTATATGGATCAGACTGCGATCCAGGAGGTCGACCTCGTGCAATCGCTGGAAAACGCGCTCGCCCTGCTGGGTGCACGATTGCATGAGATGGTTGTGGTGCGTGATTACGATCGTGAAATACCTGCCATCACCGGCTACGGAGGAGAACTGAGTCAGGTGTGGACCGCATTGATCGAAAACGCCATCGATGCCACCAACGGAAGAGGCACTCTCAAGCTAACCACCCGGCTAAAAGGGGCGATGGCGTTTGTAGAGGTTTGGGATGACGGAATGGGCATCGAGCCCGCCCTTTCGACTCGCATCTTTGAGCCTTTTTTTACTACCAAACCTCTGGGGCAGGGACTTGGTCTCGGTCTGGATACGGTGCGGAGGATTGTGAGTAAACATTTCGGCTCAGTCACAGTAGAGTCGGTGCCGCGGGCAACTTCTTTTCAGGTGCTGCTACCCCTCGACCGGCCCCAAATCGATTAACTGCGGCCGCTGACAACTGCTGATCTCTCTGCAGCCCGGATCTTCCTATCGAGACTAGCCCTCCGAACGAACGGCGGCTCAGAAGTGACCTATTCTGAGCGCAGGGCTTGCACCGCGTTGATCCTGGCGGCCCGAGCCGCCGGAAGAGCAGAAGCGATCGCGGCGGCAGCGAGAATGACTACGGCGGACGCAAACAGAGGCAACACCCCCGGCATTTGCATCTCGGTTGTGTACTTGACGATCAAGCGCGCCAAGACAAAACCAATCAGCAGACCTGCCACAACACCTTTGGTTGCGATCACCAATCCGTCAGAAAGAACGTGGACGAGAATTCTGCGTGGCTGTTCGCCCAGCGCCATGCGGATTCCGAATTCACGCGTGCGCCCGCTCACCGAGAAGGCCAGCACGCCGGCCACACCCACGATCGAAATCAACAGGGCGAGGGTAGCGAATCCGCCAAATACAAGGGCGTTGAGGCGATTCGGCGCCAGGACTTCTGCGCGAATATCTTCGAGTGTGGCTGGCTCGCTCCACCGGCTGGTTTGCTGCCATTTCACGAATGGTGCGGGTGATGGTCGGAACGAGCGCGTTTGGATCATTTCGCGTGCGCACGAAGAGACGGCCTGTCCAACCTTCCTGATCCGCAGGCTGGTAAACGGTCATGGCTGGCGACGGAATGATGTTTTCATCGTCGAGGTCCGGCACCACCGCAATAATGCGTCTTGGCTCGGTGCTGATCCCGATAAACTTCATCACGCCGTCGGTCCACTCGAGATGCCGGCCCACCGCTTCCCTGCCCGGAAATAATTGTTGCGCCAGGCTCTTGCTGATGATGACCACGCGTTCCGCGCCATCTTTGTCGGTGTCTCTGAAATCGCGGCCTTCGATGATCGGAAGCCCCAAAGTATCGAAGAAGCCCGAGTGATACGGAGCGGAATTTTGCCCGCGGATCGTCCTGGCCATTCTCGCGCTTCGCGCCTTCTACCGTGAAGGTGAAGCCGATATTCAGTGCGTTCGCGTCGCGCCAGGGAACACCGAAGCCGGAAGAGACGTGTTCTACTCCCGGTATCTCACCGATTCGGCGATTTACTTCGCGATAAAAATCGCGTACCTGTTCCGGCGTTTTCCCGTAATACATCACCGGCAGGTTGATCGCCAGAACGTGCGCGGTATCGAATGGCGGCCGGGTCTTTTCCAGAACCAGGAGTGTTTTCAACAGGGCGCCCGCAGCGGCGAGCAACAGGAACGAGAGGGTGATCTGGGTAACGGCGAACATGCGCAGCCGGCGGCTGCTTCCCCTGGTAGCGCGGACTCCGCTGCTGGTCAGACCGAAACCACGCGAAGAGTCCATGGAGGGGAGCCGGGGGACGAAGGCGAGGAAGACGGCAGCGAGCAACGCCAACACGACCCCAATCCAGATCATGCTGAAGTCGAGCTTTAGGTCGAGGGCGCGGACGGAGAAACGGGCCGCATAACGGGCCAGCACGGCCACCATGGGAACGGCGATGATTACGCCCGCTAACGCACCACTGCCGCACAGCACCAGACCCTCCGCCAGCAGCGAACGGCGTAGCATGGCCGGAGTCGCTCCCAGGGCGGCGCAAACGGCCATCTCCGGCTCCCGCCGCACCGCCCGGGCCAGAAGTAGATTGGCGACATTGGAACAGGCAATCGCGAACAGCAGCAGAGAAGCTGCGAATAGCACCCATAAGATGGTCTTCGCGCGGGAGTTGATCTGATCGTGCATCCGCTTTACGTCGATCTGGAAGTGGTCGTGGGATCTATAGACCGAGGGGTAGGCGGAGAGCATCCCGGCATAAACGGTGCGCAGCTCGGCGCGCGCAGAATCGAGATCTGCGCCGGGAGCGAGCCGGGCGAACACCTCGGTCATGCGATGCTCGCGGCCGGTCACCATCGTGGCTGATAAGTGATGCGGGCTGGTGACGACGTTGGAGATCAGCTCTGTTTCTACGGGATATGGGACGGAAGGCTCGAGGACTCCAACGATGGTTGCAGACCGGGTCTGCTGGTCGCTCCCGAGCCGAAGGGTTTTTCCAATCACGTTGGGGTCGGAGTTTAACGAGGTGTGCCAGAAGCGATAAGTCAGAACCACTGCGCCGGCGGCGCCGGGGCCATCGTCGCGGGGGTTGAGCAGGCGGCCAATGATCGGTCGCAGCCCCATCACGTCGAAGTAGTTACCGTCCACTACTCCGGCGTGGATCTCACGCGGGTCCCCGAGTCCTTCGAGGGTGAAGTCGATTGGTGAAAAAGTACCAAGCTCCGTGATGGTCTTTTTTAATCCATCGTTAAGGTCCTTGATCTCCGGAACGGAGAAGGCGGCGTTTTCGACGCCGATGCCCGGGGCGCTCTGGCGCACGTAGAGCAAGCGGTCTTCGTCGCGGTTTGCCAGCGGCCGGAGGAGCACACCGCGAACAATGCTGAAGATGGCTGCGTTGGCGCCGATGCCGAGAGCCAGGGTGACGGCGACAGTAAGCCACAACGCGGGAACCCGCGCCAGGGAACGAACTGCTACTTTTAGATCGCGAAGAAATGCCATGCCGACTCCAGATATGCAGGTTCGCCCGACGACGTCAGCTTTGAACCACTTCGGGCTCTATTTTGCGCCAGGACTATGGTCAACAATTTATCAGCGGCATGTGGACAGCGTCCACATGAGTGAAGTGGAAATCTGAGGCGGTACCGCGGTGGCCGGCCGTCAGGCCGGCATCGCCGGCGGTGTTGTCACTGCCACTCAGTTCCTTCGTCGGGCCTCCAAACCTGGCGCACCTCGACCGGCGCCCGACAGGCAACGGCAGCCTTGCGCCCCCATGCGAGTGCCTCATCCAGACTAGCGGCTTCCATCACCGAAAAACCGCCTATGTGCTCATTGGTCTCTAGGTACGGCCCGTCGGTGGTGAGCACCTTACCACCGGGCTGCACCCGCACCGACCTCGCGCTGCGGGCGGGGGAGAGGCCGCCACGAAAAGAAATCCTGACACCGGCAGCCACCATCTCGTCTTCGAGCGTGGCGATATCGCGGGCCATTACTTCGTCCTCTGTGGACTGGTCGTAGTCGTCGGGGAGGTAAATAGCAACCAAATACTGCGTCATGGCTTCTCCTTTATCCTTTAACGGTCTTCGGGCGGGGCCGGTTGCCCTGCCTTCACGATATAGTCGAACGGCCGAATTGGAATTGGACAAATCGTCGAAGAAATTCTTGCTTCTTCGCGCTTTAGCTGTGACGACCGATCGGTGATTCACCTGCGATTTATTCCGTTCGCACTAAAAGGCGTTGAAAAAGAACGTTGCGCTTGATCTTGTACTGACTGCTCAGCCCATTAGGAGGATAATTTCGTTGAGGAAGTTCTCTTATGGGCAGTGTCGCTCTTTTGCAATCGCTTAAGGACAGCATCGTTGGCCAGGCGGGGGTGAAGACCATCTTTGGCGAACCCATCTCCGCCCAGGGAAAGACCATTATCCCAATAGCCAAACTGATCTATGGATACGGTGGCGGGGCGGGCACGGGTGGGGTAGGAAATTCGAGTGCGCAGGGTGAAGGAGGCGGCGGCGGCGCCGGCGTACGCGCTATTCCTGTGGGAGTGATCGAGGTGAGCGACCAGCAGACCCGCTTTATACCCATCACCAACCGAAAAAAGATGGCTGGGGCCGTCTTCGCGGGGACCCTTCTGGGCATTGTATTGGGTTGGCGCAAACGGCGCTGACAACCTTCAGACTTTGAGTGGCGGCAGGGCCATAGACGCACTGTCCAACTTCAGCGACGCTTCAGGCCTGCTGTGCAGCTTGATTTTCGACAGAGAGCGCGGTTCAGATCATCTGGCGTTTCCACTTGCCGCGCCGGAACAACAGCATTCCTGTAGCGGCGACAGCAGCCTGGGCGATCACGATAGAAAGAAAGACGCCGGTCGAATGAAGCCCCTGGTGGAGAGAAAGCCACCACGCCAAGGGGATCTCAAGAACCCAGAAGCCGAAGAAATTCACAATTGTCGGCGTGACTGTATCGCCTGCGCCGTTGAAAGCCTGCAGCATGACCATGCCATAGGCGTAGGCGATGTTGCCATAGCTGAGGATGCGCAGGGCTGAAGCGGCGAGCGGGACAACGGCGGGATCGTGAGTAAAGAGGCGGACCAGCGGCGTTGCAGTAAAGATGAAAACCACTCCGATCAGGCCCAGGAAGAGCATGTTGTAAAGTCCCGTGCGCCACACGGCTTGCTCGGCGCGTTCAGGGTGCCCCGCGCCAAGGTTCTGGCCAACCAGAGTGGCAGCGGCATTGCTGAGTCCCCAGGAAGGAAGGATGATGAAAATGACGATGCGGATGGCAATGGTGTAGCCGGCCAGAGCGGCCGCTCCAAAGACGCTGACAATGCGGACCATTGCGATCCAGGAGGTATTGGCAATGGCAAACTGGAGTATGCCGGTGAGAGAAACACGGATTAACCGCCACATCACCCGCGGGTTCAGCCGTAACAGGCTGGGCGGAATGCGCACCCGCTCTGTGCCCTTCATGAGGCGGTAGAACTGATAGAGGACGCCCAGGCTGCGGCCGGTAAAGGTGGCCAACGCGGCGCCTGTGACGCCAAGCCGTGGAAATGGTCCGAGGCCAAAGATGAGGCAGGGGTCGAGGATCAGGTTGAGAATGTTCGATACCCAAAGCAGGCGCATGGCGATGGCCGCGTCGCCCGCGCCGCGGAAGATGGCGTTGTTGAGAAACAGCATGACGATGGCGCCACATCCGCCAAGGGCAATGCGGGCGTAACCGGTGCCGGTGGCGATGACCTCGGGCGGCGCTCCCATGAGGCGGAGAAGCTGAGGCGCGTAGATGAAGGATGGAATTCCAATGGCCAGGGAAATGAGCAACCCGAGAAAGATGGCTTGCGCACCGGCGATCGCGGCGTCCTGAGGATCCTTTTCCCCGATGCGGCGGGCAACCATGGCGGTGGTGGACATGGCAAGGCCAATCCCGATCGAGAAGACCAGGGCCAATAGCGACTCAGTAAGGCCGACGGTGGCCACCGCGTTGGCTCCGAGACGGCCTACCCAAAGAACGTCAACGACGGCGAAGAGGGATTCGAGCACCATCTCGAGGACCATCGGAATGGCCAGCAGAAGAATGGCGCGATTGAGATTTCCGGTGGTGTAGTCCTGGTGAGATCCGCGGAGCGCCTCGCGGATCGATGACCATAGGCCGGGCTGCGGTACTGGGCCGCTATCGACTTCCAGGGACATGCAGGCGCGCCTTTCCTTACCATCACGATCGGATGAGGAGTGAGAAAAACAGCTGGTTCAAGTAATCTAGCCCTAACCCCCGGTTGAGGCTCCTGATTGCGCATGAAGGACGTAGCACTTTGCCAGAGCACCGCAAGTACAACCGGCCGTCGTAGCGTCAGTTTAAATCAGGCGGTTCCGCCGCATACTCGCGTCTGGCCCTTCCATGTCGTGTTGCTCCTGGTTGCCTGGGCCGGCGCTGCATGGATCAGCGGGTGCCATACGCAGAACCCGGTGCGCACGCCGATGGTTGAATTCACCACCCTCCCCCCTGCGGCCCAAGGCGGCCGCGAACGAGAGGATACAATCGCCGGACGCGTCTCCGGTGCGCGTCCCGGACAAGAAATCGTCGTGTACGCCAGGAGTGGGCCATGGTGGGTCCAGCCCTGGCCCGATAAGGCTTTTATTCCTATCAAGGCAGACTCTACCTGGAGTACCCCGACTCACCTCGGTTTTGAATACGCAGCGTTGTTAGTTGAGCCCGGATACCACCCACCACCCACGATGGATACAGTTCCTGTAGCGGGCGGGTCTGTGATTGCGGTGAGTACGGCCAAGGGTACAGGCACGGTTCAGTTAGCTCCTACCAAACCGCTCAAATTCAGTGGGTACGATTGGCATGTGCGGACCATTGCGTCTGATCGCGGGGGCATGAATAACCTCTACGACCCTGACAATGCCTGGATCGATCCCAAGGGAGCCCTTCATCTGCGTATCAAAAAACGCGCTGGACGATGGTCGTGTGCGGAAGTGGTACTCAATCGAAGTCTAGGATATGGAACCTACATCACAGTAGTACGAGATACCTCTTACCTGGAACCTGCCGCGGTGCTTAGTCTGAATACATTCGATGACTGGGGAGGCGAGCAGCACTTCCGCGAAATGGATATTGAGATGAGCCGGTGGGGGAATGCCGGGAGCAAGAATAACGCCCAATATGCTATTCAACCCTTCTACATTCCTGGCAACCTGGCGCCGTTTGTCGCGCCCTCTGGTACCCTGACACACGTATTGCATTGGGAGTCGGGCCGGGCCAGTTTCAAAACCGTTCGCGGATCCTCTAATCACCCAGGCGCTCCTGTGGTCGCCGAGCATGTGTTCACGTCCCAGGTACCAACTCCGGGCAGGGAGACGTTTCAGCTGCTGTTTTATGTGGTTGACTCGGAGAAGAGTCCCATGCAGAAGGAAACCGAAGTCGTCATTGAAAAGTTTGAATATCTTCCGTGACAGGCGAATGAAAGGGCAGAGGTTCCTTTGGAAAGTACTGCTCGGGGTTGCTGCGATTTCTCTTTCATGGCCCGCTCATGCGATTGATCCGAATCGAACCATTGCGCAATATATGCAGGACAGATGGTCCGGTGGCCGGGGATTTCCAGGAGGGTTGGTCACCGCGCTCGCCCAGACCAGGGATGGCTATCTGTGGATTGGAACAGATAAAGGTCTGAGCCGTTTTGACGGATCCAGCTTTCGCACTTTCCAGCAGGCTAATCCGACCAGCTTTCCCATTGGTCCCGTGGCATCACTCCTGACCGATGCAGCGGGGAATCTCTGGATCGTTCTGCAGAGCACACAGATCGTTCGCTATTCCAACGGACACTTTGAGCCGGGTCATGATGAGGCTGGCTTTGGGATTACCTCCATCACCAGCCGCAGAGACGGTAGCGTGCTGCTGTCTTCTCTGGCGCTGGGAACACTGAAATATTCTGCCAACAAGTATGAGGCCCTTACCTCATCGGACACTCCAGGTACGCCGGATGGAACGCTGGAAGCCGCTGATAATTTGTCCAGCCGCCTGAGTTCGGCCGAAGGGGTCGCGACGCATCGCTTTGCGGAGCCTAACTCGCCGGTCATTTCCATGGCGGAAACGAGCGATGGACGGGTGTGGCTGGGCACCCGGGATAAGGGGCTCTTCTATATAAGCCAGGGAACAATCGTCTCGAGCGGTGTAAATCTACCCGGTTCCAAAGTGAATTGCTTGCTGGCATTGAACGACGGAGAGTTGTGGATTGGGACCGATCACGGGATGGTGCAATGGGGAGGAACAACGGGCAGTTCTGTGCCGCCGCCTCTCCGCCAGACCGCGATTCTTGCCATGGTCCGCGACCGCGATTCCAATGTTTGGGTAGGCACGGCGAACGGGTTGGTTCGCGTGAACTCCAACGGAGTTTCTCTGGACCAAAGCAACGCTCCGCTTGAGGAACCAATTACCGCGCTGCGGGAAGACATGGATGGGAATCTATGGGTTGGAAATGCCCATGGCATCGTATGCCTGCGCGACAGCACATTTGTCACCTACCCGGTCGCGGGTCTGCACTCAGAAAGCAGCGGGGCCATCTATGTGGATCCAGGTGATCGAGTCTGGTATGCGCCGATTGAGGGCGGCCTGCGATGGATGCGGGGGAAAGAAACTGGAAGTATCGACAATGATCTGCTAAGCCAGGATGTGATCTATTCCATCGCGGGAACAAAAGACGAATTATGGCTTGGCAGACAGCAAGGGGGACTGACGAGGCTAACCTCGCGCAACGGATCGATTGTGGCCCGCACGTATACCGAGCGAAATGGTTTGGCGCAAAATCGTGTTTACACTGTTCATGAAAATCCAGATGGAACTGTGTGGGCCGGCACGGTGAGCGGCGGCCTGAGCAGGCTGAAAGACGGTAAATTCAGCACCTTCACAGTTGCAGAAGGCCTGGGCTCGAACGCAGTGACCTCGATCGAGGACAGCCCAGACGGCACGATGTGGTTTGGCACCGCTGCCGGCTTGAGCGAATTGGCAAACGGAAAGTGGCGAACCTACGACAGCCGCGACGGCTTGCCCGCCGACGAGGTGAGTTCTGTTCTGCGCGACTCAACCGGGGTTCTATGGATCGGCACCACGAGCGGTCTCGCGTTCTTAAGCTCCGGCCGCATCTCGGTTGCGGCCGCGGGACTCGAAAGTCTGCGCGGACCGGTGCTGGGACTGGCGGACGACCAGCATGGATCTTTATGGATAGCAACGGCCAACCGCGTATTGAGGATCAACCGGGAAGCACTCTTGCGGGGCCGGCTGCTGGACAACGATTTCCGCGAATACGGTCTAGCCGACGGACTGCAAGGTACCGAAGGCGTGAAACGCGACCGCTCAGTGGCGAAGGATCTGCACGGGAATGTTTGGTTCTCTTTGAATGCCGGCTTGTCCATGGTCCGTCCCGGCCGCACAGATAGGGAAACCGAGCCTCCCGTGGTGCAGGTAGACACCGTCGCAGTGAATGGCAATCCCGTTCCCTTGCAGGGGTTGGTGCACATTCCTGCATCGCAACGCCGCATCGTGGTTGATTACTCTGCTCTTAGCCTTGCGGCTGCCGATCGCATCCGTTTCCGTTATCGACTGGACCCGTTCGATCACGGCTGGAGCGAAGCGGTGACGTCGCGCCAGGCGGTTTACACCAATCTTGGACCAGGCCGCTACTGGTTCCGCGTCGCCGCCTCAAACAGTAGTGGCAAATGGAATGGCTCCGAAGCGGCAATCCCGCTCCAGATCGCACCGGCATTTTGGCAGTCGTGGTGGTTTCGGTTGTCGGTCCTGCTTTCGCTTGCACTGCTTACCTGGCTCATTTACCGGCTTCGGCTGCTACAAATCTCACGGCAATTTGAAATGCTCGTAGAAGAGCGCGCCATGGAACGGACGCGCATTGCCCGTGAACTTCATGACTCGCTGCTGCAAGGGTTTCAAGGCCTACTTTTCTACCTCCAGGTAGCGCAGCATATGCTGCCCAGCCAGCCTGAGGAGGCCAGGCAAGCGATCGAGAAAGTGCTTGACCAGGGAGACCAGGCCCTGGCCGAAGCTCGAAATGCGGTGCAGAACCTGCGCGGCTCGGCGGTTTCTACCGACCTGGCACTGGCGCTAGCGGCGATCGGCAAGGAGCTATCCGCTCACGAGCATAGCGCACAACTTCGCGTGATGACTGAGGGCAAGCCACAGAACCTTGACCCGATTCTACGCGACGAAGTCTATCGATTCGCGCGGGAAGCACTGCGCAATGCGTTCAATCATGCGAAAGCGCAGAATATAGAAGCGGAAATTACTTATGGGGAAAGCTTTCTGTTGCGGATCCGGGATGATGGAGTGGGCATTGATCCTAAAGTGATCAGTCACGGCAGAAGGGAGGGACATTGGGGTCTGCCTGGCATGCGCGAGAGGGCGGAAAGCCTGGGCGCCGCGATGGAGGTTTGGAGTGAAAGCGGGGCCGGTACTGAGGTACAGTTGACCATCCCCGCGGCAATCGCTTATGGCTCATCTTCTGCGCCGGAAAGATTTCGACCTTTCCGCAAAAAGAGACCACCGACATCATGACTAAAGACTCGGCAGTAATCAGAATTCTGGCCGTCGACGATCATCCGTTGCTGCGCGCCGGCGTCGCAGCGCTGATTGGAACGCAGCCCGACCTGGCGATTGTTGGGGAGGCCTCGTCCGGCCGGGAGGCGATCGAAAGCTTTCGCAGGCTACAACCTGATGTCACCCTCATGGATCTGCAGATGTCGGACATGGACGGAATTGACGCCATCCTGGCCATCCGCAGCGAATTCCCCAATGCGCGGGTGATCGTGCTTACGACCTATGAGGGCGACGCGCTGGCTTACCGGGCTCTGAAAGCCGGAGCCCGCGCCTACATCCTGAAAAGCATGGTGCGAAAAGATCTGCTCACTGCGATCCGATCCGTTCACGCCGGACACAAGCACATCCAATCAGAGGTGGCCGTCCAGTTGGCGGACCATGCCGCGGACGACCCTTTGACGACCCGCGAAGTGGAGGTTCTCACCATGATTGCGGAGGGAAATTCGAATAAAATCATCGCTGATCGGCTATGCATCACCGAGCATACGGTGAAGGGACATGTCAAAAGCATCCTTTCGAAACTGGGAGCAAGTGATCGCACGCACGCGGTTACCTTAGGCTTGAAACGCGGGATCTTACAGCTATGAAAGAACGCTCCTGCCCCTCTAAAGAGTAGTTCTTTGTTCACTCCTTCTAGTCTTAGCCGGTGGGCTGTGGCTGGGTATCTTAGCGTAAGAGGGGCTTCTCTTGCAGCGCTTGTATTCAACCTTTCCGAACGGGAGGCCCGGACTTGGTCTTCTTCTGTTGCGGCTGGCCGCCGGTGGTTCTCTTATTGCTGAGAGAATCTCGATGGTGGTACCTCTCCCTCCTTCGCCGCAATGGGAAATCCACATCATGTTGGTCTGTGTCGGAGTATGCATTTGCCTGGGAATTTGGACCCCCGTGATGGGCGCCTTCGAAGCAGTCGCCGAGGTGCTGATTGCGCTTTCACGTCCGACACAGTACCAGAGTCACATTCTGATTGCTGTTCTCGCGATCGGCCTCGCCATGCTCGGCCCGGGAGCATGGTCCATCGACGCGCTGATATTCGGAAGAAAACGTATCACGATTTAGATCACCTACCGCACTTTCCCAAGACAGAGATCCACACAGAGATCTCTCCACTACGCTCCCCCGGATTTCCTGTCGAGACTCATGGCGTTGATCAACGTCATGCGGTTTTCTTAAAGAAAACCGCACACGTAGTCGTCGCTAGCAGCGCGAAGTAGGAAATCCAGGTACGCTCCGGTCGAGATGACAAAGGGAAGGGTGGGCTTTCGGGGAAGAGTAGATTACCGAACAAGAGCCGTCAGGATCAGTCCGCGCCATTCCATAAGCAAACCTCCCGGTCAGCGCCCCCTTCCCTTTGTCATCTCGACCGAAGCGCAGCGTAGTGGAGAGATCTGTTTGCCGGCGCGGAAGAGTTCTTACTTCGAACTAATCAGCCGTATGCGCGCCGTCAGCGCCCGGCCTGGGAACTCACTGAAGGTGCCAAATTGCGCTGAATCGACTACGTTATTCACCACCGCAGGGTTGCTGCTATTAGTGGCGTTCTCCAAAACACCTCGCAGACCGAAATAAGATCCGCGAAAGTGGAAGCGCCATTCGAGGCCTGGACTGAAGGCAAGGTAGTCAGGGAAACGCTTCGAACCGGCCGGACCAACTACCTGCAGGTTGGCATTGACTGCATCAAAAGGAAAACCGGTGTGCCAGTCGAGAGTGTAGACAAAGTCCCAACTCTTTTTAAACCTCGGTAGCAGCAAAGGCAACCAACCCCACGAGATGACACGGTTGGGGACATCCCACGCGAGCGGACCACTCTGCTGGGAACCGAGCAACGAGACGGCCGGCAAGTAATTGATGGCTGCGTTGGTTCGTGCCGAGGAGTGCGTGTACGCCGCAAACAGCCGGTATCCATTGCTAAAGGCGTGGTTCGCTTCAAACTCCTCGGAAACATAGTGATCCTGCCGGGCGTTCGTAAGCAGGTAAGTTCCTGACAGCGCACCCGGCCCTTCCTGGTTGGCGTAGACGAAGCCGTCGGAGGATCGCTTCTGAAGAAAATTTGCCCCGGCATAAATAGATCCGGGAAGCTTTTTCTCAATGCCGGCACTCCAGTTGACGGCGCGTGTTTGCTTTAGAGAGGCGTCGTTGAGAGTGAAGTTCGTCTCCAGCGGGTCTGTAACCGGTGTGACACCGTCGGCGGCATAGTAGGTGTCAAACCGTACGCCGGCCAGTGCGCTCTCCAGATACTGTAACTGTGTGTGTTCATAATAGAGACCAACGCCGGCGGATAATTTGGTCGTCGCCTCGCCTCCAGGGGGAGACCAGGTGGCAGCGAGGCGAGGCGAAAAGAGGGAACGCCTGATAATTTCGTCCCAATCATATCGCAGGCCGGATTCGATAAGCAGCCCGGCATGAGCCAGCCAGCGATCCTGAAAATAAGCGCCGGTCTCGAAATTATTGCGTGTGAACGGCGCCTGGGTGGGAAAAGTGCTGCGTCGCAACAGTGTTCTGTTCTCGCGAAGATAGTTTACCGGCGAGCGGGAAACACTTTCGTCGAAGCCGATGTGGTCGAGATCGATGCCGGCTTCGAGATCATGGCGACCCTCCCAATGGCGCGGGGGAAGGTAGAGGGTTGCGATTCCCTGCTCTCGCTGGGAGTGCGCGATAGCGTTTTCAAAGTAGCTGCCTTGGTTAAGCTCGGGGGTGATCTCGTACGGACTGTCTCCGTGCGGCTCGTAACCATCGCGGAAACGCACCACGCCCACCCCCATTTGCAGCAGCGCTCCATTGGCGAAAGCATGTTGGTCGCGGAGATACGGAAGCCACGCGATGGTGTCCCGCTTGGTAGTGCTTTCCTGCGGCACCAAGGTGGATAAGCCGTCATAGGGTGAATGGTAGTCGTTAAAAAGAAGTCCGGCGGATAAGATGTTCGCGGGCGTAAGGTTTACCTGGGCTTTGACGAGATTGCTGCCGCGCGACAGGTGGTTGGTATCGGCATTGGGTGGAAGCCCCTGAATGTAGTTATTGTCGTATTCCATTTCGAGGCCATCAAAGAACCACGCGCGGTTGTGGACAATTGGTCCGGAAAAACTGACGCGGGGAACAAATTTGTCGAAGCGCAGTCCGTTGTTCTCTCGGAATGACGGAATAAAGTCGGTGGTATTAAAACGGAATTTGTTATCGCCCATCCCGGTGTAGAAGGCGACGACACCGCCGGTGGCTTTACCGAATTTCACCGGATAACGGGTGGTTTCCGTATCGATAGAACGCACTGCATCCGCGCTGACGCGCATGGCAAGCTCACCGCTGACCGGGGAACGGATATCGAATCCATCGAGCAGATCAAGGGTGGCGTACGTCTCTGATCCGGCAACATGGATCTGACCGGTTCCGTCCTGCACCACACCCGGCGTAAAGGGAAGCAGGTTGCGAATATCGCGCGAGGTTGGATAGGGTATGTTGACGATTTCCGGCGTATTGAAGGTGCTTTTATCTGAGGTCTGTTCGGGATCGATGCCGGCTGTCGAAGAGACGACATTTACCTCCTGACGTACCACCTGTTCGTGGGCCAGCGACACCTCGATCGTCAGACGATGAGCATCTGCCTGGTTTTCTGAAGCCTGGTAAAAGCCGGGTTTCTGGATCTGAAGTTGGTAAGTCGAGGCGCTTTGCAAGGTGAAGGCACAGCGGCCTGCATAGTCGGTCTCCAAACGGACGGCGGCGAGGCCTGGCTCAGAAACAGTAATCTGGGCTCCAGCAACAGGCAAACCGTCTTCGTCAACGACCGTGAGCGTGATTGCCTGGCGGCGCGCCGGAACGTGGCCGCCGGCAAGGACCGCACCCAAAAGCAGAAGCATCCCGCAGGCACAACCACGGCGCATGCTGTTCAGTTTAGCCAACCTTAGGTTTTACGCGCGCAGAACGAAACGAAAACGCATGTTTTCAGCGAACCACATGATGTAGTTTGTGCCCCAGGCATTGTTGAACAGATTGCAATGAACCCCGCCGGCCAAGTCTGGTTGAGAGGTGGAGAAATTCAGCGGCGATTTCTCTCCTAAAGCGATCACTGGTGAGTCTAGCGTTTCGACAACGATGGAATCCTTGTCGCTGGTATGACTGAATCCTGTGGAAACGGCATGCATGTGACGATTGCCTGAGGAGACAACGTCGAACGGTGATATCTGCTCGCCCGATTTGTCCATGGTCCAGCCTTTCTGATCGGAGACAATCGGATCAAAAGTAAGCCAAAGTGCTTCGGGAAGGCGCGTGGCACGCTTCTGAAACCAGTAAAAATTCAGGTGGATGACTGGTTCTGCTTTGGGGAGCACAAATTCCAGATACATTTTTTCCGGGAAGGCAGCTCGTCCCGATTGCAGAGCGTCGGCATCGACGATCTGCAGTCGCGCAAGCATGCGATGAGCCCCAGCGTCTTCTTCAATTTTGAGTTCCGCTAAGGCCGGTAACCAGTCGCGGTGTTCTGCTCCGAAGCGCTCGATATTTGGTTTTCCGAAATCCTTCTTGGCCCAATCTTCTGTGCTGATCACATAGTTGGCGAAGAAGCGCGAGTAATCCTGTGGGGAGAGTGTCTGATAGGAAAAGAGCGCCAGAGGATGATCGGCAGATGCCCATTCCCTCCCGGAGCGCTTGCTGCGCAGACGGAAAATGGCGCCCGTGCCCGGATCGAGTGCGAGGACGAAATGCTCCGTCTCCCATTCTTTCCCGCCCGGGTGGCTCGACGGATTCGTCAACCGCGGCTCCGTGGCTTCGAGCTGCTGCACAGCTGTTCGCGCCTGATCCCGCAGCGGGGCCGGCAGCGTGGCAATTCCATCGAAAAGATCCTGACGCTTTTCTGCCCAGCTGTATTGCACCACCTCGTAGTTCTTCGTGTGCAGCATCTCAGCCAGATCGTGCGGCGTGTAGTGGTCAAAGTCGAGCCAGGTTTTGGTGTCAGTTCCCCAGGTGTGCTCAACCTCAAGCAGGAGGCGGCGAAGCAGAGCGAGGTCGGTGGCGTCGCCGGCCTGCATTTTCTGCTGGGCAAGCCATGCCTGGCGGAGCCGCGCTACCTCGCGGTACCTGGCCAACTTGAGAGGATCGCTGGCAACGCCGTGGATCCAGGTATCGCCGATCTCCTGCTTCACAGCCGGCAAGTTGTTTTGAAAAGGTTCGACCGCATTGGCGATGTCAGTCAGGTTGGTGGCGACAATTTGAGCGTTGGGAAATTGATGCTTCAAGTCAGTGCATGTTTTTAAAATCTCATCTGGTTTGTGGGGGCCGCTGTTGTCATCTGCCACCACGATGGCGACCGCCAGGTCAGAACCCGGGACGCGCATAACCGCGCCGTACTCGTGGTGGTACATGACCACCAGGGATGCTCCTTTCAAATCTTTCCAGACGAACAGGGGAGGTACGGCGGCGGGAGTGCTTGCCCCATTCACACCGATGTCAAGGAACTTCACGCCCCCTGCGGACAGCGGTCCTATGAGGCCGCGGGTGTGCCCGGGCACATCGGTCATTTTTGCGCCGGTGGTTGTTCGGCCAAACCGCCGGTCCAGGGATTTCGACAGGCTGAGGCCTCCGGAAATCATGGATGGGTCCATCAGCTCGGTCTGCCAACTGAAAGGGAGAGCGTGCCAGGCGATGTCTCCGTTAGCGATCGCATGTTCCATGCGCCGGCGATCCTCAGCTGCAGCCTGCTCGAGATACTCGTAAAGCAGCCACGAACCGGTGGTCCAAACATAACGGCAGGAGCCCGCCTGGCGCATTGTTTCCGCCACTCGAATGGCCTGGGGAAAATACTCCGTAAAGTACTTTCGAACGACCGCGGCCTGGGTATCAATAAAGCCGGCATCGAAATGGCATTTGAACATGACAAGCACACGCTTGACCTGTTCGTCGGGCGCTTGCATGGAGAACCCACTGCCCTGGCCGGCAGCGAAAGCACTTCCCAACACAACCACAGATTTGATGAACTCGCGACGCTGCATCCAGCCCCTCAAAGTAACCTTTGAGGGTACACGATTCCCCGGTTGTGTTCAGGGTTAGGTTCAGGAGTGCTTCTTGTACGCCCTGGTCGCAACCACGGTGGCTTGCGGCGAATCTGACCCGAAGCTCTGGGTCTCAATCAGGATCTCGAACGGGTTCAGAGAACCGTCGGCGTTGGCGAACTGGCCGAGCAGAGGGCGCATCACATCGCGGTTGAAGAGAGTGTCCACCGCCGCCTGGGTTCCGGCCATGGTAAGTCCTTCTGCCAGCAGCACCCATCCAGTGTTGTTGAGATTGGGAACCATGGCGATGACCGCATAGGTGCGATGCGAGGGCCCGGTTGCGTCGTTCTGGTAGGCGGAAAGCTCTCCTGCTTGAGGATGCTTGTTCAGGATCAGCGAGGCATTGGGATGAGGCTGATAGGAGAACTCGAAATTCATGTTCTTCTCGAAGAGCTCTGCCCACGGGTTAGAAAAATTGGATCCCAGAAGAATGACGTTAGCGTCCTTGAGATCTCCCATGTGCAGCTCACGTGAATAGCGCACAACCAGATGACCGTCGTTGGACTCAGGAAGACGCGAGAACCTCATCGCTGCGTTCAGATCTGTAACATTGGTGTAACGCTGGGCATCCAGATCTCTCATGTTCTGCGCATCAATTTTGTAGGGACTCTTGAAGGATAGGTAATCGCGATTGATATATTCCGACAAGGGAACGAGATGGCCGGTCAAGTTCTGAATCATGACGATGCCCGCGTCGGACGGCACAATGAGTGTCTGGTGGCTCTTGTCGAAGAGCCGCGCCCACAGGGGATGCGACGAGTCTGAGGCATACGCGGGAGCGCGGTGCGTGACCTTCCAAACAATTGCTGAACAGACAAACAACAACAGCAAAGCTCCTAAAGCAAGAGCAAGCCAGGGACGGCGCCGGGTGGGCGGGATCAATACGGCGGCCGGTGCGGCCGGTACCAGCGTCTCGGAAAGCCCGACGCTGTCCGCTTCGTACTCGGAAACAACCAGTAGCGGGCGCTCTTCGAAATGGTTGGGGGCATAGACCGGGACGTATTTGCCCCGAGGAATGCTGAGGCGAAGCTCCTCCTCTCTGCCCTCTTCGAGGAAATATTGATCCAAACGGTGGCGAAGCTGGCGGGCGTAGTTCCTTACGATGTTGTCTTCGCCGGGGTTGTAGCCCGGACGCCGGCCAAAGACATGAACCCCGATTTGCTGTTCGCTGATCTCTCCGATCTTGCCTGTAATCTCACGCTCACAAACGTAGAGGAGAAAGCGGGAGAGCAAAGCAGACTTGGCAAAGCTGCGGCTGGCAACGATGCGTTGCGCCAACTGCCAGCGGGGCTCGGCGGTGAGAGACTTCCAGGTTGAACCCGCCGGCAGGTTGGGATTGGCGGCCGTGCCCGTCGATGCCACCACGAAGTCCGGTATAGAAGCGTCGCTTTGTTTCATAACGTCCACCCCCGGAGGGTAACAAAGATTAGAGAACACAGGGTAAATTGTTAAGTGCTTACTCCGACAGGAGTTATGGCAATCTACAAAATTTTCCAGCTGATTTACACAATCCGGGAGAACTCGATTCATCTGGTGAAACGCCCGGTGTAAACACAGGGTAGACCCCTTCCAAATCACATTCCAGATCCCCAAGATGGCCCCATTGCAGTTTTTTTCCGGAGAGAGGCCTGCTATGTCTACAAATGGAGTTCTTCCACATCCTGGTGGGCGCGGTACAGCCGTGTCTGAGTTTATTCATCCGAGATCCACGCGAGTTATAGGCGCGGGCATCTCCTATTTTTGCGCTGCGCTTGCGTTTTGCATCTCCATGTTTTTGTCTGTGCCCGTATTTGCGCAAAATGACGTAGGTTCCATCGTTGGATTCGTGTCGGACTCCTCCGGGGCGGCGGTGCCCAATGCAAAAGTAACTATCAAAAATGAGGGGACTGGCGAAAGCCGAACGGTTTCAACCGATGGGTCAGGTCATTACGCGGTCCCGAACCTTCCCCCCACGGTGTACACCATGTCGGCAGAGGCCACCGGCTTTCAAAGATTTGAGAGCACTCACAATGTGCTGGCGTCCAACAGCACCATCTCTATCGACGCCGTGCTTACGCCCGGAGCGGCTAGCCAGACGGTCGAAGTGACGGCCACCGCTGCACTCCTGCAGACGCAGTCCGCAGCGGTACAGAGCGAGATCACAGGACAACAGATTCAAAAGCAGGAGCTAAACGGCCGCAACCCGATCTACATGACACAGTTTCTACCCGGCGCAACCAGTACGGCGACCTTGGGCGATTTCAACTTCGCGTTTAACAGCGGAGACACCTTCAATATCAACGGGGCGCGCACGCAGGATACGTTGTACACCATCGATGGCGCTCCGGCGGTTCGTACACGTGACGACGGAGAGATTATCGCCGGCGTGAACACAGACGCCGTGCAGGAAATGCAAGTGCTCACAGCTGCCTACTCGGCGGAGTACGGGGGTGCGTCCGGCGCCCAGGTGCACATTGTGACCAAGAGTGGTACCACGAATTTCCATGGCACTGCGTACGAGTACCTGCGGAATTCAGCCATGAATGCCAACACCTGGACGCGGAACCTGAACCCCGCAACCCGGTTTCCTTCTCCCTTTGTTTACAATAATTTTGGATTTTCCGTTGGCGGCCCCGTCTGGGCCCCAAAAGTGCCTATCCTGGATGGCCTACGCAACAAGTTCTTCTTCTTCATCAACGAGGATTGGATCCGCTACCGCTTTGCAGCCACGCAAAACATGATCGTGCCCACCGCGCTGATGCGCCAGGGTAACTTCAGTGAGCTTCTCGGCGCGAATCCCTGGTATAAGGCCGGCACCCAAATCTATGAGCCTGGTACCTGCCCGGTGTCAGGCGGCTCAGGTTGCGTCGCGTATCCGGGCAACATCATTCCGCAGTCCCAATTGAGTCCAAACGGCATTGGGATCTTAAACTCCTATCCTGCGCCCACTCCGGGGTTCCTGCAGGGACAGCAGAACTATGCAGGTTCGCTCCCCAACCCGGAAAATCAGCGTAAAGGCCAAATCAACGGCGACCTTCTTATAACGCCCAGCAACCACATCTTATTTCGGCGCTCCGATAACTCGTTCTACCAGCTCTCTCCTTACAACCAGAGCAACCCCCTGGTTCCGATCGTCTTCGAGCGCCCCAACCAAACCAACGCCCTGGGTTGGGTTTGGACGATCAGCCCAACCATGATCAACGAGGCGCATGGCAGCGTCAGCATCGACGACGTCTACATCAACGCCTCGCCAGGAGGGGCTGGCTATAATCGGGGAGCATTCGGGATCGATTTTCCCTACATCCTGCCCGGCGCGAAAGCTGCTGAGCAGAAAATTCCCACCGCCAGCCTGCCCATTTTCTCCAGTATTGCCGGTGGGCCGTATCCATCCCATTCGTCCGGGATTATTTATGCGGCGTCCGACAGCTTGACTAAGGTATGGTCGAACCACACAATCAAGGGGGGCTTTTTCTACTCCTACGCGGGCGAAAATGACAACGATCAGATCAACGTCTCGACGGTTCCCGGGGGGGCCAGCAACCAGAACGGCACGTTCTTTTTCACTGACACACGGACCGGCTTGGGCGGTACATCTGGTGTAGGCTTGGCCAACCTGGCGCTGGGCTTGGCAGACAGCTATACCGAGATTGGGCCAAAAGCATTCACGGAATGGCGCGGAACGCTCTTTGAGGAGTTCATCCAGGATAACTGGCAGCTAACGCGCAAACTGAATCTCGATTATGGTCTTCGCTTCACCACGGTCGTTCCTTACAACGCGCAGTGGGGCAATGCGGTCTACTTCGATCCCGCTTCATTCAACCCGGCAGCTGTTCCGCAAGTGAGTCAGAAAACAGGCCTCGTAACCGTGGGCACCGGCAACCCTTATAACGGCATCGTGATCCCCGGGCGAAACAAATTCCCTAGCTCTGCGCTCGCGGGCAATCGTGTCCCTGCCGCGAACCCGGCAAATAACGCCTGCGCCGGCCAACCCTGCACCGGCCTGTTCGCCCCGAAACTGCCCAAGGGCTACTACCCCACAAAAACCGATGTTCTGCCGCGTCTCGGAATCGCTTATCAGCTATATCCAAATACGGTGATCCGCGCCGGGGGCGGCAGGTTCGTAGAGTTTAAGGGGATCATCGACAACATATTCCCTGGCGGCAACTCTCCATTCCAGCCAACGGTATCCGTCAGCAACGTGTCGGTCGACAATCCGGGCGCCGCGCTCAACTCCACTGTAGAACCTCCTCTCCAGATCACTACGATGAACAGCCACCTGGTGCCACCAACCAGGTGGAACTGGAACGTGACACTGCAGCAGCAGCTTCCAGGGCGGCACTCGGCGCTATCGATCGCTTACGTGGGGGCTCGCGGTTTGCATAATTGGGATGTGTTCGACATCAACCAGGCGCCAGCCGGCTCTCTCACAAATAATCCGGGCGTCAACATTAACTATCTCCGGCCATATCGGGGTTTCGCCTTCATTCAGCAAGCGCAAAGCGGGGTAAGGGAAACATACAACGCGTTACAAGTCGGATGGAATTGGCAATTTGGCGATGGTTCCTTTTTTAACGCTGCCTACACATGGGCCAAGGACATGGACAACGGTTCGAATTACCACACGATCGTCCCCGATGCCCACGACACATCCAATCTATGGGGGCCTTCGGAGTACGATGTTCGTCAGGCTTTCGTCGTGAACTACCTCTATGTGCTGCCGTTCTTTAAGGGACAGCACGACCTGGTAGGCAAGCTGGCGGGTGGATGGCAGATCAGCGGCAGCTCGCAACTCCAAAGCGGCTTTCCCTGTTCCGTCGGAGTCGCCAATGACTACGCCGGCGTCGGAGAGTTCGGGAGCTTCAACTGCGAACCTCCCAATATTCCAACAGGGGCCGTGGGGCAATTCTGGGTGCAGCACGGAGGGGTAACGCATTTGGGCAAGTTTGCCGGTCCCACTGGTGGTCTTGGTAGCCCTAAGTGGTTTGCAACGACCACTGGTAGCGGAACTCCCCTGTGGACCGCGCCCCCTGCCGGGACGTTCAATCTTCAGCATGGCATTCGCGACAATATTTACGCGCCGGGCCTTGTGAACTGGAATCTAGCTATGATCAAAGCCTTCCCCCTCTTCAAGGAGAATGGTTTCGAGTTCCGTGCTGAGGCCTATAACTTTGTCAATCATCCCAACCTGAATTCGCCAAATTTCACTCCCACTGCAGCCACGTTCGGGGAAGTGACCGGGAAAACCACCAGCAATCCGCGGACTCTGCAAGTCGGGCTGCGTTATCAGTTCTAGCTGCGCAGCGAATGTAGGGAACTCCCGCACAGCATCGCTGTGCGGGAGTTTCTTTTATGCAATCAGAGTGCGATTCGTGTTTTGCCAGAACCCCGGGCTGGGTGGCCCAGGTCTCGAAAGCTCGCGATTTATTTAAGCCCACGCGGGTAGGTGTCCGTACTATAGTTCGATCAGCAGATTGATTGGTCTCAGCTCAAGGAGATCTCGAGTGTGATCGAACAAAATGTCGAGCGCTCCACTATGCGGCGGGCCAGCCTTCGGCTGCTCCCGTTTCTCTTCCTGCTCTACATTCTTTGTTATCTCGATCGCTCTAACGTGAGTATTGCTGCGCTCGAAATGAATAAAGAACTGAAGTTCAGTTCGGCAACATTCGGCTTCGGCGCGGGCATTTTCTTTCTCGGTTACGCACTCTTTGAAGTACCCAGCAATTTGATTCTTGCCCGCGTGGGCGCCCGGCGATGGCTGGCCAGGATCGCAATTACTTGGGGATTGCTCGCCTGCGCGATGATGCTTGTGCGAACCCCGATCCAGTTCTACGCCGTGCGGTTCCTTTTAGGAGTGGCGGAAGCGGGATTTTTTCCCGGAGTCCTTTATTACCTGAGCCAGTGGTTTCCGATGGAGTATCGTGCCCGGGCGATCGCCGCCATTGTGATCGGGATCCCGTTGTCTGGAGCATTGGGCGGGCCCCTGGGCGGTGTTCTCCTGGGACTGAGTGGGGTTGGGCATCTCTCCGGTTGGCAATGGCTCTTCTTGATCGAAGGTCTGCCGCCGGTGTTACTCGGGCTCGCCTTGCTGGGATACCTGACGGAGCGGCCTGAGGACGCTCGATGGCTCTCATCAGAACAGCGAGACTGGCTTTCGCACCGTCTTGCGTGGGAGCGGCAGCAGGCCGGCGTCGTACCCCTCTCTCCGCTTCGCGCACTCGCCAATCCCCTGGTTTGGCTGCTCACGGTTCCCTATTTCGCCCTGTACGCGGTGAGCCTGAGCTACACCCTCTGGGCGCCGATTCTCGTGCGCGATGCCCTGGGCACCAGCAACGCGAACACCGGCTTCATCGTCGGCGGCATCTCGCTGCTTTCGGCGGCAGTTTACCCGCTCGCCGGGATCTTATCGGACCGGTGGGACGAGCGCTCAGGACTGGCCGCATTCGCCCTTGCGCTTGACTGCGCTGGTTGCATTGGAGTGGGTTTGTTCTCTCACTCGCTCCTTCGAGTAACTGCTTTGGCGTTCATCCCCATAAGCACCTCCCTGTTCATGTCTCCGTTCTGGTGCCTGCCGACCAAGTTTCTGAAGGGACCTTCGGCCGCCGCCGGGATCGCTTTGGTCAGCGCAATCGGTTCCAGCGGCGGATTTTTCGGACCGAGCATCCTCGGCTTCCTGAAGCAGCGATCCGGGAGCGATGCCGGCGCATTCTTTGGGCTTGCCGGACTCGCACTACTGGGTAGCCTGGTCTGTATCGGGCTTCGGCAAATGGCAGTCTTCAAACCGGCGCAAAGAATGGCGGCCTCGACCGCCACACTTCCACACGCATGACTGCAGCCGGATTCGAAGGCAAGAAGCGGAGTGTTTCGATTCTGCCGTCTTGTTAGCTTCTCTACAACAGTGGAGACCAGGAGATCGAATGACTACATCGTCCATAATTGCAGACCTTACAAAGAGCAGCGCAGAGACGATTGCCGGGCGCGTGGATCACCTCGACTGGCAGCGAATCACGAAAGGACTGGGGGAGGAAGGGAGTGCGATGCTTCCTGGAATTCTTTCGCCCCGGGAGTGCCGGTCCGTCGCCGCGATGTATCCCGACGATCACATTTACCGGAGCCGGGTGGTGATGGGACGTCACGGATTCGGTAAAGGCGAGTACAAGTATTTCAAGTACCCTCTACCGGCGCTTATCCAGAATCTTCGTATAGAGCTCTATTCGAGGCTAGTGCCCATCGCTAATTCCTGGAACCAGGCAATGGGTGTCGATCCCCGCTATCCGGAGCGGCATATTGACTTCATTCGACGGTGCCATGAAGCGGGTCAAGTTCGACCGACGCCGTTGCTGCTGCAGTATGGAGAAGGCGACTACAACTGCCTCCACCAGGATCTATATGGAGAGCACGTCTTCCCAATCCAGGTGGCCATTTTACTGTCAGAACCGGCACGCGATTTCACGGGTGGCGAATTTGTGCTAACGGAGCAGCGCCCACGTATGCAGTCGCGACCGGAGGTAGTCCCGCTAGGGCAAGGAGATGGGGTCGCTTTTGCCGTGCATCATCGCCCGGTGCAAGGAACGCGCGGCGTATATCGGGTTAACCTGCGGCATGGGGTCAGCCGTCTGCGCTCCGGACAACGCCACACACTCGGCATCATCTTCCACGACGCGCAATAATAGCGGCGGCGACTCAGAAGTTAAATGACATCTGGAGGTCGATGCTGCGGTTTGACGAGGGCGAGGAGAAGAATCCTCCTGCCAACGCATTCGACTTACCAAACAGTGGCGATTGCAGAACCCCAACCGGCGCAGCAAGGTTTACGTTGTTGAAGATGTTTCTACCCATGGCCGTGAAGCTCAGAGAATAGCGCCTCGATGCCGCCTGATCCAGCATGGGGGGCCTTCCGCCAGAACTGCTCAGTCCGCCGGGCCCAAGACCGCCTCCCGGAGGTCCACCACCGCCAGGCCCATGACCACCGCCGCCACCAGGAGGCGGTCCGTTAAAGCCGCCATTGGCCGCCCGCTCGGAGCGGGGCCCGATACCAATGGTCTTGCTGATACGAAGGTTAGTGCTGAACAGGCCCGGGCCGGTCTGGTAGTTGTAGGGTATGCGTGCGGCGTCGGCTGCCGGGTCCAGATCGAAGTTGCCGTATTTTGTATCGATAACGTCGGTGCTCGAAGAGGTGGCAAACGACGGGCGATCGTTGAACTGGTTATCGCCGTTCAGGTCTTGCCCTACCGTGATGTTGAAAGGAGTCCCCGAATCTAATACCAGAAAGGGGCTGATCGAAAAACCAAACGGCGCCAGATAGTTGCCGCCCAGGAGAAACCGCTGCCGGATGTCGAAAGTAGATCTGCCATAATCCGCGCGAGGATCGAATTGGTTGGAAGGAAAGTACGTTGCTCCTGAGGTGTCCGCCTTCGCCGAATTGACGACATAGAACCCGAACAACGAGAGCTTGCGTGCGCGGACGCTGAAATTGGTGATCAATTGATTCTGGTGGTAAATACCGCCGGACTGATATTGATACAAATTCTCGTTGATGCCGTTTGGACGCTCGCCGGTGCCGGTGGTGATGTCATAGGTCCCGGGCAGGAATGCGTTGATATTGTCGCTATAAAGCTGATGGAGGCCGCGGGAGTTGATGTAGGTGCTGGCTACGGTGACACTTTTGCCAAACCGATGTTCGATTCCGATGGCCGCCTGCGTGTTCAATGGAGCTCTCAGGTTGGGAGCGATGGAGTACGTCGTGGGCGCCGCTTCGCTGGCCGCGGGCAGGGTGGTCTCGCCGGGCGCTGGGTTTTTGACCACAAATTGCTGTTGGTTGATGCCATTCTGGCGAATGGCCTGCAAAACGTAGGTCGATTGGAAGCGGTCAAAGAACCAGCCATAGCCGCCGCGGATCACAGTCTTTGCCGGCTTGTTGCCGCCGCCCACGGCCCAGGCAAAGGAGATGCGCGGTCCGAAGTCGGCATGATCGCTGATGCGGTTTTGCCCCTCGTAGCGAAGACCGGTGCTCAGGGTAAAGCTAGGCCGCACGCGCCAGTCATCCTGTAAGAAGACGCCGGCATCAAAGAGCGTGACGCGCGCCGCGGGCGTGCCTTGCGTCACCTCGTACTGCGATGGCTGCCCGGCCGCATAGCTATCTAAAGACGCGTAGGTGTAGCTTCCGTTGAAGCCGGCAGTTGAGCTGTTGGCGTCGCGCGTTGCCCTCAACCGCGCTCCGAAGCGCAGCGCGTGCACACCAAGCGAAGCCGTAGTGTAATTCTGCAGCTCATAGTGATCCTGAGCGTCGTGAATGGTGCCCTCATTGTTGCCTCCCCCAGTGAAGGCGCCTTGCACCGTGATGGTGGGGGTGAAATTGAGCGGAGTCTGATTGTCGCGATCGCGGATATATTCAAAGCGCGTCTCGTTGATCAGCCGCGGGCTCAGTATTTGCGTGTCGCTCAGCTGCAGCGTGTTCTCCTGGTTCAAGGCGTCATAACCCTGGGTCTGGAGCGCGAACTGGGAGACTCCGTTATTGGTGCTTTTTTGCCGGTCATACATGTAACGGAGAGTGAGGGTGTTGTTCGGCGTGAGCTGAAGGTCGATGCGGGGACTCAGATCCATCCGTGATTGTGGATTTGGAACCGCCGCGGCGTAGTTGTAGCTTCCGCCTGTGGGGTCAAGCAACTGGGCGTTGATGATGGAGTTTGCATTGTTGTCTCGCCGGAATCCGCTCATGAACCACGATGCGCTCTTGCTCAGAGAGCCGCTCACGTTGCCCAAAAAGAAGGTGGAGTAGTAAGGCGGTTCGCTGGTCACAAAGGTGTTAAGCGAGTTGAACGCGGAGTCGTTGCCGCTGGCCATGATCATTCCATGCAGGTGGTCTGTGCCCGGCTTGGTTAAGATCTCGATCCGCCCGTAACCGAGTTTGTCGAACTCTGCGGAGAAGGGGTTCTGGTTAACCCTGATTTCACGGATGGATGACTTCGGAGGCAGCTGTCCACCGGTAAACCCATCAATGTAAATCTGCCCTCCATTGGGGCCGGCCGCAGGACCGGCAAGAGCGTTCAGCTCATCCTGCAGTTCGTCGGGATCATCCGATAGTGCGTCCAGATCCTTGCCTTTGATCACAATCGCACCGGCATTGTTGTCGGGACTGGTATCGAGCCCGGCACCCTGTTCGGTGACCGTGATCTGTTGCTGATCGACTGCGACGATGAGAGCAAGATTTTGCAGTGTGGAGCGGCCCGCCTCAACGGTCACGCTCTGAGCCTGAGGCAGGGCGAGACCCGGTGCGGTCACGGTGATGGTATAGATACCGGGCGCAAGTTGCGGGAACTGGTACGAACCATCGGCACCGGTTTGTACGGCTGTGGTGGTTCCATCCTCTGCCTGCACGGTGACGGTCGCCTTGACCACGCGCGCCCCCGATGGGTCGGCCACCACGCCTTTCAATGCTCCGGTGGTTGATCCATTTGCGGGCAACGCGAATAGCTGTGTGGCGGCGAAGAGGCTCACACACAGTAGTACCAGGGCGCCTCGAAATCTTTGCATCAGATCACTCCTGCATCATGCGGCTGTTGTTGATGCCGTATTCAGAAGACACCCGGGCGATCGGGCATGCGGTCACAATGAGTAACCGTTGGTAACGAACCGTCACGGGACAAGTGACAATTTGTTACACTTCCGAGGTTTCGCTGCCGGAGGTTCGGAGTAATCTCGGTAGTGGCAGAAAGACGACCCCATGGAGCCCATTCTTCTGATCGATGACGATGTTGAGCTTTGCTCCATGCTCAGCGACTATCTGGGCCGACATGGGTACCAGGTGACCCTTGCACACGACGGGAAGACCGGTCTGGGAAAGGCTCTGGGCGGAAGCTACTCCATCACCCTGCTCGACGTGATGCTGCCCGGGCTGGATGGTTTTGAAGTGCTTCGCCGCTTGCGTGCCGCTGCATCGACCATGAGTGTTCTGCTGCTCACGGCGCGCGGTGATGATGTGGACCGCATTGTGGGATTGGAGATTGGGGCGGACGACTACCTGCCTAAGCCTTTCAACCCGCGTGAGCTGCTGGCCAGGATACGGGCGATCCTGCGCAGAAGCGGCAAGGCAGAGACAACGGCAGGCGCTGGAGATTTTCTGACCGTGATGGGCCTGGAGATGGATACGGCGGCCAGGATTGCCCGTTCGAATGGAGTGGCTCTGGACCTGACGGATGTTGAGTTCGGATTATTGCAAACATTGATGCGTTCTGCCGGTGAGGTGGTCGCCAGGGAGCAACTTGCAGAGACCGTTCTGGGACGAAAATTTCACCCCTTTGACCGCAGCCTGGATATGCACGTCAGCCGGTTGCGCCACAAGCTGGACGCGGCAAACAGCTCCGGAGACCAGGTGAAGACCATTCGCGGCATTGGATATCAGCTTGCGGTGCCGGCCCCTCGCAAACTGTCAGGAGAGCGATAGACAATGCGAGGACTCTTCACCAAAATCTTTCTCGGTTTCTGGATCGCGCAAAGCGTTACGTTTTTTATTTCGACCATGCTGATCATGCGGCATAGGTTCGCGCGGCCCAACGAGATGATGGAAGTTCTGAACTCCACCCTTCCCAGCGCGGCAGCGGCGGCGGCGAATGCCTATGAGGCAAGTGGGTGTTCGGGTTTGCAACAGTTTGCCGGGTCGCTCCACCAAACGGTCTACCTGACCGACTCAACGAAGCATTTGCTTTGCCAGGATGCCGGCCCGGCTGCGGATCCCGGACTGTTGACCGTAGCAGACGAAAAGCCTGGCGAGCACCCGAAGATGGTTGGCGAAAATTATCTGTGGAGCACGACAACACAATCCGCCAGCGGCCAACAGTACCTTTTTCTGCTGACCCGGCCGCGGACCGCCAACACCTACGGGCTGCATGAGCTGTTGTTTTTCGCCAACCCGCAACTTCCGGTGGCGATTGTGGTATTTGGAGCGACCACGTTCGTTCTGGTCCTGTTTCTGATCCGGCCCATCGGCAGGCTACGGCTCGCCGCTCGCAAGCTGGCAAATGGGGAGTTGGCTACGCGGGTAGACGAGCCCGGCGGAGAGGAGCGGCTGTTTGGCGGCGACGAAATTCAAGGCCTGGTCCACGACTTCAATTACATGGCGGAGCGGCTGGAGCGGCTGGTAGGGGCACAGAAGATCCTGGTCCGCGATGTCTCTCATGAATTGCGATCGCCGCTGGCTCGCCTGAGTGTCGCCCTGGAATTGGCGCGCGAGGAAGCGCCCGCGGCCATGAGCGAGCATCTGCAACGCATTGAGCGTGAAGCGGGGCGCCTGAACCTGTTGATCGGCCAGCTGCTTCGGCTGTCGTCTATGGAGTCGACGAACGCGTCTACCCCCACCGAGGTATTCCGTCTGCAGGGTTTGGTGGAAGACCTGCTGCCGGATGCGGAGTACGAAGCGCAACAAAGGTCCTGTACGATCCGCGTCGTGGGCCATTGCGAGTGCATGGTCCGGGGGAACACGGACCTTATTTACCGGGCCATTGAGAATGTGGTTCGGAATGCGATTCGTTACAGCCGGCCGGAATCGGCGGTGGAACTGAACATGAGCTGCGAAGAGCGCGGCGGCGCGCGCATGGTCAACCTGGAAATAAGCGATCGCGGTCCGGGTGTCCCGGAAGCAGAGCTGGAGCATATATTTCGCCCGTTCTATCGGCTTGACGATTCCCGAGAGCGGGACACCGGGGGGTTTGGCGTGGGGCTGGCGATTGCGGACCGTGCGGTGCGGCTGCATCACGGTGAGGTGCGGGCGTACAACCGGCCGGAGGGCGGCCTGGTCGTGAGCCTTCGCCTGCCGTGTGAAAAATGATCAACCGTTCGCCCAGCCGTGACAATGTTTTTACATCTTTCTGCATTGCCGTGGGGGAAACCCAGCGTAGTCTCGGAAGAACAACAAAGACTGTTTTAAAGAAAGGCAACATCCGTCACCATCATGATGAGAAAACCAACGATTGCTACCTCCGCTTCCTTGTTAGTCCTGTTTTGCATGGCTAACCTCGCCAGCCTGCGCGCCGTGGGACAAAGCGAAACCTGGTACCTGGACCCTGCACACTCGGCGGCTCAGTTTTCGGTTCGCCACATGGGCATCTCAAATGTAAGAGGAACGTTCACCAAGGTCGGGGGCACGGTCACAAATCCTGGTGACCCGGCGAAGGGGTCGGTAGACGTGACGATCGACGCCAGCTCTGTCGATAGCCGGGTCCAAAGGCGGGACGATGATCTGCGGAGTGATCACTTCTTTGATGTCGCGAAGTATCCCACGATCACTTTCAAATCGAAGAAGGTCGAGGTTGCCGGGGATGGGAAGTTAAAGGTTACCGGTGACCTGACCATCCATGGAGTCACCAAGGAAGCGGTTCTCGATGTGGATGGACCGACTCCTGCGATGAAAGACCCCAAGGGAACCTCGCATCGCGGCGCTTCCGCTACGACCACGATCAACCGCACGGATTATGGAATGAGTACCATGACGGGCATGATTGGCGACGCGGTTGTGATCCAACTGGACGTGGAGCTTGTCGATCACGCGCCGGGTATGCCACCACCGGCAAAATAGTTGGGTCCACAGGCTCCAAGCCGTCGACGATTTCTCGTGGCGATGATGCTATTCGTCATCGTGGTCCTGAATTACCTTGACCGCAGCAATATCTCAATTGTTGGGCCCCAGTTGTCGCGGGCCCTGCATCTGACTCCCGTAAGACTCGGCTTTGTGTTGTCGGGTTTCGGCTGGACGTACGTCGCGCTGCAGATTCCATCTGGTTGGCTGGTGGACCGGGTGCACCCGCGGTTTCTGTACTGCGGCGTGCTGGCATTTTGGTCGTTGGCCACTGTTTCTCTTGGACTGGCGGGCAGTTTTGCGGGGCTGCTGCTCCTGCGTTTGCTGGTGGGCGCGTTTGAGGCTCCCGCTTATCCCATCAACAACCGGGTTGTCACGACCTGGTTTGGGGAAAACGAAAGGGCCGGCGCGATCGCCCTCTATACCTCCGGTCAATATGTGGGGCTCGGGTTTATGGTGCCCTTGCTGTCGTGGATCGATGTGACGTACGGTTGGCGAGCGGTGTTTGCATTTAGCGGTGTGCTCGGAGTGATCTGGTCGGCAGTGTGGTTTTACTTCTATCGCGATCCTTCAGAGTTTCGCGGGGTGAACCAGGCTGAAATCGAATTCATTGCCGAACACGGTGGTATTCCCGACCTCAGCCAGCGAATTCATGGTCAAAGGCGGGCGTTGGTCTGGCCTGATCTCAAGATTGTCCTAGGACGGCGGAAGCTGTGGGGAATCTACATTGGCCAGTTTGGGATTAATTCGACGCAGTGGTTCTTCCTGACCTGGTTTCCCAGCTACATGGTCACGTACCGCCATATCAGTTTGCTGAAGTCTGGCGCGCTGGAGGCGCTTCCCTTCCTGGGCGCTTTCGTTGGCATCCTCACAGGGGGCTTTGTCTCTGACTGGATGGTGCGCCATGGAAGCACGCTGACCAAGGCGCGCAAGGTACCCATCATCGTAGGGATGCTGCTCTCTAGCTCGATCATTGCTGCTAATTACGTGAGCAATCCGATTTATATAAGCGGCTGGCTTACGCTTGCTTTCTTTGGATGCGGATTTGGTTCCATCACGTGGTCACTGGTGTCTGCAATTGCGCCCGAACACCTCATCGGGCTTACTGGCGGGGTATTCAATTTCATCGGCAATCTATCCGCGGTTGTTGTTCCGCTGGCCATCGGGTTTTTGATCAAAGGAAATGACTTTACCCTGCCGCTTGTCGGGGTCTCCGCCATGGCCCTGTTGGGAGCCCTTTCGTATATTTTCCTGGTTGGCAAGATTGAACGAGTGCACAGGTAGTGGTCGCCAGCGTACCCGTCGAATGGAGTGGGCCCGTCCATGTCGCTCTGCTTTCTAATTGATCATTTTTTCTTCTATTTCTACTGCAGCAGCACATACACTTCGGTGCAGCCATGCCTCTACACAATACTGAAGAGCTCAAAGCCGCTCCAACCAGCCAACTCGAGTCCGAAGTCCTGGATGAGGGCACCGCAACGTACGAGTTCCCGGAAACAGCGCAGGACCCGCAAACGGTTTACGAGACCATCCACAATCAGCTGATCCTCGATGGCAACTCGCAGCAAAATCTGGCCACCTTCTGCACCACCTGGATCGAACCCGAAGTGAAGCAGATCATGGACGAGTCCGCTGACAAAAACATGATCGACAAGGATGAATACCCGCAGACCGCGGCCATCGAAGAACGCTGCGTGCACATGCTGGCGGACCTGTGGAACTCACCGGAAGCGGCCAGTACCATCGGCTGCTCCACCACCGGCTCGAGCGAGGCAGCCATGCTGGGCGGACTGGCCCTCAAATGGAGCTGGCGCAAAAAACAGCGCGCCAAAGGCAAATCGATTGATACCCCGAACCTCATCATGGGGCCCGTCCAAGTCTGCTGGCATAAATTCTGCCGCTACTTCGACGTCGAAATCCGGGAAGTTCCCATGGAGGGCGAGCGGCTGCTCCTCACGCCGGAAGAAGTGATTAAGCGATGCGACGAAAACACCATCGGGGTGATCGTTACCCTCGGGGTCACGTTTACTTTGCAGTATGAACCCGTCCACGAGATCAGCCTGGCTCTCGACAAATTGCAGGCAGAGACCGGACTCGACATCCCGATCCACGTCGACGGAGCGAGCGGCGCTTTCCTCGCGCCTTTCCTGCAACCCGATCTGCTCTGGGACTTTCGTCTCCCGCGGGTAAAATCCATCAACGCTTCGGGGCATAAATTTGGGCTCGCGCCCCTGGGCGTTGGGTGGGCGCTGTGGCGGGAGAAGCACGATCTGCCTGAGGAATTGATTTTTAACGTCAACTACCTCGGGGGCAATATGCCAACCTTCGCCCTCAACTTTTCGCGACCCGGCGGGGAAATCATTTGCCAGTACTATAACTTCCTGCGGCTAGGTAAGAGCGGCTACCGCGCAATACAAAGCGAATGTGCTGAGCTGGGCCGCTATCTCGCCGACAAGATCGCTGAGTTCGATGCCTTCGAAATTATTTACGACGGCCAGGGAGGGATTCCCGGCCTGTGTTGGCAACTCAAAGACCCGAAGTCCTCCAGCTTTTCGCTCTACGACCTCGCTGACCGCTTGCGCGAGCGGGGATGGCTGGTTCCTGCCTACTCCATGCCGCCCGATCGCGAAGATCTGGTGATTCAACGCATCCTCATCCGCCACGGGTTCACCCAAGCTATGGCAGATGAATTGCTCCTTGAAATGCGAGCCGCGCTGGCCCATTTTGCGGACCATCCTGCCGAACTCGCGCTTGCCGGACCAGGGGCAGGCTCGCATGACCACTCCGGCCGGTAGTCGCTCCGTTGATTTTCGGGAACAAAGGATCACTGCGATTCGTAGACACGATCGGTGCGCCCATGAGAATTCTGCGACAGGATCTTGCCTACACCTTGCGGCGGCTTTCCCGGTCTCCCGGGTTTGCGATCGCGGTGATCGTTTCCATCGGACTCGGCATTGCATGCAATGCCACGATCTTTTCGATGGTCAGCCGTTTTGTTCTGCGGCCAGCGCCTGTTGGCGACCCCACCTCGTTGCTCAACTTGCATACGCTCCATGACGGCGACCAGTGCTGCAATAATTTCCCAGAGCCGGTCTTTAAGGATGTTCGCGACCAGACCAAATCTTTTTCCGGTGTTGCGGCTTATAACGAGCTTGTGCCCGCCTCGATCGGAGGCAGTGGGGAACCGGAACGTGTCTGGGGGCAGGCTGCATCGGCGAATTTCTTCGACGTGTTGCAGATTCCCATGACCGCTGGCCGCGGCTTCGCCAACAATGAAGAGGATCAGCAGGTCATCGTCCTGAGCCACCGCCTCTGGCAGCGCCGCTTCGCATCCGATCCCAGCATTACCGGCAAACTATATCGCTATCTGGTCATCCATATACCGTTGTCGGCATCGCTCCCAAGGGCTTTCGAGGAGTCGACCTGATTCTCGACTCCGAGTTCTGGGTGCCGCTCGGCCATGTCAACGATCTTGTCACCAACGTGTCGGAACGCAACTCCCGCAACATGCATTGGCTCGCGGTGATCGCACGGCTCAAGCCGGGCGTAACCCGCGACCAGGCCGCGGCAGAGTTAGCCACGCTCGCGCAGCGTCTCGCTATCGCTTATCCGGCGACGGATAAGGGCAACAGCTTCCGCTTTGAGCAAGCTGGATCGCTGCCTCCGCGCGACAAGTCTTCCGTGCTGCTCTTCCTAGCCGCGCTCTCCTCGTGGTGCTGCTGGTGCTCTGCATCGCCTGCGCCAATGTAGCGAATCTGTTGCTCGCACAGACCATCGGCCGTCAGCGTGAGATGGCGATCCGCCTCGCTGTGGGAGCTACCCGGATTCGCATTCTTCGTCAGATGGTCCTCGAGTCTGTGCTGCTCGCTCTGGGCGGCGGTCTGCTCGGAGTTTTACTTTCGCTCTGGGCAACGCAGGCGCTCTCCACCTTCCGGCTTCCCGCTCCAGTTCCGCTCGACCTTACGCTGAGCGTGGATTGGCGCGTGCTGGCTTACACCTTCGCCCTTAGCGTTGGCGCGGGCCTTTCTTCGGAATCGTTCCTGCGTGGGCTGCGTCACGCCCATGCTCTCGAATGCCCTCAAAGGGGAGGATCCTTTTGCGCGTCCAGGCCGCCGCATCACGTTGCGCAACATCCTCATCGTCGGGCAGATCGCCATGTGCCTCGTTCTTCTCACCGCGACCGGCCTCTTTCTGCGCAGCCTGCAGCAGGCCGCGAATATCGACATCGGCTTCCGCTCCAGCGGCATCATCAGCCTTCAGGTTGACCCTCGCGTCAATGGCTATACCGCAGAGCGCACTGTGCAATTCCTCGCGGAAGTTCGCCAGCGTGTTGTATCTATTCCAGGAGTGACCTCGGTAGTCGCAACCGATAGCATTCCTCTGAACGGCGGCAATCGCAGCGATGGTTTCCGCGCGCTGGTTCAACCTAAATCCGGCGTAACGGCTCCCGAGCGATCCGCTCCTAGCGTCGAGCTCTACATGGCCACGCCTGGTTACTTCGAGACCCTGGGTATTCCTCGTCTCGCTGGACGTGACTTTATAAATGAAACAGCCACCACCGGTCCCAAAGCGGCCATCGTCAATCAGGCCTTTGTCCAGAAAATCTTTGGCACGGAGAACCCCATTGGCCAGAGTGTTGAAGGCGGTGGTATCACCTATCAGATCATCGGCGTTGTGGGCAACATCAAGGCGCGCTCCATTGGCGAAGAGACACGCCCAGTTCTCTTCCGCGCTCTTGATCAAACCGTCTCTTACGATCCTGCTTTCACGGGCTATACCATCCTCATTCGTTCGGAGGCCAGTCCGGCAGCCATTGTGAGCGAGGCACGCAATCGAATTCGGGCGCTGGATCCCGCGATGGCCGTCTATAGCCTTCAGCCATGCAGGAGCATCTGCGCGACGCCTTCTTTCTGCCGCGCCTTGCGGCTACGCTCTTCGGTGTCTTCGGCGCGATCGGCCTGATTCTCGCAGCAGTAGGTCTCTATGGAGTGATGACCTACTCGGTGAGCCGGCGCATCCGTGAAATCGGCATCCGCATGGCGCTCGGCGCGCAGACCCGTCAGGTCCAGCAGCTCATTGTCCGCCAGGGAATGGTGCTGGCGGCAATTGCCGTTGTTCTCGGTCTGCCCGCGGCTTATGCGTTATCGAAACTCTTCACCAGCGTTCTCTATGGGATCCACAACGACGATCCGGCAACCTTTGCGGGGTTCCCTCTTCCTTGCTGCCGTTGCTCTGGCTGCCTGCTGGCTGCCAGCGCGCCGCGCCGCAAGGGTCGATCCGCAGATCGTTCTTCGCTCGGAGTGAGCTTCGTGCAGCGCGATTTCTTCAAGAACGATTGCCTTCAAAACCACCCCGTGCTAGGGT
>CAVXRU010000047.1:0-90880 GCA_963763905.1 uncultured Acidobacteriaceae bacterium | reverse complement strand
CCTGCTAAGCGCAGCACTTATCGGCACTACGTTGCCTGCCGTGCTGAGCACAGTCCTGAGGTCGATTCTTCCCGCCCTACCGCCGAATGCAGTCTTTCCGTTCTGGCCGGTCGGCCTGGCTTCATTGCTGTGGATCGCGAATCACGCAGCACGTCTTATCCGGCTCAATCAATCCGCCATCTTCGAGCATCGCGCAGCTGCCGCATTGCTCAATCTGCCGGGCCATCGAGCCGCGCTCATGGGCAGCTTCGCTTGCGCAGCGGCGGTTCCCCTGGCTTGGTTGACTGCGAACTCCTCCATTGCATGCGCAACGGCCCTGGTAGCTGTGCTGCTGGCGCGATATCTCTTCTTCGTCTCGGTCGTTCCTCTGAACATGGCACTCACCTTCACCCGCGGGGGGACACACTGATGTGGACCCGCTTGCGGCGCACGCTGGGCATCGACACCCGGCAAGCGAAGTACACCTTCCAGCGCGACCCGGTAGTCGGCCACATTGCCAGCGCGCGCGTTGCCGAGCGCTGGGTTAAGACAACTTGCGGCTACTGCTCGGTGGGTTGCGGCATGTTGGTCGGCATCAAGGAGGGCAAGGCAGTTGCCGTTCGCGGCAACCCAGACCATCCGGTAAACCGAGGCAAACTTTGCCCCAAGGGGCTCAGCGAACATCACATTCTGGATGCGCCGGGCCGTGCAAAACAGCCGCTGTTACGTAAGGGCGGCGTACTCGAGCCCGTCTCATGGGATGAGGCGCTTGACACCATGATCGAAGAGTTCGCCCAGGTGCAAGCCCGCTATGGGCGAGATGCGCTGGGCGTTATCGGCACCGGCCAGTTGGTGACGGAAGAGTTCTATACCTTGGGCAAGCTGGTTCAACTGGGCTTCCGGAGCCGCAACTTCGATGGCAATACCACGCTGTGCATGGCGTCGGCGGTTTCGGGTTACAAGCTTTCCTTTGGCTCCGACGGACCGCCAGGCTCCTACGTAGATATGGAGACTGCTGATCTCATCCTGCTGATCGGCGCCAATATTGCGGATAACCATCCCATCCTGTGCCAGCGGCTGGAGCGCAATCGTATGCGCGGCACTCCAGCCCAGCCCGCGACCACGGTGGTCGTGGTAGATCCTCGTGTAACCAAGACCGCGATGATAGCCGACTTGCATTTGCCGGTTAAACCGCGGAGCGATATTGCTTTGCTCAACGGCATCGCCCATGTGCTCATCCGCGAGGGGCTTATCGATCGCGCCTATATCGAAGCCCATACCACAGGCTTTGAGGAATTTTCAGCCTTCGTCGCCGGTTTTACCCCCGAGCGCGTCGCCGAAACTACCGGACTCTCGCAATACGACATCGTCCGCACCGCGCGCCTATATGGCAATGCGAAGGCAGCCTTCATCGGTTGGACCATGGGCGTCAACCACTCTACGCAGGGCGCGGTCACCGTGGCTGCCATCAATAATCTGGCGCTGATTACCGGCAACCTTGGCCGCTCTGGCGCCTCGCCGTTTTCGATTACCGGCCAGTGCAACGCGATGGGGACACGCGAGGCCGGCTTTACTTCCAGCCTGCCGGGCTATCGCAAATTTGACTCGGCGACTGATCGAGCCGATCTGGCTTGGCTGTGGAACATCGACGTGGATCGCATTCCTACTGCGCGCGGGTTGGCGTATCCCGACATTATCGAAGGTGCGGTCTCGGGCAAGATCAAAGCCATTTGGTTCATCGCCACCAATCCGGCGGTCTCCTTTCCCAACTACGGGTTGCTGGAGCAGGCGCTGCACAGCGTGGACTTTATGGTGGTGCAGGATGGCTTTCATCCCACGCCCACCAGCGACTTCGCGCACCTGGTTCTGCCCGCGGCCATCTGGGGGGAGAAGGAAGGCACTTACACCAACTCCGAGCGCCGCATCAGCAAGGCAAACGTGCTCGTCGCGCCTCCCGGTGAGGCGCGCACGGACTTTGACATCTTTCTTGCTCTCGCCGAAAAACTTGGCGTTAAGAATGAGATTTATCCGGGTTGGGAATCGACTCATGACGCCTTCCGGGAGTGGCAGCGTATCTCCGCCGGACGCATGTGCGACTACAGCCCATTTACCTGGCAGCAGATTGAAGACAACGGCGGCATGCAATGGGGTGGCGAGCGTCTCTACACCGATCCCATCTTTCCTACGGCAACGGGCAAAGCGATCCTTCACTCTGTACCTTGTCTGCCTTTCACTGAACAGCCAGACAAAGAGTACGACCTCATCCTCAACACCGGTCGCACGGTGGAGCACTGGCACACCCGCACCAAGACTGCGCAGGTGGAAATGCTGGAAAGCATGGTGCCCACTGCCTGGCTGGAGATGAGCCCGGACGATGCAGCCAGACTGCAGCTCAAGCCGCATGATCGCGTAACCGTCGTTTCCAGGCGCAGCTCGGTGAAGAATGTCGAGCTGCGTATTACCGGCATTGTCGCCCCCGGGCAGGTTTTCATGCCCTTTCATTTTCCTGAAACCAACTCCAACCTGGTCACCCTGGGAGCCTTCGATCCGATTTCGCGCGAGCCGAACTTCAAGCAGTGTGCCGTTCGCGTGGAGAAGTTCAAGGCTTCGAAGTAAAAAGGCACCGGCCCGGTTCGAAGCCAGCAAAGCTCAGCTTCACAAATTCTTCAAGTGAGAATCCGCCATGGCCAACATGAAGCTATTTCTAACGTCGGGTCATACGCCGACGCTCATCGCCGCATTCCTTTACTTCGATTTCAGTTTTGCGGTCTGGGTGCTGAATGGCGCCATGGGCCCTTTTATTTCCGAGGCCTTTCATCTGAGCCCGGCACAGATCGGCTTAATGGTCTCGGTCCCCACACTGGCCGGCGCATTCATGCGCTTTCCCCTGGGCGTCCTTTCGCAGTACATCGGCAGAAAGAATGCCGCTATCGTTGAGATGTCAGCCATCGTGATCGCTCTCCTATACGGCTTTTTCTTCGTTCACACTTTCGACAACGTGCTTGCCATGGGCGTTCTGCTGGGCATTGCAGGAGCCAGCTTTGGTGTGGCGCTCTCGCTCGGTTCCGGATGGTTTCCCAGGCAATACAAGGGGCTGGCTATGGGTATTGCCGGCGCGGGCAACAGCGGCACGGCCGTGGCAGCGCTGTTTGCTCCGCGTTTGGCGACGCACTACGGCTGGCAGCATGTGTATGGCTTTGCCTCGGCCATGATGCTGCTCCCGCTGGGCGTAATGATATTTCTGGCAAAGGAGCCGCCGGACATTGAGCATCAGTCACTCAGGCAACATCTCAGGTGTCTTTTTGAAAAAGACGGCTGGTATTTCAACTTGATCTACATCATCACCTTTGGCGGCTTCATCGGCCTTGCCACTTTCTTGCCATCGTTCTATTACGCGCAATTCCACGTAACCAAGATCATGGCCGGCGAACTCACCGTCCTGGCCACGTTGACTGGATCCGCGACGCGCGTGCTGGGCGGTTGGTTTAGCGATCGCGTCGGCGGCATTACTACGCTCTCAGTCGTTTTTCTCATTACGATCGCCGGACTTTTTGGCTTGATGACTGCACCGCCGCTGTTCGCAACCACGCTGCTTTTTATGCTTTGCTTCGCCGCGCTGGGAGCAGGCAACGGAGCTACCTTCCAACTGGTACCAATGCGCTGGCCGCTGACAACCGCGGTTGCGGGCGGCATGATCGGGGAGATTGGCGCGCTCGGTGGCTCGATCCTGCCGAACCTGCTTGGGCTCTCCAAGCAATACACTGGGTCCTATCGAGCAGGTTTCATTCTGTACGCGGTGCTTGCCACCGCCATTCTCATCATGCTCCGTGCTGTTTCGAAGAGTTGGACGACGACCTGGGTCGGTCAAGGGGGTCGGGCCCTGACGCCGAGTCTTGCTTTGGATTCGATGGCTGCAGACTAAACAAACGCTGAGGAGGAAGGGATTAGCCGCATGCCTGAGGGCGAGTTGCTCAACCAGACGTGGGATCCACCAGCCTTGAAGAAATTGCAGTAGGTTCCAAACGGTGGGCGCCGACTCCCATCATGAATCGCTTTGAATTAGCAAGCTGTGTGAAGAAATAGGACCGACGTTGTTTCTAGAGTGGTGTTCGGATCACACCGGCGATTGCTCCTGAATCACGGACAATCCGGAAGTAATCCACGCGCCTTCCGGATTAGTACCGAAAAACGCCACAGTCTTTACTGTTTGCATGATTGACCTTCCACTCGGACGAGCGGCCGGCTATCCGGACAAGACCTTACCAGATGACCGATAATGCCTTCGCTTTTCGAAGCATCTTGTCTTTGGTCACCAGAGGAACGCCACGATCCAGCGCGGTCGCTCCGATGATTCTGTCCATAGGATCGAGAGGGTAAGGCGAAGGAAACTCCACGGCGATGCGCGTGACGGCCGCTGTGATCGGCAGGATAACGAAGCGAGCCTCCACCTCAACCAGAAAAGCCTCAAGCGAAGTCTTTAGCACGATTCGCTGATTCCTGGCCAGCCACCCCAATTCAAACAGGGAGATGCAGGAAATACCTACCCCGCCGTTCTCTCGAGCAGTTCGAATCGCATCGGTCGCCGCCGCCGAGAGCAAACTGGGATCCGAAGCAAGCCAGATCACTACACACGTATCGACAACGATCACTTGAGGCGTTTCCAATGCTCGGGCGGGACCGAAGGAGACTCGATATCGCCGGAGATAGCCAGCTTTCCCGCATAAAAACCGAACAGGCTATCCTCAACTTCTTCGACTGGGACCAATTGGGCAACAGGCTTTCCGTTTTTCGTGATAACGAATTTTGTCTTCCTGGCCTGCACTTCATCCATAATTGCCAGGCACTTAGCTTTGAACGCTCCCGCCGCGATCGTTTTCAGGAATAGCACCTCACCATGGTCATCATACCATGGTCATATTTTCAAGTGCGGAGTCTACCGGATTCACCCAGGCGCTTGCTACGATGTGCTACCGTTCTACAATGAAACTTCGCACCATTACTCAGAGGGAACTCCGCAATGATTCCGACGCGGTGCTCCGTGAAGTGGAGGCCGGGCGAACGATTGTAGTAAGCCGAAACGGCACGCCTGTCGCAGAGTTGCGACCGGTCAATCGTCGTCGCTTTGTGCCCCGCGCTGCCATCGCGGAAGCTTCAGCAAACGCCGCGCGGGTCGATGCCGAGCAATTCCGTGCGGATTTGGATGCGGTCGTCGATCCCCGTCCTCATGACTGAACCAACGCGCGGTGTTCTCGACACGTCGGTGCTGATTGATCATGACCTGATTGTTGCTGAGCGACTTCCCGATGAATCGGCAATTACTGCAGTGACGTTGGCCGAACTCGCTGCGGGGCCACATGCAACCGAAAACAATGACGAGCGCGCCCGGCGTCAGGACCGCTTGCAGTGGGCGGCCGCTACCTGGGATCCACTGCCGTTCGATGCGGACTCGGCACGAATGTACGCCAGGGTTTTTGCTGCCGCAAGAGCAGCCGGACAGTCAAGCACGGCGCGCTTCGCGGACTTGCTCATTGCCTCGACCGCTGCGGCCAATGGATTGCCACTCTACACACGCAATCCCTCTGACTTTGCAGCACTGAAGCGCATATTGAAAGTCGTCAAGGTTTGATGAACCGGCACAGGACAGTCGGATACCCCCAGACCAATGCTCTTGATCTGGTAGTCCTTTATCCACTCCATTCCAGCAAATACGGGTGCGATTAGCCAACTGGGGTTGGGTCCGCGGATCGGGAGTTTTCTTATGCTTCCAGTTGTCGCTGTCCTGCCATTCCTAAGTCAGTTGTGATTTGGCCAGACGCATCTCCGCCATTTTGCAGCCGCACACGCGACTGTTAGAAAAACATAGCGGTGTCAAGTCCAGCGAGAATGGTCGCTCGCTCCAAGTGTCTAGGGCACGGCGTCACTAATAGAGGCGAGTATTTCTTGCCCTGCCACAAATGATCGGGTGCCCCATCCTTCGCGCTTTTTGCGAAGGGTGGGGCACCCGGCCACGCTCGACGATCCACTAAAGTGAAGGTGGTTTTGTTCCCCTCCCTCGCAAATAGCGCGAAGGATGGGGCGCCGAAGGATCTGTCGGTCGTCCTGGTTAGCTTCGTTGCCCGGATGCATAAACATCCATCTGTGTGACGCACTACACTAGGGCACGCTTTCGGTTACGAACCTCCAGGTAACTTCAGACTAAATCCCGGTTAGCACTCGACAAAAGCACCTCGGACATCATCTTTAGTTTGTGCAGACACATCAACCTCACCCGGCGTGGGCGAGCGAGCCTTTGCGCAGCAGAACTAGGCGAAAGTGGGGGCAGGTCATGTAACTCGAAATAATTACCGAGCGCCGCGACATGAAAGTGCCTGGAACTGCATCTTGAGTGTGGGAGGAAATTGCGAATCTTACGCCGACTGATCGATTGATCGACCGATCGATTGATCGAATGACGGGCAAATATGATCCTGCGGTAAATGCTGCGGGATGCTGCTCGACGGACTAGGGTACCGGTTCGTTTGCCAGGATTTAGCCACCAGGCGTGAGGGGACGCTCTCGTAAAACCCGCAACCAACCACTTGTAACACGGCACGCTAAGTGCAGATTCGATTCCTGAAGTGAAAGGAAACTGAATGACCATCGACAGACAAGACACAGATAATGGAACCTTCTACGGCTACAAATTCGGGTCCATGACCGAGGTTCGATACTCCTCTGCAGAAGTTCCCTCGGTCCCCGCCGCGCCCGCAACGAAATCCGGATACAGCCACCGTTGCCGATGTCCTCCCCTCACAGCAAGACTCGCCGCCAAACGGCGCTTCCTCTCCCTTACCCGCGGAACCACTTGCCGCCGCGGACTTCGTTTATCTCCGCGACCTTGAACCCCGGCCCGTGGAATGGCTGTGGCAGGACAGGCTCGCATGCGGCACCTTAGCCATGATTTCGGGTGTGCCCGGATCGGGCAAAACCTGGCTCGCGCTCGCCATCGCCGCCGCTCTGAGCCGCGGCCGAGACCCCTGGACTTGCGAAGCACTCGAACCTTGTACCGTCTTGTATGCCTCCATGGAGCACGACGGTTCGGAAATCATTTCCCCTCGCTTTGTTACCCTCAAGGGAAATCCTGATCGTTTCGCCGTATTGCGCCGAGCCGGCTCCGCTGCCTCGGCCTCCCTGAAGCTGCGTGATACCTGCGCAATCGAAGACGCCCTCCAGCGAACCGGTGCTCGCCTTCTGATACTCGATTCCTTCGACACCTACTTCGGCATCGATCTCCATCAGCCCACAGAAACCCATCCTCTGTGTGAAAAGCTCGCCCGCCTGGCCGAAAGGCAGCATTGCTGTATTCTCTTCCTCCGCCATCTCGGCAAACGTGGCCCGGGGCGGCCCGCCGTTCGCGGCCAGTCTGAAATTTCCTCTGCCCTGCGCACCGAGTTTCTGGCCGGCAGTTCGCCCGATGCGCGATCCCAGCTCGTTTTCTTACAGATCAAGTCCAACCTGGGGCCCCTTGCTCCCGCGCTCTCATACAGAATTGATGATTCCGGAATCTTTGACTGGACCGGGCTTAGCAAGCTGACCCAGGAGGAAATGCTGGCCGACCGCCCCACCGGCGCAGGCCTTCCGCTACGCAAGTTTGTCGGGGAATGGCTGCGTGAGTACTTGCAGAATGGGAGCCAAACACAAGGCACCGTCGAGATCGCCGCTGAGCGTGAAGGCGTCAGCATCTCTACCCTTCGTCGCGCCAAATTCGATCTCGGCGTCCGCAGCATTAAAGATGGGGTCAAAGGTGTCTGGTACTGGTCCTTACCTCCCACCGTGAGCAGCAACCGCCCATAGGAGGCAAGATGCTCAAATAATTAATTCTGAAATTTGAGCATCTTGACAAAACAAAGGACTTAACCGCAAAACTTGAGCATCTTGATAAAACAAAGGACTTAGCGGTAAAGAGGAAGGCAGGAATCCTCACCATAAGCCTGTTCAGGGGGAGCTTTTTGCGAAGGGTGGGATCCCAATTCTCACCTAAGCGCTTATTTGAAGTAGGATGATTCCAAATGAGGGGGGAGTATGACGCGCAGGCTAACCATGGCACAAGCCATTATCCAGTTTCTGAAGGTCCAAGCCGTTGCTCGGGACGGAAAAGAGCAAAGCTTTTTTGGGGGCTGCGTGGGCATCTTCGGACACGGAAATGTTGCCGGCATTGGACAAGCGCTGCAGCAGAACCCTGATTTCCCCTACTACCTGTTCCGCAATGAGCAGGGCATGGTTCACGCGGCGACGGGCTTTGCCAAAATGAGCAACCGCCTGCGCACCCTGGTCTGTACCTCATCCATCGGACCTGGGGCCACCAACATGATTACCGGGGCCGCCCTGGCCACCATCAACCGCATCCCCGTGCTTCTATTGCCGGGAGACATTTTCGCCAGGCGCAACGTAGCGCCCGTTTTGCAGCAATTGGAGTCGACCGGTAGCCAGGATGTTTCTGTGAACGATTGCTTCCGCCCTGTCTCTCGTTACTGGGACCGTATCCAGCGGCCGGAGCAGATCCTTACGGCTCTTCCTGAAGCGATGAGAGTGCTCACGTCGCCGGCGGAGACAGGTGCGGTCACCCTGGCTTTGCCGCAGGACGTCCAGGCCGAGGCTTATGACTACCCGGAAGAATTCTTCGAGCGCCGCGTTTGGACGATTGCCCGGACTCGCGCCGACGTTGAATTGCTCAAGCAAGCTGGGGAGTGGATACGATCCTCAAAACGCCCGCTCATCATCGCCGGCGGCGGAGTTATTTATTCCGAGGCCACGGAGGAGCTATCCCGCTTCGCCAGCCGTACCGGTATTCCAGTCACCGAGACCCATGGGGGGAAAGGCTCGCTTCACGCGGATCATCCACAACTGGCCGGCGCCATGGGAGTAACGGGCACTTCTGCTGCCAATCGCCTGGCCAAGGACGCTGATCTGATCATCGCCATTGGGACGCGATTGAGTGACTTCACGACCGCTTCGAAGACTGCTTTTCAGAATCCCGCGGTTCGCTTCTTGAATATTAACGTGGCCGAGTTCGATGCTTTCAAGCACGCTGCCCTGCCGCTGACGGCGGATGCTCTGGTAACGCTGGAAGAGCTGGAAAGCGAACTGTCATCGTGGCAAATTCCGAAAGACTATCAGTGTGAGGTAGCCCGCTTGCGCGCTGCGTGGGATCAGGAAGTGGAGCGAATCTTCGCCCGCCGCCACGGACCACCCCTTAGCCAGGGTGAGGTGATTGGTTTGCTCAACGCGACCCTGGACCCCAGGGACATTATCGTGAATGCCGCGGGCAGTTTGCCGGGTGACCTGCACAAGCTGTGGCGGACGCGCGATCCCAAGGGCTACCACATGGATTATGGATACTCCTGCATGGGCTACGAGGTTGCTGGAGGGCTGGGGGTTAAGATGGCCGATCCCAGCCGCGAGGTCTATGTGTTGATCGGGGACGGGTCATATTTGATGATGGCCCAGGAGATCGTGACCAGCCTGCAGGAGAAGATCAAACTGAACATTGTGCTTTTCGACAATCATGGTTTTTCGAGTATCGGCGGATTGAGCCGCGCGTGTGGCAGTGGAGGGTTCGGCACCGAGTATCGCTATCGCGAAGAGGGTCTAACCGGCTCTGTCATGGTTACAGATTTCGTCGCGAATGCGGCCAGCTTGGGCGCGTATGCGGTTTGCGCGCGAACCTACGATCAGCTCGCGGCGGCGTTGGCGGATGCGAAGAAGCAGCCTCGTACCTCGGTGGTAGTGGTCGAGACGGACTACAACGACCGCGTGCCCGGATATGACTCCTGGTGGGACGTGCCCATTGCGGAGGTTTCAGAGAACCCCGCGGTGCAAGAAGCGCGCGCGGCGTTCGTGGAAGCGGCGAAAAAGGAGCGGTACTTCTGGCCCGCAAAATAAACTGCTAAAAAGATGCCCTCAGGGGGCCTAAACAGAATGCGGGAAAAAACCTTGTTGTTGAGGGTAGGGCTTTGGCGTCTGCATGAGAACTGGGTTTTGTATCAGGGCACGACTTTAGTCGGGCCGTAAACGATCGAAACAACTTCGGGCTTTACAGGCTGCGGAAAAACGCTGGTCCGGGTGTAGCCCTGGACTTTAGTCCGGGGAAGCGGGTTTTCAAACCCGCTTAAACGTTGGGCACTAAAATTCGGGGCTTTAGCCCTGGTGGCTGCTTCCAAGCGGTTTGCGACTTTTTCCGTAGCCTCTTTAGCCCCTGCAACTCCTGCACCTACGTTGATCCTGCCCGCCGCGCGAACGCCTTCCCCTGACCCACCCGTCCGACGGTCACTCGGAGCGCAACGCTTGCATAACATCGACGCGCGCTGCCCGTGCCGCGGGCAGCACCGAGGCGATAACTGCGACCGCCATCAGCACGAACGCAGAGACAAACACAGGCAATGCGCCCGGCATCTTGACGTCCAGGAAATATCTTCCCGCCAAACGCGCCAGCACGAACCCGAATGCCGCGCCTGCAAGGACGCCCGCCGCGGCAATCACGGTGCCTTCTGCAACCACGCCCTTGAGCAGGCGCTCCGGCTCCGATCCGAGGGCCAGCCGGATGCCGAATTCCCGCGTCCGCGCGCTCACCGAAAACGCCAGCACGCCCGCGACGCCCACCACTGCAATCGCCAACGCGACAGCCGCGAATACGCCAAACACCAGCGAGTTTAAACGGTCCGGTGTGAGCACCTCTGCACGAATGTCTTCGAGAGTGGCGGCGTGCTCAACCGGCTGATCGGCGGACATGTCGCGGATAATGCGCGTGACCGACGGGGCCAGCGCATAGGGATTTGCACCCGTGTGAATGAAGAGACGGCCGCCAAAAAGAGTACCTTCGTCAAAAGGGCTGTAAATAGTGGCAGTGGCTTCAGGGACGACGTGTAGATCGTCAATGTCGGCGGTGACGCCGATGATGCGGCGCGGCGCCATCATGTGCGCCTTTTCGAGATCGGTCCCGGTGGCGAATTGCAGCACGGGATCCGTCCAATAGACATGCCGATTGACCGCATCCTGATTGGGGAACATGCGCTGCGCGAGAGTCTGGCTGACGATAACGACAGGCTCTTTATTATTATCGTTATTGTCATCAAGCGCATTGAAATCGCGGCCGGCAATGATAGGAACGCCAAGAGCCGCAAAAAAACCGGGAGAGATGGTACGCGACTGCGCCCGGGGATCCTCTACGCCGGCCGCATGGACGTGTCCATCACCGGAGAACTGCAGAGTGCCGAAGCTGCCATCGCGCCAGGGAACAACGTCGCCGAACGCGGTCTCAGTCACGCCCGGCAGAGCATCAATGCGACGTATCGCTTCTTTGTAGAAATTGACCACCTGCTGAGGTGTCTTTCCGTTGGACATAGCGGGAACATCGATCGCCAGGACGTGCTGCGTGTCCAGACCTGTCTGCGCCCTTTGCAGTGCGATCAGCGTCGCGATCAACGTACTTGCGCCGGCCAGCAACACGAAGGACGCGGCGATTTGTGTCACCGCGAAGATCCGCTGGCGGCGGCTCGTGCTGCCGGTGATCCGCACACTTCCGCTTGATGGGCTCAGTCCACTCGACGTGCCGGACGAGGGCAGGCGCGGGACGAAGGCGAGAATCACCGCGGCCACGATAGCCAGCGCTGCTCCGGCCCAAAGCAAGCTCGAATCGACTCTGAAATCGAGAGCACGGACGGAGAAGCGCGCGGCGTAGCGGGCCAGGATAGCCACCATCGGCTGCGCGCTCATCACACCGAGTGCGGCGCCGGCCCCGCAGAGCAGAAGGCTTTCGGCCAGCAGCATGCGGCGCAACGCGCCTTTGCTTGCGCCCAGCGCCACGCGGACCGCCAGCTCACCTTCGCGCCGAATCGTCCGTGCCAGAATCAGATTGGCAACATTGGAACACGCGATGATGAAGATCAGCCCTGACGCTGCGAGCAGCACCAGCAGCACGGTTCGGGCGCCCGACGTGATCTGGTCACGAAGCAACTTGGCCCCAATCTGGAAGTCCGCATCCTGCGAATAGGCTTCGGGGTGGTCCTTCTTCATCGCGGAATAGGCGGAGCGCAACTCAGCGCGAGCCTGATCGAGGGTGACTCCGGGAGCCAGACGGCCGAAAAGCTCAGTCATGCGATGGATGCGGCCAGTGACCATGGTTGCGGAAAGATGATGCGGGCTGGTGACCACGTTGGCGATGATTTCGGTATCTTCGGGATATGGGACGCAAGGCTCGAGGACGCCAACGACTGTCGCAGACCGATCACCGATGCTACCGAGGCGAACGGTTTTGCCGATGACCGAGGGATCCTTGTGAAGAGCGGTCGTCCAGAAGCGGTACGTGAGAACAACAACGCCGGCAGCTTTAGGACCGTCGTCTTGACGTCCGATGAGGCGACCGAGCACGGGATGAAGGCCCATCACGTCAAAATACGTGCCGCTGACAACGCCACCTCGAATGGAACGAGGCTCACCGAGGCCGATCATGGTGAAGTCCATGGCGGAGAAGTCGCCAAACGCGCTCAAGGTTTTCACGCTCGCGCGCAAATCCTGTATCTCGGGTACGGAAAACGCAGCGTTTTCGTCGTGGATGCCGGGGGCGCTCTGTCGGATATAGATCAGCCGGTCCTCGTCGCGGTTGACAAGAGGCTTGAGCAGGACTCCGCGCACTAGCGTGAAAATGGCAGCGTTCGCGCCGATGCCGAGCGATAGTGTGAGAACCACGGCGATCGCCAGGCCCGGAGTCCGTAACAACGAGTGAGCTGCAACTCTCAGGTCGCGAACGAATGACATATTCTTACCCTCCCTGCGCGGGTATCAGCATCACAGCTGCCAATATCAAGCCTCACATTGTAAACGACTTAATATGCGATAAGTTAGTCCCGCTGTCCGTTTTAGGACACCGCTATGGCAAATTCGGACACTAGCGAGAAGTACACCCCTACCCGGACTTGATCGCATATGGTTGTTGGAGGCAGGCTCAAGACGATGGAGGGGAAAGCCTCGGTCCTGGTTTCCTCTTCTGGCCTCATGCCGCTGTACACTTCGCCGATGTTGATGGCGGCAGTGGCAGGCCGCCGGCGAGGAGTTCTGCCAGGAGGGACCGGCGGTTGCGCCGAGCGCGCAGAACGTCAAGGCAGTGTGGAGAAGTACGGACGGTGTGACAGGTAGGACGCAACATGACAAATTGTTCCGGGTTTTCTTTTGCAGGACGTACGAAATCGAAGCGATTTCAGAAAGGTTTCTATGCGAATTCTATCTCCCTCCACTCTTCTCAGCCTTGTACTGGTTTCCGGTTTAACAGGGAGCGCACTGCTGGCACAGGATCAGGCACAACCTGCCCCCGGGGTCCCTTCCGCACCCAGTTCCCAAGGGACCAGCGCGCAGCCGCACAAGGTTCCTAATCCGCAGCACCAGGCAAAGAGGATGGCCAAGAAGCTTGGCTTGTCATCGGATCAGAAAGCACAGATCGAACCGATCCTCGCCGACCGCGACCAGCAGATGCAAACCCTGCGCAATAACACCAGCCTGACGCCTCAGGATCGGAAAGCGCAGATACGAAGTATTGTCCAAGGTAGCGACAGCAAGATCGAAGCTATCCTGAGCGATACGCAAAAGCAGCAATACGAACAGATGAAGCAGGAACACCGGGCCCGCAGACAGCAGGCGCAATCGAGCGTTCCCAGCAACAGCTAATCGATGGTTCTCTCTGGCCGCGCCGCTGTGCGGCCAGAGAGCTCGACGTAATTACGTGATTCGTCTTCTTACAGCTTGACGGTGACCGTTTTTATCTCCGTATACTGCTGCAGTGCATATTCGCCCATCTCCCTGCCTATGCCGGACTGCTTGAAGCCACCGAAGGGCGCCGCGGCGTCGAAGACATCGAAACAGTTGATCCACACAGTACCTGCGCGGACATTGTTTGCAATCGCATGCGCCTTACCAATGTCCCGCGTCCAAACCGCGGCCGCCAACCCATAAGGGGTGTTGTTCGCCCGCTCAACGACCTCCTCGAGATCGCGGAACCGGATAATGCTCATGACCGGTCCAAAAATCTCTTCCCGGGCTATCTTCATTTCATCCTGAACATTGGCAAACACCGTTGGTTCAATAAAGTGACCACGGTCCCCAACCCGCTTGCCGCCGATCAGCAGTTCGGCGCCTTCGCGTTTACCTTCATCGATATAAGACATTACCTTGTCAAACTGCGTTCCATCGATTTGCGGCCCTTGCTCGGTGCTTACGTCGAAGGGATCGCCTACCGTGCGCCGGCCGGCGCGTGCAACGCTTTTTTCAACAAACTCGTCATAGATTTTCTCTTCAACGTAAAGGCGCGAACCCGCGCAGCAGACCTGGCCCTGGTTGAAAAACAGTGCGAAATGACTGCCTTCAATCGCCTGATCCATATCGGCATCAGCAAAGACGATGTTCGGGCTTTTGCCGCCAAGCTCGAGACCGACACGCTTGAGATTGGATCTGCCGGCTGCTTGCATGATCAGACGGCCCACTTCGCCCGAGCCTGTGAAAGCGACTTTATCGATGTCCATGTGATCGGCTATCGCCGCCCCAGCAGTAGGCCCATAACCAGGAAGAATGTTCACAACTCCCGGAGGGAAGCCAGCCTCGACAATGAGTTCTCCGAGACGCAATGCGGTAAGCGGGGTTTGCTCAGCGGGTTTGAGTACCGAGGTGTTGCCCATGGCCAGAGCCGGTCCCAGCTTCATGCCATACATAAGAAGGGGAAAGTTCCACGGAGTGATCTGGCCGACAACGCCGACGGGCTCGTGCCTTGTGTAACAAAAGTAGTCGCCGTTGATGGGAATTGTCTTGCCATGGTTCTTGTCAGCCCACCCGGCGAAATAGCGAAAGTGGGCGATGATCAGAGGGAGAGCCACGTTGCGCGCCACAGTCAAGGGCATTCCGTTGTCAAGTGTCTCCAGGGCCGCGAGCTCGTCGGCGTTTTGCTCTATCAGATCGGCGAGCCTGTTCAGGAGGCGTCCGCGTTCCGATGCGGACGTCTTGCGCCATGGGCCACGTTCAAGCGCGTACCGTGCCACTTTGACCGCCTTGTCCACGTCCGCTGCATCGGCTTCGGCGACTTGAGCGATCTCCTCGCCCGTCGCAGGGTTGTAAGTGGGGAATGTCTTGCCAGATTCGCTGGGAACCCACTGATTGTTTATCAGAAGTTTGGTTGCCGTGTGGATAGCCCTGGGTTCCTCGATACGGGACGTTACGGTTGCCATAGAATTTTTCCTTTCACGAGCGTTCAAATTTTTAACGAAATCTCAACTCAGTGCACCAGCGCGCAATCTTCTCGACTAAGCGCGCGCCGCTGAATTTTGCCGGTGGGGCTCTTGGGCAAGTCAGCCCGAAAAACGACACTTACCGGCACCTTGTAGTCCGCCAACCTTTCTCGGGCGAACGCAATCAACTCGGCCTCAGTGACCGCCTGCCCTGATCGCAAGGCAACAAAGGCGACTACGACTTCTCCCCAAACGTGATCTGGCCGGCCCACCACGCCCGCCTCGCCGACCGCAGGATGCTGGTAGAGGACGGCTTCGACTTCCTGTGGGGAGATATTGCTCCCGCCGCGGACGATGATCTCCTTCTTCCGTCCTGCGAACCAATAAAAGCCGTCTACGTCGCAACGAGCCAAATCTCCGGTATGGAACCAGCCATTCCGGACAGCCGCCGTTGTAGCATCCGGATCCTGCCAATAGCCGATCATGAGGTGTGGGCCTTGAACGCATATCTCCCCCACGTCACCGGATTTCACTTCGCGGCCATCCAAATCAACCAAGCGGAATGCAGCCCCTTCACCGGGCTGACCAATGGAACCGGCTCGTACATCACCAGGGCGGTTCCAGGCTGCAGGGGCCATCTCCGTCATGCCGTAGGCTTCACAAACGGGCCCGAAGTCAGCTTGAAAAGCCTCCTGAAGTGCCGGAGAGGCGGAGTCTCCACCAGAGAAATAGAATCGCCCCGAAGCCATATCCTGCGGCATCTCGGCTTGCGCTTGAAGCAGACCGTGAAACATCACCGGGAGGCCAACCGTGTAGGTGCAGCCCCATCGTCCATAGGCTTCGAGGACACTACGGAAGTCAAATGGCCTGGTAATGACGACCGTTGCACCGTTGAGCAGACCAGACAGAAACACCATCGCGAAACCAATCATGTGCGTCATCGATGACATCACGACAGCAACCTGGTCCTGATCGAGCCGCATATGGTGCATGACGCGTGCTGTCTGCGTAAGACTCGCATGCGAATGCTTGACGCCCTTGGGCCGGGCTGTCGTCCCCGAGGTATAAAGAATCGCGGCAACCTGGTCAGGCGCAATCTCTGGAATACGAACGGAGCCAGTCGTGGAACGCAGAAGACTGTCAAAAGAACTGGCGCCGCTACCTGGCCGGCCGCCCGTGAGATACCTAAGCTCCAACGCAGTCATTGCTGGACATGATTTTGTAGCTTCCGTATAAAGAACTGGCTGACCCAGGTAACACGCCGACCCGCTATGGCGAAGAATGTAGTCAATCTCCGGCCCCTTCAATTGCGGGTTGATGGGCACGACAATTCCCCCTGCCTTCAGGCAGCCGAAGTATCCAATAGCAAGTTCCGGCCCGTTCAGAAGGTGGAGCGCGATTCTGTCCCCGGGTTCCAGGCCCGCAGCCAACAGATTGCTGGCCACGTTATTTGTAAGTTCGTCAAACTCTGCGTAGGTCCAGGATTGCTGGCCAAATACGATGGCCGGCTTCTCAGGATTCCGAGTTCGAGAGTGTTTCAAACCTGCGGTCAGTGACATCTTTCACCGGGAGTAGTCTCCTCGACCCAGCGGTAATCGGCAAGTTTGAAACGGTTTCAAGCGTTTGGATCGCTTATCCTGAAACGGTCGTCGAATAAGCGATACGCGGTAAGCCCAGCCTTTCGAGTAGAGAGTGAAAACGGGCATCCATCCGTAGCGGATCGAACCGCGGATCCGTGGCCAGGTACATAAGCCACCCTGCGCGTTCGTTGCAGCTGCGCTCCAGCCAGTCGAAAACCTTATCGTCGCCGAGTCCTAGATAGATCAGCACCCGTCCGTAAGGCGACACGTAACGGCTCTGGGCAAGATTGTCTAATTCAGCCAACAGCAGATGAGCATCCTTCGTTCGTCCGGTCAGCGCGTAAGCTCGGCCCAGCGCTCCGATGGCGGTTGGAACGTTGTCTGAGACCGCCTTCGCATGTTTAAAGCAGACGATTGCATCTTCATATCCGCCACGCGCTTCATGGCAACGCCCCAGGCCGACGAGCGCCCTCCAGAAAGTGGCATCCAGTTCCAATGCGCGGCGACACTCGATCTCCGCCTCACCAACCCGGCGTGCCATGAGCAGCACGGCGGCCCTGCTCGCGGCCACCAGGAGAGAGAGTGGATCAATTCGTTTTGCCTCGTCGAGCATGCTGAGAGCCTCCTCAATCCGCGCCATTGGCAAAAGGGCGAATAACGCGAACAGATGAGCGCTGAGGTCGCTTCGGGGTTGAGTGTGGAGAGACCGCCGGAACAGTGTTTCCGCTTCGGACCACTTCCACTCGAACATAGCCTTGCTGCACGCCGAAACGGACAAGGCATCTCCCTCGCAATGATCTAACTCAAGTGCCCGGGCCGCCGCTTTCTGCGCCTTGGGCAATGTGTCAAACGGAGCATCCATCGCAAATAAGCCCAGATAGAGCCAGGCCACCGCCATCCCGCTGAATGCTGGAGCGTATTCAGGGCTGCGTACAGAAGCCTCTTCAAAGCACTCGATGGCCCGGTGAAATTCCTCTCTTGTTTGGCGATTCAGGTGATGCCGGCCTCGAAGGTACCATTCGTACGCTTCGAAATTACCAGCGTTGGCCAACAAAGCCCGTGGTTGGCTTGCAGGACCGACCCGAAGCATGTCTGCAATCGCGAGGGCTATCTCATCCTGCACCGCAAACAAGTCTTCAAGACTACGCTCGTAACGCCGCGACCATAACTGATATCCGTCAGAAGTGCTGGCCAACTGCACCGTCACGCGCAGCGCATTCCCCGACTTACGAACGCTGCCTTCAAGAACGAAATCTACATTCAGCGCCCGGCCGATCTCGCGAACGTCGGCGTTCCGGTGTTTGAGCGCAAAAGCTGATGTGCGAGCGACCACGCGAAGCCCTCGAATGGAGGACAGCGCATGGATGATCTCCTCGGTGAGACCGTCGCTGAAATAGGCTTCCGGATCAGGGCTGAGATTCGAGAAAGGGAGAACCACTATCGATGGTTCAGTGAAACTGGTCATCGTAGGGCGCGGGGAATCAACCTGAATGGAAGCTTCGCGAAAGACCGGCGTATAGCTTCCCTTGGGAAGATCGATGACGATCGGATCGGCGGTGCCTTCGGACGAGTAATATTCTCGAAGTTTCGTTCGCACCCGGGAAGCGTCTACTCGGACGACAGCAGTGATTCGAGGATCAAATTCCCCGTGTCCGGCATAGAGCTCGAGTCCAATGGTCATTTCTTTCAGGTGCTCGTTCGGAGCGGATAAAGTGTGCTCGACAACGAATTCCAGGAAGCGGCGCATTCGTTCGGCATTCGCAAAGGCAGTGCTCGCGAGAACCTTTTGCAGTTGCGTTCTTATCTGGCCTGCCGGTTGAGGACACATGAGTGACGACAGTTTACTGGAAGTGCCCACTTCTAAAGGCGCCTAGGCGGCCTGGTGGCACAAACGCATGACCGAGAGCCTGCTGGAACACCTGGCACGCATGCCGCTCAAGCCGCCGCGCTTCTTGCAGTTCCTCATCGAACTCCGGGCCGTTTCGTATTCCGGCAAAGGCGGGGTCTCGCTCCAAGGCACAGGACGACCAAAAGCCCCCCAGTCGCGCCCGCCGCACCAGATGAATGGCGGGTCTTGCGGCGTTCAGCATGCCACAGTGGCGTGCAAGGTAAAAGAGCCCTTCGGGCTCGCGGATGATGTCTTTACTCTCCATGAGCGCGACGGCGTCCTCTCCTCTGTCTTCAAGGACGGCGAGGAGCGAGGCCATAAGGCTCGACATGGACGGCCCGGGCTGCGACTGGGAAAGGCGGGTGCGCAGGAGATCTACCGCGCGATCAACCGCACCCAGAGCTGCCCATGCTGCTGCATCCAGGTAATAGCCTGCGCCAGAGTTGTAGGTCTCGAAGACCCGGCTAAACTCTCCTCTCAGAAAATGCGTATGAGCGACGCTTGTCTTGACCGTGGGATCGAGAGCGATCGCTCGTTCATGCGCGGCAATGGATTCCTCAAACAGGCCGCAACAGCGCAATACCTGCACAAGCCCGGCCATGGTTTCCGGATCTTCTCCGCGCCGCGTCAATCTCCCTGCCAGCCGGACCATCGCCTCCGAGGCACGTCCCAAATCGACTTGCAGAGGGGTATAAAAGTGGTGAGCGCAGGCCAGATCCGGATCGATCGCAAAGGCGCGCTGAAAAGCCGCCTCCGCCAAGTCAGGAACGCTGGGCTCGCCGTTAAATTTGTCCAGCAGCCGGCAGGTTCGCCCCAGCCACGCCCAGGCGGGCGCGAATTGCGGATCGTCGGCAATGCAGAACCAAAACAAATCGCGTGCAACCTTGATCGAGTCAAGCGACCGTTGGGAAAGCAGTTCTTTGCCGCGGACAAAGCTTGCATAAGCAGCCTGCTTAATACCCGGCTCACCCGTTACGGGCAGAGTAAATCGATACCCAAATTTGGAGACAGTCTGAATCGCTTCGCGGCCGAGCACCTTTCGCAGTTGCACGATGATGTTGGTGAGATTGGCTTCCTCTACGTGTACGCCCGGCCACAGCGTCGAAAAAACTTCAGCTCGCGATATCAGGTTTCCATGGCTCCGGACCAGCAGATACATGGCGTCAAAAGCCTTTGGCGGCAGGAGCACAGATTTGCCGTTGCAAAAGAGCCGCCGCTCCCGGGGCGACATGGAAAACTCACCAAAACGATACGTGTCGTCTTCCATGGTTTGATTTTCCTTTCATTTTCACTGCATCTTCTCTGTGACCGCCCGCTGTCCATTAAGTTTAGGATTCTCCAGCAGTTGCGAATCATGTCAAGACCGAAGGAGAACACCATGGCCAGCGTAACCATCGATAGCAAACAACTCATTAAAGAGTACGTCAACGCATTGACCGGCAAGCCGAAGACCGAAGCCCTTATCAACCAGTATGTAAGCGACCCGGGCCTGAAAGAACACATCCGCCAGGCTGAAGCAGCCTTCCCAAGCTATGAGTTGGTCGCCCATCAGATTGTCGCTGAGGGTGACATCGTAGCACTCCGTGGAACCTTTTATGGAGTCCACAAGGGAGAATTCGCCGGCATCGCACCCACCGGGAAGAAAGTCTCGGGTGACCTGATGCTCTTCTACCGCGTCAGCGACGGCCTTATCGTGGAGCACTGGATGCAGTGGGACATGAAAGCGGTGGTGGATCAATTGACGAACTAGCAATCTATTTTCGCCCGGAATGCCTGACCAGATTCAATGGATTTGGCCAGGGGTTTTCTTCTCGGGATGTCTTGTGGCAGCCGGCCGCAGATATTATCCAGATACGACGCAGCCCGTCGTATGATGGGACGCTCCAGCTCCCGGAGGCTGACATGGACCTCAAAGCTCTTCAGGCACAGTTTCGGGGAGAGATTCTTACGGCTGGGTCGCCGGACTATGAGGCGTGTCGCAAAATCTGGAACGCGATGATCGATCGCAGGCCAGCCGCCATCGCTCGATGTAGCGGCGCGGCAGACGTCAGGGCGGCTGTCCGGTTCGCTGTAGATCAAGATATTCACCCGGCCATCCGGGGCGGCGGACACAATGCAGCCGGTCTCGCCATGATCGATGACGGCTTGGTGATAGACGTGTCACGCATGAAAGGAATCTTCGTCGATCCCGTAAAAGGCACGGCGACAGCACAGACTGGACTAACCTGGGGCGAATTTGACCGCGAGACCCACATCTACGGGCTCGCAACGACAGGGGGTCTGATTTCAACTACCGGCATCGCTGGATTGACTCTTGGAGGCGGCGTCGGATGGTTGATGGGCAAGTGCGGCCTGGTGTGCGACAACACGCTGTCATACGAGGTGGCGGTTGCGAGCGGCGAGTTGATCCGCGCGAGCGCGGACGAGAATGCCGACCTCTTCTGGGCGCTGAAGGGAGGCGGCGGCAACTTCGGCGTGGTTACGTCGATAACCTACCGCATGTATCCCATCAAGACAGTGATTTCGGGTATGGTTCTCCACCCGCTTGCGCACGCGCGTGAGGTGCTGACTTTCTATCGGGATTTTGTGGTTTCGGGGCTGCCGGACGAGCTTATCGTATACGCCGCCGCGCTATCGACACCGGATGGGCATCCAGTCATTGCGCTTGTTCCCGCTTGGTGTGGAGCCGACCTCGCTGAAGGAGAGCGTCTGCTGGAGCCCCTGCGGAAGTTTGGCTCTCCGATTGCCGACCTGGTGAGCAGCATGCCCTATCCCGCCATGCAGCAGATGATCGATGGAGCGGCTCCGTTTGGCCTCCGCAGTTACTGGAAGAGCCGCTTCCTTCGTGAGTTGCCGGATGAGGCAATTGAGACGTTTGTGGAGTTTGCCGAATCCCGCACCTCCCCTCATTCCCTGGCGATTCTGGAGCATTCTCATGGAGCGCCCTCTCGTGTGGCACCGAATGCTACGGCCTTCCCAGCTCGAACAGCACCTTTTGATCTGGCTTTGATCAGCCTGTGGAAGAACGCCGAAGAAGACGCTCGTCACATTCAATGGACACGCGCGTTCCACGCCGCTATGGAGCACTGGTCGGCGGGTTCGGTATACGTCAACACCCTGGATCAGGATGACGCGGCACGCATTCCAGAGGCATACGGTTCGAATTACACCAGGCTTTGCGCCATCAAAGCGGCCTACGATCCGGACAATCGCTTTCGCCGCAACCACAATATTCAACCGCATATCCTGGCTCCCATGGTGTAAGGCCAACATGCTCAGTGCGTCCTCAGGATTGAGCAGTTTTGGCTTATGAGGTTCTGTGCCGCAAGCGTGGAGGAAGCAGGATTCTGGCCTGTGATCAGACGGCCGTCCACGACAGAAAATGGCTGCCAGTCAGCAACCTTCTCGAAGATCGCTCCCAGCCGTAACAGCTCGTTCTCCACTAAAAACGGCACAACATGGGTCAGCTGAACTGCTGCTTCTTCACCATTCGTGAAGCCAGTCACATGTTTGCCTTTCACAAGCGGAGCCCCCTTGTAGGTCACTCGATGAAGCACACCGGGGGAGTGACAAACCAAAGCCACCGGTTTGCCGGAATTGTAGAAGGACTCAATCAAAGAAATGGAATCCGCGCTTTCCGCAAGATCCCACATTGGGCCATGGCCACCCACATAGAAGATCGTGTCGAAATCCTCGGACCTCATATCGCCAAGTTTGGCGGTATGCGCCAGGTCGTTCTGCGCGGTCTCGTCCTGCTTGAATCGGGCCATCGCGGCAGTTGATTCTCCGGAACATCGCTCTTGGGGTCGACTGGTGGTTGTCCGCCCTTGGGCGAAGCGAGCGTCAGTTGCACGCCCGCGTCCCGGAAAACAAAGTAGGGGGCGGCAAATTCCTCGAGCCAGAAGCCGGTCTTTCGCCCGGTATTTCCCAGTTGGTCGTGCGACGTAAGCACCATCAGGATTTTCATATTTGTCTCCTTTGTCGAGATGCAGATCTGGATTGAATCTGCATCGATATGCCGTATCAAAGCAGAAGGCAGCGGATGCAACAATTAGACGTTGGTATCGGCCATACCTTTGTATCGTGTGCTCGTCGCGGGTTGACACCGGAACTGGAGCTGATACGAAAGTATGGCCAATACCATCGTCCAATTGCGCGGCCCATTGTGTTCTGGCTCAATGAATGACAATGGCCCGCTGCCATTTCGGCTTACATCAATTACGACGGAGAATCCCATGACAACCGTGATCGCACCTGCAAAAAGCACACAGATTCGCCTCGCCCGGCGGTCGCCCGCCTATTGGCGTGTCACGATCGACAATCCGCCAATTAACGTTATGGGACCAGAAATGGTCCAGCAGTTCCAGGAAGTCATCGACACGCTCGAAGCAGACAAGGATGTCAGGGTCGTGGTCTTCGACAGCGCGGTCGACGACTACTTCCTGAACCACTCCGACTTCCTTGCCAGGCTCGATGACCTGACCTCAATGCCGGCCGGCCCCACAGGTTTGCCGCCCTGGCCGGACTTTCTCGTGCGACTGACCCGCGCGCCAGTGGCCTCCATCGCCCTCATCCGCGGCCGGGCGACCGGCAACGGCAGCGAGCTTACGCTTGCCTGCGACATGAGTTTCGCAAGCCGCGAAAAAGCCATCCTCTCGCAATGGGAGGTGGGCGTGGGAATGGTCGCCGGCGGCGGCCCCATGGCCCGGCTACCTCAACTCATTGGGCGAAACCGCGCCCTCGAAGTCCTCTTGAGCTCGGAAGACCTCAGGGCGGACCAGGCCGAAGCCTACGGCTACGTCAATCGCGCCCTGCCTGACGCCGATCTGGATGCGTTCGTGGAAGCGCTCGCGACTCGGATCGCCGGGTTTGACAAATGGGCGATCGCCAACACCAAGCGGCTCGTCAACACCAGCCTCCCGCCGGACGTCGAGCTCGCAGCCGGGTGGGATGCGTGCATCGCTTCGCTCGGGCGACCCGCTGCGCAAGCCAGGATCAAAGCGCTGATGGAACGCGGCTTCCACAAACCCGGCGATGCCGAGAATCGTCTCTCATACTACCTGGGCCAAATCACGCGTTAGGTCGAAACTCCAGAATCCGGCTCAATTTGATTGGAGGGAAGGATGGCTCTTTCAGGTGAATACGACTCTCGGATGGCGATCCCTTTGCCATCCGGCAACGACGTTCGTGTAACCGGTGGTTACACTACCTCGCTAAGCGATCAGCACCTCGTGCTTGCTGCCCGTTCAGGTTGCCGGTTAGCGTTCAATGAACTCTGGAATCTTTACTCGCCGCGCGTCTACAGAACTGTTTTCAACATTACAAAGAATAGGCAAGACGCCGAGGACGCGCTGCAGGATTCCTTCTTTCGCGCATTTCTCTCTCTTGAGAGCTTTGAAGGCCGGTCGAGCTTTTATTCCTGGGTGACTCGCATTGCCATTAACTCTGCATTGTGCATCCTGCGCAAGCGCCGCCGCCGCCCGGAAACCCAACACGATCCAATGTTTCAACGGGAAGACGAGGCGCCTCCCAGGGAGGTCATCGACCTGGCTCCAGATCCTGAGCAAATCTATGACCAGTCTCAGAGATGCGCAAGACTTATGCAGGCGGTCCATAAACTTCCTACGAACCTGAAGAAGGCCGTTCAAGTGCGCATGACCGAGGACTGCTCCGTGAAAGAACTCGCCTCCAGGCTGAACATCTCTGAGGCTGCCGTCAAGTCGAGGCTTTATCGGGCACGGACACGGTTGGGTTCGCCGACGAGCGCCTGCTATGGGCCCAGGGTCGAGACTGCGGTCTCAGGCTGCTCTGAAGCTTTTCCGGGATAGGTAAGATATGACGAATTCAGTTCTTCAAACCTTCACGACCCTGGCAGTCGCACTCGCCACAAGCATAGGTCTTAACGCACAGAACAAGGAAAAGCCAATGAAACAAGAGGTCTTTTATCGCACAGTGAAAGTCGACGGGCTTTCTATCTTCTACAGAGAGGCGGGGCGCAGTGACGCTCCCGTGATCCTCCTACTGCACGGCCTTCCTTCGTCGTCGCGAATGTTTCAGCCGCTGCTGACAAGGCTTGCAGACAACTACCATCTGGTTGCTCCTGATTATCCCGGCTACGGACATAGCGACTGGCCCGACCCGAAGCAATTCGATTACACCTTCGACCATATCGCTTCCGTGATGAATGACTTTACGCAAGCGCTGGGCTTGTCGCACTACACGCTTTATATGCAGGACTACGGTGGGCCGGTGGGTTTTCGCATGGCGTTGGCACATCCCGAGCGAGTGCAGGCTCTCATCGTGCAGGACGCGGTCGCTCACGACGAAGGCCTTGGCGCAAACTGGGCAACACGGCGTGCATTCTGGGCGGACCGGCCCGCGCACGAAGAAGCTCTGCGCACAAACCTCCTCTCTCTGGCAACCACAAGGACACGGCATGTCGGAGACGATCCCAACATTGAACTCTACGACCCGGATCTCTGGGCCGATGAGTACGCATTTCTCAATGCACCCGGCCAGGCACAGATTCAAAGCGATCTCTTCTATGACTACCGCACGAACGTCGCTGCTTATCCAAAGTGGCAGGCGTGGATGCAGAAGACTCAGCCGCCGCTCCTTGTCATTTGGGGCAAGCACGATCTGTCATTCGATCCAGGTGAGCCAGAGCGCTATCGCCGGGATGTCCCAAAGGCGGAAGTATGTGTCCTCGACGCAGGCCATTTCGCGCTGGATACAAAGCCAGACGAGATCGCAGCCATGGTGCGTCAGTTCGTATCAGCACAGGTTGCCGGCACAATCCTGGAGAAGAAGTAACTCGAGTCGCCGCCCGCAATTCACGCGCTGCGGGCGTGGAGACACCCAGGTCTCAAAGCGAGACCTGGGCGTCCATTGACACTTAACACTCTGCCTTCCCTGCACCACGAGAGATCGCTGATCCTTCCAGGCCAGATGTAGCCTGCGCTAGTTTTGGGGTACAATCACATCGCACGATCCCTGGCTTCCCACTCCTTTTCGCATTCCACCGGGTTCCCACATCCCTTCAGGTGCTCGGCAGCGTTATACGATGTTCATATCAGGAGGAAAGGCCTTGAAGAGCGCCTTAGCACCGATTTCCCTTGCCGGTTCCCAGCTGGGCGAAACGCGTCACGTCTGTGCGTTTTTCAATAACGACGAGGAAGAATATCGCATCCTGCTACCGTTCATTAAGGACGGGTTGAAATCTGGTGACAAAGCCGTTCACGTCCTCAACCCGGAGCAACGTCAGGACCATCTACAACGCTTGACCGCCGCAGGCATCGACCCGGCGGTTGCGCAGCAGAGCGGGCAGCTCGAGCTTCGCACCAACACCGAAGTCTACCTTCCAGATGGGCGATTCGATCAGGATCGGATGCTGAAGGTGTTTGAGCAACTGGCCAGCGGAAACGCCAAGGGAGAATTTCCTCTGAGCCGCATTTGTTGCCGTATGGATTGGGCGGTTGAAGATCGATCTCATGTCGATGACGTGATTGAGTTCGAGTCGCGTGTCAACGATGTGTGGCTCCAGCACGACGACGCGGTCATCTGCACTTATCATCTCGGTCGTTTTGGGGGTGACGCCGTGATTGACATCATGCGCACCCATCCCATGGTTATCATCGGCGGCATCCTTCAACAAAACCCTTTCTTTGTGTCGCCGGATGAGTTCCTGCGAGAATTTCGCCAACGGCGAGCCGGCCGGACTAGTTCGCCCGCAACAGCCTGAGATATGGATGTGCAAACCCGAGACCCTGCCGAGGAAATCAAGCACCTTCGGCGCTGCGTTAGCGATCTGATCAGCGTCCTCGCTCTTCCCGCCATGTGGAGCGGCGGTGAGCCATCCCAGATTGTTCATACCTTGCTCGACGCGCTGCTGCGCATGCTTCAGCTCGACCTTGTGTATGTGCGGTTGAAGGAGACGGGCAGCCGGGCGCGAATCGAGATGGTTAGGTTCGCTCAATCGGAAAAGCACATATTCCAGCCGCACGAGATGGGCAGAGTACTTGAATCCTGCCTGGGGCCCGACCCCCAGGAATGGCCCCCGCTCATGCGAAGCCCTTTAGGCGACCGGGACATTTCGATTGTGCCCCTGGGACTTGGGTTGCAGGGCGAAATTGGCGTAATCGTAGCCGGGTCGGAGCGAGCGGATTTTCCGCAACAAACCGAGAAACTTATTCTGAGCGTAGCGGCGAATCAGGCATCCATCGGGTTGCAGGAGGCACGGCTCCGGAGCGAACAGAAGCAGGTCGCGAGAGAACTCGATGGACGCGTCGCGCAACGAACGACGGAACTTGCCGCGGCCAACGAAGAGCTGCGAAAGGAAATTGCCGACCGCAAGCACGCCGAGGAAGATCTGAGAAACAGCGAAGAAAAGCATCGCGTGATTGTGGAAGCGGCCAACGACGCAGTCGTCAGCATGGATGAAAACGGCGCTATCCTGCTTGCTAATCCTGCCACGAAGCGGATCTTTGGCTATGACCCGGTCGAGATCGCCGGTAAGCCTTTGACCATGCTCATGCCGGAAATGATGCGGAACCTGCATGAAAACGGGTTCAACCGATATTTGGCTACAGGAAAGCGGCATCTCAACTGGCAAGGCATCGAACTTACCGCTCAACGCAAGGATGGCCGGGAGTTCCCGGTGGAAGTTTCGTTTGGAGAACTAACGAGCGGTGGGCATAGAGTATTTACCGGCTTCATCCGCGATATCAGCGAAAGAAAGCAGGCCGAAGATCAGCTTCGCACGAGCGAGCGTGACCTGCAGATGACGCAAGCGGAGCTGGTACGGGTTTCCCGGCTCACAACCATGGGCGAGCTGGCGGCGTCGATCGCGCATGAGGTCAATCAACCCTTGACCGCGGTCATCAATAACGCCAGCGCATGCCTGAGACTGCTCGCCAACCGTAATCTCGAGTCTGAGGTTCTGCATCGCGCTCTGGAAGGAATCGTTGCCGATGGTACTCGCGCGAGCGCCGTTTTAGCCCGGATTCGTGCATTCATCAAGAAAGAACCGTCTGAAAAAACTCCGTTCGATATCAATGAAGTGATTCAGGAGGTGCTGGTTCTGGCTGACCGTGAGCTTTATGAAAATCAAGTCCTGCCTGACATCCAATTGGCAATGGATCTCCCCTTTGTGCTGGCTGATCGCGTTCAGCTGCAGCAGGTGCTGCTAAATTTGATCATGAACAGCATCGAAGCCTTAACCGCGGTGACCGATCGGCCTCGTTTACTCCAGGTGCAATCCCGGATCGACGAATCCGGGGACGTACTGGTTACGGTCAGTGACTCCGGCACTGGCTTTGATTTAGAGGTGGACCACGTTTTCACTCCCTTTGTTACAACGAAAGCGAAAGGCATGGGAATGGGTTTGTCGATCAGTCGCTCACTAGTTGAAAGTCATGGCGGACGACTCTGGGCTGCGCCCAATTCTCCCCACGGTGCGGTATTTTCGTTCACGCTGCCGGCAACCGAGGTGGGTCCCGCATGACGGGTGCTCCGGTTGTTTTCGTCGTCGACGATGATCCGTCGGTGCGGTCTTCACTGAAGTTCCTCCTAAGCACCGTGGGTCTGCACGTTGAAAGTTTTGACGCCGCGGATAAGTTCCTGGGTAAGAATCCGCCGGATGCGCCCAGCTGCCTGGTGCTGGACGTCAGGCTGCCTGGATTGAGCGGACTCGATTTTCAACGCGAGCTGGCGGCAAGGAAAATCAGCATTCCGATCGTCTTTCTCACCGGCCATGGCGACATTCCGATGAGTGTTCGCGCCATGAAGGCTGGGGCGGTCGAATTCCTGACCAAGCCATTCCGTGATCAGGACCTGTTGGATGCGGTTGGTATCGCACTGGAGCGAGATCGTGCCCGGCGTGAACAGGAAAAAGAAGTGATGACCCTGCAACGGCGCTTCGACTCATTGACTTCGCGCGAGCGGGAAGTGATTTCCATGGTTGTCTCGGGCATGCTCAATAAGCAGATTGCGGACCAGCTTGGAACCGCGGAGAGTACGGTGAAGGTGCAGCGCAGCCGGGCATTGGAAAAGATGCACGCGGAATCTCTTGTCGACCTGGTGAGAATGATCGAGAAGCTGAAGGGCCCCTCAGGGAGTATCCGATAAACAAAAGTTTATTCTCGTAGTCCTTTTGAGACATTGGATATCCCAACATCCAATAGTTTCTTTGTCCGCCTGGGAATAGCTTTGTTCTCAGGCGGAGTTGAAGGGTGACAAAGAATCTAATTTCGGTAGTCGACGACGATGAGTCCATCCGCAGGACCACGACATTTCTCATCGAGTCTTTCGGCTTTCGAGCGGCTGCCTTTGAATCCGCCGAAAGTTTCTTGAAGTCCGTCCAATTGCACGATACTTCATGTCTGCTGGTTGACGTTCAGATGCCGGGTATGAACGGCCTCGAGCTGCAGAGCGAGCTGGCTGCAGCAGGCCGCGTCATTCCTATTATTTTCATTACCGCATACGAGAATCGAGATGCGCGCCGGCAAGCGATCCAAGCCGGTGCAGTCGCATTCTTGGCTAAGCCTTTTAACGACGAGGAGCTGCTCCAAGCCGTCCGTTTAGCCTTAGTGGCACGGGACGGCAGTAACCACGTGACGTCGGAGTCCTGAACGAAGATACATTGATGGTTTCACTTGCAACACGCCTGCGGTCCCTCGCGAAAGGAAGACGTTCGCTCAAACAGAGTATTGCTTCAGATTAGCCAAGGGAGTATATCGCCATGAGCTTAGCGCGCGTGATCAGCTATGAACTGGGGCCCTTAGCCATACCAAACGCAGAGCCGATCGTCTTCGTAGTCGACGACGATATCTCTGTCCGCGAATCGCTTGAATCGATCATTCACTGTGGTGGCTGGCAGCCGGAAACCTTTGCCTCCGCTCATGAATTTCTCTTGAGGCCGCGGCCCTCTGTTCCAAGCTGCCTGGTGCTCAACGTTTTTCTTCCAGACCTCAATGGTTTAGAGCTGCAAAAGCGTGTTGCCGTCGAACGTCCGAACACGCCGATCATATTCATCACGGATGAGCCCGATGTGTACACGTCGGTACAAGCTATGAAGGCTGGGGCTGTCGAATTCCTGCTTAAACCATTCGACGACGACATTCTTTTGGGGGCGATTCGGCACTCTCTTAAACGGAGTTGCGCTGCTCTTAGCCGCGATGCAGAGATACGCGCACTCTGTAACTCCTATGGACGACTCAGCCACCGCGAGCGGCAAGTCATGACCCTGGTGGTCTCTGGCCTGTCGAACAAACAGGTTGGCGTGGAGCTCGGCATCAGCGAGATAACGGTGAAGGCCCATCGCGGCCACGTAATGCAAAAAATGAAGGCCGAATCTTTTGCCGACCTGGTGAGAATGGCCTTGAGGCTCCGTTCAGATCGAGCCCTCAACTCATCGGGTCAGCACTTCCGCAGATTAGGCGACGTGGTCTAATCCATTGATAGGGAGCGCCTATCATATGCATCGGCTCGTAATTTGCGCGCGGACAACGTCTCCTTCTTCCGCCTGCAGCCCGACGACGTTCGCGTTGACTTTGTCGCTGCATGGCAGAAGAAGGAACCTTCGATTGCCCTCAAATCGTTTCTCGAACTGTTGGACGAAGGACTGCCCGCGATTCGACAGAAGACACGTTACCATAATCGATAACGATAGGTGTTTTCTATCATCTGATCGGAATATACGACGAATCACTATCACCCCGCCGCGACTCTTATGGACATAGTGAAAGCCGTAAGGAGGTTGACATGGGAAGCAAACAGAAAACAGTCATCGTAACCGGGGCATCGCAAGGCATTGGGGCGGGTGTGGTGCAGGCGTTTCTCAATCGCGGCTACAACGTCGTAGCCAACTCACGTAACATCACGAAGTCCGGTGCGTTTACCGAATCCGGCCAACTCACTTTGGTGGACGGCAGTATCGCTGACAGCGCCGTAGCCGCCAAGGTGGTAGAAACAGCGATCAGCAAGTTTGGATCGATTGACGCGCTGGTGAACAACGCAGGCATTTTCTTCGCCAAAGCCTTCACCGACTACACGGCCGAGGACTTCAAGGCGCTTTCAACCACAAACCTGGAAGGTTTCCTCTACGTGACGCAGGGGGCCGTAAAGCAGATGCTGGCGCAAAAATCTGGTGGCAGTGTGGTCGGCATCACCAGCTCGCTGGTAGTGAACCCAATCGCCGGCGTTTCCGTTTCAGTGCCGATGATCACTAAGGGTGGTCTGGAAGCGGTTACGCGGAGTCTGGCGAGCGAGTATGCGAAGCAACACATCCGTTTCAACACCGTCGCTCCTGGCAGCGTGGATACTCCCCTTCACAAGAACAATCCCAAAGACTTTTTGAAGTCGCTCTCACCGATGGGTACGATCTCAGACGTGAGCGACATTGTGGACGCAGTGGTCTACCTCACAGAGGCCCGTCACGTGACGGGAGAGGTGCTGCACGTGGACGGTGGTGCGCACTCAGGCAAATGGTGAGTTCGGAGATGGCGAAAGCGTGGAATCAGACCCGCGTTTCAGAAGCCCTGGGGATCGAGTACCCGATCATCCAGGGACCGCTCGGTGGTCTTTCATCGCAGAGACTTACCGCCGCCGTATCGAATTTCGGAGGACTCGGATCCTTCGGCGCACACAGTCTTGAACCGAATGCGATTGCAGACGTGATTGCCGAGATTCGTTCGCTGACGGCGAAGCCATTTGCGATGAACTTGTGGGTATCGATGGAAGATGCGGGAGCCGGCACCTCGGATGCTGCGGCATTCGGCCGTGCGCTCTCGCATCTCTCGCCACACATTGAGGCACTCGGCGGCGCTCAACCGGTATTTGCACCGTACAAGCCCATCCGGTTTGAGGATCAGGCGGGCGTGCTTCTCGATGCGAATGTTCCGGCTTTCTCTTTTATCTTCGGTATTCCACCGAAAGAGATTTTAGACGAGGCTAGGAAGAAAGGGATCGTTACACTGGGAACGGCTACCACACCGGACGAAGCCACAGCGCTGGAGCAGGCTGGAGTCGACGTGGTAATTGCTTCAGGCTTTGAGGCGGGCGGACACCGCGGGTCCTTCTTGAGATCGGCACAAGACTCACTGACAGGAACCTTTTCCCTTGTGCCGCAAACAGTAGACGCGGTAAAGGTTCCGGTGGTGGCCGCCGGCGGAATAGCCGATGCTCGAGGCATTGCTGCATCGTTCATGCTTGGAGCGGAAGGGGTACAGATGGGCACGGTCTTCCTCGCCTGCGAGGAATCTGGTGCGCACCCCCTGCATCGCGAGGCCATTCGCAGCGGCCATGCCGGACAGACCGCGCTCACGCAAGGTTTTACAGGCAGACTCGCGCGCGGAATAAACAATGAACTATTACAAATGCTGAATAAGCCGGGCACGGCGATACTGCCGTATCCGTTGCAGAGGGGTCTTATGCGCGGCCTGGCGCTCCCCGCGCAAAAAGCTGACAGACCTGACCTGCTCGCACTGTGGGCCGGACAGAGTGCCAACCTGGCGCATTGCCCTGGAATCACGGAACTCTTGCAATCCCTGGTGGACGGCGCGGCGGAACGGCTGAATCGCATCTGATAGGTAGCTAGGGATGATTACAAAAGGCCAACGGTTCTCTGCGGTGCACCGAGATCAGTTCCCGCTTTACCTCAGGAAAATAGGGAGCATCGAAAGAATCGAGTGATCTCCAGGCAAACTGTGGCGCTTCCCTGACTCTTAGGTCAAACCATGTAGCCCCGTCGGCATCCTGCCCGATGAGATGAGTGTCCAGCACAAGAAAATCAGTGTGAGAACAAAGAAATGCGTCACTGTCCTGGATGCTTTGGGAATAGTAGCCAACATCGCGATTGAAAGACAACAGGTGGTAGGAAGTCACGGCCGGCTTAGGTCCCGCCAGGGCCGCGGGCCAGTCAAGCAGGAAATAGTAGTGTGAATGCGGGTTATGTGGGTAGCGCATGAGCTTGGCAAAATCGTCCGCCCAATCTGTGACGACTGCGACGTTTGCAGGGACTGCATGGTCCAGCCGTTGCACGTCGAGAAATTGCCAACTTGATCGAAGCGGCGGCATAACCCACGACGACAGCATCGGCAGAATCGCTAGATACGCCGCCACCCCTGCCCACACCAGCCGCGAGCGGCGGTTCGGACTGTCGGATCCGCGGGCATCGGCAAAATCGGCTAAAACGATCGCCAAGCCAATACCGGAAGGCAGCATATACCTCGCAAGAAATATTGGTGTAACCAGGTACGAGAGCACAAATAATATCAGTGGCGCTGACAGTAGCAGGTACCCGGCCAGCAGCAGAGCACTTCCTTGATCGGGACTTCTTGGATCGGGACTGATTCGCTGTTCCGCTGCCAGAAGCTTTCGTAGCCCCAGCAACAAGATGACGGCGAGCGCCATAAGCATGGAGAACTCGACTACATGGTGAAGCATCTTCCAGCGTGCATCCCCGGAGTGGCGCTCCAGGAGCAGGAACCATTGCTCGAAGGGAGCAAAAAGGTACGCAGGAAACAGGTACTTGAGTTCGGGTTTCCCGATCCACCCGTGGGGCTTGCCCACCGCCATGGAAGCCCGGATCGAAGGCAGCCAGGCGAGAAGCGCGAGCCAGCCGGCAGCGTGGAAGAGATACACGCGAGGCCGGAAGCGGCGTGCCGCTGCGTCCGACAGAATCAGTCCGAGCAGGATTAACCCGCTATAAAGGATGCCCAGGACGTGAGAGAGTACCAAAGCCGCCTGGGAGAACAGGAATAAAAACAGCAGCCGGAGTTTCGGCGCCGGCTGCAGGATGAGCCGGGTGTAGATGTTGAGGGCAATTGCTACGGTAAGCAGGAAGAGCCCATAGAAGCGCGCTTCAGCATTTTCATCGAGCACCAACCCCGAAGTGCCCCAAAAGATGAGGACGCCAAATGCGGTTGCCCATGTTCCATAAAACCGGCGCAGGGTTCTCCACGTGACCAGCAACGCTGCGCACACCGCCACGCAGGAGTACATACGCAGGGTCAGAACGCCGGTGCCAAAAGCCTTTGCCCAAAGCCACGCTGTCGTATAGAAAAGGGGCATTCCGCCATCCGCGCCATGTTGGACGGCGTAGTAGAGGTGCCACAGCGATGGATCGCTCAGCTCCCTCCAGGTGAATACTTCGTCCGTCCAGGCCTGCTTATGGAGCGAGCAAACGACGCAAGCAATCACCAGGGATAGTACAGAGCAGCAGACCAGAAGGATTTCGACGGGCGAAACCTTTTGCGTAGACGGTCGTTCCATAGGCGGCCGCAGCACTGTTTCGCTCTCCCGATAGTAGCGTTTTCAGTCTTAATTAATGGCGATGGATAGTTGTCACGAGATTGTCGGAAGATTATCGCCTTTCGTTGAATGGACGAGGACCCACCGGATCAAGTTTCCGGTCCAAAGAAACAAGAATCCGCAACCCCACTTGGCAAATCCTCGAACTTGTCGCGATACAGCTATTCCCTTTTGCTCTTAAGCGTTCTAGACTCGGCTGGGTCGCTTTCCCGACGGGGAGACGTAAAGCAATGTCGACGAAGCACGCCATCAAGGTCAGCCTGCTCAAACCGACTGAACTCGAAGAAGCGCACCGTATCGCTCGGCTGGCCTTCGGGACGTTCCTGGGAATGCCCGATCCGCTTGAGTTTATGGGCGATCGCAACCTGATCGCGCCGCGCTTTCACTCGACCCACGTGAAGGTGTTGGCGGCACGCGATAATGGCCGATTGATCGGAACAAATGTGGTCACGCGCTGGGGATCATTCGGGTTCTTCGGACCCTTGACGGTGTTGCCCGAATTCTGGGACCGCGGAGTGGCACAGCAATTACTCGAAGCCACGATGGCGATCTTCGATCGGTGGAGTATGCAGCACACCGGGATATTCACGTTCGCACAAAGCCCCAAGCATGTGGGCCTCTATCAGAAGCTCGGGTACTGGCCGCAGTACCTCACCGCGATCATGGTGCGCTTTCCAGACGCCAACAAGACACCACAGGCCAATTCTTCCAATGAGCCGGTGTTGCTATCGTCCTTCAAAAAGCGGGAACGCGAGCAGGCCATCGCTGCCTGCAAGAGACTGACCGGTGAAATCAACAAGGGGCTTGATCTCTCCGATGAAATGCGAGCCGCACTCGCGCAGCGCACAGGCGATGTGGTTCTGAATCGCTCACGCCGTGTTCTCGATGGCTTTGCGATTTGCCTGATCGGACCTGGATCTGAAGGCGGTGAGAAGACATGCTACGTCAAGTTCGGTGCCGCCCGCGGGGGCGCCGGGGCAGGGACGCGTTTCGACACTCTGCTTGATGCCTGCGAGAGGTTTGCGTTCTCGCGAGGAGCAACCGTAGAAGCCGGCGTGAATCTGGCTCGCGAAGATGCGTTTCGGCGAATGCGGTCCCACGGATATCGAGTGGCCCTCCAGGGCGTCGCTATGCAGCGTCCGCATGCGGAAGGATTCAATCGGCCCGGTGCCTACGTGATGGATGACTGGCGATAAGAACGGCAGGTGCAAAAACAGATGACTTGGAAAATGCGATTTCTAGGATTGGGGATTCTGAGCGGGTCGGTTGCCCTGGGTTGGGTCGGACAGACAGCCCGGCCTGCCCCGCCGACGGCTCGCCGCCGCCCCGCGATCCGCATGCCCCAGGGTATGTGAATGCCAAAGAGCTGCCCGACGGAATAGTGCCCCCGGCCGATTCGGATGGAGACTTCATCATGGGGCCGACGCACACCCCGGCACCGGAAATGACGGCGCCGGAGTTGACGCATGGCGCCGTGGTTGAATTCACGATGGATTCGGCCGACAGCAAGTACTACCCCGGTATCGCGCGCGACAAGGGGACGTTCGGCACGCCTGACCCAAATGACCCGGCAAAGCTCGTAGTTACGACGAGTCATCCCGCTTCGTATACGCGCAAGATTGCTGTGTATGTGCCGAAGGATTATGTTCCGGGCAGCGCGGCCCCGTTCATCGTGGGCGCGGACGGGCCTGATCGAATGCTTTTCACCGCGCTGGATGGCCTGATTCCCCAACACAAGCTGCCGGTCATGATCGCCATCTCGATTGGGAACGGCAGCGGAGATGCGCAGGGGAGCCAGCGCGGACTTGAATACGACACAATGTCGGGCCGCTATGCAGAATTTGTCGAGCACGAGGTGCTGCCGCTCGTCGAAGAGAAGGCGCACGTGAAGTTGACGCACGATGCCAATGGGCGTGCGACCATGGGCGGCAGTTCAGGTGGGTCGTGCGCGCTGATCATGGCGTGGTATCACCCGGAACTGTACCATCGCGTCCTTACCTACTCGGGGACGTATGTGAACCAGCAGTGGCCGTCCGATCCGAAGAGTCCGCATGGAGCCTGGGAGTTCCACGAGCACTTGATTCCGGAAAGCCCACGCAAGCCGATCCGGATCTGGATGGAGGTCGGCGACAGGGATCTCTACAATCCCAACGTGATGCGCGACAACATGCACGACTGGGTCGAGGCCAACGAGCGCATGGCGAAGGTACTGGCAGCAAAGGGATATCACTACCAGTTTGTGTTTGCAGAGAATGCGGGACACGTGGATCGCGCAGTGAGGATGCAGACTCTACCGGAAGCGCTCGAGTATGTGTGGCAGGGGTATCAGGCTCAAAGCCCGAAGTGAAAAGTCTCCCATCCGAATGTTTTGGTTGTGGTGGGCTTCGTTGATCCCAGGTTCGCAGCCCTCAGGCGGTAAAGAGTCTGCGTGAGAACTGATCTTGTCTTAGAAGACGTGGTTACGGCTTCCGGAAAAGCTCTGTTTTGTATCAGGGCACGACTTTAGTCGGGGCCACAAACGATTGAGAATACGTCGGGCTTTAGAGCGTGTGTGAGAACTCGGTCCTGGAAGGGCACGGGTTCAGCCGTGCCGTAAATTCGTTGAGAGCTTCCGGGCTTTTAGATGGGATGAGACGGCTGGCCTCGTCGGAAGCTAAGCTTTCGATACGCACTCAGGGGTGCAAAAGGAGACCAGCCATGAAGAAGATTAGCAAAAAGCAGCAGGATGCAACAGTAGCGGAAAACAAGCCGACGCGTGTAGTGGGATTGGATTTGGGCGACCGGCATAGCCATTACTGCATGTTGACCATTACAGGAGAAGAAGTGGAAACGGGGCGGATACAGACCACGCGAGCGGCCATGGAGAAGCATTTCGCCGGCGAGCCACGGATGCGGATTGCGCTGGAAGCGGGCACTCACTCTCCGTGGGTAAGCCGGTTGTTGAAAAGCTATGGACACCAGGTGATCGTAGCCAACCCGCGCAAGATCCCCACCTTGACCAAAAGCGAAAGCAAGAATGATCGCAACGATGCCGAGCAGTTAGCACGGATGGCGGCCTTCGACCCCAAGCTGCTGCATCCGATCGAGCATCGCAGCCCGGAGCGCCAGCAGGACCTGAACCTGATCCACACCCGAAGTGTGTTAGTGCGCGCCCGGACGATGCTGATTAATTCCGCACGCGGGCTGGTTAAGAGCGCCGGCCAACGGCTGCCCAAATGCAGCTCCGAAGCGTTCCCACAGAAGGCGCCGGCGGCGGTACCGCCGGCGCTGAAAGCAGCCTGCACACCGCTGCTGAAACAGATCACCCAGATGAATCAAACGATCGCCGCGATGGACACGCAGATCGACCAGCTGGAGAAGAAGTATCCGGAGATTACCCTTTTGCGCACCGCTCCGGGAGTGGGTCCGGTGGTGGCGGCCTGCTATGTGTTGACGCTGGATAATCCGCAGGCGATGGAAACGAACCGCCAGGCTGGCGCCTTTCTCGGCCTCAGACCGGCGCAGCAACAGTCGGGCGACTCCAACCCGCAACGCGGCATTACCAGGACCGGCAACATTTACCTGCGCAGTTTATTAGTGCAGTCGGCCCAGTACATCTTAAGACGCCTGGGCGCAGACTCAGAACTGCGCCGCTGGGGGCTCAAGCTGGCTGCCAGCGGTGGCAAACGGGGCAAAAAACGCGCCGTCGTTGCCGTGGCCCGAAAGCTGGCCGTGGTCTTGCTCAGTATGTGGCGTAATCACAAGAAGTTTGAACCGTTTCCTCAGACAGTGGCTCAACTAGCCACCGCCTAACCTTTTAATCCAAACAGTAGCGTAGGAAAGCGGAACAGATCTTGTTGCAGACGAATCCATCTCGAGCTCGGGTGACTGCGCCTCAGGGCCTGGCCGTCGAAGGCCGCCTTTTAGATAGCAGCCCCAATTCATCAACATCGCACACCATCAAGCACCGAGTCCTTCCCGACTCTACTCGAGTGCGTATAGAAGTCCGAGATGAATCTTCCTTCAGGACATCGTCGGCAACTGCAAAAACAAAAAGCCCTACCAATAAAAAAACCAGGAGAACACCCTTGATTTCCACAGCCGTCTCATAGAAGCCCCTGAGGGCATCTTTTATCAGCGCACAAGAGAATTTGGAGGATAGAAAAAACGTTTGTGCCGTGGAAGAGCTTCGGACGCATAGTTGCGAAGCATCAAGGCGATAGTGGAATACGGACGCTAAGCTGTGCTGATTTATTTCGTGTACTAGCCTTTTCCCAACTCACCTGGCGTGAGTCGCTGCGTGACATTGAGGCTTGCCTGGCGGCCAATCAGAGCAAGCTGTTTCACATGGGGTTGGCCCAACCCCCTGCTCGATCTACGTTGGCCGATGCATTGAACGCACGCGACTGGCGTATTTATCAGGCCTTGGCACTGGGACTGATCAGCCGCGCTCGCGCACTGTATGCCGATGAGTCGGTGCTGGGCATCGACGCTACTGTCTACGCTCTGGATTCAACCACCGTCGAGCTCTGTCTGAGCCTATTCGATTGGGCGCCAGTTCATGCCACGCGGGCGGCTGTCAAGCTTCACACGCTGCTGGACCTGCGCGGTGCCATTCCTGCCGTTCTTTACATCAGCGATGGCATGCTGAACGACGTCTACGTGTTGGATTTTCTGCCCATAGAGAGCGGCAGTTTCTATGTGATGGATCGGGGTTACCTGGACTTTGGGCGTTTGTTCGCGATGCATCAGGCCGGGGCCTTCTTCGTTACCCGTGCCAGGTCTGTGATGGATACACGCCGCGTATACTCCAGCGCCACAGAGCGCAACCGTGGGGTGATTTGCGATCAGCGCGTCATGCTGAACGGTCGCCGCTCGAGTAGAAAATATCCAGAGCACCTGCGCCGCATTCGCTTCAGGGATCTTGACACCGGCAAAACTCTGATCTTCTTGACCAACAATACCGCCTTGCCGGCCCATACCATCGCCGCGCTCTACAAAAGCCGTTGGCAGGTGGAGTTATTTTTCAAGTGGATCAAGCAGCACCTGCGGATCAAACGATTCCTTGCCACCACCGAGAATGCCGTCAAAACGCAGATTTGGTGTGCCATCGCCACGTATGTCCTGATCGCCATCATCAAGAAGGAACTCCAACTCGACGCCTCGCTCTACACTTGTCTACAGATTCTCTCGGTCTCCGTCTTTGAAAAAACACAGATTTCATGCGCCTTGCAACAAACCATCTCCCATTCCGACCTGCACTGCCACGCTAATCAGCTGATTTTGTTCGACATCTAACCGGACACTATACCTCAGCGGCTAAAGCCGGGTATGGCAATGTCATTTACGGCACGGCTGAACCCGTGCCCTTCCAGGACCGAGTTCTCACACACGCTCTTTAGCCCCTGAGGGCATCTTTTTTTGTCGCCGCATAAGAGAATTCAGAGGATGGAAAAACCGTACCCCAGCGGCTAAAGCCGAGTATGAGAGTGTCATTTTTCGGCACGGCTGAAGCCGTGCCCTTCCTTTAGACCGAGTTCTCCCGCAGACTCTGAAGCCCGGATCAGCTGTCTCTATTCGAATGGAACGTGGGCCACATGGCGAGAGGCCCGTGCAGGATGTTGTGGATCGTTCATCCAACTACGATGCGCAGATATTTTGAGAATGCTTCACGGCCTCGCAGAGTGACTCGGACCGCCCGGGACGTACGCGATGGTGCAATCCAACCAAGTTCCGAGAAGCGCTTGTACATGGTCACGCCCAGAGTGCCGGCAAGATGGGGCCGGCGCTCTGTCCAGTCCGGACATTGACGCGCGAACTTTAGGTCTGCCACTCCCGGTGCGCTCGGCACGGCAATCCCGTGTTGCTCGAACCATGCACGCCCGGAGTGTGTCACGGAGAACGCTCTTCCCGTCGCCACGCTCAAATAACCTTCACGCTGCAGCGCATCCGCAATCGTTACCCCCAGCCACCCCGCAAGATGCGAATAACATCTGCGCGCATGTTGCAGGCTTCCAAGTGCAGGTCCAAATGTCGTGTCAGAAGACCCTAAGCCGGGCGCAGGAGACAACACCAGCAGCGATTCCACGGCGTATGCGACTTTGTCATTCGCAAGCTCGTAGTAGCGATGCCGGCCTCGCCGCTGCGCCGCGACGAAACCGGCTTCGGTTAGCTGCGCGAGATGTTCGCTTGCCGTTTGCGGGCTGATATGGGCGGCCAAAGCCAGTTCTCCCGCAGGCACGGCGCGACCACCCATCAGCTTGAGCAGCATGGCTGCCCGGGCAGGCTCTGCAAGTAGCCTGGCCGCGTTTGCAATTGCGTCACTCATGCATACAGTATGCGGATTCTTTTTCGCCAACCCTTCGGCCTGTACCGAAGTTTTTCTTGAGCCCTGGGCGTCCAATGGTCCCAGGAGATTGTTGTGTACACATTATTCCTTTGCTACACTATCGACCCCAACAAGCTCGCCGACTGGCGCGCCTACGCGCAAGCGGAGTTCGCTCCCATCACCGAGAGTGGCGGCCGTATCACCGGCTACTACGCTCCTACCGAGTTCGCCGGCGTCACCAGCGAGGCGTTCGCCACGATTGATGTTGGGACCATGGCCGAATATGAGTTGTATCGCGCCAAGCTTGCCGCGCACCCCAAACATCAGGAAAATGCCCGCAAAATCGAAGCGTCCGGTGCGATTCACTCCGTCTATCGCGCCATTATTCAGAAGGTCGAGCCCGCGCTGAAGTAGATGCCTTGATTTTGCTTTCACAGAATGAGACCATCGATTCACTCGGTGATGAGGACAGACCCCTCAGAGAGGTTTTCCTGAAACGGAAGCTCGAAGGAGCAGGCCCAAGTAGGGAAAAACGTGAGAGCGACGAAACGGCTTGAATTGAGCGCCGGCGCAAAGCCGGAAGCTGGATGGCACCGCCACTCTGTGGTTCCAGCAATCTCTGCCTGGCAGGATTCGCATGGGAACCAACGCGGCTCACCGTACCTTTATCGAGGATATTTCCGCACCCAGCCCAGGCGAAGTTCTGCTTCGGGGCTGGGTGTACCGGCTTCGAGTCCTGGGCAAAACGTCTTTCATCGTCCTGCGAGACTGCAGCGGCACGGCACAATGCGTTGCGGCAACCGAGACGTTGCAGAATCATCGATTGAAGGTCGAGGATGTAGTCGAGATCCGGGGAATTGTCCGCGAGGATTCGCGCTCAAAGGCTGGCTTCGAAATCCATGTCCGAGAGGTTCAGGTTTTGAACCGGGCCGGGAACACGCTGCCGTTTCAATCCGCCGACGATGTGGAAGCAATTGGACTGGATACTCTGCTGCAGTTCCGGCCGTTGGCTCTGCGCACAGAAGCGGTCGGCGACGTTTTCCGCATCCAGGCAGCATTGCTGAGCTGTTTTCGGGATGCACTGAACCGGCGGCGCTTCACCGAAATCGTAACGTCGAAGATCGTTTCCGGCGGTACCGAAGGTGGCAGCAATCTCTTCGAGATTCAATACTTCGATCGCGTGGCCTATCTTGCCCAAAGCCCACAGTTCTATAAGGAGCACGGGGTCGCTGGACTGGAACGAGTCTACGAGACGGGTCATGTATACCGCGCCGAGCCGCACGCTTCGAGCCGCCATTTGACCGAATATCTGTCCCTCGACGTTGAATTTGGCTTCATTGACGGGCCAGAGGATGTCATCCAGCTGGAGCGGGAATTGTTGACAGATATTTTTGAGAACCTGAACTCTCGCTGGGGACACATCATCCGCAAGTATCGGCGCGAGCTCCTTCCCTCAATGTTGGAAACTCCTTGCTGGGAGTTCGACGCATGCCTCGAAATGCTGCGCAGCAAGTTCGGGCGAACAGACCTGGTGGACGATCTGGACCCCGAAGGAGAACGCCAGCTTTGCGAGCTTGCAAAACAAGAGAGCGGATTCCCTGCTCTGTTCGTTCTTGGATTTCCGCTTGCGGCGCGCCCGTTCTACACCGCCCCGCGGGGGACGCGGGGGGCCGCCGGCAGTTTCGATTTGTTGTTCCAGGGAATTGAAATCACAACTGGAGGCCAGCGTCTGCACTGGCGGGAAGATCTGACGGCCGCTCTGAGGTCCAGACAAATTGATGCAGGCGCGTTTGAGAGCCATCTGGCAATGTTTGAACTCGGTATGCCACCGCATGGCGGGTTCGCGATTGGATTAGAACGGCTCACCTGCCAGGTTCTGAATCTGGCAAACGTTCGCCAAGCCGTGCTTTATCCGCGGGACCGGAACAAGTTGACACCCTAGGCACTGTAATCATGCGCTCGGCGGGGGAAACACGCCGAGCTGCATCATCAGTCCGAGCGAATCCATGATGATGCGCGTGTCTTTGATTCTGCCGCCTTGAAGCCGGTCAATGACCATGCCCCAGACTTTCACGGACCGTCCCGTAGCGGGCACGCCGAGGAACACTCCGCGATGCGTACCAGTCCACTCAAAGCGGGTCAGCACCTTTTCCCCCTCGGCAATCTGTTCCTCGACGGAGAAGTGCAAGTCAGGAAATCCAACCCGCATACCGCGTAGAACGTCTTTCAGACCTTCCAGGCCTGGACCCTGGCCTGGAAACGGAACCTGCTCCACCACATCCTCCCAGACGAACTGCTCGGCGGAATCGATTTGCCCCTGATTGATGCTTTCTTCAATGAAGCGTCGGATGATTGTGCTGTTGTCTTGCATCCCTGGACTTCCCTTTTCAACACTGATTTCGCTCGAACTGCTCCGCAGGCTTTCTAGATCAACCGGCCAGCGAGCCATTCTTTCACGTTTACCGCGGGTAGGCGCACGCCAACGAAGAATTGCCCAAACAGAGCGTAGACTGCACTGACCTTATCAAAGCGCATCTCGTAAATCAGCTTCTTGAAGACCAGGGGATCTTCCGCAAAGAGATCGACACCCCATTCCCAATCATCGAAGCCAATGGAACCGGTGATGATCTGGCGCACCGAATCGGCGTAACGGCGGCCGATGAGCCCATGTTCGTGCATCATGCTCTGGCGTTCGGCCATTGGTTCGGTGTACCAGTTGACCTGCTCCCCGCGCTTGCGATCCATGGGATAGAAGCAAACATACTTCGCTCCCGGAATCGCAGGATACAAGCGCTGTGCCATGGCCTTCGACTGCCGCTCCACGACCTCCCGGATGCCCGCATCCCATTCAGGCGTACCCGGCTGCAATCCCTTTTCAGCCAGCGCGCTATACGTCTTGGCCGACGACTCATACAGACCAAGCTCCACCATCGAGAGGTAAGAGTGCGCCGGCCGCAAGTAAGCGTTCAAGCCGGTCTGCGCCAGTTGCAATTCGGCGCGGTTGAGGTCTGCAAGCGAATCGCGAAAATGAATCAGCATCAGGTCGGCCTTGTGTCCAAGCTGAGAGAAGACAGCGGATTGATTCGGATGCTCCTGTTTTGAGCCCTCCTCCCATCGGCCGAAGAGCTCGACCGCCTCAGCCTCGATGCGGAGACGCTGTTCGGAACTGACCTCCTTCCACGCGTTCCAATCGAACTGAAACATCTGGTGCAGGACACACGAACCTTCAAGCGTTACCGGTACACCGGGTAGTTGGGACAATGGTGATTCCTCCGTTGAGCGCGGACCGATACGATTTGCGCTCCCTATCTCTTAGTTAATCACCTCGAGCAGGCGGCGCGCAGGTCTCGGTCTATCCTTCCCGAATCTCCTCCTTGCTTGCAGGCATAAATTAGCCGGGAGGCAGGGCCGCGATCACGGCTCATCGCAGGGCAAGAGCTCGGCGAGCGGGGGCTCTTCCACCACCGTTGCGCGCAGCGCAGCGTTCAGCCGATGCGTTCTGACTCATCAGTCGGATTCATGGAAGATCGCATGGTTAACGTCCGGCCAGAACTCTTTGGCTGCGAATGTGCCGAAATCCAGCAGGGCGTTGGTCAGCCAGCGCTGTCCGATCTTGGTCCAGGTGCGGTATTGGGTGGGGTAGTAGGCGGATGAGATTCCGGCTGCTATGCCGGATCCCAGAATCTCCGATGCGTTGAAGGTTTCTTTTCCAGAATCTGTGCGCGTGATTAGCGTTCGCGAAACCGCATAGTAGCCTCGCTTGATAAAGCCGCCATGCCCCAGTGTGTAGTAGCGGCTGTCCTGGCGGAGGACGCTGGGAAGTATGCCCTCTACCCACAGGTTCTCATCTGTCTGGTCGGCGAACGTGTGCCAATAGTACCTGCCGTACCCGGCCGCGCCCTGTCGAAATGCGGGGTAGGCATCCGTTGCCTGGCTGATACCCGCCTGGATGCCGACAAAAATAAACGATGAATAGTCGAAGCTGTCCAGGGCGCCGGTTTTGAACTTCTCCTTCACGGACTGCGGCGGCAGCTTTACTCCCGCGCTGACAGCCCGAAAGTTGGGCACAATCCAGAGGATCCGTTTGGTCTGCTGCCCCTCGCCGGGGCTCAATTTGTCAGAGGTGGCTGCCGCCCCCCCGGCAGATGAAGAGCTTTGCTGCCCATCTGGTGCGGCAGCGGGCGTGGGCGCCTCTGGTAGTGCTGTCGCGGCCATCTCGGTCCGCAGCGGAGCAGGCGATAGAGGCAAACCCGCTCTCTCTTGCGCCATACCGGGTATAAGAGCCAGCAGGCAGGTCGCACTAGTGATGATAACTCGCATACACCTCCAGCTCCGAGCACTCCGTTTGCAAATCACGACAGACCTTTGATGCATCCTCAATGAATAGGGTCCTAACTTTTCTCGGGTTTGCGGTTCCCGATAGCGGTCTCCCCTATCGGTTTCTGATCGTGCTTCCAGATAGCAGCTACGAAGATCTTCGTTGACAAGTACGAAGGACTTCGTATACGGTTTCTCCATGAAGATCAGGCCAAACAATTTACCCAAGCCGACCGAGGGGGAACTTGAGCTGCTTCGGGCGTTATGGGCCAAAGGCTCGGCCACCGTCCGCGAGCTTCATGAGGCGGTAAGCCAGGCACGCGCGCTAGGGTACACCACAGTCTTGAAGTTGCTACAGATCATGACTGAAAAGGGGCTGGTGCAGCGAGTGGAGGTTGGTAGGGCCCATGTCTACCGCGCCACGGCAAGCCAGGAAGAGACGCAGAGCCAGCTCTTAAGAGATTTGAGTGAGCGGTTGTTTTCAGGGTCCGCCACTCAGCTTGCCATGCACGCATTGACGATGGAGCCGGCAACCAGCGATGAGCTAAAGGAAATTCGCAAGCTAATTGACCGCAAGCAGGAGAAACGATGAATCATCATTTGGAGTCTCTCGGCTGGACGTTGGTGCATTTCTGCTGGCAGGCGGCAGCGATCGCGCTCGTCTATTGGCTTACCGATGCTGTGCTGCGGAAAGCGCGCAGTCAGACCCGCTATGTTTTGGCTGTGGGAACCATGCTGCTGATGCTTGCCAGTGCTCTGGCAACGTTTGCGTATGAGGAGACGCGGGGCGACATGGGGTTGTCATCCTCGCCGGGCGCCTTTTCGTCCCCCGCAATGGTGGCGATCGGATCGAGCATCTCAGCCGATCTTGCACCACTCGCCGGACCGAAGACCGCCGGCGCTACGACCCAACCAGTGCTGCTAGATCTGTCTCTAATCTTGCCGTGGCTCGATGTCGCTTGGTTGCTGGGTGTGGCATGTCTTTCGACGCGAACGATCGGCGGATGGCGGCTGATTCACCGGTTGCGGCGGAGCGCGCTGTTGAAGGCGCCTGAAGCCGTGTACACGAACTTTGTCTGCCTGTGCGAACGGCTTGGGATCACAGGGCAGGTCAGTCTTTATATTTCCCACCACATTCAAGGACCGCTCGCAATCGGAATTGTGCGGTCCCTGGTAATACTGCCTGCATCTGCACTGATGGCTCTGAGTCCCGAGCAGTTGGAGGCGGTGCTGGCGCATGAGTTGGCGCACGTGCGTCGTGCGGATTATCTCTGGAACCTGATTCAAACGATGGTCGAAACCCTGCTCTTCTTTCACCCGGCAGTGTGGTGGCTTGGACGCAGGTTGCGCCAGCAGCGCGAGCTTTGCTGCGACGATGTGGCCGTCCAATCGTGCGCCGATCCTTTGGTATATGCGACTGCATTGCTGCGTCTCGAGGAGCGGCGCAGTCAGCGGCTAAGTCTGGCGATGGCTCTGGATGGGCATAGGCCATGGTCTGGTCTTAGCTTACGGATTGCGCGCATTCTCGGTGAAACAAACGCCGAGAACGGCCCGCGTGAGCTCGTCCCCGTACCGCTGGCCGGAATCTGTGCGGTGTTCCTGCTGGTGCTGCTACCCATGCCTCACCTCTTCGCAGGATTGCGGAAAAACCTACAGCCTCAAACTGCGCCGCCCGCGGTCTCCGCTCCACCGGCCGTTAATACCGCACCAACGGTGATGAATCTTCCTGCCCCAGTGGTACCGGACGCAGTACACCGGAGTTCTGCCGCATCGCCGGCTCCGCCAAAGGTCCAGGCCGTGCTACTGCCGGCCACTGGGAACGATGGTGCTGTTGTCATTGCAACTGACGTTGGTAAGGGCGCCGGAGAGAACGCGGAACAAGCCGCGACCGGCGATGCCTCCACACACAAGGCGGATTATATCGACGGGATGCGTGCCGCCGGTTATGACGTGGATATAGACAAGTACATCGCCATGAAGGTGCAGGGTATTACTCCCGAATACGCGCAGGCGATGGCTAAGGTGGGCTTCGGTAAACCCTCCGCGGATGACCTGATCGCTATGAAGGTCCAGGGCATTACTCCGGAGTACGTATCGGGGCTGCGCGCAGCGGGCCTGCAACCAAGCACCATCAGCGATCTGGTTTCTTATCACATTTTCAAGGTTACGCCTGAGTTTGTGGCCGCGATGAAGGCCGCCGGCTTCGACTCGATTCCGCCGGAAAAGCTGGTGGCGCTGCGTGTTCACAATGTGACTCCCGAATACGCAAGGACGGTGAAACAGCAATATCCGAACGCCACGATCGATGAGTTGATTCAGCTTCGCATTTTCCATATTGACGATGCATTTCTCGCGGCCGCCAAGCGTCATGGCTTTGGTTCGTTATCCATCGAGAAACTGGTGCAGCTCCGCATCTCTGGCGTGTTGGGGGATCCGGACACGGAGGCGAAATGACAAGGACCGGTTGGATTGTTCTTTCCGTATACGCAGCATTCACCTGCTTGTTTCTGCAGGCGGAGGAGAAGCTTCGCACGCTCACGGGATCGTGCAGCATCACCGCCAGTTCTAATGGGACCGATGCGGATCTTCGCCTGGAGCGGGGTGGATGCGACGGCGACGGCAACTGTTCCACCAACCAAACTCAGGAGCCGCTGAGCGCGTTTTCCGGCTTCACGCTTGCGGATTTGCAGCGTGAAGGGGCGCATGTGGACGCGAGGATTCGCGCCGAAGCGGGCACGATCACCTGCTCCGGTGGGGTACATGACGGCAGGATGAGCGGTGCTTTTACGTTCGTGCCTGATCCGGCGTTTGTCGACCGCATGCTGCAGATGGGATTCCGCGATCTTGAAGCGGAGAAGCTACAGGCATACACGCTGTTTGACATCGGGATTGCGTGGGTTCGCTCGTTGCAGGCCGCGGGCGTGAGCGGCCTAGATTCTGGCGACCTCATTGCGCTGCGTATTTTCCACGTAGATGCAGACTATATCCGCAGCCTGAACGCGCTCGGCTACGCAACTCCGGACGCGAGCAAGTTGACTGCCTTGCGTGTGCAGCATGTCAATCCTGAAGAAGTGAAAGAGATTCGTGCCCTGGGCTACCAGCCAACGCTGGATGAGTTGATCCAGATGCGAATTTTCAGGGTCACGCCGGATTTCATCCATCGCATGCAGGCCAGAGGGCTTAATGACCTGACCATCAGCAAGCTGGTTCAGATTCGAATCTTCAAGTTGGCCGAGTAGGGCCGAACTTCCGCGCGCCCTACATGGGCTGATTTATGGCAGGGATAGCCAAAGCGCATTCATTCCACCTTAACTTTCCACCGAAAAGTTGTTTGAGACGAGTCAATGCCTGTTGGCGCCAAATCGCATCAGAAGGATGACGAACCACAGGCGTTGGGAGCAAAATGGTGCGAGAGGAAGTGCGACGGCAGGAGGAGTGATGAAGGCGACGAAGGAACTGCATGATCTCGGGCAAAGCTTGTGGCTCGACAACATTACGCGTGACTTGCTGGACAACGGAACACTGAAGCGTTATATCGACGAGCTTTCCGTCACCGGGCTGACTTCAAACCCAACCATCTTTGAACACGCCATTTCAAAGAGCAAATCCTATGACGTAGAGATTGGCCGTCTTCTGTCAACCGGGCTTTCGGGCGAAGAGTTGTTCTTCGAACTGGCCGTGCAGGATCTGACTCGAGCCGCCGACCTCTTTGCTGCTGTTCACGAGCGGACGGCGGGCAATGACGGCTTTGTTTCGCTCGAGGTGTCGCCCCTTCTGGCCTATGACACCAAAGGATCGGTAGCCGCAGCAACCAGATTGCACAAGAAGGCGAACCGTCCGAACCTCTTCATCAAGATTCCGGGAACGAAGGAAGGGAATCCAGCGATCGAGGAAGGGATCGCTGCTGGTGTGGCGATCAACGTCACGCTACTTTTTTCCCGAGAACACTACCTGGCATCGGCAGACGCGTACATGCGTGGACTCGAACGGCGTGTTGCAGCGGGCCTCAATCCCGACGTTCGCTCCGTAGCCTCAGTCTTCCTGAGCCGTTGGGACGGCGCAACGATGGAGAAAGTGCCCGATCCGCTCAAGGACAAGCTTGGCATTGCCATTGGGCAGCAGCTATATAAAGCCTACCGCGATATCCTGGACTCGGACCGGTGGCAGCGGTTGGCCAACTTCGGCGCCAGGCCACAGAGGCTCCTGTTTGCCAGCACCGGCACGAAGGACCCAAAGGCTTCCGACGTTCTTTATATCAGTGGTCTGGCTGCTCCAAACACGATCAACACCATGCCCGAGAAAACTCTTCTGGCTTTCGGCGATCACGGCAAGTTGGCAGGGACTCTTCGGCGAGATGGAGGAGACTGCGAGACGGTTCTAGGCGATTTCCGAAAGGCTGGAATCAATCTGGAACAGCTGGCAGCCGATCTACAGTCAAACGGCGCCAAGTCCTTCGATGAGTCATGGCAAAATCTGCTCAATGCGATCGAGTCCAAGGGCAAGGAGTTACAGCCTGTGTCCTAATCAGGTCCGCGCTGGATTCCGATAGGAAATGGACTCTCTCCTTCTTCCAATATCCAGTCGTAGCTATGCGGTCTGCCTGAAGAGCGCCAGGTATGGGGCGTACGGGTTTCTATCCAATCCACGGGTTCACTGCCTGGCCTTTGGGCGCAGCGTTCAAAGGCTTCGCGGAGCGCGTCTTGCTGCTCTTTGCCGATCGCCCTGGGGTCGGGGGAGACCAGAAGTACGGTGCCGCTATTTGCTACCGCCTCTAACCATTGCCGGCTCATGGACCAGGGCACGTCTGGGGTAAGGGGGACACAGTCAGCGTCGAGCGAGTAGAAGGTCTTGTGTTGCGGCATGCGAAACGCGAGTGTGTTGACGCCAATGCGGCGGGTCCTCTCCCACGTTTTTCCGCTGACGTCGTCCCCGGTGCGAGAGGCATCGAAAATTCCTACCGACAGGTGGCCGACGGTGTTGCAGCCAAGGATCACGCGGTCTTCTCCGCAGCTTGCGCGGAGACGCCGATACAACGTGGTTACGATCTCAGCATTGGTGAGCGTGCGATCGTTGAAATGCCAATTGCCCTGGGTCGGGGAAGCTCCCATTTGACTGCCCCACTGGCCGAGCAGTTCGAAGGTGGTGAAGTCATGCTTGATCAGGTCAAAGCCCCATTCACACGCTTCCGTCGCAACCGCCGCGGCGGCTTCGAGCGCTTCTGGAATTGTCGGATCGTATGCCGAAGGGGCCTGCTCGCCGGAGGGTCCACTCCAGCGGTCAGAGGAGAGCAGGAGCGTGCTGCTGGTGTTCGCCGGAGCTCGTAGGGGCCGGATCCAGATCCCGGGGATGACCTGACGGGTGCGGATCTCTGTGGCCAGTTTTTGCAGGCTCGGGAAGCGAGATCGATCCTGATATCCATCGTCGATGACGGTGAACGGCTTGTCCCCTGTTGCCGGCGCGAGAGACCTTACCAGGTCTGCATCGCGCAGAATTCCGTCCGGCGTGTTCTTACCGTAGGCGTAATACCAGTCGTTGCTTCCGAAAATCACATCGAGGGTAGTGACACCCCGCTTGCCAGGAATCTTCGTTCCCTCGGCCATCGCACGGCACAAGCGCTGCGTGGCAGTGAAGGCGCTTTCTCCCGAAGATCCAATGTGCGTGACGATCGTAGCCATTTGCAGTGTACGGCCGCCCAGCTGCACGCCGTTGCCGCCATTTCGTACGTCGAGCCAGAGCGATATCCCAGAGGGATCCACCTGCCAGAAGGCGAACGATGCGGCTCCCGTCTTGACGCCCATACCGGCGGTTTGTTCCTTGGTGTGGAGCATCGCGTACCAGGGCAAGGGACGTTCCGCCTGCAAGGGCCGCCACGCAAGATCGCCATAGCTTCTCTCCCAGACGTCGCCAAGAACCAGAACGTCAGCAGGAAAGCGACCCTTCCAGCGAAGATGTATGCGCTGCACGGGGAGAGTGGGAGACTCCAGCGAGACGGTCGACTGCTGTGCCCCTGGAAGAAAGTCGACTCGCACGCCGGCGGCACGGCTGCTCCCAGTCCAGGCGCTGCTGGTGCGTGATAAGTTGTATCGGGCTGCCTCGACGTCTCCGACAAATGCAAATGCCAGGTCAGGTTGCGAAACGACTGGCAGATGCAGGAGTGACTGTGCAGAACCTGGGTGCGTATCTCCGTGTTTCTGGGCCCAACCTGTTTGAGGAAGCAGAACCGCGCCTGCTGCAGGCAGTGCGGCGTTCTTTAACAAAGCTCTGCGTGTGATGCTTATCCCAGTCTTCGACATAGCCGCCTTTTTCTTTCTTCTGTCGGAACAGATGGCGATGCTTCACTCTGTAGAGCCAACGAGGCTCCGCCATCGAAGTCGCTGAGTCATTCAACCAAGGTAGGTTTTGAAACGGTCGAGAGCCATTTGAGTATATTGGCCGACCTCGATGAGGTAGCCGTCGGGATCACGCATGTAGCAACGCCATTCCCAGCCGTGATTGTCCAGCGGCTCAGTAAGAAAGAACGCTCCTTTTTCGCCCCATTGCTTGTAGCAGGCCCAGATGTCGGCGACGCGCAAATTAAGGAAGCTATTCACCCGGTTGAGATCGGAAGGGGTTTCGAGGAGGACCTCTGGCTTGTCGGGAGTCGGGCCACCTCCGGAATTGAGAATAATCCAGGTGTTCGCCAGCTTGATGTAGCAGGGATTCTCCGGCTTGATCACTTTCCCGCCAAGAATTCGGACGTAGAAGTCCTTCGATTTTTCCTGGTTCCTCACGGTCAAGAAGTGGGTGGCGAAGAAGCCTTCGTGGGCAATCGGCGCATCCGGCAGATTCATGCGGTGCCTCCCGTATAGGATGCGGCCGGAATCACTCGCGGTGCAAGGCCACTTCTATGGTCCTACCATCCACTCGCAGCAAATTCCTTATTCGAACAAAATGCCGGTCCGTTCACGGGATTGCATCGGGCCACGGCCTCATCAGGAAAGCTCACAGAATAGGTGGTCCAGGTAGAGGGTTCCGATGCCGGATAGTCCGTGCTTAGCAACTGGGCTCCGCTTGCCAGGACAGCATCCCGCCGTGTGGTGTCGTTGGTGCGCGCCTCTTTGGTATTTTCATCCGTCCGCGTCCGCACCAGATATCCTTTTCGCACCAGGGCCGCAATTTCCCCCGGCGTCCCCTCGTTCTCTTCGGTAAACGCGCAATCCGGCTGACCAGGTTCAGCGTTGGTAAAGATAATGCGTCCGCGAAGCGAAGGATGACCCTCCAGATACACCGGCCCAACCGGCCGCTGGTCCATCAGAAACGCAACTTTGCCTCGCGCCGTCGCCAACGTCGGCCAATCATTATGCAGCACTGCCTCTTCCAGGGTCTTATGCTTGCCCCGCACCTGGTCCGGAGTAATCAATTCGTTTGCCGCGAACACCGACCGAATCTCCGCATCCAGCGCATCGAATACCGAAGAGGTAAACTTCTCCGTCACGGTTGCATGATATTGAGGCGGCAGGTCGGTCTTGGTTTCGAGCAGAATATAAACCGGCACATGGCCGGGATGAGACAACGACCATGCACGAACAATCTTGAGACAAGCAATCAGTGGCTGGCAGGTGCTGCGGTAGTCATAGTCCTGTATGTGCATCACCTTAAAGCCGGGCTTGCTCATCACCCCGTCGGGGTCAAACTCAGGATCCTTCGGTAAGCCCGCGGCGGCCACTGCGTTTATGCCTGCCGGATGAGCGTAGCGCCCACCCTTGCTGTCGGCAAAAATGTCGAGCTCGATCTGCCGTATGCCCGCGTTCAATTGCTGATCAAGTGGCTGATGCCGGTATTCAAGCTCCGGGTAGACCTTCGGATTCTTCTCCATCATCAGCTTCGCTTCGCTTGGCGCCAACCCAGCGTGATAGCTGTTGTGCGAGCCGATCACCTGGATCTGATTGATCTTTACCTCATCATTCACCCCCTCTTGCCCCCAAGCAAAGGCAGCAACCGAGAGAACAGCAATCCACAAGCCAGCCGAACGCTTCGCAACCATGAGCATGATCTCCAGTAAATCACTAAAAGGCAAAGCGAAGCGCCAACTGCACCTCACGCGAAGGATAGGCATTCGCCGCGGTATAAGTACCAAAGCTGGCGCCATCGGTCACCGTGGTGTCGGGATACTGGAAGTTGGTGGAGTTCAACACGTTGAAGGCCTCAATACGAAATTCAAGGTTGCTGTTCTCCCAGCCTAGCGGCACCGATTTGTGCAGCGCCAGGGTCAGCTGTCCAAACGCTGGTCCGTGCAGATCGTTGCGTCCCGCGCTGCCGAAGTACTGGCTGGGCGTGGGAACACTAACCTCACTCGAAAGCAACGTCCCGCTCAACGCGCTCTTGGTCTTCACGTAATTCGATTTGGGCGCATAGACCGCCAGGGGCGTGCTCACCAGGTTAGGCCGTACCGAGTATGCCGCGCTCGTACTCGACACCACATACTGCGCCGAAGGCGTGTACTGCGTTTTCGGTAAGTTCCGCGACCCGGATGAGCCGGACGCAGGCCAAGTTACCGAAAACCACGTTTTCGAGGCAGAATAGTCGACGGTCTTCGTTCATATCGATTTCGCTCGGGAAAACCTTACCGGGTAGAAAGTCGCTACAGCAGCTTTGGCCATTTCAAGATCCCTGTTACGACTCCGAAAGAGCCAAGCGCAATCAAGACTGAGCTATACGGGAGGCTGATCATTAACGTCTGCCTCACGCTGTCCTGGTCTGGAAAGTGCCTCACGTAAATCATGAATACACGTTGGAACAACATCCCAAGCGGAAAGTAACATCCGGCGGCGATGAGCCACAGGCCCGCCGGGATGCGCTTCCACAAGGCCAAGACGCACGCAGGCAGGGGAGTTGCAAACGCAAGCGTAATTGCCAAGAACCCCGGGAAGCTGTCGTTCTCGCCTGCAACAAACATGGCGAAGGCGTAGCGAGAACAACTCCAAAGGCCGCCCAAGATACCGAGGCCAAATACGGCAAAACTGATTACCCTTTTCACCCCATCTTTATTCACATCGCTCACTTTACCGCAAAGGCCCGTGAACCAGCTTTTGTGAATCAAGCTGCCCGAAAAGTCGAGCTCGCAAGGATTTTCGGTAAGTTGCCAGCGAATTCTCCGGGTCGGGGGAAGTCACCTCACGTCTCGTCTCCCACCGTCGCTCTTTTCCCGTTCGCGGTCGGGTGAGGAAAGGTTCACTTCTTGCTCTGTGTGATCCCCCACGAGCAAACCTATCCCAGCAAATTTCCTTCCGTAACCGGGGTTTCCTGACATTTGTAGCCCCCACAAAGCGGGATTAGCTCCACCACTGGGTCCTGAATCTTCCCATTGGATCCACCCAAGAACCAACCGACCGTTGATTCCGTGATCAGTCATTGCGATCACGCTTTCGCCTTCACCGTCTACTGCGATGTTGACCGCATTTCGCCCGTTACTATCACCAAAAGACTCATAAGGCGACAGCGGACTATTTGTAATCCCTTGAACTCGGGATCCAATGGACAGAATCGGAATATGGTCTCGGTTGTAGAAATTGATCCGTGCTTCGCCGTTCTTCCCTGGCGAGATGTCCATCGCGGGGCTACCGTTATCGTTCAGAATCTCAATGTGGTGAAACTTTACGGTGCCGTGGAGCACGGCAAAAATTGAACAGACAGTGATTAACGCTCCACCGAACATCCCGCCACCCAGCGCGATTAGCGTATTTCCCAATTTGGCTCTCATTGTGTTCGCCAAATTTTATACGTGAGTGGGCCGGCAAGTCTCAATAAGAGATTCTTTGTGCAACGCCGCACTGCCCAAGCTTCTGGATCTGATTACTTATGGGCTGTTGGCTACCAAACCCTGATTCGAGAGCGCCGGTTCGGTCCTCTGTTCGGAATGCTCGTGAAACGGGAATTTCGGTAACTTGCCCGACCCGACCTCCACCTGGGGGTTACCGGGAATTCACGGGCATCATCTAAAATCCCTGAGCATGCAGGCCGCTTTCGCACATTTTCTGATGCTCGGCTTTGCCGCTGTTATCGCAAGGCTGGCGTGGTACATGGCTCATAATCCCACGCGAACCTTACGAGACTTCCGTCCCCGAAACTTCCGCTGCCTGACCAAGGGGGAACCGTTGCCCACAACTGATTTGCTATCCGGCTCGGACGGCGGCCTTCGGACGATGTGGTGGATGATCTGCTCTACCGTCTCGCGCGTGCAGCCTCGATCGCGGCAATGTCAATCTTCCGCATCGTCATCATCGCGTTCATCGCGCGCTTGGCTGCGGCGCGATCCGGGTCCTGCGTCGCCGCCAGCAGCGCGCGCGGGGTGATCTGCCACGAAAAACCCCAGCGATCCTTATACCAACCGCACATGCTTTCCTGGCCGCCGTTGCTGACGATGGCGTTCCACAGGCGGTCGGTCTCGGCCTGGTCCTCTGTGAGGATGATGAAGCTGACCGTTTCGTTGGGGACGAACTTCGGACCGCCATTGAGGCCCAGGAAATTGCGCCCGCAGACGGTGAACGCAACGGTCAACTCCTGGCCTTCAGGCCCCGATGGCGTGTCCGTAGGTGAGGCGCTGGTCTTCCCGACGAGGCTGTCGGGGAACGTGGCCGCATAGAATTCGGCCGCCTCGCGGGCTTTCCCATGGTCGAACCACAGGCAGGTCATCATCTTCTCGGACATCTAACTCTCTCCTCTCAGCTTTTCAAACTCCACCGTAAGTTCGGCAGCCGTTCTCCTGTGAACGAAGAACGGCTGCACCGAACATGAGTACATCGCGGTTACGATTTGGGTCCCTGCATCAGAGCAAAGTGGCCGCCCTGATCGTCCGTGGCCTGCAGGATGCGCGACCCTCCAGGGACGTCCATGGGAGGCAGGACTATTTCGCCGCCCGCATCAATCACACGTTTCTGCGCAGCTTCGATGTCGTCGACGGTGAAGTAGAACTGCCAGTGCGGCGGAATACCTTCGGGCATGCCGGGGCCTGTACGAGCCATCATTCCGCCGGTATAAAGGGGCTTGTCGGTCCGGAAAGTTTGGTAAATGCCCATGGCTCCCATGTCATGCGCACGATCTTTTTCCCAGCCGTAGTGCCTGGAGTAATAATCGAAGGCCTTTGCCGGATCATCGGTAAGCAGTTCGTGCCACCCCACATTACCCACCGCCATTTGATCCAAACGTGGCTGAGCACCTTGCTTGCCGGGTTCGAAGAGCAGGTATTTTACCTTTTGCGGGTCCAGGACAACAGCGAAACGACCTACGCCAGGGATGTCCTGAGCAGGCTTCGCAATCGTCCCGCCGTCGGCTGTCACAGCCTTCAACTCTTCGTCTAGCTTTTCGGTGTGGATATGGCCCATCCACTGAGTGGGAAGCTCAGGCGCGCCTGCGCCGGCCCAGGTCATCATGCCACCGACATCCTTGCCGTCTTTACCAAAGAGCATGTAGGTGAAGCCGGGCATACCGGCGTCCTTGACGTCCCACCCGACTACCTTGTTGTAGAAGCTGACTGCCTTGTCCATGTCATTGGTTACGAGTTCGTACCAGATGAATCCGTCTGCCATTTTGTACCGTCCCTTTAGCGAGGCATCGCTATCAAGTAAACACTGTCCACATAAACTATCAGAAAGTGGACGCCGTCCACAAGCGACCATTTCCGCTGTACACTCTTCATTGAACAGACGATGAAAAAGACCGTCACCCTTGAGAAACGCAAGACCTTTCGTCATGGCGATCTGCGCAACGCGCTCTTGGCTGCCGGCATCGAGATGGCGCGGATCGGGGGACCCAATACAGTCATTTTGCGAAAGGCAACCCGGCAGGCGGGCGTCTCTCCCAATGCGGCATACAGGCACTTTGCCAACCAGGCTGAACTGCTGGACGCGGTGCGATCGGCATGTTTTTCCCAGCTCGCCGCGGCCATTGAAGATGAAATGAAAAAGTGCCGTCCAGGACTCGATCCGCAAGCGTTTGCGCGAAAGAGTCTACGTGCGGTGGGGATGGGCTATCTGGGATTCGCGATGAGAGAGCCGGGGATGTTTCGCACAGCTTTCTCGGTTCCACCGGCTATACATGAGCAAAACCCGGCGAACACGGCCTCCATGGGACTGAATCCGTTTCAACTGCTTTCGCTGGCGCTGGACCGCATGCAGGAATCGGGCTTGCTCCGCAAAAAGAATCGCAAAGACGCAGAGTATCTTGCGTGGTCGACAGTCCACGGGCTGGCACTTCTGGTGCTTGAAGGACCGCTGCACCAGATGCCGCAAGCGATGGTGCTTGCGCTGGGCGAGCGCCTGGTGCTTATGGTCGAACGAGGGCTCAACTAGAATTACTTTTTCTTCTCGCGTGGCGGTTCGGATTTTCTTCAGCGGAATCATCACCGTTTCCGTTCGAAACAGAGGTTCCTTGAAAAACCAGCCGTAGCCACGGTGCAATCGGCGGCCCTCTCCAGGCCTGGCGTGCACCATCGCCGTTCTATAGTTTCATTTCCTTGTCCAGGACAAACGTCTTCACGGTTTCGCGCTTGACGCCGTCAGAGGCCATGGCTTCTACCGTCGCCTGCGATTCCATGGCCTGCTTAAACGACTTCACGTTTTCTGGCTCCATGCAGATCGCGACTTCGTTTCCTGTGATCGTGTAATGGACCGGTAAGCGGAGGGAATACGTCTCCCGGAACAGGTCGCCATGCGTCCGGAAGCCTGCTTCCCACTTCACAGGGTCTTGAACCTGCGCTGTGACGATTACCATAGGCATATCTGTCTCCTTTGAACTTGGGCATTCGAACTTGCAAACAGGCTGATAACTATAGCACCTGAGTACTGTATCGCATTCGAGCATTCGTTGACGAAGGTCGACTGCTTTGCGTGGGAGGTTGAAGGGTGAGATTTGACTATCCCACCCTTCGCAAAGAACGCGAAGGATGGGAGCGGATACCGCGGGAAGAACAGATGCTCTACCCGCGGTATCCGCATGGGGCACCCGTCGATTGCCCCGATTTCCTGTACGCAGCTCTGGACAGGACCACGTGTGCGCCTTTCTTTTGAGGAAAGGCGCATGGAGTGCAGGGAACTCACGAGACTCCACAGGAAATCGGGGTTGGTGGAGGGGATAGAGCCCAAAAGCGCGTTCTTTTCATCCTTCTCTTGCCGCCGGCAAGCGAGTTTGCTCAAGAGCGAGACTTGGGCCACCCACTCAAGGAATCGAGAAGATGAAATCCGCAGGCTGAAAGGCCGCCCCCCTGAATCCGGCAGAATCATCGCGGAACAATTGCTTAGCCTGATTCGTATTCAGGCAAGAGGGCCACTGCCCAGTCCCGGTCTACCCAGTCGGTTAAGGACCCGACTCATATGTTGCATGAACTAAGAATTCCCTTTCGTCATTTGCTGAAGTCGCCCGGCTTCACGACCGTGGCAGTGCTGATGCTCGCGCTGGGAATCGGAGCCACAACCGCCATTTTCTCTCTCGTGGAAGGTGTGTTGCTGCGTCCGTTGCCATTCCCACATCCCGAAAGGCTGGTAGTGCTGTCTGACATCTTGCAAGGAGCCAACGTCGAGACCGGCGTCACGGCTCCCGATATACGCGCCTACACGCGGGACACGCACAGCTTCGAGGCTCTTGGTGGGTATCAACGGGTGGGTTACGAACTTTCCGGCATTGGAGAGCCAGCACAGGTGAATGCGGCTCGGATGTCAGGCGGGGTGTTTCGAGCCCTTGGGGTCGCGCCACTGATGGGCCGATTCTTTTCACAGCAGGAGGATGACCGATACGAGCAGGTAGCAGTCGTCAGTTATACGCTCTGGCGGAGCCGGCTGCACGGCAATGCGCACGTATTGGGAACCAAGATTTTGCTCGATCGCAAGCCCTACATCGTGATCGGCGTAATGCCACGCGATTTTGAATTCCCCCTGGCGCCGGGACATTTGAGCAACAGTGAACTGTGGGTTCCCATGAGCTTCACTGAACAGGAATTCACGAACGGGGCGGCATCTTGGAACTTCGCCATGGTGGGACGGCTTAGGGCAGGAATCACTGCAGAGGAAGCGCAGAGCGATGCGGAGCGCGTTGCCCGAGAGACGATGCGCAGCTACCCCGCGTTCATGTCAAGTATGCGCATTCAAGCAGTGGTGCGCTCTCTCCATGAACAGACGGTTGAGAAGGCTCGCCGACTCGTACGGACGCTGTTTCTGGCCACCATGGTTGTGTTGCTTATCGCCTGTGCCAACCTTGCTGGACTGCTGCTGGTCCGCAGCATCCGTCGCCGGCGCCAGATCACGCTGCAGATGGCCCTGGGAGCACCCGCTGGCACGCTGATGCGCGAGGCGGTTCTCGAAAGCCTGCTGCTGAGTATTACCGGAGGCGTGTTCGGTGTGGGCCTGGCGGCTCTCGCGCTGCGAGTGGGCGTGAGCCTGCTGCCTGAAACGCTGCCTCGTATTCAGGAAATCAGACTCGACGGGCAGGTGGTGCTGTTCGCAATGGTGCTCTCGGTGGTGACCGGCATCGTTTGCGGACTGGCTCCGGCATTCGCCGCCTTTCGGACAAACGTCAACGAGACCCTTAAGGAAGGGGGGCGCACGGTGGGTGGAGGGCATGCGTGGCTTCGCACCGCATTGGTGTCTGGGGAAATCGCCATCGCACTGATGCTGTTGGCGGCTTCCGGATTGTTGTTGCGGAGCTTTGAGAAGATGCTTGCCGTGGATCTCGGCTTCCACCCGGACCATGTCCTCACGGCTTCGTACTCGCTGCCGCAAAAACAATACTCAACCCAACGAGGGGTGGATGAGTTCAATCACGAACTGATTCGCCGTCTCCGGCAGCTTCCCGGGGTGAAGTTTGCGGGGCTGACCTCGTTTCTGCCGGCTTCGGGCGGCGACAGCAATACTGTGATCGACGCGGAAGGCTATGTCGCACTCAAGGGCGCCGGCATGAATCTCGCCACGCAAGTGACGGTGGATGGTGACTATCTGCAGGCGATCGGTGTTCCGCTCCTGTCCGGGCGTTATTTCACCCCAGCGGACACAGCGGACACGCAACTGGTCGCGATCGTTAACCACAAGCTCGCCGAGCACTGCTGGCCCGGTTTAAACCCGGTCGGCAAGCGTCTGCGCCTGGGTTTGCAAGAAACGAAGATACCGTGGGCGACGGTTGTGGGTGAAGTTGCGGACGTAAAGGAGGCGTCGCCCGACGCACCCAGCAAACAACAGTACCACCTCCCGGCCGCACAGTATGAGAAGTCTATCGGGCCGTTTGCTTCTCCTACAGACCTTAGCGGAAATGGAGGTTCTGTCGCGTTGCGCACTACTATGGAGCCCGAGCAGATGGCGAATGTTCTGCGTGCAACGGTCCGCTCGATTGACCCTCAGTTACCCCTCGCTCAAGTCCAAAGCATGGAGCGCGCGGTTTCCAATAGCGAAGCTCCACGCCGCTTTAACACCGTAATCATCTCTGCCTTTGCCATGGCGGCGGCATTACTGGCCGCGCTCGGCATGTACAGCGTCATCGCCTTCTCGGCTGCGCTGCGCGCGCAAGAGATGGCCATCCGCATGGCTTTAGGGTCGCAACGAGCCGGCATTCTGCGCCTCGTCTTTGCATCTGCGGCGAAAATGGCCATGCTCGGGTGCGCGATAGGACTGTTGGGCGTGGTCGCGGCTTCCCGGCTGCTGGGCTCTTTCCTGTTTGGAGTCAGTCCGTTCGATCCGCTGGTGCTAAGCGTGGCCGCAGTTTTCGTACTGCTCCTGGCGTGGCTGGCTTCATTGCTGCCCGCGCGCCGCGCAGCTTCCATAGACCCGATGAGCGTTCTGCGCGCGGAGTGACGTTGGACACCCGGTGCCGTCCCGATGGTTCGCCGGTCGGTTTCCCAGCAGGCCCGAAGGAGCAGGTAGGGCGGCCAGACGAACAAAGCCAGGGCGCTCATGACAGCCCAGGAATCAAAGTCAGACTCATTTTGTCGCGGCAGCATTCATCCACATCGTTTCCCAGATATGACCATCGGGATCCTCAAAGCTGCGGCCGTACATGAAGCCGAGGTCCTGAGTCGGGTTCGGGTCTGCTGTGCCGCCCGCCAGGCTTGCGGCTTTGACGATATCATCGACCGCTTCACGACTGCCACGCGAGATGCAAAGCAAAACCTGGGCGGTGGTTTTGGCATCCGGAATTGTCTTTTTCGTGAACTTGGCCCATTTCGCGTGCGTCAGCAGCATGACAATGATTGCGTCAGACAACACCATGCAGGCCGCGGTATCGTCGGTGAACTGCTTGTTATTCGTTAACCCGATTGCTTCATAGAACGCCCTGGAACGGCTAAGGTTTGTGACGGGCAGGTTGACAAAAATCATCTGTTTTTCGTTGCTCATGGTGTTGTCTCCTTACGGCTGAATCTAAAAGGAACCGTTGATCCGTTCCTTTACAAATGTTGAGGATTTGCGATTTTTATTTGTTGAGACGGCTGAGCTGAGTGGGCGTGATTCCCAGGTAGGAAGCAATCTGATGCTTCTTGAGGCGCTTGATTAAACCAGGATAGGCATGCAGAAAATCGTGATATCGCTTCAAGGCCGTGTCGTGTCGAAATGAAATCTCCAGCGGCTCTTTTTCGACGATCCAATGACGCTCCATGTAGCGGATGTAGAAAGACGCAATATTGTTATATTGTTCGGTGAGCTTTCTGAACTCGGAGAATTTGTAGGAAAGGACTCTTGTGTCTTCCAGAGCGACAATTGCGAACGCGCTCGGCGTACCAGTGAGCATTGCTCCCACGGATGCCGCAAATCGTCCTTCCGGGAAAAAGTACTTGATGGTCATTTCTCCCGATTCCGAAATATGGCTCTGAGAAAATAAGCCTCTGACTACAAATCCCACTTTGGTTGGAATCTGTCCCAACGCGATGAAGTACTCTCCCCTTTTGTAGAGCTCTTCGCGCAACAGGTCCTGCCAGGCCTTTTTGCTGGCTTCAGACAGCTCGGAATAATTATTTACTTTCCTGAAAAATTGGTCGGAATTCATATTGCCGATGGTCGCGGGGCTCGCTCGAACGAACTTAACCGAGATACTCTTTCAGATTTCGCGTGATCATCGCCCAGCCAGTGCGGCTTGCATTCAAGAACGGCGAAGGCAGAGGCCCGTCGACATAGGAATGAACGGTCAGTTTGGTCGTCGATTTTTTCCCTGGAATGAGGGCTGGCTCAATCAAGTACTCAACCTCGCAGTTTGGCATCACCAAATCAGGGGGCGTCTTGATCCGCCAGGAAACCCGCAGCCGATAGGGCGATTCCTTCACCAAAACGGTGCCATCCACCTCCCAACCGTCATCTCGCTCAAGGCGATAGGCTTCCCCCACGTCACCGACTGTCACTCGCGAGCGCATGAAATACTGTTCGGTGTCCGCGGGTTCGGTCAGCGCAGCCCAGAGCCGCTCGACAGAGGCATCCACAAAGACTTCAACCGCGGTATTCAGTTGCCATTCTTGCATCCCCAGCGTTCCTATCCGGCTCTGGCATTGTATTGGCAGAAGATGATTGTGGCGCCAACCGCAGTGGTGAAGGTGTGACCGCATCACGCCAGTGCAGGCCGGTTCTTGATTTGATGATACCCGTCATCCAGGCGGAATCAAGAAGATGAAATCCACGGACTGAAAGGCCGCCCCTTAAAGGAGTTGTGGCTCCCGCCAGGGCATTAGTATGAATCCAGAAGGGGTCCGTTCAAGCCCGGTTTATCGGAGCGCATTGATGGGTTCCAGCCGCAGAGATTTTCTCTAACACGCAGCAACGGTCCCATGTTTAGACGCGATTGTACGCGAGCCCGCAACCTCGCCCGATGCAGGTCGTCTTGTGGTAATCCCGGTGCCGTTTTTTACGCAGGCATTCGACGCAGTCGTAACCCAGAAGACGGAAGATCAAGAAGGCGGTAGCCTCTTTACCTGTGGTCGAGCCATCGCTAAACCGGTGAAACGACGAGCTGCTGGTGGCGGGGATCAGACTCTTGCAGATAATCTTGCCAGAGAGCGTTCGCGGCGCCCGGCGGTGAAGAGCATCTATGCGGATTCTGAGTTTGCGATTGATCGTGGCGTTGATTTTCGGAGTCACTCTGGTATCCCTCGCCTCGTCCTGGTATCAGGTACAGGCCGAAAAAGACGCTCTGCTTCGCGACCTGGAACGGAGAGCCGAGACCTTCGGCGAGAGCCTGGCCGGAAATGCGGAGTCTTACCTGCAGTCCGGAGACAAGCTCGGACTCGAACAGATGGTCAGCCGCTTCGGCAACCGCGATCACTTGTTGGGCATCGGCGTGTACGACCGGGATTTCCTTCCGCTGGTTGTGACCCGCGACCTCAGTGCTGTTCTACGAGGAAGACCCCCCGCCCTAACTCAGGCACTGGACCGCAAGCAACCTGTAAGCAGCTACATGCGGTTGCATTTCAAAAGGGTGTACATGCTCGCTGCGCCTTTGCGCGCGGTGGATAAGAATGTCACCGGCGGGATCATCATCGTCTATGACACCGGCTACATTCGCGCAGAAATTTTCCGCGTTTGGAGCCGCGTCTTTGTCCACATCGCCGGCATGGTACTGGTGATTGTCGCTATCACTTTGTTGATTGTGCGTTGGAGCCTTGCCGGACCGATCGCGCGCGCAGCCGAGTGGATGAATGCACTCCGTACCGCGCGCCACTCTGTACAAGTGCCGGCCAAGGATCTCGAGTTTTTCCAGCCGCTGGCGCGGGAGATGGCGCCCCTCGCGGAAAGCATGCGCCAGGCACGCGCGGCGGCGGAGATCGAAGCCCGACTGCGGAACACCAACGAATCGCTCTGGACCGCCGAGCGGCTGGCCGACCATGTCCGCACCAAGCTGGACGGCAGCAGCCTCATTGTGGTCTCCAATCGGGAGCCCTACGTCCACAACCGGCAGGGCAACACGGTAACGGTCACAGTACCGGCCAGTGGCCTGGTGACCGCCCTCGAGCCGATACTTTGCGCTTGCAACGGAACTTGGGTCGCCCAGGGAAGCGGGACTGCGGACAAAGAAACCGTCGATGAGCATGACCGGTTGAAGGTTCCGCCGGACGATCCTCGATATACCTTGCGTCGCGTTTGGCTTAGCCCGGAAGAAGAAGAAGGTTACTACTACGGTTTTGCCAATGAGGGTTTGTGGCCGCTTTGCCACATGGCGCATACACGTCCCATCTTCCGTGCTTCGGACTGGGAATACTACAACAAAGTGAATGCGCGATTCGCCGACGCGCTGGTGGAAGAAATGGCGGGCGAGGAACATCCTGTCATCCTGATTCAGGACTATCATTTTGCCCTGTTGCCGCGCATGATGAAAGACCGGATGCCTCACGCCAGGGTTGCGATTTTCTGGCATATCCCGTGGCCCAATCCCGAAGCCTTTAGCATCTGCCCGTGGCAGCAGGAACTGTTGGATGGCCTGCTCGGTGCAGACCTCATCGGGTTTCATGTTCAAGCGCACTGCAACAACTTTCTCAGTACGATCGATCGCGTGCTCGAAGCACGCGTAGATTGGGAGCACTTCTCGGTCAAGCGCAAGGATCATTGGTCCTCGGTTTTGCCGTTTCCTATCAGTGTGGAATTTCCTGAGCCGGCGGAAGCTCCTGCAAAGAACGTTGCGGCGGAGGAACGCAGTACGTTGATTGCGGAACTGGGGATCGAGGCGTCATTCCTCGGTGTAGGCGTCGATCGCGTGGACTATACCAAAGGGATCATCGAGCGCTTCCAGGCGGTCGAGGCGTTCCTCGAGAGTCATCCTCGTTATCAGGACAAATTCACCTTTATCCAGATCGGCGCACCCTCACGCACTCACATTCAACGCTATGCCGATTTTCAACGCGAGGTCGAAGCCGAGGCCAACCGTATCAATGAGCGCTTCCAACACGGCAAATGGAGGCCGATTGTCTTTTTGAACCGCCAGCACAACCGTCATGAGGTGCAGCGCTATTACCGTGCGGCCCATCTATGCATGGTGACCTCCCTTCATGATGGAATGAATTTGGTGGCCAAGGAGTATGTCGCAGAACGCGAGGATGAGCGAGGAGTTCTGATCCTGAGCCAGTTCACCGGCGCGGCGCGGGACCTGCAGGACGCCATCCTCGTCAATCCATACGATATTCAGTCGACAGGCAAGGCAATTGCGCAGGCATTGGAGATGGACATCAACGATATACGTGCCCGGATGCGTCGCATGCGAAGGTCGGTGAGGGACCACAACATCTACTGGTGGGCCGGCACCCTGATAGGAGAGCTTTGCGACCTTCGTCTGAGCCGATAACGAGCACACGAAAAGGTCACAGCGATCTAGGGAATACGAAATCCTGACAAGCCCAGGCATCTACACCAGTCCGCTCCCGCCAACCCGGTAGAACCCAAGCCTCCGGCACACTAGATGAGCAAGCAATATCGGCGAGTTGATCAGTGACTTCGCTGGTTTGAGAGGCGTTGGGCTGCGATTCTCCGTTTCTCAACAGCCCAGACTGGTATCTTAGAGCCACTTGAAGTTCTTCGGTAGTGTGCAGAAGTGACTCCGATTCGCATTGAACTGCTGGGGACAATGCGCTTCACATTCGGGCAGAGTCTGGTCACATCGGTCAACACCAACCGTATGCGATCGCTGCTGGCTTTTCTTGTGCTGCACAGCGAATCGATGCAATCCCGTGAGCAGCTCGCGTCCCTTCTTTGGCCGGAGTCGACGGATGGTCAGGCCCGTACCAACCTGCGCCAATTGCTCCACAACCTTCGGCGGGCACTCCCGATCGAATGCTCTCTGCTCGTGAGTGACAACCATACCGTTCGCTGGCTATCCGATAGTTCTTGTGCCATCGATGTGGTCGAGTTCGAGGCGGTGGCTCGAGCGGCAAAGAGTACAAGAGAGGGCGATCCGGCGGCTGAGCGTGAAGCTCTCGAGCGAGCCGCCGGGCTCTATCAGGATGATCTGCTGCCCGATTTGTACGATGATTGGCTTCGCCCGAAGCGTGAGCAATTACGCCTGCAGTTCGCGGAGATTCTAAGCCGACTTGCTGCATTGTCAGAGAAGGAAAGTGATTTCACAGCAGGTATACGCCATGCCGCGCGGCTTCTCGCGCTCGACCAGCTTCGTGAGGGATATTACCAAATCCTCATCCGGCTGCACCTGCGCAACCATGACCGGTCGAGCGCCATCCGTGTCTATCACCAATGTCTGAGGAACCTTCAGCGCGAGCTTGGCGTCAGTCCGAGCAAGGAGACGCAAGACCTGTTCAAGCAGGCGCTTAAATCGGAAGGTGAGCCAAGCCGGCCCGCAGAGCCACCGCCCTTCGCCGCAACCAGGTTAAAGCCAATGGTGGGCCGGAAAGCAGAGTGGGAGCGCCTGCTTGCTTGTTGGCAGCACGTGACGCAGGGTGCTTCGCAGTTTGCCGTGGTCATGGGAGAGCCTGGGGTTGGCAAATCGCGATTTGCCGAGGAACTCTCTGAAGCGTGTTCCCGTAATCCCAGACAGGCTGTCGCGCGTGCCTTTTGTTACCTGGCCCACGGCCAGCATGCGTATGGGCCCGTGGCCGAGTGGCTCAGGACAGAGCCGTTGCGGGTTGCGCGCGGGCTGTTGCCAAAGCCACAACTGGCAGAATTGGCGCGCCTGCTACCGGAAATCCTGGTGGAAAATCCTGAAATTCCGGCTCCGCAACCGCTCACGGAGAGCTGGCAACGGCTTCATCTTTATGAGGCCCTGAGCGCGACATTCCGCCTGGCGCCGAAGCCACTCCTGCTGGTGATCGATGACTTGCAATGGTGCGATCACGACTCGTTTGACTGGCTGCACTTCCTGTTTCGATCCACGGCGGGCGACCGTTTCCTGGTTCTGGGAACCGTAAGGACTGGGGAAATTGGCCGCGACCATCCACTGGCAAGCCTCATGCGGGAGTTGGGCCAATCGGGGCGAATGTCCGAAATCTCGATCCTTCCGCTCAGCGAAGAGGAAACCGCGACGCTGGCCATCCAAACCGCTACGCAAGAATTCGATACGGCTTTCTTGAGCACCCTTTATCAAACGACGAAGGGCAATCCGCTGTTTGTGGTGGAGACTGTGCGTGCCTTGCTGGAAGACCGGGGATCGAAGAGTGCGGTGCCCCCACGCCTCCAGGCTGTGATCTCAGCGCGCCTGGCGCAGCTTTCTGCGCCGGCCTACGAGCTTGCCGGACTTGCCGCCGCGATCGGGCGTCCGTTCTCCCCTGACTTACTGGCCAAAGCCGCTGACTGGGATGAAGACAGCGTATCGCGTGCCCTGGAAGAGCTCTGGCGGCGGCACATCATCGACGGGCTAGGCAGCGGATCTTATGACTACACACACGGACTGCTGCGGGAGGTCGCGTATAGCGAGCTAAACCCGATTCGCCGGCGAACACTGCATCGCCGCGTCGCGCGTGCCCTGGAGGAACTTTATCCACCTGATTTCGAAGCCCTGAGCGGGTGGCTGGCCGCGCACTACGACGCGGGTGGAATGGCGCAGGAAGCAATCCGCTCCTATCGGGCGGCCGCCGCAGTTGCCAAGCGACGATTCTCCGATGCGGAAGCGGCGGGCTACATCAGGCGCGCGCTCGTGCTATGCCGGGATTTTCCCGAATCCGTCAAACGCGACGGAGACGAGCTAGAACTGCTGGTGACACTAGGTCCGTCGCTGGTCACGACGGATGGTTACAGCATGCCCGAGGTGGGCGAAACCTACGCCCGCGGCCTTTTGCTGTCGAGGCGTTCGGGCGATCCAAAGCACTTGTTTCCTTTGCTGAGCGGAGCCTGGCTATTTCACGCCGTGCGCGGCCAACTCGAGGAGTCGAGGCAAGTGGCACAGGATGCCGTCGATGGTGCGCGCCGGGAAGGTGACTGCGCGCAGGAAAATGCCAGTCACTTTCTTTTGGGCACCAGCTTTTTTCACCTGGGACGCTTGCAGGAGTCATGGGAACAGATCGAGTTGGCGGTGTTGTCGTCGGGTGGTCCGCCGCACCCGGCATTGGCGTTGTTCGCCGGGCCCGATGTGGGCGTCTTCCGCCGTTCCTACCTTTCGCATTTGCTGTGCCTGTTTGGCCATGCGCAGGAAGCAGAGGCGAAGAGCAATGAATCGGTTGCACTCGCCCGCGAGGTGGCGCACCCATTCACCCTGGGCATCGCGCTGGACTACGCGGCGATGCTCAGCGTTTACCAAAGGGAGGGTGGCCTCGCTCTGGCACGAGCCAACGAGGCGTCGGAGATTTGCAAAAAGTACGGATTCGTCTATTACCTGGCGGTGGCGGACATCCTGGCCGGATGGGCAACCTGCCGGTGCGGGAATACAACGGCCGGATTGGCAAGGCTGAGACAAGGCCTCGATGCACTGAGGAGGACCCAGGCGGAACTTCGCCTGCCTTTCTACCATGGGCTATTGGCAGAGGCCTGTGGATGGTCCGGCCAGATGGGCGATGCGTTGGCAAACATCGCCTCTGGTTTCGCTTTTCTGAGCAAGAACGCCGAAGCGTGGCCGGCGCCAGAGTTGGAACGGATTCATGGAGATCTCTTGCTGCAAAGCGGGAGTCTGTCCCAATCCCAGGCTTGTTATCGGCGGGCAATGGATCTGGGCCGACAGACGGGCGCACGGCTGTTTGAGCGTCGGGCCGAATCGCAGTTGCACGAGTCACACCCGTTTGAACACGGAATCTCCGCCGAACGCTGACCGGCACTTCCATAGAACGGTTTCGGAACGCCTCGGATTGCACAGTAGGAGTTGAATCCGTGACCGTTCCCGGATCGAAAGGAACCTATGAACCAGGAAGCCGTTACTCAATTCAAGAACCAGCTCCGAGGCGAGCTGATCGAACCCACAGACGCTGGTTACGACGAAGCACGCAAAGTGTATAACGCGATGATCAGCCGCAAACCGAGGCTCATTGCTCTGTGCGCCGACGTTGCGGATATTATCGCCGCCATTCATTTCGCCCGGAAGAATAACCTGCTGGTATCGATCCGAGGCGGAGGCCATAACGCCGGAGGGCTGGGAATTTGTGATGATGGTCTGGTCATTGATCTGTCGCGCATCAAGTACGTTCACGTCGACCCCGCGGCAAGAACCGTCCGCGTAGGCGGGGGAAGCACCTGGGGTGACGTGGACCACGCTACGCACGCCTTCGGCCTCGCCGTGCCATCTGGGATCATTTCGACAACAGGGGTTGGTGGCCTTACTTTGGGCGGCGGCATGGGATACCTCACAAGACAGTACGGCCTGACCATCGATAACCTTCTGGCGGCCGATGTCGTCCTGGCGGATGGAAGGTTTGTCACCGCCAGCGCAGACGAGAATACGGACCTCTTCTGGGCTATCCGCGGGGGTGGCGGAAACTTCGGGGTGGTCACTTCTTTTCTGTTCCAGGCACATCCGGTTTCCACCGTGTGCGCCGGGCCAATGTTGTGGGACCTCGATCAGGGGGCTGACATCATGAAGTGGTACCGCGAGTTCATTGCGCAGGCGCCACAAGAGATCTACGGCTTCTTCGCATTCCTCACCGTACCGCCTGGACCGCCTTTCCCTGAACATCTGCATTTCAAGAAGATGTGCGGAATTGTCTGGTGCTACAACGGGGGACTGCAACAGGCGAATCAGATACTCGGCCCCCTGCGCAGTTTTCGGCCACCCGCATTCGAGTTCTTTGCTCCAATGCCGTTTCCGATGCTGCAAGGGATGTTCGATGGGCTCTACCCACCCGGCCTGCAATGGTATTGGAAAGCGGATTTCGTCAACGAGCTCGGTGACAAGGCAATCGCCCTGCACATGAAGCACGGCTCTCAACTGCCGACTCTGCACTCCACGATGCACTTGTACCCAGTCAACGGCGCAGCACACAAAGCGGGGAAAAACGACACGCCGTGGAGCTATCGCGATGCGGTCTGGAGTGAAGTGATCGTCGGTGTCGATCCGGATCCCGCCAACAAGGATCGCATTACCTCCTGGGCCAAAGAGTACTGGGAGGCGCTGCATCCGTATGGGGCAGGCGGCGCCTACGTCAACTTCATGATGGAAGGAGAGGGCGAAGATCGTATTCGCGCAACGTATCAGGGTAACTTCGACAGGCTGGCCCAGATTAAGGCGAAATACGATCCCGATAACTTCTTCCGCGTGAATCAGAATATTCGCCCCGAGGCAAAGGCGAGAGACGCAGCCTGATCGACCGATTCTCCGATTTCCGGAAGCACATCGAGTCTGAACCTTCCTGTTTCCTGCTTCCGCCAGGAAGGTTCAGATCGAAGTTACTATGCCCGCTCGACGCCGGCCCTCATTCGAAGGGTCGCAGCCCGCATTGGTGCTGCCCGGAAACATAAGGCGCGTCGTCACCGGTCGCAAGCAAGGAGTGGTACGGACAATGCGAGATCTCCAATATAGCCGGGTCTCACGCTCTCATCTGCTCAGGATGACAAGGCTCGCCCAGCGAGCCGTCGATTATTCGATTAAGGCATATGAACTCGGGAGCTACGAGCTTTGCGACGTGGTTCGCAATGCTGAGGACGAGTTGCACAAACTGCAATTGAACATCGGCGATCGAGGCCGCCTGCTTCGCGCTGAAGGATGGCCGGTTGATACGGAATCCACCGCGGCATCCTGCGCCTTGCGCGTGTACAGCGCCCTTCAAGTCACTTACTTCGCGGCCGCAGAGATGGCGCAAAATACCGTGCTCCTGCTTGAAAGCGGGCGCAAGACACAGTCTTCCTCAAAGATGGGGACAACGGATTTCGTCAACAGCCTTGTGCGCCTGTACACCGTTGCCCTGTTCGATGAAGACATTCAACATGCAAGGATGATTCTTCAGGTCAATGAAGGCCATCGGCGATTCGATCGGCAACTTAACCTCAGAGAGGAAGAGCTGATTTACCGGAACGACGCCAGTGCCAGATTTGAATTGGCAATCACGCACTGCCTGGCTCAAATTGCGGAGCAAGCATATGAAATCGCCAATACTGTCGTGCAGTGGTTGGACGGTAAGGATTGCGTCGGCGCCCCGAGCGAGCGCGGCGTAAGCATGCTCCTGGTCGATTCTGGCCGGATTCCTCCTCCAAATTGCGCGCGATCTCCCCGGTCGCTCCCGGCTCAAATTGGGTCCGACTGAGGATTCCGAGGACCGCTCAGTAGGGTGGTTGTTCGGGAATGGCCTGCCCGTCGGCGCGGGGGTCGGAGGCACCGAAATTTACGCCCAGAGCGTCGTCGTGCATGACGGCATTGCCGCGTCCCATCACCTGCGAGTAGCGCGGTACGAGGTTAATCTGGTGGCCTTGCGAGGCGAGTTGCTCAAGGACCTCGCGCGGGTAGCCGTCTTCAAGATTGACGGCACAGCCGGAGTTCCCTTTGTTGAAGCGGGCAGCATCCATAGCGGCCTGGATATTCATGTCGAAGTCAACCACGTTGGCAACGAACTGCGCGTGCGCCTGGGCCTGGTTGAAGCCGGACATAATACCGAAGCCGATGGTCTGGCCATCTTTCTGCATCATGGCGGGGATGATGGTATGCAGCGGACGCTTGTGACCCGCCAGCGAGTTGGGCTGGCCAGGCTCCATGTAAAAGCCACCGCCACGGTTCTGCAGGACGAAGCCGGTGTGCTCAGGGACAAGACCAGCGCCAAAGGCGCCCGCGTTCGATTGAATGAACGAGACCACCATACCGTCGCGATCGACGGTGGCAAGATAGGTGGTGTCGGATTGCAGCTTGTCGAGCTGCTGCTTGCGATCGGAGGGGAGTACTTTACAGTTGGCTATTTCGGTAATGCCGCGGGCGCGCTCTTTTGCGAGTTCCTTCGAGATGAGCTTGTTGGTGGGAATGTCGCCAGTGTGCGGATCGCCAACATAGTGAAGCATATCGGAATAGGCCAATGCCTTGGCCTCCATTTCGATGTGCAGTGTTTTAGGCGAGTCATGTCCCCACTCGCGAAGCGGATAGAGTTCCATGATGTTGAGCATGGAAAGAGCGGCGATGCCCTGGGTATTGGGAGGAGTCTCGTAGACGCGCCAGCCGTGATACGTAGTGGAGACGGGCTCTACCCATTCGGGCTTGTAATCTGCCAAGTCGGCCTTGGTGAGAAAGCCATTATTCTGGTCAGAGAGGCGGACAATGGCATCCGCGATAGGACCGCGGTAGAACGCTTCGGCGCCGTTCTTCGCGATCAAGCGAAGGCTGTTGGCAAGGTCGGGGTTGCGGAAGATCTGCCCAACCCGGGGATACGTTCCATCAGGAAGAAAGACGGAGGCGAAGGCGGCCCGGTCCTTGAATTGCACGGCGTACTGGGCCCAGTTGTCCGAGTCGGTCTCGGTGACAGGAAAACCATCCTTAGCCAGCGCGATGGCAGGAGCAAGGTCGACAGCGAGCGGCAGTTTGCCGAACTTTGCGTGCAATGCCTCCCAGCCGGCAACGGCCCCGGGAACGGTGACAGCATAGATGCTGGTGTCGTCCATCGTGGTAAGGCCTTTGGCCTTCATGGCCTCGATGGTCTGGGTTCTGGCAGACCAGCCACTCGCGTTGAGGGCGTACATCTTCTTCTCTTTTGGGTCCCATACGAGGGCGAAAAGGTCGCCCCCGATGCCGTCCATCATAGGCTCGATGACCCCAACCGCCGCATTCGCCGCTATCGCTGCATCGACGGCATTCCCACCTTTGGAAAGGATCGTAGCGCTGACCTGCGAGGCGAGAGTCTGAAGAGTAGCCGCAATGCCGTAGCGGTTAATGGTCATAGAAAAAGCATTGTTGCGGGAGGGCTCGGCAGGATGTTGGCGGGAGTCACGGATATATCCGCCATTGGCATTGGGAGTTGGAGCTCCGTCGGCAGGAGCTGCGTTGAACTGCGCCCGCGCGGCATGCACCAGCAGCAGAATAGAGAGGATGACAGGAAACGAGCTGCGAAGGGACATGAGGGTCAGGCCTTGCGGAAAAAGATGCAGCTAGTATATCCAGGACTGCCTTTTGTTCTATCGGGATGTCCGCCTTTCATGCCAAGTCGCCCCGAAGATTCCCCGAGCTGTCTGCTGTTGTGGGAGGTGGAAGGGTGAGATTTGCGTATCCCACCCTTCGCAAAGAACGCGAAGGATGGGGCACCCATCAATGGATGGCGGGGATAGAGCCCAGAAGCGCCATTCACTTGCCCAAGTTGCTTGCTGGTGATGACAAAGGGAGGGAGGCGTTTCCGGCATTCCACAGAGGTAGGGGTCCCACTTTGAGAAGATGCAGGCTACTATACCAAGACAAACCATGGAACCCAGCGCCACATTGCTGCTGTACTGTCAGGATCGCAAAGGCCTCGTCTTTGTCATCGCGCGATTCCTGCTTCAGCATGGCGGAAACATTTTGCACGCGGATCAACATCAGGATGCGGAGTTGGGGCTGTTTTTCATCCGCATTCAGTGGTCGCTGACCGGCTTCGATCTCGACCAGGCAGGCTTTGCTCGTGTCTTTGCGCCCCTGGCAACCGGGTATGGGTTCACCTGGCGGGTGTTCATGGAACAAAAGCGGCCGGCGGTCGCGATATTTGTTTCCCGCTATCAGCACTGCCTGGTCGACCTGCTGTACCGCCACCAGATTGGGGAGTTGCCTTGTGAGATTGCTTCGATCATCAGCAATCATGAGGACGCACTTGGCCTGGCCAAGTTTTACAACGTGCCCTTTTATCACACCCCGGTCAACCCTACAGATAAGGCGGCGGCGGAAAACGAGCAAGTCCGGCTGCTCAAGGAACATCGAGTTGAGCTCATCGTCCTGGCCCGTTATATGCAAATTCTGTCTCCCGACCTGGTGAGCCGCTATCCGCGCAGGATCATCAATGTTCACCATTCTTTCCTGCCTGCCTTTATAGGCGCCAAGCCGTATCATGCGGCCTTTGCACGGGGCGTTAAGCTGATTGGCGCTACCAGTCACTATGTAACCCAGGTGCTCGACGAAGGGCCCATCATCGAGCAGGATGTCACCCGTATCTCGCATCGCGACCGCGTCGAAGACCTGATCGCAAAGGGCCGCGATCTGGAACGGGTGGTGCTTTCGCGCGCGGTCCGTTGGCATCTGGAACAGCGCATCCTTTGCTACGGCAACAAGACCGTGGTCTTCGATTAGCCTGGGCTCCCAGAATGGTACTTTCGCGCCCAGTCCGTTCCGGGCGATGATGGACCGTCCATGAATCAGGGATCAAGAAGCCACCGGGCGAAGCCTGCAGTGTTTCTGTTGTTTTTTGTAAGCATTGCGCTCCACGCTCAGGATTCCCGGCAAAAAATAGGGTTGGCGCTCGAAGGCGGCGGTGCGCTCGGATTAGCCCACATTGGCGTACTGCAATGGCTCTACCAACACCACGTGCCGGTGGACCTGGTGGCCGGCACCAGCATGGGAGGCCTGGTTGGCGGCTTCTATGCGACCGGCCGCTCTCCTGATGAAATCCAGCAGTTGATTCAGAATGTGAACTGGGACCAGGCACTCAGTGGGCAACTGCCCTTCCGCGACCTCTCTTACCGCCGCAAAGAGGATGAAGTAGAGTTCCCAACGCGGATTGAGTTTGGTCTACGCCACGGTGTTCAGCTTCCTGCAGGCTTCAATGCCGGGCAGGAGGTAAGCTTCATCCTTGACCGCGTGACGCTTGCCTACTCCGAGATCAAGAGCTTCAATGACCTGCCCACTCCGTTCGCGTGCGTCGCCACAGAGCTGAACACCGGCAGGGAACACGTTTTTCATGATGGGTCACTGGCCCTCGCTCTGCGGGCCACCATGTCATTGCCCGGCATCTTTACCCCGGTAAGCTCCGGCAACAATGTTTACGCAGACGGAGGGCTGCTCAATAACCTGCCGGTCGATGTTGCCAAAGACATGGGTGCGCAGCTTACCATCGCCGTCTACCTGCAGGCGGATTCGTTTAATGCGCAACAACCACTCAACACATTTTCGGTTCTGGGGCAGTCCTTAAGCGTAATGATCGCCGCCAACGAGCTCAAGAGCATGCAAATGGCGGACGTTCTGGTTACTATTCCGCTGCAGAAATACGACGCTCTCGATTATGACAAAGCGGCAGAGCTCATCCACCTGGGTTACGAGGCGGCAGAAGGCAAGAGCGCGATCCTGAGCAAGCTTGCCGTCGATGATTCTGCGTGGAAGCAATACGTAGACCAGCGCGAAGGGCGTACACGTCAAACCCCTATTCCCCAATTCATCACAGTGACGGGCACCACTCCAAATCTGGAAAGCAGGATTCAACGCAGGCTGAGCCCGGATGTGGGCAAGCCGGTGGACAGCGTGAACCTGGAACAGCAATTCACCCGGATCGCGGGAACAGGACGCTTTGCGTCCTTGAGCTACGGCTTGACGGAGAAAGACGGCAAAACGGGGCTTCTGGTGACCGCTCTGGAGAAGTCGTACTCCCCGCCCATCGTGCGGCCGTTGATCCTCATCGACGGAACCAACTACAACGAAGTGCTGTTCAGTGCAGGCGCGCGCATCACGTTCCTGGACTGGGGTTCGTTCGGCTCGGAATTACGCAACGACGTGGTGGCCGGGTCTATCTACCGGTTGTCCTCGGAATACTACCATCCGTTTTCTCCCTCTACCCATTTCTTCATCGCTCCACAGGTCACCCTCGACACCGAGAAGTTCTATTTCTACTACGACAACCACATCGACTCCCAATACCGAAAACGGCAGTTCGGGGGACAGCTCGATGTTGGATACACCTTCGGTGCGCACGCCGAGGGCCGCGTGGGATATCAATCGGCCTATCAACGATATTCGCCGGTGATTGGAGATACGGTTATTTATCCCGTCCAATCCGGACGTATCGGCGTGAGCGGACTTCACTACAACCTCAACCTGACAAACGATCCTGTGCTGCCCATGCGCGGCATTTCCGCGACGTTCCGTGGAGAGTGGTGGGACGCGAACACCGGGACCAATAAGCCATTTCCGGTGATGGAGCTTCGTACTCGTTTTCTATTTCCGTTGAATACGAAATCATCAGCCTACCTGACTGCCTCCGGGGGCTCGACGCTGGGCTATGACAACACGGGGATCCCTCCGTTTTCTCTGGGGGGTGGAGTGCAACTTTCCGCCTTTGGAGAGAACGAGCTCATCACCAACCAGTACTACTTGTTCCAGACGGGTTACATTCGCACGCTGGCCAGGCTGCCTCCTTTTCTGGGAGACACCATTTCCCTTTTGACCACCTATGAGGCTGGCAAGACCTTCTTCCTACCCGATGAGCCGAGTGTTCCCATGGACGGAGTCGTGGGCATCGTGATCAAGACGGCAGTCGGACCGTTTGAAATCGCCGGTGCTGCCGGCAATGGCAAAGATCATCGGAAGATTTTCTTTCAGCTAGGCAGATTGTTTTGAATGCAGCCACCCACTCAATTTTCGTTCGCGCCATTTTGTTCTTCGGAAGCTGCTCACTTGGGTTGGGACGCGAGCCACACAAAAGCTTCTCGCACCCTTGCGGCCTGCATCGGGTTGACGCTCAGGAAATAGCGCTTTCCCTGCGCGCTGGGCTGAAAGCTGGTAGAACCATCGGGTGCGACTGCGACGTTGCCCGGTGGGGATAGGTCAAAATATCCGCGATCGGGGCGCAAATCGAACAGGACGGTGGTCAGGTCCCAGGTGGGTCGGTCATACGGCATCTTCTGGTAAACCCGGTATGCCTCGACGACAGGGTTGTCTGCCGGGAAGTCGTGTTCAATGCTGGCAGCGGGATACAAGATCGCTTCTCCCACTTCAAAGCCGCTGAAGTAAATATCGGTCGGCCAGGTGGCAAACAGTTTGCTCGCCGCTGGTACGTCGGTCATCACGTTGTATTCCGGTTTGGCGGCAGCGAAATTCCCTGCCATCACCGTAAGCAGACGAACTTTTTTCTTTACCAGCTCCATCCCACTCAGATTGCTATCGTGATCGGGCGCAGAGTCGAGCAATCTCGCCAGGTTGGTAGAGAAGCCCACCTGGATCAAGGTAACGGCGCCGTCCGGTTCGGCAGCCAGCGTCTTCCTGAGCAATTCGACCGCGTCAGATACGGCCGCCTTATCGGGCCGCCGGCCTTGGAGTTCGCATACCTGCCTCACGTACAAGCCGTCTTCCGGCGTCTTGCCATCGTGGACGATACCAACCGGGATGGCGCCTCGGCCGTAATACTCGTCAACCAAACGAACGTATTCGGCCGCCCAGGGATTGTCTTTGCTTACGGTGACGGCCAACAGTTTGACCTCACCCCTGGAAGCAAAGGCATGCAGCATGGCCAATGCCAGCGCATCATCGACATCGTTGCCCATATCGGTGTCGAAGACTACACGGAGCGGGGTTGCGGCCGAGGCTGGAGCAGCGGCTGCAAGGATCAGCAGTGCGGCCAGAATAGTTTTCATCATTTGCTTTCGTCCTTTAGGGGAACCATGCGATAGAGCTTGAGCTGATTCCTGTCTTCGTGATCGAAGACGGGATAGCTCGCAACCTGGTCGAGGCGGTAATCGGTGAGAGACTCCAGGATGTCCTGATCCAGATCATTCCAACTTACATACCAGCCCGGCTGGTAGTGCGACACCTTTTCAGTAAGATCCTCGCTACTGTATCCATCATTGATCGCGGGGATAGCGATCATAAGAGAAAGCTGGTCTGCACTCGTACCAAGCAGCAGGCGGTTTGCTCCACGGTCTGCGTTTACAGTTTTCTGGATGGATTTCGCCGCCTCGTAGAACTGGTGTTGGCGATGAGCGAGGAAGCTGAAGATCTGCTCTGTATTGAGGATTACAGCGATGGTCAGCGTGGCTGCCAGGAGCATGGCCAGGCCGCGATGACGGATCTCGAGCTCCTGCAGGGTGACGACCAGGACAAGGATCAACGGCACCAGCATGACCAGGAAGTACCTGGGAGCGTAGTCATCCTGGCGGCGAAGGATATAGAGGGCGTTGCCTGCGAAGGCTATCCAGGATGCAGCAAACAGAGGGTTTCGCCAAAGCCGACGCAACCAGATCAGCGAGAGGATGAGGACGGCGAGCGAAGCCGGGTACAAGATGCGATCGATCCAAAGACCATGGCGAAACAACTGCTTCAGAAGAGAACCTGTGTGCTCAAGTTCTACGTCTGCCAGAGCATTGATGGCGAAGAAGTAGTGATAATCGCCGGCGTATCTGGATCGCAGGACAAGAAGGAAATATAGGCCGAGGACCGCGCCCGCCAGGGTGCTCACCGCCAGGAGGGCGCGCAGGTTCCTCTTCCAGAGCAGCCAAAGAATAGACGGCAGCAAGGCGAGCGAAGTGGTCTTGGTTAGAACCATGACACCTACTAGCAGGCCCAGCAGAGCTAACGGCCAGGAGTGTTTCCGATCGGCGTAAGAAGCGGCCCACACCATTAGCACCCACTCGAAAACAACCATAGTGTCTAATGTCGCCAGCCTGCTAAAGGCGAAGGCAAAGGGACTCGCCGCCAACAGCACGGCTGCCACTGCCGCGGTCGCTTGTGTGCCGCCGTAGCGGCGTATCAATAAATAAAGCAGGACTACGGTTGCAGCGGAAAAGCCCACGTTCACGGCGCGCGCGGCGATGATACTCACGCCCGTGAACTCAAAGACTGTGGTCAGCAGGGCGGGCCAAACCGGAACCGCCGCCGCCGGATTGTAGTCCCCAGCGACTTCCCAGTGGCCAATAAGAAAATGGCGGACTGCCGCGTTGGCCCACCAACCCTCATCGGTGTACTTTGCCGAATCCAACATCCAGGGCGAATGGTTGGGAAAGTCTGCATGCAGCCAGGCGAAACGCATCAGGCAGAGAATAAACGCCAGCGAGAGAAGGGTGACAGGTAGCCGGCGATGCGCTGCCTTCAAGAACATTAATTCGGATCCTCGAGTCCTCTTGGCACTCTTCCCCAAAGTTTATGGTGCAGTTCCTTAAACCGGGAGACAATCTCTCCCTGAAGGGGATGCCGTCCATCACGGACTACCCAGCGGCCATTCACCATCACATCGCGGATAGCCGACCGGTTAAGCGAAAAGACAGCCAACGGCAGCAGATCTTCGCCCGACTGCCCCGCGATGGATACATCGTCCAGATCCACGGTGAAAAAGTCCGCCAACCCGGACGGGACCCCGAGCGCATGGGCTCCATGAATGGTGGCGCAGTCAAAGAGGCGCGCGGCCAGGGTCTGATTTCCAATCTGGTCGAGAATGGCCCGCTGCTGACGCTCGAGGCGCAAATGGTATTCGAGCTCGCGCGCGTCTTCGAGTGGATCGATCTGCGCCTGGCTGTCGGATCCGAGCGCGATCGGGATGCCCTGTCGCATCACGAGGTCCGCGGCGATGACACCGTCGCCCAGATTGCGTTCGGTGGTGGGGCACGAGCATACGGTGGTGGCTGAGCGGGAAAGCGAATCGATCTCCTCCGCGGTGATGTGAATCGCGTGCACCGCGGTGAAGTCAGGGCCGAGTAAACCTTCCTTCCCCAGCAACGCCACCGGTGTCAAACCATACTCGCGTAAGCAGGCCTCATTCTCCCCGACCTGTTCTGCGACGTGCATATGGAGAGGCAGCTTGCGAACCCGCGTCCATGCAGCAATTTCTTTGAGCTCACCCAGGGGAACAGCACGCAGACTGTGCGGAGCTACGCCGATTTGCACGCTGGTGGCAGCGGCCAGCGCTTCCATGTTGTCGAGGAACTGCCGCGCGGTTTCATAAAACCGAATCTGGCCGGGGTCCGGCGGCAATTCGTATCCGGATCGAAGATACGCTGAGCGCAGCAACACGATCCTTAAACCGACAGATTCAGCGGCAGCGATGATCTGCTTGCCGAGCAGGTTGGGATCGTCATAAGGACGTCCGCCGGGCGCATTGTGCAGGTAGTGAAACTCTCCCACCGTGGTGGTTCCGCTCAGCAGCATTTCGAGAAAGGCCATCCGCGCCACGTCGTAGACGTCTTGCGGATCGAGCTGGGCCGCAGCATGGTACATGGTCCCGCGCCAGGACCAGAAATCACGTCCGCTCATCGCCCGGGATTCTGATTTACCGCGAATCAGCCGCTGAAAGGAGTGAGAGTGCGTATTGACGAAACCAGGAATCAAGGCCCTTCGCGGCAAATCCACGATCTCGGCCGGTGTACCGGATGCCAGCACGGCGCCTTCCGGGCTGACCAGAAGACCCGCCCCGGAGGTAAAAGCTCCGTGGTCATAGATCAGTTCAGGACGATAAAGCGTGCTCACGAGTGACGGGCCTGCTGCACCATTTCGACCAGCATCTTTCTGGTTTCCGCCGGGGTGCTCACTGGACTGAGGAATGCCACACGGCTGCCCTTCATGCCGTCGGCGGTTTTCATGCGTACGTGAAAGCCGAGGCGATCGACCGCGATCATCGTGGCTTCCTGCGCTTCGATCCCGGCAAATTCCCGCAGCAATAGGATGAGAGCGTCCTGATGATCGGCGTTCATGTGTTGCAGAATCCCCTCAGCTGCATCCGCCAGCGGGTCGGCGTGTGCGAGCGAATATTCGGGCGCAGCAACCCATCCCATGACGCCAAAGCCGCCAACGTAATAAACGTCGACCACTTCCATGCGAAAAAACGAAAAGTCGTCGAAGTCGACCCAATACTTGCTGTTGGGGTGGCGTTCGAGATAGAGGCCGCGAGCCTCTCCGGCCTCGTCTTCCGCGAGCACCGAGGCATTGCCGACGATGGTCACCCGTGCCGCGCCGAGCGGATCACCGCTGGCTTCCGCCTGGGTAACCAGCAGGCTGGCGCGCGGATCCTGTTGCAGGTTCTGCGTGTGCATAGCCATGCTGCTGATGAGGAAGAGAGGACGGCCCTCGGTGTCCAGGGCAAAAGGCATCAACGACCCGAAGGGAAATCCCGGCCGCTTGCGGGAAAGCGTGGAGAGGCTCCCGACACGGCCCAAATGCAACAAAGTTCGGGCGCGCTCAGCGAACGATGGTTCGGGAATCACCGCCTGCGTGCTCGCCGCTGCTGTAGCGGCGTGTTTGTTAGACATCTCACCCCCTGGGAAGAAGTCTAAATGGTATAAGACACTTAAAACCCTTGAGGAGGCAGGCATGTACACGCCTAAAGCTTTTGAGGTAACGGACCTCCCCATGCTTCATGCGGCCATGAAGCAGAGCGAGCTGGCCACGTTGGTCACCATCACAACCAATGGCCTGGTGGCCACGCATCTCCCGCTGCTGCTCGACGAGACCAGGGGTGCGTATGGAACCCTGACCGGACATGTGTCGCGCGCCAATGTTCAATGGCGGGAAACCGATCCTAACGCCGAGGCGCTCATTATTTTCCTCGGCCTGGATAGTTACGTGAGTCCTAACTGGTATCCGGCCAAGCAGGAGACCGGCAGAGTGGTGCCGACCTGGAACTACGCCGCCATTCATGCCTATGGCCGCATCGCCTTCATCGAGGACCCGGAGTGGCTCAGGACGATGGTCAGCGATTTAACCAGAAAGCACGAGGCGTCGTTTCCCGCTCCCTGGCAGGTCACCGACGCGCCGGCCGTGTACATCGACTCGCAGCTGAAAGCGATTGTCGGTTTTGAATTTCAGATCCTGCGCCTGGAAGGCAAGCAGAAGTTCAACCAGAATCGTTCCGTGGAAGACAGGCTCGGGGTTATCCAGGGACTGCGGGAACTCGAGGATGAGCGCAAGACACAGGTCGCCGAGCTGATGGAAGGGATTGAAACCCGGCTAAAACCCTTGTGATACGCTACCCTCACAGGGTCCCGTTCTCTCTCTTTTTGCAAAGGAGCTGTGCCCCGTGAGAGCCGCCCGACTATTTGTGCTGGTGATCGTCGTTCCCTGCCTGGCCATCGTTTGGAATGGCGCATCGGACAGCGCTATTGAAAACGCAGCGGGCACAACCAACCCGACATGGAACCAGGCTGCGGCGGCTCATTACCTGGATTATCGCCAAACATGGTGGCAAGGTTGGGATGTTTCCCAGCGGGATCATCAGACGGTTTGTGTCTCATGTCATACCGTACTGCCTTATGCATTTTCCCGCTCCAGCCTGAGAAGTTCGCTGGGCGAAGCGGCGCCCTCCGCTCCCGAACACGTCATGCTCAAGAACGTGCTGCGGCGAGTCACCATGTGGAACCAGGTTGGGCCCTATTATGCCAATAACCCCGAAGGGCCCACGAAAACACCGGAATCGCGCGGTACCGAGGCAGTCCTCAACGCACTGATTCTGTCGATTTACGACGCACAAAATCACCATCTCACCGACATCACGCGCAGTGCGTTTGACAACGCCTGGGCATTGCAGATCAAGTCCGGTGAAAATGCCGGCTCCTGGGACTGGCTCAATTTCCACCTGTCTCCATGGGAGTCAAACGAGTCCCAGTATTACGGAGCAGCGCTGGCGGCGCTGGCGGTGGGTACCGCCCCCGACGACTATCGAAACGACCCCAGGATTCAGGACAACCTTCGTTTGCTCCGCGGCTACCTGAGCCGGAATTATCCCAGCCAGCCGTTGATCGACAAGATTTATCTGTTATGGGCTTCCTCGAAGCTGCCCGGGCTTTTAGACCAGAGCCAACGTAGCGCGCTGGTGGCAACGATACTCTCCAAGCAGCGGCGGATGGCGGTTGGAGTTTGACGGACTTGGGTACTTGGCAACGGATTGACAAGACGCCTTTGGAGACACAGAGCGACGGGTACGCTACGGGGCTTACTGTTCTGGCACTGGAGCAAGCGGGTCTGGCGCGCCCTGCCACTCAACGAGGCTTGACCTGGTTGCAGCAGAATCAAAACCGGGACGAGGGAAAGTGGCCGGCGTGGTCACTGAATTTGAAGCGTGATCCGAAGTCAGATATTGGACGTTTCATGAGCGATGCCGCAACGGGATTTGCTGTAGCGGCGCTTGAGAACAGTCACTGATACTTGATTTGGAGCTGTTCTTTGGGGCGGACCGGACTAGTCATGGATCGATGGGCCCACCCAAGGTGAAAAGCGGCTTCTGTTCTCTGGAAGCGCCATCCCTCCCCCTTGTCATCCCGACCGGAGCTCCGGAGGAGCGCAGTGGAGGGACCTGCGGTTCGGCCGTCCTTTCTTGAAAAGGTTTTTCGAAAGAGCGAAGCGTAGTGGAGACACCCGCAGTCTCCGTTCCCTGGACTCTACTCCGGGCCACGACCGCACTCCCCTTTGTCATCTCGACCGGAGCGCAGCGTAGTGGAGAGATCTGCGTTTCTCCCCCCGATACGGCCCTACCCCTTTGCAGTCTCGACGGGAAGGGGCTGCGAGATGATCTCTACCGGGAGGTAGTAGGAACCTCGGCCTCGCCTGATGCCGGTTCCTCTGGCGCCGGCGGACGCACCTTCTTTGCCTTGGTCACTGCTCGCGTGCGCCTCTCCTGAGAACCAGTAACTACGGTCTCCATACTGCGGAGAAATTCCGGCAGCTTCATCTGTTCGCGGAAGCCGGCGAGGTAGGGCTGGATCTTCTCAAACTGGAAGTACATCTCCTGGCAAGTATCGAAGATGAGATCTTCGTCCAGTGCGCCGTGGACCACAAAAGCAGCCACCATGTCCCAATATCCGTAGACCTGGAGGATGTGCCCACTCGGCTTGCCGCCGTCCTTGACCAGGCTCACAAAATCGTCCACGGACTTAGGCATGAATTCTCCGCCGACATAATCCCTCGACGTCCGCAGCGCCGTCTCCCGGCGTATCTCGTACAGCTTGAGAATGAGCTCCGCCTGTTCCAGGGCTTTCTTGGTTTTCATTTCGTTCTCCTTATTGTCGGAAAAAATTACGGGCGATAAATAGCAGGTTGGCGGGCCGCTCCGCCAAACGGCGCATAAAGTAGGGATACCAGTCAGTCCCAAAAGGAATATAAACCCGCACCCGATATCCAGCGGCTACCAGCGATCGTTGCAGGTCCCGGCGCACACCGTAAAGCATCTGGAACTCAAACTCATCGGGAGCGATGCCGCGCTCCCGGGCAAAGCGGCGGGTGGCGTCAATCATCTTTTCATCGTGCGTGGCTATGCCGTGGTACACCTCGCTGGGGAGTAGGGACTGCATCAGCCTGACGAAGTTTTTGTCCACGTCCGCCTTCTCCGGGAAGGCCAGGTTGGCCGGCTCCTGGTAGGCGCCCTTGCACAATCGAATGCGGATTTTCTCCGCCAGCAGGCGGTCGATGTCCGCCTGGCTGCGGTACAGATAAGCCTGGATCACCACCCCAACACGCCCCCGGTTTCCGTTCCTGGCATGTAGCTTGCTCACCATGTCAATAGTGGCCTGGGTGTAGTCGGAACCTTCCATGTCGATGCGGACGAAGGTGCCGGCTGCCGCTGCGTGCTCCACCAGGCCCGAGGCCAGAGAAAATGCCAACTCGGGATCCAGGTCCATACCCATCTGGGTAAGCTTCACGCTCACATTGGCGTCCAACTGCCGCTGTTGGATGGCGTCCAGCAAGCGGTGATAGACGTCGGCCGACTGCCGCGCTTCCTGAGGGGAGTGGACATTTTCGCCCAGACTATCGAGCGTGGTGGAAATCCCCTGGCGATTCACGGCCGCAGCCGCGGCAAGCACCTCCTCGACTGTCTTGCCGGCCACGAAACGGGACGACATCCGGACACCAAGAGAGGAGTTTTCCATGAACTGCCGCAAGGCTTTATTTCGGGAGAGGGCAATGAACATCGACCGCGATATGGGCATGGGAACTGCTTATTCTCGCACACCAGGATCGGCCTGCCGGGGCGAGAAAACCCCTGGGCCGTTTATCCGCTCATAGGTAGGTAGAAGTAGAAGGGAATCATGGTTAATCAATGTGCTAATCCCAGTTGTGGCAAGCCGCTTCATTACCTCCGGGAAGGTCGAATTTTCGTTTTTGATCTGCCCGACCCAGACGCGCCGGTTCCTGCCCCCGGAGGGCGCGCTCGCCGATTGCAACATTTCTGGCTTTGCGGACCTTGTTCGGAAACAATGGTGTTGGAGCAGACCAGCGAAATGAAAATCCGGGTCGCGGTTAAATCGAGGAAGGTGGAAGCAGCGCTTCCTAGTCTTAGCCTTTGACGACGGGCCACTCAGGGGTGAATTCGACCACCGTCCGGTCGTAAGCACCAGCGAACGCTTCCCAACGGATGTACGCGATTTCTTCAAGCATTTTGAGTCCATCCCTAAGGTAGCTGAGCCGCGAACGCTCATCGTGTCCCCAGGTGACCGGCACTTCTTTCACTTTGTAGCCGCGCTTCAAGGCAATAAACAGCAACTCGGGATCAAAACCCCATCGCTCAATCCGCTGCAATTGGAAGATGGTTTGAGCCACCGGCCGGCGGAAGGCTTTGAAACCGCATTGCGTGTCGGCAAACGGCAAACCCATTACCAGACGGGTGATGGCATTGAAGCATCGGCCAAACAACTGGCGGTAGAGCGGCTGCTTGAGCGTTTGCCGGTTTCGTTCCAACCATCGGGAGCCGATAGCGATGTCCGCACCCTCATCCAGGGCATGAAACAAGCGTTCGGCTTCTTCCATTGGAGCGGAGAGATCCGCATCGGTAAACATCACGATCTCTCCCACGGCATGGAGCACCCCGTGGCGAACGCTGAACCCTTTGCCACGGTTTTGCGGATTATTGAGCAGACGTACCTCAGGATGCAACTGGGCAAATTGGCTCACGACGGCAGCGGTGCTATCCGTGGAGCCGTCGTTGACTACCAGGATTTCGGCATGCCAATTGCGCTCATGAACACAGCGCAGAACCTCGTTCAAAGCTTTCCCGATGCGGGCGCTCTCGTTATAGGCCGGAATTACGATACTGATAAGTGGTCGTTCCAAAATTGATTCCTGACTCGTAGTCCAACCCATTCCATTGATACGCGGTAAATTCTACGCTACTCTGCTCGAAACCGGTGCATCTGTAAGTCTGTCCTATTTGCAACGGAGCCTCACACAATTTGACGCCAAATGACAGGTTTAGTTGCTGTAACGCCGCAATCCACAGGGAGCGGCATACCTGCGATTGATTCCGATGTACCATCAAATTGCTGCATCTACTATATCTGACACGGGTTACCTTTATACTTTGGAGAAGATCGGACCATGACCAAAGCAGACCTCGTTGAGGAAGTGACCCAACTGGGCGACCTGACGCGCCGGGATGGGGAGATGATCGTGGATACGATTTTTGATTCCGTAATTCACGCACTACGCTCCGGCGACAAAATCGAGATCCGCGGTTTCGGCAGTTTTCGCATCCGCCAGCGCAAGCCCAGGACCGGACGAAATCCCAAAACCGGGGCCAAGGTCGACGTGCCGGCCAAGAGAGTGCCCTATTTCAAGCCGAGCAAGGAGCTGCGTGACCTGGTTAATCCCAAGGGCAAGGCGCCAGAGCCTGACGAGACCAAGCCGGAAACAGCCGCCTAAAACTCAGCCGGGGGCGATGCCGATGACACTCATCATTCGCCCGGTGAATCCCTTTTCGATGCGATGGGAAAAAAAGCGATCTGTATTGCAACCTGTACATAGCCCGGTAACAAAGATCGACCCCTTCTTGAGCCCGGCGGCGAGTAGTTGACGACGATTCGCCTCGACCAAATCCAGGTGCATGCCGGGACCGAGTTCGCTGTGGCCCGGAGCCCGGGCAGTCAGAAAGAGCATGGGATACTTCTCTTTTACCGGGTCGGAATCGTAGACCTCGCGGAAGAGTTCCGGGGCATAGATGAACTGCGACTCGAATTGCTGCCGCACCTCGTCTCCTACGGAATAGCAGCACTGCCCAATGCCCGGTCCGATCGCGGCGATCAGATGTTCCGGCCGGGACCCGAATTCCAGCCGCATGCGTCCCACTCCGTTTTCCACGATGCGCGCTAAGGTCCCGCGCCAACCGGCATGAAAGGCCGCCACCGCCCGGTTTTTCCGGTCTGCCACCAGCACTGGGATGCAATCCGCAGTTTGAATTCCCAGCAGTACCCCGGGCTGGCCAGTCATAAGACCATCCCCCTTCAGCGACGTGTTTATATCGTCTGCTGTAACGCGCCGGATCAGTGAGGAATGGATCTGCCGCAGCGTAACCATTCCAAAGATCTCTTTCCCCCCAGTGGCCGCGCCGATCAATAAAGCGCGATTCTCTGTCACATGGTTGGGGTCATCCGAGTTGGTAAAACCCAGGTTGAGATCGGTTTTGCCGGGGCGGTAAACGGTGGTTTTTCCGCCGGTACGCGTACTGAACCCATGGATCAGCCAATCCTGCCGTGACCAATCGGGTACGCGGACAACGTCTAACGATGCCATGAGGCTATCTTACGTAAACAGGACACCCTGGAGACATGGGTCCGCCTTCCGGCGGACCCGCTTAAGAGGCATGTTTGGAGGGGCAATCAGGGATTTTTAAGAGGAGAGCCCGCCGAGGCGGGGCTTCATTTGGAGAAACAAGTGCCTGGGTTGGAGTGTTCGAAGTAGCCTCTGTTATTACCTATTGGGATGCATTTTCCGGAACAAAGTTGTTCGGCAAGCGGAAAAAATTACTTGAGGCTTTCCGGCCGAAGCATGCGCTCGGCCGTGGCTGGTGACGAATGTCCGGGGGAGGAATCGCTGGCCAAAAACCTGTAACCGGCCGCGGAAGTAAGGAAGCACCCAGGGCTTGCCAGCGGCCAAGCCCTCCAATCCCCTGCGGGCTACTTCCTCCGCCGATTGCACCTTCCGTTTGTCATTCTTCCGGGTCCCGGCAACCTGGTTAAATTCTGACTCTGTCGGTCCCGGACACAGGGCACTCACGCGGACCCCATATCCCTTCACTTCTTCCGCCACGGCCTCGGCCAGGAAGCGGTCAAAAGCTTTGGTGGCAGCGTAGGTCGCCAGGTAAGGAACCGGCTGGTAGCTGGCAGTCGAGGCCACAATCATCAGCGCGCCCTGCCGCCGCTCGACCATGCGGGGAAGAAACAGCCGGGTGAGATGAACGACAGCAGCACAATTCACCTGGACCATGTTCACCTGCATCTCCAGGTGGGAGCTGACAAACTCGCCGTACTCTCCGAAACCTGCATTGTTCACCAGCACATCGACCTGGAGCCCTGCTCCCTCCGTAGCATCGAAAATCTGCTGCGGCGCGGCGGATTGGATAAGATCGACGACCAACACCCTGGTCTGGATGGAATGAGCGGTGCGCAACCGCTCCGCCAACAGATCGAGGCGCTCGCGGCGACGTGCGGTAAGCACCAGGTTCACCCCTGCCTGGGCCAACTCCACCGCGATCGCTTCCCCGATGCCGGCGCTGGCGCCGGTGACCAGCGCCCACTTGCCCTGCCATGCCTTACGCAGAATGGCCGACGCCATCGCTTCCCTTCCCCGCCGGAGCGGCGAACTCTTCGCCAACCCACGCGGCAAACGCATCCATGGTTTGTTCCCGGCCGAGAAACTCCTCGATCAGTTGCGTGCCTGGCTTGGATCCGCCGGGCTCGAGAATGGATTGCCGGTAGCGCATCGCGGTGGGTCCGTCGAGCAAGTCGGTGGAATCGAACTGGCGGAAGAAATCCAGGGCAATCACTTTATCGAACATGTAGGTGTAGTAGTTCGAAGAGTAGCCAATCAGGTGGGTGAAGCTCGAATACATGCGATTGCCGTCGACCCACTCGTAGGGCATCATGCGCTTGTAGCCTTCTTCCAGCAGCTTGTCGGGATCCAGATTCTCAGGCGGCTGGTTGTGCACGTCGAGCGAATAGCTGGTGTAGAAGAGCTGGGTACGCACTCCATCGGCTCTGCCGAACGCACTGGCCCGATTCATCTTTTCGACCAATTCCGGCGGGATGGGCTCGCCGGTCTGATAGTGCCGGGCGAAGGAAGCCAGCAGCCTGGCGTCATGGAAGAATTCCTCCAGCATCTGCGAGGGCACTTCCACAAAGTCGCCTTCGGTGGCAATGCCGCTGATACCCGCCCACGGCTGCTGGCCGCCGAGAATGGCGTGCATGAGATGGCCGAACTCGTGGAAAAAGGTGACCACGTCGCTGTATTGCATGAGTCCCGGATCGTCGGCTTTGCCGCCGGGAAAATTGCAGATGAGCGCTGCCTCGGGTAGCTGGCGTCCTCGAATCCCTGGGATCAGCGGGGCGGCACTGAACCACTTATCTTTTCCTTCGCGGGGATGCATATCGAGGTAGAACCGGCCACACAGCCGGCCGCGATCGTAAACGTCCCAGGCGCTCACCTGGGCATGCCAGACGGCGGCCTGTGGGTTGGGCTTGAAGCTGACATGGAAGAGGCGGGCTGCGGTTTCAAGGATGCCCTGCTCCACGGCAGCATAAGGAAAATAGGGACGGACCGATTGCGAATCAAAATCAAAGGCTTCGCGGCGGTATTGCTCGTACCAATAGCCGCGGTCGCTGGTCTTGAGCGTCGTCAACCCAGGCTGCTGCCTGCGGGCAAAGGCCAGCACCATCTCGTATTCCTGCACAGCGCCCTGGCGTGAAGCCAGCTCCAGCTCGGCAATAAATTTCTTCATATTGGCGGCTGATCCCATCATCTGGTTGGCAGTCGCCAAGTCAGCCCAGGAGCGGAACCCCAGGACCGAAGCAGTCTCCTGACGTACCGCAAGCAGGTCCAGCAACAGCTGGCGGTTCACCGGATAAGCGCGGGTGTTGTAGGCGCGGAACATGCGCAGGCGCAGGTCCGCGCTTTTGGCAAAGGTCATCACCGGCTGCATATCGGGAAAATCGGTGGTCAGGGTAATCACGCCCTGTTCGTTTGGCGGGTGGTTGCGGATGTAGTCTTCCGGCAGTCCATCCAATTCCGCGGCATCCTGCACTTCGACCCGGTTTACGTTCTCCTGAACATGCTTGGCGAAGGTGAGCGACAGCTCTGTCGCTTTATCGGACAGCTCGCGCAAATGGCCGCGGGTGGCGTCATCCTTGTCGACGCCGGCCAGGCGGTAGTTGAGCAGGGTCTGGTTCACATAGTGGTTGGTCCCGGTGTCGGCTGCGGCCAGGTCGATCGCCGCCAGCGCGCGATAAACGTCCTGGTTCAGGGACAATGAGGTGGCCGCCTCAGCCACCGCCTGGGTCAATTCCCGGGCTTTGTCGCGCACCGCTTTATCCGGGTAAACGCTGTCCAGCAACGACGCGAGCGAACCAGTGGCGCTGAGAGTGGCCACGGCATCGTCATAAGGACGAAGGGTATTTTCCAGGGTTTTCTCGCCCTCAACAGCTAAAAGGATATCGATCTGCTCGCGCTGCCGCGCCAGCCGTCCCTGCACCCAATTTTCCAGACCGGCAGCGTCGATCTCGCCCCGCTCGTTCCAGGGATGCAAGGCTGTGGTTTGCTCTGTCGATAAATGATTCAATGGGGATCTGCTCCTTCATCCATAATACGGTTGTTGCCATCCCGCGGGTGCGGTCGGTAAGATGCCCAGATTGTCATCATGAATTCCGCTGCTCCAGCTTTTTCGCAGCACTACCTACGGTCGCGCATGGGCAAAGTGTGCGTGGCTATCCTTGGATCCACGGCGGCCGAGATGGTGGACCGCGCCGCTTCGGCCATCAGCGACTGCCCCTTTTTGGAATTTCGGCTCGACTACCTGGAAAAGCCCCTGGCGGCACTGCCCAGGTTAAAGGAGTTCCTGGCGGGAAACAGCGTGGTCACCGCCATCGCCACCTGTCGCCGCGCCGCCAACGGGGGACAGTTCAAAGGCACGATCGCGGCTGAATTGGAAGTGCTGCAAAAAGCCACCGCCTCTGGTTTTCACCTGCTGGATCTGGAGTTGCAGACGGCCGAAGCAATCGAGGCCACTGAACTGGAGAAGCTGCGCAGCCGCGGCGTGGCGCTGATGGTCTCGTACCATGATTTTCAGACGACCAAGGATCTCGATGGCATCTTCGAACGCATTCGTCCCTACGAACCTGAATCTATTCATCGACGGCCCGTCACTCCCGACAATGTGGTGATGATGCAGTTTCTCAGCCCAGCGGTGACATGCAACATGGTCGGCCTGTGTATGGGCGACCAGGGAGTGATCAGCCGTGTGCTGGCTGTGCGTGCGGGCAGCGCCTTCACGTTTGCCGCGGCGGTCGAGGGGGAGGAGACGGCTCCGGGCCGGATTGCCGCACGCACCCTCACGGACATGTACCGCATTGCGCAGATTGATACCGCCACGCGCATCTATGGTGTCGTCGGCAACCCCATCAAACATTCCCTGTCGCCGTTGATGATGAACACGGCCTTCCACCGGGAAACGGTGAACGCGGTGTACCTGGCGTTGCAAACCAGTAAGCTCACTGACCTGCTCACGGTGGTCCGCGAGCTGCCTGTCTCCGGTTTGAGCGTGACCATGCCTCTTAAGCAGGAGGTGCTGAAGCACCTGGAAAACATGGACCCT
>CAVXRU010000046.1:0-15479 GCA_963763905.1 uncultured Acidobacteriaceae bacterium | reverse complement strand
ACATCAACCGGATAGCCATCAGAACGGCCTTCGCGGGGTCATGCGGGAAGATCAGAATCGGCAGCGCACCGTAAGGGCCAGTATGCACTGTCTCCTCCCCCGATCGGTCAAAGCTCTTCATCATCTCGGTACCTGCTCCAAATTGTTGATGGTACCGATCCTCGCCCGGTAGCTTTGCGGAGCGGGGATCGAACCCGGGAGCACTGAACCAACACCCCACGAACAGGCGCGGAATGCCAAAGTCAATGCAGCTCTCAGCAGCAAGTCAAACCTCCCCGGCTTTCCACTTGGCGTCCAGAGCTTGGATCGCCGGGTTACGGTTTTGCAATGGAATCAGATAAAAAATCGTGGCCAGACCGGAACTGATCCTTTCGCCGCAGGACGGCTTCTCCTGGTCTCTCATTTCTAAAGTGTCAGTCCCGTCTGGCCACGCCTTTTGTGAAAGGCGTTTATTTCAGAAGTGCTGACTACCCCGTGAAGCGAATGCCGGCGAGACCCTATTTGGCTAGCGCCGGCTCGCCCAGCTCGCTGAGGGCACTCTCGTAATACGCTCCGCCAGCCGCGCCGGAAGCTTTGTGCCTCTGGCATCGAAGGGACGGAATAATCACCACCTGAACGGCATCAGCGTGGTGCGCGGCGGAATAGTGGTTACTCCGTCCGTCCGTTCAGTGCCCCCGTCCCTTCAGTGCCCTTCAATGCCCCGATGAAAAGGAGCACCTTCGTTTCAAGCAGTTCCAGACGGTCCAGTTGTATATAGTGCTCGCTGCCTTTGGCGCTAGCCGGCATCCTGAACCTCATCCCGCAGCTTCCACTTGACATTCAAGTAAAGTAGGAGTTCTACTTGGATACCAAGTGAAAAAGAACCCCATTCCGATATTGCAAGGCACACTCGACCTGATGATTCTCCGCACCTTGGCCACGATGGGTCCTCAGCACGCGTACGGAATCGCCAGCCGGCTTGAACAGGTTTCAGGGGAGCTGTTGAACCTGAACCAGGGGACCATTTATCCGGCCCTTATCCGGCTGGAACAGCATGGATGGACGCGCGCCTCCTGGAGCAAGACGGAGAACAACCGCGAAGCAAAGTACTATGCCATCACGAAGGCAGGATTGAAGGGGCTTGAAGAAGAGACTGAGCGCTGGCGTCAGATGTCGGGCGTGGTCGAAAAGCTGTTGGCGGAGGAGCCATAATCGTGTCGCGTTTAATCCGAATCCTGTCAAAGTTGAACAATCTCTTCCGCAACAATCGTGCAGAAGAAGAGCTTGCACGCGAGATAACATCGCATCTTACGCTGCTGGCCGACGATTTCGAACGCCGCGGCATGTCGCCTGAAGAAGCCCGACTGGCTGCGAAGCGCGCCTACGGCGGTGTGGAGCAAGCAAAGCAGGCGCATCGCGACGAACGATCCCTACCTTGGATGGAGCAGACGATACAGGATCTGCGCTATGCACTGCGTATGCTGGCAAGATCGCCGGGCTTTGCCACCGCAGCGATTCTTACACTGGCGCTCGGCATCGGCGCCAACTCCGCTATCTTCAGCGTAATTGACGCGGTGATGCTGCGCGCGCTGCCGGCGAAGGACCCGCAGCGCCTGGTGATTTTCAGCTGGAGTTCGCATCACGACCCGAACCTACGCGGACGCAGCGACTACGGCGATTGCGACGGCCATGAGGGGACAAATGATTGCTCATTTTCCGTGCCGTTTTATGAAGCACTCCGCAGCCGCACGAGCACGTATTCCGGCGTCGCGGCGTTCGCGGGCCCACTCGATGTGGGTTTCAGCGGCAACGGGCCCGCGAATATCGCGCGCGGCGAGTTTGTCTCGGGCGATTACTTCTCGACCGTCGGCGCAAAGACAATCTTAGGGCGGCCATTGAGCTCCGCAGACGATGCGCCCACTGCATCGCCGGCCATTGTGTTGGACTACGGCTACTGGCAGCGCGCCTTCGGCGCCGACCCTTCCGCCGTGAGCCGCACTGTCCGCCTCAACAATGTGGATGTCGCAATCGTGGGCGTCGCCGAGCCGGGTTTCACCAGCCTGACGCCCGGCAAGAGCCAGGACTTCTTCATGCCGTTGTCACTCGCGAAGCGCGTACAAAGCGAACGGTGGGGGATGCAGGACCGGCTATCCGATCCGGCAAGTTGGTGGGTCGTCCTGGCTGGCCGGCTCAAAACGGGCGTTTCCATCGAGCGGGCACAGGCTGAAGCAAATACACTTTTCCACTCGGAAGTGCTGCAAGCCGCCAAGCCGATCTTCAACCAGGGCGACGCGCCCACTCTTCGGCTCGTGCCGGCACGCGAGGCGTTAAACGGCGAGAGCAGCCAGATTGCAGCCATGCTCGAACTCATCATGACCGCGGTGGGCTTTGTCCTGCTCATCGCTTGCGCCAATGTGGCCGGCTTGATTCTGGCTCGTTCTGCCAACCGGCAGAAGGAATTGGCCGTGCGCCAGGCGCTGGGCGCCGGACGCGCGCGGATTGTTGGCCAGCTCCTGACCGAAAGCCTGCTGCTGGCAACCACCGGCGGTGCGCTCGGCATCCTGGTTGCTGTCTGGGGCGTGCACGCGCTCACCAGGTTGATCTCCAGCGGCCTCGATCGGCCCTTTCCGTTTGTCATTGCCCCGGACTGGTGTGTGCTTGCGTTCACGAGCAGCGTTACTGTCGCTACAGGCATCCTGTGCGGTCTTGCCCCCAGCTTGCGGTGCGCGCGCGCCGACCTTACGCCATCGCTCAGGGAGAATGCGTCGTCCATCTCTGACGGCGCATCGAAGGGCCGGCGTGTGCGCGCAGGCGACGCGCTGGTTGTGGCGCAGGTGGCGCTCTCGGTAGTTGTGCTGGTCGGTGCGGGATTGCTGGTGCGTACCCTGCATAACCTGCAAAACCTTGATCCGGGATTCGATACGCGAAACGTTCTGCTCTTCGGCATTAACCCCAGCCTGGCGGGATACAAGGACCGCCAAACAGTCGAGCTCTACCGGCAGTTGCAGGAGCGGTTCGAAGCGTTGCCCGGCGTGGTGTCTGCCAGTTATTCCGAGGACGCGCTCTTGACCGGAAGCTGGTCAGCCCGTGATGTGCATCTCGACGGCGCACCTCCCAAGTCGAATGCCAACACCGCTACGCTTCGAGTGGGGCTCGATTTCTTCCGGACGATGAACATTCCCGTGCTTGCCGGGCGCGTATTCACGCCGGCTGACTTTCGCTCGGCAGAGGCGACGAACGCAGTGGTGAAGGCGGCGGAGCAGGCTGCTGCATCTGATAGTCCAACCAAGGCCGCGAAGCCAACAGACGAGTCCCAGCCGGCTCCCGAACCGGTTCTCGTCAATCAAGCGTTTGCCAGGAAATACTTCCCCAATCAGAATCCCGTCGGCCTGCATATCGGTAATGCGCAACGCGATGAGCCGGCAACGGGTCCTCAGCCTGGCTATCGCATCATGGGCATTGCCGGCGACACCAAATACTCTCGGTTACGGAGAGATATCATGCCCACCATGTTTCTGCCTCAGGTGGGCGACAGCGCTCACTTCGAGTTGCGTACCGCCGGCGACCCCACCGCATTGATGAAACAGGTGCGCGCCATCGTCTCGCAGGCCAACGATAACCTGCCCCTCTTCGATGTGCGCACGCAGTCCCAGCAGATTGAGCAAGCGCTCTATCAGGAGCGGCTCATGTCGCGCCTGTCGAGCTTTTTTGCGTGCCTGGCCCTGCTGCTGGCATGCATCGGCTTGTATGGATTGCTCTCGTACGAAGTGGCGCGCCGCACCCGCGAACTGGGGATCCGCATGGCCCTTGGTGCGCAAAGACGCGAGCTGATGCGTCTGGTGGTGCAGCGCGGACTTCTTCTGGCGCTGGCCGGCGCAGTTATTGGGACGGGCGCGGCCATGGCGATTACACGCCTCATGTCCGCGATGCTTTATAACGTGCGCCCATACGACCCTGCCACCTTTGCGGGGGTTTGCATCCTGCTTGTGATGGTGGCTCTCGGCGCGTGTTCGATCCCGGCTTGGCGGGCGATGTGCATCGACCCCATCGTCGCGCTTCGCGACGAGTAATTCAAACTGCCAAATGACACTTCCTCCCATAAAATGCTCATACAGCTTGGGGTTAATCATCTACGGAAGCACTGTAAACTTACTCTTTGGCGACGGGGGCGCGGAGTGGTGATTTCTGGCGCGAACAAGCTTGATGAATACGCTGGGGCGCATTGGCCTATGGTTCGGTTCGGTACTGCTTTCGGTCACTCTCTTCAGCCAGCTGTTCGCCCTGCTCTTCCACTGGGGCGGCCCCATCCTAAATATCTTTCGCGTCACTGGGATGTTGGCGTCTCCGGCCGCGTGTCTGTACCTTCCCTTCGTCCTCGATGCGCTGAGAATTGCAGGTCTGTCGCTTTGACCCTTCACGATTTTCCTGCTCGGTCTCCATATTCCCAGTCATAAGGTACTCCGGTCTCACCGAGGATAAACCTGACCAGCTCCAGGAAACCTGCCTCAGCGCGAACGTCGTTCGAGAGAATCAAGGCACAGCGCTGACTGGCCTCGATGCAGACCATGGTGTTCGCGGTCTGGTTGTCGTGGCCACCTTTGAAGAATCCGTGGCCTTGTGGTCCGTCGAAAACGATGACCCCTAAGCCCGTGTAGAGGTCCTTTCGTTGCTCTCCGATCGGTGAAGCTGGTTGGAAGAGTGGAAACTGGTGGGCGGTGGTTATATGCATCTGCGGCTTTGTGATCTCGGCGCGTGAGGGTGCGGTAAGGCCATCGCCTCGAACCAACGCGGCGGTAAACTTCGAGAAGTCGGTGATCGTAGTATTCATCGAGCCTGCCGCGCGCACTTTGCTCCGTTTGTCATGAGGCAATGGCTGGCCCTGATCATTCCACCCATCAGCGACATTCGGGTCCTGACCGTTTGGCCAGGTCAAGCTTGTCCGGTACATACCTAAACGCTCGAAGGTGGCTTTGGTCAGATCGCCGACGTCAAGCGAGAGGCCCTGCGTCTTGCGCCCGTGTTCAATCGCGAACTGCAGCAGTATGAAACCTTCTCCGGAATAGCTGAACTGGGTTCCAGGATCGAAATGGATATGCAGTTTTTGATCCGGTTCGATGAACCAAAAGTTGCTGAAACCTGTCGAATGCGTCAGGCATACCCTGGGGGTTATCTTCTCCCAGCGCGGATCATCTGCGAGGTCCTTATAGGGGCCGTATTTATCCGGAAAGACCGGATCAGGACCATAGGCCGGCAGTGGCCTGTCAAGGTCAGCCTTGATCGCGGTGTCGAGGTTGAGCTTGCCTTGGTCGACCAGTTGCATCACGGTATAAGCGAAAACCGTCTTGGTGAGCGATGCGCCATACATGACTGTTTCTTTATTGAGTGGCTCGCCCCTGGCGTTGCGGATCCCGTAGGACTGCACATAAGTGACCTTGCCATGATCGATGACGGCAACCGCCATGCCGTTCGCGTGGGTGCGGTTCATCACCTTGCTCACTTCTCTATCGATCGCGTCTCCGCCAGGCATTCTTTGCGCGACAACTTCCATGGGGAGTCTCAAAACAGCACACAATAACACCAGCAGACGAAGACGAACTTTCAATGTTTCCATGAGGAATATCCATTCGAGGCCTGGTCGCTGACTCGAAACTCACAAGAATCGATTGTAGTGCGAGCCAAGCGGCCGTCGCGGCAGCCGGGCTGTGAAGCTACCGATAATGCGACTTGAACGAAGCCGCCAGACACGGCTCGCTAAAGATTTACGAGTTTAGGGAACGATTGGCCCATCTGGTCACGGCTATCTGCAACTCGTCTAGACTGTCTAATGCCCGCCAAAGCCCGGCTGCCTTCAGCGCTTTGCGGGAAGGCCGTCGACCATATACTGCGAGCGATCCTTAAGCAACCGCATCACGACGCCGTCTCGTTGCAAGCTTATTGACCAGTTGCCAAATGCGGAAGCGTCGTATTCTGAGGCAGAGACCGGCCAACCTCCTGCCCGAAGCTCGGCCAAAAGCGGGGCCGCCTCGACTTCGACCGGTAATTTAGCGGCGCTTTCAGACATGATGCATCGTCACAGATAGGTCTAAACCGGAAACGGTGTATAGCGACTCGGTTTTTTCCTGAAACGATCTGAACTTACCGAGACCGCCGGGATTATAGGTAAATTGCCCGCCGCGACCCACCAGCTTGCGAAATTAACCGGAAAAGATTTTGCAGGCATGGCGGCAGCGGAAGCCTATAGAGATTAAGCCGCCGTGACCGGCGTGGACCCGCTGCCAAAAGCGCCGCAGCCTACAAAAGAGGACAAATCCACGACATCGTCTCTTGCCAAGTCTAAGCGCATATGCTACGCTGTGTAACGTTATGGCAGGTAACACTACCAGCAGTCACGATCCAGCGGACCTCGGTGAATTGGAACGCTCCATCATGCGACTTGTCTGGCAGCACGGCGAGTTGAATGCGGAACAAGTCCGCCAGCAACTGGACCGTCCCCTGAAGGAATCCACTATCAGGACAGTCCTTCGCCGATTGGAAGAGAAGGGCTACCTAACCCATACGGTAGCCGACCGTACATTTCTATACCGTCCCGCCGAGGCACAGCAGATCGTAGCCGGCCGCGCGGTCCGCCGCATTATCGATTGGTTCTGCGACGGATCCGTCGAGTCCTTGCTGGTCGGCATGGTTGACTCGAAAGTTCTGGATCGAGAAGAACTGAAGCGACTCGCCTCCCGCATCGCCGCTGCGAAGAAGGGAAAGAAGTGATGATGACAGCAGTTCTCGAGTCGGCGCTCCGGACCGCAATCACGGTGGGAGTGGTATGGGTAACACTCAAGCTGTTTCGTGTCACTCACGTGGTTTCCCAAAAGATCGCATGGAGTTTGGTGCTTATTGCCGCGTTGGCGATGCCCTCCGTGATGCGATGGCACGCATTCAGGTTCTCGCTTCCCATGCCTCTGCGGTCCTACCCGACCATTTGGCCATCGACCGAGGCGGCGGCCTTTCCGCAGGTCCAAACGTTTGAGGGGGCAACATCCAATTCTTTGCACCCGGCGATAGAATCGCCAGATACCCGCTCAAGCCCTGGTCTGCGCATGGCCAAACTCAACCGCTTTATCGCGCTTATATATCTGACAATTTGCGCGATCCTTCTGTCGCGGCTGCTTCTGGGCCTTACCTGGGCGTTCCGGGTGTGGCGCCGAGCCCGGCCGGTCTTCGGCTTATCGAAAACCCTGATGAAGGTTAGGAGCAGCGGCGATATCAACACCCCCTTAACCATCGGGTTCTGCGTCGTGCTGCCGTTACCATTCGAGAATTGGGACCGCGCCAAGTTGCATATGGTCTTGGCCCACGAGCGCTCTCATATCCGTCAAGCTGACTTCTTTCTACAACTGTTGGCTCGGCTCCACGCTGTAATTTTTTGGTTTAGCCCGCTGGCCTGGTGGTTGCAGAAGGAGCTTGCTGACCTCGGGGAAGCCATCAGCGACCACGAAGCCATCATGCAAGCTCCAGATCGATGCTCGTATGCCGAACTACTCCTGGAATTTGCTGGGAGGTATCGTCGGCCTCTGGCTGGCATACCCATGACTCGACGAGGGGGAATCAACCGCCGCGTCGAGCGCATCCTAAACGATACACTTTTCCGCTGCGCATTCATGGGTCGGAAGAGGCATGTATTCGTTGCGGTAGCTTTCTCCGTGGCTCTCCTTGTCTCCACTTCTCACTTCGTCGTGCGTGCCGCGGGTGGAGTGAGGGGCCCCACTCCAGTTACAGGACAAGGAATAGGCCAAAAAACATCCATGGAATTGCCGGCTTCAGTGTCATCCGAAGCCAACACTGCCAACCCTAAAATTGAGCTGCTTACACTGGTCGCCGAAAGCGAGCAAACAGCAGCGATGCAAGAGGCTGAACTGATCCAGCAGCGAGCCAAAGATGCCTGGACGAAAGCAATGCCAAAGGGAATGAACTCGCACGGTTTCCCTGTAAGTCCGAAAGCCCCCTTCCCGACCGATACCGCCATCGAATTTTCCGTCGCTTCGAATGGCCGCAAGTCCGACTTTGTGCTAGTCCATGCTTCGGGCCAGCTAAACCTCGACCGCATGGCGTGGATTGCTCTCACTGAAATGGATGTGCCCCACACGGTCCCCGGTCTGCCCAATCGAAACCTTCGCTATCGCATCACCTTCGAGTACGGCAACCTTGTGGCAAACCAGTTGAAGAGCGGCGAGCGACCGGCAGTCGCAGAGGCGGATCAGAGCAAAAACGACAAGGGCAATCTGTCCTGGCCCAAAGACGCAACGCGGACGGCACTTCCACCCGCTTCGCTGGTGCAGGTGCGGACGCTGACAATCATCTCAAGCGAACTTCCCATAACTGAACGGCTCCGCACCACTCGTGCACTTGAGGGCGGAACGTATGCGGTTGAAGAGCTAAAAGAGCGTGTCCGGGATAACCTTCTTAACTTGGGATATGCGAGGGCGACCGTAGAAGATCCGCATCTCTCCGGCATCTCATTGGAAACCCCACAGTCGAGGTCTGCAAATGTCTCTATCCAGGTCTCTCCGGGCAAAAAATACCGCCTTGAAGGGGTCATTTTCGAGGGCGGCCACTCGTTCTCCGCGGGGCAGTTACGAGATGCGTTCCATGTTGCAGGGGGCAGCGAGTTCAATGCCAGGGCTATCCGCGAAGGTCTTGAACGCTTGAGGCAACTTTACCTGACGGATGGCCGCATCAACTTTACAGCCGTTCCTGAGCTGGAATACGAGGAGGACAGGCGCACGGTCGTCGTTAAGGTGAATGTCGACGAGGGCCATGTGTTCAACTTCGGTCGACTGTTGTTTGAGGGAAAAGAGAGGCGGGCGGGCGAAGCTGATGCGCTGCTTCGCGCTTGGACACCGCTCTCAGGTAGACCATACAATCCGCAGCTCTTGTCCAAGTGGCTAGTTGATAACGCGACTCCTCTACGCAACGACGGAAAAGACCCGTTAGAGTACGTGGAAGAGCACCTAGACGGCAGTACTCACCGGGCTGATATCCTGCTCAAGTTTCCTTAGGCAGCAGGGTTGGTGCTCGGCCATACTCTCATGGTGGTGATCGCAGCGTGGCGTCGAGCTGTTTGCGTGGGTGAGCACACGGCTTTTCGATCTCCTGAAACGCCTGTTTGTTCGCGATAACGTAGTCCAGTGGTTGCCAGAAAGACCGAGCTCCTGTGATCACCTATTCGTATCGTCTTCTTGACCCAGTGGCTGAAAGCGGAGTTCCACCTGAAGGGAACTGCGCTATTACGCCTGCCTGTTGGCCATCCGGCTGGGGAACTTACCTATAACGAGTTTCAAGGAACCTGCCGCGTCGCCGCAAAACGCTCGACCCAGCGCACCTGGTCGGCAGTATCAGGGACTTGTAAGCCTCGTGCCACGGTGAGCCGCCTGAAGGCATCATCCGGTGGGAATCCTTCGGCGGTAAGCAAAGCGGCCAAGAGCAAAGAGGAACGCCCGATTGAGGCTCTGCAATGGACAGCGACGCTACGTCCGGCGTGTGCGTCCGCCCTCAAATCCTCTACAAACTGGGAGAATGATGCTGTGGACGACGGCGTTTCTCGATCCGGGATCGGGAAGGATCGGAAGACGATCCCTCTTGCTTCACAAAGCTCCGCCTCTGATGAAAGACCTAGCTCAGCAGCTTCGTCGACCTGAAGCATGGATACCAACACATCTATCCCCGCTCGTTTCATTTGATCTAGTTCGTCCTCCAGCCAGTCGTCCCCGCGAGGACGCGGAACGATTGCGAGGCGAAGCGGATTGCCAGTGTCAACCCAGTAGGGTTTCATGCTGCGATATTACCGTGCTGATCCCTGGCCGTTGCTCGAATGTCTGAAAAGGAATTCCGGGTAGATCACATGGCCACGCGCCGGCAAGACTTTGCAGGCACTCCGTCCTTGGTAAGGGATAAGCCTTGTAGCGTTTACTATTGCTTTGTGAGCATCGCAAAGAACAAGGTGCGAAAACGGCGAGAGGCTGACCTATGCGGAGCCTGCGGGAAGAACCCTTGCGAGTGCCGGCGCCCTGCGAGAAAGCAACACAACGACCCTGTCCCGACCCCAGACCTCAACCGTAAGAAGCGTAGCTCTATCAGAAGTAAAGGAATGAGCGTCGCTGAGTTTAGGAAATGGGTTCAGAACTCATAGCTGTTTCGGTCGGATTGCCAGCAGTTCCTTCAAAACGGTGCCGGGATTTCCAGTAACTTGATCTGTTTACCAGACCATAATCAGGGAACTTACCGAAAATCCGTGCTTCACGGGCACATCGTCTTCACCGGCTGCATACAGCTTCCGCAGATCTTCGCTTTCGGAGTCCGCAGCGGCTTCCCGCAAAACTGGCAGGGAAGGCCATACAACGAAAGCCTGTGGTGATAGATGGCGCTGGGGTTGGTCTCCTTGAACCCAGTGATTCGCTCGTATTCTGCGAGGACTGGACCGAAAGAGTCGCGAAGATCAGCACCCCTTTGTCGGAGTGACGTGACCTGTTCAAACTCTTTCTCGGACAGCATTGGCATCTCCGCACGACAACGCCAGCACCACAGCATCTGCATGACCTCAGATTAACCGGGGCGGGTAAATGACCCCTCCTGTAGTGTGCCTTTTGCGGGTTACCGAGACTTTTCAGGCAATCCGTCTGAACTCGATGTCACCCTGTTCGGTAGGACAGTTATTCGTCAGCGTCCTCGGGCCCCTGCTCAAACCGTTCCCACGGCTGTCCTGGTGCTACTCTCTCTGCGTACCATCCTTTTGGGAGATCAGCGAGTTCTACGAGAGTCGGATCTTTGTCCACCATGTGGTGCAGACAGGCAAGTTCTGGACCTCCGCTTTCAGTACCGGTTTCTCCAAGAATCTGCCAAGCGCCATCCGAGAGATCGTGGGCCACATAGGTGACCCACTCCGTATCTTCCTTTATCGCCTTCGAGATGAAGACCTTCGTGTGCGGCTTGTCAGCAAACTTCCAACCCGGAAAGCGCTCCGTATCCTTTCTGGTCGAGTCCCAAAACCGCTGATCGACAGTTGTCCACGGTGCATCCGGTTGCAATAGTGGCTGAGTGAAGCGATTTTCAAAGCCCTCCTCCCATTGGAAGCGATTCTGAAGGTCCGGGTAGATTACCTGGAGGGCCGGATAATCAGTATTGCCGTTGTACCAGTTGGAGAAGTTCATTAAGCGCCGAACCCACCTGGGAGCAACGATTCGCAACTCGCAATCCACGTTGCCAATCAGTTCCTTCTGCCGTTCTTTCGTTACATCAATACCGCAGCGCATCCGGCGTGCCACTTCGTTCAGACAGGACTTCGCCACGTCTAGCGGAAGGCCCACGGTGATCAATTCGGGGTGACTACACGTGTCGTAGATGCCGAGCGAGTAGGTCCAACCGAAATCGTCACATTCACTACCGACCCCAATGAGGGCGGAGCCATGTTTCTCGATCGCTTCGATTGCCCACTTGTCCGTTTTACTCAGCTCTGTCGTTCGCAGGTACGTCGTGCGTTCCGTGGCGAACTTGTTGCTCGAATCTGCCAATTGCGACTCCTCACGCGGGTTCCGCGCCTCGCCTCCCAGTATGCCACCTGGATGTCGGGGCCTTCCTGCCGTAACGGCTGCTTTTCAGACACGCTGTGCTCTGCCTTTTGGAGTGAAGCTCCTGCAAACGGGATTTCCGGTAACTTGCGCGCCCTTCATGAGCGTTGGTGAACGAGCGGACTGTCCCCCTGTTTCCCCCGTCCCCCTGTTTCCCCCGCGGCCTTCTCCACATCAACCGGATAGCCGTCAAGAACGGCCTTCGCGGGGTCATGCGGGAAGATCAGAATCGGCAGCGCACCGTAAGGGCCAGTATGCACTGTCTCCTCCCCCGATCGGTCAAAGCTCTTCATCATCTCGGCACCTGCTCCAAATTGTTGATGGCAGCGATCCTCGCCCTGTAGCTTTGCGGAGCGGGGATCGAACCCGGGAGCACTGAACCAACACCCCACGAACAGGCGCGGAATGCCAAAGTCAATGCAGCTCTCAGCAGCAAGTCAAACCTCCCCGGCTTTCCCTTGGCGTCCGGAGCTTGGATTGCCGGGTTCACGGTTTTGCAATGGAATCGGATAAAAGGACTGGATGAACATTTTTTTCCGACAAAAGGCTCTTCTTAGGGAAATCCGGAGCATAATCTCGACGCAGGCGTGCTGACACCTTTATTGTCAATTCAGTCTCAAATCTGCGCAGGGAGGGATCGCCCCTTGAACATCCGCAATCTCCGAATCCGCTTCGCCGCAAGCTTGCTGGTGATCTGCGCCCTCGACGGAATGAGTGTCCAGGCGCAACAGGCGACCGCCAGGCCCCAGGCGCAAACCGGCGCCGCCATTCCACCACAGGCCATGCTACAGCCGGCAGAGCTGGTGCAGATGCTGAACACTTCGGCAAAGCCATTGGTGCTGCAGACCGGCTCGCATGTTCTCTACGCTGAAGCGCATATACCAGGGTCAGAGTACGCTGGGCCCACAGGCACAAGTGCGGGGATCGAAGCACTGCGCGCGCGTGTCACCGGCCTCGACAAGGACACCCTTATCGTCATCTATTGCGGGTGCTGCCCCTGGAGTCGTTGCCCGAATATTAAACCCGCTTTCGAGCAGTTGCGGTCGCTCGGGTTTACCAACGTAAAGGCTCTTTATCTCGCTCAGAATTTCGGGACTGACTGGGTCGACAAGGGTTATCCGGTTGCCAAAGGCAGATAGAGAAACTATGGAAAGGACGGCTCGATCGAGGACGGTGGGATCACGCCTATTCCTGTCACTACTGCTGTTGCTCTTAATCGGGCCGATCGTACACCTGCCACTTGTGGCGAAAACAGCAACGAACGGCGTGGGTGTCGGTCACTCAGCTCCGAATTTTTCGCGGGTCGACCTGGCCCATCGGAAAATTGTACTCAGCTCATACCGTGGCAAAATCGTCCTCCTCAACTTCTGGGCGACGTGGTGCGAACCATGTCTTACGGAGATGCCCACGTTCGTGGAATGGCAGAAGCAGTATGGCTCCCGGAATTTTCAGGTGATCGGCATATCGATGGACGACGCGGCCCCGGAGGTAATCGCAACCGTATCCAGGCTGAAGGTTAACTATCCGGTGCTGATGGGAGACGAGTATCTTGGGGCCGACTACGGCGGCGTCCTGGGGTTACCCGTTACTTTCCTCATCGACCGTGATGGGAAGATCCAAGCCCGATATCAGGGCACGCCCCTAACCCGCATTCACAGCGATATTCAAAACCTTCTGCAATCACACTGAGAAGACCGGCATAAACCATTCACTCAGCTCGCAGAGCTTCCACAGAATTCACCGTCGCACGGCGAGCCGGCAGATAACTGGCGAGCGCCGCGGATGCCGCCAAAACCATCACTGCCGAGACATAGGTAGGGACGCCAATAAAATAACAATTAAGAGGACGGCTGGGGTATTGCCCTCGTGCTCGCCGGCTAGTCCGTTTTCGTCGGACAGGTGACCGTTCGGCGCTCACACCGAATTCCCGTGAAACGGGGTTTTTTCAGCAACATGCCCCATTAGACCCCTCCGGGCAGGGGGGAATTTACCGAAAACGCGACTTTACAGGAAGGTTCGGAGTCAAGTCATCCGAGATGACGGTTCCACCTATAAAAGTGGATCCGACCGCATTCGTAAACAGAAGCCGACTTCGATACTGATCTGAACCCGATGAGTGACTCCGAGATTTATCGTCAACTATCTTTTCAACCGCCGCCAACTCCATACCTTTCATTGACTTGTCCTCGCATCACGCATAAGATCACGGAACTCCATAAGATAACGCGATTTCATGATCGGCCGAACCATCTCGCACTACCGCATCGTTGAGAAGCTCGGTGGTGGCGGGATGGGCGTGGTCTACAAGGCTGAGGACTTAAAGCTCGGCCGCTTTGTCGCTCTCAAGTTTCTTCCCGACGATGTAGCCAAAGACCCGCAGATGCTCAGCCGCTTCGAGCGCGAAGCCAAGGCGGCCTCGGCCCTGAATCATCCCAACATCTGCACCATCCATGAAATTGACGACCAGCAAGGCCAACCGTTTATCGCCATGGAGTTTCTGGACGTGCTCGGCTCTGCAGTCACGGTCACCGGCACCAGCCTGGTCTGGCCTTGTTGGCCAACACCCAGGGTTCCCTTGCGATACTCGTACCGCCACTGGAACACCTGGTTCGCATTTACGCCATGCTCACGAGCCACTCGCGCAATCGGCCCCTGGTTCCCCGAAAAGGGGTTTTCGGTAACTCGCCCCTCTTGCCCCCTGGCCACGCGGGAATGTACTGAAAAGCTGACCTCTGCGGGAGGCACGTGCTCAGGCAATTTGCAATCCATATCCCGGCTTCCCGCGGCTCGCCGCCGTGACCATCGATATCGGATGCAACCTATGAGCGGCCCGAACGTTTCTCCGCACGTTATCGAGTTGGGCTCCTTACACTGAAGCGTCATTGGGCTGGCGCCGGTATGTCTGTAACGTCAGGCATAGAGTGGCTGCCGGTACCTGCTCGGAGCACAGGAGTTGTGCAGCGGCGTCCAAGTCTTTGGCGAGAGGCACAACTCAACGCCATAAACGGATTGTTCAAGGTCGCCGACGGCGTTTATCAAGTTCGCGGTTTCTCGCCGGCGAATATGACCATTGTGGAGGGATCGACCGGCTTCATCCTCAATCCTCCCTAAGCATCGATGAGGCGCTCAGCCATTTTCCCTATTGAACATGTGATAGCTCTTCTTCACTGTGTTGCGTATTCCGTCCAGTATTCGACAATATGGTCGAACTTTGTGCTTGCGCAACGACCGACCCATCGAAATGGACCCCGTAGATCGCGCAGTCCTTCTCGTTGATGCCATGGAGATACTCCGCGATATCCGAGCACAAAATGTCGTATTACGATATGATTCGCAGTGAGTGGAGGCTACTTGGAAGCGTCAACAATCCGGGTTCTCGTTGTCGATGATTATGAGCGGTTCCGACGATTCGTGTGTTCAACGCTGGGTAAAAGGCGGGATCTGCAAGTCATCGGCGAGGCCTCAGACGGACTAGAGGCGGTTCACAAAGCTGAAGAACTGCAACCGGACCTGATCGTGCTCGACAACGGACTTCCCACGCTCAACGGGATTGAGGCTGCCCGGCGAATCCGCAAGCTCTCCCCTGAATGCAAGATACTTTTTGTAAGCCAAGAATCTTCTGCCGACGTGGTGCAGGAAGCCCTCGGCACGGGAGCACGTGGCTACGTCGTCAAGACTGATGCGCGAAGAGAGCTACTGGAGGCTGTGAGCGCCGTCCTTCGGGGCGAGCAGTTCGTCGGTAGAAGGTTTTCTGCTCATGATTTCATTGGAGCTTCGGACGCAGTAGCGTCCCAAGGTTTCCAAACCAAGAGCGCTGTTGCACCACTCCAGCGGAGTATGGAGATCGCTTGCCGCCACGAGGTCGGGTTTTATTCTGACGATGCA
>CAVXRU010000045.1:0-378710 GCA_963763905.1 uncultured Acidobacteriaceae bacterium | reverse complement strand
TTTGCAGAAATTTTGACCGGCAGCCGGGCTTGGTCTTGTACGTCCGCATTTCGATGATCATTGGAGTGCCACCTCCGGAAAATTAGGGTTGGTCTTCTGGCAAGACGTAGGGCGGCAACTTGATACTCGCCGCCAGCCTGTGGTCAGGTACAGGGGCTTTCGCCTCCATCCGCAAGGGAAGAACTCCGGCCCACACTGGCAAGCTGTAATCCTCCTCATCATCTATTGGGGGACACGTGTGGATTTTCGCCGATGCTTCTTCTATCGTGAGTTCAGAGCACTGCGGTCGCTTTCAGTTCCTTCTCGCTGGGGCCGCGCACATCGCTCCAACGGCCGGCGATGAGGTGTTCGGAGATGACGCGCAAAGCGCGCGTTTTCTCCTCCACGCCCTCAATCTTGCGCGCGGTGCCAAAGGCGACAACGGAGCGATAGTTCATGGAATGGTGGAACGCAGACCGCGCCAACACTAATCCATCAACGATGGTGACGCATACACAAGCAGGGATCCCGGTATCGAACCCGCGCAACATACGACTGGCGCCGGACCCGTGCAGATACAGCTTATCTTCGTCTCGGCCGTACAGAGTAGGAATGACAAACGGTTGACCCTCCATCTGAAAACCCACGTGCGCCAGAAACGCCGCATCCAGGATCGCGTGGATCGTTTCAGGCTCATGCGATCCACGAGTGGGTAGCCTGCCGAGCTTAGTCCGTTTTGTGGGATTCATCGCCACGTCCACTTGAATTCGCCGATCGACGGCGTTCAGGTAAAAGCATCTCGCGCCGCATGGTATCTTGAAAGCACCACTTCCCGTGCCGTTGACGATACCACTTTCGAAAGGCGACGGACCCCTCTTCAGACAGGTTTATTCGGGTTTGCGAAGTGCGATTTTTCCGGCACCTTTCGCGTTGGCGAGAAGCTTCCATCAACCAGAGATTTAGCCAATCAGCTCTCCATCTCCCGGACAGTCGTTCTTTATGCCTACGACCAGTTGTTGGCCGAGGGCTTCACTGTGGGCCGTTCCGGCTCAGGAACCTACGTATCGGGGGAGGTGAATCTCAGCAAATCGCCCACGTCTGCAGACCGGGTCCAGCTGAAGTTATCCCGCTATGGACGAGCAGCAGTGAGTGCATGGCCTCGCGTTGAATTCCCCCGGCGTCCACCCCGTTTGTTGCGCTATGACTTCGCCTATGGACGGAGCGACACAGAACTTTTTCCCTTCGAAACGTGGAGACGTATCTTATTGCGCTGTGCGCGGAAAGCGCCGGTTGGTGAGTTCGACTACGGCCCATCGACCGGAAATGCCGGGTTGCGGGAAGCTATCTGCAACCATTTGCGACGATCGCGAGCAGTGAATTGTGAGCCGTCGCAGGTGATCGTGGTGAACGGCTCGCAACAAGCTCTGGATCTGATCGTGCGAGTACTCATTGAGCGCGGTCAACCCGTCGTCATCGAAGAACCAAGCTATCAGGGCACGCGCGAGGTTCTGCGTGCCGCCGGCGCCCGGCTGCTCCCGGTACCAGTGGATGCTGAGGGCCTACGCCCGGAGAAACTGCCGCCCGGCGCCCGAATTGCTTTTGTCACGCCATCGCATCAATTTCCGACTGGAGCTGTCTTGCCTCTGGGCCGTCGCCTTGAGTTACTCAAGTGGGCCAAGCGCAATCATGCGGTGCTTGTCGAGGATGACTATGATGGCGAATTTCGATATGAAGGGCAATTGCTGGAGTCTTTGCAAGGCCTCGATCGGGAGGGACGCGTTCTTTATATCGGGACATTCTCCCGCACCGTGTTTTCCTCACTCCGCATCGGTTACCTTATCGCTCCCAGGGAGTTGGTGCCTGCCTTCGCGGCAGCGAAGTGGCTATGCGATCGGCACACTCCGACACTTGAGCAGCAGGTCCTGGCGGAATTTATTTCTGGTGGGATGTATGAGCGCTATCTGCGCCGGCTACGCCGAAAAAATGCTGCGCGTCGCCTTGCGTTGCTTGACTCCATCAACGAATTTATGGGCAAATCCGTAGAAGTGACCGGGGATGGTGCTGGAGCCCATGTCGTCTTGTGGCCGAAACATCGGGTCAGCGAAGAGGTCTTGATCGCGAGCGCCGCGTCACGTCAAGTCGGTGTTTATGGAGTCTCCCGGTACTTCCTGAAACACCCAAAACGAACAGGGATCATGCTTGGCTACTCCCGCTTGAAAGAGGCGGAGATTCGCGAAGGCGTGAGACGGCTTGGGCAAGTGATCTAAGATCCGCTCCAAATGGTTCATAGGACGGCTAGTTCTCTAAGAGATTTGCGCTGCTTCCGGCCCTTGAAAACTAGGTGCGCGTCAGACAACGAAAAGCCGTAGCATCCACCAGACGAGAAAGAGGGCCACCACTGCGGCAAGGATATGGCCAATCCACTGGCCCGGTGTCCTCGGCTTGCCGAAATGAAACACGCAGCAATGGTAGCAGGCGCTGAGGGAAACGGTTTTGCCCTGGTTCAGGCCACGCGCAAGACTGCCAGGGTCGCATCATCTATCTGGCACCCCCTGGAGAACTCATCCATCGCGTTGAAGAGGAACCGAACGAGATCCTCGGCATCTCCGGCGCTTTGTGGTGCCCACGCAGTTGTCGCCTGCAAGAGCCCTTGCACTCCCCACTCCTCGCCGGACGGGTTTACCGCTTCGATGATTCCGTCGGTGTAGGCAATGACCAGATCGCCGGGATCAAGCTGCACGTCACTCTCCTCATAGGTCGAATCAGGGAACATTCCTACAGGTGCCCCTCCCTTTTCAAGCCATTGGATGGAGCCGTTGCGCCGGAAAACAAGCGGAGGATTATGTCCGGCATTCACGTACCGCAGCGTGCGCGTTGCTGCGTCGACGATCCCATAGAACAAGGTTGCATAGCGGTCCGTGGGCGACGATGTATATGCCTGGTGGTTCACTACTTTGAGTAAAGCGGCCAGGTCGTTTCGCGTGAATAACGCCGCGGTCCGAAGTGAAGACTGGACACTGGCGATCATGAGCGCTGCGGCGAGACCCTTGCCTGAGGCATCGCCAACCAGCAACGCGAGGCGATCTTCTGAGAGAGGCATGAAATCGTAGCAATCGCCGCCGAGGGCATGGAGTTGGCGGCAACGTGCGCTCGAGTCCACAGAGCCCCTGTTCCTGCCGAAGCCCTGCATAAACCGCTGCTGGACATTGCAGGCAAGCGCCCAATCCTGACTAACGTCAACCACCACATCGCCGGTCGTCATTTTCCAACCTCCACATATAAGTCGATCCTGAGGGGGCAAAATGGACAGGCCGGCCCTGATTTGCGGGAAAAAAATCCTGCGCGGGCAAAACAAGACCGCCTGCCCGGTGATTAACACAGATCATTGAATCAGGCGCGCGCGTATTTGTTGAACCAGTCGATGGTGCGCTGCCAGGCTAAATCGGCTGCGGCTTTGTTGTACCGTTCCGGCGTCGCATCGCAGTTGAAGCCATGCACCGCGCCCGGATAGATATAACCTTCGTGCGGTACGTGCACTGCGCTGAGCGCCTGGTCGTAAGCCGGCCACGTCGCCGCCAGTCGCGTGTCGAGTTCCCCGTGATGTACTAACACCGCTGCCTTAATCTTCTGGATTTCTTCCGTGGCAGGAGGAGCGCCATAGAACGGCACCGCTGCCGCCAGGTCGGGTCCCAGCCGCGCCGCCAGCTTGTTGGCAGTGGAGCCCCCGAAACAGAAGCCGGTGGCGCCGATCTTTCCCGTGCAGTCCTGACGCGTCTTCAACCACATCGCCGCGGCCACCATATCCTCGAACATCTTGTCTTTGTCGACCTTGTTAAACATCTGGCCGCCCCTGTAGTCGTCGCCAGGATAGCCACCCAAAGAGGTGAGCCCGTCGGGCGCAAATGCCATGAAGTTGGCCAGGGCCAATCGTCGCGCGATGTCTTCGATATGAGGGTTCAGGCCGCGATTCTCATGAACCACGAGAATGCCGGGTAATTTCGTCACCGTCTCAGAGCGTGTGTCGGCGCTGATAGGTCGCACGAAATATCCCTTGATACTTCCGGTGCCCTGCGGAGAGGGCACGGTCTCATAGGTGGCCTTGATCCGGTCGTCGGTGCGCGAGACCTGCTGGCCCAGGGCGTAGTTCGGCATCAAGGCGTCGACCATAGTCGCCGCCGCCAGACCGCCTACCGCCAGTCGCTGCAAGCCTTCCATAAAGGAGCGGCGACTGATCTCGCCATGAATGAATTCGTTATAGAGCTGTATGGCTTCACTCGGCAGTTTGGGTTTTATGGGTTCCATCGCTTGACTCCCGTCGGGATAGTACCATCTGTCCGGCCCACGGCCTACCGGCGGCGTGTTCAGAAACGGACACGCCTTTCTATTTCCAAACATCCCTGCGCAGTGTATTCCCCTCTCAAGTCTTTTGAAATCCTGGCAAATTGACGCCGGCAAGATGGCAAGGTAGTTGCTGGATCACAGTCTCGCGGCAGAGGAAATATGAAGAATCGAATAGAGCTGCAATGTCCAGACTTTGAGTGGGTGGCCCAGGTCTCGCTTTTGAGACCTGGGTTTCTTCGGCAGGCAGTGTCTCTCGGTCTCTTGCTAGTGGTCGCGTGCACCTCGGGCTTTGCCCAGATGACTGGTGCGGGAGAGACTTCGCTGACAGACGCAACCGCCCTCGCTGTGAGTGGAGGTAAAGCCGAGCCTGTCGAATACCTCGGCCGGAAGGCGATCCGTCTCACGACGGAAAAGGAGAACGACATCTTCGCCTTCGTCAACGGAACGGCCATTCAGGATGGCGCCATCGATGTCGACATCGCGGTTAAAATCACCACTCCCCCAGGCGTCCGCATGCCCGGCTTTGCGGCATAGCCTTTCGCGCGCGGCCAGATGGTTCGCACTACGACATGTTCTATCTTCGTCCACGCAATTCGCTCTCGGACGACCAGGCTATGCGCAACCATTCCGTGCAGTACGTAGCGAAGCCCGGATTCGATTGGTATCCCCTGCGCCGCCAATGGCCGTCCGTCTATGAATCGTGGGCAGATCTTCAACCGGAAAAATGGGCGCACGTGAAAATCGACGTGCACGGACGTTCCGCTCGCTTATTCATCAATGGATCCGATCATGCCAGCCTGGTGATCAACGGGCTCAAGGGAGAAGATCTTCAGGGCGGCATTGCGCTCTGGGGCTACCCAGGGGAAGAGTCGTATTTTTCCAATCTTCGTGTCACCCCTGAGAAGCCGGAACCCATTCACAACGGCGGCGACGCTGCCGGAACATGGACCGTGACCTTTGCCAGCGACTACGGCAGGTTCACGGGCACGATGGATCTCCACCGCGAAGCTACCGCCATAAGCGGATCATGGTCGGGAGCTTTCGGTAACAACCGCGCGATCACCGGAACATGGCGCGATGGATACGTACAGCTGACCTTTTCCGGCCAATGGGAGGACGACAATCCCGGTCCTGTCACCGCTACGATGGCCGGTTGGATCGATGGCGACAGAGGTACCGGCCGTATGAAGGCAGAAGGCCGTGCTGACGGCCTTTGGGGTGCTGAACGCAAGAAGTAATGAGCAAGGTCAGAGCAGGGCATCGAATCATCGAACCTTCGGTCCCTCGCTGGTGAGCGGAATCACTTCGTACTTGGTCCCATCGCAGTTCATGCGGACAGATTCCGCGTGAGTTTCATGGTAAGTGGCGTCTTGATACGCCGGCGCGGGCCTGTCTTTGGCCGACGCCGCGGCAGAGGTTATTTCAGATCCGGCTCCTGTGGGATAGCTGCTCCGTCGGACCTGGGATCGCCCGCAGCAAAGTTCACTTTGCGGCTGCTGTCACGGACAACGGCCGCGCCCTGGCCAACAGAGAAGGATAAAGGCTCAAGCAGCTTGATCTGGTGGCCGCGTTGTGTGAGACCGGCGCGAACGTCGGCAGGCACAGTCTCCTCCATCTGAACGTCGCAGCCCTCGAAGGTGTCTTTGCTGAAACGCGGCTGTTCCAGCGCTGCCTGAACATTCATGCCGTAATCGACAATGTTGGCAACGAACTGGGCGTGGGCCTGCGCCTGGTTCCAGCCACCCATGATGCCAAAGCCGATATGGATATCGCCCTTCTCCATGAAGGCCGGGATGATGGTGTGGAGAGGGCGCTTGTGTCCGGCAAGTGAATTCGGCAGGCCGGGAGTGAGCTGGAAACCGGCGCCTCGATTATGGAAGGAAAAGCCAAGTCCCGGGGCAACAAAGCCGGTGCCGTAACCGGCGTAGTTGCTCTGAATGAGCGAGACGATGTTTCCGTCCTTGTCGATGGTGGAGAGATAAATCGTGGAGTTACCGTGCTTGTTGAGCTCCGCCGAGATATTCGACGGAACGACCTGGCACTCGGCCTTATCCATCTCGATGAGCTTGGCACGCTGCCCGGCGAGGTCCTTGGAGATGAGTTCCTTGACGGGGACGGGAGTCCAGCGCAGATCACGTCGTACTTTACGTCGGCATAGGCGAGCTTCTTGGCCTCGATCATCACCTGCAACGCATCCACCGAATTGTGGCCGTACTGGGCCATGGGAAATTGCTCCAGGATGTTGAGCATGGAAAGCGCGGCGATGCCCTGGCCATTGGGCGGAAGCTCGTAGACGGTCCAGCCGCGGTAGGTGGTCGACACAGGCTCGACCCGCTCGTGCTGGAAGTCGCGAAAGTCTTCCAGGGTATGCGTGCCGCCGTGGGCGTTGAGGAACTTAACCATAGTCTCGGTCATGGGGCCGTTGTAATAGGCGTCGCGGCCCTTGGCGGCGATTTGCCGAAGCGAGTTCGCCAGCGCAGGATTCGTGAACAGATCCCCCGGTTGCGGAGCGGCCGGCCAGATGTCGTAAGTTTCTTTCCAGCCAGGTTGGTCCATGAGCCTTTTGGAGATCCAGTAGCGCGCATTGCGTTCGGCAAGCGGAAATCCATTCTGCGCGTAGTAAATGGCAGGAGCGAGCAGCTGGCTGAACGGCAAAGTGCCGAAGCGTGTCGCATGGCATCCATCCGGCGACCGCGCCTGGCACGTCGATGCTTTCGACGCCGATCGGGTTAATTTCCGTAACGCCTTTGGCCTTGAGGTAGTCGATGGTGAGTGCCTTGGGAGTCCAGCCGCTTGAGTTCAGGCCATAGACTTTCCCCGTTTTGGCCTCGTAGTAGACCATGAAGAGATCGCCACCGATGCCATTGACGTAGGGCTGAACGACGCCCATGACCGCATTGGCCGCGATCGCAGCGTCAATGGCGTTGCCGCCCTGTTCGAGGATGTGCGCACCCGCCTGGGACGCCAGAAACTGAGGGGTTGAGACAATGCCGAACTTCGAAACCACCATGGAGCGGCCTTGTCCGGGAACCGAGGAGAACTGCTGGGCCGGCATAATTACGGATTGAAGAAGCAATGCGGCCAGGCATGCGAAACGCTTCATATCACCTCTCGATCGAAATCCAGACAAAAGGTATCATGTCACCGGACTACCTCCGAAATTATGCCGCGCCGACACACCAAAAGGCCTACGCCGCAGTTGACCTTCTCACCGTAGCAGCCCGCTCTGCTTGCCTATCATGCGATCGAGCGTGCGCTTGGGCAGGGCTCTCGGGAGTGTCCAGTTTTTCAGCCTTTCCGGCACGACCGCATAGCGCACACGCGGCTTCCGCACTGTCAATGCCTTGTATACCGTTTCCCCGATACGCGATGCGGGCAAACCCTTCTTACCCTCGTTCAAGAAGTATTCGACGAAGCCTGTCAGGATCTGCCCATAATCCGTAGCCATGTAGGGTGAGAGGTCCATTTGCTGAGCCTTGTCGAAAATGGGAGTTTTCACTGTGCCCGGCCCTACAATAATGACGTCGATTCCATAGAGCAATAACTCGCGGCGCAGACTCTCCGACATTCCCTCAAGGGCAAATTTTGAAGCGACATACGACCCGAGGAACGGGAAAGCAAGCTTGCCGGCGACGGAGCTGATTTGAACGATCCTTCCCGGCTTGCCCACGCGCGCACGGTCGGCCCCCAGGAGCGGCGCAAATGCCTGGGTAACTCTGAATGGTCCGAGCAGATTGGTTTCCAGGGTTTGCCGGAACTCTTCAATGGGTTGATGCAGCAACGGGCCACCTCCGGCAATGCCGGCATTGTTGACCAGGCCGAACAGGGTATTTTCCTCGAGCCTTTCCGCTACCAGGGCAGCCGCGGCTTTCACTGCTTCGCCGTCCGTCACATCCATCAGCAACGGGGTGAACGTTTTCCCCAACTCGCGCTGCAATCTTTCCCCATCCGCCTGTTTGCGCACGCTGCCAAACACCTCAATGCCCCGCTTGCCCAACGCGGCGGCAATGGCGTAGCCAATACCTGTCGATGCCCCGGTGACGACCACGCTCTTTCGCTCAGCCATTCCTGTACTCCTCGCTCTGCAAGATATACAGTGTACATCTTGGTCAATATGGACAGTGTACACCTTCCCACGACCGGTGTGCATCGGGTACCTTGGAGACATGGTATTCCCAGCCAAGACCGACCGGGCCCGCATCCTCTCCGCTGCCATGGAGCAGCTTGCGCGCGACGGCATGGAGAAGCTATCCCTGCGATCGCTGGCCGCCTCGCTGGATCTTGCGCCGAACGCCTTGTATCGCTACTTTGCCAGCCGCTCGCAACTCGAAGCTGCGATCACGGCCGAGATTACCGGGCATGTCCATAAGAGTCTGCGCAAAGCAGCGGGACGCAAGGCGCCGGAGCAAGCGATTCGCGCGCTGGTCCGCGCCTACATTCGTTTTGCGCACGAGCAGAAGCACTTTTACGATGTGTTTCTAAGGCCTTGCGCCGAGACTGCCGAAGGAGACGCCGCCCATACCGCTTTGTGGAACTTTGTGCTGGAGCAGGTCGGACGAATTTCCGGACCGAAGAAGGCGCCGGAAGCGGCCATTGCGCTGTGGGCGCTTCTGCACGGATTTGTAGGGCTGGCAAACGCCAGCGTGTTCGACCGCGGTAAACCGCGCAGCGGCTTTGATTGGGGCTTGCAAGCGTGGTTCCGGGCTGCGCGGGGCTAGGTGGAGGGAACCGCGGTTTCTGTTCCCCTGACCTCTACTACGGGCCATAACTCCTCTCCCCTTTGTCATCTTGACCCGAAGCGAAGCGCAGTGGAGAGTTCTGCGGTTACTCGCGCCCTGGCCTCTGCTCCGGTCCATAACGACCCTCCCCTTTGTCATCTCGACCGAAGCGAAGCGTAGTGGAGAGATCTGCGGTTACTCGTGCCCTGACCTCTGCTCCGGTCCATAAACGGCACCTCGCATTTTTCGAAGAGGATTCGCTGCTGTGGGCCGGTCAAACCGCAGATCTCTCCACTACGCTTCGCTTCGGTCGAGATGACAAAGGGGAGGGTCGTTATGGACCGGAGCAAAGGTCAGGGCACGAGTAAGTACACAAGCTTTGTTGAGAGAAGGCCCGAATGCTCATTCTGCTATTGTTAGCTGGCGATCTAAACAAGCTGTGGTTCAGAGGTATGCACATGAGATTCCTTTGCCTAATCTTTCTGCTTTCCGCCGGCCTGGTGAGGGCGCAGGAGCCCGCAGCAACCACTGCAGCCGAAGCGCCCAATCGAGACACAAGCTACATCGACGACAACGGTACGGCCCATGTCACACGTGTCGTTCCCGTTCCCGAGTACATTAGCCCAGAAGCACGAAAGTCCCTTGCCCGCCGCGTTCCCGACGCAACGCGTCCCGCGTCGATCGAGGAGCGCCGTGCACGGATCCTTGAATCTTCGGCGCATGCCGCTGCCGCCTGGAGCCGGATATGTCCCACGCACACGACCGACAGCGAGATTGGCGGGATCAAGGTCCACATCGTCATGCCGGCCGAACCCTCCCCAGCAAACGCGAACAAGGTGCTGATCAATCTGCATGGAGGTGGCTTTACCGTCGATTCCGGTTCACTGGCCGAATCCATTCCAGTTGCCTGCTACAGCCAGATCAAAGTTGTCTCGGTGCTTTACAGGTTGGCGCCGGAGCATCCGTTCCCTGCTGCAGTTGAGGACGCGGTCGCTGTCTACAAAGAACTTCTGAAGACCTACAAACCCATCCACATTGGGATCTTCGGCACCTCTGCAGGGGCGATGCTCACGGCAGAGGTAGCGGTCAAGCTGAAGGAGCTCGGTCTCCCGCTGCCTGGCGCCCTGGGCATCTTCAGCGGCATGGGAGACTTCGCCCGTCACACCGACTCAGAAGCCCTTTACTCTGGCGGCGGTTTGTCGGGACATCTCGATCCCCCGGGGCCGGGACCAGACAGGCCGGAATACGTGGGATCGACGGACCCGAAAAATCCTGAGCTTTCGCCAATTTACGCCGACCTGCATGGATTGCCTCCCACGCTGTTCATCGCCGGCGGGCGCGATTACCTGCTCAGCGGCACAACCAATCTGCACCGAGTCTTTCTGCATGCCGGAGTCGACGCGCGCCTCGTCGTCTTCGACGGCTTACCGCACGCCTTCTGGTATGACGCGACGCTTCCCGAGTCCGTCGAAGCTACGCATATGATGGCTGGCTTCCTGATGACACAGGTGAGCAAGTAGAGGTGCCAGCTCAGTCCGCGAATTCCCCTACCGTTCATTGACTGAGATTCACTCAAACTGTACAGTTCAGAAGAGCGAAATGGAGAGTTTATGGCTGCGCCGACCACCGACAAGACCGGCACTTTAGTAGTTTCAGCGCTGCATGCGCGAGCTAATTTCGGCGCGCTCCTGGACCGCGTCTCTGATGGGCGTCACTCGCTTGTCATCGAGAAGCGCGGCACGCCCAAGGCCGTGCTCCTGAGCATTCGCGACTACGTCAGGCTGGCCGCGCCGGAACCGGAAGTGCTGCGCATCATCGGTGAGGAATCGGAGCGCAATGGAACCAACGCCCTTAGTTCCCGGCAGATTGACCAAGTAATCAAGACGACCAGGGCGCAAAAGAAGCAGCGCTAATGCTTCGGCTCCGCCTTGTCATCGACACCAATGTGTTGATTTCCGCCGCTCTCAAACCAGAAGGCCTTCAACGCACCACTTTGCTGCTTGCTATCACTAAGCCCGCCCGCCTTTACGTGACGCTCCCAATCTTGGACGACTATGCGGACGTGCTGTCCCGCCCCGAGTTGCGTATCCGGAAAGGGATACGCCTGCGGTTGCTACGACTCATCAAGAACAGCGGCCACGTCGTCGTACCCTCACGCCGCCTGGACGTGTGCAGTGACTCGGATGACAATATCTTTCTTGAATGCGCGGACAAAGCCGGTGCCGATTACCTTGTTACAGGCAATAGCAAGCATTTTCCTAAGTTCTGGAAGAAGACCAAGATCATTCCGGCCCGTGAATTCGTCAGTCTTGCGGCACCTCATTTGATCCCCTAAGAAAGCTGCCATGGCGCCAATCATTGGACGCAACGGCCTCCTTGCCATTCAACGCAACCGGCTTGAACCTGAGCTTCGGCCGCTTGGCTTTTATTCATGCATCGCTTCATCTTGTCATCTTCGGAAGGTCAGGATCCGGCTGGCGCGAATTCTCCATAGCGCATAGGAAAGCAATAACCACGAGATCCCTGCAGCAGAAACTGTGACCGCCGCGTTATGGGTGTTAAGCCCTTTCCACATCACGAAGGCGAAACCCAACAGTCCTATGCAGCCCATCGAAGCTCCTGCCGCATCGAGGCTGGCAGCTACTCGGCCGCGATTCGTTCCATCGGAATGAACCTGCGCCTTGCGTCGTTTCTCGTGGCTTTCGATCAAGCTCGCGCCCGCTGGGAATATTGCAGGGAAAGCGAGAAAGAGGCCTCCGACGCCAGGCCCGAAACGCTTTGCCATCAAACCGGCCACAACGGTACACAAGCCACCGAAGAGGAATCTCACCGCGTATTCATGCGGCCTTGTCTCCTTCAGGGCTGACAGATCGACCTCTATCCTTTTCACAATTACCCCACGACCAGAAACCATAAGCCAAATGACACGGCGAACCAGATGGGCATGAGGGCAACAGCTGCGGTAAGAGCACTCGGACGATAACGCTTCAAAACCCAGCTGACATTCAAGGCGTAGACGAAGAAAGCAATCGCGCCCAGCATCATCGACCGGCCTTCGATCGAGGCATACGACTTGCCACTCTGCTCGATCGTGAGTGCCACGGTGGCAAGTGCAATCGAGGGGGCGGCTCCGAAGAGCCCGGCGAAACTCTTTGGGCGTAGAACGTCACCCAGTGCAGAAAACAGGCTTACGACCACTCCCCCGACCAGAAACCGGATGATATTGTCCATGGGGGTTAAGCCGCTTTCTGAGCTTCCTTAATCAATCGGAGAGCAATGTCGTGTCCCCTGCAACCCAGCAATTTGTACTTTTTCCCTTCGAGCCCGTGGTAGTTCACAAAGAAGTCCTGGACCTCGTCCAACCACTTGGACGGAAGGTCCTTCAGCTTCCGAATATTGGCGTACATATGGTTGACCTCTGCAACAGCCACCAGCCTGTCGTTGCGGATCTTCTTCTTGCCGTCGAGCTGCTCGCCTTCAATCACGCCAATCAGCCTGGCCATGACTGCGCACCCTGGATAAGCTGGTTCGTCCATCAACAGAAGCACATCAATCGGGTCTCCATCCGGCGCGATTGTCTGTGGCAGGAAACCAAAGTCGTAGGGAAATACCATGCCGGCAGGAAGAACCTTCTTCAGGGCGAATATGCCTTGATTGGGGTCATACGCAAACTTATTGCGGCTCCCTGCAGGAGTTTCGATGATGACCTGGACGAACCCTGTCTTCTTGTCAACTGGCTTCAGCTTCGTAGGATCTGCTAGCGATTTCATTGGAAGGAGTCCTTTGCCGGCGCAGCACTCAAGCGCGCAGAGATGATCTTGACGCTTCTGGAGCGAGGTTAAACAACTTCTAACGGATGCGTGGCTCCCCGTTACGCGTTGCATGCAGGGAAAGAGTATTTTCAGGGTGAAATGCGTCGACATGATACCTATTGCAGCAATTTCAGCTGACCGCAAGTGTGCGTCCTGGAGCGCGGGGCGTGATGGGTCTGCCGAGCAATCGTCACCCCGCTATTCGTGGCATGCGCACAGCTACGAGAAAGAATAGCACCGCAAACGGCATCGGCTCTCTTTACGGAGAGCCGCACACGGGGTCGTCCCTGGCAGTGCGAAGCAGGAGATCCGGGTACGCGAGGATTCAGTTAAGAGGAGGTTAGGCGGAAAAAGGGCTGACCCCGCTTTGGGGTCAGCCCTTGACATTGGAGTCTGACTAGCGGTCCCGGTCGTCGTGATCCCGGTCGCCCATCATATGACGAACACCGGCATCGTAGCCGCGCTCGAAGCCCTCGCGATAGTCATGGCGAAGCTCATGGGGCACATTCGGGTGGCGATATTCATCGCGGTTATTTACATTCGGCGCACGATGGTTCTCGTAATCCTTGCGAGCCCCTTCGATGCCATCATGAAAACCACGCCTTTGAGCGTCGGTGAACTCCGACGGAACGTTATCCCATCCGCCGTGCTCACCATATCCCGGTGGCGGGGCTTGTTGCGCATATTGCGCTTTCATTACAGTCGGCGAACTCAACAAGAGAAGTACACTGCTCGATGTCACCAAACGACGGAAAGTGCCCATGTAAACCACCCTTTCTTGCACTTACTACCCAGGTACTATAGATGCCTAGGCAGTTCCGGGTGTTGTCAAAGGTCGTACGGCAGGATAGTACTTTAGTTGCAAATGCCCGGTTATGGGACAGTTATAACCGCGTGTAACGGTACGAGAGAACCTGGCCTAAACCCAACATTGTTGTCACCGGTGGCAATCTGTCTACAGCTCGATGCTGTCAGCTTTCTTACCAAGCTTTGAAGGGACGGAGCAATCACCACACCAGATCTAAAATCCTAATCGTTCCGACACAATGGTGGTTGTTCCGTCCCCCGTCAGGTGCGTCGTAACGTATCTGATTTCGCCGATCGAGTTTGCTCCGCTGTACTCAACGACACGACGAATCAGACACGCCCCGGATGAGAGAACCTACAGTTTGCAAGCCGACGCCATGGTGACTGGCAACCAATTCGATCCTCTGTTTCGACACCGACGAGGCTACCCAACGAATTCCCCGGGCGGTGCCAGACGGGCGATCATCGCCATCACCGGGTTCCCGCGCTCTTGCTCGCGGGCTTTTTCGACGAAGGAGGGCCGGGTCTACCGCGCCGCGGCAGTCTCGCGCCACAGTGACACGTCGATGGGATCTGCCGTATCGACGTCTCCAAGCAGCTTAACGGCACGTTCGTAATTGCTGCCGGCATCTGCAGCATCTCCACGACCCTGGTATGCCTGCGCGAGAAAGAGGAAGTCTTCGGGCTCTCTCTCGGCATGCAGGGCGGTAGCTTTCTTGAGCGTGCCGATCGCCTCGTCCCACATCCCGTTTCGGACCTCGGCGAGGCCGAGCGTACTCAGGCGATCTGGATTGTCCGGCTCTGACAGGAGCGCACGGCGAGCCAGCGCCAGGCCCTGCACTGGGTCGCGCCTCGGAGGGTCTGCGACGACAAGCAGAAACCACGCAAAGGCTCTATCGACTTCGGCGTTTGCGGCGCCTCCCTGCGAGTACTGCCGAAACAAATCTTCGGCCTCGGAGTACCTACCCTGGGCGGCGTAGTCCACACCGAGCAGGTCCAGGCTCATGGCCGTATACGGACTGGCTGGACCCATCACGCGGCGCTCTGTTTCCAGCGCTTTCATCGCCATGGATTCCGATAGTCGAAACCTGCCTTCACGGCGATAGATATCCGCAAGATTCCCTTCCGTCGATAGGGTATCCGGATCCTCGGAGCCATTCACCCGCCGTTGCAGCTCCAGAGTTTGCTGTCCGAGCGCCTTAGCCTGGGCGTACTTATTCTCGCCCCTGTAAGCAATGAACAGCTCTTCCATCGCAGCCAGTGTTTGCTTATTATCCAGCCCAGCACTTTGCGCCGAAACTCCACCACCAGGCTGGCAAGCGCCTCTGCCTGCGAGTATTTGCCCTCACTGTTGTAAATGTCAGCCAGATCGTACATGTCCATGAATACATAGCCGCTCTGGGGCCCTATGCGGCATAGTCCGGCATTAGACATTGTGGCTGCTATGCCGGATGCGGCATAGCAGCCAAACACATTCCTTCATCTTCTCCGCTGTAAGACCTGAGGGTGAACTTCCTGCCCCGTCCCCGAGTTCCTTGATGACCTGGAGCGCAGACGCGAAGCTGTCCATCGCGGGCTCCCGATGATTGGAAACTCGGCTCTGAGGGCAAGGTCACACTTCCAGGGCCTGTTGTTGATTGGCTTGTCAATTGGGGATAAAGTAGGCGAATCAGAACCGCACATATATGGCTCTGGAGATCAATTCCGTCAAAGCGAGCAATCTGGCATCCCAACTCGCGGCTGCAACCGGGGAGGATGTTGATACTGCGGTGGTACGCGCCATCGAAGAGCGACTGGTGCGTGTCACTCGGCAAGCTCCCTTAGCCAAGGATGATGAACTCGAGTGTCTCTTCGAAAAACTCGCTCAAATGCCAGTTCTGGACGCGCGCTCCCCGGACGAGATTGTCGGTTATGGACCGGATGGATTGCCACACTAGTGGTAATCGACACGTCCGCTATCGTTGCTGCCATTGCTAACGACCCGGATGCCGACGTCTACCGGACAGCAATCAAGACTGCTCCGGTTCGGCTGATGTCCGCTGTATCCTTGCTGGAAACGCGAATCGTTCTGTTCTCAAGGCTTGGCTCAAATGCGATGACAACAGTTGACGAACTGATTGCACGCGCTGGGATTGTTGTGGAGCCGTTTGACGAGTCGCTAGCTAGTGCCGCATTCGATGCCTTCCGCAAATATGGCAAGGGACGAAGCAATCCAGCCCAGCTCAACATTGTTGATCGTGTGGTCTACGCGCTCCCACGTAATCTTCCGCTGCTGTTCAAGGGCAGAGACTTCTCGCATACCGACATCCGATCGGCTGTTCCGTTTGCCGTGTAACCACTGCGGATTCATGCTCAGTGGGGCAATAGGTGACATCTCCGATGACTCTAAAGTGTGTTCCTTTGCTGCAACAGGTATCCCGTCGCGGCATTTACCCTGCGTTGGTTAGGTTCCGTCTGGTCACCAATTTGAGGCATTGAAACAGTTGCTTGGCCCAGCCATCGATGCGTAGAGCGTGCACAATAGCTTTTGCATCCAGGTTTCCGTCCTGCGTTCCCCCGGGCGATTGACTTATTTAAGTCGCCTGCGCATAATCTAGGTGTATGAAACCCAATTCTGTCCGTACCTCGATTGACCTGCCCTGCGAGCTTCACCGCCGGGTCCACGAGGCCGCTGCTCGAAAGGGCTGCTCTGCGCGAAAGCTCATTCTTGCGGGGATCGAGCGTGCCGTGGAAGAAGCCAAATCGACTCGGCCTAGCCGGCGGCTCAGTCTCGATCCGCCACTGATCCGCCCTGCGGGGCGGCGTATCCGTATCACCAACGAACAGGCGTATGAACTCATTGAGCTTCCCTGATATCAACGTGTGGCTGGCGCTGGCGGCACCGGAACACGTCCATGCAGCGATCGCAAGGCGCTGGTGGGAACAGCAAGCTGGGATGATCGGATTCTCTCGTCTGACGCAGCTTGGCTTCCTACGTCTCATGACGACAGCTGCGGTGATGGACGGCAAGCCGCTGACGATCGCCGCAGCATGGCGCGTCTACGACCGCTTGTACGAAGACGACCGTGTAACGTTTGTCTCCGAACCCCCAGAGGTAGAGAAGCGTTTTCGTGAGAAAGCCTCGGGGCGAACCGCATCTCCCAAACTTTGGGCCGATGCATGGCTGCTCGCACTTGCTCAGGAAGCTGAGGGGGTTTTGGTCACGTTTGACCAAGCGCTTGCTTCGCGGGGCGCTTATTGCCTCCTGACAAAATGAGCGTCCTATCTTAAGCGGCCATGGTTGGGAGTGGTTTCAATCCTGGGAAACACGCGTGACGAGTCCCAAAGCGAAGACTGAAAATCACCGCAACCTGAACGCGGTTTTCTTTTGGGGGTTACTTCGTCTGTTCCGCATCAGGCCAGTTAGTCGGGCCGCACATGCTCAACAAGATCTGGGCTTTAAAGCCCCTGAGGGCTGCTGTCGCCTTGCAACACGTCTTTTCCGGAGCCTGTTGTGAGGTTCGAACAGATTTGGACACCTGCAACGAAGCCAGTCCCGCAGGGACGGAACAATCGATAGCCCGGCACGTGAGTGCCGGGGAGGATTAGGTCTATGAGGCGAGTCCCGAAGGGGACGGCACAATCTGTAGCCCGGCACGGAAGTGCCGGGTAGCAGCTGTAAGACCTGAGGGTGAACTTCCTCCCCGAAACCCTTACTTACCACTGCAGGACTGGTGGGGAATGTCCCGTCTGGCCACCTCGTCCACGCCTTTCTCCTCACGCCATTCCCGAAGGTCCACCCCTTGGGAAAGAGCCGTGTTCCTGGTCGTGGCGGTTTTGCCTGTTTCGGGCTTTCGCCGCCGCCTGGTCCGCGATGCGATCTATTCTATTTTGCTCTGGAGTCTCCACGGTGTTGGACTGGTCCTGCTGCGGTGGGTTTGTCGTTTCAGGTTCGTTTGCCATGGGTATAGTCTCCTGTTCACTGCATATCCCAAAGCATACGCCAGATAGTCGCGTTTCGCGGTGATTTGCATCACAGGCTTGGGAACTGGCGTGCGCCGATCGAGAATGAACAGGAGTAAGGTAATGTGGACAGGACATAACCCAGCGCGGCAACGCGCGGCGCTTTATAAGAATTTCTGTAAAGTGCGAGTCCCGTCTGACCATGAAACTTCAAAACTGAACCTCTGCGACGGCCTCGGGCCGCACTCAAACCCATTCCTTCATCTTCTCCGCAGTAAGACCTGAGGGTGAACTTCCTGCCCGTCCCCGAGTTCCCCTGAGGCACCGCACGCACATCGAAATCCCATAGGGATTACCGTATCTGTAGCTAACACCAGCGCCTCAGTTCGACCGACCCTGTCGAAACTGCCCTGGCAATAATGTTGCCACGCTGCCTTACTCCGCCGGGAGCTCCGACAAGGATCTATCGTTTTGAGGAGCCTTGATGCCAGAGCCTGACCAGACAAGGACTTCCACGGAAGGGTAAAAACTTCCTGAGGCTTGACGACCGCAATTGGATAACCCTATTGTTTTCCGTCCGCACCTTTGGCATTTCGCTTGCCTTCTAGATTACCTGCACAAGACTAGTGCGGTAGTCACTCGGCGATGGCATCCGACCAGCAGAATGCATAGAAGGGGCAGGGCAAACGGACTATGGGGCAACCATTGGTGATACTTGAGAATTGGGCGGTTGTGGACAGCGTGGTCTCCCGCAGTTACCACGAATTGCAACCGGGGAAACACCTGACCGGCACTGTCTTCGGTCATGCGAATCTCCCGGATAGAAACTTTATCTTCACTTCTCCCATCCTAGACGTCGATAGCAACAAGGGAGTGGTTCAGACGCGTAATACCACTTACCAACTTGGCGAGGCCAGCGACGCATACAAGACCTGGGACCGCGAGCGAAGCAGGTCAGCCGCAGCCTAAGCATGACGACATGTGTCTAGACGGCGCGCCACCGAATTGTCGCTCTGGTTTCTTCTCCGGGTAGCAGGCCGCGCAGAGCCCAGGAAGACAACCCCGTCGCCAGTCTATGCCTCTCAGTGTTTCACCCGCCTTCTCCACACGAGACGATGCGCATTTCAAGCCTGAGATTGATTGTCCCGTTGATTACTGGCTTACGCTGGTCTCGATAGCTTCGTCCTGGTATGAAGTACAGTCCGAGAAGGACGCCCTGCAGAGCGACCTCGAACGCAAGGCCGAAGTCCTGGGCGAGAGCCTTGCCAGAACCGCGGAGTTGTATCTGGAGACCGGCGACCGGCCCGGACTGGAACAAATGGTAAGGCGGTTCAGCAATCGCAGAGCTTTGAAGGGACAGACGGAGCAATCACCACTCCAGATCTGAAATCCTAATCGTTCCGACACAATGGTGGTTGTTCCGTCTGTCCCTCCAAAGCCCAAACGTGACTGCGGCGACTTTGTCTTTACGGAAGAGGATATTGACGATGTTGTGGACGCAATCTGCACACAGGCCGGGCTGCATCGCCTGATTTTCAGTGGAGACCCGTCGCATCCGATCCTGACGACGATCTGATCATGGAAGCCGCAATCGCAAGCCGAAGCGATTTCATCATTACGTTCAATAAACGGGATTTCCCCGATAGCCAGAGATTCGGAATTCGCTGTCTGACGCCCAAGGAATTCCTTATACTGTTGGAGGAGCTGCCATGAAGACCATTAAACTTCCGGATGACGTCTACCAGCGGGCATCGAAATTAGCCGAACAGGATCATGTTTCGGTGGACAAGCTGGTGGCAGTCCTTGTGAACGATGGTGTCGACGAGTGGTCAAGGGTGCAGGAGCGCGCTGCTCGGGGTTCCGTCGCGAAGCTTAAGCGTGTTTTGGCAAAGGTAAGTGATGCTCCGCCAGAGGTTTTTCCCGCGACGTGCGGTCGATACGCGTCCCCGCGCGTATCGTGGGTTCTCGTGAGATACGAAAAGACATCGGTATCGAGCAGCACGGCGTCCATTCGTGGTCTCAGCGAGACGAATAAATTTCCTCAAGAAAGGCGTCCACATCCTCGTTCGGTGGCCACGCGCCGGCAAACGCTTTCGGATTCCTCAGCGGCGGAACGCCTTGAACCTTGGCTAGCTCTTCCATAGAACGGTCAATAAAGAAGTCTCTTCCTCCCTTGAACAGTGGCTCGACAATGCTGATCTTCTCGATGCGCAGTTCGTCGATCCTACCGGTGTTCGGGTTAATTCTGGCCATCCCCGTGTCGCCGAATTGCCGACCCTTAAGCGTTGATAGATCGCGCCGCTATCACTTTATTCTTCAGGGTGAGGAGTCCAGTCGTAGCCATGTCATGGCGACCCGTCGGGTATTCGACCAGCTCAATGTTGTGCGTGACTCTTATAGCAGCCTTGATTGAGCGATGCCTGGTTTTTTCCACGAGAGCGTAGTGGGGATGTGAGCTGGGGGCGGAGATATTTACGTTTTCAAGAATCAGCTGAATGTCTGGATCTGAAAGGCCACAACCCAAAAACAAGAGCGTGTTTGTCAAGAATAGCGCGTCGAGTAAATCATAAAAACCAGGGTAATCCCTCCGGGCTTTATAGTAACTAGAGCGCGAGAGTACGATCTTTTGGGGGTCTGATACGCAGCCGTGAGCCTTGATGATCAACCTCACCCGGGAGCGAATGTTCTCCACCACAAACTTATCTGAATACTTGGCTACGTTGTAGCCGCTCTGAGCAATCCCTGAATTACAGTAATGATCGTAGATCTGGTCGTAATTCGTCGTTATAACGATCTTCGGATCCATCTCCAATATTATTTTGTGCATCTCCGAGGCCGTAAACCGGGGCTGGATGAAGGTGCGACGCAGATACTGATCGAAATCCGCTCGATCGCTACACTCAGTAACAATCTCTGCGGCGTCGAGGAATTGATTGGCGTCAATTAACCCTTTCGCGTACCTTCGATCGGCAGTCCTCGTGACGGATGGCAGCGCTCCCAAAAGGAAATCACGCCAGCTCGGCGGGTGCTGGGTATCGTCAGCTGAGGGACTGCCCATTGAAACCCCCGCACCCATGAAGACAATACACCTCCGCTCCGCGAGTTCCGTCGCTAGAGTATCTGGCCAGGAAATAGCCATTTATTTTTTCACCGAAACCTTCAAGTTTTTAGCGAGAGCTTGAACAATAATGTCGATATCAGCAGCGTACTTTTCTGACTGTTTGAATTGACTTCCAGCTAATCCGTCTGCGGACGTTAACGCACGAATCGGAGCATTCGCAGATTGAGCAAGGGGTACCAAACTGTACATGTGCGGTACGTCACCAAGATGAACGTTCTTTGTATCAATGCCCTCACTGAAAAAAGGGGTTAGAGCATCGTCTATCTCTTCAGGGATCAGCTTAAGGAGCCGCTCGTAGGCAACCGTGGCGCGACGCACACCCCCTTTAGATTTAGTTATGTACTGCTGAACTGTGTACCCGGCAAAACCTCGCTTAATAGCGGGTTCGAGTGCAATTCCGTATTGTTCGAGGAGTCCTGGCGACGAATCTTCTGCCAGATTTAGCCCCACCTCGTACACTCTCAACCACTGCTTAAACCAGTCCGATATATTGCGAATACCGAAGATGCTGAAGAGATCGGCTCCCACGGGGCTGACAAAGTGCTGAACCCCAAGCAAAACGCTTCGATTGAGGGATCCGAGACTCGGGCCGATGTCAAAGAAGGCGAGATCATAGTCTGCGTCGAAGTGCTCGGAAAGACCGGCACACCAGTTGCTCCTTCGGATACCACCTATCTTGCCTGAGGACCCCTCGCTCCATGATTGGCTCAAAACATCTTCTAATATCGACAATCGGGGATGTCCCGCAAGAATGTCTACGCCGAAACGGTTTTCGGACTTTTTTATGGGCGTGGCGCTGGAGTCGATTGAGGCTTCACCTACCTGTAGTGGCCGAAGTACGTCTAATATCGTCCCAGTCTTGCCGCTGGTTTCCTTCCGACGGTAGAGCTTAGCGGTGACCTCTTCGTCGAGAATTAACTGCGTCGCATTGCACTGCGGGTCGCAGTCGACTACCAGAACCCGTTTCTTATACTTCAGGGCAAAATGGGCCGCGATGTTACAGGTCAGCGTTGTCTTTCCAACGCCGCCTTTGTTGTTAAAAAAGCAAATAGAGACCATGGCGCAATCCATCTTCCTTCGCTGCAAAGCTCTTTGCTATGACCTGTTGCCCAAAGTAACACGTATGAGTAGACGACAAAAGGGGACGCTACGACATACCACAGAAAATGTATATAGAATCAGGAACATTGAAGAGAATTCATTAGGCTGGTGAGCAGGTAATTCGCGTCGACAGCTCGATCGAGATGCTTGTGCGGGTGACGCCGGAACCTATGGCGCCGGAACCATCATTCTTGACGCGTCTCGTCCGACCGTGCCAGTCCGTGATCTGTTACCGCTCCAGACCGCCGAATGCGCTCGGTTATCCCTTCGCGTTGGGTGGAGGCCCATGATCCCCGAGCCCTCCGCCGACTGAATCCCTCTTTGGTCTGCACAGCATCAAGGAAAGCAAAATTGCAGAATTTTAGCACTCCCACTGTGGCTGAATGTCACTCCAGAGTGATCGGGTGCATAATAGGTGCTGCAATCCTAAGAGCCTTTTAGACGGCGTTGGCATGGCATAACCAATGGAAGAAACAGCCCTGTTTTTTGAACGACCTATTCTCAATAGCCCTTACCAGCAGCCGGAGCGACACTGGGAGCTGCGGGACGACGGTCAGCCGACCCACAACATCGTTGAAACACGGCGGTCAGCCAAATTTATTACGCCCATTCCAGCGCCGCGCAAACAGGAAGGGCAGGGCGCTCAGCAGAGCCTGCTTTCTGAGGAACAGGAATACGATCCGACACCCGTTATCAATGATCTTCGCAACCATGTCGATGCATGGCGCAGGCTGACCAATTCCGCCGATTGGTCGGTTACCCCCGAGACTGCCCGGCTGTTGGAGCATTGGAGGCACTATGCGTTCAACAACCAGCGCCCGTTCTTCTGCCAGATCGAGGCGGTCGAAACAGCTATCTGGCTGGTCGAGGTGGCGCCGAAACGGGGTGAGCTCGGCAAGCGGTTTCTGAAGCAGATTTCAGATGCCAATCGTGACGCCAACCCCGAACTGTTGCGCGTCGCCTTCAAACTGGCGACGGGCGCGGGCAAAACCACGGTCATGGCTATGCTCATCGCATGGCAGACGCTCAACGCCGCCCGTCGCCACGGTAGCTCGAACTTTACCCGTGGCTTTCTCATCGTTGCGCCGGGCCTCACGATCAGGGAGCGCCTGCGAGTCTTGCAGCCTAACGACCCTGAAAATTATTACCAACACCGTGAGATTGTGCCCGCTGACCTGCTGTTGGAAATGGAGCGGGCGAAGATCGTCATCACCAATTGCCACGCTTTTAAGCTGCGCGAACGGATGGAGCTTTCCAAGGGAACGAGGGCTCTGCTCGAAGGGCGCGGTGGCCCCATCGAGACCCTCGAAACCGAGGGCCAGATGCTGCAGCGCGTCGTGCCGGAGCTGATGAGCATGAAAAATATCATGGTCATCAACGATGAGGCGCACCACTGCTATCGCCACAAGGTGGTCGACGGGGAGACGGGCGGAAAAAAGAAGGCGAAGCTCGACCCTGACGAGAAAGAGGAGATGAAAAAGAACCGGGAGGCGGCACGGCTTTGATCTCCGGCCTGGAGATCGTGAAGCGCAAACTGGGCATCTCCCGCGTTGTCGACCTTTCGGCGACGCCCTTTTTCCTCGCCGGATCGGGCTATCGGGAGGGCACGCTCTTCCCTGGACAATGAGCGACTTCTCCCTGATGGACGCGATCGAGTCCGGCATTGTGAAATTGCCGCGTGTGCCCGTATCGGACAACATCCCGGGAGAGGCCGTTCCACGATTTCGCAACCTATGGGAGCACATTCGCACGCAAATGCCGAGGAGAGGGGCATCCAAGGCTGGGGTGCTCGACCCGCTGTCGATTCCGCAGGATCTGAAAACCGCCCTCGATGCGCTCTACGGCCATTACGAAAGACGTTTGCCAGGTGGGAGGAAGCAGGCAGCGAAGTTCCACCTTGTTTTATCGTCGTCTGCAACAACACTTCCAGCTCGAAGCTCATTTACGACTACGTCTCGGGCTTCTACCGCAAACAAGAGGACGGCACCGAGCAACTGAACCCAGGCCGATTGGCCCTATCGTAACTTCGATGATTACGACACCAAGCTGGGTCGACCGCGCACGCTTCTGATCGACAGCGAGCAGCTCGAATCAGGCGAGGCGCTCGACGACAACTTCCGTTCCGCGGCAGCGGATGAAATTGAGCGCTTTCGCCGGGAGATGGTCGAGCGCAGCGGCACCAGATCAAAGCAGAAGAAATTGACGATGTGGCTATCTTGCGCGGAGCGATGAACACGGTCGGTAGAAAAGGCCAGCTGGGCGAGTCGATACGCTGCGTAGTTTCGGTTTCGATGCTTACCGAGGGGTGGGACGCGAACACGGTCACCCACGTCCTCGGCGTTCGTGCTTTTGGCACACAGCTTTTGTGCGAGCAGGTAATGGGCCATGCTCTGCGGCGCAAATCGTACACCTTGAATCAGCACAATTTGTTCAACGTGGAATATGCCGACATCCTTGGGATACCGTTCGACTTTTACGGCAAAGCCTGTGGATGCGCCGGTGCAATCGCCACCAGATACGATCCAGGTGAGGGCAATCAGCCCGGACCGGGATGCGCTCGAAATCCGCTTTCCGCGTGTCCAGGGCTATCGGGTCGAGCTAGCCGCCGGAGGAACTACAAGCGGAGTTCACTCCCGACTCTATCCTCAAGGGGCCTCAATCCGCAACTCGTGGGCCCATCAATCACGCAGAATGCCGGCATCATCGGTGAATCAGTGAACCTCACGGTAGAGCATCTGGCTGATACTCGTTTCTCGACCATCGTGATGAACCTGACCAAGCATTTGCTTTTTACCAAGTGGCGTGATGCCGGAGAGGAGCCGAAGCTGCACTTATTTCCTCAGCTTAAGCGGATCACCACGGCCTGGGTAGAGACTTGCCTTCGCTGCACTGGCGGCACCTATCCCGCGCAGGTGCTCTATCAGAGTCTCGCTGAAATCGCTTGCGGACGGATAACGGACGCCATCACACGCAAGTCCGCTGGCCGCGGGGAAATCAAGGCCTTAGTAGATCCCTACAATCCTGAGGGCTCCACCGTTCACGTCAACTTCAACACGTCAAGGACGCTGCGGTGGCCCACTGACCCCCGTCGGAGTCATATCAATTGGGTAATTCTCGACAGCGATTGGGAGAGCGAGTTTTGCCGGGTCGCAGAGTCCCATCTCAAGGTGATTGCCTATGCCAAGAATCATTCGCTCGGATTTGAGGTCCCCTATCTCTACGGCCCGCAAAAGCGGCAGTATCGGCCAGATTTTCTGGTGCTGGTTGACGATGGCTACGGCGCCCATGACCCCCTTCATCTTGTGGTCGAGGTCAAGGGTTACCGCGGCGAGGACGCCAAAGAGAAGAGCTCTACAATCCAAACTTACTGGGTGCCTGGCGTCAATAACACGGGCAGGTTCGGCCGTTGGGCCTTCCAGGAGTTCCAGGCTGTCTACGCGATTGAAGCCGAGTTCAAGCAGCGCGTTGAGGGGCTCTTTCAAAAGATGATCGCTGCCGTTGCTTCAGAGCTCACGTTTTCGAAGGCATAAAGGAAGGCATGGCTAAAGCACCAAAAGCACCCCATTCAAAAAAAGACATTGTCGCGTTGGATCACAAGGAAGCGTCACGGCGGAACATTCCGACAGCTGAATATCAAGCCGTGATGCGCGCGGAGGAGATGTCGCCGATTCGTATGGCTTACGAGCGACGCAATCGCGACCTGGATCCACAGCTTGTTTGGCGAGGCAAGGATGAGCAGGACTCGTCAGATCTTGTGGTTGCTGCGCCACCTTTGTACATCCAGGAAAAGGTCAAGCCGCAGGTTCTGATCGAAGACCTTCGGCGGCATTCTGCGGAAAACCGTAAAGCTCCTCAAATGAACCTTTATGCGGACTTTAATGGTTTTCCAGTTGGAGTAGATACGACCGAGTTCTACCAGCACGAAGGTCACTGGCAAAATCGGATGATTTTAGGCGACAGCCTGCAGGTCATGTCCTCGCTTGCCGAGCGAGAGGGGTTGCGCGGCAAAGTGCAATGCATTTATATGGATCCGCCATACGGGATCAAGTTCAATTCGAACTTTCAGTGGTCAACGAATAGCACTCAAGTCAAGGATGGCAAGGTCGACCACATCACACGTGAGCCGGAGCAAGTCAAAGCATTCAGAGATACGTGGCGGGACGGCGTTCATTCGTATCTCACATATTTACGCAACAGGCTGACTGTTGCTCGTGAGCTGTTGGCCGATGCCGGCTCAATTTTTGTGCAAATTGGTGATGAGAATACCCACCGAGTAAAGTCTGTAATGGACGAAGTGTTTGGGATAGATAACTGCGGCCCAACGATCGACTTCAAAACTACAACAGGGCTGGCATCGGATTTCCTCGCTGGTTCCACTGATCATTTGCTCTGGTATTTCAAGAGGCGGGAAAAAGCAAAGTTTCGTCGAATTTTCAACAAGAAAGCCCCGGGTGAAGAAGGCGCAACGCAGTTCACGTTGGTTCAGTCACCGGCCGCTTCACAGATACAACGGTTTGATGAGGCGCGAGATAAGGATCTATTGAGTAAGGGATGGCGTCGGCTAGCGCATGACAACCTGACCTCAACCGGATTTGCCACCACAACAGACTACGATCTTAACTTTCAAGGAAAGATCTTCAGGTTGCCTGCTGCAAACATAAGATGGAAGACGCCCCCTCAGGGGATGGCGCGGCTCCAAAAGGCAAACCGCATAATGCTTGTTGGGAGTACGCCGCGGTATCGTCGACTTCTAGAGGATTTTTCAGTCTACCCGGTCATTGACCTTTGGACTGACACAGGGATCTCCGGATTTTCGGACAAGAAATTCTTTGTTGTACAGACAAATCCGAAAGTGGTCGAACGCTGCCTTCTCATGACTACCGACCCTGGTGACCTTGTACTAGATCCTACCTGCGGTTCGGGCACTAGTGCCTACGTCGCAGAGCAGTGGGGACGCCGCTGGATCACAATCGACACCTCGCGGGTCGCGCTGGCACTCGCGCGTGCTCGCGTCATGGGCGCTCGGTATCCCTTCTACCTGCTCGCTGACTCGCGTGAGGGCCAAGCGAAGGAAGCTCAACTGCAAGGCCGAGCGTCTTCCGGCTCCGCCGTCCACGGGAACGTCCGTCAGGGGTTCGTCTACGAGCGTGTGCCACACATCACGCTGAAGTCCATCGCAAATAACGCTGAGATTGACGTTATCTGGGAGCAGTTTCAGCAGAAGCTGGAGCCGTTGCGCGAGAAACTGAACGCTGCTCTCAAGCAGAACTGGCACGAGTGGGAGATACCTCGCGAGGCCGGCGAAGATGGTCCAAAGAAGCCAAACATTTCCATACGGCATGGTGGGAGCAGCGGATCGCGCGACAAAAAGCCATCGACGATTCCGTTGCGTCGAAGGCCGAGTTCGAGTACCTCTACGACAAACCCTATCAGGATGCGAAGAAGGTGCGCGTTGCGGGGCCCTTTACGGTAGAGAGCCTGTCACCCCACCGCGTCTTAGCGCTCGGTGAGAACGACGAGCTGGTGGGCGCATCGACCGGCGTCGCTGGCGTTGGAGTCGATGCCGATGAGGATGATCCGGCAAATTTCGTGCAGGCGATTCTTGAGAGCCTGCGCACCAGCGGCGTGCAGCAGGCCCACAAGCAAGACAAGATCGAGTTCACCTCGATCGAAATATGGCCGGGCCGTATGATCTGTGCGCAAGGCCGATACGCCGACGAGAAAGGTTCCGAGCGGCGCGCAGCCATAATGATCGGACCGGAGTTCGGCACTGTTACCCGCGAAGACCTGGTACAGGCGGCGCGCGAGGCGGGTGAAGCAGCTTTTGACGTTCTGGTTGCCTGCGCTTTCAACTACGACGCGCACTCGTCCGAGTTCAACAAACTGGGTCGCATCATTGTACTGAAGGCGCGCATGAACGCTGACTTGCACATGGCTGGCGGTACTGAAGGCGCGCATGAACGCTGACTTGCACATGGCTGGCGAGCTCAAAAATACGGGCAAGGGTAATCTCTTCGTCATTTTCGGTGAGCCCGATATCACCATCCTGCACCTCGATGGCGGTCAAATCCAGGTTCAGATAAATGGAGTTGATGTATTTGACCCGAGCACGGGCGAAGTACGCAGCGACGATGCTGACGGCATAGCCTGCTGGATGGTCGACACTGATTATAACGAGGAGAGCTTTTTTGTTCGGCATGCTTACTTCCTGGGCGCGAACGACCCGTATAAGGCGTTGAAAACTACGCTCAAGGCTGAGATCAACGAGGAAGCCTGGGCGTCGCTACACAGCGACACCTCGCGACCATTTGACAAGCCGACCTCCGGGCGCATCGCTGTCAAAGTGATCAACCATCTGGGCGACGAAGTGATGAAGATTTTCCGGGTGAAATGATGCAGTTTGCCATCGCAGATACGTTCGCCGAAAGCCTGGCCCGGCTAACGGGCGAAGAGCAGAAGCTGGTAAAGACCGCTGCTTTCGACTTGCAGATGAACCCGGCACATCCGAGCTTTCAGTTGCACAAGCTCGAAAGAGCGAAGGACCAGCGATTTCTTTCTGCGCGAGTAAACAAGGATGTGCGCTTGATCGTACACCGCAGCGAAAGCAGCTTGTTGCTCTGCTACGTCGCGCACCATGACCAGGCGTACCAATGGGGCGAGCGGCGGCGGCTGGAGACGCATCCGCGGACCGGCGCAGCCCAATTGGTCGAGATCCGCGAGCGGGTTGAGGAAGTCATTATCCCAAAGTACGTCGAAGCCGAGGTCCGGCGCCCCCCGCTATTTGCGAAGCTATCGGATGAGGATCTGCTGGGGTGGGGTGTTCCGGCCGATTGGCTTGCGGATGTGAAAGCCGCCACTGAAGACACGCTTCTGGAAATCGCGGCACACCTGCCAGCCGAGGCAGCGGAGGCGTTGCTGGCGCTGGCCACCGGCGGCAAGCCGCAGCCGCCAGCGACCGCCAGCGAACCAGCTTCTCCAATACGTGAAGCGGACGCGTTGCGGCACCCCGATGCGCAACGGCGTTTTCGCGTGGTCGGAGATCTGGAGGAGTTGCAGCGCGCGCTCGATGCCCCGTGGGACAAGTGGACGGTCTTTCTGCATCCCGCACAGCGCCGGCTGGTGGAACGGCACTACAACGGGCCCGCAAGGGTCGGCGGCTCGGCGGGCACGGGAAAAACCATCGTTGCATTGCACCGGGCGGTACATCTGGCAAGGCATTATCCAACAACGCGGGTGCTGCTTACGACATTCTCCGACACGCTGGCCAAAGCATTGCAGTCCAGATTGCGCGTGCTGATCGGCAACCAGCCGAGACTGGGCGAACAAATCGAAGTCGAGTCGATGGGCGCAGTCGCCCTTCGGCTTTACGAGCGAAAGTTTGGAAAGACGAAGATCGCCTCGCGGCAGACAGTTGAGACGCTGGTTCACGAGGCGAGGGCGGCTGTTCCGGAAGCGAAGTTCTCAGAAAAATTTCTGCTTTCGGAGTGGGAGGAAGTGGTTGATGCGTGGCAGCTGGACACCTGGGAACAATATCGCGACGTAACCCGCCTCGGACGGCGGTCTAGATTGACCCAGGCTCAGCGGGCGGCGCTGTGGCAATTATTCGAGGTTATCCGGGAGCGACTGCGCTCGCGCGGCGAGATCACCCGGCAGGGAATCTTCAATACGCTCGCGAAGGACTACCGGGAGAGCGGCCTTTCTCCGTTCGATTTTGCGGTCGTCGATGAGGCGCAGGACATCGGCATCGGTCAGCTCCGTTTCCTCTCCGCGTTGAACGGAAATCGTCCGGATTCACTCTTCTTCACGGGCGACCTCGGTCAGCGAATTTTTCAGCAACCCTTCTCATGGAAGGCTCTGGGAGTGGATATCCGTGGGCGCTCGTCAACGCTGCGCACCAACTACCGTATGTCGCACCAGATCAGAATGCAGGCGGACCGCCTTCTCGGTCTGGAAGTCGCCGACGTTGACGGAAACAAGGAGGAGCGGCAGGGCACTATCTCGCTCTTCAACGGGCCGGCGCCGGAAATTCGTGTATTCAAGAGCCGAGAGGAAGAGATCGCCGGAGTAGCGGCCTGGCTTCTCGCGAGACGACACGAGGGCTGCCAGCCGGATGAGATGGCTGTCTTTGTCAGGTCCTCTGCACAGTTGGGTCAAGCTGCTGCAGCCGCGGAGCAAGCCGACCTGAAGGGGCTTGTTCTGGACCAGGTTTTCGAGAGCGCGGCCGACCGGATCTCGATAAGCACGATGCACCTGGCGAAGGGTCTGGAGTTTCGCGCCGTCGTCGTGATGGCTTGCGACGACGATGTCCTGCCCCTGCAGGAGAGGCTGCAGACCGTAGCGGACGAGGTCGAGCTTGAAGATGTCTACAACACTGAGCGTCACCTTCTATATGTGGCCTGCACCCGTGCCCGCGACCACCTGATGGTCAGCAGCACGGCTCCTGCTTCGGAATTCTTGACCGATCTTGTTCGTTGATTTAACCGCAGCCTAACTAACACTTTGGGATCGGTGGCTGGCACTAAGGAAAACGCATGGGATGTAAACGCTCAGACGCAGTTTCATTAGGGTCGGTTCCGTCTGGTCTGGTTTTACCGTGATACATTTTCTGCATCATGTGGAAAAGATTGGCGGTTATCGCTGTGTTCTCGGCACTCTTGCTTGCCTGGCCAAGCGTGGCCGAAAATCAGAAGGGTGGAGCCCATACAGCAAGCAGTACAGCCAATCAGGCCAAGGGGCCAATCCCACCAACGCATGTGGTTATAGACCCACCACTTCCCCCCTCGAACGCCAGCCAGCCACCCCCCAATACAGAGCAAGGCGGCTCCACAGAGAGACCGTTGCCGAGGTTCGAGCGACCGGAATGGGTCATCGTTTATGTCACGGTAATCTACGCATTTATTGCTTGGTTTACCTTGCTCGCCATCAAGCGACAGGCTGACACGATGGAGCGTCAGGCAAACGACGCACGGGAAGCGGCCAAAGAAGCGACGGCTATCGCCTTGGACACGGCTAAAGCCGCTAAAGATAGCGCTAAAGCCGCCCAGGCCACGGTAGAAGCAATGAAGGAGCAAATCAGGGACTCGCACCAGAAAGAACGCGCTCGAATTGTAGTCAAAATCGTGCCCGATAAATTGCCCATCACTCAGATACTTTGGCAGGTCAAATTTCAAGTGAGGAATATCGGCCCTACCCGCGCCTTCGATGTTTGGTTGAACGTCGAATTTGAATTCACCTCGTCTCCCGTCCCACCTAGAATCCCCCAACCGAAAATGCTGGATCGTGTGCCCCGGATCAGGCCCGAGAAATGGAGACATGTAAATTCCGGCCCGTTCTTCTGGGGAGATGACGAACGCGGCTCGAATCAAGCGCGCATGCAAGAAGTGGCCGACGGTAAGCTCTTCCTGCATCTGCGCGGCACGGTCGACTACCAAGACATCTTCGGCGACTCCCACGTGATCCCATTTAGATACATGTGGAATGCCGAACGTGCCCGATGGTTCAAGGCGGTCCATTCCGAAGACCCGAAAGCTACATAGGCACGCCAGAGCCCAAACCGCAACGGCGGCACCCAAAAAGCAAATTAGGACACTACCCGCCTGATAGTAATGTTGACGCTGGTGCTTTCCTAGTGATCGACTATTGATTTGAAATGAACCGAGGGCGGGCAAGATTTGCAACCGATGAAAACTCAGGCCTTAGCGAAATTGATCGCCGATTGCTGGCTCAGAGCAGAACAAGCATTAAGAGACGCAATCAAACTTGAGTATCCGGACAGGGATGAGGATGTGGTCACTGACCTATTCTGCGGAAAGCTTGACTCGGAGTGCAAACGGGTGAGCGCGGCGGGTGAGGTAGAAAGGGCGTTCTTGGAGGATTTACGCTATTCCCTACCACGTGTTCCCAATTTAGACCTGTCGAAGATCGCTCGCGGACTCATCGCAGCCGTTCACTTTCACCCGAGAGAGCATGAACGGAAAACGGGCGGGGATTTTGGGGTTGTCCTGATTCGGCCAGATGTTCGTTATTCGCGGTTCTCCCAGTTTGAATTGACGATTGATGAAAATCACCAGCGCGGCTTGCTCTGCCAGGCGAAGATCTTCCGACGCACTTCCACCTGGGGGAGACTCAGTTCGAGCCAGCGGAAGGTCTTGAAGGAAAAGCTCGACTACTTGGCACTTGTACTCTATCGGTATCTCGATCAGGACGGAGAACGCCGTGACCTTGCTCCGTTCCAATGGCAATTGACTCGTAACAGCTCACTGAACGAGGTAGCTGGTTGGCTAGCCTCCGACACATTCCCCAACCTCTGGAAGTCAACTGACGTCCTTCGTGCACTTGGCCAAGGCGAGATTGGGACGGACGACAACGACGTTATCGCAAAGTACATCGCTTGCAAGGTTCGTTCGTCTCTCACCATCAAGCTTGGGTGGCGGGACGGTCGTGGCCCCGGCACGACAGTACATCTCCGAAGGACAATCCTCAACCAACAGGTGCTGAAGCATCATACAGGCTAGGTCCGCGCTTAGACCATGGTGGTTCCAATCCTGGAACTAACACAGGGGGAGATGATGCCGAACTTAGTTGGCAACGGCTCTTTGGTCGAAGCGGCGAAACTTCCGAATAGCAACAGAGTCGGACGGCAAAGTACGGTTTTGGAGATCGAGCGAGCTTTGCGTCCCAAACTTGGTATCTGCCAAAATCATCCAGGATCAGAAAGTCTGCGAAACCCGTAAATCTGTCATCCCTAAGTGGCGCTTGATAGATGACGGGGCCTTCGCTCGGATCGCCGAAATGGTCCTTCGCTTGGCCTCTTCAACCCCTACCCCTCCGATCTCCACCAGGCCAGGCGTTGATGCACGAAACTCCCCAAGCCTGGTCTGCTCGTGTTCGTTGCCAGTCTGCGCAATCAGCCTCTGGTCATCTGAACCAATGCGGTGACAGCAACGTATTCCCCGCGCATGAACCGCCTTGCCGGTGAATAGGCATGCTGTCACCGCATTACCATGAGCGCCTATGAAGCCATCGGCGAGTGAGATGCCTCACAATGGCTGCAGGACCCGACTATCTGGGTAGAGTCGCTACATGATCTTGAAGTTTAGTTCGCGATAGAGCTCGAAGTCGCTTATACAGCGGATGCCAAACGTTCTGCACACATCGGGAACACGCCGGTTAGCCCGCTGCTTGCTAGGGGCGGAAACCTCTTTGGTGACTACGGTGATTCCCGCAGGATCATTCAACGCATAGCCAATGAGAAAAGGATCGCGACCTATCTCTTCGATCTCGCTGTCATCGAGGTCGAGGGCGTATCCTTCCATGATGACCCTGTTCAAGTTAGCAGGGTCGATCTTCTCGTCCAAAAGCATGCTCTTGGACACGGCGCCGTCCGTCAACCAGTCATGCAGCGGCCCGGTCGAGATAGCGATTTCTCCGTAAATCTCATACGGCACTTTTACGGTGTTGCTGTCTCCCAAAGAGACAAGCCATATCCAGAACTGCGGTATTCGGTCGATGGGATAGTAATCCTCATGAGCACGGATTAGTACGTTGGCATCGAGAAGGTAGGGCACTTAAACAACTGCCCCTCGGTCAAGAGACGCCGGGGTTTTCTCGTACTTGCGCAGGAGCGGTTCAACCGAGGAGGGATTTACCCCCAGCACCTTCGCAGCTTTTGTATGTGTGAGGCGATTTTCGCGAAGCGTGCGGCGGACGACGTCGATTAGAGAATCGCCCAGCCTGTACTGTTTCAGCGTGTAGTAGCCTGGACCACCTTCTTTTAGCTGGTTCGCCGCCTTCGTACTGGCCTTATAAGCGGTCCAACGAGCGGCGTACGAAGAAGTAAGATCCCGATAAAGGGACGCGGAAATCCAGCCGAGTCGGCGAAGTCGGAAAGCGACGAGCGCTTCGCTAACGAGCCAATGTCTGGCCGTCTCCTCGACGAACCGCTCCGCAGCTGCCTGATCACCGCGGATTAGTTCTGGGGGCCGCTGCGTCGCAAAACTGCTGGGGAGAAGGACCAGTCCGGCGACTTCATTGCAAAACTGTTCGACCTGCCCTTGTTCAGAATTCTCCCGCACAGATTCAGGGGTCCCACTGACGCCGCTCTGCCCGAGATAGATGTGCGCCAGTTCATGAATCAGGGTGAACGACCGTGCGGTTCTCGCATCGTGTTCGTTGATTACGATGAAGGGTGCGATCGCATCTGCAAGAGCAAAGCCGCGGAAGACCTCTTCGCCCAGTGCCGAGTGGTACGATCCGAGATCTCCGACAAGAAGGACGAATACTCCGAGTGCCTCGGTGGCCGCTCTGAGCTTTCGGAAGAACTCATCGGGTGTACTGCCCCAATCGGATCGCCTGGCGGGGAGGTGGAGCGCTCTCGAAATGCGCCGCATAACAGTCTCTGCGCCCTCGGCGACCGAGGAAGAGGAGACGAATTCCTTAGGTAACCCCTCGTCCAGGTCTTCAAGAACGTCGCGGACCATTTCCTGCCGCGCCTTGACGTCGCGGACGAGAGAGTCGAGCAGGGCATTGTCGCGAGGTGATACCTCGGTGCCGGTTGAGCGAAAATCCTCTCCGCGGGGTCCTTTTTTCGGCACAGCCGACATATAGAACGCGAGAAGCGGCCTTCGGTAGGTCTTCGCAATCTTTGTGAGCTGGGTTCGAGTTGGTAGACGCACCCCTCTCTCGAGGTCTAGCAGCCTCTGCTCACTGCTCTCGTTCTTCGATTCCCCAAGGGCCAGCCGCTTCGCTGCGTCTTTGACATCGAGCCCGGCTGACTCCCTCGCCCAGACGAGAATCGCGGGGTTGATTTGTTCTCTCTGCGGCATGGCACAACCCCTTCGACACGGGCGATTTAGAAACCAGCCGCCCGGCAGACCTAAGTATATGAAACATGGGAGAAGAGGGCGACCCCAGCGGAATTGCCGCCGGCAGCGCCGCTCCAACACCAGAGCATCCCTAAACCACCGGACCATGGGCGATAATGGAGAAAAGGGCGACAATGACCATCATCCTCCGGCCTGAACAGGAGCAGTTGCTTCGGGAAGCCATTAGTTCCGGCTTAGCCCAAAGTACAGAGGAAGCGCTTGACCAGGCGCTCGATACGCTCCGTTACCGTTTGCCCAAACCCGCAGATGAAGCGGAGTCCACGGCGACGGTCGCCCGTCGCTTAGCCGGTTTTGGCGAGCGCCACAGACTGTCGCTCGGTGGCTCGACGATTAAGGGCCTGCTCCACGAGAGCAGGCCGTGAACCGATTTGTTCTCGATGCATCCATTGTTCCAACTTGGTGCTTTCCGGACGAAAGTCTCAGAAGGCGCAGGAGGTTGCCGAGCGGATTGCGGGCGTGAGCTCGTAGGCCGAAAGATCGTCCCGTCTCGGCAGAAATGCCCTCCGCACCCGGACTTAGTTCGCTTAGTTCGCACAGTTCTACAGACGTAACTGCAACCCGGGCCTTTTAGCGCTTTGGCTCTATCCCCGCCACCAGTCGCTGAGTTGCCCCACACCCCCGATTTCCTGTCTAGTCTCGTGGGGTACGTTGGTTTTACCCGCGGCGCCCAAGCCCTAAGCGTATAATCATTCTCACTCATGGGAATGATTACATTATGGGAAGGAGGCCACATGGATGCCATGTTCGAAAGCCTGACTACAAACCAAGCTGCAATCGCGGCCGGGGTTACGGTCGCTGAGATCAACAGGGCCATCGACAGAAAAATTTTGCCCACAAAACTCTACAGCACCTCTACCAGCCGAACAATCCGGAAAGACGCCTGTCTTTGGATTGCCTTCTATTTTGAAACCGCAGACTTCCTGACTTCGGCTGCGCGGGTGAAGACAATTCAGGACGGGTTTGGTCGTTGCAGATCCTGGCCCGAGTTGAGGAATTGCCGCGTGGAAGAGTCACGCACAGTGGAGATCTCCTTTAGCCGTATTTGGGAGGACGTTGACCGCCGCCTCACCCAACTCAAACAAGCTACGGAATTGGTCGTCGAGGATCCGGAGATTCTGAGTGGAACGCCCGTCATTAGGGGAACGCGAATACCCGTCTATGACGTGGCGAGTTTGGTCGATTCTGGCACCCCGATACAGGAACTGTTGGAACTGTATCCACGCCTTAGAAAGAAACAATTTGAGTTGTCGTCTATCTATGCGAAAGCGAACCCTCAAAGAGGCCGCCCAAAACGGAGATCCTTCCCGAAAGGAGCGCAGGTTTCCGTTTCGAAGTTCCAACTTCGAGATGCCTCAATAGGAAGGTAAGAACTTGCAGAAGCTCTTGATCGATGAGAACTTGAGCCCATCGCTCGAGTTATTGGCTCACGAGCGCGGCTTTGTGTGTTCCCATGTAAATCATCTCGGGAAGACCGGCCAGAAGGATTGGGAACTGAGGGCGACCATCCTCGATGGCGACTGGACCTTCGTGACGAACAACAGCAATGACTTTCGTGGGCCCTACGAAAAGCCAGGTTCCGCAGGTGAATATGCCCACATTCGTCTGCACGCAGGGCTTGTGTGTATCAATGCTCCCGGCGGATTGAATCTCGCACTCCAGAAGCAACTCTTCAAGTTGATTTTGGACGATTTAGAAAAGGTTGGAGCCCTTACGAATCAAGTCATGGAAGTCGACCTCAGTAAGAACGGAGCGGTTGAGCTTCGCCGGCGTTCAATACCTGACTCAGGTTGACGGGGTTCGGATGCATCTATGCCATGTCGTTTTGGCCAAGGGTCCGGCTGCCGCCGCCGTTATTCCGGCAGGCTCCGTCCACCTGTACGTACGGAGAGTGCCACGTGAGGTAACCTCCTGTCTTGTTATGTCATAGACCACCTAATCGCCCCCCTTCCCAATCCCTTTCGATATTTGATTTTGAGGCCAGTGCCCTGCAACGGACTGTGCCGAGTTAGGCCGACAGTACTCTGCCATGGTTACCAAATAAATCCTCTTACCCTTAGCAGTTGAGGAAGGCTCCTTTTTTGGTTTGAAAATTGGGTAGAGATTATCAGCCGCAGGGCGGAGGGAATGTGGGAATCGCGGAGCGATTTCCAAGGTTTGTGGGAAGGGTGGGAAAACGGTTTTATTGTTTTCCCATGCTTTCCACAAACCGTCATTTCCTCCGTCCTTTAACCCGTGCTTGCGAACTGGTCAAAGAGTTTGCGCTTGGCCTCTTGCATGCGCCGTGCGGCTTCTGTGTCACTGCTGGCGGCGGCCTCGTGCTTGAGCGTGTCCAAAGTGACGCCCGCTCGGAGGTACTGAGCCGGCTGGGGTAGGCTGAGCAGGGTTTCCAGCGGCGTCTGATAGCGACGGTAGATGCGGCGTGTGCGCCCTTTCTGGTCCACTACGAGCTCGGGTTGAGCGCAAGGCCGATGGAAGTTCAGATAAGGGTTGAAATATTCGTCATAGAAGCGTTGGATAGGCTCGGCATATTGCGAGCGAATATGGCTGTAGCCGATATGCTTGCGTATCACCGCGCCATTCTTTGTTTCCACTAAGGCATTGTCATTACTCTGCCTGGGTCGGCTTTTGGTCTGCTCGATGAGCAGCTTGCCCAATAGCTTAGCCTATCGACAGGGTGCAAAACCCGTACTATTGTGAGAATAAGATCCAGATGTCGGAGCGCCTTTTCACGGCGCCTCTGCTTGGCCTTGCATCGGTGCCCTCTGCCCGTGCACTGCCGCCCACCACCGATAAAGTGACATCAAAGTAACGGGACACGTCTTTCCGCAGGATGGGTGCGCCTGCGGAGAGCAGAAATCATCGCGTAACCAGGGTCCGCTCAGGCGTCCTCTTGATTAAGCAGTTTTGACAACTCGAGAAACGCCACACCACTGGACGATCGTAGGCCGGAAGATCGTCCCGTCCCGGCAGAAATGTCGTCCGAATCCGGACTTAGTTCGCTTATTTCGCTTTCTTCGCACATTTCTACAAACGCACGTAGAAAGCAAGGTGCTCAAATTAATTAACTAAAAAATTTGAGCACCTTCATGAAACAAAGGACTTAGGTCTCTTAGAGAACTGGACACTGCCCCTTTTCTCTCTTTTCTCTCATAAAGCGCATATTTTTCTCGACTAGGTGACAACACTTCCCCCCGACAGGACCCTTACCACGCATACCACGCATATCACGCACCTTTTCCGGCGCGTCGCCGATGGCTTTTCGGTGCCCGGCCCCCCTTAGTGCGCATAGTGCGCTTAGTGCGCGTATTTTCCGGCGCACTGCCGATAGATCTCCGTCTCCGCCAGACCCTTTTATCGCTTTTATCGCTTTTTGCACACTTTTTTGCAGCTCGACGAACCTATCCTCATTTGCTGTCAGTTCTCAAGGAAAAGGCCAACAATTCACCTGGATAGTCCTGTCCCCCAATGGCGACCACAATATATTGCTTTCCATTGCACATGTAGGTCATGGGTGATCCGCTTTGTCCCGACGGCATGAAGACCGCGCCTGCGTCTTTACCGGTCTTCTTGTCATAGGCGCGCAAGAGTGCACCCTTTTGCCCTGCTCCGTTGGTGAAAACGCCGCCTTCTCCAGCAATCAGGAGCGATTTGGTGGTAAGGACGCCGATAATTCCCGGGCGTCCGGTGCGCGGAATTGTCAGCCCTTTCAGCGCGGGATGGTTGCGAATCTCATCGGGTGTTTCGCCGTGCGGCACTTGCCACACGATCCCGCCGGTATCTAAATCAATCGCACTGATCTGGCCATAGGGCGGCTTTAAGATCGATAGCCCGTCAACCGTCAGGTGATGAAACTTGCCTTCGCCTGCGGAGGCCATCCCGAAAACGAATCTTGCGTCTGAGTCTCCAGCATTCGGTTTAATGAGGCCAAGACTGCCTATGGTCCCTTGAGAAAAGACGTAAAACATGTGACTTTGAGGATCGTAGGAACCACCGCCCCAATCCGAACCGCCGAATGGCCACCCGACCATCAGCGTGCCGAGCGGCCCGTCTATCTTGCTAACGACAGGAGGTGTAAACACCGGGCCCAGCTTGTACTGAGAAGCCACCTTCATCGCTCGCGCTCTTAGCTCTGGAGTGAAGTCAATGAGCTCGTCTATCGAGGAGCCGTTCCTGTCATAAAACTCGGGTTTGGTGGGAATGGGTTGTGTGGGTGAATACCATTCACCCGGCACGTCGCCCTGAGGTACGGGACGTTCGACGATGGGCCATATCGGTTGCCCATTTTCACGATTGAGGACGTAGAGTATGGACTGCTTTGTCGCCTGAGCAAGAGCCCTGACTGGTTTTCCATTGACCGTGATATCCACCAGGACTGGCGCACACGGGATGTCAAAATCCCAAAGTCCGTGATGAACAAGTTGGTAATGCCATTTCCTCTGGCCCGTTTTAAGATCGACGGCCACGACACTTTCTGCGAACAGGCTACTGCCGGGCCGGTCACCACCGTAGTAATCGCCAGTGGGTAACTCGACCGGGAGATAGGCCAGCCCTAATTCCTCATCGACGCTGATCTGCGCCCACACACCGGTATTGCCCGTGTAGTCGGCCGCGCCGTTCTCCCACGTGTCGTAGCCAAATTCGTCGCGCCTTGGAATCGTGTGGAAGATCCAAAGGCGTTTGCCCGTTCTAGCATCGAACCCACGCACGTAGCCTTTTACGTTTGCCTTATGCTTTGGCGCCTCCCCTGAACTGTGAGCCGCACCGACAATGACCGTGTTGCCCGCGACGACCGCTGTGGAGTGCAGTCCAATATCGGCGCTCGTGAGGTCCATTTCCTGATCATCGTCCAGGCGGAGATCGACTACCCCCTGGACCCCGAACGACGGAACGGGATTGCCGGACTTTGCATCAAGCGCGACGAGACGGTAGCCGGGCGTCACGTAAAGAATGCGCTGGTCGCCCCCATCGCTCCAATAGGCGACTCCATGGCCCGAAAGCTTGCGTGGAGCGGATGCGCCCCGAGCACCTTCGTGTTCTGTGTGTGTCCACAACACTTTCCCTGTCGCAGCATCCAGCGCCACGACCGACCGGAGCGACCCGGCAGTGGTATACAGCACTCCCTTGACCATCAAAGGAGTCGACTCGAACCGGTATTCGGGATCTGGGCCCAGGGGCTCGGTTTTGAATCTCCAGGCAATTTGAAGTTGATTAAAGTTCGAAGCATTGATCTGATCCAGAGGCGAATATCGAGTGTTGCCGAGATCCCCACCATAGGTAGGCCATTCACCGGAAGCGGCGCCTGCCTGCGCGGAAAGTGAAATAGGCGCGAGGAGAAGGAACATAGTCAGAATACGAAAGACGCAAAGCATGCCTATTCCTCTATGAGGTCGCCACATGAAAGCAGTGAATTCGCAGCATTGAGACACTGAGCAATCTTCTAAGGGAGACTTTCTCAGGGATGCACATCAGGATCGCGAGGCTTCTTCATCTGTTTCAGTAACCAGATTCTCGCCAACGCCCAGTGCCGCTTTACGGATCGCGGAGACATCTCCAGGATGTCGCCGATCTCTTCGACGGAGAATCCGCCGAAGTAGCGCAACTCCACCACTTTCGCCTGCCGTGGATCCAATCCTTCAAGAGCCGTCAGTGCGTCATGCAAAGCAAGCACCTCATTTGAGCGCTCGCTCGAAACCATCAATCCGTCTTCAAGCTCGACGCGCTGAAGGCCTCCCGCTCTTATCTCTGCGTTGTGTGCGCGTGCGTGATCGACAAGCAAGCGACGCATGACATTCGCGGCCACGCCGATAAAGTGTTGGCGGCCCTGCCAATCGACGCTCCCGCGAGCAAGACGCAAATAGGCCTCATTGATGAGAGCAGTCGGCTGTAACGTATGGTCCTGCCGCTCCCGCTGCATATAGGACTTGGCTAAGCGGTGAAGTTCGTCGTAGACAAGGGGCAATAGCTTCGCGGCTGCAGACTCGTCTCCATTTTTCATGGCCTTCAACAGAAGGGTGACTTGCCCATCATCTGCAGACATGATCGTTGGCTCACCTTTGGGTTTCAGACCTGGTTGCCGGCCGACGCTGGTTCTTCAATGGCTTATAGGCTAGGCCTTCCGGCAGCCGCTCGCAACCCCGTTTACTCCTCAGGTTCAAGCGCCTGCTGGAGAAAAGCTTGGAATATTGGCCCTTTTAGGGAGTGGATTCCGCTTAACAAATTGAAGGCGACCAGACTCGCCGCCTCATTGAAAGGAGAAACGGTCATGAAACGGATCACAGCAATCGCACTCATCGCCATGGCAAATTTTGCCCTGGCCGGCACGTCCTTCGCGCAGTCCAATGGGGTTCGGGCGACCGTCCCCTTCGACTTTACCGTGGGCAGCAAGCTGCTCCCCTCCGGTACTTACACGATTCAAAAGGGATCAACGAACCCGAACATGATCGTGATCAGGAGCCACGACAAACCCATCGCGACTCTCAGCCTTACGTACCCGGACGGCCATAAGTCCCCAAACGGGGGAAAGCTGCTGTTCCACAAGTACGGTGGTCAGTACTTCCTGAGCGAGATTCTCTGCGACCAGGCGGGCATGAACTTCGAAATTCCTCCCTCGAAGACAGAGAAGAGAGTTCAGCTCCAGCAGGCAACACTCAACTCGAGCAGCCAAACTGTCGTTGCTGCCCAGTAAATAGAGTATTTGGAGTAGGCCGGGAGCGAAAAAGGCTCCAGGCCTTCTCATTTACGCTGATCCATTGGTTTTTGATGACACCCGGGAGCAAGGTTTTACCCGACTTCACCCCGGGCGCGAAAAAGGGCAGCTACTGCGCGCTGGTTGGGTATAGGCTTGATGTCATCTTCAGCAACCGCTGACTCGGGCAGTTTGATTCTTCCTGCCGAGGCCCGAAATTGCCCAGGGTTTACCTGCCGTGTGCTGTCATCAAGAGCGCAGGGTCGCGGCATAGGTCTTTACAAATAAGCGCTTTGTGGGACTGGGTATTATGGCTACTCAACCAGAGTTCGTGGAGCAATTGTTCGAGGCGGCATTGGCGCTCGAGCCGGCCGAGCGAGAGGCTTACCTCGACCAGGCGTGCAGCCACGACCCGCAGCTAAGACGCACAGTCGAAGAGCTGCTGGCCGAGGATGCAAACGCCGGCAGCCTTCTTGAGCACCCGCCATTTGAATTTCTTGGGGCCGCGGTGATGCGCCCTGAGCGCGCCTCCGGCATCACCGGTCCTATCGACGACAATGAGATTGCTTCGCGGCTGACTGGCGGGCGACTCCAGCCCGGTCAAGTCCTGATCGATCGTTTCGTCATTGTCCGATTCATCGCAAAAGGAGGCATGGGCGAAGTCTATGAGGCGGAGGATCGCTTCCTGCAAGGCGTCCACGTCGCGGTGAAGACCATTCTTCCTCAAATCGCCGATGAGCCCGCCTTGCGGCAACGGTTCGAGCGGGAGGTGTTGGTTGCCAGGGAGGTTAGCCACCCGAATCTTTGCCCCATCTACGACATCTTTCGCTGTGAGCAGTCGCCAGGTAACTTCTTGTTCTTGACCATGAGACTACTCCCGGGCGAAACCCTGGCAGCGCGGCTGCGCGGCACTGCGTCCATACCGGCCGAGGAGGCATTGGCCATCCTCAAGCAGATGGCCGCCGGGCTGGCCGCCATCCACGCTGCCGGCATCGTTCACCGGGATATCAAGCCAAACAACATCATGCTCGATGGCACCGGTTCAAGAGTGCGGCTCTGCATCACCGATTTCGGCTTAGCTCGCTCCCATGAGGTAGATCCTTCTCTTTCCGGCAAGAGTCTGGTAGCTGGAACACCGGACTACATGGCTCCGGAACTATACCAGGGGCGGCCGCCCTCGCAAGCCAGCGATCTTTTCGCTTTGGGTGTGGTGCTCCACGAGGTCTTTACCGGGCAGAAGCCGGTGGTGGCATCGGACAGCTCGCCCGTGATCGTCAGTCCGCGATTGAATTCCTCAGGTGTGCCCTCCACCTGCGCCCAGTTCATCACGGGATGCCTCGATCGCGATCCCGAGCGGAGATGCCAGGCCTTTGAGCGAATACTCGACTCACTCCACATCAACTATCGAACCAAGCAGTTGTGGACCCGGCGTCGTTTTGCCGGCGCCGCAACTGCGGCCATTGCTACCATGGCCGGCGCCGCATGGTGGAAATGGGACGAAGTGGAAGATGTCCTGCGTCCACTGCCTCGCAAACGGTTCGTCGCGTTGTTGAATTGGCCGAAAACTTCCGACATCCACGTAGCCCCTATGCTGACCAGCGTCCTGGGTGCCATCAAGACTGAACTTACCCACTTCGAGACCCTTGACCAGGACCTGTTTGTTATTTCGCCGGAAGACGTGGATTCTAGTATCACCAATACAGACCATCTGAAAGACGTATGCGATCCTTTGGGAGCCAACCTGGTGCTGGCCGCTTCCGGCTCACCCGGAGCCAAGCACTTTCAGCTTTTTCTGCGTGTGTTGGATCCCTCATCCGGTCAAGCACTTCGTGAGAAAAAGCTGACCTGTGCGCTCGACCAGATCACTTCCCTGCCGCAAAAAGCTGTGCACGCCGCGTCCTCGCTGCTGGACCTGGAGAACTATGCACACCACGATAAGCAGGCAGAACCGGAGACCCATTCGGCCGCCGCCTTTAACGCCTACCAAACCGCCGAGTCCCGGATGAACCAGCCAGGCGACAGCGGGCTCGATGCCGCGATCGACCAATACAAACAAGCGACGGAGCTGGATTCCCACTATGCAATCGCTCATGCGAAGCTGGCGCTTGCCTATACCCGTCTCTATGCAATTCGGCGAATTCCCGAAGCTCTTGACCTCGCTTATAGAAATTGTCAGGTGGCGCTGTCGCTGAACCCTGGTCTCGCCGACGCACATCTCGCTCTGGCTTGGGTCTTCCAGCAGACTGGCAACAACCAGGGAGCACTGAATGAGGTTGACCGGGCCCTTTCCCTCGAGCCTTCTGACCGGCACGCTTTGGTTTGGGAGGCGCAGATCTACACTCGCATGAATCGCTGGGAAGACGCTGAGAAGACGTTTCGTCGAGCCCTGAAGCAACACCCCAACTACTGGTTGGCCTACAACGAACTTGCCTTCCTCTTACACGGGCAGGCGAGGTATCGGGAGGCCATTCAAGCTTTCCGCGCTGCCAGCCTGGCCGCTCCAAAAAACGCAATGTCGTTGGCTAATTTGGGCGGGGAATATCTCCAGGTCGGCGAATTCGCGGAAGCTCTGCGGAGTTTGCAGCAGGGCCTCGCCTTGGAGCCTGATTCGGACCTGGTGGCGGCGAACACCTCCCTCGCCTATCGCTACCAGGGTAAGTACGAAAAAGCGCTGCCCTTCGCACGCAAAGCCGTGGAACTGAATCCCGCTCTCGACTCGAACTGGTTGGAGCTCGCCGATTGCCACTCTGGGTTTCCTAACCATCAAAGCGAAGCAAAAGCCGCCTATGCGCGGGCTGCGAAGGAGGCGGAGAGCCATCTCTTAACGGAGTCGGCCGATGCCCCGGGTTGGATGCTGCTTGCCCTCTACAAGGTGAAGTTGGGTAGTCCGCAGAACGCCCCTCTGCTCATCGAAAGAGCTGAGTCGCTGGGAGCTCGTGACATGGACTCGCAGGTTTATAAAGCAAGAATATTGGAACTGCTCGGAAAGCGTGAGGAGGCGCTCACTACGCTCGCTGCGTGCTTTCGAAAAGGAGCCACCGAGTGGCAGGTGGTGGAATTTCCTGATTTGCAGCTGCTTCGAAAGGACCCCCGCTATCGCCAACTGGTGCAGTCAAATGGTCTTACCACGGTTGCCAATGCTTCACCAGGTGGAGAGAGTCTCTAGCGGTTCATGGGCTGCCGGTCCAAACGAGTTGTCCACGGCATTGCGGGGAAAGCGCGCACGCCGATGATAGTTTTCCTGCCGAAGCATTTTGCTGAGGTAAATTTCAACCCTGATAACCTTCCCAGAGAGCGAGGATGATATGCCCCCAGTTTTACCAGAAACAATGAGCGTGAACGTAACTCCGGCTTTAGTCAAAGTCCAGCCGGACCAGAAGCTGATATTCACAAACGATAAGGATCAATTCCCCACATTTGAGATAAAGTTTCTGGTTGCTAGTCCGGCCAGCCCGGCTGACAATCTCACCGGCAGCGACGAAGTAACAATTCATGTGGAAACAACCGGAACCTTTCCGTACGTGGTCATACACACCCCGGCGGAAGGCGACGCTTTGGTCACTGGACCTTTTTCCATACGGTCTTGCACCGGCGGCTGTCATTAATAGGGGACTCAATCAAAGGACAGATTGTGATTCCCTCCAACCTGAGAAAGCGCTACGGGCTAACAGAAGGCACGACCGTAGTCTTTCACGAAGACCGTGGGCGCCTGGTGCTTGCGCCCAGCAATCACCAGGCGATCTATGCCCTGCAAGGAAGTCTTGCGGGTTTTCCTCTCGAACAGGATTTGGCTGAAGAAAGACGAGCGGAGCAGAAGCGAGCGGCAGACAAACATGTTTGACCGTGAATAGGTATTATCTTAAGCGCTGCGCATACGCGACAGCCCGGGCACGCGAACATGCTACAGATTTTTGTTGAGGCAGTTCTGTGGCCCTTATTTTTGCCGGTCCTATTCCATGCGCAAGGCGTCGACAGGCTGGGTAGAAGCGGCGCGGCGCGCCGGCCACCACGCGGCAAAAAGCCCGGTACACATGAGTACGCCAGACATTGCGGCGAGCATGACCGGATCGCGTGGCATCACGCCGAACAGCAGACTACGCAGTAGTTGAGCACTGGCCAAAGACGCACCCAGGCCAACCGCCAACCCCACGGCCATGAGCAGCCACGCTTCCCGCAGAACCATGCGCAGGATGTCGCCGCGATGCGCTCCGAGAGCCATGCGGACTCCAATTTCGCGTGTTCGCCGAGCTACCGTATAGGACATCACGCCGTAAAGCCCGGTAGCTCCCATGAGGAGCGAAATGAGCCCGAAGCAGGCGAGCAATGTCATGGTGAAGCGCTGCTGCGCCAGCGACGCGCTGATCACCTCAGGCATCGCTACCACGCTCAGCAAAGGTATATGCGCTTCTTCCATGAAGACGCGCCGGGCGGCGGCCGCGGCATCCTGGCCCGCCCTGGTTCGTACCACCCACGAAACACCCAACAGAGAGACTTCCATTTGCGTTTCCGGGTCGGGAATTTGTGCCTGTGGAAGATACATCATTGGGGGCGCCGGCAGGTCCAGCCCGGCGTTCTTTGTGTCTCCCACGATGCCTACAATTTCCCGCACCTTGTCTTCAAAGCCAGGGCCCATCAACGCACCGATGCGGATGTGGCGGCCAATTGGGTTTTCTCCTTTGAAGTAGGTGCGTGCCAGCTGCTCATTGATGATGATGACCGGCTGCGCGCCGGCAGCATCGGAAGTGCGAAACGCGCGTCCAGCCATGACCGGGATCCGCAAGGCCTGGAAGTAGTGAGCCGTTGTGGGCATATAGTCTTCGCTTCCGGCCGGATCTCCAGTGCCGGCAGATGATCGTCCAAGGATCTCGAACGGCATGGTTGGGGTTATCTGCGTGGGCAAGGTGTTGATTGCGGCGGCGGCCTCGACTCCCGGCTGAGCCTCAAGCCGCGCAGCGATTTCGTTCAGCCGCTGGCCGAATGAGGCGCTGCTGGTGGCCTGCTCTTGGCTGAAGCTGGTTTTAAACGTGAGGACATGATCAGCGTCGAAACCCGGCGCAACGTGCACCAGCTTCCAGAAGCTGGTGAGCAACAGGCCTGCAGCCACCATAAGCACCAGGGACACGGCCACTTCGGCAACCACCAGCGACCTCTGCGGTAGATTACGTCCGCCGGCTATCTGGGCAGAGTTCATGCGCAACGATTCGTTGAGCTGCGTTCTGCTGCTCTCGAAGGCCGGCACCAGGCTGAAGAGCAGGGCGCAAACCAGCACCAGGCCGGAGGTGAACAGCAGCGCGGAAACGCCGATGTGCAAGCTGGCAAATTGGGGTAGTGGCAAGGGGCTCAAGCGCAGCAGCGCGGGGGTCGCGAACCTGGCCAACGGCACTGCCGAGGCCCCTCCGAGCACGCAGAGGACGGCGTTCTCAACCAGAAGCAGGCGAAGAATGCGCCAACGGGTAGCCCCCAGTGCGGCACGCAGACTGGTCTCACGGCGCCGCGCGATGGAGCGCGTGAGCAGCAGGCTAAGGATATTTGCCGAGACAATCACCAACACCAGGCCGACGGCGCCCATCAAAAGCTCGAGCGCGGGGCGCATCTGGCCCACCAGGGAGTCGTGAAGATCGAGAACGCGCACCGATTCATTCCGGTTCCACAAATCCGGGTAGGTGCTTTTCATCAGCAGCAGGGCTTGCCGGAGGTCGTCCTGGGCCAGCGGGATCGTCACGCCGGGCTTGAGCCGCCCGACAAAGTTGTACATGTTGCTTTGGTCTTTTGGATTCTCTGTGACCTGGAGCGGCATCCACACATCGACCCTGGAACTGAGGCGAAACGCGGGATTGGCCACACCGACGACGGTGTAGCTTTGGTTGCCCAGGGTGATGAACCGGCCAACCACCCCGGGGTCGGCCGCAAACTGCTGCCGCCACGCTGCATCGCTCAGCACGGCAACCCCGGGAGCATTCGGCACCATATCCGCGGGGAGAAATCCACGGCCGATTTTCGGTTCCATTTGGAAGACATGGAAGAAATCGGAGGTAGCCCGCATGGCTTCCATTGGGACCACCTCATCTCCACGGACCAGGTTCACATGCATGGGGACGTAGTCATAGGCAGCAGCCGACTCGAGGGTGCGGCTCGCCCGGCGCAAGAATAGTACTTTGGTTCCCGAATAGGCTGGGATGACCGCGTCGTGCAGCACTGGATAGAAGCGGTTGATACGGACCAATTGCTGCGGTTGCAGGAACGGCAAAGGCCGGAGTAAGACCCCGTAGAGAATAAGGAAGACGGTGAGATTCGCACCGATGCCGAGGGCCAGCGTCATGACCGCCGCAAGCGTAAAGCCGGGAGATTTGCGTAAGTGGCGAACCCCGAACCTAAGGTCGTGCCAGATGATTTCGAGAAAGGGCAAGCCACGTTGGGCGCGATATTGTTCCCTGGTTTGCGTTATGCCGCCAAACCTGCGCAAGGCCGCCGTCCGAGCTTGCTGTTGGGACATGCCCTGCTCGAGGTTTTCGTTGATCGCGAATTCGATGTGCGATTGCAATTCTTCGTCGAGATCGTTGTCCAGCCTTGCTCTCGAGAAGAATCCGGCACAGCGGCTTAGAAGAATTCGTATCCAATCCATGCATCGCCTCTAGCGACCGGCCGCCAGAAAGCGCGCCATGGTTGCCTGCACCTGTTGATATTCTACAGAGAGTGTGCCGCCGCCTCCAGTTGAATGTCAACAGGTAAATGGAAGCTGAACGCTTATTCTGGAAGGAATCCCTGGCAACGGCGGAGGAAACATCATGTCGAGGGACGACGGAATCATCGGAGTGTCGGATCACGGCGGTTGGGCGGTACTGGTGACGGTGGCGGGCGACGGAACGCTCCTCGACCGTCGCCGCGTCGAACTGGTGGACGCGGACCTGCCGAAGATTCCGCACCACAGCGAAGGGCAGAGGCTGCCGCTTCATGAGGCAGTGGCGCTGGTGGAGCGCGTACAGGTGTCGGCGGAACGGCACGCGAAGCTCAGCCTGGACGCCGTCGCGATGACCTTTCCCGGGCGCATCCTCGGCGTCGCGCTTCGCCAATGCCCAGGGCTGCCAGCAACCATTGCCGAGAGGATCAAGGACTACCGGGCGCAGAACGTTGCCGACTGGGTGATGTACCGCAAGGCAATAGCCGCCGCGGCCGAGGCCCGCGGTTGGGCCGTCCACTGGTACGACGCGAAGAAGGTGTTTGATGCAGCGAGCGAGGCGCTACGCATCAAGGACCTCGATGCCCACTTCCTCCAACTGAGGAAGTCCATCGGGCCGCCCTGGAGCAAGGATCACAAGATGGCGATGGCAGCGGCGATCGCCGCGGCCAAGGCGCGCTAGAGGCAGCGCTCAGCGCATCCCGCTTCGGCCCGCTCTACTGCTCGGTTTGCAAGCTGCTATTGGGCACCAGAACGACTTCGCAATTACTCCCCATGGAACAGCTCACCACAGCGCTCCGCAGTAAGTGCGCCGCAGACCCAGGCGGGACCAGTTCCGGAAACTTCATAGCATTGATCCCGGCCGCAATCGCGGCCAGCTTCTCATCACCCGACATCTGCTGCGAAGCTAATACGCCTTTGGTATTAATCTGCAGCCGAAAGGTGCCCCACCCGTTCACTCCCTCGGGCCGGGTAATTTTGTAAGAGCGCGATTCCTGAAGCGACGCCGTGCCATTGAAAGGCGTTCCAGCGGCGCTCCCGCCTCTGAGCCGCGCGATGCTCGTCGTGATGTGCTCGCGTACATCGGGGCTCGCATTCTCTCCCTCTATCGAGGCCGCGGCCAGACGATAGGCGGAAAGCGCCTGCTCCTTCTTCCCCATGGCCTCATACAGCTGGCCTAGATGATCCCCTGACTCAGGCACGAGTGCATTTCGCCAGCCGGCAACGATGAGGGGCTCGGCTTCTTCCAGCTTGCCCTCGCGAAATAGGATCCAACCCAGCGTGTCCCAGGAGGCAATCAGCAGCCTCGACTGCGCGAAGGCATTGCTGTTTACTTCAGCAGGAGTGATGGCTGCCGTCTTTGCTTCCAGCACGGTGATACTTTTCCGTGAGACTTCTTCCGCGTACGGCAGGTCGAGACCGGCTTCCGCCAGCACGTAGCCGGCGTCATTCAGGATCCCCACATCGTCGGTGCCGTCAAGGGCGCTTTTTGCCACAGCCGCGGCTTCATCCTTGCGGTTGAGCAGTAGGAGCGTGTTGCTCAGCCGCACACGGACGGTTCGATCTTCGGGATTCTCGTGCGCCGCGGCCTCAAGCGTCTTCCGTTCGCCCTCGTAGTCTTGCGTACTGTTTTGCAGCTGAGCCAGGTACAGCGAGAGCTTTAGATTGCCCGGGTGTTTATCGACGAAGCTCTGGAGAGTGTGCTGGGCTTCTGGAGTATCTCCGCTCTTCGCCTCTACCCCGGCCAGGGCTAAAGCAGCTTCAGGCATATCAGGGTGAAGGGCTAACTCTTTCTTGAGGTCGGCGACGGCCTCCGTATAGTTCCGTCGAAAGGCTGCTTCCATTGCATAGAGCGAATACAAGCCCAGCGCCTCGGGATCTTTTGCCTTGGCCTGATCGAGGATAGCTTTCCCGCCGTTCCAGTCGCCGGCTTGCATTTTTAACGCGGCGGAGCGCAGTAAGTCTCTCGCCGATGTACCTTCGGCCGGCTCGGGGGTGCTCGCGCGGCCGGCATCGAGCGGTAATCCCGTGACTTGACTCCCTCCCGGCAGGCTCGCCACTTTCGCCGTTTCAGTGGGCTTGTTGGCCTTCGGCTTCCCTCTCGCGATGGTTGGACGGTCTGTCTCTTGAGCCGGCTGCGCCCGTATCAATTGAATAAAGGGCTCGCCCTCAAGACCAATGTCTTTACTGAATGCCTGGTAGCGCTTCCAGTCTGTTTTGGGCAACTTTTTGGCCAGCACCACAATGGTGCGCTCGATCACTACATCCTTTCCGTCGTAACGGTAGGTCTTATCAAACGTGGTGAAGTCGGTCTTTACGTGGACCGGATCAGGCAGGTCGGTGCGGTAGCCTTCGGGTAGCCGGATACGGCTGATGGCGGTCAGGGTTCGCGGTGCGCCGAGCTCAATGTCTGCCGGGGGCTGGTTGTGATTGCTGGCCAGGGGACCGAATTCGAGCGCAGGATAGCACGGCACGATGCGGCGATTCTCCCAATCGCCGTACGTAGGCCGAGTGTAATCGTAGGTGAGCACAATAGGCGACGAGAGGTCTTCGGGGTTGGTAATGGTTGTATGGCTGGTGGTTCCACCAAAACCGGTCATGGAGGAGAGATACTGCGACACCTTGTCCCATTCCGCCGGCGCTACGCTGCGCGCCACCTGGCGCAATAAGACCTCGTCATCGGTGCGATAAGTCGCGGTGATATGGCTGGTGAACTTACCCTCCGCATCGAGCGTGCCGGTAGCCTCAAAGTGCGCGAACATAGGGTAAGGAGGCTCCGCCGGAGTCCGATCGAGGGCCGCCGGGCCTTCCGCAGGCACTACCAGCGCTAACTGGTCTCGGATGGCTGCGGAGAGCAAGCGATACGGCGCAACCTCGGGCGTGCTGTCGAGCCAGATGCGTCCACCGGGCAGCTCGACGGTGGTGATCACGTGGTTGAAGACCGCAGGGGACGGCACAGCCTCGACGGGAGTGATGCCTACGCCGATGAGCGCCGGGGCAGTGTGGAATCCTTGCGCACGGAGGAGCGCTTCGAGCAAGGTATCCTTGTCTTTGCAGTCTCCGTAGTTGTTGGCCAGTACTTCCGCTGCCGGGTGCGGTTGATAGCGGCCTATGCCGAAGTCGATGCCTACATAGCGGGTGCGGGTGGAGACAAAGGCGTAGATGGCGCGGACCTGGTCCTCGGGGGTTTTTGCGTCCTTAGTTATGTCGGCAGCGCGGGCCCGCAGGGCGTCGTTCGGTTGCGCCCGCTCAAGCGAGAGGCCGCGGTACCAATCGCCTACCTCTGCCCAGCTATGAAAAGTGGTCCAGGCTACCGCGGGCAACTTGCGCCCGTCCACATCTTCGTCGGGATCCTTGGGGGTGTCGGTATTGGGTGCGTCGTCGGCCTGGTTGTTGGTTTTCGGCGCGGGCACCAGCTGTGAGTGCTCCCAGCGATAGGTGCGGAGATTGTCGTGCTCGGTGATGGTGGGCTTGTGGTTCGGGCTCCGAACCTGGAGGTACTTGTCTTTGGGAACTTCGAGCGTGAAGGTTTCTGCCAGGACGATGAGGGAGCCGGGCGGGGTGAAACTCTGTACTCCCCAGAACTGGCCTGGGGCCTCGGCTTTGTCGATGGTGACGTGGACTTCGTACTCCAGCGTGTCCCCGGTCGACAGGGCACGTACCGGCAGGTGTTTTTCTTTCAAGTCACTGTAGAGGGGAGCCTCGCGGGTTACGGCGGCCGGCATGTCGATCGCATCGGCGACTGGAGTGTCTACTGTGGAGCCGTCCTGCTTGTGCACGCGTACCAAGGTGATGTGCGGCGTCTCGTTAGCTGCGGCATAACTGAAGGAGAGCACACCGAATTGGCGAGCAGCACCTTCGGATTGCAAGTGGATCCAGACGTGCGTGTCCCGCTCACCTGTACCGTCAGCGTGCATGCGAATCGCTGTATCCGAGCGCTCGAAAACCAGGGCTTCCTTTTGGAAGTTGTCAGCAGCAGGGGGCTTGGCCGGAGTATTCCCTAAGGTCGCGGCAGGCAATAGAGCAAAGAACAGCAAAGAAAAGGGACGCATACCGCAACAGGTATACCCTAACTACGCTGTGCATCAAAACAGAATTCGGCACGGAGTAAAACCGGCGAGTTACACAATCTGGTTATCCCCCTCCCCCTGAAGTTACAGCCGGTGGGCATCTTTCAATCCGCATGCAATTCCGCGAAGCCAGCAAACTCGACAGGAAATCCGGGGGAGGCGCCACTACTGCCTTGCTGCCCGCTACTAAAAGCGATCGAAAAGACGTCTTCGGCCCACTCCACACTGCTAGGCTGATCTACGACTTTCGGCTTAGGCTGGAAGGGGGTCGGGAGTGTCACGCAGCCGGAACTAAAACGACCGCCAGCTCAAGTCTTGGAGGAACTATGGAAAAATCAGTGTCTCAGGTGAGCCGGCGTGAGTTTATGACCGGATCGGCGGCTTTGGCCGCAGTGGGAGCGAGTCTACCTATGCATGCGAACACACATCAGTTTGCTTCGCCGGGAACCACGGGCGAGTTCGACATTTATCAACAACGCCGTCGATGGGAACTCTGGAACCTGCTGGGGGATTTGCCCTGGGACCACAAACCCGCACCCCCGCGCATGGTGCGCACAGAGAAACATGATGGGTACACGCTCGAGCGGCTGATTCTGGACCTGAATGGGATCGAACCCGTTCCAGCGGTGCTGCTTATTCCAGACCACCGGCAGGAAAAGGCGCCTGGGTTGCTGTTTATCCATTGGCACGCGGGGCAGTACGACCTGGGGAAAGAGCAATTGCTTCGGGGTACAAGCGTGCAACCGGCATACGCGCCAATTTGTGCGGAGAAAGGCCTGGTGACACTCGCCATCGATAGCTGGTGCTTCGGCGAACGTAAGCAGGAAGACCCCGGACGCCAAGGGGAAGAAGACACTTTCAAGCTGATGCTGTGGCGCGGCCAGGTGCTGTGGGGAATGATGATGTTCGATGAGTTACGTGCAATGAGTTATCTGGCAAGCCGCGCGGAAGTGGATCCAGCGCGGCTGGGGGCGTTTGGCATGTCCATGGGGGCCACGAAGGTGTGGTGGCTGGCCGGTCTCGACCCGCGCGTCCGGGTCGACCATAGACGTTTGCTGCCTGACGAATTACGAATCGCTGATTGAGGCGCACGGCTTGAGCAAGCACGGTGTCTACTATTTTGTTCCCGGGTTGCTGAAACACTTCAACACTTTTCAGATTAACGAATTGATTGTTCCCCGCGCCCACCTGAGCGTGAACGGGCGCAAGGACGAACTGACTCCACCCGCCGGCGTCGAGCAGATCCGCGATCAGTTGCTGCCTCTTTACCGAACTTACGGGAGAGCCGAAGACTGCAAGATCGAACTCTTCGATTGCGCCCACGAGGAGCTACCGCAGATGCGGCGGGAGATCCTGGCATGGATGGATCAACACCTGGTTGCGCCCTGAAGCGGCTTATCCGTTACACTGCTTGCTATTCATTTCAAGGGAGCACGCATGTCACCCGTGTTTCATCTTCTTTTGCTTGCGGTCTTCGCCGCGAATGCTCAAGCCACTGCGCCGCCTCCTGTTGCCGCGAAAGTCCCCGTAACGGACGAGTATCACGGCGTAAAAGTAGCGGATGACTATCGCTGGCTCGAAGATGGCAAGAGCGCAGAGACGAAGCAGTGGGTAGCCGCAGAAAACGCGTACTCGCTGGCTTTACTTCAAGCGCGCGCCGGCATGGAACAGCATCTTGCAGGACCTCAAGAATCCCAAAGACAAGCCCGGCGCAACAGAGCGCGGACTCGCGTTCCGCAACGGCCGGTTCTTCTATCTCCAACTGGACCGCACGCAGCAACAGCAGGCAGTGCTGATGACATCCACGAGCCTAGGCACCGCGAACTCGCCGCCGGCGAATGCCAGGGTGCTGCTGGATCCAACCGTGCTTGACCCGTCGGGTCACACCTCCATCGACTGGTACAAACCTTCGCTGGACGGCGGCCTGGTCGCCGTTGGGCTGGCGGTTGGGGGCAGCGAACGTTCCGCTCTCACCGTGTTTCAGACTTCTACCGGCAAGCAGGTAGGCTCAGCCTTTGTGCCCATGGGCTTCTCCGGTGCTGAACGGAGCGTGGCCTGGCTGCCAGGCAACAAGGGCTTTCTCTACGCCGGATACGATCCTGCGTCAGCTGCCACCGCGCAGTCCACCGTACTGCAAAACGAAAAAGTGTTCGAGCACCTTCTTGGCACCCCGGAGACCGAAGACCGAGTGGTTCTGGACAAAGGCCTGACACGGTTGGCACAGATTGCACTCGAGAGTGATCCCACAGGCACATGGATTGTCGCCAGTGCAGAAGACGGTGACGGGGGCAAGTATGCGAACTTCGTTCGCATGGCTGATGGCTCCTGGCAACAGATATCAACCTACAGTGACGAAGTCGTGGCCGTTACTCCAGGTACGCCGGAAGAAGATGCGCTTTACCTAACCTCTTTGAAGGATGCACCTCGCGGGAAGATCCTGAAGGTCTCAGCGAAGTCTCCGCTGCTTGCGAACGCCAGAGTCATCATCCCCGAAGGGACGGCAAGCGTGGAACATGACGATCCGGGCGCAGACTCCCACAGGTTCGTCGTGACCAACACGCGACTGTATGTGACGACGATCGACGGGGGACCAAACCGGGTGCAGGCGTACGATCACAATGGACGATTTCTCGAGGACGTTCCCCTTCCCCCGCTCTCCGGAGTTTCCGCAGTCGTCCCTATTGGCGCCGAGAGCCTTGCGATCCCCATCAGCGGCTTTCTTACTCCCACTGCTTACAGTACCTATCGACCAGGTCCGCACGCGCAACTGCAAGCCACAGCACTTTCTCAGCCGGCGAGCAGGATTCTTGCCGGCTATGTGGCCGACCAGGCATTCGCCCCCTCGAAGGACGGGACAAAGGTTCCCATGACTATCGTCCACCGGCGCGGCTCTGCGATGGACGGAACGGTTCCCACTCTTGTTTATGGTTACGGCGGCTACGGTGTCAGCTTATCGCCGGAGTTCCTTGACAATATCTACTGGAGCCCCTGGCTACAGCAGGGTTACACGTTCGTAGTCACCAACCTTCGTGGAGGCGCGGAGTATGGTGAGTCCTGGCATAGGGCCGGAAACCTGACCAGGAAACAGAATGTCTTCGATGATTTCTACGCCTGCGCGCAATACCTGGCGAACCACCACTGGAGCTCACCGGCGCACATGGCCGCCATTGGCGGCTCGAACGGTGGTCTGCTCATGGGCGCACAGATTACGCAGCACCCTGAGGAGTTTCGCGCGGTCGTTTCCCTGGTAGGCATCTACGATATGCTCCGAGTCGAGCTGGATCCAAACGGTCAGTTCAACACCACCGAATTTGGTACCGTGAAAGACGCTGCCCAGTTCCAGGCGCTCTATGCCTATTCGCCGTACCACCACGTTGTGGATGGTGAGAAGTATCCCGCTATTCTGATGGAGACGGGCGACAACGATCCGAGAGTAAATCCGGCGCAATCGCGAAAATTCACTGCCCGTCTCCAGGCCGCCAACGGCTCCCCGTACCCGATCCTGCTAAAGACCTTTGCAGACGCCGGACACGGGGCGAGTTCAAGCTCCGACAAAGAGCAGGAAACCGCGGATACCTTCGCGTTTCTATTTCAGGAACTCGGGGTTACTTACGCACCGGCACAGTGACGTCTAGTGCGCTGCAGGTTGCGAAGACTTCCAGAACTCCGGATCTGCTCTTAGCATCTTCTCGTTGGGATAGCTCATTTTTGGATCGATGGAGAAGAGATCCGCTTGTTTCGATTCGAGGCAGGAAGCTTCGAGTGCCACGAGTTTTTTCAGCCCTTCTGCTCCCAAAGCGTCGGCGAACTTCTTATCGTTTTCGTCCTCGGCGTCCAGCTCCGCGGCCGCCTTATGGGTGATGATGACCAGGAAGGTGTTGCCGGGAGAACCATAAATCTCTTCATAGGTGCCCCAATGCATGCCGGGCACACCCTGATAGCCCTGGGTGTAAAGTTTGACCAGATCTTCAAATTCCTCCGAGTGCCCGGGACGTACCCGGTATTGGATGATGACCTCGACGCGGGCGCCAACGCGGAAGCCCGGGTTGAGGCTCAAGTCGTCGCGCTTCGCCCACACGGTGTAGTCCTTGGAGGAAAGCAGATCGCCATCGGCCGCGGTGGTGCGGGCGAGGGTAGAGGCTAGCGCGGGGTCAGTACCCTGCCGCTGGTCCGCCCACTCTGCATAGGAGTCATAGCCATGGAAGAACAGGACCCGCGGCGGGCCGGAAAGAGAGACGACCGCGTAATAGTGGTTGGGAACCTTGCCGGCCGCCAGAGCTTTCGGATAGGCCGCTTCCACCGCCTGATGGGGAGCCCCGTCCTTGCCTGGTTTGGTGTATTCGCGCGAGATGACGAGAAGTTTGGCAGAAGGGAGAATGTCCTGGGCGAAGAGCAGATTCGAACTGCTGGATAAAAGCGCGGCTGCGAGTGGAAGGGCGGCGGCCATCCGGCGGAAGCTGAGCATCCTGTTTTTCTCCATGGAGGGTTTTGAGGTTCCCAACGATTATGAGGCAAGAGGAAGTTTGCCGGGGCTGTTTGTGCCGAACGCGGCGATCAGTCCGTTGCTGGTAAAAATGCTTTTGACAGATGGCCGAGACATTCGGTTCAAAAGCTTAATGGAAGTGAGGGCTCTCCCAGACCAGAGTCTCGTCCGCGGTGCAGGACAATCTCGGATTTATGTGGTTCCCCACTCAGTATTGGCTGAACCGGTATGACAGCTATAAGTTCAAGGTATTCAAACATGAACCGGAGCACGCGGACAGTCTCAGTTGCGTGTATATCCACAGCCTGATCAAAGAATCGTTCTGGCGTCGCATGTGGACCCTTTTGACGCAGCCCTCGGTCCCACCTTAGCAAAGGCGGTGTCGGGGTTAGAGCCCGTTCGTTCGGTTCCTAGTAAATTCTGAAGTCTACCTCAACATTCACTTCGACCGGCACCGGCCGGCCCTGCAGGGTTGCCGGTTTGAATTTGTATTGCTTCACAGCAGCAACCGCCTTCTCGTCCAACCCCATGCCGAGATGACCCACGGCGTGAACCCGTTGCGGATTGCCCTGGGCATCCACGATGAGCGTGACAACACACATACCCTGAAATTTTGCCCGCCGCGCCTCGTCAGAGAATTCCGGATCGACGGCGTAGATCAGCTTCGGAGCCGCTACTCCTCCACCCCCTTGATACACGCTGCCACCGTACCCGCCTCCTTCTCCTGGTCCAAATCCATTTCCGCGACCCGGACCGATGCCGCCGCCGGAGCCGGTGCCCATACCCGCCAGTTCGCCGCTTCCGTTCGAACCCGGACCAGCCACGCTGGTCTGCGGGTTGCCTAAGTTCGGCATGTGATCGGGCGGAAGCTCGAGATGCTTGGGCATCACGATGGCCGGCTCCGCCGTCAACTTAGGACGTTCGTTGAGCGCCAATATCGGCGGAACGATTGGCTGGGCCTCAAACTTTGGCAGCTTTCCTCTCGCCACCGGTAGGATATCGTGCGCCCCCCCGCCGCCGCCGCCCGCTGATTGCTTGCTGGGGAGAAAGGCCTTGGCGTCGAGTTCCGTGAGCTGCTCCGCAGGCTTTTGTACTCTTTCTCTTTTTGCAACCAGGGGCAGTAGCACAATCAGCACAAATACCGCTGCGTGCGCCGCTACGGACCAGAGGCTCGACCAAACACTCCATGTCGACACGGTGAGCAAACGGAGACCCGGAACGGCCGGCGCCCGGTGGGCGGCGAACAGCTGCTCTTCCACACGCAGCAGCAGATTGTCAGGGGCAGGCTCACGAACCAACGCGGTGTAGAGGGCCTGTTCCAGCTCTTCGTCTGTGTCGTAACCAATGCACTCGTCCATCACCGCCTCACTTTCTGAATCATTTTTAGCGCAGCACGCGCGCCGATTTTTCGCGCAATAAGCGAAGGCTGCGTTGCAGGTGGCTCTTGACCGTGGCCACGGGCATATCAAGGGCCTGGCTGATCTCGTCCGGGCTCATGTCTTCCTGGTAGCGGAGAACGAGAACCGTCCTTGCTACCGTGGGGAGCGAGCGTACCAACTGATCGAGCCAGCGGTTGAGCAATGGGTCGCCCTGGCTCTCGGATGTCGTCCTGTCCGGCAACTCAGGCAATTCATTCCAGTCCATCGCTACCTCCGGCTGGCGCTGCCGCTTACGGATGCGATCGATAGATCGATGGACGGTGACCCGGCGCAGCCAATAGAGGACATGCGCTTCGGAGGCAAGCTCGCTAAGCTTGGCGTGCAGTTCCAGGAATACGTCCTGGGCAGCCTCTTCAGCCATAGAACGATCGCCGAGAATGCGGAGCGCAATGCTGAAGACCATGCTCTGGTGTTCCAGCATCAGGTTGCGGAAGCGCTGGTCGTCGTCTACTGTTCTGAGTATCAAGTGGTCACTTGGAGGTTAGACGAGAGCCACTCGCTTTCCCCCTTCTCTCACTTATACGAATCTTGTTCACTGGCGGGATGCAAAAAGAATGGATAGCGGAAAAGGACTGCAGCATCCAATGTTTCATGCGCACCATTAGCCTGGAAGAGCACTTTATTACCGAATCTTTCGTGCGAGCCACAGGAGCTCCGCGGTTCGCCGCACTTCAGCCCAAACTGCTCGACCTGGGCGCCGGCCGTATTGCAGATATGGACGAGGCCGGCATTGATTTGCAGGTTCTCTCGCTCGCCTCCATGGGCTTCGATGCGCTCGATGTGGCAATAGCCACAGCGCTGGCCCATGACGTGAACGATGAATTGGCAGACGCAGTGCGCGCCCACCCGAATCGTCTTGCGGGCTTTGCCATGGTCTCCTTGAAAGATGCGAATGCCGCGGCAGCTGAACTCGATCGCTGCGTCACCCGGCTCGGCTTTCCGGGCGCCCTTGTGGACGGCACCACGGAAGGTCTTTTCCTCGACGATCCTCGCTTCCTCCCTTTCTTCGAAGCAGCAGCTCACTTGAATGTGCCAGTTTATTTGCATCCCGCGCCGCCGCCGGATCCGGTGCGCCAGGCATATTTCTCCGGGCTGCCCGGCGAGCTTGGATTCTTTCTCTCCATCGCGGGCTGGGGATGGCACGCGGAGACAGGCTTGCATACACTGCGACTGATCGTTTCAGGCCTGTTCGATCGCTTCCCTACTCTGCAACTCATCATTGGACACATGGGCGAAGGCCTGCCCTATGCGCTGGCTCGTTCCAGCGGTATCCTCTCGCAAGCAGCGCACCTCAGGCAACCAGTCGCGGCATACTTCCAAAGCAACATCCACATCACGACCAGCGGATACTTTACCCCTCCGCCTTTCCGCTGCGCGCTGGATGTGGTGGGCCTCAACCGGTTGCTTTTCTCGGTTGATTATCCTTTCAGTCCTAACACGCGCGGGCGGACTTTCCTGAATAGCGTGGCGGATTTGCTGAGCGCGGAAGACTTGGCGAAGTTGGCTCACGGTAATGCTGAGTCTCTTCTGCGGCTACAATAACCTGGCAGCTAGATATCGAACGCGAGAGCGCTTTGATCGTGGTAAATCAGGCCTTGGGAACTCTCCCCAATTCCTCGGTGTCTAAGAAGGGAAAGGATTTCTCGTTAGCTCCTCCCTGGAGATCAGCTATGAGTGGTACTAGCAGGTTGCCCCTCATCCTGTGTCTCGCTTCGACAGCGTCATTGGCGCAAATCGAAGCCAACTGTCCAGTCGGTATACGTGCCACGCTGGAAAAGAGTGGAAACTTGTTACCCGCTCAACGGCTACAGGTAACCCTTACAAAATGGCCTTCTTTTGACATAGTTGCTTCCCGCATAACCGTTCATGGTATTGCTGCAGTTGCCGAGCATTCCGAGCCGTCTGAGACCACGGAAAGTTTAGACCTTAATCGGATTGTGGATCATCCAAGACCCGCACCTGTTAGCAACATGCCGTATGCCTCCACCGAACCAAAGGAAGCCCCCGAGGGACAGGGTCAGCTATCAGCGCTTAACGAAATCTTAGGTACGATGTCAGAGCCCATCCTCGTACGCCACCACTCGGCCGATTCAAGATGGTATGGCTGGGTGAGCGGCTTCACTGTCGTCAATTCTGTCAATCTGGAATCCGTGAGCTATGCAGACGGCACTAGCTGGCACGCCTCAGATGGAAGGCGCTGTCGAGTCCCGGTCGGTTCCTCCCCCTAGCTAACACCATCCCTTGCGTCCGCTGTACGCTACATTTCACCTCTGAGCGGACACTTTACCTCGTCTATGGAAGGGACAGATCGAAAGGGCTGTACGCGTCTGCGGGGCCGGTCCAGGGAAAGATATCGGGGTGGATGAGGTGGGCGAGCAGCTCTGTTCCTTCAACGACCCTGGGTCCGGGACGAGCGAAGTACGAACTCGCGTCGACCGCGTACACTCTTCCCTGCTGGACAGCGGGAAGTTCATGCCACCCAGACTTCGCGCAAAGTTTTGGAGTTAATTCGAGCACCTGATCGAGATGGAAGCCGCAGGGCATGATGACCAGGACCTCTGGCTTCCACGCTAAAACATCCTCCCAGGCTACCCGGACGGAATCTGACCCCTCGCGGCCCAGATGATCCACTCCACCGGCGATGCTTACCATCTCGGGAACCCAATGACCACTGCAGTAGACCGGGTCAAGCCACTCCATGCAAAAGACACGAGGCCGCGTCGAGGCTGCACGGGCCCGCTCGGCGATGCGGTCGAGGATGACGCGGCCACGGGCGATGAGCTCCTCCGCTTTTTCAAGGCTGCCGGTTGCCGCGCCTATTTCGCGGAGGTTGTCTTCGATTTGAGCGAGAGACTTTGGCGTCAGCCATAGAATCTCCGGCTTGCTGGGCAGGGCTGTCAGAGCCTGGGTTACTTCGTTTCCGGATGGAGCGCAGACTTGACACAGATCCTGTGTCAGGATGAGGTCGGGCGCGAGCTCCTGCAACAGCTTTTCATCTACCTGGTAGAGGCTTTGGCCGTTTCTCATTCGCTCGCTCACGATGCTGTCGATCTCTGCCTGGGTCATCGTTGCCATGGAAACGGCGCTGCTCACCACGATGGGCTTCTCTTTGACCGAAGGTGGATAATCGCATTCATGGGTGATGCCAACCAATTGATCACTCAAGCCCAAAGCGCACGCCATCTCGGTTGCGGATGGAAGGAACGAGACGATGCGTGGCAACGTTGGCATAAGCACAGACCCCAGAATCAAACGGTATCATAGACAGAATATGAAAGCTTTCCTGATCGCCGGAACAGCCAGCGGAGTCGGCAAAACGACAGTATCGCTCGCGCTGTGCGCTGCGTTTCGCGAGCGTGGGTTGCGTGTGCAGGGATTCAAGTGCGGTCCGGATTTTCTTGACACCGGGCACCTTTCGGCAATCTCGGGGCGCGCCGCCAGAAACCTTGACAGCTGGATGCTCGATCAGCAATCGAATCGTGATATTTTTGCCCGCGGTGCGGCCCAATCTGACATCGCCATCGTTGAGGGCATGATGGGACTCTTTGATGGTGTCTCCGGAGGGGGTGAAAAAGGGAGCGCGGCGGAGATTGCGAAGCTGCTTTCCCTGCCCGTGATCCTGGTTCTGGACGCGTCGAAAAGCGCGCGCAGTCTTGCTGCGGTCATCCGTGGATTTGAGACCTTCGACCCACAGCTTCGCTTCGCCGGCCTGGTGCTGAACCAGGTTGCGGGCGAATCGCATTTTCGTTTGCTTCGGGACGCAATCCAGTCGACCTCGGGCACTCCACTGTTGGGATGGTTGCCGCGCGACGAGGGGGTCGCTATCCCCGAACGGCACCTCGGCCTGCGCACCGCTGGCGAGGAGTCATCCCCCAGCGAGCGGACGCGATCTTTTGCCGCGTTTGCTGAGAAGCATCTTGATCTCGATCGACTGCTGAACGGCGAGGATGCGGCCCCTCAGCTTGCGCACGCAGTTACACGAAGCCCGGCCAGGATTTCGCTGGGTGTTGCGCGCGACCCCGCATTCTCCTTCTACTACCAGGACAATCTCGATCTGCTCGAGGCGGCCGGCGCAAAGATCGTTGCTTTCAGTCCACTCACCGATTCTGCACTGCCACCCGGCCTCGATGCACTCTACCTGGGTGGTGGCTATCCCGAGCTTTATGCGGAACAGCTCAGCAGCAACCGCGGATTTCTCACGTCGCTGCGATCGTTCGCGCAGAGCGGCAGGCCGATATACGCCGAATGCGGGGGAATGATGTATCTCGCGGAAGAGTTATGCACACGGGAGGGTCATGTTTTTTCCATGGCGTCGGTGCTTCCACTGCGTATCGAGATGACCGATAGGCTGGTTCGCTTCGGCTATGTAGAGGTGGAGTTTGCGGAAGATTGCTTTCTGGCCGAGAAAGGCACGGTAGCTCGAACCCATAGCTTTCACTATTCGCGCGCCATTCCGACCGCCGAACTAACTGCTCCGTTTCGAGCCCGCTATTCGCTCTCGGGACTGAATGAGTCGGAAGGATGTCTGCTGGGTAACGTGCTGGGAAGTTATTTCCATCTTCACTTCGCCGGAAACCGGTCGATTGCGGCTGCGTTTGTGCAGGCATCCGAAGCCACAAAACATTCTTTGGCGGAGTTGGTTTGAGTCGATTAGCGTTCTCACGGTCGACGCTACGCTCATCGAGTGCTCAACGCATCGCGGCCAACAAAGGCTGCAAGTCCATTAGCTCCCGATTTGTTTTTTGTTGTTCGTCACGGTTGCATTGTGCGTTTCGTTCGATCTCTCTTTCTCCCTCCGCGCGATAGCCCAAGCGAAAGAGGGCTCTGGCCATAAGATAGTGCGCCCTCCCATAGCCCGGGTCTATTTGCTCAGCTTTCCGAAGAAAAGGAAGCGACGCCTGCCATAACGATTGTTGTTGGTACAGTACGCCCATCAGATAATTGGCGTCCACGGATTGGGGCTTCGCCGCGAGTGCCCGTTGCAAGAGCGCGCGAACCAGCGTCCGATCCTGTTCTTCCCTCCTGCGTTGCAGGAGGGTTGCGGCGGCAGCAGTTTCTGCTATCACATCGCCCGGGTGAGTTTCTGCGTAAAGAATGATCGCATCGCACGCAGAACCGGGATCGCCCATATTCAAGCTGCAACTGTGCACCAGCATCTCCAGGTAAACCTTGTTGTGCGGATCAGAGCGAAGAAGCCTCGACAGGAGGCCCGCTGCTCCCGTGAAATCGTTGATCCCATACTTGCTGAGTGCCAAGCCAAGCATCATGCGAGGACTGGAGGGGTAACGGGAGAGACCGTCGGAGTAATTCGCGAGCGCAGCATCAAAAACGGAACGACGCAGAAACTCGAATCCCAAGGCGTTTATGTTTTCTTCGGAAGGGTTTAAGCGGACGGCGACACGATAGCTATCCACGGCTTCGGCGAAGTGCCCTTCACGTTCGTGGATGTCGCCCAGCAAAGCTTGCTCCTGAGCGGACAAATCGGCAACCGAGACGCTCTGGATCCGTTGAGCGGCTTGCCTTAAGTCTCCCGACAGGAAAAGCGCAAGCGCCCACTGGTAGCGGATATCTCGATTTTCGGGATCACTCTGGCTGGATGCCTCAAATGCCTGTGCTGCTTCCGCATAGCGTTTTAGTCCCATTAGTGCGGTTCCGAGCATTGCCTCATGTCTACCATCAGGCTCTAAAGCGACGGCCTGCCGAAAGACACGCACAGCATCAGCATTTCGACCCAGCTTCAGATAGGTGATGCCAAGGTTCTCAAATACGATTGGGGATGCAGGAAGGGCGCCACATGCGGATTCGAGCAATGGCAATGCCCTCTTTGTCTGTTTTTGCTCAGCATAGATGAGCCCCAGGGACTCCAGTGCTTCTGCGTTATGCGGATAGCGTTGCAGTATCGCTCGCAGTACCGGCTCCGCGGCCTGCGCATCCCCATTCTGATAATCGCGAACGGCCGACTGCAACGCAGTCTTGTCTTTGGCAGAAATGGTCTGCCCAGCGATTCGCCCTTGCGGCTCCTGCGCTAGCGAAAGCATAGCCAGAGAGCCAATGCCCAAGGTTAACAGAGCGACGGCAAACAATCGCCGGAAGTGTATTGGTGACGTATACACGATCACGGGCACCAGCCGAAGGTTAGATCAGAAAGTGAATCTTGCTCCAAGCTGAACCTGGCGCGGTGTACTTGCGGCGCTGGTCACCTGCCCGAAACCAGACAAGTTATTTGGGTTCCAATTTGAGTTTGGTATACCGAGCTGCACCGAATTCGTGAAGTTGAAGAAATCCCCACGGATTTGTAAGTTCCTTCCCTCACCGATCCCGAAGTTCTTTACTGCCGCAAGGTCAAGGTTGTGGGTTCCGTCCGCTCGGACATCTGAGAGCGTACGAGGAGCTGTGCCTGCGACATAAGGGCTCGCGGGAGCAGCAAAGCAATTGGGTAGAAACCATTGGGTTCTGTTGTGCTGCGCACCTGACCCCGGATCGCAGGTGAGGTCGGGACGCTGATTGAAGTAAATGCTCTGGTTCGGAAACGATCCACTGGTTACGATCGGAACTCCGGAAGTCAACGACAACACGGTGTTGACCGTCCATCCGCCAACGAACGCATTGGCCAACCTGGAATGGGGATCAAGCGCGCGACCATGCCCTATAGGCAGGTCGTACAGAACAAACCAACTGAAGGCCTTGCTCACATCCTGAGCGTCCACGGAGCGTTCGAGATTCAGATTGTGCCAATCCTGGTATCCGGTATTGGAAAGGACATACGAATAGGGTCCGTTGCTGCCATCGCTGATGGTCTTGGCCCAGGTAAAAGAGGCCTGGCTGGTGAAGTGAGCGCTCAAACGCTTTTCTGCTTTGAGGATCATCGCGTTGTAGTTGGAATCCAATAGTGGCGCTGAGTTCAGGTTTACGCCGCCACCCGGCGAACCCGAGGCAAATTGAGGAAATGGGGCGGCCGCCTGCCAGAACGGAATAGTTGGGCTCTTGTAGAAGGGCGAAGAAGGATTGGTGATGGCATTTACGAAGGGGTTAGGAACACTGGTGCCGAGTTGGGTGTTGTATTGGCCAATTTGCTGCAGGGACAACTCGTTGAGTGGAGGCCCAGAGCCGCCATTTCCAATGGACTGGTGCAACCCTCTGCTGCCCACATAGTCCGCGGAAATTGCTATGTTATTGGCGAACGCATATTGCCATCCCGCATTCCAGTTGTAGGCGGATGCATCGGGCTGACTGTGGGGTACCGTCTGCAAAGTGGTTCCGAGGTTGGTAGCCAGGCCATCCGCCCCTTTGCTGAGCGGGACGAGGCCGCTGGGAAACGGATTGCTTAATGGGTTCAACATCACCGAATTTCCATACTGGTCGAGAGTCACTGCCTGCCAATTCGTCTGCCCGGAAAAGGAGTCGCTGTCGCCTGCCGACAGGCCAACGCTTCGAGCGCTTGGCCCATAGAAGATCCCCCCACCCGCGTGGGCTACCATTCGATCTGACACCCGGTAAGAGACCGAGAGTCGTGGCCCGAAGTCTTTCCAGTTCGAGGTGAATGGGCTGCCGCCGTTGCGGACAAACACTTCACCACCGGTCAGGGAATCTCCATTGACGGAGTAGGTCGCTGTGGGGTCAAAATACTCGAGCCTGTTGTAGCGCTCGTTTCTGCCACCGAAAATGTCCCAGCGCAGCCCAGCCACTACCGTGAGACGTGGCGTTATGCGAAACGTATCTTCAGCATAGGGCGCAAAGTAGGGGCTGCTCTCGGCGGTGAAGATGTCCTGGGTAAACGACTGCCCCTCGGTGGTGTTCCCCATGCCGAGAAGAAACGAGGCATAGCCGTACCCATCGTTGCCGTAGGTCGTTGAGCTGGTGGCAGTAGTGTCGAAGGAATAGGAGCCATTAGGAGCAATTGGTTGTCCAAGGTTTTCCAGGTCCTTACGGTATTCGAAGCCTACTTTAATGTCATGCCGGCCCTTGTTCTTCTCCAGCGAAACGATGACATCGTGGTTCATGGAGACGAACTTGAAGCCCATGGCGTAGGTCATGGAGCCTACCCCGCTCAGCCCCGAGATGCCGATATCAGGGAGAGCCTTGACGGTTTGCTCCGAGGCGAGGGACTGGGGGAAGCCCAGGGCACTCAAGCTGGTGTTCTGCAGTTGCGCCGGAGGAGGCTGGTTCTCCGCATGGCGGAGGAACGAATATCGCACCTGCAGCAGCGTGGTTGGATTTATGGTGAAGTTGTAAGCCATCAGAACATTCTGGCCGCGCGTGTCGTTGATGTAGTAACCCGGGTCGGCGCCATTATGAAAATGATCGGGCGCTCCAAACGTGGTATCGGCAAAGGAATATCGCCCAAATATCGTTTGCCTGGTGTTTAGGTAGTAATCAAGCCGGACATCAAATTTATCTGCATTGTCGGGGTACGAGCTCGCGTCGAAGTAATTGTTGATGTGGTACTGACCCTCTCCGGCACTGTTGGGTGAGGGGTAGTACTTAGACATGTTGAGTGCCACTGGATCCTGCAAAGAAGTGGGGATTTGGTTGCCGCTGAATGGCACTCGCTTGCCGGTCGCGTCCACATTGAAGGGGTTGTAAATCGTCGGAACATCGGAAAAATCTCCCGTTCTCTCAGCCTGAGTGGGAACCGTGGTGGTTTCTGTATACACGCCTGAGGCACGAGTGCTTTCGTAATCGCCGAAGAAGAAAAGCTTGTCTTTGCGGATGGGCCCGCCGACGCTACCGCCCCACTGTTTGCGTTGGAACGGAGGCGGGGTGTTGTCCGTGCCGGCCGCCAGTTGAGCGGCTTTGTTGAATGGATCATTCGCGTCGAGCGAGTTGGGCCGTTCAAAGAAAAATGTACTTCCATGGAAAATGTCGGATCCCGATTTGCTGACCAGGCTCATCACCCCTGAGCCGCTGCTGGGTGCCGTGGCCGGACTGTTATTCGTCTCCAACCTGAATTCCTGTGTGCCATCCAGCGTGGGCGTGAAGGCGGGAGAACTGGACGACGTACCGTAGCCAAGCACAGTCAAAGGGCTGCCGTCGAGAATATAGGTGAGGGAGCCCTCTTGCAGCCCGTTGATGCGGAATGCAGAAATACCGAGTCCGGGGCGGTTCGACTCGCCAGTTGAGTTCAGAGAACCATTTGCGGGGATAACACTGGCGCTGAGTTGAGCCAGGAAAAAGAGGTCTCTGCCGTTAAGAGGAACGCTTTCAATCGTCTTGTTATCTATTTCGGCACTGACGGTGGAATCGGTGGTGTTGAGGAGTGGCGTTTCCGTCGCACTTACATTCACAGTTTGGGTCTGTTGACCGGGAGACAAATGAACATCGACAGCAGTCACGCGGTCAGCCTCAACAAGGATCGCTTGATTGATCGATTTGTCAAAGCCGGCATCCGCAACGGTAAGGTCGTAGGTTCCAGGAACAAGCGCGGAGAACGTGTAGAGGCCGCTCGAGCCTGTAGTCATGGTGCGAACCGTGTGTGTAGCTGTGGCAGTGAGGGACACGCTTGCACCCGCAACGAGCGCGTTCGTACTGTCGGTAACCGTACCGCTGATTGCCCCCCGGCCTGCCTGGCCGTAGCAATAGGCATTACTTAAGCCGGCAACGAGAACCAATGTCAATATGTTCGCGACGCAGCGGCTCAATGGAAATGTTCTCTTCAGCATGTCTGTCCTGTACACGGTTTCTCCCTTTATTTGCGGCCTGTTGATCGGCCTAATCCTGTGCGGGGTGCTCCTGCATGCCCCTTACTAGCGCTCTACACGATCAGAGATGAGTGGGAAAGATCTGAAACCAGAATTGCAAATCTAGTGTCTTTTACCAGCGGCTTTCTTGTACCGCTCGCAGGTATCGCCGGTCAACGGGAGCAGGGTTAAGTGAACGTAAAAGCAGGTTAGCGGCTGCGTTAAAGGCCCCGGGGGCTTCCGGCGCTACCAACATTTACTTGGCAAGGTCGGCGGGGGGAACTAGACTCGGACCGTAAATTTAGAGCAGAGGGCGGGTGGAGCGATTGGAACGCAGAGGATTTATACGCGGCGGAGCTGCCCTTGCAGCAGCATGTGCGTTGGAGGGTTTGCCCATGCGCCTCTCGGCCGCCGAGCACAACATTCACTGGGTGCGTATGTCGAGCAGCCGCTGTGAGCTGCCTGTACCGAGTACGTCGCGGGAGCAAACCGGCGACACCATTGGAAAGTTCGACAAAGACTCTCCGGCCACAGACTTTGTCCTGAGTTTTCGGGTAACGGGTCCGGCGCTGGTGTGGTATCGCAGAACGCCCACCGGATGGGACCGCTATGTGGTTGAAAACGAATTTTTGCCGCTGGAGGCAGGCGGAACCGCCTTTGACGTCGACGGCGACGGCCATACCGACATCATCTTCGGAAACGACTATCAAGGCGGCAACCTCTGGTGGTGGGAGAACCCGTATCCAAACTTCGACCCCGACGTACCGTGGAAGCGACACATTATCAAAGAGGGGGGAGCCCACCAGCACCATGACATGATTTTTGCCGATATCGAGGGCACTGGCAAACCGCAGCTGGTTTTTTGGAACCAGGGAGCCAAAACGCTTTTTCTCGCCAGGATTCCCGAAGATCCGCGAAATTCCGGCCCCTGGACGCTGACGCCGATTTTTGTGGGGAATGCAGGGGAAGGTGTACAAAAGGCGGCACTCTATGCGGAGGGCATGGACGCTTACGACATTGACGGGGACGGAAAACTGGATCTGCTGGCCGGCAATTATTGGTTCAAGCATGAGGGTGGCGATCGATTCAAACCGATCAAGGTGGGGGAGATCGGGGGCAGGATCCGCGCGGGCAGGTTCAAGCCGGACAAGTATCCCCAGGTCGTGATCGCGCCGGGAGATGGAAGCGGTCCACTGATGATCTATGAGTGCAAGGGCGACCCGGCGGACGAGAGCTCCTGGGTAGGGCGCAAACTGCTGGACAGGGATTTGAGCCATGGCCACACCCTGGACATCGGAGACATTGACGGTGACGGGAATCTCGATATTCTGATCGGCGAACAAGGAAAGTGGACGACAAAACCGAACACTTTAGACAATCCGGACGCTACCACCTGGATCTTGTATGGCAATGGAGACGGCACGTTTCGGACGACGGTCCTCACTCAAGGCGAAGGTTGGCACGATGGCCGGATCGCTGACTTTGATGGAGACGGGGACCTGGACCTGCTGCAGAAACCGTATGCGTGGAGCGCGCCCCGGGTGGATGTATGGCTGAACAACGGTACGGGCAAGGTGCGTGCGTGGAAGCCAAAGACAGCAGCGACCGTGAAGGCCACCCTGTTTCATCTTCCGGTGGGAATGGAGCTGTGGACCTATCGTCATCAGTTGGAAAAAGATCTGGCCGGCACACTGGCGCAGATACGCAAGCTTGGATTCAAAGTGGTGGAGACGGCGAGTTACTACGGCCACTCGGCAGAAGAATTCCACGGTCTCCTGCAGGAACACGACCTGACGTGTGTCAGCCTGATTGCCGACTACAAGAGGCTCAAGGGAGATCTGGAGAGCGTGATGAGCGAAGCAAAGACGTTGGAGGCAAGCTACGTACTTACCTCCGGCATCCCGCATGTGGGCGAGCTTTCCGCTGACGACGTACACAAAGCAGCAGCCGATTTCAATGAATGGGGATCGAAGCTCAAAGAGCAGGGCCGCCGCTTCGGATACCATCCGCATGGATTTGAGTTCGTTCACACTCCCAGAGCGACGCTCTTCGATGTACTTATGGACGAAACCAAGCCAGAATACGTGACCATTGAGCTCGACGCATTCTGGTTCGCGCATGGAGGAGCTGACCCGGTGACTTATCTCGAGAAGTATCCCGGACGCTTTGACATAATGCACTTGAAAGATATAGCCAAAGGGACACCGACCGATTTGACGGGGACAGCGCCCGACAACACCAGCGTCAGCCTGGGAAGTGGCGAGTTAAACTGGCCGGCTATTTTTCGCGCCGCAAACCGGGCTGGGGTGAAGCTGTACTTCCTCGAGGATGAAAGTCCAAAGGCGCCACAGCAGGTATTGGAGACCAAGAAGTACCTGGCGCAGTTACATTACTAGCGGCTGACCCTGTTTTCTGCAGGTAGTGGAGAGTTTCTCAGAAGTCCGATTTCTGCCTGGTGAGCACGCATCTAAAATGAAAGCTCTCGTAAAATTCGCCAAGGGTCCTGGAAACGTCGAGATCCGTGAGGTTGAAGAACCGTGTTGCGGGCCAAACCAGGTAAAACTCGAGGTTGCCTGGTGTGGGGTCTGTGGGACCGACCTGCACGTTCTTCATGACACATTTCGCAATTTTCCGCCGGTCATTCTTGGCCATGAAATGGCGGCGTCCATCGTTGAGACGGGAAAGAATGTACTAGGCCTCAGAGCGGGAGACAAGTATTGCATTCTTGGAGCCACTGCGGTTACCTGCGGACATTGCGTTTACTGCCGCCACGGCCAGTTTATGTTTTGCACGGAGCGTCGGGGCATGGGCCACGGGGTGAATGGCGCCTTCACACGCTTTGTGGTGGTTCGACCAGACCAGCTATTCCCGCTTTCTGCCGACTTTCCCACGGAAGAGGGCGCGGTCTGCGAGCCGTTCGCGGCCGCCGTTCATGCGGTATGCGATTTGACCCCTCTGCGCATGGGAGACGTGGTGCTGGTCTCAGGCCCCGGCCCCATGGGATTGCTCTGCCTGAAACTACTGCTGGCTGCAGGATTCAAGACGATCGTCGCTGGAACCGAGGCAGACCTGGTACGTCTTGCGTTGGCGAAACAGCTGGGAGCCGACTCCGTGATCGACGTAAGCCGGGAAAATCTCCAGGCGCATATCGAGGAAGAGACGGATGGTTTGGGAGTGGATGTAGCGTTTGAATGCGCCGGGGCCGCTGCTTCCGTAAAGAATTGCTTCAACGCGCTTCGCCCGCTCGGACATTTTACCCAGGTCGGGCACTTTGGCAAGGAGATATCGACGCCCTTTGACAGCACAGCCTTTAAGCAAATCCAGGTGACTGGTTCCGTTGGTTACACGGTAGAGACGTGGATGCGTATGCTCAAGATATTGGAACGGGGCAAGATTCGCCTGGGCGATCTTATTTCGCATAAGCTGCCATTGGAACAGTGGCAGAAGGGTTTTGCGGCATGCGAAGACAGGTCGGCGCTGAAAGTATTACTTCATCCCTAAGGGGATGTGCATCGGATCACCGGTTTTCATAAAGAGGCGTTCGTATGGCAGTTTCGCCGCAGGCCCTGGATTCTCTCAAAGCCAAGGCATTGCAGATTCGCTCCTCAATCCTGACCATGGTTCATGAGGCTAACTCCGGTCACATCGGCGGCAGCTTCAGCGCGACTGAGTTGGTGGTCGGGCTCTATTACGAAATCATGCGCCATGATCCCGCGAACCCCGCGTGGCCAGAACGCGACCGCTTCATTCTCTCCAAAGGCCATTGCGCTCCAGTGATCTACGCGGTGCTGGCCGACTGCGGCTATTTTCCCAAAGAAGACCTGGCGCACTTCCGGCGGCCGGGATCGCACCTGCAAGGGCACCCCTATCAACCAAAGACTCCGGGCATTGAAGCGTCCACGGGGACCCTGGGGCTGGGCCTGTCTACCGCTCTCGGAATGGCGTTGGGGGCGAAGTTGCGTAACCAGTCGCACTTCTACTATGTTCTATGCGGTGATGGCGAGTTGCAGGAAGGGCAAATCTGGGAAGCGGCGCTATTTGGCAACAAGTACAAGTTGGACAATGTGATTGCTTTTGTCGATCGCAATTATCTGCAAACCGATGGCAATACTGAAGATGTGATGCCGCTCGACCCGCTGGTAGACAAGTGGCGGGCGTTTGGTTGGAACGCTTCCGAGATTGACGGCCATGACTTTGGGCAGATTTTCGAAGTGGTCCAACGAGCCAAGGAGGGTCTGGGAAAGCCAACGATGATTGTTGCCAATACGATCAAGGGCAAGGGCGTTTCCTTCATGGAGAATCAGGCGGAATGGCATAGTGGGCCGCCGACCATGGAACAGTACACAAAGGCCCTGGAGGAATTGCGTGCAAAATAAGCAAACCCGGCAAGGTTACGCGGATGCCCTCATTGAGCTCGGAGAAGAGATGCCGGAGCTCGTGGTGTTAGACGCCGACGTATCCAAGGGCACCAAGACGTGCGATTTTGAAAAGGCCTTTCCAAAGCGTTTTTTTAATTGCGGAACACAGGAGCAGAATTTGCTTTCGGTGGCTGCCGGCTTAGCCCGGGAAGGTTTTGTTCCGTTTGCATCGACATTTGGAGTGTTCGCCACTTGCCGGGCAGGAGATCAGTTGCGCAATTCGATCGCCTACCCCAAAGCCAACGTTAAAGTAGCCGCGACTCACTGCGGCAGTTCCACTGGCGGCGATGGTGCGAGCCATCAAGCTAACGAAGACATTGCGATTGCCCGTTCGTTTCCCAATATGACGGTGCTTGTTCCCGGAGACTATGAGGAGGCGAGGCTGGCAACCAAGGCCGCGGCGAAGTTCGTGGGTCCGGTTTATCTGCGTTTTGGACGTGACACCTACCCGGTCGTCGAGGCACTCCACGGCAGTTTTGTGATTGGCAAAGCCAAAGTGTTGCGACAGGGCTGCGACGTTACAATCGTGACCACCGGCATCATGGCCAGGGAGGGTCTGGACGCTGCGGCAATGCTGGAGGAGAGAGGCTATTCCGCCTTCGTGATTCATATGCCGACGGTGAAACCGTTGGATGGAGCCACCCTGCTGGCAGCCGCCCGCCAAACACGAGGCTTCGTGACCGCAGAGGAACATTCGATCATTGGAGGGCTGGGGGAGGCGGTGGCAGGCTTCCTGTCCGAGGCATACCCGATGCCGCTCCGGCGAGTGGGAGTGAACGACATATTTGGCGAATCAGGCACAGCCCAGGAGTTGCTTGATTTACACGGCTTGCGCGCTAAAAACATTGTGAACAAAGCACTGATGATCCTGGAGAGCGAGGGAAAGGCAATTGCCTGACGGCAAGTCTGGATACAATTCAACGCTTCCCCGTATTATCCCAATACAGTTCTCCTGCTGGTTTACGTAACAGCACCTGATCAAGGAAGGCGATGGCACTGCGCAGACCTTCTTCGGCTTCCGCGAGCGGATCCTCTTGTTCGATGCTGAGCACATACTCGTAGCCTGTTTCACGAAGCGCACTGACGATGTCGCGCCAGACCTCAAGGCCGTGTCCCCAACCCACGGTGCGAAAATTCCAGGACCGCTGGGCTACGTTCTGATACGGTTGGCCGTCAAGACAGCCGTTAACTGTCGTGTTCCGTCTGTTCATGGCGGTGTCTTTGGCGTGGACGTGATAGATACAGCTGCCCAGGCTGCGGATTGCAGCCGGCACGTCGATACCGAGCCAGAAGAGGTGGCTGGGATCGAGGTTGACTCCGATGGTATCCCCCACGGCTTGGCGCAGCTGTAATGCGGTCGCCGGGTTGTAAACGAGAAAACCGGGATGCATTTCGATGGCGAGACGGCGAATGCCGTGCGCCTGCGCGAACGCCGCAGCGCGCTGCCAATAAGGAATGGCGACTTCGTTCCACTGCCAGGCCCACAGCTCGGTATATTCGGGCGGCCAGGCGAAGTGACACCAATTGGGATAGCGTGCGGTCGCGGAATCGCCTGGGCACCCGGAAAGCAGATTGATGATCGGTACTTCCAGTTGTTCGGCCAGCAAGACGGTTTTCCTGAAGGTAGCATCGTACTCGTCGGCGATAGCTGCAACGGGGTGCAAGGGGTTGCCCTGGCACGCCAACGCACTGATGAATAGCCCGGCCGATTGAATTTGGCGACGATAGGCCTCGACACGCTCAGGCGCTGCCAACAGTCCGTCGAGGTCGCAGTGGTGATTGCCGGGATATCCTCCGGTGCCTATCTCGACGCAGTTAAGTCCCAAAGTGCTTGCGCGGCTCAGCATAGCGGCGAAGGAAAGATTTTGAAAGACCACGCTGAAAACACCGAGTTGCATGATTCCTCAATTCTCGTGTGGCGAAGCCGGGCGAGTATAGAGGCCTCCATCGACCCAAATCGTTTGGCCGGTAATAAAGCCGGCCGCATCACTAGCCAGGAACACGACGGCCAGTCCGACGTCGCTTGGTGTGCCGATGCGCCCGAGGGGCGTAAGCTCCGACCACATGGCCGCATAGTCAGCCAGTTCCAGCTTGGTGCGCTCGATCTCGATCGCACCGGGAGCGACGCAATTAACGCGGATCCGTTTCGGCCCGAGCTCCACGGCAGCCACTTTGGTGAACATCTCCAGTCCGCCTTTGCTGGCGGTGTAGTCCACCAGGTTGGCGAAGGGCCACTTATTGCAGCCAGAACCGATATTGATAATCGCGCCGCCGTTCGCCTGCATGTGTTTGGCCGCTTGCTGGGTGCAGAGAAAGCTGCCTTTGAGGTTGGTGTCGAGCACACGATCCCAGTCCGCTTCGGTCAGGTCCATGAGCGACTTCCAGGTCTGGATCCCGGCATTATTTACAAGAATATCCAGCCGCCCGAACGCCTCGAGCGTCTGGGTAAACATGTGCTCAATCCGTTCGCCCTGGGATACATCAGCGGCAATCGCAATCGCCTGCCTGCCAAGGGTTTTAATTTCATCCACGGTGGCGCGGGCGCCATCCGCATCCAGGTTGTAGTTGACGGCTACATCACAGCCGGCCTTTGCCAATTCCAGGGCGATGCCCTTGCCTACTCCTTTACTGGCGCCGGTGACGAGAGCGAATTTACCAAGCAGCGATGTGTGCATCTATGGGCCCTTTCGATCCATGAGCATATACCAGCAGGTGGCGGGACCGGAAGTAATGGGGCGTACAGCGGAAAGCAACAAATGTTGGGCCGAAACGCCCACCTGCTTTTACTTTGCACAAGCCGCTTTTGGTATAAGGATCGGAGTAGGCTAGCGAGGGAAGTTGCTTGAGTCAGCCGTTCGGATAGGCGGTCTTTGAGAACGACTTGTCTCCTTGTTCGTGCCAGGTGGATGGATTTCAAAAATGATCTCGTCCCGGCGGTCAGCAGGTTGTACGCATGTCTTCGAAAGTCATTCGCTGCGGGATCGTGGGGTTCGGCTTTATGGGCCCGCAACACGCCGAGGCTATAAAACGTCTGGGTTTTGTGGACGTTGCCGCCGTATGTTCGACCACTCCGGAAGTGGCTCGGGAAAAAGCTGCCCGGCTGGGCATTGCCAAGGTTTACGCGAACTATGAGGAGCTGCTCGACGATCCCGACATCGACGTAGTCGACATTGTAACGCCCACGCGGCTGCATCATTCGATCGCCATGGCTGCGCTCGCGCGCGGCAAACACCTGATTGTTGACAAGCCCCTGGCGTTGAATCTCGAACAGGCGCGGCAGATGCTGGACGCTGCCTCTGCTGCTGGAATCGTTCACGCGGTTACCTTCAACTATCGTTACCACCCATTGGTTCAACAGGCCCGAATCATGGTGGAGCGTGGGGATTTGGGCGCGATCCACCTGCTGCACGGGCATTATCTTCAGGAGTGGTTGCTCTACGATACCGACTTCTCATGGCGGCTTGATCCAGCCGAGAGTGGCCCGGCAGCCATGGTGGGGGACGCAGGGTGCCACTGGTTCGACCTGGTAGAGCACGTGACTGGGCTTCGGGTTGTGAGCGTTCTCGCCGAGCTCAAGACAGTAGTCTCTCCACGGCGAAAGCCGCTGGGGTCGCGCCAGGCGTTTGCCGCCGCGGGCACCGAAGAAACAGAACCCTATACTGTACAGGTTCCCGATCTGGGCGCGATGTTGCTGCGGTTAAGCAATGGAGGGATCGCTAGTTTCTTCACCAGCTCGCTTTGTGCCGGTCACAAGAATGACCTGCGTTTTGCTATCCACGGTGCAAAGCTAAGCTTGTCATGGGAGCAGGAAGACCCGAATCGCTTATGGATCGGCCACCGCGGCCAGCCGGATCAGGTAATGAGCCGCGACCCAGACCTGCTAACGCCGGAAGCTCGCCCCTATTCGAGTCTGCCAGGCGGCCATAGTGAGGGCTGGCCGGATGCCCTCAAAAACACCCTCGGCAACATATTCCAGTTCATTGCGGACGGTCGTGATCCAGCTACCGCTGACGGCATCCTTTTTCCGACCTTTATCGACGGCTGTCGTGCCGCAACCATCACAGACGCGCTCGTGCGTAGCCATGCTGCGGGGGGCGTCTGGACCAATGTATAGGACCGACGGAAACGGAATACGCCGTGGATTTCTTTTTCGGGCAAGCTGCGTGGCCATCGTGGCCGAGGCGATGAGTTTCGGGGTGCGCGCTGAAATCATGGACACGCTGAGCAGCCAATTTCATCTGACCAATGAACAGACAGGGTGGATTGCCGGCGCTGCCTTCTGGGGTTTCACCGTTTCGATGTTCCTGGGTGGACAGGTTTGCGAAGTTGTCGGCATGCGATGGCAAATTGCCGCGGGCTTCGCCTGCCATGTCGCTGGCGTGTTGCTGACCATTTTCGCTAACGGTTTCGGGGTGCTTTACGCCGGAACCCTGGCCATCGGCCTGGCAAATGGCCTTGTGGAAGCGACCGCTAACCCACTCATCGCCACCCTCTATCCAGGACGCAAAACCGATCGTCTGAATGCGCTGCATGTGTGGTATCCGGGTGGCATCGTGATTGGGGGGCTGGTGGCCTTGCTGTGCACCCGGCTGGGGCTGGGTTGGCAGACGAAGACGTCTTTTATTCTTATCCCTGTACTTTTGTATGGTGGATTGTTTTTTAACCTGGAGCTTCCCCCTACCGAACGCAGGCAACACCAGGTTTCGACCGCAACGATGTACCGCGAGGCACTGCGTCCTGGCTTCCTGGTGCTGCTGTTCTGCATACTATTGACTGCGGCGACGGAACTGGGGCCGACGCAGTGGATCCCGAGTCTGCTCACCCGCGCCGGGCATCTGCCAGGCATCCTGGTATTGGTTTGGATCAGCGGATTGATGGCCCTGGGCCGCTTTTTTGCGGGCCACCTGGTAGCACACATGTCCCCCATTACGCTGCTGCTGAGCTGCACGCTGTTGTCAGCGGGCGGCCTGCTCGGCCTGGGGATGACGCAGTCTGGCTTCGGTGTTTTTCTGTCAGCTACCTGCTTCGCTGTGGGCATATGCTACTGCTGGCCGACAATGTACGGCATCACCTCTGAGAGATTCCCCGCAGGCGGAGGATTCTTACTGGCCCTGATAGGGAGCGCCGGGATGCTGAGCGGCGCGATCGTGGTCCCGGTCATGGGTAGGATGTATGACCTTTGGGGGCCCGCGCGAGCTCTGCGATCGATGGCGGTTCTCCCTGTGGCGGTGGCGTTAATCTTCGCGCTTATTTGGCGGAGAGACCGCACCACGGGAGGCTACCGGGCAGAGCGACTCGCTCCGCGAACGCCACTGAGAGTTAGCCGAAACTGAAAGCGGTCGTCACATCTGCAACCGTCAGGCACACTGACTCGGCAGGCTATTCGGTCGACATGCGGTGACTCACATACTCGATGTCGACGATTTCATCATCCAGGTCGATCATTTCAACCCGCAACAGGATCTGGAATCGCTTTGGTAGCGCCGCTCGCTGATTCACATGGATGGTGGAAAGCAGTTTTACAATTTCCGGTCCGGCCGTAAGAAGACTGGTGGCGCCTTCAATAGCGCGGCCGTGGTTGGCGGCAATCATGGTGACGGTTGAGTTCGGGGAAGGTCCGGGTCTGCGTGTGATCAGCACATACTCCCGGTAGCGGGGCAGCTTGGAATCGTGATATCTCTCTCCCCGATACGAAGCCAGCTCTCCGTCGCGAGGGGCAAGATTGCGAATCTCGTCCTCGGCGATGATGAAGTCCGTTTCTTCCTGCAGCATGTCCATAAAAGGGTTGGTGCGCGCACAGCCAACAAGCACCAGGTTCGAGTTCCGCATTTCGTGCCAGGAGGCGATGCGCGCGTTCCTTACGCTCACCGGCGCGCCCAGTTGATGGAAGAGCTGCATGAAAAGAAACATGCTATGCACTTCGCCGGCATCAAGATAGTGAAAGCTGGGCTGTAGGTCTCTCGCCCCGAGTTCCGGCAGCCGTTCAATCAGAAGACGATTCCCCGCGCCCGGATCATTGACGTACAAGTTGCGCACGTACGTCCCCCAGCCCTCGCGAAAGAACAGCGGCTCAGTATACGCGACGAGATTCGTCCGGCTCTGCCCCAGGTACGAACACCAAAAAAGCTTCAGGGCTTGCGCGACATCCTGCAACTCGGCGCTGTGCGGAGAGTGGTTTTGAATGAACTGAGCGCTGTACTGGCCCTTTGGAATGACCAACTGCAGAGATTCGCGCTTGCCCTCACCTTCGAAATACCTCTGCAGTTTTTGTCTTATCCCTTTCATGCTGACGCGGACGACGGGATCGACCTTGGGATCGAACGACTGGTGCCGCTCCAGAACTTCGGTGGCGATCTCGTATTCTTTGAGGCGGTCTTCAGTTCCTACCGTCTTTTCGCAGACGTAGCGTAGGATTTTTCCTAGGGTCAGAGTATGGGCGAAATGTGGGCTTGCCAGAATTCGGTCCAGTAGATCCTGTTGCGAGGGAAGCATTTGAACGATCCCGAGGTTGCGCGTTTTGTGCAAACGAGATCTATCATAAGCGAACCGGCGGCCTTTCCGCACGACTGGCCATTGAGTCAAGAGAGCTCACTACCAAGAGCTTCGCGGCTTAAATTGTAGAAGCCAAAGCAGTATCGCAAGAGCGACTTGGGCCGCTCATGCATCCCGGCGTCTACATTCTCAACGCAGCACGGATCGACGCTGCTACTTGATCTCCCATGACGTCTGCGCCGCGGGGGCCAAAGTGTATCGCATCCTGGTACAGGTCAGGATGCTCCGTCATGAGCGTGTGCTGGTCGTCGATGGAAATACCGGCGGCTCGCACCTGCTCCTCCGCGATGGCATTGCGTTCTTCAATGCGGGGGTTCGTGGCACCGTTGGAAGCATCTGGCTTCACGGGCGTTGTGTTCGCCCATATTAATCTGCCGCCCTTACCGGTGAGACGACGCACACTGCTGAGCAAGGCGGGAAATGCAGCTTTGTATTGCGCCTCGGTGTACCGCCAGCCATGCATACCGTTGTTGAAGTGGACGACGCGAAAGGCCACGTTTTCCATGGCTGCAAATTCGGCGATCTGGTGTGGCAACCGCGGATCACCGACGGATGTGGAGACTGCCATCAAGTACACGTTGGCGATGCCATTAAGATCCTTCACAACCTGGGGAAAGTAGTTGCGGGCAATGGAGTCACCCAGGAGAAGCACATTGGGTAGGTTCGGATCGGGATGGGCGGGCCGGACCTCCCAGGTCCATTCAATTTCCTCTGGAATGGAAACAGACGGCTGTGCAGTTGCCGCTGGACCGGATATAAGAGAAGGAAATACAAGCGCCAGCGCTAAAAGAGGAAGAGTACGGCGAGCTGCGAGCGATAAATAGGCGCGCATTGAAGACTCCTAACGCTCGGCGGCTATCGCCGCAAAGCTCTGCCGGCGCAAACGGATGGTTTCACCAGGTCGCACGCTAATCGTGATCACCTTATCTCCATAACGAACCGGCGTAGAGCCTCCACGCAGGCTCTTTATGGAGGCTGCAAACAACTTGCTGTTTTGCCACGCAATATCGACTACGTACCCGCCCCGGGCGCAGAGCCCGCGGATGAAGCCGTTGGGCCATGCGGCGGGCAATGCCGGCAGAAATTCGATCTCCCCGGACTGCGACTGCAATAGCATCTCAGCAACGCCCGCTGCACCGGCGGTGTTGCCATCGAGAGAGAAGATGTTAGAGTTCGCGCCCGCTATGCCGGCGCTTGAATAAGTAAGAAGATTATCATCCGCGGCCTTTGCCACCAGGCTCACCAGGTACTTGTGAGCGTCATCTCCCTTCAGCAGCCGGGCGAAATAGACCACAAGGTTTGCGCGACCCCACTCGCTCTGTTCCCAGTGCGGCGCGTTCATACGCCGCTGAATGGTTATCTCCGCAGCGCGGGCCAGCTCAGGCGTCGCGCGGGGCGAGATTTGGTGCTCGGGATAGAGGGCCACCAGGTGCGAAGTATGCCGGTGGTTCGGCTCCGCATCCTCAAAGTCTTCCAGCCATTCCTGCAACTGGCCATGGCGGCCGATCTGAAAGGGCGGCAGCTGGGCGCGCGCTTCTTCGAGCTTTGCCCGAAGTGCTTCGTCGGTATTGAGCGTTTTTGATGCATCCATGCACATAGTGAAGAGCGCGTAGACGAAAACGCGGTCGCAGGTATTGCCCATCCCTTCGGCAATGTGGCTGCCCGAGGGCGCGATGTGCCAGTTCTCCGGCGAGTCAGAGGGGCCGGTGACAAGCCAGCCGTGCTTTGGCTCCGGGACAATGTAGGCGAGAAAGAATTCTGCCGCCTCGCGCAGCACCGGGTAAGCACGGTTACGCAGGAACTCTACATCACCGGTAAAGGTGTAGTGATCCCACATCTGCAGCGAAATCCAGATACCTGCAGTCACGAAGATGCCCCAGCCGGTGCTGCCAGGCGCCGTAAAGCCCCATGGGTTCGTGACTGTGTGCACTACCCATCCAGGCGCGCCATACATCTCGTTTGCAGTTGCCCGGCCGGCGGAACGTATCAGATCGATCAGTCCAAAGAGTGGTGTTTGACACTCCGATAGATTGCAGACCTCCGCCGGCCAGTAGTTCTGTTGGGTGTTGATATCGAGATGATAATCGTCGGTCCATTCCATGCTGCTTGCCAGCCCATCGTTCCAGACGCCCTGAAGCGCCAGCGGCAGCGGCGAGTCCGCGCGCGAGCCCGCGATGGTTAGATAACGGCCATACTGAAAGAAGAGCGCGAGCAATTCGGGGTCGTTCGCTCCATTTTCCAGGGCCTTACGCCGTGCATCGGTGGGCAACTGCCGCGTCGTGGAGGGGCTCTCCCCCAGGCTAAGCGACATGCGGCGATAGAGAGGCTGATAGTCCGTGATGTGAGTCTCGCGGATCTGGGTGAAGCTCTTGCGTGCAACATTGCTCAATGCGCGCTTGCATAGCTCCTCTGGATCGGCATCGTGATAGCTCGTGCCAATGGCGAGCAGGATGGTAACCGCGTTTGCATCGCGCACCTCGATCGTGCCGGTACCGGCAGCCGCATTCCCGCCCTCCAGGATCACCTGAGCCCGAATCTGCACCGCTACGCCGTCGTGACCGCTGCTGTGCTGCGATTCGTAACAGTGGCCATCCATAACCAGGGTTGCATTGCCCGCAACGTTGATTGTGGACGGAAGAACGCCCTTATTGAAGCCCATGTGGAAGCTAATCTTGCCCGGTTGGCTGGCGGTAAGCCGCATGACGAGCAGATTGTCTGCGTGAGTGGCGAGAATCTCGCGCACAAAGGAGACGCCGCCGCTGCGGTAGTTTACGCGCGCCACTGCCTCATCCAGGTTGAGAGAACGGCGATAGTCCGCGATATTGCCTATGGTCTCGAAGGTGAGCTGTAATTCAGGGAGGGGCAAGTTTGTTCCAAAATTCTTCCGGTGGCCGGGCAGGTATTCGCGGCAGAGCGCCTGCGCCTCGTCATATTTCCCGGCAAAGAAGAGTTCTCGTATCTCATGCAGATGCGGCAGAGCGCCGGGGTTGACCTCGCCGGTGGCCGGCGCGCCCGACCAGGCAGTCAACTCGGACAGCGCGATCCGTTCGACCGTGGTTCCACCGAAGACCATTCCACCTAACCGGCCGTTTCCAATGGGCAGAGCCTCCAGCCAGCGCTCCGCTGGCTTCGTATACCAAAGCTCGTCCTTGTTTATGCCGGATTGCGCACGCAGTGAAGGTACGAAGCGCGGCAGCACTGCAGTCGCAAGGCCGCCTCGCAAAAAACTACGTCGGTCCGTGATCAAAGCTTTCCTTCCTGACGAACACACGAATGTGACTGCAACTTTGTGCGGCAGGAACCATTCGCGCTGTGGTTCCCGCCACACTAAGGTTACACATTCCCGGATTGTGAGCTTGCTATCCAGAGGCGTTCGTGCGCCAAGGCACGAGGGCGTTCGTGCCATCAAGGCACGACGGTTGGAGCAACTACAATCCGGTCCAGGTCTGGCGCGTATCCAGTTGGATTGCCGATATTGATGGTGTTGACCCCGGCCTGCAGCTGGACCGGGAGCACGATTGGCACGGGGTCATTGAAGGTCGTGCCATTCAGGTCGAGTTCCTGGGCTGTGGCCCCGTTTATGCTCAGGAAATACGAGCGCGTTCCGCTGGTTTGGTAATCGATCTCAAGCTGATAGGTCCCGGCCGAGGGGACCGTCACATTTGAGAAGGTCACGGAATTGGCAGCGCCACCGCCGACGTTGCCTGCCTTCGCAAGACCAGAGGAGTAGTTGCTGAACCCCGCGGTCACGCTGCCGCCAAGCGTCGCGACTTCCGCTTCATAAGTCGCCGAAGTTGGAGGCGGGAAATTCCCGTTCCCGCTGATGACGATGCGATCAAGATCCGGAGGATAGCTCGGCGGGTTGCCAAACTGGATGCTATTCAAGCCTTTCACCAGATGAACAGGGACGGTCGTGCTTGCGGGAAGCAGGAAGCTTCCGCCGCTGCAGTTGAGGGTCTGATAGGGACCATTGTTCACCGTGTACAGGTACGAGCGAAGCCCAATGGTCATGGAATCGACCTGCATGAGGTACTCGCCATCGCGTGGCACATAGACATCATTGAAGGTGACGGTGTTACCGGCTCCAAGGCCCAGGTTTCCAACTTTCTCTCCGCCCGAGCAAGCAGGACAGCTTGCGATCGACGCAGAGCCACCCAGGACCGCCGACTCAGCTTCGTAGCTGGTTGAGGGCGAAGCCGGCGCCTGCCCAAAACCGTTGACCTTAAGCAGCGTCACGCTGTGCCCCTGGAGCACGGTAGAAAATCCGCCGAAGGACGGACCAAGCTCGCGATGATTCCAAAGATCGCGGACCTGCGCAGCATTTTGAAAACCAAGCAGGCTCCACGGAAGCGTCACATTTGTAACAGTGGCGTTCATATTGAAGATTCCAACGTAGTACTGGCCATGACCGAGATTCGAGGCCCAGACTTCGAGGTCGCCGCCGAGCAGTTGGGTCGCCGGCACACCCGTTTGTTGGACCGCAAGCACCTCATCGTTGGTCGCAATCTGCTTGCCAAAGCTATCGAGTTTCGTGAGATCACCGCCCAGGTAAATCGGCGCATTCGCCAACGCCCACAATGACAGGGCAGACTGTTTCTCCTGGTTGGTGAGGCCGTCGAGCGTGCCGTCGCCTATGTCGAGAGAATCCAGATCGTTCCAGCCCACGGTCGGGCCGGCCGCATTCTCCCATCCGGGCAGGTCGCGGAAACGCTCGTAGATGCGCGGCCAATTGGTGAGGGTCGCGCAGTCGCCTTCGCATTCGACATCCTGATCGATACGGCGTGCGTTGGCGTACTGCTGCCAGGTGCTGAGGTAGTCCTGATCAAGATCCCAGGATATTGTCAGCCATATACGACGTCCACTCGCCGCGATTGCCTTGGACCATGCCTCCACGTCCGGCCGATTATCGATCGCGGTGCCATAGCTATCCGATCCTGGCGTAACCCCGTCGAGCTTAATGAAGTCGATGCCCCATGAGGCGAAGAGCGCCACCACGGAGTTCATGTACTCCTGGGCGCCGGGCTTGGTGAAGTCGATCTTGTAGTGATAAGGAGAGGTGCCCGGCGAACCAAAGGCATTCCCCGCGGTATACGGGACCACCAGGATGTCCTGAATATGATAGGGCGTGCCAAGGATCGGTGAGTTGGCCACAACCGCCGGATACTCTACGCCCGGAATCCAATAGATTCCGGCCTTTTGACCGTTTTGATGGATGTGCTCCACCAGGGCCGTAATGTTGGGAAACGTCGTGGTGTTGGGGATGGGCCGGCCATTGGCATCAAAACTCCCCTGCCAGCCAGAGTCGATATTGATGTAGTCGAAGCCGTGCGCCTGCAGTCCAGAGGACCGAAGCGCATCGGACTGGGTGGTGATATTGGCTTGCGTCAGAAAACTGGAATTGAGGGTTTGCTCACTGAATGTGCTCCAGCCGAGGTATGGCCGTTGCCCAACGCCATTCACTTGTGCGGTCGATTTTTGTGGAGCAATCAGCTGGCTGCCGAGCGTCAGAGCAATCACGAGCGCTGCTCCGAATTCCCGTTTGCGAGATATTGACCGAATCGAAGTGTCTTCCGTGTGTAGACTTTGCGTGCCGATGAAGCAGGTGCGGACTGACATGGGGCATCTCCTTGGCTCTGAAGCGGAGGTTATTGATATCATTCACGATCACAATAGTTTGCGGTTTGAAACATCGAGTTTTACGCCATCCGTTATATCTCGACGGACTCCTTTTGAGCGCTCGGATCGCAATACTAGGCGACCCTGCGTCAGGATGTCAAATTACTTAGTTTGCCTGTGTGCCGGGCTAATTTTCCTGGTTGGAGCTGCCCGCTCCGTTAGAGCCGGTGCGGGACCGTTAGACGTTGGTATGATGTTTCATTGATCATTATTAGCCCCGAATGGATTATTAACTAACCCTCGAGATAACTCTTAGCTTTAGGCTCGCATCTTCATAAGATTTGCTTCGTTTGTCATTTAAGCGCTCATGAGAGCGATTAGATCGATTGACGTACAAGACCGTTTACGGTACGCTCACGCCTGAAAGCGAAACATGCCGAAACCGAATCAGAAAGCCAACGGGGCAGGGTCCCTGGTCAAGCATGCCCTGGCTGAACGCCTGCGCGACGAGATTGTCGCCGGACGGATTGCCCCGGGTGTGCGCATTGTCGAGGGCACGTGGGGAAGAAAACTCGGGGTGGCGCAGGCTTCCGTTCGAGAGGCTATCAACATTCTGGCGCACGAGGGTTTTGTCACCAAGGCCTCCGGGCGTAGCGCCCGGGTGGTCTCCCTCAGCGAACAGGATGTGCTCCAACTATTTGACCTGCGGGGAGCGTTGGAGGGTCTCGCGGCGCGTCTGGCGGCAGCGCGCGGCGCGGACATCGCTCAACTGGAGCATGCCCTGACACGGATGCGGCGCGCCTCGCGCTCCGGCAACTCCGGTGAGATTCTCGACGCGGATCGTCAATTTCACCTGGAGCTCTGCGATCTTTCAGGCAATCCTCATCTGCAACAACACGCGCGCCGGGTACTGCTGCCGCTCTTCGCATTCGTCCGTATGCGGGTGGTCGCCACCGGACAGAGCACATCGCCCTGGAACCGCGGACTCGAGGCGCACCAACGCATCGTCGATCTTATTCGCGAACGCGAGGGCGAAGTAGCGGAGCAGTATGTGCGCCGATTGATGGTGCGTTTTGGCGCTACGGCTTATCAAGACTGGCAGAAAGCTCCTCCGCAAAAGAAACGTCGCTCCGCAAAACGCAAATAGTTCAGCGTCACCATTTTGAAACTGCATGATCTCCGGGAACACACGCCACAGGTAAGAAGGCAAAACATGGCGGAGTGGTTTGGGGGAGCAGTCTCTCAGGCGACCGGTCAAAAAGAAAGGCCACGACTCGATTGCTCGAGTGTGGCCCCAAGGATGCTTCGTTTGCAGGCGAGTCTTACCTCGTCTTTGTTTTCGCGGCCCGGAACGACTTCCGTCCGTTGCCGCTGATGTGAGCCTGGACCCCTCCGGTGCTGGAAGGGGCAACTTGCGCCTTGCCGGTGCTGGTGCCAGTACCCGTCAAATTGAGTTGAGGAGTTCCGCTGTTGTACGCCCTGCTTTGGACGGTCACCTGCTCCCCTTGCGCGCCGGCAGCCGTGGGCGCAAATTGAACATTGAACGTACAAGTAGAGGCAGTGGTCAGCGTGACACCCGCCGCGCAGGTGCTGCTGCCCAGAATACTAAATGCACGGTTACTGTTGGTGATGGTGTAGTCCGGGCGCGAAAGCGTCAGGTTCTGGTTGCCAATGTTGGCCACCGTCGCCGTCTGCGTTTGACTGGTACTATTCGTTGCCTGGTTTCCGAAAGCAAGAGTCGCACTATTGCCGTTTAGGAAAATGAGGCTGTTGCTGTTTCCATCGCCGATGTTGGCAATGACGATGCTCTGCGAACCAGCGGAGCTGACAAGCGCGCTCGGAGCCACAAGCGAAGCCCCGGCAAAGCTGAGCAGGTGGCTGTTTCCGGTTGCGGACATCAGGGTGATGGTATTGGCGTTGCCATCGAGAATGTAGAGGTTCTCGGCAGCATCGAAGGTCAGCCCGGTGGGATCTGCTACGCCCGCAATGCTAACGGCACTGGCGTTGCTCCCGTTGGCCGGAAGTTTCACCAGCTGGCCGGCGGTGACCAAGTCTCCTCCGTCCCCAATCCACAAGTTTCCGTTCAAGCTATCAGCTGCCAGCGCCTGGGGAAAGATGATGTTGACCCCAGGAGTCGGCAGGGTAAAGGCTGAACCGTTGTAAGGTACCTCTACCACGTAGCCGGGATTGCCACTGCTCGCGTCTTCGCCGGCCTGGCCCGAGTCTCCAATGTACAAGTCGCCCAGGACATCGAGCGCAAGCGAGATTGGGTGTTGCAGCAGAATGCCGGTGTTCAGAACATAAGGCGATTTTCCCGTGGTCGTAGGTACTACTACCACTTCCCCCAGGTTGTAGTCGGCGATGAACAAGTCCCCTTCACCGTTCATGGCGACGGCGCTGGGTGCGGAGAGCGGAATACCCCCGGTAGAGACTTGTGTCGGCGAGGATCCACTCAGGCCACTGACGGAAAAGACCGCGCCGTTGGAAAGGTCTGCCACATAGACTGTCTGGTCAAAGCCCGAGGCAGTAATGCCCTGGGGTTGTATCAAGCCCAACGCTGTAGCCTTGGCGTCGAGCGGGTAGGTAATCTGCGCGGACGAATTACCTGTTTCATAAACCGGCGTGGAATCGAGAATCGCGGTTTTGCCGGCGGTGGTCGGGCCTTCTACCTGGATGGCCGAGATGCGGGTGCCGGTGTATTGCGGCGTCGCTTCGAAAGTCTGGACGCATGCGTAAGGCGCGTACGCAGTGGTGCCGCCAGAGATTGGGTTTTTGCAGTTGCCGGTGGTGGCTGGAGCGACATCCGCAAGAGCATGATTGCTGCTGGTGCCCAAGTCGCCGACGGTCACGGCGCGGAAACCACCAAAGGTGGCCGGCGCATTGAACTCGATGTTGAAGAGGACGGCGCTTCCGGCCCCGGAGACATTCGCACCACCCAGATAGACAGGATTGCTAAAGTCGAGCTGAGTAACAAAACCATTAAATGTCTGGCCGGCCACATCGACGTTGCCGTTGGGGTCCAGGGCCATGGTGCTCAGGTTTTGCAGGTTCGATATGGGAATGAGGTACGGTGTCGCCGGAGACGTTGCTGGAATATCCACCACAGCATTGCGGCCGCTGGGCAAGGTCGCGAGGACAAAAATGTCTCCTGCGGGATCGAGCGCTACTCCTGACGGTCCGGAAAGGTTGAACGCTCCCACGCTTACAGGCTGGGCGGTTCCGCCAGTAGCCGGCACCTTGTAGATGCCACCACTGTTGGCGCTGCTGTCGACAAAGTAGAGGTTGGAGCCGGCGTCTCTTGCCAACGCCGCAGGGGTAAAGCCGGAAAGGCCTGTCTTCACCGTCTGCAGAGTGCTGCTACCGGCAGCCAGAGAGTAGATGGCTCCTCCGCCAAAAATTTGACTCACGCCGATGAACAACGTGTTCGCGCTGTCGATGGTCAGAGATGTGGGCAGAGTTAACTGAGGTCCCGAGTATAGCTGGGTGACATTGGTCGTCAGGTTTCCATTGCTATTTGCCTTCACTTCGAGGATCCGCGAGTTGAACCCCAGCCCAAAGATATTGGGCGTATCGCAGATGTAAAGGTCACCCGAAGCATCGACGGCAATGCCCTCCGGGAATGCGAGCGTGACGCTACCGGTGTTCACCTGAGTGAAATTCACCTGGCCGGGCAGGCCAGGAGTCGCCTGCAGGATTCGGTTGTTGAAGCTATCGGCTACATACACGGTGCCGTTTGGGGCGACTACTACTTGTTGGGGATCCCAGTTTCCAGTTCCGATGGTTTGTTGCGCGTCGACTACCACTGCAGGCGCCGCGGCCAAGGCATGAGAGGTACACAATAAAGTGGCAATCGCGGGGATGGAAGATACCCTTCGCGCCCACTCAAAATGTTTTTTCTTAGTTGATGGCATTTCTGCTCCTTTTGCAGTCTGGGGACAACCCAGGCATTTGCATTCACCTGGGTCGCAATATGCAACCATCATCCTGACGAATCGTACTCAGGTCTGTAAGGGGGGAGCTTGCGATTTCTGCGACAGTTACACATTAAGAGATGTAAACAGGCTGAGGCCACTGATTAAGAGAGCGTGCGCTCACAGCCGTACCCACGCTTGGTTACCAGATGTCCTCGTTTTCTGAAATTCTCAAATCCAAATAGAGCGCACAGGCCTTTAGATAGCGGGCAACAGAGCGTGTCTGCAACTTTTGGGTGAGTTGTGATCCGAGAGAACCCAGGTCTCAAAAGCGAGACCTGAGCCACCCGGGTTCCCTCCACTGCGCGCTTCGGTCGAAAAACATTTCCAAGAAAGGACATCCACACAGAGATCTCTCCACTGCGCTTCGCTTCGGTCGAGATGACAAAGGGAAGAGGGGCGCTTCCAGAGAGAGCGGTTGCTGAACGGAAGTGCTATGGGTGGCCGGTGAGGGCGAAGGCAAACAGCGCCGAGCCTGCTGGGATGATTACGTACTGCTTGCCGTCAAGCTCGTAGGTGATCGCAGTGGAGTAGATGGCCGCGCCCAGTTGCACGTTCCACAGATCGCGGCCTGTGCGTGCGTCGAGGGCTATGAAATTTCCGTCGGACTCGCCGGCAAACACTAGCCCACCCGCGGTGGAGAGTGCTCCGCCATTGGGATTGCTGAAGTATTTGAACTCCCACTTTGTTGCTCCGGTACTGGGGTCGAGGGCTTTGAGTGCTCCGGTTGGCCTCGTAATAGGGTCGGGCACGTAGACGCTACCCAGAAAGTCGTGGCCCTCGCGATAGATCTGGGGTGCGCTGGTGAAGATGTCACACTCGTCCGAGGTGGCTACATAAAAGAGCCTGGTATCGGGACTGTAAGACGGCGAATACCAGTTGGTGAGCCCAAGGGCGCCTGGGCACACCCGGTTCCCTTCCGGGCTTGGGACGAGATTGGTATTCAGTTGCGGCCTCCCGTCCGGCCCGATGCCCGTAGCCCAAGTCACTTTACCGAATGCCGAAGCCTGGAGAAATTTTCCGCTGGTGCGGTCGAGGACATAGAAAAATCCGTTGCGGTTTGCTTGCAGCAAAAGCTTGCGCGGCTTACCGTGCCATTGCTCATCCAGTAAGACAGGAACCTGGGTAGCGTCGTAGTCGTACAAATCGTGAGGCGTGAATTGAAAGAACCATTTCAGCCGGCCAGTGTCCGCGTCGAGCGCCAACATGCTGTTGCTGTAAAGATTGTCACCAGCTCGCGCACCGCCATATCCGCTGGGCGACGGGTTCCCCGTGGGCCAGTAGATGAGGTTCAGTTCCGGATCGTAAGAGCCCGTGATCCACGCGGGTGCTCCGCCGGTCTTCCAGGAGTCGCCCGCCCAGGTCTCATGTCCCGGCTGGCCGGGTCCCGGAACCGTATCAAAACGCCATCGGCGGCGACCGGTGTCAGCATCGTACGCATCCACGAATCCGCGAACTCCATATTCACCGCCGGAAATGCCCACGATCACCTCGTTCTTCACCACCAGCGGTGCGACCGTGAAGGCATAGGCGGCGTTGGAATCGGCTGCTTTTACATCCCACACTAAGTTCCCGGTCCTGGTATCCAAGGCGATCAGATGCGCGTCCAGTGTGCCCATGAAAAGCTTGTTGCCCAGGATTGCGAAGCCGCGGTTCACCATGCCGCAACACGGCTGAAGCTTATCCGGCAGTTTTCGCTGGTAGCGCCAGATGGCACGTCCGGTGCGCGCGTCGAGGGCGAAGGCGCGGTCATTTTGCCCGGTTCCATATAAGACGCCGTCGACCACCAGGGGTGTGGTCTCGAACTGGCCGAGGTCGGCAACCTGGAAGGTCCATTGCATCGCCAGCCGCGATGCGTTTCCTGTATTGATCTGGTTCAACGCGCTGTAGCGCCACCCGTTGTATCGCCCCGAGTAGGTGAGCCAGTTCTGCGATTCTTGATCTGCCTGGAGCAAGCGCTGATAAGTAACCTGGGCGGGAACGCGCGCTCCTCCGCTCAGGAGCATAGCCAACGATAGCGCGATTGTTTTTATCACTCGGGTCTTAGACCTTCCAGGTAAGCCACCAGGTCCTGAAGCTCCGCGGGCTTTAGCACGTCCTCGGAATAAGCCGGCATAAGAGACTTGCGCTCGTGGGTTACTTCTCGCAGATTTTTCTTGAGAAAAGATTGCAGGTGTTGGTTGGTATCGATCAGTTGGAGTGAGAAGGTATCTTCGTTTTTGGCCACGCCCAAAATTTTGTGGCCATCGGCCGTCACCACCGTCACCGTGTCGTACACCAGGGGCAGGCCATAGTGATTGTTGGGATCCAGCATGCCCGTGGAGAGTTCCTTGCTGGGCTGACGGATGGAATCGATTAGATAATCCGCGGAGCGTGCCTCTCCCACACGAGACAGATCCGGGCCAAGCACTCCGCCGCGGCCTTGCACCATGTGGCAGGTCGAGCACCCCGCCGTTTCCCAGAAGATCTTTTTGCCTTTCGCGGGATCGCCGGAGACGGCGACGGTCTTTGCCGGCGCGAGCGACCGGACATACGCCAGGATGGCCCAGACCTCGGAATCGTCGAAGGCGTTGGCAGGCATCTCGGTTCCGGGCACTCCGCGCGTCACGGTGCGGAAAAGGTCGGCGTCCGTTGAGCCGTGAACCCAACGCCCCGCGGTCAGGTCCGGTCCGCGGCCTCCACCTTGGGCGTTTAATCCGTGGCATGGCGAACAGTTGGCATGAAACAGCGAAGCTCCTTCTTGAATGGCGCGCGGATCGCCAGCAACTGGATTGGTCACCCCATGGTCCTGCGGTGTTGCGCTTAGCACCAGGGCCAGAACGGCGGGGGTAAGGAGCAAGAGTTGTTTAGTCTTGGTCATTTAGGGGAGAGAGCAGTGGAATCCCACATCTCAAAATCGAGATGTGGGGCACCCGGGCTTTGTTGCGGGGATGGTTTTGGGGGCTCATATCTGGGGTTTCTCGTAGTGGGCGATCAGGCTTAGCAGGAAACACCAGAGCAGGATGTCCACAGTGTAAGCAAAGCCCAGACGGGCGACGATGCTGAAGGTTTGTCCCAGCAGGCCGGCATCGGGCGTCCAGTCGGCGAGTGCCCAGGTGATGGCCGGTGCTCCTAGCCCGCAGATCAGAACGCTCAGCCAGTAGAACCAATGCCGGTATACATGTTTGGCGCGTTTGATTTGATTGACTCCGCACGCACTCGCCTCCATCGCCAATGGCAGCAGCACACCGGCCAATATGCATTGGATACAGTCATAGATATGTTCCTGCCAGGCAACGAGGCTGGAATAGCCGAGATGGTGGCGCAGCCACGGAGGAGATTGAGAGTTCCAATAGCCGGCATAGAGCGCTTCGTGCGCCCGCAGCGCGGCTATCGGCTGCAACAGCAACCACCACAGTGCCAGGAATGCAGCCAACAGGAGACAGCTTAGCCACCAGGATGGACGCGGAGCACAGGGTAAAAGATGGCGGAAGGTGGCGATGTAAAGCCACAGAAAACCAACCACCAGGAACACACCGGAAAGAATCGAGAATACAAACTGCCAGCTGTGGGAGTCGGGAATCTGCAGCCAACCGGCAGCCAGCAACATGAGCAGGAAGTTGCCCACCCATTGGAGCCAGAAGAGACGACCCTTTAATTTCGAGAAGGCCTGGCGGATTGCCTGCATCATTTTGTCTCCTCCACCTGCAGATGCAGCAGATCGCTGGTTGCCTGAATGCCGGGCTGATACATCGGCTGCACGTTGGCCGGGCTGATGGCGAAGCTTCCCGGGTTCACCACCTTGAGTAGATAGAAGGATTCGTGACGGCCAGTGGACTCGGTTGCAAAGAGAGCAGCGCGGTCATCGTAGAACTCCCGCCGCGTGTACCAGTACTCCCAGGTTTGCGGCTGGTCGAGAATCTTGTAGCTATCCTCCTGCTGGACGAACTCGGTGCCCGCGGGAATTGGATCCTCAATCAGGAGATACTTGGCGGGTGAGCCGTTGACCGCAATGTGCACTGCCAGGGTGTCTCCCACATTGACGGGACCCTTGAGTGGATCGAGCTGGTAGACAATCTGTCCGTCCTTGGTAGTGGGGCTCAGCTTGAAGTAATCGCGGGTCAGGTTGAGCGATAGCGTGCCCTGCTGGTAAAACTTTTGCTCGGTGGAATAGTACTTACCTTGCACCGACCAATAGGCTCTGCCCGTTCCGTGTTTGCTGACCTGGACCACATTGCTGCCGGGGTGAAGTTGGCCGGCGGTGACATCGATCGAAAGGTCGGCGCCGGAGACGGCGTCCGCCGCCGTGAAATGGCGCTTGGCGATGGACCCGCCGTTGAGCACAACGTCCACGTCAAAGTCTGCGTTCAGCTCCTGAGATGCGGCTAAATAGTCGACCAGTCCAAAGAGCACCATGGCTGTCTGTTCGGTTGAGTTCCACCAGTATCCGCCATTGCGATTCAGCACCAGCCACTGCGCCGCGCCTTCCAGCAGCGAGTTCTGCGGGTCGGCGTGGGTGAGGAAGCGCAAGGCGAACGCGGTGCTCTCGGCGCTGTTGTCATCGTTGATGTCAAGCAGCGGGCTGTAACTCGATGGCCAGGAGACCAGCGTGCCGGTGCGCTGGGCTTTCGCCTCCAGCATTTGCGCGATCTGCGGTGCGCGGTTATCACCGGTGCGCTGCATAGCCATGCCGGTCAGCGCCAGCGCTTCCGGAGAAAGGTCGTTACGCCGCGACCAGAGGGTTTCAAGCGATGGGGCCAGATTTCTTGCATCCGCCAGGCTGAGGGCGTAGACCACGTACGCCCGCAGCGCGGGGATCATTCTGGGATGCTGGATTAACTGTTTCTCTAGATAGCCGACCCCTCCTGCAAGGTTGGCATCAGCCTTGGCATATCCCGCACTCTTGGCCTCAGCCAGACCAGAGACAACATACGCAGTCATGAAGACCCGGCTGTCATCTTCTTTCCACCAGCCCCAGCCACCGTCATCGTGTTTCAGGTCATTGAGGCGATCGAGGCCGGCGTTGGTCTTGGCCTGCAAGTCGGCCGGGCTGACGAGACCGGAGAGGTTCAGCTTCTTGAGCGTATCGGCCACTACCAGGTTCGGCAGGAAGCTGGACATGGTCTGTTCGGTGCAGCCATAGGGATAGGTGCTTAGGTATTGAAGCGCGGAGAAGAGGCTACCCGCGATGGACGGAGCAATCTCCAAATGCAGGGTGTGCGCAGCCGCATCGGTATTGGCAGGAAAGTCGATGGTGGTGTTGGCTGCCTGGTCCTGAACGATGGCTCCTGAGGTGTTGATGGTGCGGGGAACGCCGATGGGCTCAACCGGGAAGGTAAGCTCGAGGGCGTCGGATTCTTCATTGGTAAGGGCTTTGGCGAGCAGACGAGCGGTGCCGATTTGCGAGGCCTTGACTCGCCAGAGCGCGGAGCCTTCGCCCTTGCTGGGCACCATGACGGATTGCGGTGCGCCACTCACCGAGTCTAATCCGTTAATTATGAGCGATAGCTGCACTTGCTTGGCCTGATCGAGGTAGTTATGAACGATGACGGGGATGGTTACCTCATCCCCCTGGCGCAGGAAGCGCGGCGTCCCCATACGCACGATGATGTTCTTGCGCACCAGGACACGGTTGATGGCGGAACCGGCTTTTGAATCGAGCGTGATGGCGTGCACCGTGGTCCGCCAGGTAGTAAGCGAATCAGGAAAGGTCAGGGTGAGGTGCGCGTGGCCGGCGGCGTCGGTATGGACGGAAGGTGACCAATAGGCTGTATCTGGAAAAGCCTTGCGCACCCGCGGCTGCACCACGTCATTGCCTGGCTTTACCTGGGCAAGCTGCGGCCGGTAACGGGACGCCCGCTCGGCCAACTGAGGGGACTTGAGCCCTGCCCTGCCGCTGAAGTAATACTGCAGCGATGAGTCGATCGCAGCAAAGACATAGCGGTCAGGATAAAGCTTCTTGACCATGTCGCCGCTGCTATCGGGATAGAGGGAGTAAATTGCCTCATCGACGACCCCAAAACTAAAGTCGGCGCTCACCGGCTTACCCTGCCAGTCACGGGCAAACACGTCGTACCCGGCCGTCTGCTGGGGCTGAAAGACTTGCTTGTCCGGAGTTATGTCGACTTGTAACTGCTGCTGTAGCGGAGGAACCTTGATGCTCAGATTTGCCTGGTAAAGCTGATCGTTGCGGATAAACGCGACATTCAATTCCAGGTTGGGCTGGGCATCCGCGGTTATGGGCAAGTCAAAGGTGAGCGACTTACCGGGAGAAAACATCACCTTGCGGAACTCAACCGTATAGCCGGTGGCGATCACCAGGGGGTGGAAGCTGTCCAGGTTCGACAGGATGCTGATGTGGGCCGTGTCTCCCGGAGCGTAGCTCTTCTTGTCGGCGATGATCTGCACAGCGCGCGACTCACCACCCCATCCTTCTTCGTTGCCACCCATCACCCATAAGTAGGTGGAGTCGAATACGGTGCGGTTCTCGGGTGTGGTGGCGGTAGCTTCTACCTCGGTGTTGCCTGCGGTGGCTATCGGGATCGTAGCCTGAGCATGCCCGCTCGCATCCGTGGTCACGTCGGACGCGGCTCCTCTAGTGGTCTGGGTTCCACCTTTGACAAATTTGTGGGTGACCAGCTGAAGGTGTACCTGGGTCTGTACCGGGTGGTTATCGTAATCCACCGCGGTTACGTTCAGCAGCGCGGAGTCACCGACGCGCACGGCATAGCTCACCGGCTCAACGTGGATACGGAAGCTACCGCGTGTAGCGAGAAAACGTCCCCGGCCCGTGATCTCACGGTTCGCCTGGTCGGTCACGGCGGCTTCGACGGTGTAGTCCTGATCCCTGGGATTCTTCAGGTCAGCCACGTACTGGGTGGGCACGTTGATGGTGAGCTTGCCGTTGGCATCGAGTTTGCCAGTCTGTTCGGACTGCTGGGCCGCGTCGTAGCCCAGGTCGGGCTGGTCATCTCCTGGGCCGCCTTCTTCGCCGGAGTCCCCTTCTTCGTCTGACCAATAGTGCGGCGAATGGTAAATGCGGTACTTTACTTTTGCGTTGGAAACGGGTTCGCCGAAGAAATACCGGGCGTCGATTACAACCGGCATGGTCTCGCCCTGCAGCAGACGCGGCTTGGCAGGGCTTACGCGCACCTGGTACTCCGGCTTGCGGTAATCCTCTACGCGGAATTGGCCATTGCCCGCATCGGCGTCAACGTCGTCGGATGCGGGGCCGTTGCGCAAGCGAATGGTGTAGTAGCCCAGAGTCGCCGTTGCCGGCAGGGTTAGATCGCCGGTCACGTTACCGGCTGCGGATAACGGCATGTCCTTGTCCAGGAGCGCGTGGTCATCCTGATCAGCGATGGTGACGTGAATGGTGGAGAGCTTCGGGAGTTCCAAATGATTGGCTACGCGGGCGCGCAGAATTCCCTTCCAATGGACCACGTGGCCGGGGCGGTACACCGGACGGTCGGTGTAGATATAGGAGGACCAACGGCCGCCTTGCCAACCGCTGAGCGCGTAGCCGCCCGGGGTGACGGCGGCCACATCATCCCCGTGGGTCGCCAGTACCCAGAAGTTGTCGGGCAGCGGCTTGGGGGCGGTCATCTGCAGCGGAGCCAGCCCGTCGGCATCGGTGGTTCCGGTGGCTTGCTGCTGGTGGGCAAAGCCCGCGCTTACCTGCGCGCCGGCGATGCCGGCTCCGGAAACACGATCGACGCAATAGGCGAGTACCGTGCCACCACCGGTGCGGGTCACCATCGCCATGCGGCTCACCATCAACAGGGTGTAGGCCTTGTAATGGCTATCCGTCGCTTCGACCAGGTACAGTCCGGAGGGCAGCGGGTCTATCGGCAGCTCCTGGGAATCGGAAACGTAGGTAGGCGGCAGTTCCTGTCGCCACCGGGCTACCAACTGGTGGTCATTCAGCAAAGGGATCTGGGCAAACTGGGCCACGCCGACAATGCGGCTGCGTCGCGCCAAACTGGCTTGGTGCGCGCGCAGCCGATCGCGGTTCTCTTCGGTGAACTGGGTGCGGAAGAAGCGGCGGACCAGAAACCATAAGTGATGCTTCCAGTCGTGAAACCGCTCCAGCCAGGTGCGTTCGTCGATGCGCTCGTTGGGACCAAAGGGCGTTCCGTTCTCGAAGCTATGCAGGTCGGGCAGCCCGGCGAGGAATTTGTCCGGGTGGGGCACGCGATAAATGCGGAACTCCAACTCATTGACGTTTTGCGCGTACAGATGGATGGTGGGCTTTTCAGTGGGAGCGAAGCTGCGGTTGCTGCTCAGGTTGAAAGACACCGAGCTGGCCGCAAACAGATGCGCGGGAGAGAGCAAGGCAAGCAGTAACAGAAACGAGATGCTCAATCGCCTTCGCGCAGGATGTTCCAACGATAGACTCCGAGAAAATTTGTGTTTTCCGGGAGCGGGCGCCAGCGCGCATCCGGGTGGTGCAACAAGTCGCTTACCAGCAGTCGGCGCATCTCGCCTTTGCCGTGATGAATGGGCCCGGTGTGATAAACCACGCCCATCTCCCCACAGAAAATCATGGAGTGGAACGGGGAATGGTAATGGGTGACGTCCGGGACATCATACGGTGACTGCTGGTCTAACTGGCGATAAAAAATGAGGTCGCCCGGAAGGGCCAGGCGAAGATCACGGCCGATGAGATAGGTGTTGCGCTGCATGAGAGTTTGGGCGTCGGCGAACTGGGCGAAGGCTCCGTTGTTGAGGTCCTGGGGAAGGAATGGGCCGGGGCGAACGCGGAAGAGGTTCGCGCCTAATGGAGTTTGTGGGTAGGTGTATTGGCTGATGGAGGGTAGGGCGGCTTCCCTGGGGTGGCTGCCTAACCAGGTTTCGTCGTGGGCGCGTAGGGTTTCGCGATAGACGTAACGGAGAAGGGCGGCGCAGTCCGCAATTTCGGGCGGCAGATGAGGTTGGTCCAGCTGACCCTCGGCGATGGAGGTGGACCAGTCGCGGAAGGCCTGCCGGTCCTGAGAAGTGTGCAGGCGGAGGAAATCCGGGGTTCCGTCGACATAGCTGTCGCTGGGATCGAAGACGTAGGTGACGGGAATCGTCATGGCGTGGTCGCGCCATTGCAGGTGGAGGTTGGCTTTGCCGGGAGTTACGGGGGTTCGGATTGCGCCTTCCAGAGAAAGGGGATCTTTGCTTTGGAGCAGACGAATGCCGGTATCTGCGGTCACGTTACTGCCAAAAGAAAGGGCGGGTAGACGGATGCGGAGTGCGTCGTGTTCCGCGCCGTCTGCGGGAAGGGTGAGGGAGCGAGGGACGATGCTAGGGCGCTGGCGATGATAGAGGATGGCAATGCCTGCGGTAAGCGCCAAGGCCGCGGTGCAGGCATAGCGAGCTGCATGTGTTAAGTGCATTTTTGGTTGAGATCTTAGGCCGACTGCATTCATGACGATAATCCAGCGTCTGCAGGAACTACTTTTTACCTTTCTGATTTTTACCTGCCAGCCCGGCAGCCGACCGCAACGGTCTCTCTTTTCGCCGTCCCAACCACGGGGTGCCCGCCAGTTTATCCCGGCGCTCTGTCCACTCATCGGTCTGCACAGGGAACGTCGTATGCAGGCCGCTGCCGGCGAGGAGGCGGCCGCCCCAGTCAAACTACCCGTCTTACTATGTCCCTCTCCCGGATCACGGGAGGCAAAGCCTTCCCAAAAAAGAATGCACTTTGTGAGAGGAAAGAGAGATAAGCCTCCGGCCGGTGCTTCAATTCAGAAAAAGATTGAGCGAGAAGCGAGATAAGCGAGAAAAGACCTACTCGTCTGGTTTTTCGTTTTCCGTAAGTGTGGCCGCGATTTGCTAGTGTTGGACGGCCAACCAGAGGGTAGAGCGTCGACCGCTCGTTTGCTCGCTGTAGGCGGCGAGTGCGCCGAACTCCGCAAGTTGCTCGAGCGCAGCATCGATGCGTTCGCTATTGACGTGGCCATAGAAGAGACGACTGATCTGATTCCTTGAGAGTCCGTTGGGTGAAGCTTCGACGGCCTCGCGAATGCGGTCGGCGATGGGATCTCCAGTAGCCAGGCCGAAGATGCGGACGGCGCTTCGGTAGCAATAGGTCCATACTGCGTAGGCCGCTTCGAGGTGAGGGAGGCAGACAATTTCGCTGGAGTCGAGCGCGGCATAGAGGGCGCTGAGGCGCAGGACCTGGGCCTCACCACGGCTTGTGGCTGCGCCCCGCAGGCCGGGATCACGATAGCTGAGCGACTCATAGCAATCCTCCCAAAGCTTCTGAGCTTCTTCGTCGCGGCGAAAGAGGATTTCCGGCCGCGCGGTGGCCCAGGCAACGGCGCCCCGCAGTGTGCCGGCGATGGCGGACAGTTCATACGCGGGCGCGCTGCCGCCGCCGGGGAGGCAGTTGCTGCGCTCGACCCATGTCCAAAGGCAGCGGTTGGCGAAGCCGTTATGGGCCTCGTGACGCTGGAATGTTTGGGTGAGCTCCCGCCGGGTGATATGCGCGATGAGGCTGAGGTGGGTGCCGGTGGCGCGCAGTTGGTGGTGCATGTCGAGGGTGGGGAGGTTGCCATTATCCCAGGCGCAACGGAGCAGGGGCGAGAGGTGACCGTTGCCGCGCTTGAGGGAGTGGACGACGGCGGCGAACTCCTCTGAGAGGGCGAGGAGACGGCGGTCGGTGGGCGGCTGCTGATCGCTGAGGGCCCGCACGAGGCCGTTGGCGGTGAGGCGCGCGCTGTTGACGCGCGTGGAAAGCCAGGATGGGTCGACCCCGGTGAAGAGGTTGGCGATGAGGTTCCAGCTGGTGCCTTTGCGGGCTTTGCTGGAATCGCCGACGAGGATGACGAAGAGGTTGAGGGCGTGGCGGGTGGATTCGACCATGCAGTGAGGGCCGGGGCCGATGAGATTGCCGAAGGCGGCGAGGAATTGGAGAAGGAGTGCAGCGGGATGCGCTTCGGTGTGCGGCGCGAGGCTGTTGATGATGCGTCCGGCGGGGCCGTGGAGGGCGGCTTTGTCGAGCTCGGGATGGGTGGGTGGTTGAGGTGAGGCTGCGCGCGGAGGCTCTGGTTGCCCGGGGGTGGGTGGCGGGTTGCGGTCTGGCTGTGGGAGACGGCTTCGCAGTTGGGTCAGGCGGTGTTCTACTTCGGCGCCGGTGGGAACATGGGGGGACGGGGTGGTGAGGTCTTTCGAGGTTTGGTTTGGATTGGTTGCCATGAAAGGTCACTCCTTTGGTTGCTTATTGTTAGAGGTCCTGTGGTGGTTACGAATTCCTCGGTTGGTTGCTGGATTAACGATCCTACGGATTGTTTCTGGCGCACAAGGAGCTTTGGAAATAAACATGAGGAAGAAGGGGGAGTTAACTGGAAGTTACTCCCAGCGGGTATTGGTAATCAGTGGTGGGATTCGCTGCGCGGCGCGGTACGTGCGGCGGCGGAAGGCGAAAATGGCCTGGCCTGTTTCTTCGATACCTCGTTGGGCTCGACCGCGCGGTGGCCCAGCGCGCGTTGCTCTTTTTCCTTTACCCCAAAGAGTGTATTCTGGTAGCACCTAATTAGGTGCCAACAACCGGGGTGGATATGCTGGACATCACTCGTGACATTCAATCGCTGACTACATTTCGCCGGTCGTCCGGCGACTTTATGAAACAGCTCAAGAAGACCAAACGCCCGGTAGTGCTCACGGTTAACGGCAAAGCTGCAGCCGTCGTGCAGGACGCCGAAGCCTATCAGCGTCTGCTCGACATTGTCGCGCGCGCCGATGCTGAGGAAGGTATTCGCCAGGGGCTCGACGACGTAGCACATGGCCGTACACGACCAGTCCGAGAGTTTTTCGACGAGTTTGAAGCCAAGAATGCCATACCTCGTTAAGATCACTGCCCGAGCAGAGCGCGAATTTGCCAGCCTGTACCGGGAGATCAATGCCGAGGAGTCTGATGCAGCCCTGAAGTGGTACCGAGGGCTCAAGGAGGCTGTTCTCAGCCTGGAAGAACTTCCAAACCGCTGCCCCGTGACGCCGGAGAAATCGCACCTCCGCCATCTCCTCTACGGCAACAAGCCTCACGTCTATCGTGTCATATTTCGTGTTGTTGAGAAACAGAAGCGGGTTGACGTGCCCCATATTCGCCACTGCGCAAGAGACAAGTTGAAGGCGCCGGAAGTTGAGTAGGATAACCGTCCAGCCAGAAAAGTAGTCGCGAGACGGGACGTTCGCCTGGGCGGAGAGAGGCTATCATGGGATACGTCCCGTCTGGTCACTATTTTCTGGTCACTATTTTCTCATCAAGGACTTCAACAAAGAGCCGTGGTGCCCGTGAACGGCATCTTTGGCAAACAGCAAGCGACGCAGCGGCACTGTCTCGGCCTACTGCAGCTTCGCGTACTCCGCTTTGGCTTCCTTCAGTTACTGGGATGTCGGGGTGTTATTCCATCCTAAGAACTCTCCGAGTTCCTCCAGGAATACGCGCCACGCTGGTTCCTGCGCGAGAAGAATATGATTTCTAGTGCTGAGCGGGACAAATCGTGCGCTTGGGATTTCGGCGGCCAGAATTCGCCCTTCTTCCGCCGGTATAACTCGATCGCGATCGGCGTGGAAGACGAGGGTAGGCACGGAGACCAATGGCAGGAGAGGCCGGATGCTGATCTCGTCGATCAGCATCAAGATGCGGGCGGCATTCTTCGTACTCGCTGATATCCGCTGTAGATCATCGAGCCATTGGTGCTGCTCGGGTGTTGAGTTGTCAGGAATAAAGAAATTCGTGAACATCGACTTGAAATCCGGATTGTTCTTGCCCCAATCCAGCCGCACCAGGGTCTGCAGAGCTCGCCGCTCGGCCATTTGTTCTTCTGTGCCGCGCGCGGTCAAGCCGCGTGAAAACGCACCTAGCAAGACCATGTGGCTCACACGCTCGGGATGCCGTACGGCATAGGTAATGGCTACCGCTCCTCCTTGGGAGATTCCCAAAAGTGCGAATTTCTCAACGCCTGCCGCCTCTACTACCGTCTCCAGGTCCTTAACCCAAAGTTCTAATGACATCTCCTTCACGTCCCACTGCGAGAGGCCATTGCCACGTTCGTCGTAGCGGATCAAGCGATTATGTTTTGGCAATTCTGCGAGCCAGTGCTTCCAGATCGGACTGTCCCATTCATAGTCCAAATGATTGAGCCAATTGGCGGACTTGACCAGCGGATATCCGTAGCCGGTGCTTGCATAGGCCAGCCGAATACCGTCTGTGGTGACGCAAAATTGGATCTTTTGCCGTGCCGCCGACGTAGGGGCGATTGCGGCAACCCGTGCCGGCCCTGTGTCTCGCTTCAGCCGTTGGAGGTCGGTGCGAACATCAGACGCGTGCTGGTACCGGAGGTCCCTATCCTTCTCCAAACATTTCGTGATGATCCGCTCTAGTTCGGCGGGCACTTCGGCGTTCAGCCGAACCGGGGGAACGGGTGCCCGGTTCAAGATTGCTTCGAAGATCACCCCGGTGCTCTCTCCACGGAATGGCAAAGCACCGGTTGCCATTTCATAAAGAACCACACCGAAGGAAAACAGGTCCGTTCGCGGATCCAATTCTTTAGCCCGAACCTGTTCTGGGGACATATATGCTACGGTTCCTAATGTGCTTCCGGGGCTTGTCAAATGGTCCGAGTCTACTGCCTGAGTGGCGAGTGTTGTCTCATTGCCTGTAGTGCCCTTCGATGAACTGACCTTGGCAAGACCAAAGTCCAGAATCTTGGCTTGGCCCCGTTCGGTGATGAAGATATTTGCAGGCTTGATGTCTCTGTGGATGATGCCTTTGGAATGGGCAGCGTCCAAAGCATCGGCAACTTCGATAGCCGCACCGAGCAAATGTTCAAACTCCATAGGCCGACCCGTGATCGCGTGCTTCGGTGTTTTGCCATCCAAACATTCCATCACGATGAAGCGCCTGCCGTCTTGCTCGCCGATTTCGTAAATGGTGCAGATGTTCGGATGATTCAGTGCAGAGGCGGCACGAGCCTCGCGGCGGAAACGTTCAAGAGCTTGCGGGTCTTTCGCCAGGTCTTCGGGCAAGAACTTCAGGGCGACGAAGCGTCCAAGTTCAGTATCCTCCGCCTTATACACCACACCCATTCCACCACCGCCGAGCTTCTCGACGATGCGGTAGTGCGAGATGGTTTGGCCAATCACCTGAGCAGAAATCCTACGTCTGCGAAACAGGCAAGTCAATGAAAGCGATGGGGTTGGCGGTGGCTTCAAGAGGATAGTTGGTGAAAAATAGAGATAGCACTCACAATGCCAGTACCGGCTAGTCACTGGGCGACATAGGCAGCAGGAGCGAGGTTTGAGGGTTATGCAAAATGGGCGCGTCTTAAATGCGCCCCGGCAGTCTCGGCTCGTAGCGACTCCAAGAAAGCAAGCAAAGTGTACGGTCAATGGAAGCCAATACATTAGCGAGTTAGGAAAAGCGCAGCTCCAAGGCTATCTCCCACGGCGCCCAGGTCTCGCACAGGGGACCTGGGTGCATTCAACGATATGATGAGTGCCCAAGGAACGGCACCATGCCCAGCTCGTATGTAGGCAATTATGTCCACGTTGTATTCAGCACTAAGGGGCGCGCCAGGCTCATCCCGGCGGACGTCGAGTCCGAGTTATGGGCCTACATTGCGGGCATCGCAGAGAACCATGGCGTCCAGCCCGTGTCGATCGGGGGTATGGCCGATCATATCCACGCACTGATCAACCTTGGTCCGATTCTGAACATTGCCAAGGCCGCCCAGGTGCTGAAGGCAAATTCATCACGTTGGATGAAGGAACACGGCAGTAAAGGATTTGAATGGCAAGAAGGATATTTTGCGTGCAGCGTTAGTCAGTCCCAGGTGCCGGTGGTGGCACGGTACGTTCAAAACCAGAAAGAGCACCATCGCAAGATCGATTCGGCGGGTGAGTTTGCGTTGTTGTTGAAGAGGCATGGATTGGTGGTGCGGGAGTAGTCTGTGCCGGATTGTGGCGTGCGGGAGGAAGGCCCGGCACTCCCGTGCCGGGCTATTGATTATGCCGTCCCTACGGGACTCCTCGCATTCGGCGTGGGCCTTCCCGGCACTCCCGTGCCGGGCTATTGATTATGCCGTCCCTACGGGTCTCCTCGCATTTCGGCGTGGTCTTTCCCGGCACTCCCGTGCCGGGCTATTGATTATGCCGTCCCTACGGGTCTCCTCGCATTTCGGCGTGGTCTTTCCCGGCACTCCCGTGCCGGGCTATTGATTATGCCGTCCCTACGGGACTCCTCGCATTCGGCGTGAGCCTTCCCGGCACTCCCGTGCCGGGCTATTGATTATGCCGTCCCTACGAGACTCCTCGCATTTCGGCGTGGTCTTTCCCGGCACTCCCGTGCCGGGCTATTGATTATGCCGTCCCTACGGGACTCCTCGCATTTCGGCGTGGTCTTTCCCGGCACTCCCGTGCCGGGCTATTGATTATGCCGTCCCTACGGGACTCCTCGCATTCGGCGTGGTCTTTCCCGGCACTCCCGTGCCGGGCTATTGATTATGCCGTCCCTACGGGACTCCTTGCATTCGGCGTGGGCCTTCCCCGGCACTCCCGTGCCGGGCTATTGATTATGCCGTCCCTACGGGACTCAGTCGATGGCTATCTGTTTCTAATTTTTATTTCTGCGGTGGACCCTTCATCAACGCAATGAACATGCTCGTGAACTTCGGTAGATCCAAATCTACCTGGGCGTGTACCAGTTGCACATCCACGTCGGGCCTGACGGCTTGAGTCCAGGTCAGCGTGTCGCCGTAGCTTGGACCATGGCTCAGATCGACATCCATGTAAAGGAGACGCTCACTGGTAACGATCGTTGGATCAAGCCACGCACAGGCGGCGAATTCGTCCCAAAGGTAGTAACGCTCCTGCGAGTAGCCGGCAATATAACGTGCCGCCGGATTCGACGATCGCACGATCTGGTCCAACATCTGCTTCGTGAATGGCGCTTTCACGGATACATCAACCGTCGTCACATCGATGCGGGGCCAGTGCGCGCGAAGCACAATATGGGCAGCCTCAGGATCGAACCAGAAATTAAATTCGTGGCGCGGGTTGGTGGCAAATTCCGGATCGTTTGTCTGCGGATTGAGACTGCCTCCCATGATCACGATGCCCTGCGTCAACTCCGCGAAGTGTGGCTCAATCGCCAGCGCCAAAGCAATATTCGTAAGCGGACCCATGGCGCAAATGGTCACCTGGTGAGGATGAGCATGCACCTGAGTAATCAAAAAATGGGCAGCATCCTGATCGAGGGGCAACGTGTGCGGCGCTCCCTCAGCCAGCGGAGGCACGTAATACGGATCGTGGCTGCGGGCAAAATCAGCCGTCTTTGCTGCCTGGTGCTCCAGGTCCATCGGCCCCGCTCCCCACGCGCCAAGCCAGTTCACCTTGCCCACCAACGGACTTGCCAGGCGAGTTCCCTTCTGGGTGCGGACCAAAGGAAAAACCGCGCCAGGAACTACCGGCACATCCGTCCTTCCGATCAGCTCCAGCATGCGCAGGGTGTGCTGGACTTCCTCATCCCGCCAGGCATTGCCAGTCACAATGGTGATGCCCAAAACCTGCGCATGCGGGGATTGCAGCAGAGCCATCATTGCCATCTGGTTAGATCCACCCGGACCAGAACCATCCTGGTCGATGAGGACCAGACGTTTTTCCGCCACCGTCACGGGAACAAAAACCAGCAGAAGCAGCGCCAGCAAGACGGTTTTCATGTTTTCCATATATATCAGACGAGACAGGGCCGCTTGGGATCAAAGGTCCATCCAGGGACCAGGTATTGCATGGAGACGCGGTCGTCGCGGTCACTCAGCGCTCGCTGCTGGTAAAGAGAGTGAGCGGCCTCGATTCGATCCTCATCGAGCTCAATGCCAAGTCCGGGACGCTCGGGTAGATCGATGGCGCCGTTGACAATCCGAAAAGGTTCTTTGGTCAGGCGCTGGCCGTCCTGCCAGATCCAGTGCGTATCGATGGCGGTTACCTTTCCTGGAGCAGCAGCCGCGACATGAGTGAACATGGCGAGCGAGATGTCGAAGTGATTGTTGGAATGGGATCCCCACGTAAGCCCCCAGTCGCGGCAGAATTGGGCTACGCGGACCGAACCCTGCATGGTCCAGAAATGCGGATCAGCAAGTGGAATGTCGATAGCATCCAGTTGGACTGCGTGCTGCAGTTCTCGCCAATCGGTGGCGATCATGTTGGTGGCGGTGGGCAGGCGGGTGGTACGGCGGAACTCGGCCATGATTTCGCGGCCGGAGAAGCCCTGCTCGGCCCCGCATGGATCTTCTGCATAAGCCAGGACATGCTGCTTGCCGGAACAAAGAGCAATGGCTTCCGACAAGGACCATGCACCGTTTGGATCAAGAGTGATGCGCGCCTGGGGGAACCGTTCTGCCAGCGCCGTGACGGTTTCCATCTCCTCTGCGCCGGCAAGCACGCCCCCTTTGAGCTTGAAGTCGTGAAAGCCGTAGCGCACCTGGGCTGCTTCGGCCAGTTGCAGCACAGCCGCTGTGGTAAGCGCCTCGTCATGGCGTAGACGCAGCCACGGGTCGGCCGCATCGGGTTCGCTGGCGTAGTCTAAGCCGGTCTTGCGCCGGTCACCCACAAAGAATAGATAGCCCAGCACCGGGACGCTCGAGCGCTGCCGTCCTTCCCCCAGCAATGCGGCTACGGGCAAACCGAGAAATTGCCCCAACAGGTCTAATAATGCGGACTCTATCGCGGTGAGCACATGCACGGTGATGCGCATGTCAAAGGTTTGAGATCCACGGCCGCCGGCGTCGCGATGAGCAAAGCGCTGGCGAATGGTTGCGAGAATCTCGTGGTACCCGCCGATTTTTTGTCCCACGACCGCGGAACTGGCCTGTTCAAGAACCTGGCGGATTCTTTGGCCGCCGGGGACTTCTCCGGCGCCGGTATGGCCAGCATCATCCGTAAGGACCACCAGGTTTCGAGTGAAGAAGGGGGCGTGCGCTCCGCTCAGGTTCAGCAACATGCTGTCGCTGCCCGCAACCGGAATCACTCGCATGCTGGCTACACGAGGGGAGGAGCCAATGCTTTGCACCAGCGAAGTATCTCAGATCTATCGATGCTTTTTGGCGGCAGCGGCTTTCTTTGCAGGCGCGGACTTCTTTGCCGGCTCGGATTTCTTATGCACAGGCTTTACCGGCGCTTTTGCTACTGCCTTCTTACCATGATTGGCGTGATTGCCATTTTTCGCTGCGGCCTTTGCTGCCGGCGCCGGCTTAGCCACCGGCCGCTTTGCCGGCTTGGCGGGGACCGCTTTGGAACTCACAGCCTTGGCGGGCGTCGCTTTGGCCGCCTTGATGGGCATCGCCTTTTTTGCCGGTGCATGGCCGTGAGCGGGAGGATGAGCAGGAGGATGAGCAGGAGGGTGACTGGGCGCGTGACCCGCTGCAGTTTTGGGTGATTGGATCGCAGTGCCCTTGACGGTCGCGGGTGCCGCTTTTGCCGGCTTCACCATGACGTGCACCTTGGCTGTTTTGCCAGGCGCAACCACGTGCAATGAGGGACTGGGTGCCGGCTTGGCAACCAGTGGAGCTTTCACCGCGACAGGTTCGGGCTTGGCCGACACAGGAGGGTGCAACGCCTGTTGCTCCGCTCCGTTTTCGGGCAGAGACTTTTTGGGCGCGGCGCTCTTCTTGGGAGCCGGCGGAAGGCTTATGGGAAGCTCGCTGTCGCCGTCCTCCTCATCCACCTCCTCCGCAATGTCTTCCGTTACCTCGTCTTCGTCCAATTCCAGTGCGTCGCCGTCGAAGGCCGCTTCCTCCACGGCAATCTTCTTTGCTTCCCCACTCTTCTTTGAACCCCGGGTGCGGCGTACCGTGACCGGGGGCGGCGGCGCAGGAGGAGAATACGGTTCGAGAAAGGCGCGCAACTGCTCTTCGCTTTCCAGCTTGCCGTCGATGATCCCCAGGAAGAGCTGAGAAATCATCTCCTCATAGCCCGGTACTTCGGGAGTAATGCGCAGTTCCTGGAAAAGAGCGTACGGCACCTTCTGGCGGGCCTCGGGCCACACGGTAAAGAAGTTCTTGTATTTGGCCTGGATCGCGAGCGACTTGGTGGTCAATCCCAGCCACAAGACTGCTTGTGGGTCGGCGGTGGTGAAGAGCTTCCAGGTGGCCGAGGGAGTCGCCGCATCCTTACCGCTGAGTTGCTTGTTGAACTCTTTGGCGGCATTGTCGAGGTTATTCCACTCCTCGACAAAGCCGGGGCGGACGAACAATGCTTTGAGCGCGGCCAGATCCTTAGGGGCAAGTTTTGCCGTAAGGTAGTGGACAGAAGCTGCAGAAATGTCAGGACTTACTCCCTGCATCTGCAGCTGGGTGACGAGCTTGCGCATCTCCTCGAGCGCAGGGGCATCGGCGGCCGCGGTTGTCCAGGCAGGAAACAGGGCCTGCATCCACCCCTCAGCCTCCATGGCGGTCAGCACACGTAACCCGTCTTCTTCGTGCGCAATCTCTTCCAGTTCGTAGCCTCGGTGATAGGGGGAAAGAGCCTCGATTGCCTTCTCTTCCTTGGCGTTCTGGAATCGGGTCTGAGTCCGCTCATCCAGTTGCCAACCCAACCGGGCTACCAGCCGGGTGGCCCGAAGCAGACGGGCCGGGTCCTCGATAAAGCCATAGTTGCTGACCAGCCGCAGCTGCCGAGCCTCAATGTCAGCGACCCCGTTCAGGGGATCCATGAGCAAGCCATAAGAATGCTCATTGAGGGATAAGGCCATGGCATTGGCGGTAAAGTCGCGGCGGCGCAGATCGTCAAGGATGGTGTCCCAGTGGTAGACCGGTTTGCCGGGCTTGGGGTATTCCTCGCGACGGGCGCTCGAAATCTCCACCGTCACGCCTACGGGAAAGCGGAAGAATAGTGTCCGCGAGGGTTCATGCTCGCCCCACAGCTTGCCACCCGCTTTTTCCAGTGCTTTCTTTAACTTAAGGGCATTTCCCTGAACCGTGACATCAAGATCGAACACGGGTGAACCGCTGGTGAGGTCGCGTACCGCACCACCAACTAAAAATACGGTCATCCCGGCTTCGCGCGCTACCGAACGGATATGTTCGAGAGCATTCCGCTGGTGAATTGAGAGACGGTTTTTCAGGAGATAGATATAGTCGGGCATGCCTTACGTTTAGCTCCGCCCGCCAGTGAGATTGCTGCTAACATTAGCCATGTAAACACCTTAGCGGCAAACTCACGCTGCGAACAAACACCTAAGTTAGCACACCGGAGAGCCGCTTGGCTACAGCGTTGCACACTTTCCGCTGCGCCCGATTGCACGATTCACGGTGCGCCCAGGAGAAAGCGCATGCGACACTTGCTAGAGTTTCCCCATGCCCGTCAGCCGCAAGAAGGTGATCGTTCGCAAGTTGAGCCGGGATTGGCTCTCCGGCTACCTTCCCCCGTCAGCCTTTGTGGTCCAGGAACAGGCGGAGATGCTCGACTTGTCGGGCAAGCTGGTCTCGGTACCAATGGCAGAGGTGAAGTGGATCTGCTTTGTCCGCGACTTTCAGGCGGGAGATGCCAACCAGCCGGAGCGTCTGTTGCGCAAGACCTTTGTCACCCGGCCCCGCAGTCAGGGGCTATGGGTCCGGGTGCGGCTCAAGGACAATGACCTCATCGAGGGCTTGGCGGCGAACGATCTGTCGCTGCTTGAGGGGGACGGAATTTTCCTCGTTCCTCCCGATACACGATCCAATACGCAGCGGATTTTTCTGCCGAGGCAGGCAGTCGCCGAGCTGGATATTCTGGCGGTGATCAAGACAGGAGCCCGGCGAGGACCGGCGGAAGCACTGCAGGAGGACCTATTCAAAGGCCAGAACTCGCCATCCTGAGTCCGGTACAATCCCCTCCATGAAGCTTGCCGAGCTCGCCCGCCTTCTTGGAGCCACCTGCCACGGTGACCAGGAAAAGGAGATTACCGGGGTCGAGGGGATCGAAAAAGCTGGCCCAGGCCAGCTGACCTTTGTGGCCAACCCGAAATATACCCCGTTCGCCCGTACCTCCCAGGCTGGGGCCGTCCTGGTAACGGAGGAGTTCGAGCCGATCTCCGCTGCCACCCTGCGAACCGCTAATCCCTATCTGGCGTTTGCCCTAGCCATCGACATCTTCCATCCGGCCCCACACTATCCTCCCGGGATTCACGCAACGGCGGTGATCGACCCGAGCGCCGAGGTGGACAAGGACGTCCACATAGGGGCCTATGTGGTGGTCGGAGCCGGGGCGGTGATCGGCCAAGGCAGCACGCTGCTCCCCCATGTGGTGGTTTACCCTGGGGCGCGGCTAGGCAAGAATTGCTTCGCTCATGCTCATGCTGTGGTGCGCGAGGGATGCCGGCTGGGGGATGGGGTCATCCTGCAAAATGGCGCGGTGGTCGGCTCGGACGGCTTCGGGTTCGCCAAGGAAGACAACGGCCGATGGCATAAAATCACGCAGAGCGGTGGGGTGCTCCTGGGGGACCAGGTCGAAGTCCAGGCAAATTCCTGCATTGACCGGGCTAGCGTTGGTGACACAGAGATTGCGAGCGGCGTCAAAATCGATAACCTGGTGCAGGTAGGCCACGGATCGAGAGTGGGCGAAAATACCCTGCTGTGTGCGCAGGTGGGTTTAGCGGGCTCTTCCGGGGTGGGGAAAAACGTGCTGCTCGCCGGACAGGTAGGGGTGGTGGGCCATAGCTTCATCGGGGACGGGGTGGTGGTGACCGCGCAATCCGGGGTTCCCGGCGATGTCGCACCGGGGAGCGTGATCAGCGGGTCTCCTGCGTTCGAACATCGCCGTTGGCTGCGCAGTGTGGCTGCATTCAGCCGCCTGCCAGAGCTCGTCAAACAGATGCACAAAAAGCCGTAAGCTCTAGCCAAATTTCAATTTATTCATGGCAGCTTGTTCACTTAAATCTGCATCTTATATCAGTCTCATGCCCGCAGCAGGAAGGACGATTTTGCACCTGGTCGAAGATCCCATCCGAGTTTTGCTTCTTGACGATGATCCAGAGAATTTGCTCCTCCGAGCCGCCATCCTGCGCAAGCATGGCTATTTGACGGACACTGCGAGCACCATCGAGGAAGCGGAGAAGCTACTCAACAAAATCGATATCGCTGTGCTCGATTACCACCTGGGAGCGGGCCAGTTTGGTACCGATGTGGCCGCTGATCTCCGCAACCGGCGGCCAGAAGTGCCTATCATTATCCTTTCAGCGACCCTGGAACGACGCTTTGGCGGGGTCGAGGATATGCACCTGTTGAAGGGTTACAGCTCAGTTGACGATCTCATCACGGCCCTACGGTCGTTTGAGGCCAAGCATCGCGGAAAACCGGTGGTGGTGGATGCGCGAGACTTTTTTTATTCCCGAATTGCGATGGCGATCGGGGAAGATGTTGTGCTTGAGATTCTGGATCGTGATGGGAAGTGGATGTACGTGAACGATTCCTGCGCCCGCTTGCTGGAACGACCGCGGGATTGGTTTCCAGGTAAGAATATGTTCGTTGAGATGCCCGATCTGGCTGTTGACTGGAAAGAGATTTTGCGTACGGTGGCGGAGAAGCGCGAGACTTATATCGATCGCACTTATCGCGGGCTGTTGAATTTACCGCGAAAGGGCGAGGAGTGGGTTTGGAATGTGTTGGCCTTTCCTCTCACGCTTCACAACAACGAGACTGGCGTAGTGCTGACGGCGCGGATTCTTGAACGCAAGTCTCTTCTTTGAGCCTAAGATCCGTTGCGGTCCATAACGACCCTACCCTTTGTCATCTCGACCGGAGCGCAGCGCAGTGGAGAGATCTGCGGTTTCCCTCCCCTACGCTCGGGCTCGAAAGGACAAATAGCTGTATCTTTACTGAAGCGTCTGCCAAACGACCTGGTTATGAATAAGCGTGACCATCACTACTACGTGTACATCATCGCCAGCCGAACTCATATCCTCTACACCGGCATCACCAACAATATCGAACGTAGAACGGAGCAGCACACCAACGCCAGTTTCCTCGGCTTCACTGCCACCTACCAATGCCATCGACTCGTGTGGTTTGAACATTACCAATACGTCAACAATGCCATCAGTCGAGAAAAGCAGATCAAACGCTGGGGACGAGAAAAGAAAATTGAGCTGATAGAGCGGACGAACCCAACATGGTGCGACCTGAGCGAGCAATGGGCAAAAGAAACCGCAGATCTCTCCACTCCGCTGCGCTCCGGTCGAGATGACAAAGGGTAGGGTCGTTATCGTCCGCTACTGTAGTCAAAGGAAAAACAAACCGCAGATCTCTCCACTCCGCTCCGCTCCGGTCGAGATGACAAAGGGTAGGGTCGTTATCGTCCGCTACTGTAGTCAAAGGAAAAACAAACCGCAGATCTCTCCACTCCGCTGCGCTCCGGTCGAGATGACAAAGGGTAGGGTCGTTATCGTCCGCTACTGTAGTCAAAGGAAAAACAAACCGCAGATCTCTCCACTCCGCTGCGCTCCGGTCGAGATGACAAAGGGTAGGGTCGTTATCGTCCGCTACTGTAGTCAAAGGAAAAACAAACCGCAGATCTCTCCACTCCGCTACGCTCCGGTCGAGATGACAAAGGATAGGGTCGTTATCGTCCGCTACTGTGGTCAAAGGAAAAACAAACCGCAGATCTCTCCACTCCGCTACGCTCCGGTCGAGATGACAAAGGGTAGCGCCGTTGTCGTCCGCTACTGTATTCAAAGGAAAAACAAACCGCAGATCTCTCCACTGCGCTGCGCTCCGGTCGAGATGACAAAGGGTAGGGCGGTTATGGCCCGGAAGAGAAGTCTAGGATACAGAGACCGGTGTTGAACGAAGAGGCTCTATTGGCGAAGATAAAAATCGGTGTCAGCTTGTTTGCCTTGTGTCTTGGCCTTGCTGGATGCAAGTCGCGGTTCATCGAGGTCACGATCGTGAACCAGGGACCCATGCTCCATGTGATGGAGTTCGATTATCCCAGCGCAAGCTTCGGCGCAAACCAGTTGGCCACAGGAGCCAAGTATCACTACCGCTTCAAAGTCCAGGGGCCAGGTCCGCTGTCACTGCAATATGAAGACGGGTCCGGCCATACCCGCACCGCCGAAGGACCCAAAGTAAACCTCGGTGATCAGGGATCGCTCGTGGTCAACGTCGCCCCAAACGGCGCCGTGACCTGGGCTCCCAACCTGACCAATCCCAGGTAAACTACCGCACTACCGATTGGAACAGACTCGATTGCAAGAGACTGGAAAACTGGCTGTCGGAAGACGCAAAGCGCACGTCCAGGACACCACCGTTGGAATTGATGGTGGTGTTGTCGATGGCCTGCTTCTCTTGTGCCGTGCCACTCACTTTCTTGTACAAAGCCGCCGCGTTCAACAACGAAGCCATGGTGGCAGCAGAAATCGTATCCGGGGTAATGACATCGAGCGAGAACTTGACGCCATTGTCGAAACTCATGGAGTAGCGCGAGCTCAAGAGCCGCTTCTTGACCGTGTCATAGTCAGTCAATTGAGAAGCATCTCCCAAGACCGTGCGCATCATGGTCTGGGTGCCTTCCTGATCAAGCACGCTCCAAACCGCTTCCGTATCGACAGAGGCCATCTGATCGAGCATGGTCCGGTTGGTTAGAAAGCTGGGCTGCATGCCGTCGCGCGCATCGAGCGCAGACTTAAGCGCGTCGGTCTGCCCGAAGACCATGGTGGTCGGGTTTAAAAAAGCTACCTGCATGCCCGATTGCCCCATGGGGTAAACCTTATTCTCGCGGTAGGCGATCGGCTTTACTTTCCGCTTCTTGAAGTTCGCCATGATGTCGTCAAGAGAGAACTGCCCCTGGGCAATGCCCACAATGCGGGTGTCACCCTTGGCGTGAAAAGAAGCAAAGGCCAACTCCTCAATATCATGGTTTTCATCGAGGCCTGAAGTGCGCAGAGCCTGCTCCAGCTGCTTGAGTTCAGGAGGCAGCACACGGGCCTTCAAATCCATCGCAGCCTGCGAGTTCTGCATGGCGTGGTAATCGACCACGATCAATTGCTGAACATCTTTAGGGATGGCGGCGCGAGCGTCCTGTCCGAGCTGAGCAGCAGTAGCGGGTAGAGCGAGCGCAAATACGAGCCCGGCCACGCTGCTCGTTTGCATGTTCTTCGTGAATCTTGTCAATGGGTCATTCCTTCCCTGGGGGGACTACATGCGAAGATGTAAGCAGTTTTAAAAAACCCAGCTTCTCCATCTTAAGCTTTATTACTAAATCGGCCATTCCAATGGCTGCTTGAGGCGCCGTTCGAGTATCCTCTCTTCCGGCTTAAACTCCTTAATTAGACGTACCCAGTCACTATCTCGCTCAAAAGCCTCTTCCGGAAGTAGACCGATGAGTTCGGCGTCTACAACCTTGGTGCCATGGGTTCGCGCCAGCCTGTCTACAGCGGCAAAGGCGTGGCGGACAGGGGCAAGTCGGAAATCCGTAATGTTAAGCGAAACCTGGGCCCTTCCCTGCACCAGCACGCCCATTGCCTTGACCCCGTCCAGACCGCCGCTGGAGGCCCGGAGCGCTTTGGCAATCGCCCTGGCCGCGGTTATGTCCGCCCGCTCGAGATAAAGGTTGTAGGCAATGAGGAATTTGCGTGCGCCCACCGCGCTGGCTCCGGCAGTGGGATGGAGTTCCGGGCCACCCAAATCGGGGCGCCGGGCCGCGTCCCGCAACACCAGCTCGCGCAAACCTTCAAACTGGCCCTGCCGGACTTGCTCCAGCAAAGCGCGGTCCGGCCGAGAAGCGGCCGCCTCGTAAAAGTAGATGGGGATGTTGTGCCGGCGCCAGATTTCGAGGCCAGCCTGGCGAGCGAGCATGGCACATTGGGCTAGAGAGATGCCGCTCACAGGCACAAAAGGAATCACATCGGTGGCGCCGATACGAGGATGAACACCGCGCTGGGCAGTCAGATCGATGAGCTCGGCTGCTTTTCCGGCACCGCGAACGGCGGCCTCAACGACAGCCTGCGGATGACCGGCAATGGTCACGACGGAGCGATTATGGTCACCGTCCAACGACCAATCCAACAACGAGACCCCCTCGACGTGCATCGCCTTGAGAATGGCTTGCACTTTTTTGCAGTCCACTCCCTCGGAGAAATTGGGCACGCACTCGATGACGGTTTCGCTCATAAGACGTCATTTCCACCACGTATAGCCGATAGAAAACTGCACGCTCGCGTTTACGCCCGGATTGGAATCGCCCATGCTGGCATTGGAGATGTGAACCGCGTTGGCCGAGAGAGAGATCGATTGCTTCGGCTTCACGAAATAATGGACCCCTAGTCCGAACTGCGGCGTGTAATTAAAAACGCTGGTGCCCAGATGCCCGGGAATGGGATAGGGACCTACGGGCGGGAACTTGTGATTGGTCCAGATAAGGCCACCCGCACCCTGAATCCAAGGCAGAAAGCGACCGCGGGGGGTCAGGTTCCAGCCCAGGATCAACGGCGTGACGCTCACCCCGGTATAGGTGCCTCCTGTAGGAAAGAGATTGCTGCAGTCCAGCTCATCTCCCACCACATAGCAGTTTGCCCGCAAGTATTTAGGGGTGTAGGCCTGCCACAGAGGAATGAGCTCTGCGGCTACTTCGAACTGACCGCGGAGCAGGCCCTTACCGGCCGGCGCAGTGAGCACCTTGCCCGCATGCAGGCCGGCCCAAAAAAACTTGTAGTCGGCCCGGTTGGCAGTGCCGAAGCCGCCATTGACGAAGGGTCCGTACTCCCACGGCTTGCCGGCCAGTAGATCGGGGCTAGGTCCGACTGTCTGGGCGGGGGCAGGAGCGGTAAAGAACGCAGCCGCAAAAAACAGACTTATCCCCGCGATGATTGGTGCAATTTGTATTCGGATACGCGCTTTCCCTCCAACGGACGGGGCTAAAGCCTGTCCCCTTCAGAACCCAGAGTCATGCACGAGGCAATGGTCTTGGACAGAGCCTTGAGGTGTGAGGGTATTTAGCCGGCAACTTCCTCGTACTGGGAAGCGTCGAGATCGAAGTTTGAGTAGACGTTCTGCACGTCGTCCAAATCCTCCAGGGCTTCGAGCAGACGAATCATCTGCGCCGCTACACTGCCCTCAAGCTTGGTGTAAGTGGACGCAATCATGGTGATCTCGGAGAGCGTGGTCTCCAACTTGGCTGCCTTGACGGCGTTGGCCACCGCCTCGTAGGCGGAGGGATCGGTTAAAATTTCCCAGTTTTCGCCCTCGTCATTCAGGTCTTCTCCACCCGCATCGAGAACGATGTTCATTAACTTGTCTTCGTCAGCAGCAGCCTTGGGAATGGCGATCAGACCCTTCTTGGCAAACATGAAGCGAACCGAATTTGGTTCGCCGAGGTTGCCGCCGTTCTTGGAGAAGGCATGACGAACTTCGCTGACGGTGCGGTTTCGATTGTCGGTGGTGACTTCGACAATCAGAGCGACTCCGCCGGGGCCATAGCCCTCAAAGGAGATTTCCTCGTAGATAGAACCGGGCAGCTCACCGGTACCGCGCTGGATGGCACGCTTGATGTTGTCCTGGGGCATGTTTTCGGCTTTGGCGGCTGCAACGGCGCCACGCAGCCGGGGGTTGGCATCCGGGTCGCCCCCGCCCTGACGAGCGGCCATGGTGATTTCGCGGATGAGGCGGGTGAAGATCTTGCCCCGCTTGGCGTCAAGGGCGCCTTTTTTGTGCTTGATTGTGGCCCATTTAGAGTGGCCGGACATGGGTACCTCTACTGCCTGTAAGAAGGCGATTTCGAAAGGCGAGTATAGCACTTACAAACAGGGGGTTTCTATGGCTGAGCCCGCGGGCGGCGGAAAGCGTAAACCACCGCCAGCAACGGGGGCGCCAGCAGGATTCCCCAAAAGGGAATGACGATGCCCAGCACGATAGGAGCCAGGATCGAGGCCCATACCGGCACCCGGGTTACGCGTTTCAGGATCAGCGGTTGCAGCAAGAGCTGGTCCAGGACAACGATGACCGCGTACATGCCGAGCAGGACACACAAGCGAACCATGCTGGGTTGGGTGACCAGGATAGAGAAGACGGGCCCCAGCAGGGCAATCACTCCGCCGAAGTTGGGCACCAGGGTCATCAGGCCCGCGACCAGAGCCCAGACCGGCGCCAGCGGCACCTTGAGTAACAGAAGTCCGATCAGCCACAAGACCGCAACGCAGAGGCCTTGAATGGTGACCGCCCTCCACCAGTTGACCAGCGCCTTGCCGGCTGTCCGCAGATGAGTCCCGGTAGTTGAAACCGGCGGAATGGGCTCCAGTGCCTTGGAGTCATCCTGCGTGGGTGCGGGCTCTTCTGGCACGGGTTCAGCCATCTGCTGACGATACTCCTGGAAATGGGGCAAAACCAAGCATCCTCACAGGCACTGTTGCTCGAGGACAAAACTGCTAGCCTATAGGTATGAAATTCGGTGTGCTGGTCTTCCCTGGCTCCAACTGCGACCACGATGCGTTTCATGCTCTGCATGACATCGCCGGTCAACCGGCGACGTTTCTGTGGCACGAGTCAGAGGACCTGGAAAACTGCGACGCCATCGTGGTCCCGGGAGGTTTTGCCTATGGGGACTACCTGAGAACGGGGGCGATCGCGCGCTTTTCGCCGGTTATGCAGTCGGTAAAGAAGTTTGCTGCCGGCGGCGGGCTGGTGCTGGGCATCTGCAATGGTTTCCAGATTTTGTGCGAAAGCGGTATGCTGCCGGGTGCGCTGCTGAGAAATGCCGGCCTGCGCTATATCTGCAAGCAGGTTTATGTGCGGACGGAGACCGTGAACAACCCGTTTACCCAGGCACTGAACCCCGGCCAGGTGTTGAAGATCCCGATCGGGCACATGGAGGGAAACTACTTCTGCGACCCGGCCACCCTGGTTGAATTGGAGCGCAGCGACCGGATTGCGTTCCGTTATTGCACGCAATCGGGGGAGGTTACCTCCGGAGCCAACCCCAATGGATCCATTAGTTGCATTGCCGGTGTACTGAACGAAGGTAACAATGTTTTGGGAATGATGCCCCACCCGGACCGATCGAGCGAGACCCAATTAGGCTCATCGGACGGCTTGCTACTGTTTTCGTCGCTGGTGAGCGCGATGGCCAGGTAAGTCAGGATCCTGATGATCGATATCCACCATCATTTGTTGTTCGGCTTGGACGATGGGCCCTCCGATATTGAAATTTCTGTGGCCATGGCGGAGATGTCTGCGCAGAACGGGGTCACGCACATTGTGTGCACGCCGCATTCGAGCGAGCATTTCAAGTTTGACCCGGCTTTGAACCTGGAACGGCTGGAGATGGTGCGCCAGCGTTTGGGGAACCGGATCTCGCTTGCGATGGGCTGTGATTTTCACCTGATGTTTGACAACATTGAGGATGCGATCGCTAACCCGGCGAAGTACTCAATCAATGGCAAGCAGTATCTGCTGGTGGAATTCCCGGATCACGGAATTTCGCAGAATATGAAGGAAATATTCTTTCGCCTGGGTATGGCGGGGTTGACCTCGATTATTACCCATCCTGAGCGCAACCCGGTGCTGGCGCGGCACCCGGAAAAGATGGTCGACTGGCTGCGGGCGGGGTGCTACATCCAGATTACGGCGGCTTCCCTCACCGGGCGGTTTGGCAAGATTGCGCAGCGGGTTTCGCATGAGTTGCTGCGGCGGAATTGGGTTAATTTCATCGCTACCGATGCGCACGACCTCACTTCGCGGCCACCCATGCTGCGCGAAGCGTACCACCTGGTGGCGGATAAATATGGGGTCGAGACCGCGGACCGGCTTTGCCTACACAACCCGCACGCTGCCTATTTCGGTGAAAATTTGCCGCCTCAGCCGGAACCCGAAGGGCTGCACCCGGAACTGGACCCCAAGCATTCCTCAGGCCTGCTAAACAAGATGTTTGGGTGGTAACAGAAAGCCGCACGGTCGAAAAACATTCCCAAGACAGAGCATCCACACAGAGATCTCTCCACTGCGCTACGCTCCGGTCGAGATGACAAAGGGAAGTGGGGCACTTCCAGGGAAAGTAGTTGCTGGATAAAAGTCGCAGGATCTGCAGGGCCCGCCATTGCGATAGCAAATCTCCCGGTGAGTAGCCACTCTCCCTTTTGTCATCTCGACCGAAGCGTAGCGCAGTGGAGAGATCTCTGTGTGGATGCTCTGTCTTGGAGATGTTTTCGACAGCGGATTACAGCCCTAATCCACCGTCTACGGCCAGGATTTGTCCGGTGATGAAGTGCGGCCCGCGGGCAAAGAACAAAACCGCCTCGGCTACATCGGTCGTTGTGCCGTTGCGTTGCATGGGCGTCTTCTGGGCGAAATGCTCGTAGGCAGGGTCGACCTCTCCATTCACAATCATGCCCGGCGCCACGCAGTTTACGCTGATTTCCGGCGCAAAGGCCTTGGCCATCGTCTGCGTCAACATGTGCAGCGCGGCTTTCGAGGTGCAGTAATGTCCGTGCGTAGGCCAGGGATGCAGGCCGCCCAGTGAACCAATGTTGATGATCCGTCCTTTGGCTTTATGCAGGTGCGGATACGCCGCCTGGGCCACAAGAAACGGGCCACGGGTATTGGTCTCAAACATTCTGTCCCATTGAGGCACCGTGATCGATTGCAGGACCGCGGTCTCAAAGGTTCCTGCGTTGTTGACCAGAATGTCGAGCCGGCCGAACTGCTCGACGACGGCCGCAACGGCTGCGGACACGCTCTCCGGATTGCGGACATCGCATTGCACAGCGGCCGCCCGCACGTTGAGACGCCGCAGATCTTCCACCGTGGCCTGGGCTTCCGCCGCAGAATCCCGGTAGGTAATGGCAACATCTGCCCCGGCCCCGGCCAAACCCAGCGCCAGGCTCTTGCCGATACGTTTCGCGGCGCCAGTCACCAGCGCTGTCTTGTGTTGCAAGCTTTCCAATTTATTGCGGCAAGGGCGTTTGCGGAGAGGGTTTGGCGCTGTTGGACTCGCCCTTCGGCGTGGTGGTGTTGGTCGAAGTCCCTTTTCCGTCGCCGTAAAGCGAATACTGCTCGGAAGGCCTCTTCATCTTGACCACGATCTCTTTGCTGTCGGTGTCGATCTTGTAATCGTCGCCAAAAGTCTTCCAGCCGTCAGCAATTACCTGCAAACGCACGGTGTCGCCGATGGGAATCACGTCAATGGTGACGTTGCCGTCCTCGTTGCTCTTAAGCTCCAGCGCCCCCTTGTCCTTGTCGCCCTCCATGGGATGGAAGACGACGGCAGCGTTGGGGATGGGCTTACCATTGGTGGCGCGCAATACGGTGACTTTGATGGTCGCGGTCGCTGGCGGCGGGGTGTATTTGCGTCCATTACGCTGATCCGCACCCAGCAGTGGAATGCCGGCAAGCAAGAGCACGGCAGCGGAAATCCTGCGGATGGCCATGCGAGGAAGTATAGATGATTTCGGCCTGTCCAGGCATTCATCATTAAAAAGCCTTAAAATTTGAGTGAACCTCACTCACATTTTGTTTTCCACCGCTTGACAAGCGTTAGAGGGCTGACTATCTTAGCAATTGAAGAGCGAGAGTGCTAACCGCTTCTCAATGGATCTGGCGTATCGCTCTTAAATCACCACAGTTTTACTCGTAATACACCGCGGGGTAAACCCTCGTGCGAAGGAGAAGTAACGCAATGGCAACTGCATCAGCGTCCTTAGCTACCAGCTTCACCCCCCTTCACGACCGCATCCTGGTGCGCCGCGTGGAAGAGGGCGAATCGATTCGGGGTGGCATCATCATCCCTGACACCGCCAAGGAAAAGCCCCAGGAGGGTGAAGTGATTTCCGTTGGCAAGGGTAAGTCGAACGACGAAGGCAAAGTCTTCCCGCTCGATGTCAAGGCAGGCGACAGCATCCTTTTTGGCAAGTATTCGGGAACAGAGATCAAGATCGATGGCGAGGAATTCCTCATTATGCGTGAGGAAGAAGTGCTCGGCATTCTGAAGAAGAAATAAGCGCATCGCGGCTAAGCCGGATGCGCTTTTTTACTGTTTGAAGGAGATAGAGGAATGGCAAAGCAAATTCTGCACGGAGAAGATTCGCGTCAGGCAATCCTGCGCGGCGTGAACATCCTCGCCGACGCGGTGAAGGTGACGCTTGGGCCCAAGGGCCGCAATGTAGTTATCGAGAAGAAGTTCGGTTCCCCGACCATCACCAAGGACGGCGTGACGGTTGCGAAGGAAATCGAGCTTAAGGATTCGCTCGAAAACATGGGCGCACAGATGGTGCGCGAAGTTGCCTCCAAAACTTCTGACGTGGCCGGTGACGGCACCACGACGGCGACAGTTCTGGCACAGGCGATTTATCGCGAGGGTGTCAAGACTGTGGCTGCCGGCGCAAATCCGATGGCTCTCAAGCGCGGCATTGATAAGGCGGTTGAGGCCGTTGTCGGCAAGCGCGATGAGCACGGCGTGGTGATTGGCGGAGCACTGGCGAAGTTTTCGAAGCCCGTGACCGGCGAAATGATTGCCCAGGTGGGCACCATTTCCGCCAACAGCGATTCCACCATTGGCAACATCATTGCCGAGGCCATGAAGAAGGTCGGCAAGGACGGCGTGATCACGGTAGAAGAGTCGAAGACTCTGGAGACCCAGTTGGAAGTGGTCGAAGGTATGCAGTTTGACCGCGGCTACCTGAGCCCCTACTTCGTGACCGATCCGGATCGCATGGAAGTATCGCTCGAAGAGCCTTACATCCTAATCCACGAGAAGAAGATCAGCTCGATGAAGGATCTGCTTCCGCTGCTCGAGCAGGTTGCCCGCAACGGCAAGCCGCTGGTGATCATCGCTGAGGATGTGGACGGCGAGGCGTTGGCGACCCTGGTGGTCAACAAGCTGCGCGGCACTCTGAACGTGGCGGCAGTGAAGGCTCCTGGCTTCGGGGATCGCCGCAAGGCAATGCTCGAAGACATCGCGAAGCTGACTGGCGGTAACGCGATTACCGAAGACCTCGGTATCAAGCTCGAGAACGTCAAGATCGAAGATCTTGGCCGGGCGAAACGCGTCACGATTGACAAGGACAACACCACGATCGTCGAAGGCCGTGGCGACTCCAAGGCAATCGAAGGCCGCGTGAAGGAAATCCGCAACCAGGTGGAGAAGACGACCTCTGACTACGACCGCGAGAAGCTGCAAGAGCGGCTTGCCAAGCTGGTTGGTGGCGTGGCTGTGATCAAGGTAGGCGCGGCAACCGAGACCGAGATGAAGGAGAAGAAGGCTCGCGTCGAGGATGCCATGCATGCTACCCGTGCAGCGGTTGAGGAAGGCATTGTCCCGGGCGGCGGCGTAGCCCTGCTGCGCTCTGGTAAAGACGTTGATGATCTAATCAAGAAGCTTGAGGGTGATGAGAAGGTCGGTGCAACGATCGTCCGTCGCGCCCTCGAAGAGCCTCTTCGCCAGATCGTCGGCAACGCCGGTGAGGAAGGTGCGGTGATCGTGGGCAAGATCAACGACAACACCAATCCTCACTTTGGCTACAACGCTGCCACCAACCAATACGAGGATCTGGTCCAGGCCGGCGTTATCGACCCGACTAAGGTAACCCGCACTGCGCTGCAGAATGCGGCTTCGATCGCTGCTCTTATGTTGACGACCGAAGCGATGGTGGCCGATATCCCAGAGCCGAAGCAGAGTGCTCCGGGCGGTGGTGGTCACGGCGGCGGTGGTATGGGCGACATGTACTAAGCGACACGTAGTTGTTACGAAAGAGGCCACCCGCAAGGGTGGCCTCTTTTTTCCTTTGGTCAGGAATTGTGGGGTGCCCGGCTGCTTGGACCCGAGCGCTCACTTAGGAACATCCGCCAGAGGAAAGTGAACATGTTCGATTGTCTTGCGGTTCCAGGTGTAAGTCATCTCCAGGTCGCCACTCGCGGTCTGGATAATCGCCGGGTAGGAGTACTCTCCCGGCGACTCTTCCAGCGTGTAGAACATCTTGAAGTGCTCACCGTCGTTAGACACCGCAAGGTTGAGAGGAGTCCGCCCGCTCGTCGTGTCGTTGTAAACCAACACCACTCGCCCATCGATCAGCGCGACCGCATCGATGCCTGAGTTCGGGTTTGGTACCTCCAGCGGGCGAGCCTGTGTCCACGTCACGCCATCGTCGTAGGAGTCCGCCACGCAAACCCGCGCCGTTTTTGCCGTCGAGCGCGCATACAGTCGTAGATGCTTTTTCCCCAGCGGCACTACCGACGGCTGAATGATTCCATCTATATCTTTCCAGTCCGCATCTTTCCAGGCCGACGCCCCCGGCACCTGCCCTACGTGAGCGTCGGCAGTCCCCTGCCTATCTGGTTCCACCGGAGGGACGATCGGCCCAATCTTAGCCCAGGTCTTGCCGCCATCCGTACTGCGCTCAATCCACACTGCCCAGGAGCGGTATGCTTCGATCGACGTCCCACCGACGATCGTGCCATCCTGCAGCACCAGCGGCTTCGCCCGAATCGGCCCCAGCAGGCCGGCGGGTAGATGCTCAACCGGGCTCCAGGTCTTGCCTTCATCCGTGCTCCACTTGCGTGCGCCCGTCCAGGTCTGCGGGCTGGGGCCAAATTTGTAGTACAGCCAGAGCTTGCCGTCCCTGGTGTGGAACAGCACTGGATTCCAACATGGCACGTCCGGCTCCCGAGCAAGCTCGACGGGAGCGCCCCATTTGGCGCCGGTCTTGGTCGCTCCCCAGATGGCCACGTCCGGCTTGCCTTCTGCCGTTCCTCCGAACCACGCCGACATCAGGTCGCCGTTCTTCAGTTCCACGACGGTCGAAGCGTGGCTCGCCGCAAACGGCGCGGAGCCCGGGGCGAAGATGGCTTCCTTCAGGGGTTCCGCGGGGACGCCTAAAGCACTCGGCATCAGCCCTCCTGCAAGCATTAACAGAATCGCCAACTGGAATCGCAGCTTCAACGCAATAAAGGCACCCCCCACGAGTGAACGAAGTTAGCCGGGCACAACTACCTGGAGTTTTCCCAAGCTTGTCTGGGCGGATAAGAATCGTGTTCCCTTATCTCACCCACTACTCACCGGGAACGGGCAGTCGCCAGACCTTTTCGCCCCTCAGGTTCGTCAGCCACACCGACCCGTTCCCGATGCGAATGCTGTCGCCTCCGTCGCCGTGCCATTGTCCGCTGACCGTGTTGGTGGCCGGATCGATGCGCGTGATTGGGTAATCAAAAACCGTAGCCCACACCGCACCGCCGCCAAAAGTGATCTCGCCGCCCTTCCCCGGAATTCCGGCAGCGATCAAAGCGGTTCGCTTTCCGGTCGACGCATTCACTCGGGCAACCGTGCCGTCTCCTTGGTTCAGAACCCAGATGGAGCCAGCGCCCACCGTGAGGAAGCGCGGCATCGGCCCCACCTGGGTCTCGCTCACGACCTTGTTAGCCGCGGGGTCCACGCGCACCAGCGTACCGCCTATGTTGGACGTGACCCAAAGAGAGCCATTCCCGAAGGCTGGATTGAATGACCCCGCGGGAAGACGAATGTGCGCAATGACCTTATTAGTGCCTGGGTCGACGCGTACAAGGTCACCCTCTTTCGATGTCACCATCCAGACGCTGCCGGCACCGACCGCAATGCCGCCTTCATCGTCGGCAGGGCCCGCCGCTATCGTCGCCTGCAGCGCACCTGTCTCGGCATCCACGCGGACCAACTTGTGATCGCCACAACTCGGAATCCAAAGGCTGCCGAAGCCCACGGCCAGCCCAGCACAGGGCTTGGCGACATTCACAACCGTCCCTGGCTGATTGGTCTTGGCATCCAGACGAACCACGTGGTTGACCTTGGAACTATCAACCCATACGGCGTTCTGGGTAACCGCCATCCAATCCGGATCCCCTTTCACCACAAACGTCGCAACGGGAGTCAGGTCAGCCATATCGTGCAGTACGCCCGCTGCTTGTACGCCGGTCTTCGGAGGCAGTTTCCGCTCAGAGGTCTGTGCTCCGGCCCAACCCGCTGACAGAATCCCAAGAGCACACAAAGAAGCCATCGCCGCGTGCCGCCTCGCTTTCCCGGTCATGATCGCTCCAGCTTCTAACAAGCATTCTTCTGGGAGATAAAAGGACCACATTGCGGCAATTCTTGGGGGATAGGTGTCGTATCCCTTTATCTCACCCGGCTGGGGACGACCTTATCGACGCTGCGCCTGGCCGCGGTTCCTTAAACCTGCAAGCTCTTCAGGTAAGGAACGCTTTGCGCCATCAGTGCAGGATCCTGCTCCAGTTCGACGAAGTAGTTTTGGATGCGAGCCTTCTTTGCCGCGGTGAAGACCTGCTTCCAGTTGACGACGCCTTTACCGAGCGGCACCTCTTTCGCTTTGCCGTCGGAGGTCATCACCCAGTCCTGGCAGTGCATGGAGATATAGCGGTCCGGATAGCGGGCGAAGTAATCCACTGGATCGAAGCCGTGCTGCATGGTGGAGACCTGAAACTGCAGTTTCACCGTCTTCGGATCAAGGCGCGCGATCTCCATGTCGTAGACCCGCTTGCCGTCAATGCTGGTTACCTCAAAACCCTCGTTGTGCAGCACCGCAACCATGCCCGCAGCATGCGCCTTGGCGGCAAAGGTGTTGAAGAGATCGGTGACGCGGTTCACGTCGCCCACGGTTGGCGGAACGTCCTTAGGCAGCGTGCCGAAGCCGAGGCTGGCGGTGGCCATTTGGGTCAGGCCAAGATCCTTGGCCCATGCGATCCGCTCCTCCGCATGGTTGAACAGCTCCCCGGTGTCAAAGTGCGAGCTGATACAGGTAAGCCCGTAATCGTGCAGCATCCTGCGCAGCTCCTGCGGCTTGTACTGCGCCAGGCTGGAGAAATCCTCATAGCCAAACGGCGAACAGAGCTCAATAGTCTGAAAGCCTGCTGCGGAAAGGCCCTTCATCGTCCCGGCAAAATCCGGATTGATGGAGGCGCGGACAGGATAGGTCTGGCAGCCGATGGGGAGGCCCAGCGGATCGGCCAGCAGGGACGGGGTTGTGGCCAGAGCGACAGCAGCGGCCGCCCCCTGCTGAAGGAAATGACGTCGGGTAATCGGCATGCGGTGTTCTCCTGATGCGTTCTCCAAGAAGATTACGACAGTCGCCTGTAGGCTGACGAATGCTGTGACGTATTGTTGCAATAGGTATCCTGTCTCTTTATCTCCCAACCTTGATTTGATCCGCCAGGCAGGCGTACATTTTGCGAGAAGCAAATACACGAGAACGAAGTTCTCTCGAAACATTCGCTCGGCACGAGTGAAGGCAGCGCTAGAAGGGGAGACCCCATGGATTCGAAAAGAAACCCAGCATCGAAAAAACCGGCCGATTTGACGAAGGCTAGCCGAAGGAGATTTTTAACGACCGGCGCCGCGGCAGCCGCGTTGGGCGCCGTGCGAACCGCAACCGGCCAAGCATCGGGTGGCGAAACAAAGTCGCTCAAGGACGAGGTCGCGTATGGCGATCGGTCGCACTACGTGACCTCGCTTCGCATGGCGGTAGACGGGAGACCTTCGCCGGACGAATTTGGGATGACGTTTCACGTGTTAGCGCCGCTGCAGGATTTCGTGGGCACTATCACACCATCGTCGCTTCACTTCATCGGGACGCATCGCGGGTCGATCGTGCCGGATATCGATCCCCAGCAGCATCGGCTGATGATTCACGGCCTGGTCGACCGGCCGCTGGAGTTCAGCATGGATGATCTGAAGCGCTTTCCCTCAGTATCGCGCGTTCATTTCATAGAGTGCCTCGGCAACCATTCCAAGCCGGAAGACAAAACGGTGCAGGAGACTCACGGGCTGACGAGTAGCAGCGAATGGACGGGCGTGCTGCTTTCGGTTTTGCTCAAAGAGTGTGGCGTGCAGAAGGGCGCCTCGTGGGTAGTGTCGGAAGGCGCGGAAGAGGTAAAGGGCGCCGGCAGTATCCGGCTGGCGAAGGCGATGGACGATTGCATCGTCGCCTATGGGCAAAACGGCGAGCCAATACGCCCGCAGCAAGGTTTTCCGTTGCGCCTGGTGGCTCCGGGATTCGAAGGGATTTACAACACCAAATGGCTTCGGCGGATCAAGGTCGTGGACCGCTACTACATGACGTACAACGATTATGGACATATTTCGAAGGATGAAGAAGTGGCCGCGTTGACGTTCCAGTGGGGGCCGAAATCGGTGATCACGTTTCCGTCGGGAGGGCAGAAGCTCCCCGGTCCTGGAATCTACCAACTGACAGGGTTGGCGTGGTCGGGCGGAGGCGCGGTGCGGCGTGTAGAAGTTTCCATGGACGGCGGGAAAACCTGGAAAGATGCGGAGATCCGCGGTCCGGTCCATCCGAAAGCGCATACGCGATTTGGCATGGACTGGAAGTGGACCGGGGGAGAATGCGTGCTGCAGTCGCGCTGCACCGATGAACTTGGGCAGGTGCAACCTTCGCGCGCGGAATTGGCCGCGTTTTTCAAGGTGCCGCCGGACCATTACAAGACTCACGGCGTCCAAGGCTCGGACAACACGATTCAGCCGTGGCGGGTGGCGGGCGATGGGAGTGTGCACAATGCGATTTAGTTCTCTGCTTGCGGCGCTGATTTTGTGCGCGTGCGGCGCTAGCTGGGCCCAATCGCCGACCTATGGTGTCGGAAGGACGCCGACGCCTGAGGAGATTCGCGCCGAGGATATCACCATCAGCCCGGACGGGAAGAATCTTCCACCTGGAAAAGGAACGGCAAAAGAGGGCGCGGCGATTTACGCCCAGAAATGCGCGATGTGCCACGGAGCGAATGGTTCGGGCGGGCTGGCTCCGATGTTGATTAAGCCGGAAACAGCTGCGAAGAGCTCGACGCCATGCCTTGAGCCATGCATTGGACCGGGAGATGTAATGGCGTTGCACGCGCCTTACGCGACGATCATCTGGGACTACATCAATCGCGGCATGCCCTTCAGGCAGGAAGGCTCGCTCAAGCCGGACGAGGTCTACTCGCTCACCGCGTTCCTGCTCTACAAGAACGGTGTGATTCAGGAGGAGGCGGTCCTCGCCCAAACGTCGCTGCCGCAAGTGAAAATGCCGAATCGAGACGGATATGCCATACCCAACTGGAAGCCAGGCATGCCACGGCCGTTTCCCAACGGGCACTAGCCTGTGCTTTCGTCTTTCGACTAAGCACGGGGCTTAGGGAATATGGGGGATCATGTCCCATTATCTTCCACGTCAGGAAGTGCAACCAACAATGTCATGTTCACTGGAAGTTGAAGGAACGTCTTCTTCACGGTTGCAGCCACTTGGCAAATGAGTTGCCATTAGGATCAAGCAGGAAAGCACCTATCCGAATTCCGTCTCCGACGATGCTGCGTGTTGACGGTTCTCGGGTGACGCGAGTGACCCACTGGTACCCGAAATCATATGGCCCTTTGATAAACCAATCCTGCGGAACCACGCTGACGCAACCACTTCCTGGCTTAATTACCCAAAGATTGAGTTGGGTGGAGTCCCACGAGGGGTTAGAGACCAAGACCAGTAGCTCTCTGCATTGGGCAAAATGCGGATCGAATTGGACCGAACTGTCTCCTGTCTCGAGATTGCGCTGGAGCCTTGCTTCCGCGATAGGCACGGAGGAGATAACGAACGAGGTCTCTTTCGCCTTGAGCCGCTGGAGTGCGAGAGCAATGTTGGACAGTGGAGTCAATTGCTCGATGCTGTAAATCTCAAATCGAACCGTGCCGCCGAGAGGGTCGCTGCCATCGCGCGGTACTTCGGAGAACCAGACGACAAATCGCTGATCACTGAACCGCCAAATATAAACGTACATAGACACTAGTGCGTAGGCGATTCCTGACTCGTCCTTCAATGCGCTGGGACCTGCATCTGGGTCTCGTTCCCAGTGCAGTTTCAGGGTAGAAGTCGAGAGATCGCTGGCTGGCTGGCTCAGGTACCACGGCGCTGGTCCCGGTGCTCCCTTGATGGCTTCCGTGTAGAGGTAATCCTGCGGCGCAGACATAAGCTATTCCCAAAGCGTAGCTTTTATGACATCCCCTAGTCAGGTTTATTTGTGCGCTGGTCGAACCTGCCCGAAAAATCTCGCTTTCGATAACTTCACTCTCACCTCGATTTCACCCAAGTAGTCGACCAACCGCACCGGAATTCGGACACACAGGGCATAATACCGATTGTGAAGCCAGGTACTCGTTTGTTCATTTTAATCGCGCGGAGATCGCCGATCGGCGTGATATTCCGTCGGGGTCCGAGCAATCAGGTTCTCCTTGCTAAATGGGATCTCGATCGAGACACTTTTGAATTTGGCCAATGGTTTAAGGGCCGGGTCTATGAGAGACGCTGTGATCTGTCTCCTGAGGGAGACATGTTGTTGTATTTTGCGGCGAGCTATCGGAAGCCATATCAATCGTGGTCGGCGGTTAGCCGGCCTCCATATTTCACAGCGCTTGCGCTCTGGCCGAAGGGTGATGGTTGGGGTGGCGGCGGCCAATTCTCATCAAGGGATCAAATCCTGCTCAACCACCGCGATTACGAGACTAAGCTCGCACAGGATTTCTCGGTCCCGAACTGGCTATCTATTCGCCCTTTCGGCGATCGACCAGGATGGGGTGAGGACGAGCCCGTGTGGTTCAGTCGTCTCGAGCGGGAGGGTTGGAAACTTACCGCATATCCCGCGAAGACGAAGGACGATTTCGGCGCGAAGGTCTGGATCGAATTCGATCCTCCAATTAGATGGGAGAAAGTGCATCCGCTCCGGCCCAAAGAATTCACGCTTCAGATGTCAATCTTCGGGATGAACGAGCGGAATGGTCCTTGGTATCTCGTTGAACACACGATCATCGGAAAAAATGGGTATGTTGGAGCTGTTGGTCGAAGTGACTGGGCCGATTGGTCACCGAATGGTGACTTGCTCTTCGCCCAATCCGGCTGTTTGTTTCGACTCAGGAACGAGCACCGCGTTTTCGGACCGGTAGAAACGAGCGACCGAATTGCAGACTTTTCAGCTCTTACATTCGAAGGGAAATCCGCGCCAAATGAAGCTCGTGAATGGCCTTCGAGAAAAGCCAAATCAAGAACGTCGTGAATCACGGCTTCTGAAATCGAAATTTGGATCTGAACGACTGCCTTCCGGATTGGCGGTAATCCGCCCGTGACTATGGGGCGACGTGTCCGTTTGCGACGATCCCCAACGCTTCCTCGAATCTTGGCTGGCGCAGGTTGTACCTGAACTGCTCCCAATGAACCCTGCCGTAAGCTGTTTTCGAATGATTGTCCGCCAGGCCGATCTCGCGCGCCCAGAAGCGCCGCTGAAAATCGCTGTATGTGGGCACGGGCTCGCTCCAGTCTATCGGCTTACCGTCGGAGCCCAGACTAAGAAAAGCCAGGGTGTAAAACAAGTGAGCGATCTGCCTCATCAGATAGAACCGGGCAGCCTGGTACGAATCGGGTGGTGCTCCGAAATATTCCTGAAGATACGTCTGTTCCTCCGTTTCATTGGCGACGAGCATATTCGCCACCACCGCCAGGTCGGCATACCGATCGTTCTGGAACGCAGCCTCCCAGTCCACCATCCACAGGCGGCTTCCATCGAAGAGCATGTTGTCCGGCTTGAACAGGTCGTTATGACTCGGTGCCGGGGCCGGATCGAGAGATGAGTAAGCCGCCGCTAATTGCTCGTATTGAGAAAGAAGTTCCACGAGGTCGTGTTCCGGGAGGATTTTCGCGGCCCGGAACTTCTGGAGAAACCCGTCCAGGGCAGGCCCTTTACTCAGCAGGAACGTGCACGTGGTATTGAAGGGGACTACGGGAAACGGCGGCAGCGCATGGAGGGTGCGCAGGGCGGCGGGTACGCGACGCAGCGCGTCCGCTGCTGGCAAGGGTACTGCCTCCACAAAATCAGTGATCGAGATTCGATCTTCGGCGCTTGTGTACCAGACGCGCGGCGCTAGTCCTGCTTCGGCCGCCGCCTGCATGCAGCCGAAGTGACGCGTGACGTCGCCCGCGCGCGTGTTGATCCGCAACAAGTATGCTGATCCTCGCACAACGATGCGGAAGGCCCGGTTGGAGCCGGGCCGCTCGGTCAAGTCCCGGATGTCGTCGAATGCGTCAACGCCGAAAGCCTCGCTCAGGCCGCGAGTCGCGGCCGCGATCTTCTCTTGCGGAATCATTACGTGCTCCATTTCGTATTGGCGTACAGAGGATGTGTCGAAAGGTTGCGAACCGCTGACGTTTTACGCGGTTCGTCGAGCATCTCACTTAAGTCTGCAGCGCTACCAATCTGGTGCACGATCCCTCTCTCAAGGATGGAGCTCATAGAGGGTAAGATGATGGCCCGCGACAAAAGCCAACATAGACCCGTTCGGCGAAAGGGCAAAGGCGTTGCTGGAGTGTTCGGCAGCAGGCAAAGGAATCGAGGCAAGGAGTAACCCATTTCCAGCCTATCGCCTGCAAGGGTTTTCGAGAGTTCCGCCTCGATCGGCGCCTCCTGCGCGCTTGCACAAGAAAGGCACGCGACGGTCGTGAAAGCAGCAATCCATTTTCGGAAGATAGCCGAGAGAGCAGTAAGGCATACCGAATGGCATCATTCTCTCTCGCGCGAAGCTCTGGTGTCCATTCCCATAGAAGGCTGAAGCGTTTCGGGATCGTATGAACTGAGGAGGGACAGACATCTCCCCATCAACTCCGAAAGCAACGTAAATGTTGTTCCAATTGTTTCGTACTATATTCGCCTACACTATGAGAGATGCGTCATCGCGCATTTGATCGGACGGCCGCGACGATCCGTGATGAGCGACGGAGGAGGCGACTCGATGATCGATGCACTTGTCGGCATAGCAGCCACGATTTACATCTTCAAATTCGTCATAGGTCTCTTCAAACCGAATCCAGAAGTCTGGCGTTGCTTCCAAGTCGACGGCGGCTGTGGCTACGGACCAGAGCAGGCGTGTGAGTGCAGCGATGAAGCCAAAGAGCGGTGGATCAGGCAGGGCTGTAAGGAGTTTCACCTGAAAACATCTGGTTAATAGGGGAGAAACCCGGGGGACAGGCAAAACGTAATCCAAAGAAGATCAAGACCAGTTCAAGCAAACCCGCAACTGGTGTTGGTGTCATTTGCCCGAGACACCGGCCTTCTGTCCAGACGGAGCAATCACCAGTAGGAATTTGGCGATTCATTGCTTCCTGATGCAATGGTGATTATTCCGTCCCCGCCAAAGTCTAATAGCCGGTGGGGTCTAGACTTTGTAAAGCTTCCGGCTTTCGTGCCATTCGACGGGCGTTGATGGTAGTGCAAAGGCGTCAGCCATGAGGCGTAGAAAGGCTTCAACTGCTGCCCGCCCCTGTTCTTCATCATCGACGATTTCGAAATGGATTTGGGGTTGATCTTTGAATTCACGTTCCTCGGGCGGTCTCAGATCCAGGATGCTTGCTGTCCAACCATAAGGATTGCCTTCCTTTACTACGCCGCGTAGGAACGGCTCGTTGCCTTTGTTGAGATCGGTGAAATACTCGATCCGTTCTCGATATTTCGGCATAGCAATAAACGTAGAGCGCTGCTTGAAAGCCTTTCAATGGTCCTTTCGAGCCATAGGCTTGATCATTCTTGTTCCCCAGCTTAGACACATAGTTCCTATCTCCATCCGCCGATAATCCTCCCGAAACTCCATGAAGAAGCAACACCAGATATTTGTCGCTAACTATTGGGAAAGGCGGGACCGTTCCCGCACCGGCCTGAACGGACTGTTCGGCAGACCCATCGCAGGCCGCGCTGCAGGACGCAAACCCACGGCCAGCGTCACCGGCCTGCAACTGAGATTGCCGCACCCAGGTTTCGTGTCGACCCATTTCGCACCCGAACGCAGGTTCAGGTCCCGCGCTTCAGGCGGGCCGTGACGGCAGACTGAGGTTACGATAGCTTCGCGTATTCCACTTTGGCTTGCTTCAAGATCGGGATGTCGGGATCAGCGTCTTGCCAGAGCGTAAGGAAGTCCCGATACGCGGCCTTCGCCTTCGTCGTCTCTCCTGACAGCACGTAGGCTCTCCCTAGCTGCAAGTGCGCCAGTGCGCCGATGGGATCGCTGACCACGATCCCGCGGTGATCGAGAATCATCTGGAACTCCGCAGCCGCCTCGCCGCCCTGGTGTGCGGCGAGGTAGGCCTCGCCACGCACATACTGCGGATAGAAGCTCCCGAAATAGCCAAGAAAACTGCTGGGCGGATCCCCCAGTTCATAGGGAACAGCGAGTTGTAGAAGTTCGATCGCTTTTGCCGGCTCGCCGTGATTCAGAGCTAGAAGTGCGCGTACCTCTGGTAAGTAGCTGAATCTGACAGCCGTATCCTCAGGCAAGCGCCTTTCCAAAGCTTCCACGAGTGTTCGCGACTGAACAGAATTTCCGGCGAGGGCCAGTGCGAAGGCCGCGCCATACTCTGCATCCCGGCCCTGCGAGAGTCTAAGGACCGCAATCGCGTCTTGCTCTGCCGTGGTTGCATTTCCGAAAAGAGCTTCCCGCAAGGCGGCTCCAGCTTCGAACAGAGCAGCCCTTTCCTTCTCCCCTGACTGCTGAGCCAGGTCGACGGCACGCAGTGACTTTCTCCGCGCCTGTTGCAAGTGACCGCCGTATGCCTGGGCGAATGCCTCCTGCTCAGCAACCAGATCTTCTGCTCCGGATGCGCCTTGACCTTGGTCGACTGCTCGTCCCATTGCCGCCTGGTCACCTTGCAAAAAGGCGAGCTGATATCGGGCGATCAGGAGATCAGGGATTTCCATTTTGCGAGCTGAGGCTTCTTGAAGGATGTGCTCGGCTTCTCCCCACTGGTTGAGACCCTGATAATCGAGGGCCAGAATGCTATATTCGACGGCAAAATCACCGTTGAGCTCAAGCGCTTTCTTACCTTCTTCGACTGCCTTCTCGTATCTGCCCAACACGGGGTAGATAATCCCCGACAAAAATCCATGGGGACCTGCCTCACGAGGATAAGTTTGCGCCCACGCCTGACAGGTCGTTTGCGCTTTTTCCATGTTTCCCGTCACCTGTAGATCGTAGGATGCGGTGATAAAGAACTTCTCCGCCTCACTGGCGCGATCGCGCAACTGGTAGGCTTGGCCGGTATTTTCTGCGGAAAGGTCAGGCTCACCCGTATCGCCATACATGCGCCCCAGCCCCGCGTAGGCCATGGCGAATTTAGGGTCGAGCTCAATGGCGTGCTTGAAGAACGGAAGGGCGGCGGCCGATCCCTTTGAGGAGACAACCTTCCAGCCTGCGCTATAGGCTCTGAGCGCCTCAAGGGATGGCGTGGTCGCCTCGGCAAGGGGAGTGTCGTATTGATCGACGGTGGTGAGCGATTCGCCCAACTGCGTCCTGAACTTGTTGGCCATTTGACTTAGGGAGCTCAGCACCTCTTCTTTTCGTCCGGCTTGCACCTGTTCTTCCGCAAGTGCCTTTCCCGTGTGGCAGTCCGTGGCGTGCAGGCCCAACACGTACTGGCTGCCCATACTTGCAATCGAGCCATCCAGTACCGCAGCGCTGCCGGTTCGTTCACAGATTTGCCGTGCGATCGCAGGCGTCAGCCGCGCGTCAGCAGGCTGCCCCATCAATCGCAGTGCCTGCTGGATTTGCTCCTCTGAAATGAGGCTCAGAAAAGGTGACTGTTCAAGCTGCACTGCCATACCTCGGCGCAGGGTGTCGTCAAACACCGGGTCACCGGTCGAATTAGCAAAGTCAGCAAGCACGACAGTGTCATTTGCGCTGAGCACCCTTTTGCCGCGAAAGAACAGCAGGAATGCTCCGGCCCCGATCGCAATCGCCAGGGCAATGAGGGAAGCAAAGACCCACTTCTTTGCAGGCAGGGCCGTAGCCAGGCGTTCCGTCGGCACATCCTGGTCAGTCTTTGAAAGACTCGCATTCTGCTCAGAGACTTTCCTTACCGGGGCTCCAAAGCGATAACCGCGTTTGGGCACGGTCTGGATCAATTCGACCCCGTTGTTTCCGTCGCCCAAAGCCCTTCGCAGGTAGGAGATGTTTTTCGCCAGGGCGACATCCTCAACAAAAACTCCGGGCCAAAGCTGGCGGATGAAATCGTCCTTGTCGATCAGACGGCCTTCGCTTTTCAGAAGGATGAGGAGGGTCTCAAAAACCTTTGGAGTCAGGGCGACAGGCTGTCCCCGATGGAGCAGGAGCTGCTCGGCAGGATCCGCGCGGAAATCTTCGAACTCGTAGATCTCCTTCATAGCGAAGCAGATAACTCCCAAGGTGCGCAGGGAAGGATTCTATCAACAAATTACCAGGAATCCGTAAAGACAATCCTCCGCGCTGGAGCCAGAGTTCAAGTCGATCCACAGGAGGAGACTATGAAATTCAAAGGCACGATCGCTGTTGTGGCAGGGACATCCTTCGCAATGATGTTGGGGCCGGTTCGCCCGGCCGCTCAGGAAGTGAAGTCGAAGCTACCCCATTACACCGTCACCGACCTGGGCACACTTGGGGGTGCAGGGACGAATAGCGCAGCGTACGGCATTAACAATGAGGGCTGGATATCGGGGTCTGGAAATTTGACTGTCAACGGTCCCCAGCGCACCTTCCTTTGGTACGGCCGCCAGCCGTTGGTCGACCTCGGCACATTGGGCGGACCAGCCTGTCCCGGCTGCAACAGCGAGCCGGGCGGCCCAAACGCGAGCGGCGAATTGGCGATCTTCTCCGAAACCTCCAATCCAGCTTACAAAGGTGAGGACTTTTGCGGTTTCGGCACTCACCGCCAATGCCTTGCGGCCATTTGGAAGAATGGGAAAATGAAGGCGCTTGCCAACTTGCCTGGCGGTCACAATGGCCAGGCATATGGGCTCAACAATCAAGGCCAGGTCATCGGGTTTTCCGAGACAGGTACTCCCGACCCAACCTGCTCATCGTCCGTGGCCTTCCAGATCCTCCGTTTTGCAGCCGCACTATGGGAAGCAAATGGCGAGATCCACGAACTCCGTCCCTACAAAGGCGACACCGTTGCCTTCGCGTTCGGGATCAATGACTACGGCCAAGCCGTCGGATCGTCGGGCTTGTGCTCGGACACGTCTTTGCCACCTGTGATGCCCGCCGGGCGACACGCTGTGCTCTGGGAGCGGGACGGCTCGGCGATTGACCTTGGCAATCTGGGAGGCAAAAGTGCGAACAACGTTGCCACCGGCATCAATAACCGAGGCGAGGTGGTCGGCAACTCCCAATCCTCTACGGACGGCAACTTACACCCCTTTGTGTGGACCAGAGAGACGGGCATACGGGGCCTCAGCAATTTGCCGGGGGCGATCGCGACCGTGGCCCCCTGTTGCCACACTCTCAACGACCGAGGCGAGGTGGTTGGGTTTTCGATCGACCCCAAGGGTAATCCGAGCGCCTTTGTTTGGCGGGACCAAAGGATGATGGACCTTAACACCCTCATCTCGCCGGGTTCCCCCTTGTATTTACAGGAGGCTCTCTCGATTAACGATGCGGGGGAGATCGTGGGCCAGGGGATCACCAAGGACGGCGAGTTTCATGCCTTCCTCGCCACCCCGTGTGACTAGTGGTAGCACTGCAAAACAACAATGGCGGAGAAGTGGTCGGCGGTTCAGATGTTGCAGGCCATCGATGCTGTGAGGGCCTCGGGGTGAAATTCCCCGGGGCTACTCGACCGCCCCGAATGATCGATGCGAGATCCACAGATACGAGATCGCGATTTTTGCGCATCGCAGCCGGCCTTCCGCCTGGTAACTATCTCCGGCTTTCGCTGTGTGCTCCACTGCTTGAGCTTTGTCTGCCGAAATCAGGCGATGCAAATGGTTAGGCCTTGGAATTGCGTAAACTATCCGTCAGCACGAGACGCGTAGGAAGGCACACATGACCACAGGCCCTGCCGTAGATTGGAAGGAAAGGCTTGCCAGGCTCGCCCCCGCATTTGCAGAGCGTGCTGCAGCCTACGACGACACCGATGCTTTTGTTGCCGAGAACTACGCCGACATAAGGGCGGCGAAGCTGTTTTCGGCACTTGTGCCGCAAGAACTCGGGGGTAGCGGTCTTCCCTACAGTGAGGTATGCGCCCTAATTCGCGGCCTCGCCCACTACTGCGGTTCCACAGCGTTGGCCTTTTCGATGCACCAGCACTTGGCCGGCACAGCGTTGTGGAACTACCGCCACGGTAAACCCGGTGAGACACTCTTACGAGCCGTTGCCCAGGGGGAAAAAGTTCTCGTAAGCACAGGGGCGACCGATTGGCTCAGTTCCAGTGGCGTGCTGGAGCGATGCGAAGGCGGATACCGATTTGCCGCAAGGAAGCCGTTCGCCAGCGGCTGCGTTGCCGGTGATCTCCTCGTCACGAGCGGCCAGTACGACGATCCTGTCGCAGGCCGGCAAGTCCTGCATTTTTCCGTTTCGATAGCGGCCGACGGGGTTAGCATCGATCGCGTTTGGCAAGCTATGGGGATGCGGGGCTCGGGATCGCATACCGTTGTCCTCAACAACGTCTTCGTCCCGGAGCAGTCGATTACGCTGCGGCGACCTTGCGGCGAGTATCACCCTTTTTGGAATGTCAACCTTACTGTCGCACTCCCAATGGTTTGCGCAGTCTACGTCGGCATGGCAGAAGCCGCCGCAGAAAAGGCCCTGAAAATTGCAGCGGCCAAAGGCGACGACGGGGTGAACACCCTGGCCATTGGCGAGATGCAAACCGAGCTGACAACTGCGCAGATCGCGCTCGAGAGTATGGTTGCGAATGCAAACGAGCTGGATGTTGAACCTGGTATCGAGCACGCGAACCGCGCTCTGATCCGCAAGACGATCGTGGCCGAGGCAGTCAAACGCGAGGCGGAGAAAGCACTTGAAGCAACAGGCCCCGCGGGCTATTTTCGCCGTTTGGGCCTGGAAAGAATTCTACGCGACGCTCATGCTGCACAGTTTCACCCAATGCCCGCCAAGAAGCAGCATCGTTTTACCGGCCGCCTGGCTATAGGCTTGGATCCGACGGTCCAGTAGGCGTGCGGGGGACGCGGCATCTCTAAGACGCTACCGCGGAAGCGTAGTGAGCCGTACCGAGCCAACTCGAGAAGTCCTTACAGACATGTCTCGCGCCGAGAAGCGTTAACCAGCCTCGACTGACCGCATCGCAAAGTTTAACGTGGCCGAGGCAAATGTCTGCAAGAGTCCTGACATCGGCGACTACTTCGAGGTCGACCCCGAATCCAGGGTCGAAGAGGCACACGTCAACCTCAGGCCGCTTCAGGATGAGCCAGTAACGCCGTTTCGGTGTCTGCCGAAATTGGATGTAGACGACGACGCGCTGATCCGGCAGATTTTCTGTCCGCACCAGCTTGTGCAGGACCCACATAAGGAAGTCGGGATCAAGGTGCTCGTCGCGGAGATCACGGCTTGACCACTTGTAACCCCAAGCTCCCAGCGACTCAACTACAGGACCGAACGCCCGGCCGGCGTCGGTAAGGTGATACTCGAAACCTCGTGCGTGTGCGAGCGGTTTCCGCTCGATAATGCCGATATGGGCCAAGGCGTCGAGGCGCTGGCAAAGCAGATTACGGGACATGCGCGGCACGCCTCTGTGGATGTCGGCGAAGCGCAGGGCGCCGGACAGCAGCTCCCTCAGAATCAAGGGTGTCCAGCGCTCGGCGAAAACCTCGGCGGCAAGTGCTACGGGACAAAATTGGCTATACCCCTTCATGCACTAAAGCATGATCGCATTGTTGTTCCCCCGCAAGTTCAATTTTTGAACTGCCTCATTCACCGCTTGCGAGGCAGGAAGAAATTTTCGATGGCCTGGCGCGCAACCCGCCTCCCCAATTCCGAGCCGAAGACGGTCGAGTTGCGATAGTGCATCCCACCGTAGATTCGCGCGTTAAGAATATCAGTGAGCGCCTGGCTGAAACGGTCGTAGGACCGGATGGGTTGGAGTAACCCCGGCGCCGGGCTGCTCATGGTGAAATGGAGATCGTCGGAGCCGAAATAGGCTGTGAGCACCTCGACAACCGCGCCGCTGAAGCAGCCGTGCGCGGCCGGATATTCGGGGTGGTTCGGGGTAACCACGACTCCGATCCAAGTGGGGTCGGCTATCAGATCTGGGTTCCCGCCGCCCGCGCGGATCGCGGTCACAGGCCGCCAGAACGCGTACTGGAACTTCGAATCCCAACAGCCAATCAAGGCGTCGGACGAGGCAGCAGAAAGCATTGCGAACAGACGCGCCGCATCGAGAACCGAAAGCTCCTGATCGCTTGCAATGCCGCGCCAGGCGCCGTGCCACTGCAGCAACGGGCTCACGCCGGGGCCGCCAATGAACTCTGCAAGGTCCGTCTGTTCCGGCGTGCGGACGCTACTGATCGCGCCTCCGTACGCTTTCGACTCATCGTAGTCGTGCAACCACACGTGGCTATCGAGCGCCGGCGGCGGTGGGACCCGGAACTGCGATGGACTGGTCATCGTCCAGGGCGTGACAGAACGAATCCATGGCGTGGCCGCAGGGAGGAAGCCGGGTGGCGTGGGTTGCCAAATGCCGGGTCCAGGCGGCGGCGGAGTCCAGGCGGGCCCGGCGTTCCGGCCATCATTGGCTCTCAATGCAAGAACACCGGCCGCGGTCTGTTGGCCTACGGCGATGCCGTTGAGTTTTCCTTCGTGGTGCCCCGGTATGGCACCGAGATAATCGGCATACTGCTGGTCTAGCGCGGGTGCTTGAGCCGGGTACAGCGCGACCAAAACGTCATGAGCCGCGGCGGCCACGGCCGCCTCCGGCAACGCTGGAACGTGCACCTTCGGCCTGACTGCATAGACAGTGAACGGATAACCGCAAATGGCATTCACTGCGTCGTACTCCGCGATCTGAACAATTGCACTCTCAACAGAGCCCTGCTGTGGCGACTTGCCGCCAATGACGGCGATGCTGTTGTCAGCGACTGCGTTCCATAACACAACGGCATTCGTACCTAACGCCGGGTGCTCCGATTCGAGGCCCCTGTCGCACTGTGGTGCACGGTCCCTCTGCGCGAAGGCCATGGTGGCTGTCAAAACGACCCAAGGACAGACGTAGCCGATCGTTATCTTTTTCATCTTTTCCTCCTCGTCGACAATTTCGGAACTCTGGCCGACCGGAGTGGACTCGAGCGGCGATTTCCACGAGGAGAGTAGTGTGATTAGGGAGCCGAGGAAAGCCCTAAAAGTGAACTACGAACCTTGTCACGGAGTCGTAGCGTACCTGAGGGAACTTGACAGACCAAAGCAATCGATGGCGTCCATCACGAAGGGCACATGGATTCTAACGCCTGTGCGTGGATGTGCCCGCCAATCGCGCCCTCTGTATGTTTGTTGAAGCTATTGCATGATGGCTGGCGGCTTTCAGAGACTACTCAAGCTAGACCGAAGTGGTAGGAGTTGACCACAAGGGCGATCGTCAGGCTTGAGGAACAATTGAAAAGTTGTACGTTGATAGGCACGGTTGGCTAACGGTGTCGGATTGCGCCGCTTTACTTAATTCCTGTACCACCGCATGTCACACCACCGAAGCGTATGGTTAATACAGAGCCCGGATTCTCCTCCTCGCCTCCAGCTGTTCATTGCTTGGCTTCAGGCGGGCCCTCATTACAGACAACAGATATTACTGGAGAACCGTATCAGTTTCCTGCAAAAGTCCGACTTGAAAAAGCACCTTTCAACAAGATCAGGCAACATGACTGATCACCATGAAGCGCCGCCCACGGAAGGTTCAAGCGTGATTCTTCGTGATGGAAATTTAATCACACTACCGCCTTCGGTTTTGAAGGAAGAGGCAGCAGAAGAAACACCAGAAATCAACCAAGCATAACGCGAGATGGTCGTTTTGCGGAATTAGCTTCCCGACGGCCATTCGGATTCGACGACCGAGGGAGACCAAAACAATGGTAGATCGAGTGCAGATAACGCGATTGGATGGCCCGGTCCCGCGTTGGCAAATTAGGGACATCAAGGTCTATACATCCCAACTTCGCTACGCCCTACGTGCATCCGAAGAACAGATTCAAGAAGCGGTCAAGCTAAAGCCGGGGCAACAAATGCTCATTGATCTCTATCTCAGTTGAGTATCAACAATATCTACCAGAAGCGGTTAGGGTTTGGTGCGATGCGGCCATGTCTGCAGGCGATCTGGTCGCAACGGCGTGGCCCCTGCCCCAATCCCTGAAACCATGAGCCGTTCGAGATTATTTTTGGCGGAAGTGGTTCTGCGTGCAGCGTGAAACACGGGTTTCGGTAAATTGCCCAGCCTGAAGGGTGAAGCACATCGAAGAATGGCTGTGGCAGGTCACTATCTTACGTAATGAGACCGAATGCAACAGATAGTTAAATAAGTCAGGGTCGAATAAGTATAATCCCTATGCAATCCAGGCAATCCAGAACCTGGTAAGCGAGGGCCTATGCGTGGACACCTTTTCTGTGCCTTGTTGTTGACGATGGTTGCTCTTCCCACTATTTCGTCCGGTCAGAACGGGACCGGCACTGCTACCACGACCGTCACCGCGACCCCTGCCTCCATCACGGTGGGCCAACCCGTCGCGCTCGCTGCATCTGTCCAGGCGAACAGTGTCTCTGCCGGAAAAGCCGTCACTAAGCCCACAGGTAACATCACCTTCCTCGATGGGAGCATGCCTTTAAACAAGGTCCCGATTTCACTTGCACCAGGCGGCTACTCGAGCTCCACCTTTCCGCAGACCTTCGGAACGCCGGACAATACGCTGACTCAGCCGGGCAACCAGGAAGCAATAGGCGAATTGACGGGAGATTTGAACGGGGATGGCATTCCGGACCTTCTTGTCTACCACTATGAGCCCCCATATTCCGTGCAGACGTTTATCAGTAATGGTAAGAGTGCCTATACTGCCGGCGCGGTGCAAACATTCAACTTTCCCATAACTGCTGCCTACCCCAATGTAACCAACGTTCCGCAGCTCCTCGATGTGAACGGCGACGGAAAGCTTGACCTTTTGTGTGGACTCCTTGTCGCCTATGGGAATGGCGATGGAACCTTCGCCGCCGCGGTTCCGGTCTCGTTTCTCTCGAATGGCTTCGTGACTTCTTATGCCGCCGACCTGAACGGAGATGGGAAAACCGACATCCTTGCCGTGGACGTGTTTCCGAACTTTTCAAACCCGGTTTCCGTTCAGTTTGCGGTCACAGTTTTTCTCAATCAAGGTGCAGGATCTTTTACCTCTGCCGGTACATTTCCGGTTACCACACCACAGGTGGCCAGCGACGGCGGTACTGCAGCCCTCAATTTCTTTGCTCCGACTTTTGTGGACCTGAATGGCGATGGAAAGCTTGACCTGATCACGCAAACCCAGTGGGTCCCGGCAGTGAATATTGGCGGGGATCCAGTTGTCGACACTCTTCTGAATAACGGCGACGGTACCTTCGGCAGTTTTATGCCAGTCAGTGTTCCAGACCCACCCAACAACAACGGCACGGCGTGGGCCTACGGCGCCGGCTCCGGGGACGTAAACGGGGACGGAAAGCAGGATCTCATCCTGACGCTCGCTGACAGCCTCGGAAACCTGGACGCGATCATTCTCCTGGGTAATGGCGATGGCAGCTTTCAAAGTCCACTTTATCTGACATTGGCCACCGGACCGTTTTCGGGACCCTATCAGTACTACCAAACTCCTGCCGTGGTGGTCCAAGACTTTAATTTGAACGGAAAGCTCGATCTGATCTTTGGCAACGGCCAACTGGCGCTGGGCAACGGAGATGGCACATTTTCGCTGTTGTCCCCATTGTTCCCCGCGCCGTCACTGGAAGAAGACTCGGTCGTCGGAGCCTTTCCCCTCGTGCCGATGACCCTTCCCGGCAATCTGGTTCCCTCTCTTGTATTCTTTTTGCCGGCGGCCACGCCGCCCCCGGCGTCGGTCTTCAAACCGCTACCCAGCGGTTCGGCAACGCTCTCCGTTACCTCGTTAGGCGTTGGAGCACACACGATCACAGCTCAGTACTCCGGCGATGCAAACTATGCTACGGATACCTCAACCGGAGTTGCGGTTACCGTGAGCCAGGCGAGCTCGGCCACGGCTATCACGTCATCGGCCAACCCCAGTTTTGCCGGTCAGAGCGTGACGATGACCGCCAGCGTAACTGGTACTGGACCTACGCCCACCGGCAACGTGATCTTCACATCCGGGTCCACGACCCTGGGCACGGTAGCGCTCAACGGAGGCACAGCAGCCTATACGACCACCTCGTTGACCTCACCCGGCACGCAGACAATTACTGCGACCTACTCTGGCGATGCCAATACGCAGGCTTCGTCGGGAACGATCAATCAAGTGATCGACGCTGCGTTCACGCCAACACCTGGCAGCGGCGGTGGTGCGACGTTGACCGTCAAGTCCGGGCAGGCGGTTACCACCCCAATCAGTGTGACTGGCGCTGCGGGCTTCTCTGGTCAGGTTGCTCTGGCATGTTCAGGTCTGCCTGCAGGCGCCGCTTGCAGCTTCACACCCGCAACTGTGGCTGTATCAGGTACCACCCCAGCGAGCAGCTCCCTTACTGTGAATACCGGTGCAAGCACAACGGCGGCTCTGGCTGTCCAGGACCTGGGAACGGGCATTCACAGAATCGCGTATGGCTTCACATTTGGGTCGTTCCTATTCTTGGGTGTAATACGGCGCAGGGGCAGGACTATATGGACTCTCTTTGGGTGCCTGCTCCTTCTGTGCTCGTTGGGACTGACAGCATGTGGTGGGAATAGTACTCCCGCAGGTACAGCGCCTGGGACCTATAACTTCACTATGACCGCAACGTCGGGCAGCCTAAAGGCCAGTAATACCTACACCCTTAATGTCCAGTAGTATGAAGGTTAGCCTGGCCTAAACATGATCAGATCCCGGTAGCCACTTGCCATTGATTGCGCTCGTAGCCGGACATCACGGCTTGCGCAGCATAGGCCTGGTCGCCCCGCAGATGTTGGCCCACGTGGCCGCTACAACGATGACGGGGGACTTGGCTACCAGAGCAGCTACAGGGTCCTGACTCTTTCCCTGGTAGGTCTACCTCCTGCTGAATACGCCAGCCTTAAGCTCGACACTCACCGAAATCCAGTGCGGGCATTGTGGTTCATCGGACATTGGGCGTGGCAACGATCAACGCGGCCTGACTGTCCCCTGCGTCCAGAAAGATGTCGAAGGCGATCTGACCGGCGTCGTTGATCGAACCCGAACTTACACCACCTAGAGCCGTAAGTCCCTCGATCGTATCGCCGGGCGCGGCCACCAGGTGGTGCGGCGTAAACAAGGCGAATGTGGGAGCTCCGTCGGGACTTATGGCGCCTGTTGTAAAGAGGACTTCCCCGTTCGCATTGAGGGTGGCGGGAAAAGGAATTCCGTCGGGCTGCCCGACGATCGTAAAGCCGTCGATTACATCTCCCGACTTTACGGCAATCTTGCCACCGACCGCGAACGCTTGACGGATTGGACCGTTGGAGTAGTCAAAGGCAATCCCAATGACACCTCTTTCACTGATGATGGCTTCCCCGAGCCCAAGCAGCGGGAGGCCATCTAACGTATCTCCCACCTTGATCACGAGCCGATGCTGCGTAAAAACGCCGATCCCCAACTGGCCCTCGGAATCTTCAAACGTGGAGGTAAATGCAATCAACCCGTTTTTGCTGAGCGTCGGTTCCCCGAGAATCTGGAGCGTAAGGCCGTCGATCACATCGCCCGATCGCACAATGACACGGCCAGGCGTAAAAATTCCATACACGGCGGCGGCGGGTGGCGAGCCGCTGTACCCGTCAAACACAATTTCGCGCGGATCGTTCAGATCGAAGTCCCCAGAAAGGTTCGTAAGAGCGATGCCGCCGAGTGTCTCTCCAGGAAGCGCCACCGCGGACTTCAGCCGGAAGATTCCAATGGAAGAGCCGTCGCCGATATTGGCACTGAATACGATTTCGCCGCGGTCATTTCGCTTGACGCTCCCGAATAAAGAGATGGACTGGCCGTCAATCAAATCTCCTTGCCGGATCAGGATCTGCCCTCTGGCTGCCGCCGAGCGTTTGAAAAACAAAGCTTCGCAGCAGGAATTGTACCGGCCAATAAATACCACGCTCCCGTCGTCAGACAGAAACGCACTGCTGATACTGTCAAGCGTTACGTCCCCGATTACGTCTCCGGTCTTGGCGAAGACCTGGTAATCATAGGACGAGCTGGCCGCCCGCATCGCCGGCGCGTAACTCAAAAGTGTTGCGGCCAGCAACAGTTTTGCAATATAAGGCAGCGATGCCCGGCGGCTCACACGAGTCAAGGCATTGGTTTGGTAATCAAGGTTCCGGATCATAGGTTCCTCTTTCCGAAAGACAGGGCGGGATTTTCCGCTTCGATTAAGAAGCAACCTATTGTATGTCGACCTATAGAAAGCAGGACAGAAGAAAATGCCCCCTTGGGAAGCGACTGTGGCGTTTGACTCCAATCTGTTTTCGTTGGTCACTCCTGTCTGGTTAACTTTCCTCGGGAGTGGCACTTTCGGAATCTACGAACTTGCGCTGACAGCTCCATCCACGAGACCTAGTCAGCCACTTCGACGGTAAGCCGCAGCCCAACCGCCCTGGTCACAGTAACCGATGTTGGGATGGAACGTTCAAGGCGTGTGGTCGGACGAGTTCTCATTTTACTGGGAGCCGAAAGCAAACCAGGAGTAGCCAAGTGGGGCCCGCAGCAGTCTTTCAAAACCTTGCGCGGTGACCCGATCAACGAAGTTCCTTGAAAACGGGGCGGTTATTCGGTAACTTGCCCACCCTCGGCAATCGATCCGGAGCCAATTTTACATGGCGAGATGCGACTTCTTAGGCATTTCGGGAATACGTCCTGGTTGCCTGTGACTTCGGAGTAGTCGAGATCATAATGGTCCTAAGGGGCGAGAATGGCACAGCAGCATTTCCCGGCAAATCCCGAAATCGAGATGGTTTTGCTCGCTCTCCAAGTATTTCAGGTTCTTTTTCTCTGGGTGCACGATTGGATTCCACTTGGGCGCCTCAACGATGTCGCAGCAGTACGCAGCCAGGATACGAGACGCCGTCTTGTCACTGTGACGCTCATTCAAAGCGTACCGTGGACCATCGGGCTATGCTTTAGCCTGTTGCACTTTAGACGACCGTATCCCGACTGGCTTTACGACTGGCTCGTGATTAGCTATGGCATGCTCTGCATCGGGCAAATCCGCGCCTGGTGGGTACCTTACCTTTTCCGACCGGAACCGAACCGAGCTGCTCGCTATCAAATCATGTTCGGCAAAACGTATTCCTTCTTGCCGCCGCGCAATGGAATCGTCCCAAACACTGCGCATTTCCTGCTTCATTTGGCGACCGCCGCCACGTTGATCGTTCTTCTCATGAAGTGAGGACGGCTATCAGTCCACGAATCGAGGGCTCCCGTTTGGTCGGCTTTTAGGAAGCGAACAGAAAGAGGTGGTTCGGTTCTCTATTCGGACATCCCGCATGACTTTGCAGGCAGTCCTTTGAAGGGCCCCCTCCGGAACACGGTTTTCCGTCAACTTGCTGAAGGCATTGGTCCATTTAGAACAGCTCGATGGCGCATCGGTCCGTTATCGACTGTTAGTGAACAGTCCCTAGTTGCCTTAACCGTCTATAGTGGAGTTGGTTGCTCTTGCAAGACAGTCATGATCCAACTGGGAATCTTTCCGTTCATCAGGGGTGCGTAGGATAGGCGGTGGGCTGATTCGCCTTTATTGCGGAATAGATCTCTCGAACGAAAACGGCGGGCGAGACAGAGCCGTGTCCCCATCGGGAGTCGAAGTCGGAACTTGGACGCGCGTCGAGAATCTGCTCCTCTGTTTTACCCTCCTGTACCAGTTTCTGTACGCGGTCACGAACAGTGGTCAGCATTTTGCAGTAGGGGTCTACGTCCGATCCGGTCATGACCTTGCCATGCACGGGGACGATTCGAACCTTGGGGTCTGTCCAACTGTTCACGGCCTTGAGGATGCCATCGAGATTTCCTCCATGAGCAACGTCAATATGCGGGTAGCCGTTGCCGGGAAAATCTTCTCCGAAGTACAGCAGGTTGGCCATGTGAAAATGCACGAGGACTTGGGCGTCGTCGCTGCCACCCGGCTGATGGATGAAGTGGATGGCTTCGTGATTCAGATCGAAGGAAAGCACTTCGGAGAAAGAGATGCGGGGCCGGTCGACGCCGAGCTGAATTAGATGTTGCGGCAGTGGCATGGGTGCACCCATGGTGTGCCCGCCGAAACGACCGAGAGCATTTTCCTGCATCGCGACAAAAGCTCCGCGAGCTTGCCAGCCTGCGTCCCCTTCGCTGCGGCCAGGGTCCTCCGACGTGATGACAACGTACCTATGTGGCGATCGGGTCCGCAATGAGAGCATGCGACTAATCTGGGCTGTGCTTCCGAGTGATGGGGTGCCAACGAGCAGGGCCCCATCCTGGCCAACGGAGGCCACAACGTTCCCAGTGCTGGTAGTGAACACAACCAAATTCGGGCCAAGGTCGGCTACGGCAACATTCTCGCTAGCGCTCCGAGGCTGGGAGAAAGCTAGGGACGGTCCGAGTGTGAGAAGGGAGGCAAGAACAGCCTGTACATACCGATTGATTTGCATGACAGGATGTAATTGTAGCGAACTTTCTCTGAGGGCTGTCTTACGTAGCTTCTCCATCCTCTGCATACCTGTTAGGTTGGGTTTACGTCAATGCGCCCATCGACAATTCGACGCGAGCCAAATGGCTAACGACTTCTCGGGCACGTGGCTTTCCGCTGCTCGCAGGGATTATCGGTAAGTTCGCCACGATACGCAACTAATATGACAAACCGGTTACAACTCCATGACACAAGCAAATGATTACATCTGATTAACTAGGCTCATCTGGCGAAACCCCAGGACGAGTTTCTGAACGCTCAGGGATCGGTCGAAGACACAAACAGAACGGCCATGATGAGACGGCTTCTGGTTTCCTTCTAGCCGTCGCTACAGGAGGTTTTCCATGATTTGCGGAACCGTGCATAGCTTTGCAAGCAACGCCGGCGTCCGTGTTAACCGTTTCATTTGCTATCGGGTGGCAGCGGGCACACCCTTACCACTGCTCGCCGTCGGCATGGCAATCGCACGTATTGACCACACCGTGGGAGACGATTTACCCATCGTCGCTCAGGTCCAATTCTGAATGTGAGGAGCGCATATGGATCCTGCAGAGTTGTTTGATTCTCGACCGAACGATGGCCCTCTCGCACTCTGGCGCAACAAGATCGTGCTAGGTGTGCATCACGATGGAGCGGGCGCGATGCCCACGGAGTGGAAAATCGTGACCGACCGCCTTGTTCATGACATTCTTTTTGGCTTGAGTGGAACCCCACAGTGATGACCACGGGCGCAGAGTATTGGCTTAGGTAAAACTGGATCCAGGCCACTGCGGTCCAAGGTTGATGTGCGTTTTTTTTTGCTCCGCCCGAGCAGGCGCCTTCCCGAACCTGGAAAGTGCGTGGACCGAAGGCGGAGCATTTTCTTGCGTCATACAGTTGCGCCGAACTAATTGGGCCCCGGCGCTATGAGAATATCCAACGGATCTTGCGCTGCCTAATAGTCACTTATCTCGACTAGCGACTGGCGTGGTAATGGCTCGGGAGAGCCACAGGGGCAGCGCCAGCCAACTCAGAGTGGTCGATGGCCCGCTCGGTGCACATGAGGGTGCGCTCCGTACGGAAGATCAGCGACTCGGCATCGGGCGCCAGCTTAAGAGCCGGAACTTTGGATCAGCTCACCGAAAATGCGACTTTTCAGGCACTTCGTAAGCGTCGCCTCATCAGAGCGAGCGGCGCGATCAGAACCCTTCTGCACAAGTCGATGTCGAAGTCGGCACGCAGCCGCTACGGGCCCTCGTTTGAGACAGGAGGATTTCAATTCAAAAGGAGGAGTTATGAAGAACCTCTTTGCAGTGGTGATGGCTGTTTTGGCTTCCTTGGGTCTTGCCTGGGCACAAGCGTGGAATCACGACCCCGCTTCGCCCATCGGTCCCCTTCACTGGGGCACCGTGACGCCGTCGTATGCCACGTGCGGCGACAGCATCATGAGTGAGGTCGGAATGAAGCAGTCACCGATCGACATCGTTCCCGACAACGCACTTGCGGCGAGCTTTTCCGCTCCGTTGTTCAAGTACAAATCGACGCCGCTGAAGATCGAAAACACCGGCCACTATGTCGAAGTGCCCTACGATCCCACCAGCTACCTTTACGTCGGATCGCAGCCGACCGACGTCTACCAACTAGTGCAGTTTCATTTTCATGCGCCAAGCGAACACACTATCAACGGCGTCCGATGTGATGTGGAGCTCCACCTGTTGCACACCAATGTCATTGAGTCTGTGCCTCCTCCCCGCCCGCAGCTCAAACCGGCCCCGCCGACGCCGATTGCGGTGAAAAAGCAAGAGCTGGGGGAGCCGTCGTGGGATCCGCAGTGGGATGAGACCGTGGAGCGGGCGTTATCGCCGGGAATGCTATCGCCGCGGATTGCGCGGGGAGTAAGGAGCTACTGCCCCCGATTTGCCTCCATGAGCGATCCCGATAAGCGCGTTTTTTGGGCCTATACCTTCCAGGCGCTGGCCGGGGCGGAGGCAGGGCTCAAGCCGACCACTGATGTACGCCACACTGAACCCGAAGTGGCCAAGGTGGACACCGTGACCAAGCGGATGATCTGCCAGCAAGGGTTGCTGCAACTGGCGTACATGGACGCGGAACGCTACGGATGCGATTTCAATTGGCAGCACGATCGGACGTTACCGGAAAAAGACCCAGCCCGAACCATCCTGCAACCCGAGAACAACCTGCTCTGCGGCGTAAAGATTATGGAGAACCAGATGCTCAGGCAGAGGAAGCCTCTGCTTTCGTCCACCAGCTACTGGGTAACGCTGCGGCCCGCGACTATCAGCTATAAGGTTTTTGCCAAGCAGATGAAAAATGTGCCGGCTGCGTGCTCCAACAGTATGCCGCCGGAGGAAAAAGCAAAAAACCGACAGCCCGGGGAGACACCTGGCTTTCCCCCAATTGGTCAATAGGACCGACAAGACTCGAAACCGGTCAGGATCGCACTGCCTTAGGAGCGATCTTCGCCTCGGGGCCCTCGGGAGAATTCCAAGTTCCAGTGAAACGGTTATCGGTAACTCCCGATGCCTTACTGCCACCCGGCCAGTGACTCCAGGCGACCTCCACCGGCCGCCGGCCGCACGAGGGTCAAGGGGGCGCGGTAAGCGCCTGCTAAAACATGAACTTCAACGCAAACTGCACCTGGCGCGGAGACTCCGCCTCAAGGATATGGTTGAACGTCGGCGAACTGATGTCAGAATCGGGCAGCCGGAAATTTGTGCGGTTCAGGACGTCAAACAACTCCGCGCGGAACTGCAACTGTTTCGATTCTGTCACCTTGAAATTCTTAAGCGCTGCGAAGTCCCAGTCGGCATAAGCAGGGCCGAGATTTACGTTGCGGCCTTCGGTGCCGAATTGGCCGGCGTTGGCTGTGGGATCAAGCCGGTGGAAAGCGCCGGCGTTGAGCCAAGCGCCCACCGAGCGTGGCCCGTTGTTCGGGTTGCCGATGAGATTGGGCCGCTGCGCGGAGAATCCAGTGATCTCCGGCGCGCTGCCTTGTGCCGCAACGTCATTTGAGTCGAAGACGGTGAACGGCGTGCCGCTCATCAGTGTGGCAATGCCATTCAACTGCCATCCACCCAGTGCCCACTGGTACCAGTTCTGCCCCTGCGTCCAGAACGGAAGCGCCCATTCATAGCTGCCAACGAATCGGTTGCGCGCGTCGAACAGCGAGAGGCCACGCTCTGCTGCCAGATTGAAGGGATCCTGGGCGAGATCATTTTCGCCTGCGACCGGCTTCGCCGCCGATCCGGTGATGTTAAACGACGAAACGTCGTCGATCGTCTTCGACCACGTGTACGACGCGAGGAAGGACAGCCCGTGGCTGAACCGTTTGCGCATCGACGCTTCCATCGCGTTGTACGACGAGTTGGCGATGCCCGCAATCTCGCCGGTCGAGGAAAACACGCAACTGCTCGGCGAATCAGCGAGCGTGCAGCCGGAATAAAGCCGCCGCTGATCGGCATTGCTCGAATTCGAAATCGGCTGGCCGTCCACGTATCCGGGAACGAATACCGCTGGATTTCCTTCAATAAAGCGCGGCAGGCGCGTGCCCTTGGTACCGACGTATCCGATCTCAAACAGCCAATCGGACCCGAACGCTTGTTGCACATTCAAGTCCCAATCCTGGGTGTAAGGGAGTTTCAAGGTTGGCGACAGAGTCAGATTCGTGAGTGAAGGGGAGAACGTCCCTGCGGCCGGAGGATTGCCATTGAACGGATCCGCGAAGTCCGGCAAGCTTACCTGCGGCGTTCCCAGGAAGGGAGGCGCGCTGATCGGCGCCTGCAAGGGCCCACCCTGGCCCGTGTAATAAGGCTCATAGAAGATGCCGTACGCCGCAGTTACCAGCAACTTGCCATTACGGCTGGGGTCCCATGCAACGCCAAGGCGCGGAGCAAACGCCTTCATATCGGTGGGGATCAAGCCCGCGGGCACACCGGGATCGCCCGGATAGAGCAACCCCGCCGGCGCATCTGGTAAAACCCGGGACTTCTTTCCCGGCTCAAACAACGACAGCCGGTTATGAATTTCGGTATAGGGTTCGGGTAACTCGTAACGCAGTCCGGCATTGACGGTGAAATGCGGCGTGACCTTATACGTGTCCTGCACATACCCGTTCGCATTGTTGCCGCGAATCCCGCGCGAGAAATCGCCGATGCCTTGCAGGAAGACCACGGCCTGCCCAGTGAGGAAGCTGGCGAATGCATCTGTGATGGGGAACGGCGCGAATACGAAGAAGCCGTTGCTCGCGATCCCCTGCAGCACATTGATCTGCTGGCGCTGGTATCCGCCGCCGAATTTCAGCTCGTGCTTGCCGCGCACCCAGCTCAGCGATCCCGACAAGTCGTAGACATCTTCATAGGTGTTGCGCGGGCCGGTGATCGGATCACCTACCTCGGTATAGCCGTTTACCTGAATAAATGGCGGTCCGGCAGCGATATCGAGACTCGGGGTGTATTTAAATCCAAGATCTGAGGGCGACTCATGGTTCTCACTCTCGCCGAAGAGGAACTTGTTACGGAGAAACGAGAATCGCGCAACAGCGATGACGGCCGGCGAAAACGTGTGTGTTTCTTGCGCGACGAAGTTCTGTGCGCGCTGGTTTTCGCCGACCGGGAAGCCAGGCACACTGGCGCCGCCCGGCGATAGCGGATCGACCTGGGACAGTTGGTTGAACATGTATCGGAAGGTCAGAGTGTCGCTCGGATCGAGGTAATGGTCGACCTTGATGCCGAACTGATCGGTGTTATTGCTGAAGGTTTGCGTGGTGGAGAACAGATTCGTGCCGTCGTTAGGAAGCGGAAAGAAGGCCAGCAGGTTTTGTGAGACCGCGTTGAACTGAGTCTGCGGCACCTGGTTATTCGGGTACGGTGCATTGGCAAAGACGTTAAAAAGCTGGTTCGCCGGATTATTGCAGAAGCCCTCCGTGAAGCCTTCCGGGCAGAGTTCAGAGAAGTCGCCGGTACGCTGCTTTACCGACGGCACTGTGGTAAGAGCTGTCTCCCCCTGACGATTGCGGAAACCTTCATAGAAGCCGAAGACGAACGTCTTATCCTTTTTGATCGGCCCACCGGCCGCGGCGCCAAACTGGTTTTGTTTCAGCGGCTCCTTCGACAGGGCGAAATAATTGTTGGCATCCAAATCGTCGTTGCGCAGGAACTCCCACAACGTCCCGTGGATCTGGTTCGTGCCCGAGCGCGTGATGATGTTCGTCGTCGATCCCAGCGCGTTTCCGAACTCGGCATTGGCGCTATGCGTGATGATGCGGAACTCGCTGATCGCGTCTATCGGCGGCTTGAGGACGAATCCACCATCGACGCCGTTGACGTTGTTCGCGCCGTCGATGAGAAAGTTGTTGGATTCGGGTCGCTGGCCATTGACCGCATAAGCCTGTCCATTGCGGAGCGATCCGCCCGCTTCTGCTATCCCGGGCGTCAAGGGAACGACCCCAGGCTGCAACAAGCCAAGTTGCGAGAAGTTGCGTCCGTTCAGCGGCAGATCCTCCAATTCGCGTTGCTCTACAACCTTGCCCATGCTGGTGACGGTTGGCTCAATCAACTCGGCATCGGCGCGCACCAGCACCTGTTGCTTTTCCGACCCGACCGCGAGATGTGGCGAGACCGAAGCCGTCTCGTTCACGTTGAGCGTGATGCCATCCTGCACGTATACCTCAAAGCCTTTCGCTGCGACATGCAGGCGATAGTGTCCGACCGGAAGTTCCAGAAGAACGTAGTTACCGTTGCGGTCGGTGATCGTCGTGCGCGACAGAGCCGTTTCCGCCTGCTGTGCTGTTACCTCGGCGCCCAAAATGACAGCGCCGCTTGGGTCTGTCACTGTCCCGCGAAAGTTCCCCGTGATCTGCTGCGCAGAGGAATTGAGGCAAGCAAGCACTACAAATACGAGCACATTGCAAACGATCTTCATGTGGTTTTCGAGTCTCCTGGAAGATTTGGCCCGACAAGCAGAGCGACGCCGGTAGTTGGCGTGACATCGCGTTGAAATGGATCGCTGTGACCTGTGCGCCAGAGAATGTGCCGCATCGTCAGAGGCTCCGCGCATTACAGAATTCTGGCGGGGGAACGCCAGCAGCAGGGGTCTCGCTCACATTCAGGGGAAGAAAGCGTTCGGCGGCCTGCACGGATGAACAGTAATTGTTAAGTCGAAGATTGTCCTGCACCGTTCGATGGGGAGCTTACCCAACCCTACGGTGGAGGTTCTCCCTGTTGGCCAACGCATGATTGCGCAAACTCTGCGGAATCCCGCCAGGAGAGGAGGGATCGCCTCCGGCTCCAGGACCGATCGCAACAAGTCCAGCTTACTTCTACTGAAGCCAACGGAATCCAGAAACCAGGAAATCATTCACTCGCTTCGGAGCGCAGCCATGGAGGGTTTCGGAGGAGGGTTTCGTGGACAGACGGGGGTACGCTAAAGAAACAACGACGGATGCAAAACGGATGCTTCGGGGAGCTCCACAGAGGACCGTTACAACCGGGCCGTGCTCAAAATCGCGGCGAGATCTCGCCCGGTACAGATCTTCTCGTTGTTCGGCACAATCTCGGCGACCGCGGCGCCATTCTTGAGCAGCACGAAGGAGACGTCCTGGTAACGGACGCGATTGATGCAGTCGGCGAAATTGCGCGCCGCTTCCGTGACAGTGATCGCTATCCTTTTCACAAAATCAGATTATCAGATTCTGCTGAAGCGGGGAAAAAACAGGACAGACGGGGAAAAAACAGGACAGACGGACTAACCACTATATCTTTGATTACGGGGTTAGTCCGTCCTCCTCGGGTTAGTGCATCTACTGTGTCAGCGTTGTGACTGTCCTGTAGGTGTTGCCGCTGAGCGTGTTGCCGGAAGCGCCATTGACGCCGACCTGAGCGTCCGTGATCGTATTGTTACTTATAGTGTTACCAGGCTGAAGGAAGAGGTATAGGCCGTTCGTTGTACCGTAAATGTCGTTGTTCTGGAACGTGACCCCGCCAACCTCACCGGACGTCTTCATGCTTAACCCAGTGTATGTGTCGAAGACCAAGTTGCCGGACACGGTCAGGCCGGTACAGACGGGGAAACAAAAGATGCCGGCCACACCGTTGACGCCGCCGTGGACGGTGTTGCCCGACACGGTACCTTGCGTGGTGCTCGTGACATACAGGCCGTAGCTGTAGCCGGCCACCGAGTTGTTGCTGACTACGACCGTCTCGGCGTTCGCATAGATACAGTTACTGCCTGAGCTGATGGGCGCAACCGTGGTCGTTTTGACCGTGGCGGTGGAGGTTGCTGTTAGATAAATCCCTGTGGCGTCAAAATTGCGAACGCTCGACTCGGTGATGGTCACACTGGTTGCGCCATTCGCGTAAATGGGGGTGCCAGTCCCACAGTAGCCGCCGCTTCCGTTGCTGATATTGTGATTCCTGAGCACGACATCCTTGAGGGTTCCCGACGATCCCGAGTCCAACATGATCCGGTTAGAGTTGCGGAAGAGCAGCTGCTGAGCGAGTTGGTGCCGTCGACACCAATATCGGTCAGAGTGACGCCTGTCGCATTAATGACAATCTGCGTGTACGCGCCCGAAAACGTGTTATTCGGTATCGTCACAACGGCGGCGCCGGTGTTCCCGGTGGTGTTTGTGACACCCTTCAACGTGAGCGGCGTAGCAATCGTAACCTGCTCGGCGTAGTTCGCCGGGCAGACCTGGATTGTGGCACCCGACGCTGCAGCGCTTACCGCGGCCTGAATCGTCGTGTAGTGTGTCGTGGCTGAAACGCACGGTGTTGTATTCGGGTCAACGACAATCGAAGCCACTGCACGAGTTGCACCGAAAGCGACCAACAATGCGAGCGTGGCCATCGGCGCAGCCGTGGTCGCAGCACGCGCGACATTCACAGTCGTACGCTTGATGAGACTAACCATAACTTACTCTCCTTCGAAGTCTTCGCTATGGCGGCGAGCTACCTGCATGCATGCACTTGCTTGGACCCGAGGATTGCCCCGCAGGCGTTAGTGGGCTAAGAGTCTATCACGGCTGTGGCCGGTGGGGTCGAGGGCCCGGCGACCTTCTACAAGGCTCCGCACCACCGTTTGGTGATCGGCGGGGCTGGACCCCCAGATAAGTAGTCCTATTCGCAGCGCAAGGCTGTCATGGGATCAACGGAAGAGGCGCGCCGCGCGGGCATCAGGCACGCTACCGCGCGACGACAACGATCAAAAGAGAAGCGCCCAGAATCGAGACTCTACATTCCGCGGCGCGAGGGCTTCCAGTGTATTGGTCAGCATCCTGGCATTGGGCTCTACGGTTTCAGCCATGGTCGGCCTCTCAGCGTAGGCGGCATAAACCAGGTCGGTCACAGTATTCAGCTTTCTTGCTGAGTGGGCACAGCCAAGACGAATCGTTACGAGGGGAAGCGATCACCAAACATGGGAAGGCCGCTGACGGACTCTTCCTGTGTGGCTTCGTCTTGCAATACATCCCAGTGCTCTGCCAGCAGACCGTCTTCGAATCGGATAATGTCGGCGGCAATCCAAGCCGCGGGCCTTCCGTTTCCTGAAAAACGGCCGTGCGCGATGACGTAATCCCCTTCTGCGATGATGCGCTGGTTTTCATAGCGCAACGTATCTGGCGCGGAGCGGACCAGAGCGAACAGTCCCTCGCGTCCTGGCGCGATGTGCGCGCTGTGCTGAATGTACCTCGGCGACCAGAAACGTTCTGCTTCCGCGTAGTCGCGTTCGTTGAAGAGAGTATCGAAGGCTTTCAGAACGATCGCCTTGTTCAGTTCGGGTGTTGTCTTTGGCATGTTCAGCTCCTGGGCTTTCTTACGATGATTGGTAGGTTGGGTAATCGGAATAGCCGTGTGGCCCCGAGGCATACACGGTTTCCCAATCAACCTCAGCAAGAGGGACATTCTCGGCGAACCTCTGGACGAGGTCGGGATTTGCGATATAGGGACGGCCGAACGCCACCAGATCTGCCAGACCTTCCGCGATAAGGCGATTGCCGCGATCACGATCCATCTTCACATTCGCGATGAGTGTGCCTTTGTAGAGAGGACGGAAATGACGGAACATGCCATCATCGGCCAATTTCTCCAGGGGAGTACCGGAAAAGTCGGTGGTATTGCCCATGAGCAACAAATGCGAAAGACTGTAGGTACTCAGTTTCTGAATTGCGTATTCGGTGACGGGTAGCGTTTCGTCGTTGGCTGCGAACGCGCCACCCTCGTGCATCGGGCTGATCTTGACGCCGACCCGCTTTGCATCCACCTCGTTGAGGACCGCATCGACCACTTCGAAGAGGAACCGCGAGCGGTTTTCCAGACTTCCCCCGTATTCGTCCTTGCGAAGGTTGGTCGTCGCATTAAGGAACTGAGGGATCAGGTAAAGATAATTGGCAAGGATCTGTACGCCATCGAAGCGTGCCACTAACGCATTGTGCGCAGCCCGCCCGAAGTCGGCTACCGTACCTTGAATCTCCTGCTTCGTCAGAGGCCGCGGTGTTACCGTGGGCTTCCTTCCTGTCCGCGTGACCGAGATCTGGCCTGGATCGACGTTCGATGCAGACACGGGCTGCGCGCCGTCCAGTAGTTCCGGATGCGAGATTGCGCCCGTGTGCCAGAGTTGGGCCATGATGCGACCGCCTGCCGCATGGACGGCATCCGTAACGCGCCGCCATCCGCCGACCTGCTCTTTCGTCCACAGTCCTGGTGTATCGGCCCAGCCGAATCCTTCCGGGCTAATCGCGGTGGCCTCGGTGATGATGAGCCCGGCCGAAGCACGTTGCGCATAATACTCCGCTTGCAAGGCCGTGGGCACATGATTGTGCGATTGCGCGCGCATCCGGGTGAGAGGCGCCATGACGATGCGGTTGGGAAGGTCGAGGTCTTCCATCCGATATGGTGTGAACAGCGGCTGATTTGACATCACATAAACTCCTGCATAGATCGACTGAAAGTGCTTGAGATCGCGTTCCCCGCGTTGCCTGTTAGAGCTTCGAACCGCCATCGACGGGAATACTGGCGCCCGTGATCCAGCGCGCCGCATCGGACGCAACGAAAGCGACTACATCGGCAACATCCTCAGGTTTGCCGAGCCGCTTCAATGCCTGCATGCCCAACGCGGCCTCGCGTCCTGCTTCTGTTTTCGTGAAATTCGACATATCCGTGTCGATAACGCCAGGAGCGACAGCGTTTACGCGGATGCCCCTGGGCCCGAGTATGGCGGCCCAGTTCCTGACCAGAGTCTCAAGCGCCCCTTTGGTAGAGGCGTAGGCAAGAATCGAAGGATTTTCCAGACCGGGCTTGCCCACCACCGTACGGGATACGAGGGAAGAGATAGCCACAATGCTTGAACCCTCCACGAGAACCGGCAGGAGTTGCTGTACCAGGAAGAACGGGCCTCGGACGTTGGTCGCAAAGAGGCTGTCAAAATCCTCGACCGTGTGATCCGCGATGCGTGCCGCCTTGCTGATTCCGGCGTTGAGTACAAGCACATCCAATCGATCGCCGACGATGGCGCGCACCTGTTTGGCGAGCAACGAAGCGCCGTCCGGGCTTCCTAGATCGGCCGAAATTGCATCGGCGTGTCCACCTTTGGTTTGGATCTCGGCGACCAGAGATTCCGCTTCCTGCGCGGAGCGGCCATAGTGAACCAGGACGTGCGCCCCGGCCTCAGCAAGCGCCGCTGCCGTCGCGCGGCCAATTCCTCTTGATGCGCCGGTCACAAGCGCAGTTTTGTTTTGCAGTGTATTCACCGTTTTCTCTCCTGCCAGTCAGCTAACGGATAAGACGAGTGCCCGTCAAGTCGAGGGAGAGCCGGCTCCCTTAGATCGCCGGCTCTCAACCAGGTCAGCACAGATGCATCTGTCGTAACGCCCATTGACTGGGCGCGCGTTGCTTCAAGCGTTCATTCCGCCATCCACGGTAAGATTCGCCCCGGTGATGTAGGAGGACTCCGGACCGGCAACAAACGCCACCATCGCAGCGATCTCATCTACGTGCCCATAGCGGTCGAGCGCTGTTGCGGCCTTTTGTGGAACCGCCCAATCACCCGAGGCGGGATTCAAATCCGTGTCGATCGGACCTGGCTGGACGTTGTTGACCGTAATGCCACGGCTCCCGACCTCTCTGGATAGTGCTTGGGTAAACATCTTGACGGCTCCCTTCGTGGCCGCGTAGGGCACGAGACCGGGCGCAACCGCACGCTCGCCCACGGCCGAACCGACCATGATGATGCGGCCGCCATTCTTCATGTGCTTCAGCGCCGCCTGCGTGGTGGCGAATACACCGCGAACGTTGATGTCGAGCACGCGATCCATCTCCTCCTGCGTCGACTCCTCGAACGGTTTCGGAATAGCCGTGCCGGCGTTGTTCACAAGCACATCAAGCCGCCCGAAGGCCGAGACCGCCTTTTCGACAGCACCCTTGACTGCTTCGACGTTGGCCGCGTCTGCCTGGATGGCGATGGCTTTTCCGCCGTCGAGTTCAATCGCTTTGACCACCGCCGAGGCTGCGCTCGCGTCCTTCGCATACGTAATGGCTACGCTCGCTCCATCGGCGGCCAAGCGCTTCGCAATGGCTGCGCCAATGCCCCGGGAACCGCCGGTAACAAGTGCTACTTTCTTCGCTAACTTAGACATAAGTCTCCTTTGCATTTCGGAACAATTCTCGACGCCGATTCGGCTGCGATCTTGCCCGGCCGTGCCGGATGGTTATGAACCATTCAGTTCTATACGATGATCGAGGCGCAGCCAGGATGCATACATATTGAACTATTTAGTTCTTTATCGGATAATATGTCTATGGGGCGCCCAAAGAACTTTAGCCGGGAGGAAGTGCTGGAGAAGGCGATGCCTGTCTTCTGGAAGCACGGGTTCGCGGACACGAGCCTTCAGGAACTGGAACGAGCCACAGGCGTGAACAAGTCAGGGCTGTACACCGAGTTCCGGGACAAGGAAGATCTCTTTGTAGCGTGCCTGCGGCACTATCTTGAGAGCCAGGAGAAGAGAGGATTTCTCACCCGGGAGCCTCTTGGCTGGAAAAACGTCGAGAGTTTTCTTAAGAATGGTCCTCTTAACAAGGGAGAACAGCAGGGGTGCTTTTCCGTCAACTCTATGCGGGAGTTCGCTATCCTTCCAGCTGAGGCTTATCGAGTCGTGGCGGAGAATCGGGCGCTGTTGCAGCGTCTTCTTGCCATGAACATCGAGGCGGAGAAGCCCAAGATGGCTGCTTCTGCAATTGCCGAGATGGTGCTGTCCTTCTTTTCCGGATTATGCATTGAGCGTAACCTTAAATCCGGTAAAACCTCGTCGAACCGCAAGATCGAAAACTTTATGACCGCCCTTCGCAGTCTCTAATCGAGCGTTTATTTTTTCTGCCCGATCCGTGCCGTCGATCGGATATCCGGCCAAGTCAAGCTCCAGGAAGCATCCCAGGCTGAGGCCCGCCAAAGCTGCGTGAACGCCGTTTCGGGTTGGTTTCAGCCCCGGCTGCCAACTCCTGAGCCGTCGCTCGGATCGGCCAGGGACTAACGAGATTGTAACAATCCACTGTTACTGTGGCTGGGCAGCCATCCCCCGCCGGTATCTTGAGTCCTTTGTCGACGCCAGACCCGTACGGTTCCCGGTTGCAAACCTGGATTAGCTCCGGCTGGCACACCGGCAAAACATAATGCTCACATTTTCCAATAAAGTCTTGATTATCGGTTTTGGCGCGGTGGCGCGTTGCACGCTGCCCATTCTGCTCAAACATGTCAGCATCGACCCCACCCACATCACCATCCTTGACTTTGACCCGAACGAGGCGGCCCTAAAGCCCTGGATTGAGCAGGGCGTGACCTTCGTCCGGGATCGCGTGGCGCCGGAAAACCTGGGGAGTCTGCTGGGCCGGTTTCTCCCGCCCGGAGGACTGCTCATCGATCTGGCGTGGAATATTGATTGTTGCGAAATCCTGCAGTGGTGCCACGACCGGGGCGTCCTTTACATCAACACGTCGGTGGAAGTCTGGGATCCTTACGCCGGAGCCGCAAACAAGCACCCTACCGAGCGAACCCTCCACTGGCGCCACGTGAGGCTGCGGCGGATGATAGAAACGTGGAGCGAGCCGGGGCCGACCGCGGTGGTGGAACACGGGGCGAACCCAGGACTGATCAGCCATTTCACCAAGCACGCTCTGCTGGAGATTGCGGACCGGGCACTTGCGGAAAAGAAATTCCCCGGGCCCCAGGCAGAGAAGATCGGCACCCATGCGAAGGCGCGAGAATTCAACCACCTGGCGCACCAACTGGGCGTCAAAGTGATTCATTGCAGCGAGCGCGACACGCAGATCACCAATCAGCCCAAACAGGTGAACGAGTTCGTCAATACCTGGAGCGTTGAGGGGTTCCGCGAGGAGGGAACGACCACGGCCGAGCTGGGTTGGGGCACTCATGAAAAAGAGCTGCCGGCTTTCGCCTACGAGCATTCCGAGGGGCCGAAGGCCCAGATAGCCCTGGCGCGTATGGGGATGAACACCTTCGTCGCCAGTTGGGTGCCCCCGGATCACAACATTGTCGGCATGATCGTGCGCCACGGCGAAGCGTTTACTATCACCGAAAAACTCACCGTTTGGGAAGACGGTAAGGTGATCTACCGGCCCACAGCCCACTATGCTTATTGCCCGTGTGACGCCGCCATTGCTTCGCTCTACGAGCTGCGTGGGCGCGACTACGAGTTGCAAGAGCGCGTGCGTATCATGACCGACGAGATCACCAGCGGAGCCGACATTCTGGGGGCGTTGGTGATGGGCCACCCTTACCAGTCGTGGTGGTGCGGAACCGATCTCGATATTGAGGAGGCGCGCCGCCTGGTCCCCCACCAGAACGCTACGACTATGCAGGTCGCCATTTCGGTGGTTGCCGCTTGCATGTGGATGATCGAAAATCCACGCCGCGGCGTCTCGGTACCTGACGATTTGCCCCATGACTATGTGTTGGGTATCAGCAAACCCTACCTGGGCAAGTTCGTTTCCGTAGCTTCGGATTGGACCCCGCTGAAGCACTACGTCAACCCGTTCCACGGATATAACAAGCCGCAGCTCGACCTCTCTGACCCGTGGCAGTTCAAAAATTTTCTAATCACGGAAGGCGACTGAACCGCTGCGCGAAACACAATCAACCATGGACCAAAGAACACTCCTCCAACTGGCCAAAACGCACGGCACCCCGCTCATCGTGGTGGACCACAAGGTGCTGCGGGAAAACCTGGCGCAATTCCGCAAGTACCTGCCGCGCGTGCAGGCCTACTATGCGGTTAAGGCAAACGCCGATCCTGCGATCGTGAAGACTTTGTACGACGCCGGAGCTAGTTTCGACGTCGCCAGCATGGCGGAGTTTTTGACCGTTCACAAGAACATTGAGCACCTTCCGGACAAAGAGCGGCAGGACTACATCTGGGATCGCATTATTTACGCCAACCCGATCAAAGCCATTGAAACACTCCAACTGCTGGAGCCGTACAAACCGTTAGTGACCTACGACAACTACGAAGAGGTCATGAAGATCGCCCGGTATGCTCCGCACGCGGGACTGGTGCTGCGGGTGCGCGTTCCCAATACCGGATCGGTGGTCGAGCTTTCCAGCAAATTCGGCGCGCTTCCCGGCGAGTCGGTCGACCTGATCGCCTTCGCTCACAATAACAAGCTAGAGGTGGAAGGGCTGAGCTTCCACGTTGGCAGCCAGTGCACCAACCCACAGACCTACGTCCAGGCGCTTCACTTAGCTGCCGGCATCTTCGAGGAAGCCAGGACACGTGGGTTCGATCTCAAGCTTATCGATATCGGCGGTGGCTTCCCTGCTCACTACGATGCTACTGTGCCTCCCTTCACCAGGGTTGCCAAAGTGATCAACGCCGAACTGGACCGTCTTTTTCCCCAGCCGATTGAGATCCTGGCTGAGCCGGGTCGTTTCCTGATCGCTTCCGCCGCTACCTCGGTGGCTAAGATCATCGGTAAGGCCGTCCGCGGCGGCAAGCTTTCCTATTACCTGGATGATGGTGTCTATCAAACATTCAGCGGCATCATCTTTGACCACGCCCTGTACCCGTTGAAGAGTTTCAAAAAGGCTCCCACGCAAATTTGCTCCGTCTTTGGCCCCACTTGCGACGCGCTCGATACCCTAAGCATGACCGAGGAGCTGCCCGATCTGGAGATCGGCGAGTTGGTTTACGCGGAAAATATAGGCGCTTATGCCGGCGCCAGCAGCACCTATTTCAACGGATTCCCCCCGGCGAAGGTGGTGCACGTGAATCAGGACGCGGCGGTCATAGGGTGAGGGCGTCCTTTATCATTCACTGCTTTTAGCATTGCGGTATGTTATTCAAGCCAATCGACTGGGGCCCACGTTTCCCGGGGGATACGGGCCGCAATGGGTGAGACTTGCGCGCGCTCGGGCGAGATGTTGCCGGATGTTTTGGTAATCTGCTCGGGACTGGAGCCAGCTGAGCTGTTCTGCGGAGGACCGTTCAAGACGCACGAGGGCCGAGGCTGGGGCGCTGGCACGGTCCGAATCGGTTACCGAAATGATGGATGATGAGCCAGAAGCCGAATTGAGCAGGGATTGGAGCCCTGCCGGCACTTGACCGTTGAAGCAGATCGGGATCGGTGTCTTGTCAGAAGTGACCGACACGCCGCACTTCGATGCATCGCTAGCTAGTGGACTTCAGTACACCGCAGCTGACATAATCTCGAACGAGATTGGCAAATGAGAAGGGTGCGAGTGTGCCTCTACGGGGGGACCGATCTGCAAGGAATGCCCGAGGGATTCGTCTCAGCTCTCGCCTACAGGATCCTTGACTCGATGCCCTCGGTGATCATCACCGGCGGCTTTCTACATTCGAACCGAAGCCCGAAAGCTGTATCTACTGACTATGCCGCCCTCACGGGAGCTCGCCGCTATTCCAACGAACATCGTATTGACCTGAAGGATTGCTACGAGGCATGGATTCCTGAACCCAGCTTGGACATCCGGCCCGACATCGACGGTGCGGTTCGAATGACCGAAAAGGATTGCGTCACCGTGAAGGTGATGAAAGGACGAACGCCACTGGGGCGGCGCCTGGCCATGGTTGCCAGCGTCGATATGGTGGTGACAATTTCCGGTAAACAGCACACCGAAGTCGTGGTGGAGCAGGCGTTGGAGCTTGGCGTTCCAGTGCTTCCGATTCCTGACGCCGGTGGGGATTCGAGAGACCTCCTGGTCAAGTACCGGGAAAGGATAGGCGCCAGTTTCGATCCAGGAGCGCTCGATCGGTGTCTCGACGATGTGTCCAAAGCGATAATCAGTAATCCGGATACGGCTGCCAGCGCAGTCGTCGACCTCTTTCGAACTGCGAAAATTGGGAAGTGCCTGGTCCTGCTCCCATACGATAACCAACACGAAACTCTCTACACGTCGTTGATCGAGCCGGCCGTTGCCCGCCACATGATTCCGGTTCGTCTGGATCGTCTACCCAGAAGCGACGCGATTTACACCAGCTTCGCCGACGCTATACAAACATCCTCAGCCCTAATCGCCGATATCACAGTCCTTAATGAAAACGTCATGTACGAAATTGGTTATGCGCACGGTCGCGGCGTGACGCCACTGATCTATACTCGCGACGCAGCTCGCCTCGACCAGCTTCCGGTGTACTTCCGGACATTGAACGTGCGATTGGCATCTCAACGCGACGCGCTCGGCATGCTCATTGATGACTACCTGCGCTCTTTGAAGATGACTCGCAGCGTGCACCAACTCCCGGCATGAGCCCGGGGCCAGCTCTAGTACTGTGGCCGGTCGAAGTACCATCCTTCAATATCCGCCTTCGAGGTCCGGGCTTCGAGGAACTGCGTCCCGCTTGCATGTTCGCGAGGTGAATTTAGTGGGCGGGTAAATTGGGACAGGTTTGGTGATAGGGTTGTTTAGGCAAATAACGCTTCCACTCATCGGGAGACAAGTTGAGAGCGATGCGAGCACAGGCCTGATCGCGCAGATCATCGGAACGCCACAGCCAAAGCGCCGCGGCGTTTTCATCGTATCCGGTTAACAGGTAGCGGCCGTCGGGGCTAAACGCGGCCGAGCGGAGGTACCCCGTTTCAGGAAGCTCAGCCAGACGAGCGCCATTCGTGGCGTCCCATACCGTCAGACGTCCATGAGTAACCGTAGCCAGGGACTTAGAGGAAGGATCGGGAACAATCAGGTCGATACCGCCACTGGAGGTAAGTGAGAAACGTCGCTTGCCCGATGGGACATCCCACGCTTGCAGGTTTTCGCTTTGCGCCGTGAATAGGATTGTGCCGGCCGAGTTGAAGGCAAGGCGATTCAATTCGGCGGGCATTGCAATGCGACTGACCCGGGCTTTGCTGGCCAGGCTCCAGATATCTACAAAGGATTGGTTGGGTGGTTGGCTGGTCTCGAAGGCCAACAATCTGCCATTGTCCGCGCTGCGCAGCAAAGTGGAAGACGGACCGTCAAGAGATGCGGCAGGCCGAACCCCGGGCAAGGTATACAGCCGGGTGACGCCGTCTCGTTGGCTAGCAAGCCACTTACCAGATTGCTCGATGCGGATATCTCCGGGAAGATCAGGTAATGGAGTTGCCGAAGGCGGATCGATGGTTAACAGAAAAAGCTTATTGCTCCACTGGGCAATCACTTCATTCGGATCGGGGAAAAACAATTTGTCGGTGGCGGGAGCGCCTGGGAACTCGATCTCGCGCAGAGTTTTCCCACTGAGGTCTGCTATGCGCACCAGGGATAACCAATGCGCTGACCTGCTGGCAATGGCGACGCGCTGGCCATCCGGGCTGAAGGCAACGCTGCGGACGTCAGAGAGCACATCGAAGTAGGCGGGGCGGTCGGCGCGGCGCGTCTCTGAGACGAGAACCGGACCCTCGGAGCCGCCGGCCGCGAAGCGGCCGCTAGCCTTGCTGAAAGCGACAACTTCGGCGCCACCAGTCAGCGCGGCGCGCTCCAGCTCCCTTCCAGACGGCAACTCCCAGACGCGCGCCGTGCCGTCGTATGAGCCGGTTCCCAATTTTGTTCCATCCGCGTTGAACGCCACGGCCGCAACAGCGGAATCATGTTTGAGTTCAAGAATTAGGCGGCCAGTCTCGACATTCCATACATGCGCAGTCCTGTCGCCGCTCGCCGCGTACGCCAGCAGCTTCCCATCGGAGGTTATGGCGGCATTGTAGATCCATTGCGACGGAGTGAGGGTCTCGGACGAGGCCGCATGGGTTGCTTTTAACAATTGCCGGCCCGTGGTTACATCCCAAACCGAGGCGTAATCGCCGGTGGCAACCGCCAGGCGCTTGCCATCGGCACTGAAGGCCAGGTTGAAGCCAGCTTCACCCCGGCCCAGGTGCTGAAGAATTTTTCGATGCACCACGTCAAGGACAGAGACCACACCCTCTGAAGACAGCGCCGCGATCATGTCACCATTGGGGTTGAAGGAAACGGAAACAGTTTTATCCGGACATTTGAAATCGGTCACCAGGGTTGCGTGAGCGACATCGAAAATACGCACATGGCCATCATCACTTGCGGTCACCAGTTGATTGGCTTTGGGATGGAATGCCAATTGGGAGACAGGAGCAGTGTGGACGATGCGCAACACTTCGCGCCCGCCGGGCACGGCCCAGACATGAGCGATGCCATCGTGGGTGCCGGTGGCGAGCAGCGAGCCGGAGGAGTTGAAGGCCACGGAAACAGCCGAATTGTTGTCCGGCGAAATACCTTGAGGGTCGCCGGAAAGTTCAATGTGGGCAGCGGGCTGTTCGTCCGGCACAAAGAATCCGATAGGTTTGTGGTTCGCAACATCAAAGAGCTGGGTGGAACCGTCATCGCGCGAAACGGCGAGCGTGGCGCCGTCGGGAGAAAATGCCAGGTCACGAACACGTTCGTCTGCGCCCGGATCCGGTGCGTACAATTGCTCGCCCGCCGGCAACAGAGAAACTGCACTCCGCAACGCTTGATTTGCTTCGAAGGATGGATAGAGGCGATTCGATTCGATAGCCAGAAGCGCGGCCTCTCGAGCCCGATCCGGACTATCGGCGAGAACTTTGGCCGAGCTTGTGGCCAGGGTTTTGGCAAGGTTGTCGACAGACTCGTTGTGGCTGACGCGAAATTGATACAGGGCGAAGAGTGCGATCAGAAGAAGGCTGATAACAACCGAAGCGACGAGCCGTCGGGTTCGGCGCCGGTTCTCAATATCTGCCCCGTCGAGTTCGTCTTTGGGCCGATTGTGCAAGGTAGCGGCGAGTTGCAGCACGGCTTCGTGAAAGCGCGGTTCGCGCATGCTGAGGCGGGCGGAGCCGTCCCGAGTCCAGCGAAGATCAAGGAAAAGAGGTTCCTCGGGAAAGGCATGTAAAAGGCCTGGCGGGAGAGCATTGCTGTGCTCGGCGGTGAAGGAGGCGGCGAGATGATCCCACTTCAAAGTGCCGCCGGTAAGAACGAGGAGGACCCGCGCCGTGCCGTTTCTGCCGATCCAATACTCGGCCTCCTTCGCAACCCAGGGTGAGGCGGCTGCCTCCGGCGAAGCAAGCAGAACGAAAAACAAAGATTGATCGATCGCCTCGCGAATACTAGACCAAAGAGCAGGATTTACCGCGAGGTTGGTTTGATCGCGAAAAACATGCAAAGCCCGCAGCTTGTACCAGGGTTTGGCAAAAGAATGCAGAGCCGACTGGAGGGCGCCAGCCAAGGTAACATCGGCTGTGTGACTGTACGAGATGAAGGCGTTGTAGGCCATCACCTTTTTGAAGATACACTAGACGGCGATGGCTTGGGCAGGTCGTCACTGGCTACTGCGCCTGCCAGGCGATGCGGGACATCCATGATTTGAAACCGCGCAAGCTAAGCGCCTTAGATAAGACTCCAATATCGGCTTCCGTTGCATTTGTTAGGAGTTGTAAACTACTGCTTTCCTCCAGGAAAGGACAGGTGGACTGTGAGAGCATTCATCATCCGTCCGTTCGGCATACGCAAAGGCATCGACTTCGACGAAGTCGAAGAGAATCTCGTCGGGCCTGCGCTTGAGAACATCCCCGCCGAAGGCAGAACCACCGGCGAGATTCTTGAGGCCGGGAACATCCGCACAGACATGTTTCAGCAGTTGCTGATTGCCGACCTCGTTATCGCCGACATCACAACCAACAATCCGAATGCGTTTTACGAGCTCGGCATCCGCCATGCGCTCCAGGAGAAGCGGACCTTTCTTATCCGCGCCAAACTCCCGCGTCCGCAGACGGTTGAGGAACTCAAGGAGGTCGATGTCCCCTTCGATCTGAAGACCGATCGCTATTTGGAATACGATCCCGCCAAGCCTGGTGCATCCCTTGATAAGCTAACGCAAGCACTTCGCGAAACCGTTGCCAGCAATCGCCAGGACAGCCCCGTATTCCTCTCGCTGCCTAACCTCGAGCCTCAGCCGAAGGAAAGCTTCATCCCGGTTCCACTCGGTTTCGGCGAAGAAGTGCAGCGCGCAGAGAAAGACAAGGACGGCCGCAAACTAACTCTGCTCGGTCTCGAAACGGAAGGCTTTCCATGGGAATCTACGGGTCTGCGCAACATCGGGCGCGCTCAGCTTCTTATCAAGCGCTACGGTGCGGCCAAAGTTGCGTGGGAAAGCCTGCGCGAACTCGACGACTACGACCTGGAAGCCAACACCGCGCTCGCCAACATATATCAGCGCCTCGATGATCTCACCAGTTCAGGCCAAGCGCTCGAGCGCGCGCTCACGGTCGCGACTGAACCAGCCGATCGCGCAGAAATTCACGGCCAGCTCGGACGCAATAAGAAGGATCGCTGGACGCGCTCGTGGTCAAAGGCTGTCTCCGCTGAAGACAAAGCCCGGAACGCGATCGATTCGCCACTACTGATGGAAGCGTATGAGCAGTATCTCGATGCTTACCGCCTGGATCTCAATTCCTACTACCCAGGCCTGAACGCGCTGTTCCTCGCGGTCATCATTCTCGAATTGTCAAAAAGGTATCCAGACGTATGGAGCGCGCCATTCGCGGACGATACAAGCGCGAATGTCAAACTGGGCGAGATCAAGCGCAAGCGTGACCAAATAGCGCAGGCGCTACAGCTCCGCTTCGATAACGCGGAGGCGCCTGTGGAGGAGGGCGACAAGCAGGACATGTGGCTGCTCAGCAGTGCCGGCGATCTGAACCTGCTGACTCAGCCCCCGAATCCGCGCCGCGCCAGCTATTTCTACAAAAAGGCCGCCGCCGCCGGCGGTGACTTCGTGCTCGATTCCGCGCGTAGACAGCTTGTGTTGTTGACCCAGATCGGCGTGCTGAACGCGCAGATCGAGGAAGTACTCAAGGCCTTTCCGCCGGAATCCGCACCCGCCACGAACCCGCGCATTGATCGCGTTCTGCTATTCACCGGCCACCGCATTGATTCGGCCAATCGTGCTAAGCCGCGCTTCCCTGCCGCGAAGGAAAGCGTCGCACGCGAAGCGATCCGTGCCGCCGTGGCACAGGAAAAAGACCTCACCTCTGGCGCCATCGTTGGGATCGCGGGCGGCGCAAACGGAGGCGACATCCTATTCCTCGAAGTCTGCGACGATCTAGGCATCAAGACCGAAATGCTCCTCGCTTTGCCCGAGAACCAATTCATTGAAGCCAGCGTGGATAACGAAGATAAAACCTGGCTGCGCCGGTTCCACACTCAACTTGAAAAGCACCCAAACGCCACAGTGCTCACCGACTCATCGGAACTTCCTAAATGGTTACAGTTCAAGCGCGGCTACGACATTTGGCAACGAAACAATCTTTGGCTTCTCAGCGAAGCCCTTTGCCTCGCGCCGAAGAACCTGACGGTGATTGGGCTGTGGGACGGCGAGGCCGGCGACGGTCCCGGTGGTACAGAACACATGGTCAGCCTGGCCAAAGACCGTGGTGCTCGCTTCGTTAAATTAGATACCAAGAAGCTATTCGGTCTCTCCTGAATCGGTGTTCCCCTGGAGCTCGGTGAGTTCGCGTTAGCCGCCATAACAGAGACTTGGGTGGTGCACGTGAATCAGGACGCCGCGGTCACAGGGTGAGGGCGTCCAGTTTGCCGAACGCCGCGACGTTCAGTTTCTTGATCAGAACCCTGGAGTTCCGCCCGCTTTGGTGGTACTTCTCACGACGCACCGGCGGAAGATCATCCACGGTGCCCTCCACAAAGCCGCCCTTCAACTCGAAAAAAGTAAACGCCTGAGTCGAGAGCGCGATCAATTCCGAGAGACCCATTTCGCGGGCTTTGTCTTCCACGAAGCGCATCAGCTTTCGACCGATGCCCTGGTGTCCGACCGACGGATCGACATAAAGGCTGGCGAGTTCGCCCTTTTGTTGCCCGGCATAGACGTGTAGCGAAACGCACGCGACCGGATTGTTGTCGATTTCGTAGATATAGTATTCGGACAAATTCTTTTCCATCTCCGAGCGAGTTCGCCGGACGAGTTCCTCGGCTTCCACCGCCTTTTTGGTCAACTGCTGGATCTCCCGGATATCTTTTTTCCTGGCCGGGCGGATTTGTTCGTATTCACTGGCGTAAATCAGCGTGCCGATGCCTTCGTGGGAGAAGACTTCGGCCAGCAGCGCTTCGTCCTCGTGACCGTTGACAATGTGGACGCGCGGCACGCCTGCGGAACAAGCGGCGGCCGCATTGCTCGCTTTGGAAACCATTTCCGGCGCAAATCCCCCGCCTCCCGGCTGGAGAAGTTTTTGCAAGTCCGTCACCACCATGTGGCGAATGAGCTGGCCGTTGTAATGCAAACCGTTCTGCGGGGTAATGAAAATCAGCTTTACCGCCTTCAGCGCTATTGCCACCGCGACAGCGACGTTATCGGAGTTGACCCGGTACGCCTTGCCCTCGGTGCTAAAGCCGATGGGCGAAACGACCGGAACAATGTCCTCTTTCAGCAAGGGTTCGAGAATCGTGGTGTCAATCCGTTCCACCTTCCCCGTGAACAGATGGTCGACGCCGTGAATGATCCCCAGTGGGACTGTGATGACGGCGTTGGTGGTTGCCGCGCCCAGATCGTTGGCCGAAAGCCCACCCAGGATCTCGTGCATGACACGGTTGGCGGCTTCAATGGCGAGTTGCAATGTCGCGGCATCGGTCACGCCGGTGCCGTCGAGGTTGGAGGGTTGGACATTCTCCTTCTGGGCGAGCGCCTGAATCTGCTCGGCAGCGCCGTGCACCACCACTACCCGGATGTTCAAGGAACGCAGGAGGGCGATATCGAGGAGAATGTTGGCGAAGTTTTCGTCTGTGACGATACCTCCATCCACTGCGATAATGAACGTCTTCTCGCGGAATTGCGGGACGTATTGGAGGATCGCACGCAGGTCTGTGAGCTTCACTGTAGCTCCGGTCGTGATTTGGCCATGGGCGGATGCTAATCACGTTCTATTTTAACCGGCAGTGGATTATGCGAAATGGCACACATGTGTGCGGCGGACGCTCAGCCGGCTTGAGATGGGAGATTTGTGGTAAGACGGGACTGGAACTTTGCTGGAAGTGGTAAACGGAAGAAGGTTGCGGCGCTAACGGCGATAGTCCTCCAGCGAAAGGGTCAGGCCCGTCTGGCCACGAATTCGGCTAGGTGGAGTCGCCTTCCCGGCGCAAGCCAATTTCATTGGCTCCGAAAGAGGTGCGGAACATTTTCGCGCGGCCGCGATTCCCTGCTCCCGGTCGTAGGGCCGCCGAGATGCAGTCGACCTATAACCCCCCGCCGTCACGTCTTGCAAAAAAGTGCCAAAACAGCGCAAAAAGCGTGAAAAGTCCCCGGACTTGCAATCTGCGCTTGTAGAAATGTGCGAAGAAAGCGAATTAAGCGAACTAAGTCAGGTGTGGGGGACGGCATTTTCCGAAAACCGGACGATCTTTCCACCTACGAGCTACGTGTTGGCGAACGTCACGCCTCTCATCCGGCGCCTTACCAGCGTGGCCTGGGATGGCCGGCGGGCGGGTATCCGGTGGTGCGATTTTTCCAAATTGTCAAAGATCCTCATCAAGAGCGCGCACTGAGCGCACCCTGCTCTATGGGGTTGATTTCGGCTCTCCGCGGGCGCAGGAATACTGCGGACAGGCGTAATACGTCACTTTGATTGTCAATTTAACGTTGCTGCACCCTAGTCATCATGCCGGCAAGCACTCATGCTTTCCCGGTGGTTGGTGGCAGTGCACGGGCAGAGCGCACCGGTGCAAGGCCGAGCAGGGCCGTCGTGGCAAAACGGCTCCGACGTTTGAACTTACTTTCACAGTAGTACGGTTTTTGGGCGGCATCAATAGGCGAAAAGGATTTCTTTGGTAACCATGCTTGCGCGCAGCAGACCTCTTTCCCTAAGTGACAGGCCCGTCTGACCCTAGTCGCCCAAATCTCTTGCTCTTTGCCTGAAACCGTAAGTGTCTGCGTGAAGGGTTGAAGGGACAGCGAAGTAACCACCACTCGACCAGTCTCAGTGTGGTGCGACGAGATAGGAACAAGCCCTGCCTGCCGCATCCCCCGAAAAAAGAATGCACTTTGTGAGAGAAAAGAGAGATAAGCCCCCCAGCCGGCGCTTTCATGCGGGAAAAAGATCGAGCGAAAAGCGAGATAAGCGAGAAAAACGTACTCGTCTGGTTTCCCCCGCCTTACCCACTCAGGCTACCTATACATTCAAAGAGACGGAGAACCCCTAAACAGGCTGCGGAAAAACTCGATTGCGCGTGAAATCCTAGCCCTCAGCGGCTAAAGCCGTACTGATTCTAGATTGGTTATGTACGGCCTAAAGGCCGTACCCTTAAAGCAGTTTTTCCGAGCCTGGCTGGCTACGGGATTACTCTCCGTCTGCTGCCGAAAAAGGGTCCCGCGGCTAAGTCCTTTGTTTCATAAAGATTGAAGGGACAGACGGAGTAACCCCCGTAGCTTACTTGGAGGTTACTCCGTCCCCCAAGAGGCCCTACCAATTAATCGCCGCCGTTCACGGCTGGGGATATTTCTCTCATCGGCTTGCCGGAAGTCATCTCACCACATGAATACAGCTTGAAAACGTTACTTGACACTGGTAACGCATATGTTACCATCTCAAATGATTGTTGTCAGGGAATACCTTGCTTCCGACGGAAGGAGGCCGTTTGGCGTGTGGTTCGATCGCCTCAACGCCGAAGCTGCCGCTAAAGTGTCCGTCGCCCTGACCCGGCTTGAGAGCGGAATTTCTCGAATGTGAAGGGTGTGGGTGGCGGCGTCTACGAGTATCGCATCGATTTTGGGCCCGGCTATCGCATCTATCTCGGGAAAGACGGTGATCAGCTCGTCATTCTGTTGGCTGGAGGGACGAAGAAACGCCAACCAAGCGACATCGAGAATGCGCGGACCTATTGGCAGGATTACAAACGTCGAAAGCAGGAGGTCGATGATGGCTCTCACTCGCGATTTTAAGGAGACAATTCGCGCGCGCGTTGAACGTGACCCGAAGTTCCGCAAGGAACTCCTACGTGAAGGCGTCGAAGCCATGGTCGCGGGCGATGTGGCGACCGCCAAGACCATTTTGCGGGATTACATCAACGCGACCGTAGGTTTCACCGAGCTTTCCGAAGAGACACATATCCCGCCCAAGAGCCTTATGCGGATGCTCGGCCCCGCTGGCAATCCGCGCGCCGATAACCTTCTTCAAATCGTCCGCTTACTCCAGCAGCGCGAGGGCGTTCGTTTTCAGGTCAAAGCCGCGCCGATATAAAGGCGCTTGGCCCCTAACCCGAGGGCAGGCCTGAGCGTCTCGCCCTCCTGATTCCGGCGTGCTCTTTTCATCTGCCCCTTGTGGCCTGATGTTATACAACCTCGTCAGAGTGCGCTTGCCAGATCGGGGTTAAGCTACCTGTCCCCGAATCTTTTAAATTTGACGCATAAATTTCCGTCTGACGCATAAATTTAGACCTGTTGCGCTAAAACCTTTCCCTCAACACACAGGAAAGCTGCAAGAATCAAGGGGCAACTCGGTCAAGATGTTAATTTTCCTGCAACTCCGAGGGAGACAGAACGGCCAGGTGATTGCTGTTTTGCTTCCTACATAAAACAACCGAGGGTATGCTCATAAAAATATCGATCCAGAATATCTGGATCAAGAAATTCGATAAGCGCCCTTAGGCAGCGAACGCGTCATACTTCTGGAACATGCGAGGTTAAATGCTCAACAGTGTCTTTGATGTTTGTATCGTTGGCTCGGGCGCCGGTGGGGGTACGCTGGCTGGTCACCTGGCGCAACGCGGGGTGGACGTGGCGGTGGTGGAGGGCGGGCCAACCGTAAACACCCGCACCGACTTTAACACTCATGCCCTTCCCTTTGATTTTCCGAACCGTAGCATCCCAACCATGAAACCAGGCAAGGTGGGCATGGGCTCAGAGCGCGCTCGAGGCGTGGGTGGCAAGACGATGCTATGGAACGCAGTAGCCCTGCGCTTAAGCCATCGTGATTTCAAAGGCTACACCATCGACGGAGCGGGCGCAGATTGGCCGATCGACTATCCCGACATGGCGCCTTACTATGACCGGATTGAACGGGAAGTCGGCGTTTGCGGTCATCGAGATGGCCTGGAAGATCTTCCGGATGGAATATTCAATGAGCCGCCGCCTCTTAAAGTGGGAGACCTTCTGCTGCAGCGCGGCGCTAAGCAACTAGGCATCGCCATCATTCACACCCGCAAAGCAACACTGACGAAGGCGACGCGAACGCGACCTGCCTGCCACTACTGCGGAAACTGTATGGCGGGCTGCGATGTAGCGGCCAAGTACAACTCCGCTGACGTGCACATGAACCCGGCCATGAAGACGGGCCACCTCACTATCTTTCCCGACTCGGTGGTGCGCGAGGTCATGGTCTCCAAGGAAAACCGCGCCACCGGCGTTCGCTATGTTCATCGCGTCACAGGTATGCAAGGAGAAATCGGCGCCCGCTGCGTTGTTGTTGCTTGTGCCTGTACCCAGAGCGTAGGCCTGCTGCTCATGTCTGTGTCCAGCCTCTATCCGCAAGGGCTGGCGAACTCCAGCGGCCAACTCGGCCGCAACTTCGTTCCCCACTTCAACTCGGGCGTGGATGGATTTTTAACGGAGATGATTGGCCGCCCGGTGGTGAATGACGAGGGATTCATTGATCATGCCTATCTGCCCTCTTACATGCACGCCCAAAAAAGAGACTATGCGCGCAGCTTCGGGGTGCAAATCTATACCGGTATCAGCCGCACGGCGGGTTGGGCCCGGGAAGTCCCGGGCTTCGGTGCGACCTACAAGCAGCGCGTCAAGCAGCGCTTTCCGGCTTACGTCCGGTTCCAATGCTTTGGTGAAATGATCCCCAATGCCCAGAGCTTTATTGAATTAGACAAATCGGAGAAAGATGAGTTCGGGATGTATAAGGTGAAAGCGATCGCGGTGCTACAGGAAAACGAAAGAAAGATCTACGAGGCCATGAATAAGGCTTCGGTCGCAATTCTGCAACAGGCCGGTGGGGAAGTTCTCTCGGTCTCCAATTTTGATGAGCCCACGCTTAATCACCAGTTAGGCGGTTGCCGCATGGGGAACGATCCGCGCTCCTCGGTGGTCGATGCGTTTTGCAGAACCCACGACGTACCCAATCTCTACGTAGTGGATGGTAGCGTCTTCCCTTCCTCTTCGGAAAAGAATCCGACGTTGACTATCATGGCCCTGGCAGCGCGTACCGCCGATCACATCAGTGATCGTTTTCAAAAAGGAGAGATCTGATGCAAAGCCGGCGCGAAGCCCTCAAGATCATTGGAGCCGTTGGTGTGACGTGCGCGTTCCCGTTTTCGGCCAACGAACTTTATGGTCAGCATGTCCATGACCATGCTGAGACCCAGCCCGCTGCCCCGAAGACGCCGCAGTTCTTCACAACGGCACAGTTGCTGGTGATCTCCCGTTTGACGGACCTCATCATTCCCCCGACCGACACCCCGGGTGCCGCAGCCGCCGGCGTTCCCGCGTATATCGATCTTGTGGTGAAGGAATATCCGGAGCTGCAAGCTACCTTTAAAGAAGGGTTGCTACGCCTGGACGCCGTGTCCGAATCCAGGTTTGCCAACACCAGCTTCCTAGAGTTGGCTGAGGCGGAGCAGGTCGAAATCCTTACCTCGCTCAGTCAAGCAGCCGGCAAAGATGGCGATTTCTTCCACGCGATCAAGAATCTGACCGCGGATGGCTATTACACCTCTCGTATCGGCTTGCTGCAGGAGCTGGGCTATAACGGCGACGCCGTTCTCGCCGCGTTCCCGGCGTTCACGATTCCGGAGCACTGACATGCGAAATATTGTGATTTACTCGTCAGACGGGACTGGTACTTTGCGGGAAACAGTCTGTCGTAAAGTACCAGTCCCATCTGACGCATAAATTCTGACGCATAAATTCTATTTTGAAAAATGATTTTGGCACGGGAATGCCTTCAGAGAGTTTCGTGGAGAAAACTCTCAACGAAACTTCGAACCCGCCGGCGCCGAGGCTACTTAAGCAGCGCTACTCCGAGCGCGATCAGCGCGACCAGCAGCGCCGCCCCGGATAGGCCGTAAGTCAACAGTTGCGAGGCTCGCGAAGCGGTCGCTGGATCGATGACGTCTTGCTCCGGCATTACGACTCTTGCATCGGCAAAGATCGACTGTTGCATCACCCGCTTGCCCGCCATAACTTCCTCTATCCCAGCCTCGAAATGACGTTGATGGATTTTCTTTGACCCATTGGGGATTGGCTCAGCAGCCGCAGCCAGGGCTGCCTTCAGCACAGCATTTTGGATGTCTCCGCCGCTGACTTCGTACTGGTGCGCAAGGGCTTCGAAATCGACGTCGGAGGCCAGCGGCGTCCGGGATGGATGCAATTGCACCTTCCAAATGCGGGCGCGTTCCGTCTTTCCCGGCAGCTCGAAGAGGACGTGGGTTCGGATACGGCGCTCGAATGCAGGATCGAAGTTCGCTGCGAGATTCGTGGCGAAGATCACGACACCCGTGTACCTCTCCAGCTCTTGCAGGAGCACATTGACCACGCTGTTTGATTCGCGCTGCGAGCCACTATCGACTGAGGTCGACCGCCGCGCAGCGATCGCGTCTGCTTCGTCGAAGAGAAGGACGGCTTGCTCCTCACGCGCTGTACGGAAGATCGCGGCAACGTTCTTCGCCGTTTCGCCCATCCACATGGACTCGAGCTCGGCGTATCGGACGACCAGAAGATGGCGGCCGAGGGATTTAGCAATGGCCTCGGCGCAGATGGTTTTGCCAGTGCCGGCCGGCCCAGCGAAGTTGAAGGCAAGACCAAGACCGGTTGAATGCCGTTCGCCAAGGCCCCAGCTCTTGAAGATGAGATCGTGCTGTGTCACCTGGGCCAGCGCAGCTTCAAGAGCACTCCGCGTCGCAGGAGGAAGAATGACATCATCAAAACCGCGGCGCGGCGTGATGCTTTCGACCGCGCTGCGGCCAGTAATGCCAAAGAGACGCGAAAATGTGCCAGGGCCCACCCGCTACACCATCCCGTGTTTATCGGCCAGAATCAATGCGACCGCACCCGTTCTTCGTACCTGCCCCGTACTGTTTGTAGAAGATCCAAGCTATTAGCTTCTACCTTTAGATCAACCCCAAAGCTCTCGTGAGATTCGGATCTCTATTGTAGAACGGCTCAGATCTCTGTCCTGGCAGGCTTGCCCTGACTCTCTTACCTGGAGTACCAGAGTGATCCTCCGGGGGGAGCGGGGCTGGGTCTAAAGTTGATCGCCAGTAGGCAGTTGATTCGGGTAAGACCAGATTATCTCTCAGGGGTACTTCCGTCCCGGCCCCCTATCTCACCAGAGCCCCCGCCAGAGCCTTGTGTCGTGGGCCGTGCGGATCAAAAAGAAGCCCCAGCCTAAGCCAGGGCAGGAACGTTAGTCAGCGGCCTCCACGTGGAAGTGTAGAGGCCGGCGATAGTTGCCGATCACCCAACCGACTGATCGTAGAACTGACGAATGTGCTCCGAAATGTACCCCAGGCAGTCTTCGACAGCAAAGTGTCCGGCCTGAAGTCGATGCATCTCTGCTTTCGGGAGAATCTCCAAATAAGCTTCTCCGCCTTCCCGAGTGAAGAAGATGTCATCCTGACCCCAAAAGATGATCGTCTTCGGTTGCTTCTGCTTGAGAAATAACTGCCACTTCGGATAGAGGGTGACATTCGTGCGATAGTCGTAAAAGAGGTCCAATTGGATTTGCCGGCCGTTAGGCTTCTGGATGGTCGTGAAGAAATCTAAATTCCAATTATCGGGACTGATCAACTCTGGCTTTTGCGACCCGTGCAGATAGACCGCCTTCACGGTGTCATACGCCAGCAAACCGGCTACGGCTGCTTCGTTTTCAGGTGTCCGATTGTGCCAAAGTGCATCGCGCAATCCGCCCCAGGCCGGTGTAAATCCTACTTCATATGCATTTGTGTTCTGAATGATTAGCCACTCGAGCACGTTCGGATTTTTCGTTACGATTCTAAAACCTATTGGGCCACCGTAGTCCTGTATGTAAGAGGCCGAAGCGGTCAAAGCCTTTCTTGCGGAAGAATTTTCCCGGTTATCTCGGCAAGGTGGTCGAACGTGTACTCGAAATCGCTGGGGTCCGGGGCATCGCTATTGCCGAAGCCCGGGTAGTCAGGCGAAATCACATGAAATCGGTCGGAGAGGGCGGAGATGAGATTTCGATACTGGTGTGAGGAGGATGGAAATCCGTGAAGAAGAACCAGCTTCGGGTTTCCTGGCTGACCGGCCTCACGGTAGGCAATCTTCAGGCCGTCGACCTCTTCCGCAGAGTACTTCACGCTGTTTGCGGTGACTTTCGGAATGTAATTGTTTTCATTTGCGTGTCCTTTGGAGGAGCTGATCTGCCGATTACGCTCCATTGGATCGCGCTCCTGCTTAGAAGTTGCGACGTTTGTTCTGATTGCATTTATCAGAAATACTGATACTGGCCTGATACACTCCGCACTATGGAGCTGCGCCATTTGCGGTACTTCTGTGCGGTTGCCGAAGAGCAGAGCTTCACCCTCGCCGCACGCCGCCTCCACGTTTCTCAATCAGGCGTGAGTGGCCAAGTGCGAGATCTTGAACAGGAATTAGGTGTCGCGCTCTTTCGCAGAAATCAACGGAGTGTTTCTCTAACGCCGGAAGGTTCGGCTTTTCTTAGCGAGGCCCGGGACATCCTCGATCGAACCGACCGGGCCGTGGAGATGGTGACGCAGGCGACCAAGGGGCGTTGTGGCAGACTCAAGGTCGGGCTATGTGGTCCGGCTACTGCGCCTTTTCTCCCGCGGTTGATCCGGGAATTTCGAAGGCGGCAGCCGGGCATTTCGCTCTCTCTTCGAGATCTCGATCCGGCGCATCAACCGGAAGCACTGGTCAGTGGAGAGATCGACGTTGGCTTTACCCGGGGAATCCCCGCTTCACTCCGCGGCGACTCTTGCCAGCGAAGTATTTTTCCGCGAGTCGCTTGTTGTAGTTCTGCCGAAAGGGCACACACTTGAAAATATCGAGGCCATTTCGCTCAAGGATTTGGCCAGTGATCGCTTCGTCCTCTACGCAAGGGAAAATGCGCCCGAATTATTTGACGCGATTCTTAGCCTGTGCAAACGAGCTCGGTTTTCTCCAAATATCGTCGATACCCCGAGTCTCTGGCAATCTGTCTTGACAATGATCGAGGCAGGTGAAGGGATATCGATCGTGCCCGAAACCGTAACGCATCTTCGGTCTCGGGATGTCGTTTTCAGACCGTTGCGGGACCGCGGATGCGCAGTCGAAGTCGTCCTTGCCTGGCGGGCCAATGCTCCAGACGCCGTGCGGGAGAGCTTCTTGGCTCTTCTGCGTACCCATCAAGCCGAGGTGAAGCGGAGCCTCAACCGTCGTTAGCTCTGCGCTCTGTAGAACCGGAGTTTCGTGGACAGACGGACAGCGTGTCGGAGAAATGATTTTTGCGTGCATGAACCGCAATATGCAGCTCAAGATCCAGCGTTCACCTACAACACATAGCATGCAAAAAATTCGTTGAGTCCCCCTTGAGGCATGCGCTGTATTCTATCTCCGACACACTGCGGAGTAACCCCCGAGGCTTTCGGGCACTAGCTTCGGAACGGCCGAAAATTTCTGAGGGTGCCGCTTTCTTTTGTCCCGCTTTCATTTAGCTACGCAGAGATACAATTGATCCTCGACATCCTGTCGGAGGTGCGACAATGATTCTGTTCGAGAGCGAATGGAAAGAGCACGCTGTCAATCATCTGAAATCGGAGGCACTAGCCCGAGGGGTCATCCACAACGCTGCAGTAGCACTTACTGAAAGCCATGGCTACCCTGGCCTAATGTTCTGGATTGAGGCTGCACTCGGTGGTGCCCACGCTCTCAATGTTCTCAAAGGCCCACATCAGGCAAAGGGTGTCCATGGCGAAGTGGTGCACCTCACGATGCGTTTGTATGTCGAAGACCCTGAAAAGGGACAGAGGAGAAAGTACGACAATACTACCTTCGTGACTGATTTTCATCTCTACACAACTATCCTGAACCCAAAGGCAGATCCTCAGGGGTACCAGCTTCAGCCGACAAAGCTCACGTACAAAACGGCGTGGCATGACGCTAGTGATGCTCGCTTCACTGAGGTGCCTATAGTCGGCGCCCGTATCCTCACCAATAATCTGAAATACTGAGTGACTCCTCAACGTGAAGATCGGCTATTCCGACAAGCGGAAGGACTACAGCAAGGTCGCTCTTCCGTTTTTTCCAAAGTGTCAGTTTCCGTCTGTCCACGAAACCTCGGTAAAGACCCTAGGTAACGATATGTCTGTATCGCAACCGGAATCCATGGCCGTTCCTTGTGGGAGTGACACAGGCGCGATGCTCGTGCGGAAGGTATGATTTTCTTAGATGCCTAGGTGGCTTATGGATAAGTCCACGCCGGCCGTCCGGCCGATTGATGAACACGCAACTCGCATCCCGATGAGGTCAGGACTCCTGCCATGCCTATATGTACCGATCGCCGCTCGAGACGCGTTCGCCATTGAGAGATATGTGGGCAGAATCGCCACGCAACTCATGCCCAAATCCCCCGACAAGGCCCTTTTGGTCGAGGCCTACGAACCGGAGAAAGCCGATGCACGGCTGGCCATCTGGGACGTCCCGGAAGCGGTCGTGCTGCACTATTCCAGGCAGGTGTGGGTGCATGTGGATTATCGCGCCTATCGGGGTGCATATCTGCAAGCGTTTCCGAATTTCGATTTGACGGGCCTCGTTCTCGATCACGTGATGAACCGCCGCGTGGCGCGGCTCAAAGGATTTGCATATTTGCGGGTCGTGCCCATCTCGCGAGGCGCGAATTCCAGCCATGGCTCCCTTAGCGAAGGATGGGCCGTTGAATATCACAACTCGCCCGAGATGCAGGAAAAGAACAGGGCCTCGCAAGCACCCGTCCAGTACGCAGATTTGTCCGACATCGTCAAGATGCTTAACATGCAGGGCGGCGGTTCGCTTATGGACAAAGTGAACGAAGCGCAGAAGCTGGTGGAATTGCCGGACGAAAACGGACAACGCAAAGAGTAAACAACGGACGGATTCGCGACCAAATTCGTAACGGGTCGGCATCGCGGCAGGAATCCAGAGCACCACCTCGGAAGGGAGGAACTTGGGGACGAGGGAGGAAGTTTACTGAACCGCGCCGACCCGACGCCGTACTCCGAGGTAAACTTCCTGTCCGTCCCCGGGTTTCGTCACCTGGCGAGGATGACCTTAGGACAGATATCCGTGCGGTTGGGGACAACTCACCGGTACGGCTAAGAAGTCTGTGTTGGCCCTGTTGCGGTTCAGGCGCGGGAATGAGCAGAAGTCGCGACGATTGTGTATACCACGGGATTTACCACCGGCACAACCGATCTTTTGACAAGGAACATTGGATAAGGGACATTGAAGGGGCGGACGGAGTAACCCTACGGTAAGCTACAGGGGTTACTCCGTCCGTCCCCGAAAATGCTTAGTCGCCGAGCCAGAGCTTTGGCCCTCGTCGAGCGCCGCCATCCACTGCGGCACCAACCAGCACGATGCGTTCTTGGCTCTCGATGCGTGGCGCCGCCATTGGGTCGTTACAACTTGGCGAGCGTACCTCGGAGAAGGGGAAATCGAATCCAAGTTGGCCGTCATTCGTCAACGAACACGCACAGGGCGCCCGCTGGGAACTGCAGAGTTTATTCGAGATCTTGAGAAGGCCCTACAACGGCAGCTAGCGCTACAAAGGCGAGGATCCCGTGAGAAGGTTGTCACAGATCAACGGCAACGCCAACTCACCTTCGACCCGTAGAAAGCTGCGTCCCCAAAGTCCCAGTCCCCGTCTGACGACTAAATCGCATCTGATAAAGACTCGCATAAATCTAGGCGCCGTTTGGATTGAGTGAGCACCTCGTGAGGTGACTAAACCATCCGACATGTCTCATTACAATCCACTTAAGACTTACTCGCCCTGTCAGGAACTGGATATCATTCTGGAGGTTGGAAATCGCAGACTGTCGATCAACGGCGTCATTCCTTGCTTCCATAGCCGCTTCTCGCGCTCTACAGGCGGTTGTAAGAGCAAACATCTCCAGTCCGAAGTAGTCTCCACCTAAGTAAACCTTGTTGACGACTTCGTGGATCAAGCGAGCGTAGCGAACGTCCTCGTTTGGCTCGAATTCCCAGGTTGCGCTTTCTTAGCTGAGAGGATGGTGGCATAGCCGGTATTGACCTTTTCTAGTGGAACCCCATCATCATTGTCTAGCTCCAACAACATGATCTTTGCTAGCAAAACGTCTTCCGGGCTTGTCCGCTGTAAGTCAATGTCCTCCGCGATGCTCGTAAACGCCTTACGGGCGCTCGACGTGCCACCCTCAGCCAGGGTTAGATAAGCGAGGTTCGCCTTGATGTACGTAAACTTGGGTTGCGCTTCGTACGCGAGAGTATACTCTTGGCGAGCCTCGGCGAAATCCGCGAGGACAAATGCGGCAAATCCTGCATTGTTCCTAGCCCGTGCTTGCTGACTGCTAGATGTGATCTCGGCCACCGCTCGAAAGCTACTAAGGGCCTCCTTCATATCCCCCGAATAAAACTCACAAATGGCTTTATAGATCGACGTGCTGATACGTGCAGTTTCCATCAGATCATGATCACCTGATCCGAGGAGGAGCCGATCTACGCCACTCTGCATATCGTCCCTTGCATGCATGAGTGCATCTCGCTGTGAAACGGGATTTCGGGGAGCGACCACGACTGCTTTCATTTCACACATCCCACGAAGGAACTGTTCGGTTGAGCGAGTCGCCTCTAAGCTGGGAACGGCTGATTTTGGCCAAACCCCGACTAGTGATTCGGAGCACTCAGTAAATTGTGAGCTTCCATAACGCGCCTGTGCTTTCAATAAGGGAATCCAGGGGTCATCGGGGTAGTTATCAGCGAAATTATCTACGAGGGCAAGCTTTGTGTCGATCGTCGCTGATGAGTTCGCAGAAGTGTCGATAATGTCGCGAATTCGCTGAAGCCTGGCGATCGCATTTCTGTCTATGGCCTCCGACGGCTTGATGTTGAGGAGGGATTCCTGAATATCGAACAGATCCTGTCGATCAAACAATGTGAAGAAGGTAGACAGTAATCGATATTCAGCCTGCGCCAACCGTGGGTTCTGTGTGGAGGTCGCATAGAACGGTAAAGTCACCGATTTGTGCTGAAACGGCCAAACTCTGGCGTCCGACTCAAAGGCCCCCGCGGTCAGCTTAACCACAGTTCCCATCGGAGCGTACTGAGACGCTGCCCTTACAGGTTTAGTTGAATCGTCGGCACGGAGGTGAGCATCCTTCCCGTTTATATGAACGGCGATCTCCTCTGGCCCTGTCCAGCGCACGGTTAGGACTGAAATCCCCAACGGCAGCATGCTTGCAATGAAAATGGTTACACAACCGTACATGGCTAACCGTGAATCCAAGGCGTTGCGTATTGCCAGAAGAGCTCTCATGCGTGACCGACCTGGCACTAACGTCGTGAGGACTGTGAGTCCCCCTGCCGACAGCAATGCCTTGATGCTGAGAATATCTGGAAGATGAACCCCGATGAGCCGCGCACAGTTGTACCTCGTAATTGCGGTGCTAGTCAAAAGCATGACGACGTTCATCATCAAGCGATGCCGTTTAGGCGTTACGGGTTTGGGTTGGATTCCCAGGTCGGACGAATGATTCGACATCGAAACTCCCCTACATCCAAAACTTGCGGCAATCATAGTACCTTGTCATCCAGCCAACGAAGCTAAATCGGCCCCGCCTGCCGTTCGATGTATGGTGGTGTCTGCCGACTCTGTTCTGCTAGGGACTTCTTGCCAGTCTTGCAGGACCGTCCTGCCCCATACCTCTAATCCGTACACGGAGGTACTAGCCAAAGTTTCGTGGAAGTTTCGGCTTCGTGGACATCCATGATAGGAAAAAGTCAACGGAAACGGAGGTTCCCCGTCAAGGAGGAATGGGGAAGGCCAACTTCAGTTAGCCCGACGGCAGGCGTTCTTTTTTGCAGAATGGCTTGTACCTGCTTGGCACCAGGCGGAAGGATGCGTATCTTTTCGGTCGCTGCGTCGAGCTCAATCCACCGCTTCAGTGGAACCCGCGGATGATCTTGCGGAAGTACGGAAGATTCGGCGCTTCCGTCCATTCCTGGAGCTGCGTCGTGGTGACATCCGGCAGCGTTGTTCCAATGAGAAGCAGCAGCTGGTCAGGCAATGAGAGCTCCGCGTGTAGGACGCGCTTCGTGGTTCCGTCCGGTCCAGACCGCCGGAGCGCGCATCTCCGCTAACGCATCGACGACCTTCTGTGCCTCGGCGATATCGAGGCCATGGAAAACGCGCAGGAGTTCGCCCATGATCCAATTGCACATCGAGAGCACGGCTACAGCGTCCATGTGATTCAAATCGACGTCGCCGCCGACATGACCGACATTGCGGTTATTGCGGATCTCGTAGAGGGCCGGCAGCAGGCGCGGTATCAAAATTTGAAAGCTGCGGGAGACGTTTCCGTTATTCTCCAGTGCCCGGCAGGCCAGAACGAAATTGCCCGGCTTGCTTGGCGCCGCCGCATACGTACCTTTCGCATGGCCGTCGAGGATGGTGTAGACGATCTCGCTGAAGCGGCCGCCGCTCAATTCAGTTGGCAGCCAACGATGCTCCATGAAGTTTTGAACGATGGTTTGATATTCGGCGACGAGCGGGTCGCGGAGACCCGCAGGCAATGCGCTGAAAGCCGTTGCGGCCGTAATCAATGCTTCAGTTCCTTGAATCCGTCGTCGGAAACATAGAACTGGCGATTGCCGTCCTTCACGATCTTCCCGGCCGCGACATTCTTCGCGAGACACTGCGATGCATTGGTCAGCCTGCCTTGCTTGTGCTGACTTAATGCCTTCGTCACTTCCCCCGTTGTAATGCGGCCTTTCCTGCGGATTCCAACCATGTTTGTGCCGTGGCGAGAAACTTCCGGGCCTGACTGGTGGTGGATTTTGTGTGTTTTAGGTACGCCGCCAGTGAGCCGGCATTTACGGCGCTCTCTCTTGCGCCGCCGGATGCGCCGGTGTCGTCGGGCGCATCTTGCTTCGTCGCCGCCGTTGTTACCGTCACCGCGGCGCTCTTGTAAGGAGGGCAACGCCTCAAGCCATTTATCGAATTGCTGAGAGAGCCAGGCCTCGCTCCCTTCCCGGCAAAGGACAGCGATCCGACTTTAACATCCAGTTTTGCGTCCGCCACGTTGGTACCCCCACGCCACAAGCAGAGTAACTGTAACTATTTTTCTGCCGATAAGAGATGTCATTGCTGGCGCTCCTCGCCAAGGCGGAAAATTAAAAACTTTAGTGGACAGATGGGACGATCACTTAGGGGACTGGGGGACGGACAGGAAGTTTACTGAACCGCGCCGACCTGACGCCGCGCACTTCGAAGTAAACTTCCTGTCCGTCCCCCAGTCCCCCTTCCCGAAAAAGGTTTGCTTTCGACGAAGGGTTTTGCTGACGGAATTCGTTAGTAACAAAAAACTTGGGTGGCTAAGTGGTGAACGTCCAGTCCGTCCCCGCCTTTAAACGACTTCTATCGACACAGTCCTTCAACCAAATCCAACTTATTTCCCAGACATCGTCGGTTGGGGGGATGGGTATCTTGTCCCCCAATCTTCCGGGTTGTCATTACCTGGTCGCCACCGACATTGCCCTCAACGTGTTGAACGTCCCCAGGTTCCTCCCACACGGTCCCTTAGGTCTAACAGCGGTATCGTCCTGCCTGTTCCCGAGTTCTTCCGTTCGGTCCAGAACAACAGGTCGCCGGTTAGTAACCATGTATTATGGTGTCACTTCCACGAGGTTTGCCGGAAAATGCCGATCCCGTCAGGGTTCTTCGCCTACGCCAGTGCTCCCCCCTCAATCCCTGCGACGATTAAAACCGCAATCGCATCTATCAATAAAACCCAAAACGCAACCCTTATCAGCTGGGAATCTCTTGAAAATGGTGGGAAGTACATCGTCCCAGAGATATGCGATGCAATTGATGACTGCGACTTTTTCTGCGCTGACATCACAACGATAAACCCAAACGTGATGTTCGAATTAGGTTTCGCGATTGCACGCGATAAAAGAATCTGGTTGGTAAGGGACAACAGCTATCTTGACTCAAAGGCTGAATTCGAGCAACTTCGTCTTCTTACGACAGTTGGTTACAAAACCTACACCAACGCGGAACAAATCGTTAAAGGGTTCTTCGCCGATAAACCACATCAGACGCTCGAGCAAACAATCTTCCGACAATCCATTGAGCCTCTTTTGCCGCCGAGCACAAAAAGCGAACCTCTACTTTACCTCAAGAGCCTATACGACACCGAAGCAAGCGTTAGAGTCAGTCGAGTGGCGGATCGCCTTAATCCAAAGCCCGTTTTAGATGATCCACAAGAATCTTCGGTGCAACCCCTTTACTGGTATGGACAAAAAACCATATATGCCCCCGGCGTACTCGCTCACTTCTTAAGCACCCAACGAAACGGCAGCAAACTCACCAACGCCAGGTACGCTATGGTGGCCGGTCTGGCTCAGGGCTTCGATAGCCCCCTACTGATGCTCACTGAGCATGATGACGTACTCGCTCCCATGGACTACCGAGATCGAATGCGATACTACACAACACCCGCAGAGGCCGGAAAGCTCACTGCTGAATGGTTGGTGGAAATATCACAAGACGGAGTGTTCCCCTCTGCGGGGTCGAAGCCAAGCCATCTTGGCGCTATCAAGCTTGCCACGGCACTCCGAGACTTCCATCAGCAACTAGGCGAGTACGTCGCCGAAAATGAGGCGGACCTGCTTTCAACCTATTTCGTAGAAACAACTGCCCATATGGACATCATCAACGGAACTCAAACGATTTTCGTCGGCCGAAAGGGTACAGGTAAAACGGCAAGCCTCATTCAAGCTGCGCATGAAATCGGCAAAGAAACAAGCAACCTCGTGTGTATCTTAAAACCAGTCGGCTACGAGATGGATAGTCTTGCGCGCCTTTTTGCAACTTACAAACTACGTGACCAGAAGGGATACGTTATAGAAAGCCTCTGGAAATACATGCTCTATACGGAGGTCGCCTTGGCGGCGGCTCGTCAAATCGAGGATGTAACCCCTTGGCTTCTAGCCGATCCATCCTCGGCGAAACTTGTAAGCCTTATCGAGGGAGAAAAGAATGCACTAGCGGGCGACTTCACCGTTCGACTAGAAAGCGTAGTCGCTAAACTAGCAACAGTCGTTCCTGGGGGCTCAGCGGAACAGTTCCGCCATGGAATCTCTGAGGCACTGCACAATAGCCTCCTGAGCAAATTGCGGTCCATCCTTAGCGAAGTCTTAAGTAAAAAGCATCAAGTTATCTTACTCATCGATAATCTCGATAAACCTTGGACACGCAAGGCAGATACTGAACAGCTAACTCATTTCTTGCTCGGCCTAATGACGGCAGCCGAGAGAGTGGGAGAAGAGCTACGTTACGGTGAACGCAATAGGAACTCGACGAAGTTCAACAGTGCCATCTTTTTGCGCAGTGACATTTTCAATAGGATCACGGAAACTGCTGACGAGCCAGACAAGATATCGCACACGCGTTTGACCTGGAATGATTCCGAGCTGACTATTACGGATCATCGAAGAGCGCTACGTGGCTTCTCATGGCCCGGACAGCGATCCATCCGACATGTGGCATCAGTACTTTTGTTCGGAAGTGAGGAATATTACTACCAGGGATTATTTGGTAAGCCGGATTCTGCCCAGACCCCGTGACATCGTATACATAGTCAAGGCGGCTGTTTCCTTCGCGGTCAATCGGAAACATGAGCGAGTCGAACAGAAGGATGTCCTAGATGGTGAAATGCAGGTATTCCCAATATGCATGGGACTCGGTTATGGTTGAGAACAGTTCGATCATCCCCGATTTAGATAAGGTTCTGCTTCAGTTCGTCGGTGGACCTTCCGTTCTCCTGGAATCCACCGTCCGCCAACACATCTCATCGGCAGGGATTGCTGCCGAGAGCGTTGAGGACGTGATTTCACAACTTGTCAGCCTGACGTTTCTGGGGGTCGAAGTGAGCCACGACCGCTTTGCTTACTCAGACGAGACGAAGGAGCTGAAGAAGAACATCGTCCTGGCTTCTCGCTTTGCAACAACACGAGGGGATGAACGACGTTACGAAATCAACGCCCCCTTCAGGTCATACCTAGAACTGACAGAGCCATACACACCATCACGCTTGTTGTAGGCGCTATGGAGGCATTGAGAAACGCGCCACAAGGTACCGAAGCTCTTAAGAGCACAGCATAGAACAGGAACCAGGACGGAGGAAAATGACCCCAATAACCCATCGGTTCGGCTTTGCTGCGTCGTTTTTCCTTTGAAATCCCACGGGACGAAACGTGACCCCAGGAAAACTCAGTAACAGACCGAACGCTTTCGCCCTCATAGACGAGGGCAGGGTAAACGTTCCGTCGGTCACCCCCGTTGACTGAGAAATAGGTATCCTGTCGGCGCATTACCTGTCCGGGCGAGTTCGCCCTGTTGCGCGTCATTCTCGGGGTGGCGTCGCCGAAGCGGCCACGCCACCATCGTTGGCCGGGAACTGTTCGGTGATGATGACCCTACCCGCCTTCCTATGTAGTTCTAGGAGATCAGGATGACCCTTCCAAACCATGCGAAGATGGACGCCGACATTGGTCGCGACGAGCATGGCGTCACGTCGTCTCTGCTCGACGAATAATCCCACCAATTTCGGGAGCGGGCTGGGTGCATAAGCGGACAGGGGCCGTGAGGTAATCAGGGGTGAAAACCAAACGCCACACCCGCTCATCGCCGCGAGTGAATGGGAGTGTACGACGCCATGTGGGCCAAAGCTTTTCTTGGGCCAATCTAGCAGTATATGGTCGTGGGGATCGCGGCCGAAACGTTTATATGTAGCCTCTGACTTGCCTCTCATTTCGTACAAGCCGGGGTCACAGGCAACGACCTTACCGTTGCGCTTGAAGTTGCGTGCCGGGTAGCGTACGGCCAAAATCGGTACAAAATCGGACGCTTACTCAGCGACCGCTCGACGGGATACTGCGCCGGTGAGGAACATCTGCTCGGCGTTGTACACCAGCGGGCTGAAAAAACTGGCCGGCGTGGTGCGGCCGTCCGGCATAGGCAAATACATTTGCGTGGAAAAGGGTTTCGCCTGCACTCATCGAAAATCTCGATGTGCTGAACGTTGTATTGCTTAGGCCTAGAACTGGTCTCATCTAGGGGTCTGCGGCTTCGAGTGAGAGCATCTGAGCTGACTGTTCGAGGCTAAGCAGGGTTTCCAGCGGGGTCTGATCGCGACGGTAGGTGCGGCGTGTGCGCCCTTTGTGGTCCACTTCGACTTCGGGCTGGGCGCACGGGCGATGGAAGTTCAGATAGTGATTGAAGTGTTCGGTATAGAAGTGCTGGATGCGCTCGGCATGGTGGGCCCGAATATGGCTGTACAGGCTGCGGAGAAAGTCGATTGCGCGTGAAATCCTAGCCCGCCAGCGGCTAAACAGGCTGCGGAAAAAGTCGCAAACCGCTTCAGAAGTATCCACCAGGGCTAAAGCCCCGAATTTTATTGCCCAATGTTTAAGCGGGTTTGAAAACCCGCTTCCCCGGACTTAAAGTCCGGGGCTACACCCGGACCAGCGTTTTTCCGCAGCGTGTAAGGCCGTACCCTTCAAAAGCATGCGTTTTTCCGCAGCCTGTTTAGCCCCACGTTTTCTTAATCGTGTGCGACACGACTGAAGTCGTGCCCTGATACAAAGCCCAGTTCTCATGCAGACGCGGCCCAAACCCTTCCACAAGCAGAGTTTTTCCGCAGCCTGTTTAGCCCCTGAGGGCATCTGCTTATCAGCGCATAAGAAAATTTAGAGGACAGAAAAGCCGTACCTCAGGGGCTTCTATGAGACGGCTGTGGAAATCAAGGGTGTTCTCCTGGTTTTTTTATTGGTAGGGCTTTTTGTTTTTGCAGTTGCCGACGATGTCCTGAAGGAAGATTCATCTCGGACTTCTATACGCACTCGAGTAGAGTCGGGAAGGACTCGGTGCTTGATGGTGTGCGATGTTGATGAATTGGGGCTGCTATCTAAAAGGCGGCCTTCGACGGCCAGGCCCTGAGGCGCAGTCACCCGAGCTCGAGATGGATTCGTCTGCAACAAGATCTGTTCCGCTTTCCTACGCTACTGTTTGGATTAAAAGGTTAGGCGGTGGCTAGTTGAGCCACTGTCTGAGGAAACGGTTCAAACTTCTTGTGATTACGCCACATACTGAGCAAGACCACGGCCAGCTTTCGGGCCACGGCAACGACGGCGCGTTTTTTGCCCCGTTTGCCACCGCTGGCAGCCAGCTTGAGCCCCCAGCGGCGCAGTTCTGAGTCTGCGCCCAGGCGTCTTAAGATGTACTGGGCCGACTGCACTAATAAACTGCGCAGGTAAATGTTGCCGGTCCTGGTAATGCCGCGTTGCGGGTTGGAGTCGCCCGACTGTTGCTGCGCCGGTCTGAGGCCGAGAAAGGCGCCAGCCTGGCGGTTCGTTTCCATCGCCTGCGGATTATCCAGCGTCAACACATAGCAGGCCGCCACCACCGGACCCACTCCCGGAGCGGTGCGCAAAAGGGTAATCTCCGGATACTTCTTCTCCAGCTGGTCGATCTGCGTGTCCATCGCGGCGATCGTTTGATTCATCTGGGTGATCTGTTTCAGCAGCGGTGTGCAGGCTGCTTTCAGCGCCGGCGGCACCGCCGCCGGCGCCTTCTGTGGGAACGCTTCGGAGCTGCATTTGGGCAGCCGTTGGCCGGCGCTCTTAACCAGCCCGCGTGCGGAATTAATCAGCATCGTCCGGGCGCGCACTAACACACTTCGGGTGTGGATCAGGTTCAGGTCCTGCTGGCGCTCCGGGCTGCGATGCTCGATCGGATGCAGCAGCTTGGGGTCGAAGGCCGCCATCCGTGCTAACTGCTCGGCATCGTTGCGATCATTCTTGCTTTCGCTTTTGGTCAAGGTGGGGATCTTGCGCGGGTTGGCTACGATCACCTGGTGTCCATAGCTTTTCAACAACCGGCTTACCCACGGAGAATGAGTGCCCGCTTCCAGCGCAATCCGCATCCGTGGCTCGCCGGCGAAATGCTTCTCCATGGCCGCTCGCGTGGTCTGTATCCGCCCCGTTTCCACTTCTTCTCCTGTAATGGTCAACATGCAGTAATGGCTATGCCGGTCGCCCAAATCCAATCCCACTACACGCGTCGGCTTGTTTTCCGCTACTGTTGCATCCTGCTGCTTTTTGCTAATCTTCTTCATGGCTGGTCTCCTTTTGCACCCCTGAGTGCGTATCGAAAGCTTAGCTTCCGACGAGGCCAGCCGTCTCATCCCATCTAAAAGCCCTGCATCTGTGGCTTTATTTACGGCACGGCTGAAGCCGTGCCCTTCCTCAAGGCCGAGTTCTCACGCAGACTCTAAAGCCGGGCCTGTTTCAATCAATTACGTACGGCCTAAAGGCCGTAGCCTTCAAAAACTTGAGTTTTTCCGCAGCCTGTGTAGCCGATGTGTTTGCGAATCACTGCGCCATTCCTGGTTTCCACCAAAGCGGAAAGATCCGCAAGCCTGTACATGAGAAAAAGACTTTTTGCGCACTTTTTTGGAACATCACTCCATCCGTAGTGCCTGCATCGGTTCAATCGCGGAGGCCCGGAGCGCCGGCAAATAAGCCGCCAGAAGTGCTGTTAAGGCAACCAGCAAGCAAACCCCCGTCAGCACCAGCGGATTGTGTGAACCAGTGCCATACAACATCGTACTCAATAAGGAAGCGGAAGCCAGCGTCGCCGCAATGCCTATACCAATTCCCAGCCCAACAAGAACTGCGGCATCCTTAAGCACCATGCTTAACACTGCCGTTCGCGGGGCTCCCAGGGCCAGGCGCACGCCAATCTCTCGCGTACGCCGCGAGACCGAGTACATGATGACTCCGTAGAGACCGACCACGGTCAGGATCAACGCCAGACCCGCAAATGCTCCCAAAAGAACCATCGCGAAGCGCGGCTGGGAAAGTTGCAGTGAGAGCAGGTCCCGCATGGTGCGGACTTCCGTTACCGGGATATCACGGTCGAGTGCGGACACCAGTTGCTGCACAGCGGGCTCAAGGCTGCGCGGATCGACCGATGTCCGCACCACGGAATAGAGGCAACACCAGCGAGGAAGCTGACTCGCCGGCAAGTACATCGCCGGATGCGGCTCGCGCTCGGTGGCGGAATGCTGCATGTTCCCCACCACGCCGACGACCTCGCGCCACGGCGGAGCGGCGCCCGTTCCATCTCCGGCGCCAGGCTTCAACCTTTTGCCCAAGGGCCGTTCGCCATGGAGGTACTTCTGTACGAAAGCCTGGTTTACGATCATGACCGGGGGCGTGTCCATCCCGTCCGCGTCGGTAAAATCCCGCCCTGCAAGCAGCGGAGTTTGCATGGTGGAGAAGAAGCGTGGCGTGATCGGGGAGAAGTCCGCATGGGGTCTCTGCCCTTCGGGAACCGGTTGCTCGGGGTTCTCGAAGCTGATAAGCGCCTCATCGTCACCCATCGGCATGAACATCGAGCCGCCCGCGGCTTGTACCCCAGGCAATGCCCGCAGCTTTTCGAAGTACTGACGATAAAACTGCGGCCGCGTGTGCTTGTATCCGGAATCGGGGGTCTCGAAAACAAAGGTCAGCAGATGATCGGGATTGAACCCTGGGTTGGTGCGCGTGAGATTGAGAAAGCTGGTAACGAGTAGCCCTGCGCCAGCCGTCAGCACAACCCCCAGCGCTACCTGCCCCACCATCACTGCGGAGCGCAGCCAATCGTGTCCTGCGATGTCGGAGCGCCCTCCTTCCTTCAGCGTCGCGACCAGGTCGACCCTGGAAGCAATCACTGCGGGAGCGATGCCGAAAACCACCCCGGAAACCAGCGACACCAGGAACGCGAAGCCCAGCACCGGCAGATCTACCCCAGCATCCGCCGCCCGGGGAACACTGTCACCGATCAGCCGAAGTGCCGCCGGCGTGCTCAGGTAGGCAAGGCCGCATCCCGCCAGGCCGCCCGCGATCCCCAGCAACAGACTCTCAGCAAGCAGTTGACGAATGATTCTTGCACGACTCGCGCCCAAGGCGGAGCGAGTCGCAATTTCCCGCTGCCGGTCACGCATGCGCGCCAGCAAGAGGTTGGCGATGTTCCCGCAGGCGATCAGCAGAACCAACCCGACAGCTCCCAGTACGACCACTAGCAGTGTGCGCGTGTCGCCGATCAGAACTGTCAGCTCCGTCCGCACGCTTGCGGATTCGTGCCACGTATTTGTCTTCGGATACTCCTTTGCGAGATGAGATGCGATCGACTTAAAATCCTGATCCGCCTGCGCCACCGTCATTCCGGGCTTTAGTCTTCCAATCGCACTTAGAAAATGGGTGCTGCGGTTCGCCATGAGCGTGCTCTGGCTCGCGGGATCGTCGTCCACTGCCAAGGTTGTCCAGAAGCTGTTCTGCGGTTGGCTGACAGGAAAACGGAACGACGGAGGCATCACGCCAATCACTGTGTACGATTCCCCGTTCAAGCTGATACTGCGGCCCACCGCCGACTTATCGGATCCGAATTGAGATGACCATAAAGCATGGCTTATCAGGACGACGCGCGCGCCGCGCTTTTCTTCCTCGGGCAGGAAGCCGCGGCCAAGTTCGGGACGGGCGCCCAAGGTGGGCAAGAGATCCCAGGAGACGACCTGCCCGCGGAGATGCACCGCTTGCGCCACGCCAGTCAGCGTCAACCCGGTGTCATGGTAGGAAACGAGATTGTCGAGAGTGCGGTTCCGGGAACGCCAGTCGAAGAAGTCGGGATAAGAGACGTTGCTGCCTTCCGCGACGTTTTCGTGGCTCGACTGCACTTCGATAAGCCGCTGCGGTTGGAAGTATGGCAGAGGCCGCAGCATGACCGCATCCACGATGCTGAAGACGGTGGTGTTGGCGCCGACACCCACCGCGAGAGTGATCATCACCACCAGGGTGAAACCGGGTGCCTTCTTCATCTGCCGGATCGCATGGTGAAGATCGTTCAACAAGTTGGCCATCAAGAATCTCTCCCGGAAGGGCGTTTGCCCACGAGATGCTTACGGCAATCCTGCGGCCAACCTCAAAGCGAAGCGAAATACTGATTTCATGGCGGTTGCCCGGGAATGGGTCGTGGCGCGCACGGGGATCTTGTTCATCCTTGGACAGGTCCGTTCGCAAATGAACGTTGGCCATTCAACCGTATCCTCTTTGCGTTTCGCCCTGGGTCTTGGGGGTTATATCGTCACAATTGGAGGCCTCATGCGGACGAATATCGAAATCGATGATGAGCTAATGCAGCAAGCGATGCGTAGCACTGGGGCGCGCACAAAGAAGGCAGTTGTGGAGGCAGCGTTGCGGCTGCTGGTGAGAACCCATTCGCAGACTGGCATCCGACACCTTCGCGGCAAGGTGCGCTGGCACGGCGATCTGAACAAGTCTCGTTGAGGCCGGATTTGAGACGAGGGATAGCTGTGATCCCACTTTTGCAAAGAACGCGAAGGATGGGCACCCGTCGATTGATGGTAGGGATGAACAAGCCGCTGAAAAACCAGGCTTCGTATCAGGGCACGACTACTTTAGTCGGGCCGATTGAGAATACGTCGGGCTTCAACCCCTGGAGGGCATCTTTTTTGTCAGCGCATAAGAGAATCCAAGAGGATATGAAAGAACGTACCTCAGCGGCTAAAGCCGGGGATGGCAGTGTCATTTACGGCACGGCTGAAGCCGTGCCCTTCCAGGAGACCGAGTTCTCACGCAGACTCTTTAGCCCTGCAACTTTTGCCCGGTCGCGAATTCTCCGCAGCCTGGCGAGCCCGAAAGCGTGTTTGCCCTCGCCTCCGCGCTATAACAACCAGAGGTGAGATCCGATAACAGCGCCACTATTTGTTTCCCGTATGCCCCAAAGCGAATCGTAAGCCGACGCGGAACGTGAATGGCAGCGATGGATATCCTATGGGGCCAATTCTCTTGTTGCTGGTCAGGTTGCCAAGTTGGGTGTAAGCGGCCAGCCACTTCAAAATTTGATAGCTTCCGCCAAGATCGAGCTTGGTGTAACTGAAGTCCAGATTTCGATTGGGCAAGAGCAGCGAGTTCCCTCCTGCCAGATCACGGCCGGCTAGAAAAGTTGAATCGTCGCTGCGGCTGGCGTACGCTGCCGTGAAATTCGCCGAGAATTGCGCGCCGGTATAGCTCACCGTGGCGTAGCCGGTATGCGGCGGACGGTTGAAAGGACGAGCTCCACGCAGAGGACTGAAGGCTCCAATCGGCACTCCAGGAAAAACAGGGTTGAACGCGGGTTGAAGCGCATCGGAGGTAAAGGACCGCTCGACTACCGCATCCAGATAGGTATAGCCAGCGCGCAGAAATAAGCTCTTGAACACCGTGTACTGTGCCTCTGCCTCAATCCCCTGGGCGCGGAATGCCTGCGAATTAACATCGAGGTCGCCCGCATTGCTAATCAGGCTTTCCAGTGCCAGCTGGTCGCTCGCATTTAATTGCGGCAGCAGCGCCGGTACTTCCGTCGCCGGCACGGGCTCGATCTGCCTGCCGTACTGATTGTGGAAGTAGCTCACCTGCAACAGGCCGCGCTCGCTGAGAAAGCTCTGCGCCACACCGCCCTCATAGGTGCGGGATTGCTCTTCTACAACCGGAGAAATGTGAAACTGCTGGATCGCTGCCTCGCCGCCGGGTTCGGTCTGAAGGAAGCTGTAGAGGCTGGCGAATTGTTCATCCAGCGAAGGCTCCTGGTAACCCTTGGCGAAGTTGAAGCGGATCTTGGTACCGTGAAACAGCCCTTTGCCCGGGCGAACCGGGTAATAGATCAACCCGATACGGGGGGTTCCCTGGGTTCCAAAAAGCTGATTCTTCTCTACCCCGCCACCGAGCGAGTAATAGAGGCGGTATTTGTAACTACCCTGGATTTGCGCAGTGTAGTCGTAGTTGGCGCGCTCCAGGGTCTGATCAATGCCGAGGGCTACGGACTTTTTCGCCCCGCGCTCATCCTCGTAGCGGAAGGAGAACATGCCGAGGAGATGGGGCCTGAAAGGGTAATCGCTCTGGTAAAAGACCTGGTCGCGATTGTTTACCTGCTCCACGGTGTTGGGGTAAACACCAGGAAAGTTCAAGAGCGCCTGCCCGGTCACCGAATCGCCGTTGGCTCCGAGGATGAAGGTATTGAAACCGTAGTAGTTGCCGTTAAGGAGCTGAATGCCCGCCGGGTAGAAGGCGATGTTCTCTTCACGCTTGCGCGTCATGGCGTAGCGCACCAGGTTGTGCCAACCGCCGAAGGTCCGGTTGTCTGCCGACGCAGCCAGGTAAGTGTCCTGATCCGCCCGCTTCCCTGCGTCCGCAATGCCGTAGAAGTTGAAGGGTCCAGGAGTTCCCACCGCCGCATCGCTGTTGCGCGCAACGACGCGAAGCTGGGTGGCGGCGGTGAGTGCGTAACCCAGGTTCGCTGTCCCGGTGTCATCGTGAAATTCATCCATCTTGAGCGAGTTGTCGCTCTGGAAGGCGTCAAACCCACCGTAATAATCGAGCCGTTTCCAGGTTCCGCCGAGCTGCGCGAGATTGCGGAAGGTGGTGAAGGTACCCGCATCGCCCTCGTAAAAAAACGAAGGAAAGGCAGTGCTGCCCCGGGGGGTACTGAGACTCACAACGCCGGCAGATGCATTGGAGCCGTAAAGCACGCTGTTGGGACCGCGGTAGACCTCAAACTGGCCGATTCCGAGGGTAGACAGATTGCTGAAATCGAAAGCACCGCCGATATCGTTAAGCGAGACCCCATCCAGATTCACTTCGTTCGCATCCGGGTTGCTGCCGCGAATGAAAAGCGAGCTCAGCCCGCCATACTCGCCCTGCTGCAGGGGAAACGCTCCCGGTATCTGGCGCAAGGGGTCAACCAGGTCGAAACGATTGCGGAACTCGCCGGAGCGCTGGGCGCTGACGGCGGCGCTGACCTGGGCTTCGGGGAGTGGGGTTCCGGTCGCCGTAGTGACGATTTCCTGGGTTTCGTTGGCCGCCTCGAGAACCACATTTTCCTCATGGCTGTCTACCGGCCCGGCATAGAAACTCTGGCTGGTAATTTGCTTGTAATGCGCGGCCGAGATGAGGACGTAAAACCGCCCGCTGGCGCTGCTGCTGATCTGGTAAGTGCCGTCGAGCTGGGAAAGCGCCAGAGCCAGAATCTGGCCGTTCTGCACCAACACCACATTGGCATGGAGGACGGGCAAGCCCAAAGGGTCGGTGACGGTTCCGTGGACGATGGCTGCCTGGGTCGAAGGAACGAGGAGGAGAAAAAGCAGGAGCGCAGCCAGCAGAATGCCCGCGCGCCGCAATCGAACCGGCATGGAAATGATCTTTTCTCCCGGGAACGAGGATGGCCTGCACCTTGATAGACGCCGCCCTCTGTTCCGGCGCGCAGAGCACGTGGTGACCCCGGGAAGACTCGAACTTCCGACAAACAGTTTAGGAAACTGCTGCTCTATCCACCTGAGCTACGGGGCCACGTTCATCACTGCACCGACAGGGTCAGTTTACCGCAAGGCCGGTAATGACTCTGCCTTCGCACGCTACGCCGTTTAAAAAACATTCCCAAGAAAGGACATCCACACAGAGATCTCTCCACTGCGCTCCCCCGGATTTCCTGTCGAGACCCGTGGCTTTGATGATCTGCATGCGGCTCTCTTTAACGGAGAGCCGCACACGTGGTCGTCGCTAGCAGCGCGAAGCAGGAAATCCGGGTACGCTTCGGTCGAGATGACAAAGGGTAGGGTCGTTATGGCCCGGAGCGGAGGTCATGGGAAAAAGAAACCGCGGATCTGTCGGCCCGCAACAGGCTTAAGGGGGAGGCCTGCGGTATCCCACATCTCGCGGAAAACCAGCGAGATGTGGGGCACCCGGCGATGGGTGTGGGGATGGAGCCCAAAGGGGAGGGCCGCGCTTTCATAGAGAGTAGTTGCTAAATGGGGGAGTACGCAGCGACCCTGGGTTAGGCGCCCAGGCGTTTCAGGCGGAAGAGCGCCGCCACCATGGCATCGATGTCTTCAAAGCTGTTGTAGAGAGCCAGCGAGGGACGAACCGTCGTCTCAAGGCCGAACCGGCGCAGCGTTGGTTGGGCGCAATGATGGCCGGAACGCACAGCAATGCCTTCACGGTTGAGCGCGGCGCCTACCTCCTCAGTCTTAAATCCTTCGAGCACAAAGGAAAGTACTCCCGCTTTTTCTTTGGCAGTGCCGATGATGCGCAGGCCGGGCACGCGCAACATTTCCCGCGTGGCATATACCATCAGGTCATGCTCGTAGCGAGCTATATTCGGCATGCCAATGTGATCGAGATAATCGATCGCCGCACCTAATCCCACCGCATCCGCGATATTGCCGGTTCCGGCTTCGAATCTTCCTGGAGGCGGTTGATAGGTCGTCTTCTCAAAAGTCACATCGACAATCATGTTGCCTCCCCCCTGCCACGGGGGAGTTTCCGCCAGTATCTCCGGCTTGCCATAAAGCACCCCAATGCCCGTCGGCGCGAAGACCTTGTGGCCGGAAAAAACATAAAAATCGCAGTCCAACGACTGCACATCAATCGGCAGATGCGACACCGCCTGCGCGCCGTCCAACAAAACACGGGCTCCGTAGCGATGTGCCATTTGCACCATCTGGTGCGCCGGGGTCATGGTGCCCAACGCATTCGAAACCTGGGTAAACGAAACCAGGCGTGTTTTGGGTGAGAGGAGCTTTTCGTACTCGTCCAGCAGGATTTGCCCATCGTCATCGACCGGAGCTACCCGCAGGCAAGCTCCCTTTTCCGCGCATAGCATCTGCCAGGGAACAATATTGGCGTGGTGCTCAATCCAGGTGATGACGATCTCGTCGCCCTTGTTAATGTGACGCCGGCCCCATGCCTGGGCTACCAGGTTGATGGCCTCGGTCGCGCCGCGCGCAAAGACAATCTCTTTGGAAGAGGAAGCGTTCAGAAAATGCGCCACTTTAGTCCGCGCGTCTTCGTAGGCGTCGGTCGCGCGAGCCGCCAGTTCGTGGGCCGCACGATGGATGTTGGAGTTCTCGTGCTCGTAGAAATAGGAAATGCGATCAATCACGCTTTGCGGCTTTTGCGTGGTTGCGGCGTTGTCGAGCCAGATCAACGGATGGCCATTCACTTGCTCGTGCAGGATGGGAAAGTCGCGGCGGACTGAGCCAATGTCAAACTGATTCCGCGGAAGTTTCAGGTCGCCAACGGTCGCATCCGTCGGAGCTTGGGTTGAAGTGGCGAGCCCGCCGCCATCGAGAAAATAAAATCGCGAGGTGTCCGTCAGGGCAGCTCGCGCCTCGTCCTCGTTGCTTAAGGGGGGCAACGGTGGGAGCTTCGGCACCCCTGCCTCGAAGGACGGAAACAATGCCTGATCAAACTCGGGCATGGGAAGCGAAAAGGGGGAAGGCATGGAGTGTGGGAAAACCGCAGGTCCCTCCACTCCGCTTCGCTCCGGTCGGGATGACAAATTTGTGGTGGGCGTTGCCTGTTTGGGAAGCAACTCGTGCGTGGGAACGATCTCAGACCCGCTCAGGCCGCCTGCATGCTCCAGGAAGTAGAAAGCAGAGGGAGCGGTCAGCACTGACCTTGCGTCATTTTCGGTGCGCAACGGAGGCAGAGCCGGTATCGCCGGTACCCCTGTCTCGGACGATGGAAACGGAGCTCCAAACTGAGGCATCGGCATGGCGAAGGGAGAGACTGGAAACCCGGCCGCGCTTCGCGGATCATTTTGGGGCGTTCCCGCTTGCGAGACCGGGGCTGCAGCGGGCAAAGCCATGGCTCCAGCCGGACCCACCATAAACGGCGATAGCTCCGTCATCGCCGGCGTATCGGGAGCCTGCGGGATCTGACCAGCCGATGGAATCGCAGGCACGGAAGGCAACGGCATGCCGAATTCCGGCAGACGGGTTTCGAAGGTCGGCGTCAGGTCCTGGGCGCCGGGCATGTAGGGCGCGGCAACGGCAGAAGAACCCTGCTCCGGCTGGGCTCGGAAAAACTCGTTGGCCATCCGTGTCAACGTGACTACATCCGGTAGTCCAGCCGGCAGGTCTGGGTTCATCTGATGAGCAAAACCCGCCGCCTGGTCCTGATCACTTGTACTCATGGTATTGTCCGACTTCTACATTCTCGAGCACGCCCAGCGCATCTTCGGTAAGCACCGCGGCAGAGCAGTACAGCGATACCAGGTAAGAGGCTATCGAGTTGCGGTTAATACCCATAAAACGAATCGAAAGACCCGGAGTCTGTTCCCCTGGCAGCCCGGGCTGAAACAGTCCCACTACGCCCTGTTTCCTCTCCCCAGTGCGCAGCAGGAGGATGTTCGTCTTCCCCGCCCCGTCGATATTCAGCTTGTCTGTCGGGATGAGCGGAATGCCTCGCCAGGTCACGAACGGCGACCCAAAAATCGTCGTTGTCGGCGGAGGAACGCCGCGGAAGGTGCACTCCCTTCCAAATGCGGAAATCGCCCTTGGGTGCGCCAGGAAAAACGCCGGTTCTTTCCAGATACGCGAGAGCAATTCATCCATATCGTCCGGAGTGGGCGCTCCACCACGCACCGGGACCTTGAACGCAGGATCGATATTATTCAAAAGGCCATAATCTTCGTTGTTGATCAGTTCGGCTTCCTGGCGCTCCTTCACCTTCTCGACCGTCAGCCGCAGCTGCTCCCGAATCTGATCATGAGGATGACTAAACAGGTCGGAGACACGGGTGTGCACATCCACTATGGTGGAGATCGCACTGAGCGTATATTCGCGCGGAGTCTCGACATAGTCGACAAAAGTTTCAGGCAACAGCCGCTCATCACGCGAGCCGCAGTCGACCGCAATATCCTGGTCGTTCTTGACCTTGTTGACCCGATAAGTACCCGATTCGACTGGAACCCATCCCAGCAGCTGAACCAGCCAGCGCGGAGTAATGGCTGTGAGCTGGGGTGCCGTTTTAGTTGTGTTCGCTAACTGCCGTGCTGCGCGATCGCCTAATGCCATATGCCTTCCTTCGCCACATCATGGGCATCATAGCCGTCTTGGCACTCATCCTGGAATTACGAAGATGCGAAATTCGCGGGGATTCGGTAAACAAACAGAGGGCGAGAAAGCATTATGACCTCATAATTTAAGGACAGCAAAACGGAGAGGTGCCCTATTGACTGGCTTGATGCCTCCATCGATCGACGACATTGATTGCGAAATTCTGGCTGAACTTCAAGCGAACGCGCGCATTGCGTTTGCGGAGCTCGGACGAAGAGTCGGATTGTCTACCCCGGCGGTGATCGAAAGGGTTCATCGACTGGAGGAAAGCAAGGTCATTCTTGGCTATCGGACCTTGGTCGATCCTGCCCGGGTGGGGCTGCCGGTGCGGGCATTTGTCCATGTGACGGTGGCAGGAGACAAGCTGGCCAAATTTGCTGCGGTGGTGCGCAATCTTCCCGAAGTGCTGGAGTGTCATCGAGTGACCGGCGCTGAATCATTCATTGTGCAGGTCGCGGTCCGCGACGTGAGACACATGGAAGAAGTGATTGATTCCATGATGCCCTACGTATCGACCAACACTTCCATGGTTCTGGCATCGCCCGTTCCCTGGAACAGCATCCTGCCGGCAGCGTGCTACGGCAAGAAGCCGCGACAGAGGAAACCGGATATGTGATGAATCCTGCGTTGGATATACAACTAACGTCCGCCGGGTATGGCGCGATGGCAACCTACACAATGACGCATTAGTTTGTTACACCAGTAACCGTCGGCCTGCAAGGAGCGTCAATGAGATTCAGCACGATTGCGATAGGGTCAGCATCACTATTTTTGATTTCTGCGGTAGTAGCTCAAACCGCGCCAACCCCTGGAAATGCGGCGCAGCGCAAAACCAATCAACAAGCGCGTATCGCCCAGGATCTCCAGAGCGGTCAGTTGATGCCTCCCGAAGCCAAATAGCCAAGAAGCCCACGCTCGCCGCACCCCTCTGAACAGGATTTCCGAGCCCCTCCCTTAGGTGGTGGCCCAGGCCTCGCTTTTGAGACCTCTTAGGTGGACTCCACGCCCATCGACCCTCCGGTTGTAAACTGGTAGTGAGGGATCTATGGCTCAGGTGGAACGTAGAAAGTCCGTAACGGTAAAGGTGGGAAATGTGCGCGTGGGGTCTTCCGCGCCGGTTGTGGTGCAGTCCATGACCAATACCGATACCGCCGATGTGCGCAGCACCGTTCAGCAGGTTGCCGCGCTGGCCACCGCCGGCTCGGAACTTGTCCGGGTGACGGTCAATAACGATGCCGCAGCCGCGGCCTTGCCGGCAATTGTCGAAGGCCTGGCGAAATTGGGGATCGAGGTCCCCATCGTCGGAGATTTCCACTACAACGGACACTTGCTGCTGAAGAAGTATCCCGAGTGTGCGCGTGCTCTGGCTAAATATCGGATCAATCCCGGCAATGTCTCTATCGGGCGCAAAGACGATGACAATTTCCGCACCATGATCGAGTGCGCGGTAGAAAACCAGAAGCCAGTGCGGATCGGCGTGAACTGGGGTTCACTCGACCAGGCCCTGCTGACCCGGATGATGGACGAGAACTCCAAAAAGGCCCAACCGGCTGAAGCCCGGGACGTGATGATCGAGGCCATGTTGGTGAGCGCAATCGAGTCAGCGCGCGCAGCCGAACGCTACGGTCTGCGCCACGACCAGATCATTCTGAGCGCCAAGGTCAGCGGGGTGCGCGACCTGATCGAAGTGTACGAATTGATGGCTGCGCGTTGCGACTACGCGCTGCATCTGGGGCTTACCGAAGCCGGGATGAGCATGAAAGGGATCGTCGCTTCTACCGCCGGGCTGGCTCCCCTGCTGCTCAAGGGGATCGGCGACACGATCCGCGTTTCTCTTACGCCAAAACCTGGCGGCGACCGCACGGAAGAGGTGCAGGTGGCGCAACAAATCCTGCAGTCCCTGGGTATCCGCAGCTTTGCGCCTCAGGTAACCGCTTGCCCCGGCTGTGGGCGCACCAGCAGCACCTACTTTCAGGAATTGACCCAGGACATACAGGGATACGTGCGCACCAGCATGCCCGTTTGGCGTGAGCGCTACCCCGGGGTCGAACAACTCAAGCTGGCAGTCATGGGTTGTGTGGTCAACGGGCCGGGCGAGTCCAAGCACGCAAATATCGGGATTTCTCTTCCCGGAACATTTGAAGATCCCGTGGCCCCGGTTTACGTCGACGGACGCCTGATGACGACTCTGCGCGGGGATGACATCGTGAACGACTTCAAGAAAATCCTCGATGAGTATGTCGAGTCGCGCTATGGCAGGACCTCGCACGAAGAACAGCTGATCGAGGTTCGGTAACTCCTGAGACAACTCGCACTAAGTGTTAGGATGAAACCGCGAAGTCTTTCGTCCAGGATCAAATATTGTCTCGTAGTTCGCGAAGACCATCCTCTGAAGGGTTCCTGTTGGGGTTCTGGAGGAAGTCGGTCACGTTGCTGAGCCTTCCGATTATTCTTCTTGGTTATCTTCGATCTGAGACCGGGCGTGAGTTCGGGATAAGCTTGACAACCAAAATCTGGCTGATCTTCAAAATGGCGCGCAATAACCGCCGGATCCCAACCGCCTCTCATTTCACGGAACACTTGATCATGGCCACACAGATACTGCGTGTGCCTCGCTCGCTCGAGGGTTGCGTGGTGGAATGTGGCTCGTATAAGGGCGGGAGCGCGGCCAACTTGTCGCTTATCTGCGATCTATGCGATCGCAAGCTGGAAATCTTCGATTCGTTCGCCGGTCTCCCTGAGCCTTCGAGCAGCGACAAGAGTCATGTCCTGGTCAATTTCCAGGAGATTCATACCTACGAAAAGGGAGCCTTCCACGGTCCCCTGGACGAGGTGAAGGCAAACATCTCGAAGTATGGAAAGATATCGGCTTGCAACTTCAACGTCGGGTATTTTGACCGGACGTTGCCGAATTTTTCTCAAGAATGCGCGCTGATCTTTTTGGATGTGGATCTGGTCGACTCCCTGGAAACCTGCTTCACCTACCTTTGGCCGCTGCTGCATGATGGGTGTTATTTGTTTACCCACGAAGCCCACCACATGGAGATTGCGGGCTTTTTCTTTTCGGAAGCATGGTGGAGAACGCATATGGATTGTGGGGCGCCCGGGCTCATTGGTGCGGGCACCGGCCTTGGCCTTCTGCCTAGTCCGGGCGGGTTCAAAAGTCACCTTGGATACACGGTCAAGAATCCGGAGACGCAGGATTTTACGTTGGCCCCGCAGATTGGTTAGGAAATCTGACTCCCAAGCTCCTCGAATAACAGGATGATCGATTCAATCCCCCTGTAAAAGTTGGGGATGTGGAACTTTTCGTTGGGCGCGTGCAGGTTGTCGTCCGGCAGGCCGAAACCCATCATCACCGTGGGAATCTTCAGGTGACGCTCGAAATCTCCCACAATGGGGACCGAACCGCCCGATCGGATGAAAACCGTGTCCTTGCCGAATACCTGGTGCAAAGCACGGGTGGCGGCCTGGATGTAACGGTTGTCCGTGCGCATGACAATGGCATCGCCGCTGTGGATCAGACGGACCCCCAATTCAATACCCTTAGGCTGCAGCGATTCGACGTAACTCTTGTATTGGGCGAAAACCTCCTGCGGGTTCTGGTCGGGCACCAGCCTGAAGGAGATCTTGGCGGTGGCCCTGGCGGGGATCACCGTCTTCGCTCCGGCGCCGATAAAGCCGCCGGGCATTCCGTGTACATCCATGGTGGGCCTGGCCCAGGTACGCTCCAAAACCGAAAAACCGGGCTCTCCAGTAAGATCGCGTGACCCCACCTCCGACCTGCGATAGTCCTCTTCGTCAAAGGGCAGGCTCTTCCAAGCCTTGAGCTCGGCAGGCGAAGGCGCTTCGACCCTGTCGTAAAACCCGGGAATCAAAATATGTCCCTGCGGGTCCTTGAGTGCGGCAATCACCTGGGCCAAGGCGACAAAAGGATTGGGCGCGGCCCCGCCGTATATGCCGGAGTGGAGATCAACCTTGGCCCCCTGGGCTTCGAGTTCGGTGTAAATCATCCCCCGCAACCCAACGCATAGAGTAGGCAAGCCGGGGGCAAACATTTCCGTATCCGAGACCAGGGCGAAATCTGCCTTCAGCTGGTCGGGATGTTCGCGTACGAAGCGGGCTATGCCCTCGCCTCCTACCTCTTCCTCGCCCTCGATAATGACCCGTACATTGATCGGCAGGGTACCTACGCTGGCCTTGAACAAGGACTCGAGAGCCTTGACATGGGTGAACATCTGCCCCTTGTCGTCGACCGCCCCACGAGCGTAGAGGTTGCCGTCCCGCTCCGTGGGCTCAAAGGGAGGCGTAAGCCACTCGTCCAACGGGTCTGGAGGCTGGACGTCGTAATGGCCATAGGCCAGGCAGGTAGGCTTACCGGCGGCATGCAGCCAGTCTCCATAAACCAGGGGGTGACCAGTGGTTTCGATGACGCGGACGTTTTCCAGGCCAATGCGCTTCAACTCGGCGGCCAGGGTCTCGGCGGCCCGGCGAACGTCACCTTTGTGCTCGGGAAGCGTCGAAACAGAAGGGATCCGGAGTAGAGATTTCAGCTCTTCGAGGAACCGCGGCTGCTGGCTGCGGGCAAACTCGACTGGTGAGGGCATGACCTATTTTCTCCTTGGGGTAAATGGGAAGGGGGCAACACGCGTCTTTTGAGCGACTTTGGTCCAAAGATGTATCCTAAACCTGGAGAAGTATTCATGCTGGACCTGGAAATCAGCGCTCACGCGGTTGCGGCTCAACTAAAATCGGGGGAGCCCGGCCTGATCCTGTTGGATGTTCGTGAGCCGTGGGAGTTTGCGACCGCACAGATCGCCGGCTCCAAACCTATGCCGATGGGGGAAATCCCTTCCCGCGCCTTCGAGGAGTTGGACCCCGAGGCACATATTGTCACCATCTGCCATTCCGGCGTCCGTTCCCTCAACGTCGCGTTATGGCTACGCAACCAGGGCTTCGAAAAAGTGCAGTCCCTGAGTGGCGGCATCGATAGCTGGTCACGGGAAGTTGATCCGACTGTGCCCCGCTATTGATCGTAGTTGCACACCTCCCCCTTACGTTGCAGACTGGGCCGTTTTCCGCGACTGCTCACCCGATCTGCGACGTGATACAAGCAAGACAGACACCTGTCAATAGAAAGTTCTGAGCAGCCATGGGCGCTACCGAAAGAGTATTGATTGTTGAAGACGAATTGCACGCGCTGGCGGGTCTAGCCGAGCTGGTTTCCGGCTGGGGCTACCGCACAGAGACCGCGCGAGACGGCATCGAAGGCCTGGAGAAAGTAGCTGAGTGGTTCCCGGGAATCATCGTAACCGACTTGAAGATGCCCCGTATGGACGGCTTGGAGTTGCTGTCCCGCTTAGGCGAGATGCAGCTGAACGCCGCCGTGATCGTGCTGACCGCGCAGGGCAGCATCGAGCGGGCAGTCGAGGCGATGAAGATGGGCGCCTACGACTTTATCCAGAAGCCCATCGATCCGACCCGGCTGAAGACGGTGTTGGCCAATGCCAGCCGGCAGCGGGAAACCGAGCGGGAGCTGGAAGTTACCCGCCGTAAGCTCCGGGAAACGGGCTTTCTGGGGTCGCTGGTGGGGAGTTCGCGAAAGATGCAGGAGATGTTCGCCATGATCGAGCGGGTCGCCCCCAGCACGGTTTCGGTATTGATCACCGGCGAAAGCGGGACGGGTAAGGAGCTGGTAGCACGGACGCTGCACGAGCTGAGCCCCAGGCGGGGCAAACCTTTCGTGGCCGTCAACTGCGCCGCGATTCCCGAGACCCTGATCGAGAGCGAGATCTTCGGTCACGAAAAAGGATCCTTTACCGGAGCACTGGAACGGCGGGCGGGCTGTTTCGAGCTGGCCGAGGAAGGCACTCTGCTACTGGACGAAATCGGAGAAATGCCGGTAGGCACGCAGGCAAAGCTGCTGCGGGTGCTGGAAGATAGAAAGCTCCGCCGGCTGGGCAGCAAGGTGGAAACGCCGATGAACGTCCGCGTGCTGGCGGCGACCAATAAGAACCCGGAGGAAGCGGTCGCTGACGGACATCTGCGCGGGGATTTGTACTACCGCTTGAATGTTTTCAACCTCCATATGCCACCCCTGCGGGAGCATAAAGAGGACATCCCGGCAATCATTGAAGCTCTCCTGGCCGATATGAATGGTAAGCACGGGCGGGAGGTCAAAGGCGTGGACGGAGAGATGCTGGCGCGGTTGATGGCACACGACTGGCCCGGGAATGTACGTGAGCTGCGCAACACTATTGAGCGGGCGGTGATTTTATGCGGAGAGGGCTATATGGAGACCCGGCATCTTCCGCCCACGTTTGGTCAGCGATTTATGCGCACCGATACGGGAAGCAACAACAACAATAATGACAGCGGCGTGCACGTGGAAATCGGGAGCACCGTGGATGAGGCGGAGCGCATGCTTATCCTCAAAACCCTGGAGTCGACGCGCAACAATAAGACCCGCGCAGCTGAGATTCTGGGCATCAGCCTGAAGACTCTGCACAACAAATTGAAGGAGTACGGCAGCGCCAGCAGCAGCGACGGGGCGGAGGAAAGGCCGACAGTATAACCGCTTTGCGACCGAGAGTGGACAAGGCGGCTGGCCGAATTGTAACACAGACAGGTACTAAAGCAGGATTCCCCAATGCGATTGAAGACCAAGCTCGTGCTCGCGATTACGGGGCTGGTATTCCTGGTTGTGTTCACCCTGTCCTGGATATTTCTTGGCCAGCTTCTACGCCAGCGAATGACCCAGGCTTTCACCGCCAACGACATGGTGGCGCATCAGATCGCGGCCGCTACCAAGCAATCGCTGGAACAAAATACTAGCGGGCGGCGCGTGCAGGCCAACGATACTGAGGCACTGCGGGCCATCGTGGCCGCCGCGTTGCGCAGTGATATCAACCTCAAGGCGCTGATGAATTCGGCCATCAGCTACTCCCCTACCGTCTTCGACGTTGCGATCGCGGACAGTGAGGGGCGCGCCCTGCTGAGCACCGACCCCGCCAACCTGGACCACGTGCTGCCGCATCGCCAGGAATACGAGGAGCTGCAAAGCGGCGGCTTGCTCAAGTTGCTGGAAATTGTCTTTGGGCCGCCCCGCGTCTATAACCTGACTCTGCCCCTGGAACAGAACTCCGAGACCTTTGCGACGGTCCGCGTCGGGGTGCGTACGACTTTCCTGCGCTTCGTCGTCGAGCCCTGGCTGATCGCGGCTTTGACCTATACCGGGGTGGCCATCGCTTGCTCGTTGATCTTCGCCGCTTTTCTGGCCAATATTGCCCTCAAGCCGATCGAGCAAATCGGCGCCCGGTTGGACGCGCTGGCTCTGGCGGAAGCGGAGGTGGCGGGTGAACAAGCTGGCGGTGGGCGCTCCGGCGACGCCGTGGTGCTGGTCTCACACAAAATTGAACGCATCGGCCGGCGCATGCGCAACGTGGAAGAGGTCTTCTCAGCCCTCAAAGAAAACCTCGACCAGATCATGACCAATCTGCAGGATGGCATCCTGCTTTATACCCACGATGCCCGCGCCGTGCTGGTCAGCGATTCGGTGGAACGCTTTCTGGGGGTGAGCCGGGCCGAAATCCTGGGCGCCAAGTTGCACGACGTCTTCTCCCGCAATACTCGCCTGGGCAGACTGGTGCGCGAGTCCTTTGACGCCCGCATGGCCCTGGTACAAGAGGAGATCACTACCGAAACCGGCCGGCATGTCGAAATCTCGCTGGACTTCATCCATGACGACCGGGCCGCGACTGCCCAAGAAACGCTGGGCGCACTGCTCACGCTTCACGATGTGGAATCGGTACGAGAAATCGAGAGCGATCTTGAGCTTTCCCGGCGCCTGGCGGCCATTGGCAGGCTGACGGCCGGGGTCGGCCACGAGGTTAAGAACCCGATCAACGCCATTGTGGTGCACCTGGAACTGATGCGTACCAAACTCGGGGACGCGGACCACCGGGCCATGCGGCACCTGGAAGTGATCGAAAGCGAGATTCAGAGGCTGGACCGCGTGGTGCAGACGCTGGTCGATTTCTCCCGGCCGGTGGAGTTACAGCTCAAGGAGCAGGACCTACGGCGGATCGTCTCCGGCGTGCTGATGTTGGCATCCGCGGAGCTGGAAACCCGCGACATTCAGGTGCAAAGCGATTTGCCCGATCGCCCTGTGCTGGCCAAAGTGGATTCGGATCTGCTGAAACAGGCACTGCTCAATGTCGTCCTCAACGGCGCCCAGGCGATGAGCGAAGGGGGAAAACTTCGGGTAAACCTGGCCGAAGACGGCCGCATGGCCCTGCTCAGTATTCACGACCAGGGGGCGGGCATACCCCCCGACGTGCGGGACAAAATCTTCGACTTATACTTCACTACCAAGAAAGACGGTAGTGGTATAGGCTTAGCGATGACTTACCGTATAGTAGAGCTGCACAATGGTTCTATTGAAGTAGAATCGGATGCGACTCACGGAACTACCTTTATTTTGCGCTTTCCGCTTAACAGTCCCCCTGAAAGCCGGGCAGCGCGTGGATACCTTATGCCGGATGGGAGTAGTTCAGCTGGAACGATCGTAACTAAGGAGCCGAGGGGATGAAGGGAGCCAACCTTTGCACCTCGTTGGTCCTGCTCGCCCTTTCGACGACGGGGTGTTTGCACAAAACCGCGTCTCAGCCGCAACAGGCGCAGGCGCCACCGCTGCAGACCGGGAAAGGAACGTTGCCGCCGCCGGAGACGACCCAACCGCAGGAGAAAGCGGAAACACCGCTCGCTTCGCCGCTGCCGCCGCCGCCTGCGCAGAGCGTGCCCTTGCCTCCTCCGACGCCCAAGAAAGTGCATGGTAAAAAGCCTAAGCCGGCACCGTCCAAATCGACTGACACGACGCAGACTGCCGCGGCTACCAGCGGGAGTACGCCAGCTGCAAGCGGATCCACCGCCCAGGCCACGCCGCCAACGGTTTCTGCTGCTGGCGCGCCGGGCTCTCCCATTGGACAATTGACTACCGGTGACAGTGCGCTGGGAGAAAGAACCAAGCACGAAACAGCGGATTTGATTGGCGGTACTCAACAAGGATTAAACGGGATTAAACGGTCTCTCTCGACCGAGGAACAAGTCACCGCCGCGCAGATACGAACATTTCTGAAACAGGCCCAGCAGGAACTGGACAGCGGAGACGCGGACGGCGCGCACACTCTGGCTACCAAGGCCAAGCTGCTGCTGGACGAGCTCACCAAGCCATAGTCGTTTGGGTGGATGCCTCCGCGAGATCTCGAAAAAGCAGGGACTGAAGTCCGGGCTATATGACGGATTCGCACGGATTAATACGGATCAAGTTATAGACTGTTACAAAATACGCTGAATTTCTCCGCTGTTTGTAAAAGTCGTGTCCTGATACGAACCTAGCTTCCCCTGAGCAACGCAGAGTAAGTGAAGTTCTTCTGTCTAGCGTTCACCCCAACTTAATTTTGAGCGGAGAACATCGAAGAAGCCGGTTTCGCCCATGCGGACCAGCCTCACGCTGTGGTCGGACCGACGGCAACGTACCTGGTCTCCCACACGAAGCTGTAATGCCTCTTGTCCGTCCACGGTGAGGAAGGTTAGATCAGGGATCCCTTCCACGCTCACGATCACATGCGAATCGCCGCGCACAACCATAGGACGAATGGTCAATAAGTGCGGACATATGGGCGTGATCACCAAGGCATCCACATAAGGGGCCAGGATGGGCCCATTGGCAGCTAAATTGTAGGCCGTAGAACCGGTTGGGGTAGAGATAATGACGCCATCGGCGCGAAACGATGCGGCCAACTGTTCAGACAGATGCACGCTGAAGTCGCCCATGCGGGCAATTGCTCCTTTGGCGATCACCACGTCATTCAGCGCCTGGTACTCCTTATACAAAGCGCCCCCGCGCATGACCTCGGTATGCAGCAGGGCACGGGCATCGATGTTGCAGCAACCCTCCGCCCAACCCTGGAGCGTGGAGTAGAGATCGGCGAGCCGGACCTCGGTGAGAAAGCCCAGGGCGCCCAGATTGACACTGAGAATGGGAACCTCGGTGCGGGCAAATACACGCGCTGCGGCCAGCAAAGTGCCATCCCCACCGAGCACCACCACCAGTGCAGGGTTCTGGGCCGGCAACTCGTGCCGGGGAACAACGCGCGCATCGCGGGTATAACTTCCGCTCACGTGGTCCAGAATGGGCTCAAAATCGTGCGCCCGCATCCACGTCACGAGCTCGGGCAGCAGGGCGGCCAGCTCTTCCTTCTGCGGCTTGGAAATGATGGCGACCGGTCGCATGGAGGCTTTAGTTTACGCGATTGCCTAAAAACGGCCGTAGAGAAGGAACTCGCGATTGCCTTTGGCCCCCTGGATGGGTGATTCCGTGACTTCGCTGCCGGAAGCGCCCAGGTCATGGACCGCCGCTCGCACGCGATCAATCGCCAGCTGGTGCGCCGCAGGGTCGGTCACGATGCCGCCCTTGCCAATATGTTCTCTGCCCGCTTCGAATTGCGGCTTCACCAGAATGACTGCCTCGACCCGCCGGTCGCCGCCCTCCCGCACCGCGGCAAGCACCCCAGGCAGCACCAGGGTAGCGGAGATAAAGGATACATCCATGGATACGAAACTGATGCCGGGGCCCAATTCTCCCGGCTTGAGGTAGCGGGCATTGGTGCGTTCGCGCAAGCTCACCCGCGGATCCCTGCGTAAAGACTCGGCAATCTGCCCGTATCCGGTATCGACCGCCACAACGGCGGCGGCACCATGCTGGAGCATGCAATCGGTGAAGCCACCGGTAGACGTACCAATATCAGCACAGTGCCGGCCGGTGAGGTCGATGTGCCAACGTTCGAGCGCGGCCTCCAGCTTGAATCCTCCGCGGCTGACGTAGGGCTGCTCCTCTCCCAACACCCGCAACAGCGCGTCGTCGACGACGGAGGCGCCCGGCTTGTCTACTTTCTGCTGGTTGACGAGCACACGGCCGGCAAGGATCAGCGCCTGCGCGCGCTCCCTGGAAGGGGCCAAGCCGCGCTCGAACAGCAGTTTATCCAGGCGATTTCTCATCGAAACTGCGGGGGGAAAGAGGCTATTGTACCTGCTGTTGGAGCGGTACTTTAGTTTGGTGTTTCAGTCCTGCGTACGTAGAATGGTTTTCGGCTCGTCGAATGCCAGACAAAACTCCCAATCCGATTGGCGATCCTGAGCGTTCTTCCACCAGAGACACGAGCCTCACTTCCGGGATGGCTGACGGCGCTACTGCAATCGATGACGGTATCTTACTGCAGCGGGTGCGCCAAGGCGATCAACGTGCGATGGCGGAAGTCTTCGACCGATATAGCAGGGCGGTGTACTCAGTCGCACTGCGTATTTTGAAGGACACCGGCCACGCGGAAGATGTGATGCAAGAGATCTTCTTCCAGGTCTGGCGGAATTCCGACTCGTTTGTGCAAGGGCGGGGATCGCTCGGAGCCTGGCTGGTGGTCATCGCGAGAAACCGGTCAATCGATCTATTACGGCGTAGAAAGCCCACAGATTCGGTGGAAGACGTGGTGCTGGCTTCTTCCACCAACCTGGCTTCTGAGGTCGAGCACAACGCGTTGATCGAGAAGGTGCAGAAAGTTTTACAGGACCTTCCCGCTGAGCAACAACGGTCTATGGAACTGGCGTTCTTCGAAGGTTTGAGCCATTCGGAGATCGCGGAGAGAACGGGCGATCCGCTGGGCACGGTCAAGACGCGGATCCGCCTGGCGTTGATTACGTTACGAAAGGCGTTTCAGGCATGACGGGCAACGAGCACAACACGCAGGAGGAGTTGGCTTCCTATGCGATGCAGAGTCTCCCGGTAGAGGAGTCTGCATCCATCAGGGCGCACCTGCAGAGCTGTGCAGCGTGCCGCAACGAGCTGGCCCAAGTCTGCGGGGATCTGGCGCTGTTAGGCCTGGCGGTCGAGCAGCAGCCGCTGCCTGAGGGGGCCCGGGAGCGCTTCCTCAACAGGATTGCTTCTTCTCCGACAGTCAAGCCGGGAGAAAAGCTGGCCGAGGTGACGCCGATGCCGGCGAAGAGCACGCGCCGCGGGGCCAGCTTCTGGGTTCCCTGGGTGGCGGCCGCCGCGATGGCAATTGTGGCCATCTCCCTGGGCGTGCAAAACAAGGCTTTGAATGACGAGCTGAACCTTGAATCCAACCTGGTAAAGAATCTGGCCGCGCAAGCTTCCAAGGCACAGCAGGTGCTGGAAGTATTGACCGCACCGACCGCGCAACGGGTCACGCTCACCGAGGGGAAGACTCCCGCCCAACCGAGCGCCAAAGCCACCTATCTCCCGGAGCGCGGCGGATTGATTCTGCTGGCGACGAATCTGAAACCGTTGCCTGCGGATAAGGCCTATGAGCTTTGGGTCATCCCGGCAAATGGCAAAGCGCCGGTTCCCGCCGGAGTGTTTCGTCCCGACGCAGTAGGGACGGCTAACCTTGTGCTGCCTCCGCTTCCGGCAGGAATCGAGGCCAAGGCATTCGGGATAACCATCGAGAAGGCTAGCGGGGCGGAGTCTCCCACGTTGCCGATCATCCTGTCTGGAGCTCCGACCGGGAGCTAAGTCTCACGCGCACGCGATTTGGCCGGGGTGGGCCCGTATCTCGTGTGAGGGATGAAACGCCGGTCTCCCGGCGCGCTACGCAACATCCAAACATCTCCAGGGAAAGAGCATCCACACAGAGATCTCTCCACTGCGCTTCGAAAAACATCCCCAAGAAGGGACCGCAGATCTCTCCACTGCGCTGCGCTCCGGTCGAGATGACAAAGGGGAGGGCGGTGCCTCCATCGACAGTTGTTGCTGGACAGGAGCCGTTTTTCATCACCTTGGGTGGGCCAAAGGCCCATGACTCCTCGGTCGAAAAACACATTTCCAAGAAAGGACCGCTGAACCGCAGATCTCTCCACTGCGCTGCGCTTCGGTCGAGATGACAAAGGGGAGGGCGGTGCCTCCATCGACAGTTGTTGCTGAACAGGAGCCGTTTTTCATCACCTTGGGTGGGCCAAAGGCCCATGACTCCTCGGTCGAAAACACATTTCCCAAAAAGGACCGCTGGACCGCAGATCTCTCCACTGCGCTGCGCTCCGGTCGAGATGACAAAGGGGAGGGCGGTGCCTCCATCGACAGTTGTTGCTGAACAGGAGCCGTTTTTCATCACCTTGGGTGGGCCAAAGGCCCATGACTCCTCGGTCGAAAACACTTTCCAAGAAAGGACCGCTGAACCGCAGATCTCTCCACTGCGCTGCGCTTCGGTCGAGATGACAAAGGGGAGGGCGGCGCTTCCATCGACAGTCGTTGCTGAACAGGAGCCGTTTTTCATCACCTTGGGTGGGCCAAAGGCCCATGACTACTCTGTCGAAAACACATTTCCAAGAAAGGACCGCTGAACCGCAGATCTCTCCACTGCGCGCTCCGGTCGAGATGACAAAGGGGAGGCCGGTGCTTCCATCGACAGTCGTTGCTGAACAGCAGCCGTTTTTCATCACCTTGGATGGGCCCAAGGCCCATGACTCCTCCGGTCGAGATGACAAAGGAGAGGACGGATGTGGTCCGGAGCAGAGTCTAGCGGACGGAAACCACAGGTCCCTCCACTGCGAGATCGCTTTCGGCCCAGGCGAGGGGCACCCGTGTGGAGTCGCTGCGGGTCGTTTATTTCGCGCGTGCTGTGGCAGCCTTCAACGGGGTGGCCGCGTAACAAGGGGCGCCGAAGCCACATGGAGAGCCGCTGCCGCTGGCGTGGCTCACATTGATCGCATTTGCTACCGTGCCTGTGGTTCCGCTGTTGGCCGCTACCGACTGAGCACTGGTATGCACATCCACACCCGTTCCATCCAGCTGAACGGACGCCGCCACCTGGTCGGTGTCAGTGCGGATGACGGACAAGTAGGCCTGGTCGGACGGAAGCACATATACCTGGCCGAAGGGAGTGCTGAACGTCGAGGCAATCGAAATAGGATGACCCGTCACCGGTATCGTCGCCAAGACCTGGTAGTTGGTGAGACTCACTACGCTGACCGTACTGTCCTTCTGATTGGCAACATAGACCCGGCTTCCATCGCGCAAGATGCTGAGCGTGGCCGGTCCATTGCCGACCGGCACCGTCACCGTCTGCCCAAACAACGCAGAATCATTTCCGAATTGATCGAGACTGACATTGATGATGGAAATGGTGTTGGAGTCGTAATTAGCCGTTACCAGCTGAGACGCAGGGGCGTAGTAGTCAGCAAATACCGGGCCGGCGTTGAACCCAGCCGCCGGAGTACCCGAGGGCGGCGGCAGAAGCAACGTGCCCGTCGTTGAATCCAGATTCGGACGATTGGCCGTAGTATCCAGCGCATTGTATTGGCTGTTGATGACAGTGACGGTTCCGCTGCCCCGATTCAGAATGAATGTGCGATTGTTGTCAGTCGAAGAGATGCCATACACAGGGCAAATGCCAACCGGCAGGGTGCGTGAAATGGTCACGGTCGCCAGCTCGATCGATTGCACCTGACCAGCAGTGGTGACCTGAGTAGGATTCTCACAAGCTCCAAACGTCACCTGGTTGGCGCCATTGTCCTGAGTGATGGAGTAGACCCGGGACGCATTCGAATTGCCGGCAATGTTGATGGGGCTGGCAGGTACCGGCAACTGCTGCGTGAGCTGGTAAACGCCGCTCGAATTATTGGTCAAAACCGCCACCGCAGGCACATTGGGTTCAGTGATGAACAGATTGGTCGCGGTCACCAGCAAATTGATCGGCTGCGCCGGTTGCAGCAAAGTGCTGCTCTGAATGTTCTTGGTCTGGAGGGTGGTCGAAGGGGTATAGCTGTTGACCGTGCCGTCGGAATTGGAGGTGATGGCTATACCGGCACTGGAACTGAGCGTGACCGCAAGTGGATTGACGCCCAACGAGGCCTGGGTCAGCAGAGTATCCCCGGAGGCGTCGAAAACGTTGGCCAGACCGGGCAAGTTTGGGCCGGCAGTGGTGGTCACCACGGCATAGCTCTGAGGCTGTGGAGCGGGTCCGGTTACCGCAACGGGAGTCACCACTGGTCGGGGCGTTTCTCCGCAACCAGCCAACATGAGGGCGAAACCCAGGGAACATCCGGTAACAATTCGTGGGAGGACCTTGGATCCAAACTGCGGCAAACGCACACTACGCCGGCTCCATGACTGGAGCCATGCAACGCTAAGCACCCGTGAATACCTCACTACGTTTCATTTTCCTGGTAGAAAGATGATTGTAAACGGGAGCGCGTACTCAAGGATACGCCGGGCCTAAAATGAGCAGTGCGCGCTCCAGAACAGCAACTCCGCTGGCAATCGTGGCTGGTAGTGACTGCCGTGGTGCCATGGTGTGCACTGGCCACCCTGCTCCACGCGACGCCAACCGCCTTCGGCATCAGTTTGACACTGTCGCTTCTGGTCCTGGTGGCCCGCGCCGCGACCCCCCTGGCTGCGGTGACCGGAGGGGTCCTGTGCGCGGTCCTGACCGTCGGCTGGTCACCCTGGTATCACTCCGCCCTGCCAGCCCTGGTGACGCTTTTTGTGCTCACCTGGGCAGCAACGCGCTTTGGCAGAGCGAAGAAGCAGCAACTAGGCGTAGCCGAAGACAAGCGGGGCCGGAATGCGGCCCAGGTCGCGGCCAATCTTGGGGTTGCGGGGCTGGCGGCCGCATTCTCGCTCATCCATCCAGTGCCCGGCAGCTGGTACAGCGTGATGGTGGTAGCCGCCCTGGCGGAGGCGACAGCCGACACACTAGCCAGCGAACTAGGGGAAGTAGTGGGCGGCCAGCCGTTGCTGGTTACGACCTTTCGCCGGGTTGCGCCCGGCACCGACGGAGCCATCAGCCTGGCCGGTACTTTGGCCGGAGTCAGCGGAGCGCTGCTGGTGGCCGCGGTATCGTCGACCACACTGAAGCTGAGGGTGGGAGATACGTCGGCCGCGGTCCTGGGAGCGGTAGGCGGCCTGTTAGTCGATTCCCTGCTGGGGGCGACGATTGAGCGGCGCGGCTGGCTTAATAATGACGCGGTGAATTTCCTCTCCACCTTAGCTGCTGCCTTGATCGCCACCCTATTGAGAGGACCATTATCGTGAGAAGTCGCACCGGAGTAAGAGATTTGAGAACCGCGCGTCCCCACGCAGCGGGTCCCATTTGGGATCAATCGTCAGAAACACAACATGGACGTCACGGGCCTGGTAACAGCTCTCCAGCCATTGCAGCGCTTCCTGGTACTGTCCAAGTCCGGCGTGCACGATAGCCATGGCGTACGGAGGGACATATCGCTCCTGAGCGATCGACTGAAGCGTATGGAGAACATTCTGAGCCTCCTCGAGCCGGCCAGCCCGGGCGAAAATGTAGCCCCGCAGTGCGATCACCTTTGAAGGAAGTGCAACCGGGCAGGCCTTGCGCCATTACCTTCATGGTGCGGACCAAAGCGGCGGTCTTCCAGTCTCCTTCGGCGCCGAATCCATAGCCATCCGCCATCAGCCTCTGGACGGCGATTCCCGGTAGCTGATCCAATCCGTGTAGATCCTGAAAGGTATCAGTGAAGGCGGCGAATCCACCCTCTTCGAGGAAGGCGCGGAGGCCGAGCTCGATTTTGGCTGCAACCCGGATGGCGTCCGGACGATCGTGCTTTTTGCATAGGGTGTAGGCTTCGCGATACTCGGCAACCAGCTGGTCGACCTCAGCGCAGGTGACCTGGTTCATACGCGCAACCAGGTCTCCCACGCCAAAACCGTTTACGGCATAGCCAAGTTGGGCTTCGGCCGCAACTTTATCGCCTTCGGTGACGGCTACCTCGCGCATGTTATCGCCGAAGCGGGCGACTTTCAGATTTTGCGACTCGTGCCACCCGGCAGCGGCGCGCGTCCAAGTTGCGATTTCCGAAACCGTCTCCGGATCCTGCCAGAAGCCCACGACTACCTTGCGGGCTAACCGCAGCCTCGCCGTGAGGAAGCCGAACTCACGGTCCCCGTGCGCCGCCTGGTTGAGGTTCATGAAATCCATGTCGATGGACGACCAGGGCAACTCGCGATTGAACTGCGTATGCAGATGCAGAAATGGCTTGGTTAATGACTTCAAGCCGCTGATCCACATTTTGGCGGGGGAGAAGGTGTGCATCCAAAGGATGAGTCCGATGCATTCAGGAGCGTTATTCGCTTCCCGGCAAAGGCCTCGAACTTCCTCGGGCGTGGTCTGAACCGGCTTGAATACTACGTCGAACGGCAATGACTGCCCGGCACCAAGGGAAGCGGCGATCTGCTGCGAATGCGCAGCTACCTGGGCCAGCGCCTTTTCTCCGTAAAGATGCTGGCTGCCGGTGACAAACCAGACCTCCAGTTGAGATAGCTTCAACATATCCAAGATCCCTGCTTACCTGAGTTTCATCTATGTGGTGACCGGCAGATAAAGCCTGTACGTCTCCCCGGCAATGGCGGGATAAGACAGCATCTTCAGGCTTTGCCCGGAAGCAGGCACTTGCCATGCGTCCCCTTGTCGGGCGGCGGCAAGGAGATTCGCGCGGGTAAGATCAGAGGGAATATTTCCGACCGCAAAGAGTGCGAGAGGGCCTTGCAGCACCGCGACCTGATTGGGATGCTGTGGGTCGACGGGCGAGAGGCGCAGCGGCCGGTCGATGCTGAACTCGATTCGATCGCCGTTCTTCCAGGTCTGGCGTACAGGGACGAATGTTCCGGGCTTTAGCGATACGGACGCGCTCTTTCCGTTCACGGCCAAACGGGTGGCGGGCCCAGCCCATGCGGGCACTCGCAAATAGATGGTGAAGCTCTCTGGTTTCTCCATTTGCAGGGCGATCGTCGTTTCGGCCTGGTAAGGGTATTGCGTGTTCTGGACAAGCGTACACGGAGTTCCGTTTTGCTTCCAACGCAAGCTGGACGGAACATAAAGGTTTACATACACGCCGTCCGGAGCACTTAGGTAGGAGCTTATGCCGTAGTCCGCGGTGATTTGAGGGAAGGTTCCTGAGCAACAGGGCCACTTATCCTGGTGATAGAACTTGGTGGCCGAGTTATTGTAATCGGCATAGTAGAAACTGGTGCCATCGGGCAGAATTGGCTTAGCGCCCAAGATGGTGTTGTATAAGACGCTCTCCATGCTGTCGCCGTAGCGGCTGTCGCCGGTAATGCGCATCAGATAGCGAGCAACCTTGAAATGCCCGTAGGCGCCGCAAGGAGTTTCGAAGCTGGCATGGGTTTTGGAAAGACTCTCACCCAGATCTCCGCTGCCCGGCTTACGGAAGCTTTCATCCGGTCCCCAGCCGCCAGTGGCGAAACTCTGGGTGGCACGGATAAACTCGAACCCGTTTTTCGCTGCGCGCAAATGCATCGCGCTTCCGTCCACCAGATAAGCCTGCACCGCGGAACATAAGGCGTTGAGATGGCTGTAGGCGTGAAGACCGGGAAGGATGTTATCCCCTTCGGCCAGCGGCGTGAAGTAGTCCTTATCTTGCAGGAAGCGCTCGGCCAACTTTCGATAGCGGGGATCCCCGCTGCGCAGGTGAGCGATGTAAAGGTTTTCTGGAAGAGTGTAAGTTTCGTCCCAACAGTAGGAGATGTTCTTGTGCGGCAGGGCGCAAGCCTCGACACGCGTCTGCGGGCCGGCCGGCAAGTGAGGCAGGACCGCGTCGGTTGCGTGGGCAAGCACCGGCAGCGCCATGGGGTCGCCGGCAAATGCGTGGGCATCGAGCAAACCCATGTTGGTCTTGTCGAACGTATAGGCAGGCAACGGATAGTCGGTATAGAACTTCTCGCTGACGGCCGCACCGAAGCCTTTGACCAGCCGCTGTACTTTCTCCTGAGTGGGCTTATCGCCGGTAATCGCGTACGCCCGGGAAAGGCCCGACAGGTACTGCCCGAAACTGTGACCTGCGATGTAACCGGTCATATTTTTCGGCGGATCATAATCAGGGCTGTCGTTGTACCAGCCACCCATGACTGGTCCCGGCGCGGGAAGGCCGGCGCGCTCGCGAAAGGGCTTCAGCAATCCGTCTTCATCGAGGGCGAGGTAGAACTGGTGATTGCGGGTGAACTGGTCGAGCATGGGGCCTTCGAGCAGTGTGACCTGCCCGTAGTCAAACTGGCTCAGCCTGGGCTTGACGGCGCTGGACGCCTGAGCAAACATCGATGGCAAGGCAGGAGCACATAGCGCGAGACCGGCTGCTGCGGTGCTCCCCTGCAGGAACTTTCTGCGTGTTAAGTCCCTCATAAGTCCGACTTTCCCTTTCACCCCTGTTGGTAAGGAACCCATACCTGCATGGCCGATAAGTCGCGATTGGACCAGGCATAGTACGGGATCATTTTGAGTTTGGTATCGGTCCCTGCGGCCGGCTGCGGAAGAGCTGCCTGGTAGAGCGCGGGCGCAGCAGGAGGAAGCAGCGAGCCAGGATGCTCGAGCACGACGACGCCATCGAGCAACCCGGGATCGTAACGGTCCGTCGTGGTCACGGTCAGGCGTGCGGTGTAGTAAGGAAAAATGCTCGAGTCTTTGGAGGCTTCGTTCTGATCGAGTTGCTCCATGCAATAAACGATGGGCCCGCGCTGGAAGGCGATGCGGCCGCGGTCATCGGCAACCGCGGGGTTGGCGTGCACGACCTGGGGACGCATATCAAAGGAAAGCAGGACCTTATCGCCGGAAGTCCAGCGCCGCTTTATAGGCAGGTATTGGCCCGCAGTCACACCTTCTACTTTCTTTCCGTTTACCGTAACGCTATTTTGTTTTGACCAGCCGGGGATGCGGACAAACAACGTGAACTCCTCCGGAGTTTGGGGCGCGACGGAAATATCGACAGTCCCCTCCCATGGGTACTCAGTGGTCTGGTGCAGGACCAGCGGCGTGCCGCTGGGGAGATGCCACTTCATTTCCGAGTTGTCATAGAAGTGGACATACACGCCATCTTGAGAAGTGCTGTAGAAATACCCCGGGAGCGCGGCGAAGGTTCGCTCCAGATTCGGAGGGCAACAAGTGGTGTCGTACCACGGGTTGCGGATTTTATCGCCGGTTGCCGGATCGAATGCGAGAGGGTTGCGATAGCAGTACATTTTGCCATCGAGCGACATGCCGGAATTGATGCCGTTATAAAGTGCGCGCTCCATGACGTCGGTGAATTTGGCTTCACCGCTGGCAGAGAGCATGCGCCAGTTCCACATCATGTTGCCAATGGCCGCGCAGCTCTCGCCGTAAGCCCGCTCATTCGGCAACTCGTAAGCGTTGCCAAAAGCCTCGCCATCACTGCGCGCGCCCACGCCTCCGGTTACATAGAGTTGATGTGCCGAGAGATCTTCCCACAGAACGTTCAACGTCTTCCAGTAAGCCTGGTCGCCGGTTTCAAGGTAATAATCGGTTGCGCCACAGCAGGCATACATGGCGCGCACCGCGTGGCCTTCGAGCTTGGTGCGCGAGGTGAACGGAATCCCGCAGAACATGTAGACGATTTGCCGCTCGGTGAGAGGAATTCTTGAGTCACCCTGCAGAATGTAACCGGCAAGATCCAGATATCGCTTGTTGCCCGTGGTGCGATAGAGCTCGACCAGCGACATTTCTATCTCTGGGTGACCGGCAACGATCGGCGCCTGATTTGCGCCCGGACCATAGCCCGGCAAAAGGAAGCCATCGACGAAACGCATGCCCGCCTGGAGCAGGGTGGGATCACCGGTCGCTCGATAATAGGCAATCGCACCTTGCAAAAGATGGCCGATGTTATAGAGCTCGTGACCGGTGGTTTGGGTCTTCCACTGCATGCGGTCGCTTTTTTTATCGCCAACATAGTAGGTATTGAGATAGCCGCTTGGCTCCTGGACCGCGACAACCTCGCGAATCATGGCGTCGGTCTGGCTGCGAAGTTCGGGCGCCGGCAGCGGCTGCTGTTGCAAGGCGAACCCAACTGACTCGACCCATTTATAGATGTCGGAGTCGGAGTAGACCGGCCCACGCTGGGGCGCTTGCGATTGTCCAGCCAGCCGCAGGAAATTGTCCATGCGTCCGTGGTCGAGCAGTTCCTGACGCATGCTGGGGATGCTCGATGCGACGTTGGTTTCGCGGCGCTTCGACCAGAACCCGGTCTCGATAGTGACCGCCTGCACGGGCACGCTTTTCAACTTGGCATAGGGAGAATTGCGGGTAGCGATGATGCCGACATTGCTCCAATCCGGATCGAGAACTTGAGCGCTGGCAACGCCGGTGGCCTGGCGAGCAAAGCCGGGCAAGCCGGGCATGGCAATCGCAGCAGTAGCCGCAGCTGTGGTCGATATAAATTTGCGTCGCGATAAATCTTTTAAGTTGCCCATGGTTCCTCTCATCCGGCTCTTTAAGGGGAGCTCCGGCTGGTGTTCGCATCCTGTAATAAATATTGCGCCTGGGCTACCTGCTGCTGGCTCCTCAGCTCCTGCAGCCGTTTGACCAGGGGCGAAATTGCTTCTTTGTTGCCCAGTCTACGCTCGGCCTGTATCTCCTGGAACAGGGCGGACTGATCGGTGGGGTCTTGCTTTAACGCGATTCCGGCCTGGTCAATCACTTCGGCGAATTGATTTGTTTTTAAGAGAAGCGTGCACAGCAGATCACGAGCGGGCTGGTAGCCGGGTTCGATCTGGAGAGCCCTCTTCACCGCGGCAATGGCCTTGGTCAGGTTCTGTCCGGCGCCGTCGCCGTCTCCATTGGCCAGCGCCTCCGCGTAGAGATATTGAAGCAGGGGATCCTGGGGATGAGCGGCGGCCTGCTGCTGAAAGATTTGGAGTGAACCGGCCCAGTCATGTTGCTGACTGCGGATCATGCCCATAGCATCCTGGACGAAGGAAAGCTGGGGATCGAGAGCATGCGCTTTCTCAAAATCGGCGAGTGCCGGAACGTAATGGGATAGTTGGACCTGCAGGACACCGCGGGCCAGGTACAACTTTGCCGCATCCGGCGATTGTTGAATACCAGAATCCACAACATCGATCCCTACCTGGTAGGACGCGTGATTGAACGAGATGGTGGCGAAGAGAAGATAGTTCGCGGTGTCGGCCGGATCCTTGACAATCGCGGTGCGCAACCATTCGACAGCGCGCGGCGTGTCTCCTTTTGCTTCGGCGATTTGCGCCGCCAGTGAGAATGGCTTGCTGCCGGCAGCACTTGAGGTCAGGAGCGGTTGCAAGGTGGTCAGGGCGGCTTCTAGAGCTTTCGACTTCCATTGGACAAAGGCGAGTTGCTGCAGATTCTTCTCGCTTGGGTCTTGCTCGGCAATACGGCGAAATGCTTCTTCGGCCTTTTGATGATCGCCCTGTGTCCATAGGCAGGCGCCAAGCTCGCGCTGGGCTTCGATGCTCTTCTGCACCAGAGCGAGACTGTGATCAAAGTGATCGATGGCAGCGGGGCAATCGCCATGCTGAAAGCTCAGCGTGCCTAACATGGCGTGGCTGGTCTGGTCATCAGGCCGTTGCAGCAGGATGCGGTGGAGCAGATCAGATGCGGCTGGTGAGCGAGTGGCGTAGGCAATCTGCGCCGCCCCTTCCAGCGCCGGCAGGGACTCAGGACAGGCTTCGAGAGCCTGATCAAATGATTTCTTAGCGTCGCTCATTTGGCCTTCCCGGCTTAGGGCGATGCCACGAAGAGTCAGTACCTGGCAATCGGATGGATGAGTGATCAAGATTCTGCCGGCAATGGCAACAGCCCGCGCATTATCGTTTTGCTGCAAGGCACGCATCACCGCGTTTGCGTCGTCCCCGTCCGACTGTGCGCAGAGCATGGCCGGCAGCAGAAGTGCAGCCATGGCAGTCACGAGCTTTCCGGCAACGGTCTGAATCACGAGTGGCGACATAGTTCATTTTAACGAGTCACGAAGCATGAGCGGAGAGGGTGTACCTCTCCGCCCATGCGGTTGTGGTGAGCGATCAGAATGTCAGGTTTCCCCCGAACTGGAGAAACCGCGGTGTGTATTGGCCGGTCACCTTGCCGAAGTTTCCGTCCGGCTGGTTAACGTCCACAGTATTGAGATTGGCCCGGTTGAATACGTTGAAGAATTCGAAGCGAAGTTGGAAATTGACCCGCTCGGTGATGGCCGTGTTTTTGAGCAGCGCGGTGTCCCACTGGTTAAAGCCGGGCTGGCGGAAACGGTTGTAGGCCTCATTCCCTTCCACACCAAAAGTGGTGGGCGGGGTAAAGGTACCGGCGGGGAAGAGACCGTTCAGGTAGCTCTTGCGAGCGGTGGAGTAATGGTAGCTATTCACGTCGGGGAAGTCGAAGTTATCGCCATCCGCGTTATAGTCGCCGCTGCCGGGAGCGTATCCGGTAAAGTTTCCAGCCGCATCTTTGAGGGGGGCGAAGGCCGCATTGGTCGAAACCGTGAACGGGCTTCCCGACTGAATAATGGTGGTTCCGCTGAGTTGCCAACCACTGGCGGCGCGGCCGACCAATCCCAACGCGTGGTTGACATCGGGAAACTGGTAGTTCCACGCAAGTGAGAAGCGGCTGGGAATGTCCCACAGCGACGGACCGTAGTACTGATGCGGATTGATGTAGGTGGGGAAAACCTGGGTGTCGTCGCTGGAGGATGACTTGGTGTAAGAAGCGTTGAAGAAGGCGCGCGAGAATCTGCCTCGAAGCGCAACGATAAATGCGTTGTAACTGGATACGCGATCGTTCTGAGTGTAGAGGACCTGTCCAAAGCTGGTGTTCAGCCTGGTCGGCGTTGTGCTGTTATGAAGGATCAGATCGCCTGGCAGTTCGTTGATATCTTGCCCATAGCTGACGTTGTAAACCTGGCCGCCGCCGGAGAGCAGGTTTTTTCCCTGTGCTCCCGAATAGGCAACCGAAGCCACAAGGTTTGCCGGCAACTGACGGTCGAGCGAGCCGGAATATATGTAGGCGACAGGCGAAACCAGGTTCGGATCGATGCCGCCTATGGTGAATTGGAGACCGGTTATGCCTCCCTGCGCATTGAGTGGCCGTCCCGGCAAAGCCGGAGCGGGAAAGCCGAAGGGCTTGGTGTTTTGGGTTCCCAGGGCGAAAATAGGCGCCGGTGTTTGCCCACTGTAGAAGGTGGGAAAGATATTGCCGGGCGGATTGCCGCGGTATTCTTCCTGAAGATTGGCCAGCGTCGGCCAGTTATGAAAGATACCCGTGCCGCCCCTGATCAACCATTTGCCATTGCCAGTCACGTCCCAGGCGACTCCGGCGCGTGGGCTGAACACATCGGTGATAGCGCGGTTGAGCGCGTGGTTGTGACGAACTACGAAGCCGTTGGCTGTCTCTTCCTGCAGGGTTTGCCCCGGACCATAGAAGAAGTTTCCGAACGCGGTGCTTGGGCTGCGCGAATAAGGATTGCCATAGTCGTCCCAGCGGATCCCGTAGTTCAGGGTGACATTGTGCCGCACCTTCCAGGTGTCCTGAGCGAAGAGTCCGTTGGTGATACCCGCAGCATTCCAGTTGTACTGCGTCCTCTGCCCGGAGATCGGATCATAAGAGAGACTGGTTTCGGTGTAGACATTATCGCTCGCCAATTGCAGCAGGCCGTTGAACTGGAACGTCGGCTGATCATAGGGGCCATTGAAGATTTCCACATCATCGCCAAAGAGGCCTTCATACCCCACCCTGATGTCGTGCGACTTAATGGTGTGGGTGAGGACGTCTCGCCAGTGATAATTGTGCTGGATAAAGTCGCCCTGGGCAAAGCCCGCTCCGAAACCATTGCCAACACTGGTGACATTGACCACCGGGACGGAGAAGAGCCCAGACGTGCCCAGTATGCCTTCCACCCGGATAGCAGCAAAGGCCGCTTCGTTTAGAGTACTGGGGCTGAAGGTGTGGGTTTCATTCACCTGGATGGCGTACTGATAATACTGATTGGTGGTGGCAAAGGCGGAGCGCACATTAGGAGTGTTGGTGCTTAGGGTGGTGCGAAAGAAGCTGCCATACAGGCGCTCGGCTCCGAATTGTTTATCGAGGCGGAAGTTGTATTGCAGTCCATTTCGATAGGAAGTGTCGGAATAGTTGGCCGTGTCCACCAAGGCTGTACTACAAGGGAGGAAGAAAGTTGCGGCCGTACCGCAGGTGCCCGCATACAAGGTGTTGGCGGTGGCCTGGACTGCCTGGTTGGAGATCTTGCTGACCGGATATTTGGTAAGCAGCAGGGTTCCCAGGGTGTTAGGAAAGGCGCTTTGAGCGAAGGCAGTGAATTGCGGGTCTTCAAAGCTCACGTTGGTCGAAGTTGCGGCCGACGATCGGAGCGGTTCGATACCGAAGAAGAAGAAGCCAATGTTGTGGCCGGGAACAATCGGACCACCTATGGTTGCGGAAATGTTGTTGGAGTGAAACGGGGCATACTTCGAGGTAAATTCCGTACGCGCCAGGACGCCCTGATAAGTGAAGTAGTCGCTGGCGTTGCCATGGTACTGATTGGTGCCCGACTTGGTCGTCATGGTCATCTGAATCGAGCTGGCGCGGCCATAGTCGACGTTGTAGGTATTGCTCTGAATCGTGGTCTCTTGAATGGAGTCGGGATTGGGAGTCATGTTGAGGACCCCGGGCCGGATAGAACTGGTCACGTCCAGGCCATCCACTACATACATATTCCCGACTGCGCCCTGGCCGTTGGCGCTGGCATCGACCTGGGTCTCGGTGGAGTAGTTATCGCGGCCTGATCCCGGGCTTCCGTTGCTGGTTACGCCGAGTCCGGTGACGCCCGGCGCCAGGGTGACGAGCGAAATCATATTGCGCCCGGCGAGCGGAAGCGAAGAGAGCGTCTGGGTAGACAGCGTCTCTTGCAGGCGCGTATCGCTGGTATCGAGCAGCGGAGCCTGGGTGGTCACCTGCACCGTTTCACTCGAAGTGCCGACTGTTAGTTTGACCGGCAGGTTCAGTGTCTGGTTGGTCTCGAGGGTGAAGCTCTGCTGGGAGTCAGCAAAACCCTTGGCGGACGTCTTCACTGCGTAGTTGCCGGGAGCCAGGCTGACAAATTGGTAAAAGCCCTGCGCATCGCTTGTTCCCGTCTTCCCTTCCCCGGTGCCGACGTTGGTAAGGGTGACTGTGGCGCCGGGAACGGCAGCGCCGGCGGGATCCTGGATGGTGCCCGAGATACTGCCGCTGAACTGCGCTGAGGCAGTGGAAAAGGCGCCGATGGCTAGCGCAAGCGCGAAGGCCGCGTGTATCGGAATGCGTTTCATACCAACCTCCCCAAAAAGGTCATCAGAGTCGTGAGCCCGGTGAAGGTGTCTTGCCTGCGCTCAAGAAAACGTTATCTTGGCTCCGCAAGTTTCTTGCCCGACACGAGCAGGAGAACCTTATGCTCGCGTAAAGAAGATGCGCAATGGGTCATGTGTACCAGTGGGGGGTGGGTTGAGGGGGAGAAACCCAGGTCTCAAAAGCGAGACCTGGGCCACCCACTTGTTGGTTGCCTGGTTGGTTTGGGCAGATTACGAAGGGGCTGCACGTACGCCGTATCAGGTACCTCCCCGTGGACCGGCGGTGTACCATGGTGCGTTCGGATTGCCTATGCGGGAAAACGCCAGAAGCTGGTTGGCGAGAGTGGCCGGGATAACGTTTTCAGCAGTCTTGCTGATCTCTCTTTGCGCGTGCAAGCGCGAGCCAATTGCCATTGCGGTCATCCCGCGGGCGTGCGGCACCGCCCTGTGGGAGCCAGAACACGCCGGCGCCGCGGCTGCCGCGAGAGCGCGCGGCATGACCGTCTATTGGAATGCCCCTACGCGGACCAACGATGTCCAGAAACAGATCGCGCTCCTGGAAAAGGTCGTGGCGCTGCACTATCGCGGCATCGTACTGGCGCCCGATGAAACCCTCGCGCTGCGCACGCCGATCAAACATGCATTGGCAACGCGAACCCCCATCGTGGTGGTCGGAACTGAACTGGGGATCGATCCGGACAGCAACCTGTCGTATGTGCTGAACGATGAAGTCGCCGGCGGCCGCCTGGCTGCCCGCCGCCTGGGGCTCATCTTAGGCGGTCATGGCACGGTTGCGATCCTGGGTATCGATCCGAAGCTGCGGAGCATGAGCCTGCGCGACAGAAGCTTTGAAGACACCCTCGCTGCCGAGTTCCCGCGCATCGGCGTAGTAGCCCGCCGGCCGGGCCAGGCCATCGCGGCCCAGGAACAGGAAACAACGGAAGAGCTCTTTCGGAGCGGGATAGCTTTCGATGCGCTGGTCGCGCTGTCTGCGGAAGCCACCCGGGGAGCGTATTACGCGTTAACTGAATTCAATCAAGCGGGGACCATCCACCTGATCGGTTTTGATCAGGATCTGCTACCTCCTATTCGCAACGGAGGTCTGGATTCCGTAGTTGCGCAAGACACCTACGAGATTGGCCGCCTGGCGATTAACCAGATTGACGGGAAACTGCACGGCACCCCGGTCCCTGAGAAGGTGATTGTCCAACCCAAGCTTCTGACCCGGGAAAACATGGATTCCGCAGAGATGCGTCCGGTGTTGACGGCTCACTGGTGGGAAGGCCAGTGAAACCATCCTTCACTACGCGCAGCAGCTTTCTTCTTTGGACCGCCGCCCTGGTTGCGGTCGCTGCCGTTGCCTTTTTTCTCGTCTTTCGGCTCTCTTCCTCCCACCGCGACCTGGCCTCCCCACACGCGGTGTCTTTTGATCGCAGGGATGACTGGACCGCGTTCGGTGGGACGTGGGAAGCGGCGGACGGAATCATGCGTAACAACTCAGACGAGCGTGGAGCCAAGCTGATGAATGGTTCCACCGATTGGAAGAATTACTCCGTCGAAGCGGATGTTCAGCTGCTGGGTCAGTATGGAGACGCCGGTCTGATTCTGCGCGCGAGAAATGAGGAAGAGGGCGTCGATGCTTACAACGGATACTTCGCCGGGCTGCGGGATCTGGATGATTCGGTGATCCTGGGACGTGCAGACTTTGGCTGGCGCGAATACCGCTCTGTGCCGGTGAAACCACGGGTCAATGCGCAAACGTGGTATCACCTGAAGTTTTTGGCTTACGAATGCGACTTCGTGGTGGCGGCTACTTCGCTTTCCGGCGAGACCACAACCGCAGCGGTGCGCAACCAAAATTGTCTGCCATCGGGAAGGTTCGGCCTTAAGTCTTACGCCACGGGCGCACTGTGGCGTAACGTTCAGGTCCGCCCAGTGAGCCGCGCCGATGAGGTGGCGATGATTGGAACAGACCCGCCGCCGCAGGCCAGTGCGCGCGACCTTACTGGCGGCGCCACCTCCGACTCTCTCGACCGGGACCTGGAAGCGATCGATCGGGAAAGGAAGAACCATCGCTTCGATCCGCATGCCATCCCGATCGGCAATCTGCGTCTGCTCGCTCCAGACAAGCCTGCCAAGGTGACGGTGCACGGGATCGTTACCTTGACGTCTCCGGTGTTATTCATTCAGGACCCGGGAGGAGGTCTGGCGATCGTACGCAGCGATGAACGCCTTCCGCTGGAGATCGGCGATGAAGTGGAAGCCACGGGCGACCTTGCCCCCGGGGATTTCAGCTCGGTATTGAAAAACGCGAGCGTACGTGTGCTGTGGTCCCACTCCCCTGTGCCGGCGGTTTCGGTCACTGCTTCGCAGGCGACCTCGGGCAAATATGACGCGATGTTTATTGAGATCGAGGGAGTGCTGGAGCACAAAGAGCAGGGACCGGACCAAAGCGTCATCATGACCCTGGCCAACGGGAGCCAGAATTTTCGTGCCATCGTGAGCGGCAAAGGCCGCGCTTCGCTGCCCTGGACGCTGGAAGAGAAGAGCGGTTTGCGGCTTCAGGGAATATGCGTGGTCGACCCTGCCTACACGCAGAATCAAACGCCCTTTGCGGTGATCCTGCCGGCGATCGACGATATCCAGGTGGTGCAGCGGCCGCCCTGGTGGAGTACAGCCCATATTGTCGTTGGAATTGTGTTACTGCTGTTGATGGTGCTTGCAGCACAAGCCATCCATGGGCGGATCGAACGGATGAAGCTTCGTGCGGTCTATGAAGAGCGGGAACGACTGGCACACGAGATGCATGACACGCTGGCGCAAAGCTTTGCCGGAATCGGGTTTCAACTGCAGGCAATTCACGATGAGGTTGGCAATGAGGCCGAACTTCGTGAACACCTGGATCTGGCCACCGACCTGGTGCGCACCAGTCATGAAGAAGCCAGAAGAAGCATCTCCGCGCTAAGATCGGACACCGTGGAGAAGCTTGGGCTGCTGCAGGCACTGGAAGAGTGCGCGGCCAGGATCGCGAACGGGGGTCCGATAGAGGTCCGCGTGCAAAGCCTGGGCGGCGGCGACCCGCGGTCGATGTCTCCCCGGATTGCCGATGCGCTGTACCGTATCGGCCAGGAAGCAATCGCGAACGCGGTACGGCACGCGGACGCCTCGAAGCTGGTTATTTCACTCATCTTCGATGCGAGCACCTGGCGGCTCTTGATCGAGGACGATGGCCAGGGATTTCCGTCGGGCGAGGATTCGGCAGGTTTCGGCATACGCGGAATGGGAAAACGGGCGGAAAGTATCGGTGCGACGCTGGATATTCGCAGCTCGCCGGGAAAAGGAACATCGGTCCAGGTGAGGGTCCCGCCAGCCAAGCGGCTCATCCGTTACCGCTCAAGAGAATACGACCGCAGAATGGGGTAAGGAACAATGACTGTGGCTGAAAAGATCGTAGCAACTGTGCCTATCCGTGTATTGCTGGCGGACGACCATCCGGTGGTGCGGGCGGGCCTCAACAGCATGCTGCGCAAGCAAAGCGGTCTCAGGATTGTGGGTACTGTGCATGGCGGCCGGGAGGCGCTCGAATTTCTGGCTAAGGAACCAGCCGACGTAATGCTGCTTGATCTCCGCATGCCCAACATGGATGGCATTGACACCTTGCGCGCTCTGCACAAGTTGCTTTCGCCCCCAAAGGTCGTCATCTTGTCCAACTTCGAGTTGGACGAAGAAATCTATCGCGCCGTGGAAGCGGGTGCGAAGGGCTACCTGGTGAAAGATACCTCGAGGGACGAAATCATTGCCGCCATCAAGGCGGTGCATGCTGGAAATACTCATTTTCCGAAGCGCATCGAAGAGCGGTTGGCAGAACGGAAGCAGCGCAATGGACTGAGCGCCAGGGAAGTGGAAATTTTAGAACTGCTCTCGAAAGGGCTTACGAATAAGGCTATCGGCCAGGCGCTCGGCATCAGCAAATATACCGTTCGTAACCATGTGAACCGGATCCTCGAGAAGCTTGAGGTCTGCGATCGTACGGAAGCATCCACGGTTGCGATTGAACAGGGTATTCTGCCGACTTTCCACTAATTACAGCGGCGAGCGCACTTCTGCCATGTCCCGCAACAACAAGAACTGGAGGAAACACATGAATTTCTCGCCGCTGGGATTGACACCGCTGATCGGCGTTTTCGATATGCCAAGGGCACTTGCCTTCTACCGAGACCTGCTCGGCTTCGCTGTAGTCTCGGCCTCACCTGAGGTCGAGACGGCGGAGGGCCGGTTTTCTCATTGGATGTGGCTACGGTTTGGGCGAGCCGAGATCATGCTGAACACCCAATATGACTCGAATGAGCGCCCGAAACAGCATCCAGAGAAGAGGTCCAAGGATGCCGTGTTTTACATCGGCTGCAGCGATGTAGAGCTTGCATACCAGGAACTCACCGACCGAGGTCTGAAGGCTGAGCGTCCGAAAGTGGCACCATACGGTCTCAAACTCTTCAGCGTAGAAGACCCTGACGGCTACACGATCGTTTTCCAAGAAGTGCGTTAGCAGACGCGGTTTGATCGGGGTTGAGTGCCACAGGCAGACCATCAATCCTGGAAAGTCGGCTAGCCTCGACGGAACGCAGGGCCGACAGTTCGGTGTACAAATGAGGTTTTGGAGGGGAGCGGACTCGAGTTCCATTGTTAGAATTGGTCATGATGCTGGCCAGCTTTGGCTTAAGGGAGTCGATATCTCCAACTCGTTTCTAGCTGGAATCGGTGCCTCCCGACGTATTTTTGAGCCTCAGACGAAGGCCCTCAAAAGAAGGCGCGGACTGCATTGCCTGATCGTCGCCACCCCCTGCTTCTTGATCTGCAGTTTGGGTATGGCGCAACAGTCACAACCAGAGCCCGCGCCGGATGCGCCGGCGCAAAGCCAACCAACGCAGACGACGTCACAACCGTCCAATGCAATACAAAGCGGCGTAGTTCTCTTTAAGCTGCTGCAGGAGAAATCACTGGTCTTTCCGGACCTCGCGACCAGCCAGGGACCTTTGAGCAGTTGGCAGAAATTCAAGCTGGCGGCGAACAACAGCGTTTCGTTATCAACGATTGGAGCGGCGCTGATTGGCTCAGCGTACGGTCAGGCCACCAATCGCCCTTCGGGATATCACCAGGGTGGGGAAGGGTACGCAAAGCGCTTTGGAGCCGACATGGCTCGGTCCGCGTCGTATAACCTGTTCGGGAACTTTTTGTTGGCGTCTGCTTTGCACGAGGATCCGCGCTTTTTTGTAAAAAAGAATCTGTCGTTTGGGCAATCGGTCAAGTACGCCGCCGTTAGAGTCGTTTACACCAGCACGGACAGCGGCGAAAGGCAGATCAACTATTCGGGGCTGATAGGGCCATTGATGGCGGAAGGCCTCGCCAATGCCTACTATCCCGACAAGAACCGCACGGCTGGCAGCACCATTACCCGTTATGCCGTCGACTTGGGGTGGAGATTCGGCGGGAATCTCCTACGCCAGTACTGGCCGACTCTCAACAGAAGGCTGCGCCTCGTACCCGAGCCTCCGCCATCCAGTTCCAATCCGTGACGGAAGTTCCCTTTAGCAAGACCGCAGAGACGTTCCAGAGGAGTGGAACAAGTAAGTTCTGCTTTGAACAGAGAGATCAAAGCTCGCCCCTTCGCAGAAGAAGTGTATTTCGTTGCCGCTCCTTCAGTCTGATTTTTGAACCCCCGGAGTCGCATTATCGGTAAAACTCCCAACCCAAGGGGCAGCGGGAGCAAGCTACCGGAATCCCGTTTTTCTGCCACTCAGGCCTCTCAAACCAGTGCGCTCTAATCCGGTGCATAATCATTGCTCGGAGTCATTAAGAAGAACAGTGACAGCGAGAAAATCAATCCTTTTTGGCTGGGTCTTAGCGATAACTCTCTTTTCCGGCGGAATGCTTTGGTATCTGTGGTTGGCTTCTAGGGCACACAGAGGTGCACCTGCCGGTTGGATCGTCGACTTCTTCATACCTTTTCCTCTGCGCCTGATGATCGCCACGGGTTCCTATTCGCTCGTTGCAATGACCTTCGTTCAGGTAGTTTTCCTAGTTCGGCGTTGGCTACAGCGGGTAGCAAGTCAAAGAAATCGCCTCTCGAACAAGTACGATCCTTGGCAACCGCCCGGCACGGGTTATCGGTAACTTGCCCGTGACGCTTTCGCCACGGTCTAGAGAGATGCTTCTCCCCCTTCCTTCAAAGGGAGGACGGCTTTCTAAGCCGCTGTCTCCTATTACCGCCCCGTACAGAGCGGTGATGCACCTAGTGTTCGCGAGGTGATGGTTGAGTAAGACTGATATCTGCGCGTTACAAATGAATGGAGGCTATGCCGCTGCGCATCGTGATTGGCTTGCTTCCGGGAATTCCGGCGACCTCGACCACGATTGCCTCGCGCCTTAAGAATTTTCCCAGCGGGTCGGTTTTCAGGGTAAGGATGCGTTCCCGGTCGTTCCACGTGGATACGATGCGGCTGAACTGCCCCTTGAGGTAAGCGAAGGTGATGCCATCGTCCTGGTAGAGGGACATCGTTCCGTCTGCGCCCGGATAGACCCGCAAGGTTAAAGGCTCGCTGCTCGTTTCCTGCGCATACTGTTTCACCGGTCCCAGGGGCAAGATCGTTCCCGCTTTTATGTACAAAGGCAGTGTTTCGAGATCCACTTCGCGCACCGCATTCCTTCCGCCTTCTATACGATTGTTGTTCCAGTAGTCCCACCATTGCCCCCGAGGAAGATAAGTGGTCCGGTGGGTGGCCCCTGCTTCGAGCACCGGCGATACCAGAATGCTTTCTCCCCACAAATATTGGCCGTCGATCGATGCCGCCTTCGGATCGTCGGGATAGGCGAGCCATAACGAGCGTATCAGCGGCAACCCGGTCGCATGGCTTTCGGCCACGGCGGAATAAAGATACGGTAAAAACTGATACCGCAGATTGAGATATTTTCTGCAGATTGCTTCGACTTGGGTGTTGTGCAGATCTTGCGGCTGGGGTAAGGTCGCGGCGACAAACTGGCCATCGAACTCCGCCGGTTCGTAACTGCCAAGGTTCCAACCCCATGGCAGACGTAGTTTCCAGGTTCGCCCATGACAGCGGAACGAGGGACAAAAGGCGCTCCACTGAAACCAGCGCAAGAAGAGCTCCGCGGTGAACTCTTTGGTCGGGACAAAGCCTCCTGTATCCGTACCCCAATATGGGATGCCGCAGAGTCCGGCGTTAATGCCTATGCTTACTTGCGCGGCAAGCGTCGCCCAGGTGGAGAGTGTGTCGCCCGACCACAGCCAGCCATAACGCTGGAGGCCCGCGTATCCATTTCTGTGCAGCGCAAAAGGTCTGGTGTCTGGCTGAAAAAGCTGTGAGCCTTCCCAGTACATCCGGTTCCTGGCCAGGCGCGATGCTGGGCGGAGCTCGTCTCCTTCATCCGGCCACCATCCATCCACTCCGGCACGCTGGACTTCCCGATGTTTCGGCCAGTACACTGCAGCGCTACTTGGATCTTTCAGGGCTTCGCCGGTGTCGCCCACCTCGCCATGCAGGTCCTCCGGACAACTGACCACATGAACCACAACTTTGAAGTGGTCATCGTGCATTTCCTTGAACATGACCGCGGGATCGGGAAAGACTTGCGGATTGAAAGTAAAGGAACCGTGCCCAGTATTCCACCCGGACGGGCAGAAGCCAGTGCCAAGATAGATCATCGCGTCGCAAGGCAGTTTCTCGCTGCGAAAGCGCTTGGCCTCGGCGAGCACGGACTCGCGGCTCTCTAAGGTTCGATGCGATTGTTGATATCCGAGCGACCAAAGTGGCGGCATATGAGGGTAGCCGGTCAGATCGGCCCATTCGCGCAGCAACTCCGCCGGAGTCCCGGCCAGCACGATGAAGATGTCCCGCGTCGGCATCTCCTCCGTGGGCTGGAAGACACCCTGTTCGCCCTGCAGATCGAAGGTACCCCACGGATGAGCAAAAAAGATTCCCCAACACTCCGCTCCGACGACCCAGGGGATGGGGACGCGTGCGCCATAAGTCGCGAGGTCGGGACTTCTTTGCCCGTTCCTCATAGCATCCGCAGTGCCGCGGCGATTCAGGGGATGGCCTCCCTCGCCGAGGCCGAAGATCGGGCCGCTGCCAAGGTCGAAATGAATCGCGCCGGTTGACGGCTCAAGTTGAAGCCGCTGCCTCGTCTTACCGGCCGCGTCCACGATGGTTATTTGCCATGGTCGTTCCTCAATGCGTACGTTGAATTTGCCCCAGGCCACGGAACCATTGGCATCCTGCAATAGGGGTTCCGGCCATGTCCTTGGAACAAGGCCGGTCTCACTGGCCGGTCCTTGTTTGCCCTGCTGAATGACGCGCAGACGAAGCGTTTTTTCGCTCACCGCAACCAGGGTCAGCAAGTAACTGTTGCCTACTGCAGGAACACCCTGCGATGCAGCGGCCAGCTCGCGGCTGAACAGCAGGTTCGCCGCTGTAAACGCTATGCCGGTCAAAACTCCACGTCGAGACAAGTACTCTCTCACAATTTCCCTTCCCTCTGTCGAGCCAGTTTTTGCCCGCCTGCACAATGCTGGAAAACCTTCGAATTCCAGCCTCACCTGAACCTTTTGCCGTGTGCTTCGGCGAACGTAGCGCGCCGCTTCCCACCCGCAATGATATGTGAGGACTGGTCTGAAGTGAGAGGGTCACCGGTACTAACGAAACCCTTAGGAGAGTGTTGAAGGAACCGCAGATCCCTTCACTCCGCTTCGCTCCGCAAGAAAAACATTTCCAAGAAAGGACCGCTGAACCGCAGATCTCTCCACTGCGCTACCCCGGATTTCCTGTCGAGACCTGTGGCTTTGATGATCTGCATGCGGCTCTCTTTACGGAGAGCCGCACACGTGGTCGTCGCTAGCAGCGCGAAGCAGGAAATCCGGGTACGCTTCGGTCGAGATGACGGGAAGGGCAGTACTTCGAGGGAGAGTAGTTGCTGAACAGGATCCGTTTCTCATCAACCTGGGCGGACCAAAGGCCCCTGAATTCCCCGATCGGGATGCAACGTTTACTACAGGGTCATGTATTTCTCGCTGAAGTTCTTATGGTCACAACAGAATTGTCATCCCCGACCGGAGCGAGGCGTAGTGGTGGGACCTGCGGTTTCCCCGCCCCTAGACCCCTGCACCGGGCCATATCGACCCTGCCCTTTGTCATCTCGACCGAAGCGCAGCGAAGTGGAGAGATCTGCGGTTCAGCGGTCCCTTTCTCGGAAATGTTTTTTCGATACGGAGTACCTGAATTCCTACTTCTCGATATCCGAACCGCCTACTTTTTCTTGAGCACCGCGCTGCTGTTCTCGTCGGCGGTGATCACGCGCATCAACTTATTTACATCCGCGGATTTCTCCGGAGCAAGGTCAAGCTCGCGCACCACATACTCGCGCGAATAGTGGAGAACGCCCCCGCTCGCCTTCACTTCGCTCTTGTAACTGGCGAAACCCACATCCAGATTCACTGCAGCCGGCATATCGTCCACGGCATAATCCGCAGGCAACGCAACATCGATACTGTCGCGCCACGTTCCGGTCTCTCCTAAATCGATGGGATAGATACGCGGCTTGTCGTTGAAAGGCCTCGCGTCGCGACCCAAAACACGAGGGCGAATCAGCAGCAGATCTCCCGCCGGCTGGGCATAGGCATTTGCGGTGAGCGAGTATTGCAACACCACGCTCTTGCTCTTCTCAGGAGCGACCTTTCCGTTATTCCCTTCTACCGTGAAGCTGGAGAAATCTCTCTGCAGGCGCTTCTCAATCTCTTCGTGCTGCTCCTTCTCACCCTCCTCGTTGTACAGGCGTCGAAAACCGTGAGCGGCCTCGCCGGAACGTGTCTCCGTGACTGTTCCTTTAATGGTTCCGTCCTCGTTCAGTGCGAACGAGGCCCTGCGATCGAGCACAGCCGCGTCAGGAGCAAGCATGGGCAACTGAATCACCTGGCTGTCGTTACCTGCTACAAGGATATCCGAACCGCCACGTGCCGGTTCACAGGCCACTGTCCAGGAGCGCATCCGCAATCAGAATCAGGGCAAAGCCGAACACGGCCGCCAGGCTGCGGATATTGTTGAACACGGTCCAGCGATGCAACGGCACCAGGTAGTCGGCGGATGGCGGTTCGGTTAGCCATTTTCTTACCAGCTGGTTGATGGGCACATTTCCGAAGCGGGTCACTAACACGGCGGTCAAGTTCATGATGCTGGCCGCCACGGCGCAGGCGCGTGCCGCGGGTATGGCGCGGATCGTCCAGGCCAACCACAGCGGGGCCACGATGCCAAGGGCCATGACGCTTTGCATCACGATTGCATTATGCCGCATGAGGGCCACCCGGTAAGCAAAGTGGACCTGGCGCGGCACTTCGTTCCATGCCGGAATGATCGCGAAGAACGCGTAGGTGAAGACTCCGGCCAGGAAGCCGGTCGACATGAGGGACAAGAGTTTTGCGACCCGGTACATAGCAATACCTCCGTTTGCATTTTTGATTTCATTCACATTATGAACGATTCATACTATGAAGTAAATGGCAAGCAGAGATTATAGTGAAGAGCAGAAAACTATGGCGGCGGAGAAGCAAGGGGAATTTAAGTCGTCCGGGCAAGGGCTAAGGCCCCTGGGGTTGTTGCTGTCGCAACTGGGCACGCACGCGGCTTTAAGTTTCGGCCGCAAGATCAAGGGATTCGGTATATCCCCACCGCACGTTGGTATCCTACGCTGGATCCGCGACCACGCAGGGGAAAATCAGCGTCAACTTGCCTCGCACCTCGGCGTTCTTCCCAGTCGCCTGGTGTTGCTGCTCGACGAGCTTGAGACCAAGGGGCTGGTTACGCGGCAACGGAGCGCTCAGGATCGCCGGAATCAACAGTTGCTATTGAGCAAGAAAGGGACTCGCCTTCTCGACAAGGTTGAGATGATCGCCGCGGCGCACGAAGCCGACCTGAGCTCGGCCCTGACGGAATCGGAGAGAGAAACCCTGATCGACCTGTGCGCGAAACTTGCCGCCCATCGCGGTGTGACCCCGCATGGACACCCGGGCTACATGAAGCGGGTCGCCGCTGGCAGGACCATCCGGCAAGCAAAGTCTTGAAATATACTGCGGTGATGCCGGTGCTGCGCGACATCAAACTCGCTTTTCGCCTTTTCTGGCGCTCTCCTGGCTTGACTGGTATCGCCCTGTTTTCGATCGCGCTGAGCGTGGGCGCTACGGCGGTCGTCTTCGCCGCGGTTCAATCGGTCTTGCTCAACCCGATGCCTTATGCGCGTGCCGGAGAGCTGGTCCAAATCAGGACCGAGTTCCCCAGGTTTGGGGCGTCGCATTCGGATTGGGCTCTCTGGAACGATGCCCAGGAGATCATGCGACGGACGCGAACACTCGCCTCAGTCGGAGTTTATCGCAACGAAATTCTCAATCTTTCCGCGGACGCCTCCACCCCGCCTGAAGCGCTTTACGGTTTGCGAGCGTCGGCAAGCCTGTTCCCGACTCTGGGCGTTGCCCCCATGTTAGGACGCAACATTCTTCCTGATGAGGACCAGCCCGGGCACGCGAACGAAATGATCCTGAGCTACGGATTGTGGGTTCGCCGATTTCATTCCGACCCCAGGATCATCGGCCGAACCATCACCATCGACGGTCACGACTGCCTGGTCATTGGAGTTATGCCGCGGGAATTCAACTTCCCACTTCGCCGGGGAGCTGTCCATACTCCTTCGCCTTATGTGGAGTTTTGGGCTCCCTTGCGGAGTGGCAGACCTGTCAGCGCGACCGAGGCCGTGGGCGTGGTGGCGAGGCTGCGCCCGCGAGTCTCCGTCGCTGAGGCGCAGCAGGATCTCGCGTCCATCAGCAGCGACCTTAACCGGGAATTTCCCGCAACAAACCGAGACCACAGCTTGCGCATGGGCCTTCTGCGCGACCGAACCGTGGGGAGTGCGGAGAAGGCTCTTTTTCTTCTGATGGCAGCGGCAGTGATGTTTCTGCTGATTGGGTGCGCCAACGTGGCCAATCTGTTATTAGCTCGCGGACTCAGCCGCCAGCGCGAGATCGCCATTCGGATCGCGATCGGCGCGGGCCAAGGACGCATTGTTCGCCAGCTGCTCACGGAAAGCTGCGTACTGGCGGGTCTGGGGGGTATCGGCGGGTACATGCTGACGGTCATTGCCTGGAAGCTGTTGCCGGCGGTGGCTCCGGTCAGCATTCCACGACTGGCAGCCGCCCGCGCGGATTGGCAGGTTTTTGCGTTTGCTCTTTCGATCGCTCTGCTCAATGGCGTCTTGTTCGGAATGATGCCCGCGCTCCGAGCGGGTAGAAGGAGCGCCACCACAGCCCAGGACTTGCGCGCCTATGGCGGCATTGCCGGCGGCCGAGATCGAATTCGTGGTGCACTCGTAACCATCGAAGTGGCCCTAGCCGTATCCCTGGTAGTGATTGGCGGGCAATTGCTGGCAAACTTTGTTGGATTGCTACGAACCGATCCCGGCTTCGACGCCAAGCACGTACTGGCATCGGTGATAATTCCGGCCGGCGACCGATATCACACTCCTGACCAACACGGATTGATGTTCAGACGAATTCTGGACGCAGTCCGTGTGCTTCCCGGGGTCGAGAGCGCGGGAACCATCGACGCGCTCCCTTTCAGCGGCGAGAATCATGGTGGCCTGATTAGCGATGGCGGATTGTCCAGCGGTGGAGGGCTCGAGACGGCGGCTGAAGTTGACGTCGTCAGCGCCGGGTACCTGCAAACCATGGGAGTTCGTCTGACCGATGGGCGCTGGTTCGGTGATGACGACATGAAGGAATCAGGCGACGGCGTGATTGTGAACAATATTGCTGCCAGCCATTTGTGGCCAGAATCAAGCGCTGTTGGCAAACGGATCTGCGTGGACTGCTCTCCTGAAAAGCCGAACAATTGGAAGCGAGTCGTAGGAGTCGTTTCCAGCATCCGGCACGCGGCAATGGACGAACCACAAGGAGCGAGCGTCTATATCGCCGCGAGCGCGCTCGAAAACGCGGCCTTCCTGGTGGTAAGGAGCGACCGGCCCACAGCAGAGATGGAGAGAGCCATCCGCCAGTCGATAGCGCAGGTCGATCCGAACCAACCGGTCTTTCTTAGCGCTACGATGCAAACACTTATCGGCGACTCACTTGCCGATCGCCGTTTCATCATGGGCTTGCTGGCGGTGACGGGTTGCCTGGCCCTGGCCATGGCTGCAGCCGGCGTCTATGGCGTCGCCGCCTATGTAACATCGCGCAGAACGCAGGAGATTGGGGTTCGCATGGCGCTGGGGGCGACTCGCAGCAACGTGGAAGCTTTGATATTTCGCCAGGGATTTCTCGCCGCCGCGGTGGGGTTAGGTATTGGACTGGGGTCAACGCTGGTTCTTATGAAATTGGTTGGCAGCGTTTTGCCAGGTCTCAACTATGGGAATTTCGGGCACATTGGGATTGAGGTTGGATTGGTCTCATTGACCGCTGCGATCGCTTGCTGGCTCCCAGCGCGGCGCGCCGCGAAGATTGATCCGGTGTTGGCCCTCCGCCAGGAGTAGCTAAGCAGGTGCTGCCGGGGGACTGTCCGTGACCGCCCCCCGACGCTTCCTTCCTTCATTAGCCATGAAACATCCAGCGGACAGCGAATTTGTCATTGAGCGCTCCATAGTATCCATGAAACTGCTGTTTCAGGGGATCGGGAACCTGCGCGCCTTCTGAGACCTTTTGGAAAAGCGCGCTGAGTTCTGGAAGCGTTCCGCCGCTCAGGTACAGACAAACCATGTTCCCGCGAATAGGGGTTCTGTCTGGGCGCAACCAGTCCGATGCAGAGATCTCCAGATTGCCCTTCCTGAGCCGTGCGTTCAGAACTTTGTTCTGCTGGAATTCTGGCATGTGATCTTTGGCCGGCGAGTCTTTCACTTTTACTAGCGTCAGTTCTCCATCAAAGCAGGTTTTATAAAATTCCATTGCCTCGTGGCATTTGCCTTCAAACAGAAGATACGGTGTCAATGTTGTCATTTCATTTCCGTTCAATTTTTGTGTCTGAGCGTTTGCCATGAAACCAATGGGCGAAGCCGCGAGGGCCGCACTTGACAATGCGTCTGCGACAAAGTGGCGGCGAGAGACTGTGTTGGTCGTGAACAAGATCGTCCTCCTTAGCTGGCAGTACCTGGCAGCGGAAATCTGCGCTGTCATGGAGTAGTCGGAGGCGACGAACTATTCTCTACATCTCACACAATTTTTGTCACGACCACGTGACTCTTCGCGGGTCTAAGCACGAAACCCTATGCTTCCCTGAGCAACTGGGCCGGATCAATGGCTAACATGCGGCGCGCTGGAATCCAGGTCGCCACGACGCCGATCAGGATCATTGCCAGGCACACGCTGAACATGACCAGCGGATCCGTGGGTGTCGCCAACGATCCAAGACGCGCGATTACACGACTGGTCAGCAATCCCGCGCCGAGTCCGAGGATTGATCCACAAACCAGCAACAGCAGGGGCCGGCCCAAAACTGCCCGCATCACTTGCGGGCGCCTGGCGCCGAGCGCGATGCGAATGCCCTGCTCCTTCATGCGCCTGGCCACCGAATACGAAGCCATGCCGAAAATGCCCGTCATCGCCAAGACTGCGGCCAGCAGGCCCATCACCGCCAGAAGCATGGTGATGGCACGCATCGGAATCAAAGAGAGATCGACGGAGTCGCTCCACGAGCGCTCGGTGAAGGGTGTACCGGGCGCCTCGCGGCTCAGCATGCGATGCAGTGCCGCGGTGACCTGATCCTGCGGCAGCCTGGAACGCACCAGGAGAGTAGCCGCGGTGGACATATTGCCGCCTACACCTTGCGCCAAAGGCATCATCATCATTGGTTCCGGCTTCTCGCCAACGGAGCGGTATTTTCCATCCTCCACCTCGCCCACGATTTGATACTTAGCCGTAGCCCACAAAGCGAACTTCTGGCCAATGGGGGAAGATTTGCCGTACAGCATACGGGCAAAGGTCTGGTTCACGATGGCTACGTTGGGCGCGTTCTTGTCGTCGTGCCAGGTGAAGTCGCGCCCCGCTAATAAAGGTGTCTGCACGGTTTGCAAATAACCTGGCGCCACCTGGAAGGTGATTGCGGCAAAGGCCATGTGCGCGGGGATAAAGTCCGTTGTGCCCCAGCGGTAGACAAACCACTGGCCTCCGCTGTTACTGAATGGCATGTTGTCCGCCATGGTTGCGGACGTTACCCCCGGCATGCCCTGCGCTTGCTCAAGAATGCGCTTTTGCACCGGTAGCGCCGAATCACTTGTATATCCGGCCATGTTCAAATCTGTCTGCGCTACTGTTACACCCTGAGGATTGAAACCCAGCGGCACATGCAGGGCTCGCACCATGCCGCGCATCGCCACTGCGGACGCAGTGACCAGCAGAGTACATACCACAATCTGAATCACCAGCAGCAGATCGCGCATGGCAAACCGGCGGAACGACTCCATCCACACATAACCCGTCTTGATGGCTTGCACCACATCCGTTCGCCAAACCTGCCTTGCCGGCAACAGGCCAAAGAAGATGCCGCTGGCCAGCGATAGCCCAATAGCGAGCAGATACACCGCCACATCAGGAACCACCAGGAGGCGGATGGGAAAATCGCCGAAAGGCCGCCACCTGCTCAGCGATTGCAGCAACTGCAATGCGAACAATGATCCCAGCAAACCACCCATCAGTGAAACCAGCACCGCCTCGGTCAGCAATTGTCGCAGCACGATCCAGCGGGTGGCGCCAATTGCCATGCGCACCGCCAACTCACCGGCGCGGTCCGCCGCGCGCGCGGCAAAAATGCTGGCGAGATTGGCGCACGCCGCCAGCAGAACCAACCCGGCCAGCAACATGATGCCCAGCAGCCCTTTCTTCGTTGGATCGGTCTCGTCGCCTGCCGGCCCAGGCTGTCTTAGTCGCAGGCTCAGCCCGTCGTCCTTCTTGTCTTCACGCGCCATCCGTGCCGCCAGTGCATTCAGACTTTCAGTCGCCTGCTGCGGTGTGATTCCCTGCTTCAGCCGGCCCATGATTAGGAATCCCATGTGGTCGCGGCAGCAGAAATCGCTCCATCCCGTGACCTGTTCAGCATTCACTACGGGCATCCAGTAATCCGGCCAGAAGTAGACTTCTGTTCCCCGAAAGTGTGGCTCGGCCACACCAATCACGGTAAAGGGATGGCCATTCAGTTTGACTGCTTTACCCAGCACGCCGGGATGCGCCCCAAACTGACGCCGCCAAAAGTCGTAGCTCAGCACAACATAGGGAGCCGATCCCAGACCGTGCTCATCCGACGCATGAAAGAAGTGGCCCAGTGCCGGTTGCACGCCCAGCACGTCAAAATAATTTCCGGTGACCGCGAAACCCCAGCTGCGCACGGTCGCGTTATCGATCGACATGCCAGCGGTCAAAAACTTGTACGCAATCATTCCGCTGAACGATGGGTTGCGATCCCGGAAATCCTTGTAATCGGGATACGACTGCCAGTCTCCGCCGTTTTTGCCGCGTGAAATCTGATACAGGTTCTTTGCGTCGGGCACGCCCAGGGGACGAAGTATCAGCCCATTCAGAACGCTGAATACCACCACATTGGCGCCAATGCCGAGGGCCAGGGTCATGATTGCGGTCAGCGCGAATCCGGGCGATGCTTTCAGTCTGCGTAAGGCAAATTTAAAATCGGCGAGCCATCCTTCGAGGTTGGGCATCCTCCACGCTTCACTTCCCTGTTCCTCGATGTGGGTGACGTTGCCAAATCGCCGACGCGCCGCGAATTCCGCATCCCTGCGGTTCAGGCCGCCGGCCATGAGCGACTCGATTTCCTCTGCCAGATGCTGCTGAATTTCCTCAGACAGATCGTCCTGGATCTGGCTGCGCCGGAAGATTTGCCGGAACGAAATCATTGCTTCCTCCTAGCCTTCCGCCGGGGAGAGCACCAGGTAAATGCCCTTCAGCATCTGCTCGAAGCTCGACATTTCCCGCTCCAGATGCCGCGTTCCCGCCGCTGTGATCTGGTAGGTGCGCACGCGACGTTTGGTCGGCGACATGGTCCACTTTGCCGTCAGAAGTTTGGCACGCAACATCCTCTGCAAAGCGGGATAAAGCGAACCCTCCTCAACCTGCAAGAGATCGTTGGAGCATTGACGGATATGTTGCACCAGCGCATACCCATGCATCGGCTGCCGGTGCAGCGACTGCAGGATCATCATTTCCAGCGCGCCGCGGAATAGGTCTCGTTGCTCAGGATTGCGACTGTTGACCATAGGCTGTTTTTAACCATGCCTAGCGTAAAACAGGGTACACGACCTTGTCAAGGGAGGGGCGGTTCAAGCATCGTTGCATTCATCCGGCTAAAACCAAATAACTATTTTCAAAATAGGTATTGCGAGAATAGACTAGTTTTCATGACCAAAGCTCCCTCACACCGCGACCTTTTCCCTGGAGCACTGGAGATGATGATTTTGCAGTCGCTGCGGCTCAAGCCAATGCATGGATATGCGCTGGTAAAACACATCCAACTGGTTTCAGATGGGCTACTGCAGATCGAAGAGGGCTCACTCTACCCGGCCCTGCAGCGAATGCTGAAGGAGGGATGGCTGGAATCCGAAGCAGGCGTTTCCGCAAAAGGCCGACCTACCAGAATCTATCGCCTGACCCGCGCCGGCCGGAAGCATCTGGAGCAGGAGATCTCAAGCTTCGAAAAAATGTTCGCCGGGATCACGCGCGTCCTGGCCACCGCCAAAGGATAAATCTATGCCGCACTGGATCCGACAGCTTTTCACACGGCGCCGCCGCTACGAAGACATCTCCGTTTCGATCCGCGAACACCTGGAAGAAAGGATCGATGAGCTAACAGCTTGCGGCATGGATCGCAGGGCGGCCGAGCAGACCGCACGGCGAGAGTTTGGCAACATGTCCTTGATCGAGGAGCGCAGCCGCGAGGTGTGGCAGTCGCGCCTGCTCGAATCTTTATGGGCGGACGCCCGATATGCGCTGCGCCAGGTACGGCGTTCTCCGGGCTACGCGGCCACAGTGATCGGAACGCTGGCGGTGGGCATTGGCGCGGCTGCAGCCATGTTTACCGTGGTGGACCATGTTCTGCTGCGGCCGACTCGATATCCAGACGCCGGCCAGTTGGTGGCGCTCCAGGAGACGGACGCGGCCACAACGACTTATAGCTGGCCAGCGCCCTGGCTGGATATCGAGCAGTGGCGCGCTCAGAGCCAATCCTTCAGCGGTATCGCGTTCTCGGCAAGATTGGCCGGACGCAACTATCTGAACGGAGAGGCTGCCGCCCTGCAAGTGGACGGAGAAAGGGTCAGTGCCAATCTTTTCCGGATGCTGGGGGTACGCCCGGCGCTAGGGCGCGACTTTGATCCGGAGTCGCACGGCTCAACGTCCACCAGCAACACCGGCACGATCGTCCTGAGCGATGCAATCTGGAAGGAGGCGTTCGACAGCGATCGGGGAATTCTGGGCAAGACGGTGAAAATTAATAACGACAGCTATACAGTCGCGGGCGTTATGCCACCCGGCTTCCAATATCCAGTGAGCACCGGCGCGTCGCCACAGGTCTGGGTTCCGATTCTGTTGACGAGCGACGATAAAGACGGCCGAAACTTCAAAGCTATGCAATACACAGTGCTGGCACGCTTGCGCCAAGGTGCGGCCATCCCCAGCGCCAGCGCAGAGATGGCCCTTCTGCAGAAGCGCATCGCGTCCGATTACACCGATCCCAACATGCGCAAAGACCATAGTGTCGTCAGGGTTGCGCCCTATGTGGATTCGCTGGTGAACCATGAAGTACAGAGGGGCGTGCTTGCATTGTTAGCGGCGTCGGGTGTGCTGTGGCTGATTGCCATCGCGAATGCGATGAATCTGATGCTTGCGCGCAGCACAGCACGGCAGAGAGAAATTGCCATGCGTGGAGCGCTGGGCGCCAGCCGCTGGCGGGTGATGCAGCAGATGATGGTGGAGGCAATCACATTGAGCTGCGCGGCGGGAGCGCTGGGAATCGCATTGGCCCTGGGTTCGGTGAGACTGTTGGCACACGAACTGAGCCAGACACTCCCGATTCCTGTACCAGCTGCCCCAGATGGATGGATGCTTTTAACTTTGCTCTCCATGACCATCGTTTCCGCGCTGCTTGCGACAGCATGGCCAGCATTTCTGGCGGTGCGTGTCCCCATCGAGCCGGCGCTGAAGCAAGGCGGCATGCAATCCGGGGCCGGGCACCGGCAGCACCGAATGCGCAGCGCGCTGGTGGCGGTTGAGATCGCCATGTCACTGACGCTGCTAGCGGTCTGCGGGCTGTTGCTGCGGTCGGTTTACGCGCTACGGCAGGTCCCGCTGGGCTTTCGCACCGACCACATCCTGGTCGCAAATCTGAGCATTCCTTCGTACCGCTTCGCCGGCCAGAACATGACCGAGAGGCTCTACCAGCCGCTGCTGGAGCGCGCACAGGGTCTGCATGGTGTTGACACCGCGGGGTTGATGAGCGAAGTGCCGCTGGGCAATACCTTCGTGCTTCATCTGCAGATGCAGATGAATGGATACAAGATCGTCGCCTTCATGAAGGCGGTAAGTCCGGAGATACAAAAGGTCTTTGCGTTCCGCATGGCGGCGGGGCGATTTTTTGGACCGGAGGATACCGCGACCTCAGAGCCGGTGATCGTGGTAAACCAGGCATTCGCCCGCCAATACTCACCCAACGAACATGATCCAAAGGCCATTCTGGGCGCGAATCTGTTGAGCCTGAGAAAGGATGCGCCCATGCGGGTGGTCGGCGTGGTTGAGGACGAGCACCAGCAGGCAGTGGCGAATCCGGCGGTGCCGGAAATAGAAATCACCATCCCTCAAATCACTCCGGAAAGCGGGTTCTATCAACCCACTGAGAGCGTCGCGATGGACCTGGCACTGCGGACAAGCCGGCCTGCGGCGGAGATGATTCCCGAACTGCGGGAGATCCTGCGCCAGGCCAGCCCAGAGTTGCAGAATGCCACCATTACCACCATGGATCAGATTGTAGAGGACTCGTATGGCAGTCAGCGCCTGGCTGCTCATCTACTGGAAATCTTCGGCGGGGCTGCGTTGTTGTTGAGCGTTGCGGGACTGTATGGGCTCTTGGCTTATATCGTAACTCAGCGGACACGGGAACTAGGAGTACGCATCGCGCTGGGAGCCTCGCGAGGAAACCTGCTGTGGCTGATCCTGCGGCAAGCGGGCGCAATGTTACTGATAGGTGTGGCGCTGGGCTCTGTCCTCGCCCTTGCTTCAGGGCGGTTGGTTGGCGGCTTTCTCTACGGTGTGAGCGCGCACGATGGCAAGACGCTGATTGGCGCAGCGACACTGCTCTTGATCAGCGGACTGGCAGCGGCGTACCTTCCTGCGCGGCGCGCCGCCAGAGCCGATCCCATGGAAGCACTGCGCGCGGAATAACAGCGAAGCTTCCACCGCAGCTGCTCTGTCGAAAAACATTCCCAAGAAAGAGCATCCACACAGAGATCTCTCCACTACGCTGCGCTTCGGTCGAGATGACAAAGGGGAGAGGGGCGCATCCGGGGAGAGTGGTTGCTGAACAGGAGCCGTTTTTCATCACCTTGGGTGGGCCGCAGGCCCATGATTCCTCTGTCGAAAAACACTACCAAGAAAGGACCGATGACCGCAGATCTCTCCACTTCGCTACGCTCCGGTCGAGATGACAAAGGGGAGGGCGGTGCTTCCACGGAAGAGTGGTTACTGAACAAGAGCTGTTTTTCATCACCTTGGGTGGGCCCGCTGGTCCATGACTCCTCTCGAAAAACACGCTACAACCTCCAGACGTTGAGTGGGTGGCATTTTCATCTTCTTAAGCGCCCCTCTTCCTTTTGTCATCTCGACCGGAGCGCAGCGAAGTGGAGAGATCTGCGGTCATCGGTCCTTTCTTGGTAGTGTTTTCGACAGAGGAATAGCTCTAGGGTAAAGCGAAGGCAACGATCGCGTCGCTGAGAGACTCCTCCGCGATTACCTGATTTCCGCCGGCGGCGATCACCAGGTATTGTTTGCCTTGGCTTTCGTATGTCATGGGAGTCGCGTTGCCGCTAGCCGGCAACTCCGCCTTCCAAAGTTCTGCCCCATTTTCGATATCGAATGCGCGCACATGCGGATCGGTGGTGCCTGCTATAAACACCAGGCCACCTGCAGTGGTGATTGGGCCGCCGAGCGAGATCGATCCCGCTGCAACAGAATCATGCAGACCGCCAAAATTCTGCATCGAGCCGAGCGGAATCTGCCAGCGTATTGAGCCATTGGTCATATCAACGGCAGTCAAATTGCCCCACGGCGGCGCCACACACGGCAAGTCCGATGGTGACTGCAGGAAGCGGCGACGCATTGCGTAAGGTGTCCCTCGCTGCGATCCATAACCTCCGTCTTCGTTGTCCGCACTGACCTTGTCGCGTGGAATCAATCGCACCCGCGCCATCAGGTTATTCGTATTCACAATCAGGAGGTTGCTTTGTGGGTCGAAGGCATAGCCACTCCAGTTCATGCCGCCCAATTGGCCCGGCGAGACGAGTGTGCCCTGTACGCTAGGGGGTGTAAAGATACCTTGGTTGCGGAGCTTTCGCATTGCTTCCCGGCAGACATCGCGATCTGCGGCCGTTGGTCCCCAGGCATCTTCGACCGAGACCTGTTGACGGGCGACTGGAGGCGGCGCGAGAGGAAAGGGCTGAGTAGGAGAAGCAGCTTCGCCCGGTACATCGCTCTGCGGGACAGCGCGCTCCTCGACCGGAAAGACCGGTGCTCCGGTGTCGCGATTGAGGACATACAGAAAGCCGGTCTTGTTACCCTGAATGACCACTGGAACGAGCTTGCCGTCATGAGGGATGGTGGCTAACAACGGCGGCGCTGCCGTGTCATAGTCCCAGAGATCGTGATGAACTAGTTGAAACCCCCATGCGATCTTGCCCGATTTGGCATGCAAAGCCACGACGGAGTTCGCCCACTTGTCGTCGCCAGGACGCAGGCCCCCAAAATAGTCGGGGCTCGCGGCCCCCGTAGGCACGAAGACCAGTCCACGCTCCGCATCCACGGCCATGATTGACCAGGCGTTGGCTGCGCCAGTCAGCCAGGTCGACGGAGCATCCGGGCGATTCTGCGGAATGGGATCCCAACTCCACCGCAACGCTCCCGTACGAGCATCAAAGGCGCGGACCACACCGGAAGGCATGTCGGCTCGATTGTTGTCATCGATTGCCGACCCCACAATCACCATGTCGTCGATGACCGCCGGGGGCGACGTCATGTGATACCAACCCTGTGAGTGCTCGCCAAGATTTGCTTGACCGTAACCGGGAACATCGCGCAGATTAACCTGCCCTGCCGGGCCAAAGTCCGTGCACGGCCGTCCGGTTCCAGCATCGAGTGCAATCAAGCGGGCATCCAGTGTCGCTTCGAAGATGCGTCGCCCGCATATTCGACCTGCTCTTGGCGACGGATCGAGCCAGGTTGCCACGCCGCGGTTGATAAGACCATCCCCATAATCAAGGCTCTGGTCGATCCTGGGGTCAAAGGCCCAACGTTCTTTCCCGTTCACGGGATCAAGTGCAATCACACGATTAAAGGGCGTGGTGAGGTAGAGCGTTCCGTCGACAAGAATCGGAGTCGTTTCAAAGCTACTTCGTTTTCTGCCGTCATGTCCGTCAGAGATGTCGCCGGTATGGAAAATCCACGCTACTTTGAGCTTTGCGACATTGGCACGATTGATCTGAGCCAGCGTCGAATGGCGCATCCCGCCGGAATCGCCACCATAGTTCGGCCACTCTGAACCGGTTTGCCCATGCAGGCCGGAAAACCCGAGCATCAGTGTGAGGGAGCACAGCAGCCACAGCCGTCGCTGAAATGTCATAGCCAAGTACTAACGCGAAGAAGCGTGTCAAGCAACGAAGCCGGGACGAACGGGTCCTACCCAGGGACAAGCCGGTAAACTGGCCCGTCAACAGCATGGAATCGCCGCATCTCAAAAAGAGATGTGGGCCACCCTCAAGCCCGCACGATTGCTGTAATGTGTATTCATTCGTGCTGTCCACACGCCAACCCGTCGTCCAAGAGAACCGCTGGCAGCGGACTAGAGTCACATGGCTGCTTATGTTCCTTGGATTCACCGCATTCGGCCTGCTGAACTTTGGCTACCGCTACCTCGATAATCTTGCACGAGGGATACAACATACATTTGCCACCCGCCTGTTCGAGGAAATGACCGGGGCGTATGTAGGTCTTCTGCTGTTCCCATTAGTGCTGCGCTTGATAAGAAGCACTCGTATCAGGCGAAGCAACTGGTGGTCTGCCGTCCCACTCACTCTGCTGGTGATGATCGGGTTCTCAGTGGCAGACACAACCGGAATGAGCATCGCGCGGCGATTGTTGTCGCCGCTGTTCGGGCTGGGGCAATACGACTACGGGATTATGCTCTACCGCTATCCAATGGAGTTCGCTCAGCATGTTCTTCTCTTCTGGTTTGCTGTCGGCACAATCTATGTTTTCGATTCTTATCGTGAAGCTCAAGATCGACAGCTGGCGTCAGCGGATCTCGAGGCCAGACTGGCCGAAGCACAGTTCGAAAACCTGCGTCTTCAGTTGCAGCCGCATTTCCTGTTCAACGCTTTGAATACTATTTCTTCCGTCATGTACGAAGATGTCCGCCGTGCTGACACGATGATGGCGCAGTTGTGTGACTTGCTGCGGCGTACATTGCAGACCGGCCCGTCGCAGGAAGTGTCACTGGAAGAAGAGCTCGCATTGGTAAAGAGCTATGTCGCGGTCATGGAAGAGCGATTTGGTGACGACTTGAAGGTTGAATTCAACGTGGATCCCGATCTTATCCACGCCCTCGTCCCCCAGCTCATCCTGCAGCCGCTGGTGGAAAACTCAATTCGCCATGCGCGGCATCCGCAGTCGTCCGCACTTCGCTTACGAATATCCGCAACTCAGGACAACAGCGACCTGCTGCTCCAGGTGCACGACGACGGACCGGGACTCCCTCCCCCCGTGGAGGGGTCATGGAGCAACGGAATGAGCAAAGGAATTGGGCTTTCGAATACTGAACAGCGTTTGCGGCGTCTGTATGGAACACGGCAACAGATGTTGCTTGAAAATGCGAATGGTCTTCGGGTAACCATTCGCCTGCCCTTGCACCTTGAGGCGGTGCCTGCATGAGTTCAACTTCCAAGTTGCGAGTCGTTGTCACGGACGATGAAGCCCCAGCGCGAAGAAAACTGTTGCGCTTCCTCAGTCAGGAACCCGATGTTACCGTTGTCGGTGAAGCAGGCAATGGCGCAGAATCGATTGCGGCGGTGGGCGAAACTAAACCCGATCTGTTGTTCCTCGATATTCAGATGCCGGGGATGGACGGCTTCGCTGTGGTCGAGGCGCTGGAGCCAATCTTCCTGCCCAGAATCGTCTTTGTTACTGCGTACGACGAGTTTGCCATCCGGGCGATCGAGATTCATGCCTTTGGCTACCTGCTGAAACCTTTTGATCAGGCGCGTTTTGGGAAAGTTTTGGCCGATGCCAGGAGCCAGATTGAGAAGGTTCGAACGGGTGAACTGCAGTTCGGCCTGCGCCGTTTGTTGGACGAGGTTCGCACCCCGCGACAGCCTCGATTACTGGTGGAAGAAAATGGCCGGGGCACGCTGCTCGCTCTGAATCAAATCGACTGGGCCGAAGCGGACCGCAACTACATCAAACTGCATGTGGGAAGCCATACCTACACCGTGCGCGGAACAATTGAGAATATGGAACGGAAATTGGATCGGGAACAGTTCCTAAGGATCAATCGCTCCTCGTTGTTGCGCATTGATTTTGTCCGCGAGCTGCGGAAATGGTCTCATGGCGAATACCAGGTCCTACTGCAATCCGGCCAAACGCTGATGTGGACCCGTCGCTATGTGGACAAACAATCAAAGTTCTTGTGCGGGCTGTAACTTCCCCGCAAACAAGCACGGGACTTCGACCAATGAGCGAGCACAACGTGAAAGATGACAGCGAAGACGCCTCGAAGCCTGCCCCATCTAGTTTGTGGACCACATTGCAGATACCGGTCTTCCGCAATCTTCTGCTGGCGAACGTGGTTTCAGATATCGGCACGTTCATGCAGAGCGTGGGTGCTGCGTGGTTGATGGTTTCGATGCACGCCGGCCCAAGCTACGTCGCTCTCATCCAAACCGCTTCTTCCCTGCCATTCTTTTTGCTTGCCCTCCCCGCCGGTTCTGCCGGAGATATTCTCGACCGTCGTAAGTTGATTCTGGCCACCGAGTCGTGGATGGCAGCCGCCGCGTTGCTCATCGTGATCCTGACCTTGGCCGGCTTGATGACACCCTGGCTCCTGCTGGTGTTGACCTTTGCGCTCTCCGCGGGAGATGCGTTCGAAACGCCATCCTGGCGGGCCCTTTTGCCTGAATTGGTGCCCAAAGAGGAACTTGCGAACGCGTCAGCACTGAACGGGATCGAGTTTAATCTAGCCCGGGCAGTTGGCCCCGCGCTGGGCGGCCTGATCATCGCCGTTACCGGAGTGGCCACGGCCTTCGTGGTGAATTTTGTCTCTTTCTTCGGAGTCATCGCGGTGGTTGCGCGGTGGAAGAGGCCCGTCCGCAAGCGCACTACGCCGCCGGAATCGTTGCCTGGAGCCACCGTTGCCGCGATTCGCTACGTCCGCTACTCACCCGAAATTCTCACCGTGGTGGTTCGAACAGGCGTAGTGATGTTCTTCTCGAGTTCACTGTTTGCCTTATTGCCCACGATTGCCCGCAGTGTGAATCAAAGCGCCATCGGCTATGGGCTTTTGCTCGGTTGCTTTGGAGTCGGCGCAATCGCCGGTGCCCTGATTATGCGGCCGGCTCGCGCCCGGTGGTCCACCGAAACGGTCGTCTCGAGCGGTGTGTCGATTTTGGGGCTAGTCATTCTAACCAGCAGTGGCTTACACCGCCTGAGCACTCTTGCTCCCGTTATGTTGATCGGCGGGGCGGCGTGGGTACTTTTCATTTCTTTAATCAACGCCCTGGTCCAGAGCCTGGCGCCCGATTGGGTACGAGCCCGCGTTCTTGCCGTCTTCATCCTGGTTTATCAGGGAGGCTTCGCCCTTGGGAGCGCCGCGTGGGGTGCACTTGCCCAGCGAGCAGGCATCGGAACTGCTCTCATCTTTGCCGGCCTGGGAACCCTCGCGAGTACGGTGATGGTTCTTTTCGCCAAACTTCCCGATTCGACTCTCGACCTCACTCCATGGAACCACTGGCGAATGCCGGTCGTGGTCCAAGCCGATAAATCGGATCTTCGCGAAGGGCCGGTGATGGTGACGATCGAATACCAGATCATTCCAGAACGCAAAGCGGACTTTCTCGAACTGATCCATCAGTACGAACGTATAAGGCGCCGCGATGGAGCTTCCGAGTGGGGAATCTTTTATGACGCGGAACACGGTGATCGCTACGTGGAGGCTTTCCTGGTGAGTTCGTGGGCGGAACATCAGCGCCAACACGAGCGGCAGACGCAGGCCGATCACGACCTGGAGCAGCGTTTGGTCAGCTACATTGCCGGTCCTCCGCAGGTCCGGCATCTGATCTACGCGCAGGCAAGGGAATAGCGTGCTCCTCGTCTCCTGAGCTTTCCCGCTACGATGACGCACACAGAGGCAGGGTGTGGCCTGTCGCCCCTGGTCCTGATCGCCACGCGATCGCAACCAGGTACCAGGCGAGCGTAATCAGGATCCAGTTCAGCTCCCACAAAGCATGGTTGCTCCACGCGGAGATCATCGCCACGGTGATCGTGAGCGCCAGAAGGAACGACGAGCGGAGTGAGATGCGAATGTTTAGCAGACCTCGCCGGGCTCCGAAGATTGCAGGCACAAGAAACAGGAACAAGCACACTCTTGAAAGGGGCCCGAACGGATGCATGCTAGCAAAAAGGGCTGCGGGTAATACTGACAATATGCTACTCACCCACAGGGTCCGCCGCGAAACCGAGCCAACGATGTAGCCGGCCGACCACGACCAGGCGATGAGCAGAAAGATGTGGCATAGCAGCAGCGGAAAGCCCTCATGCCCTGTTGGCCAGTGCCACCCGTAAACTTTGTGATTGACCAGCCGTTGATAGGTGCAACTTACCGAAAGGGATACGTACGTCAGTAGATAGCTGCTTGGAAGAGTAACGACAATCCCCGCAAGCCATGGCCGGGGATTCTTCCACAGACCAATCTGGCGGCGGAAAACCAAACCGAATACATCGAGGAATCCCCGCAGGCTGCTTTCGTTGGTCTCCAGTAAATCGCCTAATACTGCCTCGCGTTCATCCCCATCGAGCAATTTCGAGACCCAGCCCGTCAGCGGCCACGCGATCCCACTCATGATGTCCTCCCGGTTTGGCTTCCACCCTTTCGCCAAGCATTAGAAGCACATAGTAGGACTAATATCGTGCCACGTCAAGAGAGGCATGAGGTTTAGCAATCACTTGCTGATCAGTTTGGTTCCTTCTCCGGGTATCACATCTACCAGGTTTATGAAATCCAGAGCGTGTTTCCAATGAACAATGAGAAAGGCTTTCGCTTGGTCGTTCAGGTACAAGTCCTGGCGAAGCAGGCACCACACCGCGGCAGGCTCCTCAGCCGATGCGGCTTGTTGCGGATCGTCAAGGCTGTAACCGAATGCCTGGATGTCGCTGGCTACCTCCCTTTCCACGGTCAAAGCCTTTTCAAAGGGAGGGCGGGGGCTCATGCGACTGTCATGATCAATCGTCACGACACGTTCGCGCAGATTGAAGGGCAGCTGAGGGTGAAGCCTTGAGCGAAATTCGTAGCGGGCGATAGCTATGGAGCCCACGAATCGTTCCCGGCAGGATTGATCTCTATCTCCATCGGCAGAAAGGCAAAAGGCGCGGTTCGTCCGATGATCCCGGAAACGGAAACCGTTGCTGGAAGATTTTCCGAAATATTGGACACTCATCCGCACTTCGCATTCCGGCGTCAGAAACCGGTAAACCGGCTCGGACTGTTTTTCTCCTTTCGAATATTTGCGTGGTTAGCCCAAAACCCGCCAAAGACCAGAGGAACACCCGTCTGTCTGGATTGAGTAAAAATGATCTCGACTTTGAAAGCGCCGCCATCCTGTCTCCGAGGTGTCAAATGTTGCCCGGCGGGTCCCGCTGGCGTTTGACGCATTACAACTACAATGTAGTTCTAATAAAGAAGGGCGTCAAGATCTCTGGTAACTGGGTTCAACGAAAGGTTGTGGCGGGCGGTTGGGCGAAAGTTGGCACCCGTGCGGAGTTATGGGGACCGCCGCAGGCATGAGGGGAGACCTGGGTGACCCGGCCAGGACCCATTGCCAGGAGGAACCCAGGTCTCAAAAGCGAGACCTGGGCCACCCACTCAGGTTTTGTCTGCCCGATTTGCGCTTCTTAGGTGGGCCGCGATTCCCTCATCGCACCAAAGGGAGACGAGCATCCGGCAGCTTCCAACTTGAGCGCAGCCAAACATGATCGGGATCTTCTGTCACCATCATGGATCGCGAACTGCCGGCAAGACCGTTTAGATAATAGCAGTCATAACCCGGTCCAGCGACCACCGGATGATACCCGTCGCGCACCAGAACTGCGTCGCCATCACGCACCTTGAGGATCGAACTTCGCGCTCCATCGGAGCTGTAGAGATTCTGGAAGGCAAACGCGTTAGGCTCCTTCATACGGTAGTAATAGATCTCGTCGAGATCCACTTCGACCGGCGGATTGTGAACTTCATGCTTGTGCGGGGGATAGCTGGACCAATTGCCGCCGGGCGTGTAGACCTCGACCAGGATCAGCTTGTCCGCCGGAAACGCACTGGGGAGTACATCGACGATCTGCCGCGACGCATTTTCACCACCGCGCAGATTGCTGGCAATGTCTGCGGGGGTAATCAGCCGGGGCTCTAAGGGAGCCGTGGAAGGAACACGAAACTCGGCGATCTCACAAAGTTTCTCAGCCTGAAGAGCAACAGAGCTGGCGGATGGAAGATAAAGCGCGTAAGGCAATCCATCAAAGACATTCTTTCTGCCTCCGACCGATACCTTCCCTTCTCCCCAGTCCGCTATACATTGGCCGCCCAGGAAGACGAGTCCCATCTCTTCCCCTCGGGTTTCGAACGACAGTGTTTCGCCCGGCGCCAGCCGGTGAACCACGAAGCTCATCCATTCCCAACCAACTTCTTCGCGGCTGAATCGGAGCAGCTCGCCGGACTTCTGATCAGGCAAAGGCAGTGAATGGACAACAGCTGTATCAGTCTTCAACATCACCCGGGGTTCCCCAAACCTCACAACACACACTCCTAAAAATTCAACTTCAAAGAAACCTGTCCTATACGGGGAGCAGCCGCCTGCGTCACCTGGGCGAACGTTCCCGACAAAATGCCGCTCGGCGTGCTGAACTGCGTATGGTTGAAGATGTTGAACCATTCCGCGCGAAACTGCAGGTTAAAGATCTCAGAAAGCTTCGTATCCTTCACCAGGGCCATATCGAAATTGTTGACCCCTGGTCCGTGGAAGAAGCGCCGCCGCGCGTCGCCCTCCGAGCCTAATGCCGGAGAAACAAACGCGGTCGGATCAAAGTAATAGTGACTGCTGGTGTTGCGCGGATTCATGATGTGCAAGGGAGCGGTCTGATCGGGCGTATCCACAGGGAGCACGATGGGCCCGCCAAACGCCGTGCCAAGCAGAGAATTGTCGCTCGTATCCACCATGGTGATAGGCAGCCCGGTTTCAAAGCGGGTGATGCCGCTGATCGCCCACCCATTCGTCAACTGCTTGGGTCCACCGAAGCGGTCGAAAGGCAGAACGTAGTTATAGCTGACGACAAAGTTATGTGTGGAATCGAAGCCCGCAAGACCGCGGCTCAGGGAAGAGTTGACAGGATTGAATTGTTCGCCATAGCCGGAGGAATCATCCATGGCCTTGCTGTACGTATAGCCGAGCAGCAATTGCAATCCGCCTGAAGTATGACGATAGTTTATTTGTGCGGAGTTGTAGTTAGACCATCCCTCGGTAATGAAGTACGAATCATTGCCGAAGGTGGCGATGGGCCCCAGGGTCGGATCCACTACACCATGAAACGGGGACCTGGTGGTCAGGATCTGGGTGCCGGCAGCAGTGGTGTAGATATTGTTTTCTCCCCCAGGGCCGCAAGTGGGCGATCCGGGCGCAACTTCAGAAGTCTGGCTCACGCTCAGGCAGAGAGCCGGGTTGCCGGGATTGGCAGAGACCGAGGAGAGCAGCCGGTGGCCGACCGTGCCCACGTAGCTCAAGGTCAGGAGATCGCTCCCGGTAAACTGACGCTCAAGGGAGAGATCGTAGTTTTGCGCATAAGGCAACCGGTTCTTGTTATTGAAGGCAGGAGAACTGCCAATGGTCCCGAAGGCGGGGAAGAACTGGGCCAGAGTCTCGTAGGGAGCGCCGGTCGCGGGGTTCTTGGCCGAAAAGTGCTTCGGCGGCGGGGCCACGGGGAACAGATTCTGCACCGAATTGCCGCTCGACCGGTTGGTAAAGGGAGCCGCAAACGTTGGCTCATTCTGTCCGGTGTAGTTGCCGAAAGGGGCATCGCCAATTTCATTGAAGTCGGTTGCACCTTCGAGCGCGGAGTAGGCCAGTGTGTAGCCGGCCCGAATGCTGGATGCACCTGCTCTTCCGAAGAGCTTGCCCAGCATCCCCTCGTGATCTCCCATCAGGTAGGCAAGACCGAAGCGGGGACCAAAGTTGTTCCAGCGGGTAGGAGCCAGGGTGCGAGGAACGCCGGGATCGCCGGGAAAGACCCATCCCGTCGGCGAACCCGGGAACACCACCGATTGCTCACCAGGAATGAGGGTCTGAATCTCGTTGTATTTTTCCCACCAGGGCGAGCTCACGTCGTAGCGCAAACCAAAATTCAGAGTCAGATTGGGTGTGGCTCTCCAACTATCCTGGCCATAAAATCCCAGGTAAAAACTGCGGCCATAGGAGGGATACGACTGGCCTTGTACGTACGAAGCCGGCGCACCGAGCAGAAAATCAACAAAATCGCTTCCTGTTTCGCTGGGCTGGCCGCTGAAGGCGGACCCAAAAAAGTAATTTCCATTAGCGACGTTGGATAGATTTTCTTCCAGTTGGCTGAAGTGGAATTGGCCACCGAATTTTATGTTGTGGGTACCGATTGCTCTGCTGTAGTTGTCGACAACCTGGTAGATGTTGTCAATCAACTGGTTGGGGCGGCTGGGAACGCCAATGATGAAACTATTGAAGTCGATTTCCGGAATGCCTTCCACGCTGGGAGTACCCGGGAAAATGCCGGGAGCGCCGTTCGCACCGGAAGCAAAGCCCAGGTCGGCAAGGCTGGTTCCCTTCCCGCCCAGCGGCTGGTTCAATGTGGTGTCGAGCCGGAAATAACCAAGGCGAAACTCGTTCACGCTGGAAGAACCGAAAGACTTCGTAGAACCCAGGTTGACGTTGTGCGTCTGCCCTTTGCCATCGATACTGAATCCCGGGTAGACGGGAGAATTTCCTGCCCAATAAGGATCGATGCGGTTGTAGCGATCGTAATAGTAGTAGGCAGTCAACAGACCGGCGAAGCCCGAGTTGTAATCGATGCGTCCACTGAACTTGTTGTCGCTCAAATTGATCTTGCCCGCGCTGGTCGAGAAGACCCCGGTTCCGGAAGCACCGATGGAGCCCGGCGCAGCCGGCGCAATATAGGAAAGAAGTTTGGTGGAAATGGGGGAAAAGGCACCCGTGGGCAGCTGTGCATTGGGCAGGACGCACTGCGCCGCGCTGGCGCAACCCGGAAAGTAGTAAGGTTCCCCGGCAGTCACCGGCTGGCCGAGTTGTTGGGTCAATTGGGCGGCCCAGGCATCTCCATTCACCGTGGTCGGCTTGACGACACCATTTACTGTTGGAGCAAAGCTGGCCGCGATCCCGGAGAAATTTCCTGCTTCTGTGGCCGAGCTTGGCGCCCCGGCAATGGTTTGCGGCACTGCCTGGATCACTCGATTGCCCTGGTAGTCGGCAAAAAAGAAAATTTTGTCGCGGATCACCGGTCCGCCGAAGGTGCCGCCAAACTGGTTCTGGTTGTAAGCCCCACGGCCGTTCACATCAAAATAATTTTTTGCGTCCAGATCGGTGTTGCGCAGGAATTCGAACGCATTCCCGTGCCATTGGTTGGTGCCCGCCTTGGTCACCACATTGATCTGTGCGCCGGCGTAGTTGCCGTACTCCGCGTCCGTGTTGTTGGTCAAAATGCGAAACTCCGCAATCGAGTCGAGATTGGGGATGGCGCCGGCACCGGAGTAGCCTACCTCCTGCACCAGAACACCGTTGAGGATGAACGCATTGGCCGATTCGCGCATGCCGTTGACGGAAAGCGCTCCGGAGTTCAGGTCTCCGGAAACCGGTGGCACCGGGAACCCCGCCGAGACGAACGAACCCCCATACGCTCCGGAGAGTCCCGACGGACTGGAGACTACGCCGGGCTGAAGGGCGAGCAAATCCGTGTAGCTGCGGGTGACCAGTGGAACGGATGTCATCTCTTTGCCTTCGATGACCTCGCCCATCTGTGAGCTCACCGATTCCACGTGCAAGGCGTTGGCGACGACCTCTACCTTCTCGTTCACTTGGCCCACTTGCAGGGTCGCGTCCACAGTGAGGGCCGAGTTGACGTCCAGAACCAGGTCCGTTTGCTGATACTCCTTAAACCCCTTCTGCGTCACCGTGAGCACGTACGTTCCCAAAGCAAGCGATTGAAAGGAATAGAAACCCTGTGCGTTCGAAGTGCGGGTTTCGGCGATGCCCGTACCCGTGTTGGTAGCGGTTACGGTCGCCCCGGGTATCGATGCCCCGCTTGAATCCTTCACTGTTCCCGAAATGCTCGCAGTCACGCTGGCAAACATCCGCCCGCTGACAAGCAGAGCAAAGACGAATGCAAAGACACCGATCCAGTGCTGGCCTCTTCGAAGATACATGTTGCCTCCGTAGCAATACTCTCTGGCGATTGAAACGAGGCCCCGTCGACGGTCTGGCAGCCCAATCGGCTTGGATTGAGCTCACAAAAACATTGCTTGCTGGTTCTACTAACCGGTTATTTGTTGCTTATAGTGCAGCGGTCACCCGGTGTCAAGAACTTTTCCGGCGCAGCCGCCGAGGGATCAGCTCAAGATGCAGCCGCGGGAAAAACGGACACAGGCAGTTGTGCTTCCACGGGTGAGGATGTCTGCGGACATCAGCAATCGAACGGTGTGAGAAGCAATGCTAACTTACAGCATTAAGAAGATTAGTTCTCGCCAAAGCGCATGCATCTATGAAAATAAGTAATTCGTAAGCGACTTAACATTCTTATCACGCTTTCGAAACACTATATCGCCGAATCCCGATTGCGGGGGGCGGCATGCAGTTGATTATCATGTTCTCTTCCATTATCAGTATTTTGCTGACGATTGTCTTACTTCCTCACTTCTGGTAGACCTTCTTTATCAACTCTTGTTCTTAGGGCTCCTGATGCTTGTAGCCGTTCGTAGTCTGCTCGTCTCTCTGATCATCGTTCTCGCCATCCTTGCGACCAGCCGCAGGGTCGATGCGCAATCCCCTGAACTCTCGTTACCAGCGGCTGCGCCGCAGATCTCCGGGCCCATCGCGGAGTCGAACTTGCAGCGGCTCACGGGCAATCCGAGCCCCTCTGCGGAGACCAGCACCGACCTGGGCCGCGTTGCTAATGATTTTCCCCAGGAACACATCCTGATGATGCTAAGGCGTGGAGCAGCGCAACAACAGGCGCTCGACCACTTCATGCAAGAGCAATACGATCCCCATTCGGCGAATTTCCACAAGTGGCTTACCCCCGAACAGTTTGGCTCGCTCTTTGGCCCATCCAGCAAGGACATCGAGCTCATCACCGGCTGGCTTACCCAACATGGCTTCACGGTGAACCGGGTTGCCCCGGGACGCACCTTCATTGATTTCAGTGGCACAGCCGGCTTGGTAGCTGCCGCGTTTCACACCGAGATCCATCACTATCAGCATCGCGGTGAAGAGCATTTCGCGAATGCAAGTGACCCGCTGATTCCAGCTGCCCTGGCCGGCGTGGTGTCAGGGTTTCGGGCTCTGAATGACTTTCACCCTAAAAGCGTAGCCCACAAGCCGACGTTGGCGCGCCTCGACCGGGCGACCGGCAGGTGGTCGCATATCGCGCAGGGCCACTTCACCACTGACTACGGGGCAGGCACAGACTACGTTGTCGGCCCCCAGGATTTCGCGCAGATCTACAACATCAACCAGGTTTGGCAGCAAAAGATTATCGGCACCGGCCAGACCATCGGAGTCATCGGCGATACCGACCTGGCCGCCGGCGATATTCAAAATTTCCGCGATCAGTTCGGGATCTCGGCCCTGGGTCCTAACGGTTCGGTGGTTGTCGATCATCCTCCCACCACGGTGTGCGCGGCGCCCAATCCCTCTTCCCCGGATCTGGAGGGCTACATCGATGCCGAATGGGCCGGCGCCACCGCGCCCGACGCTACCATCGATTTTGTGACTTGCGCCGACAGCGGGGTCACTTCGGGCACCGATCTCGCCGCCGGATACATCGTGCAGGACGCAGCCCATGCCAAGCAGGACTCGGTTCTGAATTCGAGCTACGGGTACTGTGAGCAGGATCCTCAGAGCGAGTCCAACCAGTTCTATGTTCAGCTGTGGCAGCAGGCAGCGGCGGAAGGCATTACCGTCGTGGTTGCTGCCGGGGATGCGGGCGGAGCGGAATGCGATGAACCTATTCGATTCACTTACGTCAACCACGGACTTGGAGTCAGTGGCGAAGCCTCGACCCCCTACAACATAGCCGCGGGCGGCACCGACTTCAGCGACGTTTTCAGTGGAACCACCGCGAACTATTGGTCGGCAACGAACAGCAGCACTCTGCAGAGTGCCAAGTCCTATATCCCCGAGACGGCGTGGAATGAAAGTTGCGGCAGCGCCCTGGTGCTGCAGTCATTCAATCAACAGAATGGCACCAGTTTTACTTCCGGCTCCGGAGCCAATGGTCTTTGCACCCACGCCTCAACGCTTCCGGTAAACTTCCTGCTTATCCAGCCTACCTTTATCCGTTCTGCCGGGGCTGGAGGACTGAGCACGGTATCATCCCGGCCTGGCTGGCAGAGCGGAGTGGCTGGACTGCCGGCCGGCAGTGCCCGCGCACTGCCGGATATCTCCATGTTTGCGTCCTCTGGTTTGTACTGGGGACATTCCCTGATTTTCTGCTACTCCGGTAATGGCCAGGGTTGTGATTTTTCCGATGCAAATACTGTGTTCGCAGACACTGATGGCGGGACTTCGTTCGTCGCCCCGGCGTTTTCCGGCATCATGGCGCTCATCAACCAGAAGACCGGGGATCGGCAGGGGCAGGCTAACAACATTCTTTATCCGCTGGCGGCGCAGCAGTTCATCACCAACAGCAGCACCACGCAGCCCAATCTCGCTACCTGTGCCGCGTACCTGGGGACCGGTGTTCTACCCGCCTGTTACTTTCACGATGTCAGTGGAACGCCCAACCCCGATCCTGCAACCCAGCAGCAGACCCCCTTCGTAACGGCGACGACCTCAGTTCCCTGCACCGGCAGCGCCACCGCCGCAGGCGTCTTTACCGATACCAGTACGGATCCGGCATCGAATTATGAAAACTGCTACGGTTACCAAATTACAGTCACCGGATCGGGAAGCTCTCTGACCACCACTCCGAACTACTATGGAGTGCTCTCGACCGCCGATAACGCCACTGCACCGGCCTTCGCAGCCACCGCCGGCTATGATCTCGCCACCGGTTTGGGCACCCCCAACGTCTACGCCCTGGTGAATGCTCCGCAATGGTCTGGGCTCTCCATCACCACGACCACTCTGCCCCCAGGCACGGTGGGCATTGGGTACACGCAAACACTTGCGGCGACGGGCAGAATCGCGCCCTACACCTGGAGCGTCACCTCCGGCAGCCTGCCTGCGGGGTTGTCGCTGGCTCCCGCCACCGGGGTGATCTCTGGAACACCCACAACCGCCGGCACCTCCACCTTCACTATTCAGGTTGCAGATGCAGAGAGCACACCGGTGACCGCAAGCGCATCCTTCTCTTTGACCGTGGCGCCGGGAGCGTCGAAGGTCGCCAGCACTACGGTGCTTGCCTCTTCCGCGGAAAACGTGGGAACCGGAACGAGCGTTACCTTCACCGCCACCGTTACGGGCGCCGGCGGAGTGCCGACGGGCACGGTAACCTTCTATAACGGAACTGCTTCCATGGGGACCGGCACGCTCTCCAACGGCGTCGCCACCCTCACTACCTCTTTCAGCACTACCGGAACATTTACTATCACGGCGGTTTACGGCGGAGACACGAACTTTACGGGAAGCACGTCACAGCCGTTGACGGAAACGATTGCCAGCCCGGGGTTCACGACGACCGTGAACCCGAGCAATGTTTCCATTGAATTTGCGGGCACGGGAACGGCGACGGTAACCGTCACACCGCAAGGCGGATTCACCGGTCCGGTGAACTTCTCCTGTGGAACTCTGCCGAAGTTTTTCTCGTGTACCTTCGCCCCGTCGTCCGGCACGCTGAATTCCTCCGGCGCGGCAGTCAGCAGCACACTTACCATCAACACTGCCGCCGTTCCGGCGACGACCATGGCGGCCGCATTTTGGCTACCCGCTTTTGCTGGACTGTTGGCCCTTGGACGCCGTAAGCGGAGGCTGGCACTATTTTGTGTCTGTTTTGCCTTCATCGCTGCGCTGGGTGGATGCGGCGGCCGCGGGGATCACGACGCTCCGCTGGGGAATTATACTGTTCCCGTTGTCGTCAGCTCGCAAGGCGCGGCAAGCCAGACTGTGAACGTAGCGGTGACGGTTACGGTTCAGTAAAGGGATGTGTGGTTTTTCTCCTTAGCCCGCTGCTACGGTCCATCACCGCCCTACACTTTGTCATCTCGACCGGAGCGAAGCGTAGTGGAGAGATCTGCGGTGCGCCCTGCGGCCTCACCCACTCCGTTTCACCGGGCGGCTGATCAAAAGTTGCCCCAGCTAAAAATCATCTTTCTAAAGGAGAGGACCGCAGATCTCTCCACTGCGCTCCCCCGGATTTCCTGTCGGGACCCGTGGCTTTGATGATCTGCATGCGGCTCCCTAACGGAGAGCCGCACACGTGGTCGTCGCTAGCAGCGCGAAGTAGGAAATCCGGGTACGCTCCGGTCGAGATGACAAAGGGGAGGGCGGTGATGGCCCAGAGCAAAGAGTTAAGGATAGAGTCGAGAGTCGATTTTTGACCGAACGCAGTTTTGGCCTAAAGCACCTTAATCCGCCAAAGGGTGTAACTGAACATCTCATGCATTAGCCGCCTGGCGGAATCCCAGAACCCGAGCGGCCTGGCCTCGGCACGAGGCGATGTAAATACCGTCAAGCCCATGCTGGTGGTAAGAGCACGGATGCGGAACAAATGAGTTCCGTCGGAGACGGCAAGAATCCGGTTGAGATGATTCTCGCGCGCAATCGCAGCCAGCCGAGCGGCGGACTCTTCCGTATTCGTGCTCTGCGTCTCGGCAATAATCCGGTCCTCCGGAACCTCGTGGGCCAGAAGATAATCATGGCCCACACCCCCCTCAGAGTCGTGGGCATCGCCGCCGCCACCCAGAGTAATCAGCAGCGGCGCCAGGCGTTCGCGATAAAGAGCAAGCGCATGATCCAGACGGGCTCGCAACACCGGCGAAGGACGGCCGTCGTATTCCGCCGCGCCAAACACCGCGATCGCGTCCGCGGGACGAGCCTCATCATGAGTGGCGTAGAAATGAATCTGCCCGTAGACCCAAAGAAACCAGCCGCCCAGACAGAGCAAGCCCGCGGCCAGCAACCAGCGAAGCAAACGCTGGGTGGTGGGCAATGCTCCGTTCTTGGTGGTCGACCGCATCGCATCCGCTCAGCGCTGGAGTGTTAGGGCAATCTCGTGGGTAGGGATAGCACCCTCGCGCAGGATCTGCCAGGGACCGTCAGTGGAAAGATCAACAATCGTCGTCGCCACACTACGACCGGTGGCACCGCCATCGACGATCAACGGAATGCGATCCCCAATCTGATCGCGGACACAGGCCGCGTAGTTGCACTCGGGTAAGCCCTGCAGGTTAGCCGAGGTCGCAGTGATGGGCAAACCTAACTTTTCCACGATCGCCCGCGGTATTGCGGCATCTGGAACACGCAGGGCCACGTTGCCCGTATTGGCCGTAGAACGCAATGGCAGCCGGGAGCCGGCGCGGACAATCAACGTCAACGGACCAGGCCAGAAACGCTCTGCCAACAGGTCAAACCGGGCGTCGAGATCCCGCGCCAGACCGTAGGCCTGGGCCGCGGTTGCAATCAGAAGAGACAATGGCTTGTGCTTGAGACGGGTCTTGATCTCGTAAATGCGCTCGACCGCACGGAGATTGACCGGGTCGACCGCTAAACCATAGAACGTATCGGTAGGAATCCCAACCACCTTGCCGCTTTGCAGGCAGCCGGCAATGTAGTCAACCCGATCCTGCTCCGGTTCGTCCGGATGTACACGCAGTAGTTCTGCTAACAAGATAACCCCACCCAGGACAGATTTGGTGCAATCTCATCGAGACTACCAGAATGGCGTGCCAGGTTGGACCCCTTCTGCTACGCCTCACTCTAAAGCCTTTTCTGTATAGTGCTTGCATCGGATATATGACGGAAAGCTTCCTCTCGATGAATCGCTTCCGCTGTCTGCTTTCGCTACTGGTCTGCCTGCTATTTGCCGCCACGGCGCACGCCCAATCGGGGCAGCCGATGATCCATGTCACCCTCGGCCCATCCATGGTTCCACTTTACGGCCCATGGAAGTTTACCGTGGGCGATTCGCCGATCGACCCGGCGACGAACGCGCCACTCTGGGCCCAACCCGGCTTCGATGACTCCAAATGGGAGACGATCGACCTGACGCCGCAAGGGGTGCTCGATCCCCTGGGAGGATTTAGCGACTACGTGAAAGGCTGGACGGCGCGCGGTCACGCCGGCTACTCCGGCTACGCCTGGTATCGCATCCGGGTGCAGGTGGCGGCCCAACCCGGCGAGAAGCTGGCGTTATCGGGACCACCGTATGTAGACGATGCCTATCAACTCTTTAGCGACGGAACCCTCATTGGCAGCTTTGGTAAGTTCGCCGGCCGCCAGCCAACCTTTTACTTTACCCAGCCCATGATGTTCGACCTGCCGGCTGCGGGCGCCCAGTCTCCATCGTCGGTGCGGGTGCTGGCTTTTCGGCTGTGGATGGCGCCCGACACGATGGTGACGCAGGCCGACACCGGGGGCCTGCATACGGCGCCGCTGCTGGGCGATGCAGGCGCTGTTTCCGCAGGGTACCAACTTCATTGGCTCGAACCTATCCGCAGCCATGTGGCGGATATTGTCGAGGGGCTTCTGTACTTTTTGCTGGCCATCGTCGCCTTCAGCCTGACCCGTTTTGACCGTTCCGACCCGGTGTACGTGTGGATGGGCTCCATCTTCGTGCTGCTGGTCATCAACAACATTCTTATCGTGGTTGCCGCCTGGAGCCAGGTTTTGAGTGCGAACGCGGATGTGGTGGTGCAAGACGGCTTCATCACGCCGCTTCTTCTGGGCGCATGGGTCATGGTGTGGTGGGTGTGGTTCCGTCTGCAACGGCCGGCCTGGGTGCCCGGAGCGGTTGCGGTGCTGACGCTGGCATTTATGATCTCGACCATCGTGGGAGAGGACCTGCTGTATCCCTACATATCGATAGGGGTGGCGGACGTCTTCCACTCCATATCCCTCGGAGTACGCCTTGCGCTGCTGATCGTTTTAATTCTGATTGTGTCCTGGGGCATTCGCCGCCAGGGTGCAGAGGGTTGGCTGGTTCTGCCGGCCGTCGCGCTGCTGATTGTTTCGCTGTTTACGGTCGAGCTGCTGCTGCTGCTGCATATAAGGGCTAACTGGTTTCCGTTCGGGATTAGGGTCACCCTCGCCCAGCTAGCTAACTTGCTGCTGACGGCAGTGCTGTTTGTGCTGCTGCTGCGCCGGCTGTTGCTCTCGGTCCGCGAACAGCGGCTGCTGGCCCTCGATGTGAAGCAGGCGCAGGAGGTGCAGCGGGTGATCCTACCTGAAGCCATTACTTCGCTCCCCGGGCTGACGATTGAGAACGAATATCGGCCGGCGCGCGAAGTGGGCGGCGACTTCTACCAGATCATTCCCCACCCTGCCGACGGCAGCCTGCTGATTGTGGCCGGCGATGTAGCCGGCAAAGGACTGCAGGCGGGTATGCTGGTTGCGCTGCTGGTGGGCGCCATTCGCATGGCCGCGGAAGTGGACTCTGAACCGCTCTTCGTGATCCAGTCGCTGAACCGGCGATTGCTGGGCCGAGGCGAAGCACATGCTACCTGCCTCGCCATGCGGGTTGCCGCCGATGGAGCAGTTTCCCTTGCCAATGCCGGACACTTGCCGCCTTATCTGAACGGCCAGCCAATCGACTTAGAAGGAGCCCTGCCGCTGGGCGTGATCGCCACTGCCGAATTCAGCGTCGCCCATTTCCAACTGCAGGAAAACGACCGCCTGGTGGTCGCTTCCGACGGCATCGTGGAAGCCATGAACGAACAAGGCCAGCTCTTCGGCTTTGCCCGGGTGCAGGAACTGCTGCAGACACGGCTGAGCGCAGCCGAGCTGGCGGCGACCGCGCAGACTTTTGGCCAGCAGGACGACATCAGCGTGATCGCGGTAACGCGCACGGCTAGCCTGGTTCCGGCTTAATCGGTCGATATTGCGAGACAGCAGGCAATTCCATTGCTATCGTGCTTGCATCGCCTTTTACAACCTGGGAAGGTTGCGCACGATGAATCGCTCCCGTTGTCTGCTTGCGCTGCTGGCCTGCCTTGTCTTCAGTCCCATCACCGTTGCTCAAACAGAGCAGCTGCAGACAACGACCCATGTCACCCTCGGCCGGTCTGTCGTCCCGCTCTATGGACCGTGGAAATTTACCCTGGGCGATTCTCCGATAGACCCAGCCACCAATGCGCCCCTCTGGGCCGCGCCAGGCTTCGACGATTCCCAATGGGAGACGGTCGACCTGACCCCTCGAGGAGTGAGTGATCCTCTGGGCGGATTTGCCAATTACGTAAAAGGCTGGACTTCGCGTGGGCATGCCGGCTACTCGGGCTACGCCTGGTACAGGATCCGCGTCCAGGTGTCGGCCGTGCCGGGCGAGGAATTGGCCCTAGCCGGCCCGGAGGACGTGGATGATGCCTATCAACTCTTCGGCGATGGAAAAATGGTCGGCAGCTTCGGCAAGTTTGCCGGCCGCCGGCCAAGTTTTTACTATACCCAGCCCATGATGTTCAACCTGCCGCTGAAACCTGGCAGTGTGGGCCCTGATGGGCCGCCGCTGGTGATTGCTTTTCGTTTTTGGATGTCCCCTTCCACGGTCGTCCTCCAGCCCGATGTTGGGGGAATCCATACCGCACCTTTGCTGGGTAATGCAGAAACGGTCTTGGCCAGATACCAATTGAATTGGCTCCAACTTATCCGCGCGCAAGTCTTTCGAGTCCTGCTGGGGCTGCTGTCTCTTGTGGTCGCGATCGTCGCCTTCAGCCTGACCCGGCTCGATCGTTCCGATCCCGTCTATCCCTGGATGGGGGCCGTCTTCCTATTGCTATGCTTCACCGACATCTTTAATTTCATCACCACCTGTAGCCAATATGTTGATGCGATTGTCAGCACCGCGGTGACTGACGCCATCCTTTGGCCCGTGTTGTTTGGTGGTTGGGTCATGGTGTGGTGGGTCTGGTTCCGGCTGCAGCGGCCCACATGGATCCCAAAGGCTATTGGCTTGCTAACGCTGGGCTTCATGCTCACCACCGTCATCGGGGAAAACCTGCTTTATCCCCTGATCTCGCCTGAGATTGCAGGGTTCTTCCACGTAGCCTCAATCGCAGTCCGCCTGGCACTACTAGCGTTGCTTGTTCTCGTCATCTTCTGGGCGATCCGTCGCGAGGGCATAGAGGGCTGGCTCGTCCTACCGGCTATGGTGTTGTTCGTTCTAGGGCAATTTACTTCTGAGCTCTCGGTCCTGCACTTCACGATCAACTGGTTTCCTTTTGGGGTGAGGATTTCCATGGCCTCGATGGCGGACCTGTTGCTGATCGCGGTGCTATTTGTGCTATTGCTGCGCCGGTTGCTCTTCTCTGTCAAGCAACAGCGACTGCTGGCCCTGGATGTGAAGCAGGCGCAGGAAGTGCAGCGCGTGATCCTGCCTGAGTCCATTACCTCTGTGCCCGGCCTGACCATCGAAAATGAATATCGCCCGGCGCGTGAGGTGGGCGGCGATTTTTTCCAGATCCTGCCCCATGTTGCCGACGGCAGCTTGATAATAGTCGCCGGTGACGTGGCGGGGAAAGGCTTGCAGGCCGGCATGCTGGTGGCGCTGCTGGTCGGGGCCATCCGCAGCACTTGCGAAATGAATGCCGATCCGCTGTTTGTTCTTCACGCGCTGAACCGACGGCTACTCGGCCGGGGTGAAGCGCACGCCACCTGTCTCGCCATGCGCATCACAGCCGATGGCGCCGCGACCTTGGCCAATGCCGGACATCTGCCACCGTATCTCAACGGTCAACCGGTAGATATGGAAGGTGCACTTCCATTAGGCGTAATCGAGGATGCAGGATTCACGGTCACTCATTTCCAGCTACAGGAAAACGACCGCCTGGTGCTCGCTTCCGATGGCATTGTGGAAGCCATGAATGAGCAAGGGCAGCTCTTCGGCTTTGCCCGAGTGCAGGAACTGCTGCAGGCGCGGCTAAGCGCATCTGAGCTCGCGTCTACCGCGCAAAGCTTTGGCCAGCAGGACGATATCAGTGTGATCGCGGTGACGCGCACGGCCAGTCTGGTTCCGGCTTAAGCGGCCGCCTGGCTACTGGCGGTTACAATCGCGGTGGGTTCACCAACCATGAAGTCCATTGCTACGCGACGAGTTGAGAGCCGGCAGAACAGCCGCATTAAAGAGCTGCGCGCGGGCATGGCACGCGGCGTCAAGTCTCCCCATGTCGCTGTCGAGGGCCTCCATCTGATTGAGGAGGCAGTTAAGAGCGGCCTCAAGCTGCACACCGTATTTGTGCGCGACGGGAACGAGGGCTTGCTCGAGCACTTGGCGGTTGGGGATGCCGAAGTCCTGATCGTGACCGGGGAAGTCTTTCAGAGCGCCACCCTAACGGAGCATCCCCAGGGGATCGCAGCCCTGGTGGAAGCGCCGCAATTCACAGTCGAGGCAATGTTGAACGGCGTCCCCCTTGTGGTGATTGCGGCCGGCCTGCAAGACCCGGGAAACCTGGGAACGCTGGTGCGCTCGGCAGAAGCGTTTGGAGCCACCGGGATGATCCTGCTCCCCGGCACCGTGAGCCTGTGGAACGCCAAGACCTTGCGGGCGTCTTCGGGATCTGCCTTCCGGCTGCCGGTAGTGACGCTGACCGCTGAGGACGCTTTTGCCACCCTCCGTGGGCATGGGGTAAGGATTTTCGCCGCGGTGGCGCGGGATGGCGAGAGCGAGGCCGATCTGCGTGGCCCCAGTGCCCTGCTGGTGGGTAACGAAGGCTCCGGGCTGCCTGACGCCTGGATCGCCCAGTCCGATGCACGCGTCACCATTCCCCTTCCCGGAGCGGTGGAAAGCCTGAATGCGGCCATCGCTGGCAGTGTGCTGCTGTACGAAGCCATGCGTCAGCGCAAAATAGAAGCATGAGCCTGTTTAGCCAGATTCCCGACGAAAGCGCTCTGAAGACGGCCCGCGGGGCCCCCCTTGCCGAGCGAATGCGTCCTCGCACCCTGGACGACTACGTAGGCCAGGAGCATCTGCTGGGTCCGGGTAAGCCTCTGCGGGTGGAGATCGAGCGGGACGACGCAGGATCCATGATTTTGTGGGGACCTCCGGGAGTGGGCAAGACGACGGTCGCCAAGATCATCGCCGAGGTTACCCGGGCCAGTTTTATTGAATTCTCCGCGGTGATGGGCGGCATCAAGGAAATCAAGCAGGTGATGGTCGACGCAGAGAAAGCTGCGGGCTTCGGGTCGCGCACCATTCTCTTCATCGATGAGATTCACCGCTTCAACAAGGCCCAGCAGGATGCGTTTTTGCCCTATGTGGAACGGGGCACCATCCGCCTGATTGGGGCAACCACCGAGAACCCGTCCTTTGAAGTGATCGCCGCGCTGCTTTCCCGCTGCCGCGTTTACCGGCTCAACCCGCTCAGCGAAAAGGAACTGGTGCAGTTACTGAAGCGCGCGCTGGCGGACAAGGAGCGCGGCCTGGGCAAGCTTAATGTGACCGCGGACGATGAGGTCATGGAGATGATCGCCAGCTATGCCAATGGGGATGCGCGCTATGCCTACAACGCGCTCGAGACGTCGGCCAAGTTGGCGACCGGTGGACGCATCACCCGGGAGACGGTGCAGAACGCTTTGCAGCAACGGGTATTGCTTTACGACAAGCAGGGCGAAGAGCATTACAACCTGATCTCCGCGCTGCACAAGAGCATTCGCAACAGTGACGCCGACGCATCCCTCTACTGGCTGGGACGCATGCTGAAGGCGGGCGAAGACCCTATGTATGTGGCCCGCCGGCTGGTGCGAATGGCAGTTGAGGACATCGGCCTGGCGGCGCCGGAAGCGCTGCGGATGGCACTCGCGGCGCGCGACGCGATGGATTTTCTGGGGTCGCCGGAAGGCGATCTGGCACTGGCGCAGGCAGCAATCTACCTGGCGCTGGCGCCGAAGTCGAATGCGCTCTATACGGCTTATGGAGAGATCACAGCAGAGATCGAAGCCCACCGTGCCGAGCCGGTGCCGCTCCATTTGCGAAACGCGCCTACGCCCCTGATGGAGCAGTTTGGCTACGGCGAGGGCTACCAGTATGCTCATGATGTCGAAGGGCGGGTAGCCGATATGGAATGCATGCCGGAGAATCTGCGCGGCCGGGAGTTTTACCATCCGACTTCCGAAGGCCGGGAGAAGTTGCTGGCCCAGCGCATGGATGAGGTGCGCCGAATCCGGCGCGCGAAGCAGAATGACTGAGGAGCAGAATGGATCACTTGGAGGACCCGTCATGGCTGAAATGGACCAAGCGCATTCAGGCAATCGCACAGACCGGGCTTAGCTTCACCCGGGATCACTACGATCATGAGCGCTACGAAGAATTGCAGGAGATTGCGGCGGAGATGATGGCCGCCGGCAGTGGCATGCCGGACTCGCAGAAGGTGCTCGACCTGTTCCGTGGGGAAAGCGGCTATGCGACCCCGAAGATCGAGGTTCGTGGCGCTGTAGTGCGAGGGGACGAGATTCTGTTGGTGCGCGAGCGCGACGATGGCGGTTGGACGCTGCCCGGGGGTTGGGCGGATGTGGGCGAGTCGCCCAGCGCCATGGTGGTGCGGGAAGTGAAAGAAGAATCGGGCTACGATGTCACGCCACGCAAGCTGGCGGCCATCTTCGATCGCAACCAGCATCCTCATCCACCGCAGCCGACCCACGCCTACAAGCTGTTTTTCCTGTGCGACGTGGTTGGCGGCGAGGCGACGCCAAGCTTCGAAACACCCGAGGTGGCATTTTTTCGCCGCGATGCTTTGCCTAAACTCTCAGCCCCGCGCATCACCGAGTTTCAGATAATGCATATGTTCGAGCATGCCGCGCACCCTGAGCAGCCAACCACCTTCGACTGAAAATTGGGCAAGAACCGCAGGCCTCATGATTCGCCCCGTCGGAAACAAAGTTTCAACCTCCAGACAAAATAAGCTCCACACAATGAGTGGGTGGCCCAGGTCTCGCTGCTGAGACCTGGGTGTTCCGATAGCAAACCTGGTCGCCGAGAAACCCAGGTCTCAAAAGCGAGACCTGGGCCACCCACTCAACACTCGTCCGCACCATTTTCATCTTTTTGGAAAATCAGTTTGCTGTTCATCCCCGGCGCGAGCGAACGGCTGCGGCCAGCTCTGCAAGCAGTCCGTGGGTTTCGCTCCAATCGATACAGGCGTCGGTGATGCTCTGGCCGTACACCAGTGGCTTGCCGGACACAAATTTCTGCGCGCCCGCCAGCAGATTGCTCTCGATCATCACGCCGAGGATGCGGCGATCTCCGGCGGCAATTTGTGCAGCTACATCGCGGCATACGAGCCCTTGACGGGTGTGGTCTTTGTTGCTGTTGGCGTGGCTGCAATCGATCATGATCCTGGGCGCTATTCCGGCTTTTTCCATCTGCTCGGCAGTCTGCGCCACGGAGGCAGCGTCGTAATTCGTCGTCTGCCTGCCACCGCGCAAGATGAGGTGACAGTCCGGATTGCCCGCCGTGAACAGAATCGCTGACTGCCCTGTCTTCGAGTGCCCAAGGAAGGTATGTGGATTGGCCGCAGACACAATTGCCTCAATCGCAATTTGCACATTGCCCGAGGTCCCGTTCTTGAAGCCGACCGGGCAGGAAAGCCCCGACGAGAGCTGGCGATGCACCTGGCTCTCCGTCGTGCGCGCGCCAATCGCTCCCCAGCTCACCAGCGAGGCGACATATTGGGGTGAAATCATGTCGAGAAACTCCGTCCCGGCAGGAACGCCCATCTCCGCCAGATCCAGCAGCAGGTGCCGCGCGAGCCTCAATCCGTCGTTAATGCGAAACGACTCGTCGAGATGCGGATCGTTGATCAGTCCCTTCCAGCCAAGCGTGGTGCGCGGCTTCTCAAAATAGACTCGCATGACGATGCAAAGCTCGTTCGAGAACTCAGCAATGGCGCCCTTCAGCAGGCCGGCATATTCCCGCGCCGCTTTAGTGTCGTGAATGGAGCAGGGGCCGACGACCACCATCAGGCGGGAATCGCTCCCCCTCAAAATGTTGACAATCTCATTCCTGGCTTGAAAAACGGTCGCCGAAGCACGCTCCGTGGCCGGCAATTCTTCTTCAAGAAAGACCGGTGGAAGCACAACTTTGGTTGATCGAATACGAAGATCATCTGTCTGATAAATCATGGTCTACTGCTAATTTAGCAGCGTTTGCGGAAGCGCGACGCCCCAGGCGTGCTCCAGCCTTTCTTCAGAAAGGCTGGAGGATCACCACACGTTCCGGTGAATAAAATCGGTGACGATCTGGCTGAAGTCGGCCGGCTTCTCAAGGTACATGAGGTGGCCAACTCCCACGACAAAGGTAGCACTTTTGCAGGAACGTGGGGATGATCCAACGCATGTAGCTCCTCAATCAATCGCCTTGCAAGCGATGCAATCATCAGAGTCTACCCGAGAACTAGCACCTGCCGTAGCCCCTGATGGCCCGGCCGATCGACAAACACAGCAGTGACACTCTCCGAGTCTTCTTAAGCGTTCGCCCATCCAATAGTCGATGAGCGATGTTCGCCATTTCGTTTACCAGCCCGGCGGATTGCTGCGTCGCTATGTGCGCGAAATTCTGTGGATCAGCTCTGCGCGTCCCAGGGCACAGGTTCTGCTGCCCGAGACCGCGCTCACAATGGTGCTGCGGCAGTCAGGTTCGGCATCGCTGCTCAACGAACCTCTTCCTGCTGCAATTATTTCTGGACTACAGCTCCGAAGCCGATGGGTGGAGCATGCGGCGGCCTCCTCGATCGTGGTGGTTCGGTTCACCGAGATTGGCGGCGCGTCGGTATTGCGCGACCGAGCGGACCTTCTCTACAACCGGACCCTCCCTTTGGAGGGGGTCTTACCCAAACAGGAAATCGAGGAGGTGCAGAATATTCTTGCCGGTACACGCGAGATGCGAAAGCAGGCGGTAGCATTGGAGCAGTTCCTCAGACGGCGCATCTACAACCGGAACCACACCTCACGTGTAGATGTTTCGCCACAGATCGAGGCCGCTGCGCGAATGATCCGGGGCGGCCACGGCCGCCATTCAGTCGCAACGATTGCACACCACACCGCGATGAGCTTAAGCGCGCTTGAAAGACAGTTCCGGGCCACCGTCGGCGCATCCCCGAAGCAGCTCTCTCGCCTGGCCCGACTGCATTATGTTTGCGGGCTTTGGGATACCGGCAGGAGCCTCACGGAGATCGCAGCTGAAGCTGGTTACACTGACCAGTCACACATGGTACGAGACTTTCAGCTATTCACCGGCACATCTCCCACACAATTCTTCTTGAGCGCCTCGCCACGAAATCTGCCGACTTTTCACAAGTAGCAGGTTGCAAGTGTTTGCTAGATTCTGCTCATGAGAGCTTTCCTTGGCCGGTTCGCAATTTTTCCACGAAGTTTGTTCGAACTATTCACCGTCATGCTACTCGTCTCGACCGTCGTTGCGTGCCAACCCACTTATGCTCAAACCGCCAAGACTCAGGAGAAACCGATGAAGCACTATGCCCTCATCTTTTACCCTTCACATACACTCACTCCAGGAGAACTAAAGCAACGCCAAATTGAGATTTTGGAATGGGCCAAAGATGTCACATCCATGGGAATCGATCTCGATCCGCGAGCCCTCGCTTCACCGCTAGCCCGGTTGGCCCCTTCGGTAGGCGAGGCCGTCTCCGGAGATGAGGGAGCCTGCCCCGCATTCACCAACATTGTCTTTTTCAACTCTGCAAGCGAAGAGCAGGCCATGCGCGTCGCGAAGACGCATCCCGGGCTGCGATACGGAACGAGAATTGAAGTGCGCGAGTGGACAAGCCCGCGGGCGGCTGCGTCAACGCCATAATCGTCGCAATCGCACAAGGACGGCTCGCCCATTGATGGCTCATAGGTGCACAGGAAAGGTTCGAGGCATATAGGGCCACTTCTGACTACTCGCGTTTCACTGTCCCAGTGCCCGGGGCAGATTCCAGTGCCGCCACAGGCTAACCAGTCGCAGAAGAAAGCAAGTAACGACGCCAATCGCGGAAGCCACATCAGAGGAAAGGCGAATCTTTCTGGCAGCAATCACACAAGCGGAGCCGAGGAGTGCAGCAGTGGCATAGATTTCGAAACGTAAAACGGTGGGAACCTGATTCAAGAGAACGTCCCGCATCGTGCCTCCGCCAACGCCGGTGATGGTGCCCAGCATGGCCGCAACCAAGGGATTCATTTTGTGCAGCATCGCTTTCAATGTGCCGGCAACCGCGAAGATTGCCAGACCCGCGGCGTCTAAAACCTGGATGGCGGCGATAGGAATGGCGCGAACATAGTGGTGCAAAAAGAAGGTAAGCAGTGCACCGGTGAAGGCGATCGCAGGATAACGCCAATCGAGAAGCGCGGCCGGAGGAAGAGCCCCGAGCAAAATGTCCCGGATGATCCCTCCTCCCAAGGCTGTACAGAAAGCGAGGACCAGGATTCCAATGAGGTCGAGATTTCCGTTGACGGCCGCCATGGCGCCTTCGACTGCGAACACCATGGTTCCGGCAATGTCTGCGGCAAAGAGTAAGCGGGCGGCACCTATGGCTGCAGACGGCCGCTCAACTTTCGACACGGAGCTCTCTCTTCTAGTTTTCACAACTCTGTGCGCCCCTCCGGAGTCCGGTCGATATCCGAGTTACATAGTGCAGAGATACTCGATCATTTAGTTCAAAGCACAACAACGATCCGCCCGGGCCGCAAAGGGTGTTCCACAAGCTCGGGGGCACGGGCGATGTCGCCCGGGTTGATGCCAGAGGCAGAAACCCGAATGCGAACTTCTCCCAGCCCCGGAGTTGGGTCGGGCATCTCGCCGACCACCAGTACGTCGCGAGCGGTTCCCTGCTTCTCGTACCATGCTGCCCTCATTTAAGCTCCCTGGAAATGCTAAGTGTGTCTCAGCAACCCGGTACCCCGAACCATCCTCGCACGGACGAGAGCAGGCTGGCACTTTACAAACCAAAAGCAAGCAGTAGCTCACATACGGCCGCGTGAAATTTCCACACTTAGCACTTCATTTCCACACAACAAAATGTTTCAAAGCCCGCAATTGTCATAGGGGACGCGAGTATTATTCAACTCAACGGAAGAGCAATCTTCCAGGGAGAGAGTGGACTTCGGCCACCAGGGGAATCGGCAACGAGACTCGCGGCGCCTACAGGAAACTGGACGGCGACGAATTGCGCGGACAGGAAGCTCTTGCAACGAATGTAGGAACGGAAGACTGAGGGAACTGCGAAGTTTGTGGGACTCGAAGAATTTTGCGATGACAAAGTTGTGATTCGGTGACCGAACCGGATCTTCAAAAAATCGGATCGAGGGGGCGGGATCTCGCAAGAGAATCCGTCCCCTTCGCTTTTTGATACGAACCGGGAAATCCGCCCCTTTTCTACTTCTTCGTACCGGTGGCGTCGTGTCCGCCCTGGTGCAGCACTAAATGTGTGACATTACCCTTATCGTCCTTGAAGAACTCAACTTGTGCGTCTACGACTTTCAAGAAAAACATTGTCTCCGACTCCGCAAAGAGCGGAAATTTTGGTTGGTTCGTAGCCTGCGCCATCAATTGTCCGCCCTCGAGGGTAATGGCAATGCTGAACGTTGGCGCTATCTCATAAGTACCGACATATTTCTCGAGTATCCCAGCCGGTACCGTGATTGCTTTCCTCTCCGAAGGCAGCACGACCTTTTCCCCGTGCATGACCGCTGCCAGCTGGTTCGCGATTGATTCCGGAGCGTCTCCATTCAAATTTGCCAGCACCACGATGGTCAGCTTGTCGTCAGGGTAGTAGGCCAGCTCGGTGTTGAAGCCTTCGATCCCGCCGCCATGGTCGATTTCTGTATGGCCACGCACGGTCCGGACTCCCAGGCCGCAGGCATAGTCTTGTTTGAAGGGTGTGATCATCTTCTTCAAAGACCCAGCAGAGAGTAGTTTGCCTCCGAACAACCCCTGCTCCCAGCGCAACAGGTCATGTGTGGTCGAGTAAAGAGCGCCGGCTGAGAAGGGGATGCTCATATCGATATAGCCCGCGTTCACCGGCCCGTCCGGACCCGGGGCGTAGCCGTATGCGCGATGGAGGATAATCGCCGAGTTGGAGTCGTATCCCGAATCGTTCATTCCCAGCGGCTTGAAGATGTTTTCCTGTACAAAGTCTTTGTAACTTTGGCCACTGATCTTCTCCACCAGATACCCCAGCAACACATATCCGGAATTGCTGTAGTTCCACTTTTCCCCCGGCTGGAAATCCAGGGGCTTGTCACGGAAGCGTGCGACTAATTTTTCTGGTGTTGTGGGCTGTGCTTCGGTGGAACGGTAATCAGGAAAACCGGTGAAACTTGGAATCCCCGAGGTATGGGTCAACAGGTTGTATATGGTGATTTTGTCCCAGGCCGCCGGCGCATCGGGCATGTATTTCTTCACCGGATCATCTGTCTTGAGCTTGCCGCGCTCTTCAAGCAACAGAATGCAGGCCGCCGTGAACTGTTTAGTGATGGATCCCAGGCGAAACTTTGCTTGCGGTGAATCCGGTATCTGCCATTCCAGGTTCGCGTAGCCGTAACCATTATCCAGAAGAACCTGATCGTTCTGTGCCACCAGGACCGACCCCATAAATCGCTTGCCGGTCACAGAAGATTGAATAATTTGTTCCATCCGCGAAAGCGTGTCCTGCGCTTTCGAGATAGACACCTGTAGTAAGCAGCCAAGCAAGAGGAACACCATAGTCGCGCCGCGCCGAACGGATCTTCTATTCATGTTTACCCTCTCTCTAAAGCACAAAAAATAGCATGGCAAGGATACCGTGTCCGTTGCGGCTTGAGGAGTCGAGCGGGGAATTTGTTAGGGTCAGGCTGGACGGCGATAATAGGCACATGGAAAAATCCTGTTCGCAATGCGACGCGCCGATGTCGTGCGACCCCGGACACGGTTGTTGGTGTGCCGATCTCCCTCATGTATTGCCCGTCCCTGATGTAGCTACCCAAGGGTGCTTGTGCCGCAATTGCCTGATGAAGCAACTGGAACAGCAAGTTCCCTACCCGCCGGTCGGGAGATGAGTCCTCTTTTTTGGCAGAAATTGTTGCTCGTTTGGCAGCAGTAGCGGTTTTCGGCGCCATTACTCCGAGCGTATTCTACGACCTGTGAGTGCGCGCTCAACGCACAAATGTCCCATAGGAGTCAGGTCAATGATGAGCGAAGACCACCATGGCAGCACAAGCGCAGCGGTGGCCGGTGCAACTACAGTTATATTTGGAAAGCCGGGGCGGAAACGACCTCTTTCCAGGCACGATAACCCGCCCATTATGATGCCAGGATGGATCAAAGAAAACGTGCGTCGGAGTTGGAGTGCCGGATCGCATCACTCCCTTTGGCTAACACACCATCTGTGCGCAAAGTCCGCCGGGAATTTTCCCGCATCCTCTCCCCGGAAACCCCGCAATCGATGCTGGATCTTGCTAGGCTTCTCCTGAGCCGCCAGGATCCCCTCCTGCGCTTCGTCGCCTACGAGCTCGTCAGCAAACACAAACCAACTTTTGCCACCATCTCCAGTGATCAAGTTGTTGAGTTGGGTGCTGGCCTCGATTGCTGGTCATCCGTCGATTGCTTCGCCCTCTATCTCTCGGGTCCCGTCTGGGCGGCTGGCCGGATCTCAGATCAAACTATTGTGGAGTGGGCTTCGCTCCGTTCCACTGAAGAAGACCGATGGTGGAGGCGTGCGGCGCTCGTCAGCACTGTTCCCCTGAGCCGCCAAGGGCTGACAACGAACACTCCCAAGACACTCCGAGTCTGTGCCCTCTTAATGGCTGATCGCGACGACATGATTGTCAAAGCACTCTCGTGGGCTCTTCGCGAACTGGCACGCAAGCATCACGACGCGGCCCGGAGTTTTCTCGACCAGAACCGGCAGACCCTTGACCGGCGGGTTCTGCGAGAGGTCGAATGCAAACTGACCACCGGATTAAAGTCGCCCCGAAAGGCGCTAAACTGACGAAGATAGGGAGTGAACGAGTCGCTCCGAGAGTCGAAGGGTGTTGATCAGGGCGGCAAGCGCAGCAGGCTGATTCCTATCAGGTTGCATTGCGGGCAGGAAAGTTCGTGCTAACCTGCTGCCGTGAGCAGCTTCACCGCCAAACCGCTTTCTCCACTGCTGGCCCCTTTCGTCAAGTCGTTCCACTACCATGAAGCGAATTTTCCCTTCGCCCTGGAACGAATCATGCCAAATGGTCAAGCGCACCTGATGGTGAACTTGGCGGAAGACGAGTTCAGAGCCTACGATCCCGTCTGCCCAGGAAAAATGCTCCGGAATTCCGGAGCGGTGCTGGCTGGGCCTCACGCACGGTCGACGGTCATCGATACGCGAGAGCAAGGCTGGCTGGCCGCGGTCGAGTTTCGATGCGGCGGAGCCGCTCGCTTTTTCCCCATGCCCATGACCGAGGTATGCAACCAGATCGAGTCCCTGGACACTCTGTGGGGCCGCGATGGAATGCTGCTGCGAGAGCGTCTTCTGGAGGCGCGGGAGCCGCGCTTGAAATTCCGCGTCTTCGAAGAACTGCTGCTTCAGTTTCTTAAGCCGAAGTACGATCCCGCAATTCAATATGCCGTCGCTGCTCTCGAAGCCGGCATGCCGCTGTCGCACGTAGCCTCACGCCTGGATCTGTTGCCGAGAACACTCGAACGCCGTTTCTCCAGCCAAGTCGGGATGCCCCCCAAGCGCTTTGCGCGTGTGCGTCGCCTGCAGCGGGTGCTACGGGCTGTGCGTCGTTCCGCTGAGCCAGTTTGGCACGAACTCGCAGCGGATCACGGTTACGCTGATCAACCCCACCTGGTGCACGAGTTTCGTGAGCTGGCCGGCATCACTCCATGCGGGTACACGCCCCAATCCAATCGGCGGAGTAACCACGTCCCCATTGCGACGGGTTGACGCATTTCTACAATACAGACGGCCCAGGATCGGCTAGTTTGGTCTGAGGCAGGAATTCTACTTTGCCTGCGCAATCTTCTCGGGGGATGGACACAACCGGTGATCTCCAATCGCTCTGTACCAACTGACACGGTGCTTCCCCACGTAATGTATCGGAATCTGGAGGAAGCCCTTGTATGGCTCAGCAAGGCGTTCGGATTTGTTGAGCATTACCGCTACGGCAACCCGATCAGCGGAGCGCAGATGGCCGCCGGCAACGCCTGGATCATGCTGAAACAGGCCCGGCACGCAACTCCTAAGGAGCTTGGCTTTGGAACACAGAGCCTCACGGTCTTCATCGAAGACATCAACGCCCACTTCGAGCAAGCCAAATCTGCCGGAGTCACTTTCCTCGAAGATCTGCATGAGACTGTTTATGGAGAACTGCAGTACGCGGCCGAAGACCTCGATGGCCACCATTGGCTTTTCTCCCGTCATGCGCGGGACCTGAACCCGGTGCAGTGGGGTGCTACCGTGGCGCATCCCGCAGTTCTGACGCCTGAGATCTCCCCCATGCTGGCTGTTGGCGACGCAAACGCAGCCATCGAGTTCTACAAGACTGCGTTCGATGCGAACGTGCTTTGGCACCTCGGCGGCAGCGAGCATGTTGTCGCGGGTCTCTCAGTCCATGGTGCCCGATTCTTCCTCGCCACGGAATCACCCGAGTACGGTACGCGTGGTCCAGCCGACGCAGGGTTCACTACCGTCAGGATCGAACTCTTTGTGGACGATCCGGAAGCCGTGCAACGCCGGGCGGTAACGGCGGGCGCTATTTCCAAGGACCCGGTGAGAGAGCACACGCACCCCACGTCTGGTCCGCGCCCTATCCGGCGTATGCTGCAAGGCGCTGTTGTAGATCCGTTCGGCCATATGTGGCTGATTGGAAAGATCCTCGAATAGCATGCGACAGGTCGATGAGAAATTCAGATCATGAACAGGCGTCCAATCGCCGTCACAATTCTGAGTTGCCTACTGATCGCAACGGGTGTGGCCAGCCTTGCCTTCCATGCAACCGACTTCAAGCCGTCGCACGCCCTTGCGTTCGAACTCGTTTGGATTTCGCTCGTGCGGGCGATCGCGATTGTCAGCGGCGTGTTCATGCTCCGCGGCAACAACTGGGCGCGGTGGCTCGCGCTGGCCTGGATCGCCTTCCATGTCGCCATAAGCTTCCTGGATTCCTGGCAAAAGGTGGCGGTGCACGGCTTGCTCTTTGTGCTATTTGCCTATCTTCTCTTGCGTCCTGAAGCGAGCGCATATTTTCGCGATCGCGGAAAGGATGGATTTTAAACAGCAAATCCCAAAAATCTCCGCAAGCAAACGGATCGGTCTGCAAATCATCCGTCGTGCGATATTTCAAGCGAATATACGTAATCCCTTTCGAACTTCTGCGCGCCCAGACTGCTGGATGCCCTCCTCTTCCGTAGCGGCATTTAAAATCGGAATCTGCGAACTGCTCCTCCTCCATTCGGCTGCCGACAACTGGCCGAGCCACTCAAGGAACGGGTTCAGACCGAGGATAGGGCCAAGAACGCCTTCATTCCACCCTTAACTTGCGCCCGGCAAGTCGCTTGCTCGAGAGAAACAACGCGAAATTTGTGATTACCGGCTTGCTTACTCCTTGACAGCTTAGGAGTGTTCGCGCTAGTCTCCTAATCAGCTTAGGAGGAACCGTGGCCGATCAAGCTCAACTTCTTCCCGGCACGCTCGATCTCCTCATCCTGAGGGCGGTCTCGCTCGGCCCACTCCATGGGTACGGCGTCCTTCTACGCATCGGCCAGATCTCCGGGGACGCGCTATTGATCGAACAGGGCGCGCTCTATCCTGGCCTGTTTCGCCTCGTCCGTCAGGGTCTGCTCAAGTCGAGTTGGGGCACATCGGAGAACAATCGCCGCGCGAAGTTCTACGAACTCACCGCCGCCGGCCGCAAGAGCCTGCGTGAAGAGACCGACAGCTGGAACCGGCTGGCGTCCGCCATCGCGTGCGCGCTCTCTCAACAACCGGAGGAAACATGAAACTCCTCGACTCGCTTTGCCTCCGCATCGCCACCCTCTTCCACCCTTCCCAGGTGAATACAGAGACGGAGGAGGAACTCCGCTCGCACATCCAACTCCGCGCTGACGATCTGGAGCGTTCCGGCCTGCCCCGGCCAGAAGCCGAGCGGCGCGCGCGCATCGAATTCGGCGGACGAGAGAAGTACAAACAAGAATGCCACGAAGCGCTGGGCAACCATTTTATCGAGACCCTGGTACAGGATGTGCGCTTCAGCCTTCGCATGTTGCGCAAGTCTCCGGGGTTCACAATCGCCGCAGTGTTGACGCTGGCCTTGGCAATCGGCGCCAACGCCGTGGTGTTCGGTATGCTCAATGGATTGTTGCTGCGCCCGCTGAATGTCCCTCGGGCGGAGAACCTTTACGCAATCCAGCGCGGTAACGAGACATACATCGTGCAATCGTATCCCGACTATCTTGATCTGCGGGATCGCAACCGCAGCTTCGACGGTCTGGCAGCCTATACCATCGCTCAGGCCGGGCTGGACACGGGCCAAAACCCATCCAGCGCCTGGCTCTTTGAAGTCAGCGGGAATTACTTCGACGCATTAGGCATTGAGCCGTATCTTGGCCGGTTCTTCCACGGCTCCGATGAGCATGGCCCCAACAGCGCTCCCTATATCGTGCTCTCCTGGGCGTTTTGGCACAGCCATTTTCAGGATGACCGCGGCGTGGTGGGTCGTACCGTTCAACTGAGCAAGCATCCTTTTACCATCCTCGGTATAGCGCCGCCTCAGTTCCACGGGACGTTGTTGTTTTACTCTCCCGACTTCTTTGTGCCGATGGTCAACGCGGAGCAGGTAGACGGATCCAATTTCTTGGATGCCCGCGGAACGCGGTGGGTCTTTGAGGTACTGGGACGTCTGAAGCCGGGAGTCACTCCGGCGCAGGCCACGGCCGATCTGAACAGTGTTGGTTACTATTTGGGTAAGACCTATCCCAAAGATGATGGCCCCACCAGCTTTTCCCTGGTACGTCCCGGGCTGCATGGCAACTTTTTTGCTCCTGCGATGCTGGCCTTTCTGGCCGGGTTGATGCTGCTGGCCGGATTAATTCTGCTGGCTGCCTGCGCCAACCTCGGCAGCCTGTTTGCCGCGCGTGCCGCTGACCGTGGGCGGGAAGTTGCTTTGCGACTCGCGCTGGGGTCGAGCCGCGGCCGCATTCTGCGGCAACTGTTCACCGAAGCCGTGCTGATTTCACTGCTCGGAGGCGCTGCCGGACTATGCGGGGGCGTAGTGCTGTTGCAGCGGCTGAGCGCGTGGCCGCCATTTTCCGAATTCCCCATGACCATACCTGTGAGGCCGGATGCAAAGGTTTACCTAGTGGCTCTGCTGCTGGCTTTAGCCAGTGGGTTCCTCTTTGGCGCGGTCCCGGTGAGGCAGGTACTCCACACCAATCCGTATGAGGTCATCAAGTCGGGATCTATCGCAAGGGTCGGCCGGCGGCTAACTGTCCGTGACGTTCTGCTTGTGGTTCAAATCGCGATCTGCGCCGTACTGGTCACCTCTTCCTTCGTTGCCCTGCGTGGACTGGCACGCTCGCTGCGCACTAACTTCGGGTTTGAGCCGCGGAACGCCCTGCTGGTAGAGACAGATCTGCACATAGCCGGTTACAGCCCCGACCAGGCGCCTGCCCTGCAAAAGCGCATGATCGAAGCCATAGAGGCGATTCCTGGAGTAACGCGGGTGGGATTGGTGGATATTCCGCCATTACATATGGGTTGGGACCCCACACCCGTGTTTACCGACAAAATGACAGATCTAAGGCCTCGGAATGCCGTCGCTCAAGCCGTCACCTACAAGATATCTCCCAAATATTTCCAGGCGGCGGGCACTGCCATATTGGCGGGCAGGAATTTCTCGCTGAGTGACGACAAAGACGCGCCGCCGGTGGCCGTTGTCAACCAGGAATTTGCGCGCAAAATCTTTGGCTCTGCAAGCATTGCCCTGGGCCGCTACTACAAGACGCCGGATGGCAGGCGCGTGCAGGTAGTGGGCATCGCAGAAGACGGAAAATATACGGCGAACCTCGCCGAGGATCCGCAGCCGGCCATGTTTCTCCCCATCCTGCAATCGCCCGCAACGGATACGTGGCTGGTGGTGCGCTCGAGCCGGGATCGGCAGCAACTGGCCGCAGCCATCAGAAGCAAATACCGGGACCTGGACCCGGGACTGCCTGCTTTCATCCAGACATGGAACGAAGAAATGAACGGAGCTCTGTTTGCTCCCCGTATGGCTACCGCATCGCTGGGTGTGCTGGGCGTGATGGGCGCAATGCTGTCGATCACGGGCATCTTTGGGATGGCGGCGTACTCGGTCAGCAAGCGGCTGCGCGAGCTAGGCATTCGTATCGCCCTCGGCGCGCGGCGTAAGGAAGTGTTGGAGGCAGCGTTGGGACGCGCGGTCAAATTACTGGCTTTTGGTTCGGCAGCAGGCTTGCTCCTCGGGCTCCTGGCGACCCGGATGCTGGCTTTCATCGTGTACCAGGCCACTCCCCGCGATCCGCTGGTATTGGCTGGGGTTGTTCTTGCCATGTCTTTGCTGGGGCTACTCGCTACCTGGATTCCAGCACAACGCGCGCTTTCGATTGATCCCGTGATACTGCTACGCACTGAGTGAATCGGGGCGCACTCCAGGTTGCCGTAAACCGCTTCCGCAAGAGTACGGCTTGCACTCACCGTGTTTCACCGCAAACCGTTGGAGCAGATGTGGCCCGCGTTCGACCGTCGTTCTTCCGGACGGTGTCCCGTTTCGCTGCAAACAAGGGATGACTGGCGTGCTCCGCTCGATGCGCCGATAAGTCTGGCATGAGGAGCGCCCTCTTGTAACCCTCGCCTAATCCTGCTTCAGCGGCCAATCAGACCGGAGCATCCGGGCACATATCAACCAGCACGATGTAACCGCCGTGTTGCTTATACGTTCGCCTACTTTGAACAGGCATTGAAACGCCTGAAGCCAGAACGAACGACGGCCTAAGTCTCCGGGAGTTTGGATCGATCCATGCAGCGAAAGCAGAATGTCTCGTTTTGCCACAACTCTGCTCGACGCCGAAACGGCCGACTGCTCCCGATGGATAGACTCTTGCGGGTTGTGGAGCGATGAAGGCGGCGCAGCCTGTGGCTCGCATGCTCTTCGCCGTGGGCGCGATCGTGATGGCCGCTCACGCGACTCTTCTCGTCTTTGATCCGCTGGCGACGCTCCCTTCAAACCTGTTCGTCCTTATGTATCCCCTTCTCGGATTTCTGGTGTGTCTGCTTGGCGCTTACAGCGACTCTCCAGAGACCAGGCCTTTGTGGCTGTTGTTGGCGTGTGGTTTGCTGCTTGCTGTGGTGGGTCAAGTGGGACTGACGTACTACGATTTCGCGACGAACATACACACGCAAACCCGGGCTTTCCACTTCGACTTCTTCTTTTTTGCTTACGGCATTCCGGTCATGCTGGCTATCTGCTCCAGGAGTACGGATGCCGGCTTGAAAGTTCTCGCGTGGCTTAATGGTGCGCAAGCGCTGATCGCAGCGATGCTCGCCTACTTGCAGCTGTTCTCGGTACTGCCCTCACACGCCGGTCTCAAAGGTATCTCGGCAATCAATCTCATGTACTTGAACAATACAGAAAACTTGGTTCTGGTCGGGGCTGTGACCCTACGCTTCTTCTCCAATCCGAGCCCTGCAAGAAGACGCTTTTATCGCACCCTTGCGCTCTTTCTATGGGTGAATGGGACAGTGGCTCTCATCCTGGGCTACCTCGAACTGCAGAGCGGCTGGCGTGACGGACCGCAAGATATTGGATGGGGATTTCCTCACCTGTCTCTCTTAGCCTCATTTGTCCTGTATCCCAAAACCCGCACGGACACGAGTCAGCGCAGCACTAGCCAGCGAACCGCAGGACTGCTGATTGATAATCTCAGCCCGGTCTTATTCACGCTTGCGATCACACTCATGGGGGTTGAAATCGCACCGGAGCATCCATGGTTTGGTTTTGCCTCCATTTCGGCGGCGATTGCGATCTATGGAGTACGCGCTGCAATTTTGCAAGTGAGATATGCCAGGTCGCAAGAGGAGCTGACCAAGGCTATGATTGCCACCGAGCAGGCGAGCCGGGCCAAGAGCCAGTTTCTGGCAAATATGAGCCATGAAATCAGGACGCCGATGAATGGCATTCTCGGCATGACGGAACTTGCTCTCAGCACAGCGTTGAGTGAAGAACAGCGCGACTTTCTGCTCACCGTGAAGTCCTCAGCAGATCGGCTGCTGAGCATCATCAACGAGATCCTCGATTACTCGAAGATGGAAGCGGGAAAAACCATTCTGGATTCGGTTGACTTCCATTTGCCGGGCCTGGTCAAAGATGTACTGCGGAGCTTCGCTTTTCCCGCGCACCAAAAGGGCCTGGAACTCACCGTACACATTGCGCCGGATGTGCCCGCCGACCTGACCGGTGACCCGATCCGTCTTAGTCAGGTCCTGATCAACCTGGTGGGGAATGCGATCAAATTCACTGAACACGGAGAAGTCTGCGTCGATATCTCTCTGCAGGCGGTGAGCCAGGGACGCGCTGGTCTGCAATTCTCCATTCGCGACACCGGAATCGGCATCGCCCTGGACCAGCAGGGAGCACTCTTCCAGCAGTTTCAGCAAGCGCACACTTCGGGTAGACGGCTATACGGTGGTACGGGATTGGGATTGGCCGTCTCAAAGAGCATCGTGACCTTGATGGGAGGCACGATCAGCCTCAAGAGCGCGCCCGGAGAAGGCACCACGATCACCTTCGATGCTCACTTTGATGTGTCGCCGCGATCGGCGGCAGCCCTACCCGTCCCGAGTGAGGAGAGTCTGCATGGAATACCCCTGTTGATCATTGATGACAATGCTACTAATCGACGCATCCTCTTCGAACTGGCTCGTCAATGGAAGATGGAACCGCAGGTGTGTGATTCCGGGGAGTCGGGACTTGCCGAACTCTCCCGAGCAGCCTATGCGGGGACGCCTTACCGTTTGGTTCTGCTTGATGAACAGATGCCGGGGATCGATGGGTTGGCAGTACTCGAGCGCATTCGCGGCAATCCCCTGCTGCTAAGCCCGGTGGTCATGATGTTGACGTCTTACGATCAGGTCAGGAGCGCGGCACGTTGCCGGCAACTGGGTGTGGAGACATACCTGATCAAACCGATCAGTTCTTCCGACCTGCTGGGATCGATTCGTCTGGCGCTAGGGGCGCAGACGCCGGCAAGTACGGTGGCTCCAGCGGCCGCCGGAATTCTCGCTTCCTCGCTATCACTGCGGATCCTGCTGGCCGAAGACAATGCTGTAAATCAACGAGTCGCGATGACGATGCTGGCCAAGATGGGCCACGGGATCACGCTGGCAACGAATGGTCTGGAAGCTTTGGAGCAATGGAGACAGAGTGATTTCGATTTGATTTTGATGGATGTTCAGATGCCTGAGATGACGGGCCTGGAGGCGACCAGACAGATTCGCAGGGAAGAGCCTATCGGGACGCATGTACCCATTGTTGCCATGACCGCATCTGCGATGAGCGAAGATCGAGACCACTGTTTGGCGGCGGGCATGGATGACTTCATATCCAAACCAGTGAGTTCCAAGGTCATTGAAGAGATTATTACGGCTACGTTTTCGCGGCTGTCTTGAGGTTGGTTGGTACGCGGGATCGACGCGTAATTACATTCACCCCCCAAGGCGATCACTCTTGTGATCTCTCCCTGCCGGTCAGCGCCATTGTTCTCGGGGAAAGCAATCATAGGTTACATTAAACCAGGCGGTTCTTATGATCGACAGTTTTTTGATTCACCCAGACGAGTTCCAGCTTTAGTTTGACGTTCCTGCGGAGGCTTTGCTAAAGGGCTTCATAGTTTAAAACGGGAAAACGGCTGCAAAGCATCAATGCGGATATTGGGCCTCGGCTCTCAGAAAGGTGGGGTCCAGGTAAAGCTTTCGATCGAGTTATCAGGAGGAGATGAAGTCATGGGACGCCGATTCAATCCACCTAAGCAAGACTGTCCGCGAGGAATCTCGCGGCGAAAATTCCTCGGCCAGGCAGTTGGAGCGGCAGCTCTGTCGATGGCATCCAGCCATCGAGTTGTTGCTGCCCTTGATCAAGGCGCCGGTACGTCAGCATTGCTGCGGGTAGATGCGAGCAAAGCTGTGAACAGCTTCGACCCGGATAAGAGTCTCGGCTCTTCAATGGACGAGTTGTCGATCGAAGTAATTCAGAAGACTTACACGCCAGAAATGGTCCGGCAATGGCTCGCCGCCGGCTGGGGGCCGATCACTTATCGCAACCACACCGAGCTTGCCATCGAGGCATGGCACTGGAATAGCAAAGGAATATGGAGCGACGCTGCGCATCAAAGGGGCTATTTTGTTGGAGACGCGGAGCCCACTGAGTTCATTCACGATTCATTCGGATATCCGCTGCCACATCGCGGGACGACGGCAGATGGAGGCGCTTCCAACGGCTTCAGCCGTTTGACGGACGGAGATCCGTCAACGTTTTGGAAGAGTAATCCCTATCTCACCAAAGCATTTACCGGCGAAGACGATGCGCTGCATCCGCAATGGATCATCCTGGATTTGCTCACTCCCCAGCAGATCAACGCCTTTCGCATCGATTGGTGCGAGCCCAGTGCGCGGGTGTATGAGGTGCAGTATTGGACCGGCGTGGACCCCATGAATTGGGAGGCGCAGTACGCACCCGAGGAAGGCCTGGGTGTCAGCCAGCAGGCAAGTGGGCGCTGGAACAGCTTTCCGAGCGGAGTCGTGCGCGATGGCAAGGGCGGGACCGCGACGCTGAAGCTTGCCCAACAACTGGTGACGGCGCGCTGGATTCGCGTGGTGATGACGCAATCATCGAATCAGCCAGGCCCACACGGAACCGACGATGTGCGGCATCGAGTGGGTTATGCGATCCACCAGGTGTATGCCGGCATGCTCTTCGACGACGGCACCTTCATCGATTTTGTAAGACATTCGCCCGATGCTACGCAGACGCCTACCTACTGCTCCTCGACCGATCCGTACCACGCAGCTACGGATCTGAGCAAGCGCGGTGATCAGACGGGGCTCGACCTTTTTTTCACCAGCGGCATCACCAACAATTTGCCGGCGATGATTCCCGTCGCAGTCCTCTTCAGCACGCCTGAAGATGCCGCGCATCAGATTGCCTACTTGAAAAAGCGCGGCTATCCGGTCGCCTGGGTCGAGATGGGAGAAGAATGCGACGGCCAGTACATGATGCCCGAAGACTACGCGGCGCTTTACATTCAATTTGCCGACGCCATTCATAAGGTCGCTCCGGAGACAAAGTTGGGTGGTCCCGTGTTTCAGGGCATTAATCAGGATGTTTCGGTTTGGCCGGACGCGGAGAACCGCACGTCCTGGTTCGGGAGGTTCCTGGATTATCTAAAATCTCATGATCATATTCAGGATCTCGCCTTTGTGTCGTTTGAACATTATCCATTCGACCCCTGCTCGGTGAATTGGGCGGATCTCTATCGCGAGCCCGAATTGACACGAAATTGCCTGGATGCGTTTCGCCAGGATGGCTTGCCCGAGAGTGTGCCTCTGATGAACACAGAGAGTGCGGTGACCTACAGCCTCTCGAACTATATGACCGACATTTTTTCCGCGCTGTGGCTGGCCGACAGCGTGGGCTCGTTTTTCTTGTATGGCGGGTCTGCGTATTATCATTCGCCGATTCAGGCTGAACCGCTTCAGCCTGGCTGCCATGGAGGCTGGGCGACTTATGGGAACTATGTTGCCGACGCAAATCTGCAAATTCGCCAGTTCACCGCGCAATATCACACGGGCCGCATGATCAACAACGAGTGGGTGACACATCGCAGCGGCATGCATCACCTGTTCCGGGTGAATGGAACGATCGCTGATCCCGCAGGGCACGCGCTGGTGACCGCCTATGCGGTTCGCCGTCCCGACGGTGATTGGGCGGTTCTGCTGGTGAATAAGGACAGGGATCATCCTCGGAGCGTCGAGTTAACCTTCGAGGGAGCAGACGGCGCCACTGGCTTTTATGACGGCGAGGTGAACATGGTAACGTTCGGAAGCGAGCAGTACGTTTGGCATTCGGCGGGTGCGGAATCGAATGCCGAGCCGGACAACCCGCCAGTCGCTTCCACGATCATGTCAGGCCGAGGCGTCGCGGTGAAATTGCCCAAGTGTTCTGTGACCGTGCTGCGGGGCAAGGTTCAGGGCTTGGGGTAAGGAGTCAAAACGACCGGGATTGGATTAGTTCGCTACCTCCGCCGATCCACGAGCATCGAATGCAGCGATGGCAATTGCCTAACGCCTATTCTGCGCTCGGCCAAGCCTGAATTCCGCCAAGGGAGCCGCACATGTCCACGCTCCGCATTCCAGCAATTCACCGACATTCATGCCAAAGCACTATCGATCAATCTGGAGGCTTCCTGCTACGGGACGTTTGCCGAGATTGGCGCCGGTCAGGAAGTGGCACGCTGGTTTCTGAGCGCAGGCGCGGCATCGGGAACAGTCGCGCAAGCTATCTCGGCCTATGACAAGACCGTCAGCGATGACACCTACGGCGCCGGGACCCGATATGTCTCCAGGGAGCGCCTGCTGGCGATGCTCGACTATGAATATCAGCTCTTGCTTACCCGCCTCGCCAAAATCCGCGGCGACCATACCCGATTCTTTGTCTTTGCGGACACCGTCGCCACCCGGAACTACCAGGGAACCAACGAGCAACACGGCTGGCTCGGCGTCCGCTTCCAGGCCGAACCGGATGGAGAGCCCAATCAGATTCTTCTCCACATCAATCTTATGGATCCCACGGCGCCACTCCAGCAGCAGGCCATCGGTACGCTGGGTGTCAACCTGATTTATGCCGCCTACCACCAGCGGTCATCCTCAACCGCCTTTCTGGCCGGCCTGTTCGACGATCTAACCTCCGAACGCCTGGAGATCGACGTTCTGGAACTTACAGGTCCGGTATTCGCCGGGAACGATTCCCGACTCTGGTGCCTGGAGTCGCTCCGCAACGGCATGTCCCATGGCCTGGTGTTTGATGCCAAGGCCCAGGTGGTCGAGCCGTCCACTCCCCTTCACAAGCGTCCACTGCTCGTGCAGCGCACCCTGGGCGGGCACGTCGGCCCGTCTGCCGTCAAAATCTTCCAGGCTGCGCGAGAAAAATTGCTGGCTGAGGGACCTCCTTCCGACCACGAACCTTTTGCCATGCTGGAGGTCAACACTCCCGGTCTCGCAGGCTCGGCTGCCTCGAATAACAAGGAACTGCTGGGCATGATTGAGCAGCTTGCCCCCATCGCCACCGTGGTGGTTACCGATTACCCGGAGGGTTATCAGGTGCTCGACTACCTTCGCCGCTACAGCGCTGCGCCCATCCGGGTGATTATCTGGATGTCCATGTTTCTTCAGCTCCTGGAAGAACGGTTGCATCCAGAGCTGCCCGGCGTCATGTTGGAAGGCTTTGGGCGATTGCTGTTCACCGACGTCACCGTCTATGTCGCCCCCATGCGCAAGCAAGACCTGGTTGCCGCCCTCGGCAACTTTCCCGAAGGTTTTTTGCGGGAATCTCCCACCAGCGACTTACTGACGCTTGACGATCTCCTTCCTAAGCCGCCCCTGGATCACTTCTTTCGCTATCTTCGCGCCTCAGGCCGCGTCGTTCCTCTCGAGGAAACACAGGCCAAAGGCTGACGGACCTGCTGTCGTGAGGGCGAAAGATCCGCAGGTCCCTTTCGACTAGAACGACAAGAATCGCCGCTCACTTGATGTAGTAGCCATCCACCCGCCAGTAACCCTTAGCGAGGGCCAACGTTATGGTCTCCACCGTATCCTGGCGATTAGCAAAATTGGAGTGGTAGTGGAGGATCACATACTGCCCCTGAGGAGCCCCTTCAACGCTCGTGTCGTAGATGGCGTCGATGAGTTCCCGGGCTTGCAGCGCGCCCGTCCCGGCGCGTGCTTTTTGAATTTGAGAAGTAAACAATTCACGATCGGCCTGGGCGCGTAGCAGCGTCCCAGTGTAGGCATAGCTGTCAGCGAAACGACCGTCATCGAGGTAGCCGAGAAAACCCATGGCCTGGCGCTGAGCAGCCAGCTCCTCGGCGGCGTGAGGGTCCGCTTGCGGCGGACCCTGCATGGCAATCAAGGGTGTCTGTGCGAGGCCGGTTATCATGACCGCGAGCGACGCCCAACGAAACGGACGCGACATAGTTACTTATCCTCTACTGCCAATACTTGACTGAGCATCCGTACGGACGCGTGACCGCCGTTTGCACCGGCTGCCCGTTCATGGCCTCACTCAGTGCAGCGGACACATAGTTCTTCGACTGCTGAATATCAGAGACATCGGTGGTGGGATGATCGTCGATGGCGCCGGCGTAGATCAATTTCCCACTGGGATCGATCACGTACATGTTAGGCGTGGTCTTGGCATCGTAGAGATGACCGATCTCCCCTTTAGGATCCAGCAGAGCCGCTGTCGGTTGCGCGCCCATTTTCTTCATGTAAGCATTTTCCTGCCCCGCATCGACGTAACCCTGCTCCCCGGGAGCGGAGGAGATGACGGTGAACCACACCACCCCCTTGGCGGTCCACTCTTTCTGCAGAGACTGCATGTTTCCGCTCTTGTAATGCTTCACGGTGTAGGGGCAATCGTGGTTGTGCCACTCCAGTACTACATACTTGCCATGGTATTGATCGAGACTTTGCGTTTTACCGTTGGAGTCGGTTGCGTGGAAGTCGGGCGCCTGGCTGCCGATCTGGGCGGAACGAGCAGAGGTGGCGAAGACAAAGGCGAACATCGCAGCTAGAACGATGCGTTTGCGGTTCATCGGCTCATCCTTTCAGGGTTTTGGCTCCAGCAGCGCCTGGCTGTTGGGCTTAAGACGATTCTGGAGCTGATCGAGCGCCCCTAACACGACGCCCGGGGTGAGGACTTCGGGCAGCACCAAGGCTGGCTGTCCAGGAGGATAAAAGACGTACGTGGGCACACCGCTTCGGCCCAATTCCCTAAGCGCGGAAGCGATGGTCTCATCGTGCTTGGTCCAGTCGGCGCGAACCAGCGCAATCCCTGAGTCGTGCAACCGGCGGCGTACATCGCCACGGTTGAGGACGGCACGCTCATTCACCTGGCAGCTCAGGCACCAGCGAGCGGTGAAATCGACGAATACTGGCCGGCCCTGCGCACGATATTGTTCGATGGCTTCACGGTTGTAAGGTTCCCAGCCGGCTTTGCTGGCTGTAGTGGTTTCGGCCGCAGGAAACTTCCATAGCGCGCACAGCGGCGTAGCCACCGCCAGAACGATGACGGTAACGGCAAACGCCGAAGCCACGCGTCGTGCCGGCCAGCGGCCGAGGATCCAGCCGGCAATGGCCAGCAGCAGAAATGCAGCCAATAGGGCGGTGAGCGCGTCCACTCCGGCAGAGGAAGCGAAGAGCCAAACCAGCCAGATGACGGTGGCAAAGATGGGCGCAGCCGTGGCCTGCTTGAGCACTTCCATCCAGGCGCCGGGCCGGGGCAAATAGCGCATCCATACGGGATGGAAGGTGAGCAGCAGATAAGGTGCAGCGAGGCCGAGCGCCAGCGCTGTGAAGACGGCAAAGGCCGCACCCGCGCTTTGCGCCAGGGCGAAACCGATGGCGGCTCCCATAAACGGGGCGGTACATGGAGTGGCTACCACCATGGCCAGCACGCCGGTGAAAAAGCTCCCGGCATAGCCGCTGCGCGCGGCCAGGCTGGAGCCGGTATTGGTTACGGTCAGGCCAATTTCAAACATGCCGGCGAGCGACAGGCCGAGAAAGAACAGCAGCAGTGCCATGACCGCGACAAAGCCGGGGGACTGGAACTGGAAACCCCAGCCAAGTTGACGGCCCCCTGCCCTGAGGCCCAACAGGAGGGCGACCACGATCCAGAAAGAGACCAGAATGCCCAGTGCGTAGACCAACCCGTGGGCACGAACGCGTTTTGGCTCGTGCCGGGAAGACTCCACCAGGGCAAGGCCTTTGATGAACAGGACGGGAAAGACGCAGGGCATGAGGTTCAAAATCATGCCGCCAAGGAACGCTAGCGAAACAAAGCGCAGGAGATTGAGTGCTCCTTCGTTACTGCCGGAGGCGCCTCCGGGCAGTGGACCCGGCGGAGCGTGAATCTCGTAGGCGCTTCCGTCGCCCAGCAGGAGAACTCCATTCAATTGCGCCAGTTGAGTGCGAAAGTTCTCGTCCTTCTTGAGAGAGATCACGATGCCGTTGTTGACCCCGCGGACCGGTTGAGGCGCGGCATTCACGATCTGGCTCTGGTCTAAGGGGAAAAACTCAGCAGCGGTCTCTGGATGTCCCGTCAGGGCGAGTGCAAAACCATTGGGATCAGTCGCAAACACAGCCTTGGACGAAGACGGGAGAGGCTGAGGCAGGAGGTTGCGGAAGCGGTCGAAGAGCGCCTGGCGCCCGGGATCGGGGGTAGTTTTCTGCGACGCTACCTGCAGCGGAAGGAGCAGGTCAGCCTTACCGGGAATGCAGACCTCGCGGCAGACCAGCCAGTCTACGTGGGCTGGGATCTCGACTGTAGAAGGGGCTTTCAACGTGGAACCGGCGCTCAGGGTTATGGGGAAGAGCACCTCATCTTCATAGCCAAAATCCATTAAGGGGCCGAGGGGCAAACGGCGTGGTGCAGGAAACTGCATGGCGCCTGCGGTGATGCCGGCTGGGAGGGTCCACTTGATACTTGGCGGTTCCCCCGAGTCCCCGGCGTTGACCCAGTAGACGTGCCAGCCTTTATCTAAGGTGAAGTGAAGGCCGACAAGCTCGGTGGCTCCGGGTTGGATGGAGCCATTGAGTGGGAGTAGCTCTACCGTGAGATGTTGCGCGCGCACTGCTCCCGTTACCGGCGCAGCCGCCGCAACGAAGGCGGTCAATGCCGCGCAGAGCAACAGAAAGTATTGGCGAAAACCTGGCATAGCGAGCACCGCACGACCCCCTTTTATTGTAGCCGCCCGGCTAATAGGACTCGAGAAGGCCCTGCGAGGTTACCAAAAGGGGGTCCTCGAAAAACAGTTCAGAGAATGAGCCGACCGAAGTGTCGCTGGGGGCTGCAGCCCACCCAAGGTGATGAAAAACGGTTTCTGTTCAGCAACTACTCTCTCTGGAAGCACCGCCCTCTCCTTTGTCATCTCGACCGGAGCGCAGCGCAGTGGAGAGATCTGCGGTTCAGCGGTCCTTTCTTGGAAATGTTTTCGACAGAGCGGAAGGGGCATTTATCGGCTGACCCGGTCCAGGCGGGCGTGCTCCTTATAGATGCAGCGGTCCATGACCACGAGAATACCGTCGGCTTCAGCCCATTTGACTGCTTCCTCATGGCACACCCCCTCCTGCAGCCACAAGTAGGGAATCTTGAGACGTATTACATCCTTGACGACTTCCGGGACGTATTCCGACGCCCTGAAGACGTCTACCAGATCAATTTTTCCTTCGGCCGCGAAAGCCTCATCCAGGGTTGGATAAGCTTTCTCCCCTAATGCCTTGGTCACCGTTGGGTGCACGGGGATGATCCGATAGCCTTCCTGCTGCATGTACTTGGAGACATAAAACGAGGGGCGGTCGGGTTTGTCGGAAAGGCCGACCACGGCGATTGTCTTGGTCTTCTCGAGGATGGTGCGGATGGTTTCTGGCTCGTTCATGAGAATGGGATGCTCATTCCACGTCCACCGGTTCTTCGATCGCAGGCGGCTCACCGCCCTTCCTGCGCATGATCAGATAACCACGGATGAATGGCTCCAGGTTGCCATCCAATACCGCATCTACGTCGCCCACCTCGACCCGGGTGCGCAGATCTTTGGCAATCCGGTAAGGCTGCAGCACATAGGAGCGAATCTGCGAACCGAAGTTAATGTCGAGTTTGGAGTCTTCCAGCTTTTTTGAAATCTGCTTCTTTTTTTCCAGCTCGTATTCATACAACTTGGAGCGAAGCATCTTCATCGCTTTCTCGCGATTTTTGTGTTGGGAGCGCTCATTCTGACATTGCACAACGATGTTGGTGGGCAGATGGGTGATGCGGACAGCTGAGTCAGTCGTGTTTACGTGCTGGCCACCCTTGCCTCCGGAGCGATAAGTATCAATGCGCAGATCATCGGGCTTGATGTCGATCTGGATTGAGTCATCGATTTCGGGTGAGACAAAGACGCTGGCAAAGGAGGTGTGGCGGCGCTTCGCTTGGTCAAAGGGCGAGATGCGCACCAGCCGGTGAACTCCTGTTTCTCCCGCAAGCTGCCCGAAGGCAAAATCGCCAGTCACGGTAAACGTAGCCGACTTGATGCCCGCCTCTTCGCCGTCCTGGTAGTCATTCATCTCTGTCTTGAAGCCTTGGCGCTCGGCCCAACGGAGATACATGCGCATCAGCATCTCGGCCCAGTCCTGGGACTCGGTGCCCCCGGCGCCGGGGTGAACAGTCACGATTGCATTCAGCGGATCAGTTTCCGCAGAGAGCATGGTGCGGGTTTCGAGCTGGTCCACAAATTCGCTTAATGATTTGATTTCGCGTTCCAGTTCGGGCTCGACGGATTCGCCCTCACGGGCAAGATCAAAATAGGCGTCGATGTCTCCGCTGCGGCGCACCAGCTCGTTCTCCATCGCCCGCTGGCCTTCCAGGCGCTTGCGCTCACGCATAAGCACCTGAGACTCGGTTGGATTGGACCAGATAGCTGGATCGGAAAGCTTCGACTCTAAGGCCGCCAGTTCCCTCTCGATGCGTTGGTGGTCAAAGATACTCCCGAAGGTCGCGAACTTTTTCGCGTACCGGAGTGTAGGAGAATTCGAGTTCGTTCAACATGATTTAGTGGCGCCGCAGGCTAAACCACACCGTGGCGGCAATTATCCCCAAGGTGATTATCCCACACAGGTAAGCGAACAGATCGCCATGGATGGTGTAGAAGGTCTGGTCGCTGCTGTAGCCATACCTGGCGGCCAACGAGGTGAGGGCGTGGCGCTGCACGCTGGCGGTCAGCCTGCCGTAAGGATCGATGACGGTGGTGATGCCGGTGTTGGTGTCGCGAAGCAGCCAGCGGCGATTTTCGATGGCCCGCATGCGCGACATATTGAGCGTTTGCCAGGGCGCGCAGGTATCACCGTACCAACCATCATTGGAAATATTGACCAGCACCTCCGCTCCGTGTTTTGCGAACAGGCGCACCTCGTCGCCAAAGATTTCCTCGTAGCAGATGAAGACACCAAAGCGGTGGCCATCAGTGGAAAAGACCACGCGACGCCATCCGTGGGTCATGTCGCCCGCCTGCTGGGTCAGGTTCTTGGCGAAAGCGAAAAAGTTCTTGTAGGGGATGTACTCTCCCCAGGGAACCAGGTGAATCTTGTCGTAGCGGGCCGCCACAGTGCCATCCGGGCGCACGAAGAGCGCGGAGTTGTACATGTCGAAGCTAAGCCCGTGAGGGTCCAGTGAGGTGGTGCCGGCGATCACTGGTGCATGCATGTAAACGGCGAGATCGCGCAAAGCAGTCAGCAGGCGAGGATCCTTGTCGAGAAAAGGCGCCGGCGACTCGGGCCAGATGATGACGCCGGGCGTGACTGGCTGCTCCGGGCAATCGGGAGTTACAGGATAAGCATTGAGTTCCGGCATGCCGGCCAAAAACGGGCCACACGTGCGCGTGCTGAGTTTTGCGAATTCGCTAACATGGTGTTCATAATCGGCTCCAGGCCAGCGATTGTCCTGATTTACGTTAAGGTTCTGCTGCAGCAGCACGCCGGTGGCCGGAGAAGGCGCAGAAGGGGGCGCGAAATGATCGCCATTCTGCAGCACCAGCACGGCAAGAAAGCCGATGGTTAACAAGACCAGGCGACGTTTTCCCGTGGAGGCGAGCGTGCCCCAGGCAATCAGCGCATTGCCGGCCACCAGCACGAAGGTAACTCCATACACCCCGGTCCATGGAGCCAAGCTGGTCAACAGAAAGTTACCGACTTGTGAATAGCCCAGCAAATCCCAGGGCACTTTGGTGAACCTTGCGGAAAGCAGTTCCAGCGCCACCCAAAAAAAGGGGGTAGCCAAAAGAGCGCAAACAGGACTGCGAAAAGCCTTCGCGGTGGCGGTGATCAGCAGGCCCAGCGCGGCAAAGTACAACCCCAGCACCAGGCTATAGGCGATTAGAATTCCGGCGGAAATAAGCGGCGTCAGCCCGCCGTAGTACAACATGGTCTGGTAAATCCAATAGCAATTGCCGGTAAACCAGAGAACGCCCATGAGATAAGCGGCCAGGGTTCCACGGAGCAAAGCCTTTGGATGGTTCAGATTCTCCCTCGTCAACAGTCCGTAGAAGAGGGGCACAAACGCTACCCAGGAAAAGAACGTCCGCCAGAAAGGCACGGGGCCGATGATCGAAAAAGGCAGCATCAACAGCGCGGCAGAAAAAATGCCAAGCAGCCAGGGTTGCCGTACCAGTCTTGCCATATGGCCGAGAGTCTACCATCCTCACGCTCCATCCCTAGTGGGATGAGAGTCTTGCACCCACCAGACGAGGAAAGGGATACAATCGATTACCTATGCTGATCGCTATCTTTTTCATGCGTCTGTTTGAAGTAATGTTTTTCCTGGGCATCGCAGGGTCGGCAGTGGTGGTTGCGATTAGTTTTGTCGAAGATCTTCAGTTGCTGGTGGGCGAGTGAAGCGTTGATCCGTCGTTGACGCTAGGCGGCAAGCAACATAGACTCAGTTCTGGCTGCGTACCAGACCGCGACACTCCCCGTTTGCGGCGTTGAGACCGTGGCCCTTATCGAATGGCTTCCGAACGAACAGCGAATGCACCTTCCATCCCCTCCAACCGGGTAAAACTGGTCGTCGCCTCTTCGGTGATGCTCACGTTTATCTCGTTTTGGCGCGCCGCAGCGGTGGTGCTGAACGATCTTGGTTCGTCGGCTTTCTACGCCGGCGGCATTGCGGAAGAAGCCGTAGGCAAATCTGCTCCCTGGTTCATTTTGGGGGTCATGCTGTTCTCCTTTGCGGTGCGCGCGGTGTACGTGGAGAGCTGCTCCATGTTCACTCGCGGTGGCGTGTACCGGGTGGTGAAGGAGGCCCTGGGCGGCACGTTCGCTAAGTTGAGCGTTTCTGCGCTCATGTTCGATTACATTCTCACCGGCCCAATTTCCGGCGTTTCCGCCGGGCAGTACATTACCAGCCTGCTGAATGAGTTGATGACCGTGGCCGCCGCGCATAGCTGGCTGCCGGGCGCTATGCTCAGCGCCCACCATATGCCCCCTCAGTTGCCGCTGGGTTTAACCTCGGCAGCGTTCGCGGCGATCGTCACCGGCTACTACTGGTGGCAGAATCTGAAAGGGATCGAGGAGTCGAGCGACAAGGCGCTTGAAGTGATGAAGATCACCACCGTGATGGTGGTGATTCTGCTGATCTGGGGAATTTATTCTGCCTTTCATCTAGGCGCTAAGCTGCCGCCCTGGCCTACACCTTCGACACTGCACTTCAGTAACGACGCCCTGGGGTTTTTAAGGTACACCAGTTTGCCTGCAACGCTGGGCTTGTTCGGCATCATCATGGCGTTCGGACACTCCGTTCTGGCCATGAGCGGCGAAGAGACTCTGGCCCAGGTTAACCGGGAGATCGAACATCCCAAACTCAAGAACCTGAAACGCGCCGCGATTGTCATCGCGATCTACAGCTTCCTTTTTACCGGCATTGGTTCCCTGCTTGCGGTCATGCTCATTCCCGACTCCGTGCGGGTGCCGGTTTACCGCGACAACCTGATCGCCGGAATGGCCATGTATATGGTCGGGCCGCAGGTGCTGCGGATCATTTTCCGTGTGTTTGTGGTTTTGGTGGGCTTTCTCATTCTTTCCGGTGCCATCAACACTTCGATCATTGGCTCTACGGGCGTGCTGATGCGCATTGCCGAAGATGGGGTGCTCACGGATTGGTTCCGCCGGCCGCATCGCAAATTCGGCACCAGCTACCGGATCGTGAACCTGGTAGCGATGATGCAGCTATTCACCATCATCGCCAGCCGCGGCAACGTGATCGCACTGGGCGAAGCGTATGCGTTTGGCGTGATCTGGAGCTTTACATTTAATAGCCTCGCCATGCTGGTGCTGCGCTGGAAGTACAAAGGAGAGCGTGGCTGGAAGGTTCCACCCAATCTGCGTATCGGCAAGCGGGAGGTACCGATCGGGTTGCTCTCGGTCTTCATGGTTTTGCTGACGACTGCGCTGGTAAACCTTTTCACCAAGTCGGTCGCTACGGTCAGCGGGATCCTGTTCGCAGCTACGTTCTTTATCATTTTCACCATTTCCGAACGCGACAACCGGCGCAGGCGAACCACCACCGAACTGCAGATGAAAGAACACTTTCAGCTGGAACATGAGGATGCGGTAGGGCGCGATGTGTTGCAAATCAACCCGGGATGCGTGGTGGTCACGATGCGCGACGCCAACAATCCGTTTGCGCTGAAGTGGACGCTGGCGCGGACCAATACGGGTGATCAGGATGTGGTGGTGCTGACCGCGCGCATGGTCGGCGCAGGCGGACCGGAGTTGCTGTTTACTTCCGATCAGCTGTTTAGTGAATACGAGCAGATGCTGTTTACTAAGGCGGTTTCGGTGGCGGAGAGCTTTGGCAAGCACATTTCGCTGCTCGTCGTTCCGGCGGGAGACATTTTCGCGGCGCTGGTGCAGACGGCTAATTCGCTGGAGGCAGCGGCTGTGGTTTCGGGTCTCTCGAGCAAGATGTCGGCGCATGAGCAGGCCTACAGGGTCGGGCAAGCGTGGGAAGCGCTGCCGGAACCGAAGAAACAGATCACCTTCTACGTGGTCTCTCCGAATGGCGAGGCGGAGTCATTCCACATTGGACCGCACGCGCCGTCGCTGCAGGCTGATGATGTGGAGCTGGTGCACCGCTTGTGGCTGAACTTTCGCCGCGACCCGGAGATGCAGAATCTGCACCACAGCGACATCGTGACCCACGCTTTGACCCGGCTGGCGGCGGAATATGCGCGCGACAAGCAGGAGACTCTTTTGGGACTTCGCCGCCGGGTGCATGACGGACCGGCAACGGCCCGGCTGGGAGAGGTTCGTAATCCCGTAACCCAACCCGGAGCCGATTACGCTGTCCGCGCCCCGCGGGCTGACGACAAAGAAAATTAAAACTGTCATCTGCCACTGTCCTGGTGGCAGAAGGCCTTTCATGTCCTCGAAGATTCTCATCAAACCTGCGTTGATGGGCCTGGAGAGGGTGCGTGATTACTCGATTCTGGAAGGGCACGGCTTCAGCCGTGCCGTAAATGACGCAGCCATACCCGGCTTTAGCCGCTGAGGTACGTTTTTTCTAACCTCTAAACACTCTTAAGCGCTGATAAGAAGATGCCCTCAGGGGCTAAAGCCCGGGAACTCTCGACTCATTGCGGCACCGCTGAAGCCGTGCCCTTCCAGAACCGGGTGCTTCCCACACAGACCCACCTCATGAGGATGAAGATGACGTCGCGACGTTGCAGTTTCGTTCTCGATAGCGCGCTCTCGCGGGCTTATTGACGTGCCTCCACAGCAGGAGTACGCTGGTTCCAAGAGGCGAACAAATGGCGAAGATAGCGGTAGCAGAAAACCTGGAGCTTTTTCCTATTCTTTCTCGCTTTCCCCCGCAGGGCACCAAATCGCCTTTGACCGGGATTGCCCGTTTGGCCGCAGTCTCCTCCCCTGCCGGCGAGGGACATCAGATCGAAATGCGCTCGCTCGGGGTGCGGTCGATTCTGAACCGGAGCGTTTCGCGGCGCGGCCTGAGTTTCGCCTGGAGCATCAACCCCTATCGCGGATGCGAGTTCGCTTGCCGCTATTGCTATGCGCGCTATACCCACGAGTTCATGGAACTGCAGCCTGAAGATTTCGAGCGGAAGATTTTTATCAAGCAGAACGCGGCGTGGCTGCTGGAACAGGAATTGAAGCAGGTTCGCCCCGGAGAAGAGATCGCCCTCGGAACCGCCACCGACCCCTATCAGCCGGTCGAACGCCACGCCAGGGTGACGGAGTCGCTGCTGGAAGTGCTGGCCGGGCGGAGCGGGCTGCGCCTTGGGGTGGTCACCAAATCGACCCTGATCGAACGCGACATTCCGTTACTGCAGCGGATCGCTGAACGCAATACGTTAGTGCTTCATCTCACGATTACCACCACCAACACCGCCCTGGCGAGGAAGCTGGAACCGCGGGCGCCACGGCCGGATCTGCGGTTACAGACCGTTGCCCGGCTCCGGCAGGCGGGCCTGCGAGCGGGCATCTTGTGCTCGCCCCTGCTGCCTGGCCTGACGGATACAGGCAGGGCTCTGGATGCAATGGCGAAAAGGGCCAAGGCCGCCGACGCCAGTTTCCTTTCCGCACAACCTCTGTTCCTCAAGCCGTGCTCAAAGGATATCTATCTGGCCTTTGTCCGGGAGCATTTTCCCGCGCTCGAACCGATGTACCGCCAGCGTTTTGACAGCAACGCTTTTGTCTCGACGGCTTATAGGAAACGGATTGAGGCGTTGGTCAGGGTGGTTTGCGCCAAATACAAGTTGGGACGCCGTAACGGAGATGCCCTGCTGACGCGCGCGGTGGGAAACAACCTCATTGAGGAGGGGGCGGTCCAGAATCGTTTCGCGGCCCTTGGCTAAACCGCGGGAAGTGCATATGGGGTTCCTCTGCCTGGAGGGTCTTCCACTGATCGGGGGTTAGCACTCTGCGCAGACCAAGGAGCATACGGGCGTTCGCCTTTTCAAGTTCTGCGCGGGCCTGGGCAACGCGATCGATTTGCGCCAGGATCTTTGCCTCGTCCGGCTGATCGGCGGCCAGGAGAGGCTCCATCGACGTCTCCTCTTTGCGCAGGCTGGAGCTTAGATCCATCAAGCTGGGGCGGTTTTGCTCGAAGATGGCTTCCATTTTCTTTTGCTGATCTGAGGTAAGCCCCAACTTCTGCACTAATTCAGGATTGTTCCACCAGCGCCCGTGCGGTCCGAGGTGAAAGGCGCGCTCCATGGGCGGACGGCGGCCCTCCATGGGAGGCGGTCCCATTCCGTCCGCCGGAGCGCCGGGCGGTGGGCCGTTTTGGCACAGAGCCACTCCCGACGTCAGGGCCAGGCCCAGCGGAATCGAGAGCCACAGGCTAGTTGTTCTGAACAATGTGCTTGCTTCCTTTGGCCGCAGCGCTGTCGCCGGTCGAAACCAGATGAGTGAGTGATTCCATGGACGATGGCACGGCTGCCGAGATCTGTTCATCGACCTGGTCCAGGAGCGCATCGTCTCGCGAATCGTCGCTGATTTGCGCAGCCTGTTGAACTGGCCGTGGGTTCGACGCACGGAACGGAAGCAGCGCGATCAGGAGCAGCACGATGGGGATGATCGCTGCCATCGCCCAGCGCAGAGAAAGGACGGGCTGTTTTCTGGCGATGAGAAATTGCTGCGGCCGAGCGGCAAGCGATTCGGCGCTCCATTGCACCGCTGCCTTGCGGTAAACCCCGAGGCCATACTCCAACCGGGCCACGGCAGCGCGGCACTCGGCACATTCCGTCAGATGGCGAAGCACCTGCGGCGTTCTCTCATCGAGTATGTACTCCTCCTGCTCCCAGGCCGATAGGTGGTTGGTGTTCATCGCGTTTTCTCCATTGCCTTGCGCACTGCGGCAAGGCCGCGGTGCAGGTGGCTCTTTATCGTCCCTACATGCAGTCCCATGGCGGTTGCGATCTCTGGCAACTCCATTTCTTCTACAAAGCGCAACACAAAGACGATGCGCTGCTTGTCGGGGAGCGCGTCTACGGCGTCCCAAACCTTCACCAACTCCTCCCTCACCACCAGGGATGTTTCCGGGGAAATCCCTGGAGAACGAAGCCGGTCGGCGATGTCTCCTGCTTCGAGTGCGGTCGAGCCAGCGGTCTTCCAGAATTGAAACTTACGCGAGCGGGTGCAGTCGCGAATGAGGTTGGTCGCGATCCGCGTCAGCCAGGTGGGTATGCTGCAATCTCCACGAAACTCCTTGCGTGCCTTGAAGGCTTTCAGGAAACAATCCTGGGTCACCGTTTCCGCGAGGTCGGGATCCTTGAGCGAAAGCAGAGCATAGCGATAGATGCGAGACCGGTACGTGGCGCAGAGCGTGTTGACATCCTCAAGCTCTGCAATCATCCGGTCTCGCAGGGGTGAAAGCTCTCCGGGGTAGTTGAGCTGCTCCAATGCTTCCATAGACGCGCTATCCCAGGCTGCAGTTTACGTTATCGCATCGGTGGGCCGTGAAACCCACCGCCCATCACGTGTTCCTGTTCCAACTGGTCAAATTTGGTTTTCTGTTCGGCAGTGAGAATGGCGTAGAACTGCGCCTGGGCAACGGCGTGCGCGGCCATCATCTCGCCGCTCATTTGGCCTAACGTGGCAGAGGTCGACTGGATCGTGGCCGAATCGTTGGCTTTGATCGCTGCTTCGAGGGCCTGGTGAGCTGTGTGTTCGTTGGCCCTTGCATTCTGGTGCGCTGTGGCTTCCGCGGTGAAGAAAGTGGTCGCTTGCTCCACCTGAGTTGGGGTAAGGGTGAGCAGCGTGGTGTACCTCTGGACCTGGTGCTGCGCCATCGCTGCAGGAGACGGCGGGGTGTGCGTGGGTGTGGTTTGCGCCTGGGTCATTGTTACCAGTCCCAGGACCGCAATAAGCGCGAGCGAACGCTTCATACTTCCTCCTTAGCGGGTGAGAGGGTTCTGATCCTTCTCGCCCCAATAGACGAAAGCCTTAACCCATGGGTTTACAGCAGGATCAAAGTGATTCGGACTTGGGTAGCAGCAGCAGCACCACGAGTCCTCCACCCCAGGCGCTGAGGGCGCAAACCAGCATGACGGAGCGAAATCCGGCTAGAAATGACTGGTCAAGCAGCTGCGCCGCCTGGTCACGCTGGCCTGGGGTAAGACGCGGAGAGAGCGGAATATCGTGCAACCGAGCCCGATTCGCCCACATCTGCTGCTGCGCCTGGACGGGCAGGGTGGAATGGGCAAGCTGGGCCCTGAGGGTGGTTACGAATCCGTGCGTCAGCACCAAGGCGAGCACGGAGACAGCCAGCAGCGCGGCGAGGCGGGAGGTGGCGTTGTTCACCGCGGAGGCAATGCCGGTTTGAGTGGGAGGCACCGACGACATGACGGCATTGGTGAGCGGCGCGACGCACAGAGTCATCCCGCAGCCGAGGAGCAAGACCGGAGGCAGAATGGACAGCGCGTATCCGTGCAGGGGGGTGAGCCAGGCGAATGCCGCGAAGCCAGTACCGGCGAGCGCCGCCCCGGCGCACATCAAGAGCCGCTCGCCGACCCTGGGCACCAGCGTCCCGACCCGCGCGGAGAACACGAACATGATCAGGATCAACGGCACAAACACAGCGCCCGCGGCCGCCGGCGCGTAGTGGCGCACCTGGATCATGTAGAAAGGGATCACGTAGAGCGACCCTCCCAAGCCTCCATACAACAGAAAGGTAAGCAGGTTCGGCGCCAGGAAGCGCGGAATGCGGAACAGCGTCAAGGGCATCATGGCATTCGGCCGGTTTTGCGAGCCCAGGAACAGGGCGAACAACACCAGGCCGGCCAACAGCGGAACACTGACCATGCGGTCACGCCAGCCTAGTTGTGGGGCGAAGGAAAGAGCGTAAATGACGGCGGCAAAGCTGAGGGTGGCGAGCGTGGCGCCGAGCTGGTCGAGCGGTCGCGCCGGTCCGTCGCCCATCGCCCGGCTCTCGGGTATCCGAGGCGCCAGCAACATGATCAGCAGGACGAGGGGCAGATTGAGAAGAAAGATCAAACGCCAGGACCAAGCCTGCATCAGCCACCCACCAGCCACCGGGCCCAGAGCACCAAAGACGCTGGTCCAGGCCGACCAGGTCCCGATCGCACGAGCGCGGTCCTGTTCGGGGAAAGACACCGAGAGAATAGAAAGTCCTTGGGGGACGAGCAGAGCGGAACCCAGTCCCTGGATGGCACGAGCGATGACGAGTTGGCCCAACGACTGAGAGGCGGCGCACCCCGCCGAAGCCATGGCAAACAGTGCCACACCGCATAGGAAGGTACGGCGACGGCCGTAATGATCGCCGATGGCGCCTCCGAGCAACAACAGCGCAGCCGCGAACAGAGCATAGCCTTGCACCACCCACTGAATGCCCGCCGCGGTAGCGTGGAAATTGGACTGCAGTGTGGGCAGGGCTACGTTGACCACCGTCCCGTCCATGAACGCCATCGACGAACCCAGAATGACCGCGATGAGAACCCACTTGCGGGAGGGCTGGGCACAGGGGGCGCCGGCAGACCCTGCTCCCACCTGACTACAAGGCGGAACGAGGTGAGACTTGGGAACAGCTACCGTGGGTTGGGTCACTGGTGCATGGATGCCGGCAAGGGTGAACAGTCTTCAATGAAATTAACTTCTGTCGATTGTTTAGCCAGCCCTGCAGAGGGTGTGTGAGTATCCGGAAAGAAACCTCCACTACGCTACGCCCCAGTCGGGATGACAATTTTTTGCCAAGGTCAAGTGTTCGCCGCTGAAGCTGTTGCGACCACAACAGAACTGCCATCCCGACCGGAGCGTAGCGTAGTCGAGGGACCTGCGGTTTGCCTTCCCTTGACCGCTGCTGCGGGCCATGACGACCCTACCCTTTGTCATCTCGACCGGAGCGTAGCGCAGTGGAGAGATCTCTGTGTGGATGCTCTTGCCTGGAAATGTTTTTCGACGCAGCAAGCCGGCCGCTGAGTGGTATGATCCCTCTGTTTTTTGAAGGGAGAAGATGAGTGATCCAAGACAAGTTTTTGCGGGACAGGGTTTTGCGGGTATTGATTCTGGGCGCGATTACGATTACGGGTGGTGGTGCAATGATTAGATCGTCGGTCAATGCGGCATCCGGCGCCACTGGGGCGGAGCCGGCTCCTATAAAGGTAGAGCGCCTGGATCCGGCCCTGGACCTGATCGTTCCTGAGAAGCCTGTCCTGGAAAAGGTAGCTACGGGCGCAGGCTTCAAATGGACGGAAGGGCCCGTCTGGATCCCCGCCGGCTATCTGCTTTTTGCGGAAATCCCCAGCAACAGCATTCGCAAGTGGGTGCCCGGATCCGGGGTCAGCATTTTCATGCAACCCAGCGGCTGGAAGGAATCTGCGCCGTATACCGGGCCGGAGCCCGGCTCCAACGGTATGACGTTAGACGTCCGCGGACGGCTCACGGTGGCAGGTCACGCGCAACGCGACGTTTGGAGGCTGGAGCAGGTCAATCCCAAGGCACCAGCTACGCTTCTGGCTGATAGTTATCAGGGCAAGCGGCTGAACAGCCCCAATGACTTGGTATACAAGTCAGACGGCACACTGTATTTTACCGACCCGCCCTACGGACTCCCGAAGCAGGACAGTGACCCAACCAAGCAACTGCCGTTCAATGGTGTTTACCGGCTACCCGGCGCGCTGACGCATAAGCCCGGCGCCCCTCCAGACAGCGCACAGTTACAGTTGCTTATAAAAGATCTACCTCGTCCCAATGGAATTGCTTTCTCTCCGGATGAGAAATATCTCTACGTCAACAATTCTGAACCTAAAAAGCTTTGGATGCGCTACACCGTCAAGGCGGATGGAACACTGACAGACGAGAAACTCTTTTTCGATGCCAGCTCTGATACGCGGGTCGGCGCCCCCGACGGGATGAAGGTAGACCAGAAAGGAAATCTGTATAGCGCCGGTCCAGCAGGCGTTTGGATTTTTTCTCCAGAGGGCAAGCATCTGGGTACACTCGACATCCCGGAAAGGGTGGGCAATGTGGCCTGGGGCGGCGCGGATCACAAGACGCTGTATATCGCGGCCAGCTCGAGCATTTACCGGATTACCTTAAAAATTCCCGGCGTCTATCCGCACGTCCACTGAAGCGTTGAGGAGCGCGCAAGAGAATGCCCGCTGTTATCAGGCCGGCGATGGCGTTGGACATCGATGCCATCGCCGCTATCTACGCTTACCATGTAAACCACAGCACAGGGACCTTTGAAACCGAAGCTCCTGACAGCCTCGAGATGACGCGACGTTGGAAAGAGGTCGAAGCGCGGAGCCTGCCGTGGCTGGTGGCAGAGGAAAACGGCGAAATTGCCGGATATGCGTATGCTGCTCCTTACCGGACCCGCGCGGCCTACCGGCATACGGTGGAAGACTCCATCTATGTTCGCGCTGACCGGATGGGAACCGGACTGGGCAAGTTGTTGATGCCTGCTTTGATTACGGCAACCCAGGCCTGCGGTATGCGTCAGATGGTCGCGGTGATTGGAGACAGCGCCAATCATCCTTCGATCTCCCTGCATCGGCGCTTCGGATTTCGTGATGCCGGGTTGCTAAGAGCGGTGGGGTTGAAATTCGGCTCCTGGTTGGACACAGTTTTCATGCAACGAAATTTGCTGGACAGCTAAAGTCGCTGTGTCTGTTGCTTAGCGTGAGCTAGCGTGGCCGGGACAAACTCACTAGCCCAACCCTCGCGTTGGTTAGGTAAACTTCCCCTTGGTGGCTTAAGGTGTAATCTCCACCCAGGAGACCATGATGGCCGAAGATACCGCGAAATATCCTCCCGTTCCACCTGATGATCCAGCGCGTACGTTGACCATTGCTCGTCCAAACGTGGACCAAAGCCTGCCACACATCGGCCTGGTCGGCGATACGTACACCATCACGGTATCCGGAGAGGAAACAAACGGCCGGGTCTGCGTGATCGACATGCAAATTCCTCCGGGAGGGGGCCCTCCACCCCATCGGCATGATTTTGAAGAGACATTCATTGTGCTCGAGGGCGAAATCGAGGCAATCTTCCGTGGAAAGAAGTCCACCATTCGCGCCGGCGAGACGGTGCACATCCCCGCGAACGCTCCTCATCAATTTCGCAACGCATCTGCCGAGCCGGTTCGTCTCCTTTGCATTGGCTCGCCGGCAGGGCTGGAGCGATTCTTTCAGGAGGTTGGACTGCCGGTGGCGACGCGCACGACAGCGCCACCGGAGCTTGATGAGAAAGGGCAAGCGGAATTCAGGCAGAAAGCGGAGCGTCTTGCGCCCAGGTACCGGACGGAGTTGCTGCCACCGGCTTAGGACAATGCCCTGGCGAGCGCAGTCAGGAGTGCAAATACGCCAGAACTGCCCGGACGGCCTCATCCTGCGCGTCCGAAAGCGATAGCGTCGGCGGCCGCCGCAGGGCCGCCCCATGCGAGAGGGCATCGATCATGTGTGCCACCACAAAGACGGCCGCATCGAGATTGCGCCTCCGTTTCAGCTCGTGAACTCGCGACGAGATGGCCAGCAGGAAAACTCCATGAAGACGTTGCGCGAAATCGGTCGTCCCTCCCGCCCGGTGCGGTACCTCCCGCATGAGCAACTCAGGAAGGGCTGGATCGCCCGCATGAGACTTGACCATGGCCTCGATGATTGCGCGGATCAGGTCCTTGAGTGAGGCCCCAGCATGCTCTACGACAGTGTTCTGAATCATGCGATCAATCTGATCGATGTGACGCTGGTGCAGCGCGTTGAAGATAGCTCCCCTATTGGGAAAGTACTGATACAGCGAGCCGATACTCACGCCGGCCACTTCGGCAATCCGGTTGGTGGTGATGCCGTCTGAGCCCCTGCGTTTGAGAAGCCGCACGGTGGCATCCAGCACAGCTTCGACTGTTTCTAGGGCACGCCGCTGTGTGGGACGACGGCACAGACGCTTTCTTGTCTTCTTCATGGCCATTCAGGGAAAGCATATCGAGAATGTGAGCAATATTCCATATAAGGCCCTCAGGCGGCGCTGGTGCATAACAACATCACACATATGAAAGCGAGTAGACAATGGTGTTTTCCGCAAATAACCTCTGCTTATATTTTGTGAGCGATCGTTCAGGTCTTTTGAGACGACCAATCACCTAAGGAGACAACTATGACTCATCTCATCACTGGCGCAACCGGAGATGTAGGCTCCCGAGTCGTCGATTCTTTGCTTGCTTTCGGCGAGCGGCCGCGCGTGTTCGTGCGTGACGAAACCAAGGCCCGCTCCCGCTTCGGCGATCGGGTTGAGGTATTCGCCGGTGACCTCGCCGACCCCGCATCCCTGCAGAACGCGCTTCAGAATGTCGATACACTCTTTCTGGTCACAACCGGGCCCCGGATCTCGGGCCTGGACGATGGGGCGGCCAAAGCCGCTAAAGCCGCCGGCGTGCGGCATCTGGTCAAGCTATCGTCCCTGGACGTGGAGCAGAATCTTGCCATCGGTGCATGGCATGAACGGGGTGAAGAAGCGATTCGTGCCAGCGGTGTTCCCTTCACTTTTCTGCGCCCTTCGGGATTTATGTCCAACCTGTTGGCGTGGGCGCCGTCGATCAAGAACGAAGGGGTGCTTCGCTCCTCGACTGGAGACGGCAAAAGGGGCTTCATCCACTCAGACGATATCGCTGCGGTCGCCACTGAAATATTAAGGAAGGGTGCGCACGTGGGAGAATCGTTGCCGCTCACCGGACCGGAAGCATTGAGCTTCGCAGAGGTGGCAGTCAAGCTCGGAACTGCCATCGGCAAAGAACTCAGGTATCAACCCATCTCCGGCGAGGAAGCGTGCCGCCGTTACGCGGCTACCGGGGCACCGCCTGAGGAGACCGAAGCGCACGTCTGCTTGTGGCAGGCGATTCGGGAAGGCCGCTTAGCCACTGTGACGAATTGGGTCGAGCGTATCCTTGGCCGGAAACCAATTTCGCTCGATCGTTGGGCGGAGGAAAATGCTGATCGCTTTTGTTGAACTATTTCAGCGGTGGACGTTATAAGGATCGATATGCACGTCGCCGTGTGCGTCAATCTCGCGAGTCTTATCATTGTAATCAACGGCGTCAGCCCGTAAAACAATTGACCATTTCTCACAGCCGTGCTTTGATGGCGCACACATGGTCACCTGGACGTTTCCTCTTAGCTGCAGGATCGAGTCGACTTCCGCACTGGTGAGATGCGGCTGTGGGCTCAAAGTGAACTGAGCGGTGGATGCTGTCAACTCAACGGCTCCTGTGCTTTCGGTGGGTGGCATCAAGAAGTACAGTCGCTGAGGCTCTGTGTGTATTAAGTAAGGGCGCTCGGGCGGCGGGTTCTGCTGTTGGCTTAGGCCTTTCGAAGCACAAACGAAAGGCAGGCATACCACCATTACACTCAGAATTGGGAGTTTCATGAAATGGCTCCTCTTGAAACCATCTTATTTGCGCCGTCAGCATACCCAATCTTCTGCCGCATTAGTAGGCTACCAACAAGGTACTCTTGCTGATTTCGCGGGGCAAGGGATAGAAGAAACAATCAACCCGGATCCACGGGCGGCCTTCGCCGCTTCTTACGCGCAACCTCCAGGAAAGACCTTAGCACGGGACCCTCATGCTGTGGAGCCCAGGCGATTACCAGGTCGATAAACGCGGTGCGATCAGAGAGCGGCAAGAAGGCCAATTCCTCGTTGCTGAGAATTTGCGACCCTCCGGGCAGAATTGCCAGCCCCTCCCCGGCTTCGACTAACGCGAGCACGCCGGACGAAACGGTCGCGGTGGCACTGATTCTTGGCGAGAATCCGGCCTCTGTGCAAAGCGTGATCACCTTGTCAAACACGGCCGGCGAATACTTGCGGTCATTCAGCACGAAGCGCTCGCCGGCCAATTCCCGCATAGAAATCTTCCGCCTCTTCGCCAGGGGGTGGCTTTTGAGCAGAACTGCATAAAGGCGCTCGGTCAAAAAATGCTCCGAGCGAAGGATCGCCGCGTGTACTGGTTGCACCGCACGAGTGAACCCAATATCGATCGAGCCGCCCAGCAGCTCCTGGTGCTGCATAGCCGGGGCCATCTCCACCAGTCCGACCTGAACCTGGGGAAAGCGATGCCTGAATTCCCGGATGATGGCCGGAAAAAACTTCCCCGTGGCCCCGACAAAAAATCCGATTGTCAGGGTTCCAATTTCTCCGTGAAGAGACTTCTGTACGTTTGCTGCGGCCTTGCCAGCTAGCGCCAGAACCGCACGCGCGTCCAACAGAAACTGTTCGCCCTCCGGCGTAAGACGGATGTTTCGGTTCTCGCGATCAAAGAGTGAGGCCCCCAATTCCGCTTCCAGGTCGCGAATCTGTTCGCTGATCGCCGACTGAGCCACATGCAGCAGCTGGGCCGCCCGGCCAAACCCTCCGTTTTCGGCAACCGCGGTGAAGTAGCGCAGGTGTCTTAGTTCCACGCATTCCAGTTTAATTCATCGGTTTTTCCGATGGGTTCCTTCGGAATAAAGTGCGAGTCGAGACAGGGTCGCATGAATCATATTAGAGGAAGAAACCATCACCGCGATAAGTGTGAGGTTCGCCCGTAGAGGCCACTGAGAGGAGCTGTCTTTCCCGATGTGGATTGTCAAGTTAGCCCTGGATCGGCCGTACACCTTTATTATCCTGGCCCTGCTCATCCTCATCATGAGCCCGGTCATCATCCTGCGCACACCGACCGACATCTTCCCCAACATCAATATCCCCGTGGTTGCGGTCGCCTGGCAATACACAGGCCTCGATCCGGAAGAAATGGAAGGGCGGCTCACTACCCCATTTGAGAAGGCAGCGACCACGCTGGTCGACAACATCGAGCACATCGAGTCGACCACCTATAACGGCGTCTCCGTAGTCAAGCTCTTCCTGCAACCGGGTGCCTCGGTCGATACCGCCAATGCCCAGGTAACTGCAGTCTCACAATACGAACTGCGGCAACTGCCGCCGGGCACATTGCCCCCAGAAATCATCAATTTCAGCGCTTCGAGCGTGCCCATTCTTCAACTGGGTGTTTCGGGCAAGGGCCTCGACGAGCAGCAATTGGCTGACTACAGCCAGAACGCGGTTCGTCCCCAGTTGGTGACTGTGCCGGGCGCGGTGCTGCCGCTCCCCTACGGGGGTAAGAGCCCGCAGATCAGCGTCAATATGGACCAGAACCTGATGCAGTCCAAGGGGGTCTCACCCGGCGACCTGCTCGCGGCGCTGAACGCACAGAACGTGGTGATGCCTTCGGGAACAGCCAAGGTCGGCCCACTTGAATATGACGTCCGCACCAACTCCGCGCCGCGAACGATCGACGAACTGGGTTTGCTGCCCATCAAAAAGGTTAACGGCGCCATTGTTTATGTTCGCGACGTCGCCACGGTCAGTAGCGGGTCCGCATTTCAAACCAACATCGTGCGGCAAGACGGCCACCGGGGCGTGCTCATCACCGTGCTCAAAGCCGGCAATGCATCCACCCTGAGTGTGGTGAAAGGCATTCGCGGCTTGCTTCCCCGCGTGCTGCAGATTGTTCCACCCAATCTCAAGCTCACGCCGCTCAGCGACCAGAGTGTATTTGTGCGCGCAGCGGTCTCCGGCGTGATTCGCGAAGCCGTCATCGCGGCCGCGTTGACCGCGCTCATGATCCTCCTGTTTTTGGGCAGCTGGCGATCGACGATCATTATCGCTATTTCTATTCCACTCTCCATTCTGAGCTCAGTGATTGTGCTTAGCCTGGTGGGCGAGACGATCAACACCATGACCCTGGGCGGACTTGCCCTCGCGGTCGGAATCCTGGTCGACGACGCCACGGTCACCATCGAAAACATTGAACGGTTTCTCGAAAACGGGTATGAGCTGCACGAGGCAATCCTCGATGGCGCAGCCCAGATTGCGGTGCCCGCCCTAGTCTCTACGTTGTGCATCTGCATTGTGTTTCTGCCCATGTTCTTCCTTGAGGGCGTGTCGCGTTATCTGTTTGCGCCGCTGGCCGAGGCAGTCATGTTTGCCATGATTGCCTCCTATATTCTTTCCCGCACCCTCGTACCCACCCTCGCGGTGTACCTGCTGCGCCCCAAGGAGCACAGCCCCTCGCGCAATCCGCTGGTGATTTTCCAACGCGGCTTTGAAGCTGCGTTCGAGCGTGTGCGCGCGGGCTACCAGGTACTGCTCACCCGGCTGGTCTTCGCGCGCAGAATCTTCGTGCCGTCCTTTCTGGCCGTTTGCCTTTGCGGATTTCTCCTGTTGCCCTTTCTCGGACAGGACTTCTTCCCCAGCACAGACTCGGGCGAATTTATCCTGCACATCCGCGCGAAGACAGGAACGCGTATCGAAGAAACCGCGCGCCTGGCCGACCAGGTCGAGGCATCGATCCGCAGCAAACTCCCGGACCGGGAACTCAATAACATCCTCGACAATCTGGGCCTGCCTTACAGCCCATATAACACCATGCACCTTACCTCCGGGATCGTCGGGGCGGAGGATGGCGACATCCTGGTCAGCCTGAATGAGGACCATCACCCGACGGCCAACTACGTCCGCCAGCTGCGCAGAGAGTTGCCCCGCGAGTTCCCCGGTACGCAGTTTTATTTTCTGCCGGCGGATATCACCACCCAGATTCTCAACTTCGGCCTGCCGGCGCCCATCGACATTCAGTTCCAAAGCGACGACGTTACGGCGGGCACGCAGCAGGCAACCGCCATGCTCGAGGAACTTCGGCAAGTTCCGGGCCTGGCCGACTTACGCATTCAGCAGCCGATGGACTACCCCACACTCAACGTGACCCTGGATCGCACCAAGGCGGAGCAGGGTGGGTATACCACTCACGATGTGGCACAGAGCATGTTGAACAGTCTGAGCGGCAGCTTTCAGATCACGCCCATGTTCTTCCTCAATTACAAGAACGGGGTGGCCTACAACCTGGCTGCGCAGACTCCGCAATATCACATGGATACCCTCGAGGATATCCAAAACATCCCCGTCAACTCATCGCTGGCGGCGCCTCGTGCGACGCCGGAAGTGCTGGGAGATTTAACTTCGATTCAACGCGGCCATGAGATGGCGGTGGTGTCGCACTACAACATCCGCCGTGTTATCGATATCTACGGCGCCGTGCAGGACCGCGATCTGGGCGCTGTAGCCAAGGACGTGGAAGCCATTGTTCATCGCCATGAGAAGCAGCTTCCTCGCGGCATGTTCGTTTCCCTGCGTGGCCAGGTGCAGACCATGCGCAGCTCGTATATCTCGCTGCTGGGCGGCCTGGCCTTTGCCATCGTTCTGGTTTATATGCTGATCGTGGTGAACTTCCAGTCGTGGCTGGATCCGTTCATCATCATCACCGGGCTACCGGCTGCTTTGGCGGGTATCGTGTTATTTCTCTTTCTCACCCACACCACGCTCAGCGTGCCGGCACTGATGGGCGCCATTATGTGCATGGGTGTGGCCACGGCCAACAGCATCCTTGTGGTCTCGTTTGCCAAGTCGCGCTTAGCCGAGAACGGAGACGCGATTCTGGCTGCCATTGAAGCAGGCGCAACCCGTTTTCGACCAGTCTGCATGACGGCGCTGGCAATGATCATCGGCATGGTGCCGATGGCGCTCGGGCTGGGCGACGGGGGCGAACAGAATGCTCCGCTGGGTCGAGCGGTGATTGGCGGCCTGCTCTGCGCAACCATGGCCACCCTGGTTTTCGTGCCTGCAGTCTTTGCCATGCTTCATCGCGGAAACGGAGAAGGAACGACTTCACAACCGGAGCATGAACAGCAACCGCAGCACGCGTAGAGAACCACGGGGAAAACGATGCGAACAGAAGACAAAGCAACATCGACTATGGAAAGCCATCCTGCTCACGAAGGTCATACCGATCCAATCGACCCGCGCCGAAAGCTGGGGCGGGGAGCGGTGGTTGCGGGCATTCTTGCGGCCTTGTTGCTGGGAGTCTTGATCGTCGTGGGTATTTTCACGCGCGTTCACGCCGAAGCAGCGCTGGCCACAACTACGCGACAGGATTCTGTGCTCTCAGTCGCCGTCACTACGCCGATGGAAGGAGCAGCCGCCCAGGAGATCACCCTCCCCGCGAATACCCAGGCCTTCATCGACACTCCCATTTATGCCCGCACCAGCGGCTACCTGCGCAAGTGGTATGCGGACATCGGGACCCATGTCCATAGCGGACAATTGCTGGCCGAGATCGACACCCCGGAGCTCGACCAACAGGTGCGGCAGGCACAATCCGACCTGGCAACAGCGCGTCCAATCAGGAAATTGCGCAAATCACGGCTGAGCGCTGGACCAAACTGCTGGCCAAGAATGCTGTTTCCAAGCAGGAAACCGATCAGGCCATGAGTGACTTCAGGGGCCGGCAGTCTGCCCTCTCGGCGGCCGAGGCCAACGTGATGCGTTTGCAGCAACTGCAGGGTTTTGAAAAAATCTATGCCCCGTTCGACGGCGTGATCACCGCGCGCAATGTCGATATCGGAGCATTGATCCAGGCGGGCGACAGCAACCCGCCAAGGGCAGAGCTATTCCATATGGCGTCCACGGACAAGCTGCGTCTATTCGTACCAGTGCCTGAGGTTTATGCCAACCAGGTGCGTAACGGCAGCCACGTCGCCGTCACCTCAGATGCTGTTCCCGATGCAAAGTTCACCGGAACCATCGTTCGCAATTCGGATGCGATCGATCTCTCCAGTCGAACCCTGAACGTCGAGGTGGATGTCGTGAACAGCGAGCATAAGCTATTGCCGGGGCAGTATGCGTTCATCCATTTGCCCATCCCGCCATCGGCTTCGTCCATGACATTGCCGTCGGGCGCTCTCCTCTTCCGCGGCGAGGGCCTTCGGGTCGGCGTGGTGCGTGATGGGCGGGTGCAACTGGTTCCAGTCCAGATCGGGCACGACTACGGAGCCAAGGTAGAGATTACTTCGGGGCTTGCTCCTCAGGATCAGGTCATCCTCAATCCGCCGGACTCACTCGCGGAAGGCGAGCGCGTCAACGTCGAGAAAGGCGACGCGGAATGAGGAAGGCATTCTCATTCGCTGTCGCTGTGGCGCTTTTGGGCTTGTCCGGCTGCATGGTCGGGCCCAATTACAAAACGCCACCGGCCATCATGGCGCCGGCGTTCAAAGAGACGACGCCAACCTCGTTTGCCGAGAACGACGGCTGGAAGCCTGGAAAACCGAGCGATTCCAAACTGAAGGGAGATTGGTGGGCCCTGTTTCAGGATGCACAACTGAACCAGCTCGAGATGCAGGTCGACACGGCGAACCAGACCCTCAAGGAGGCGGAGGCCAATTTTCGGGCGGCCCGGGCGCAGATTGGATTCGCGCGCTCCAATGAAGCACCAACCATTGGTGTTGGCCCATCGATCTCCACGGTTCGTGACTCCGCCAATCAGCCGTACTTCAGCCATGCGTTGGCGAACAATGGTGGTGGCAATTTCACTCTCCCGGTCGATCTGAATTATGAGATCGACCTGTGGGGCCGCATTCGGCGCGGGGTAACCTCGGCTCGCGAGCAGGCTCAGGCCAGCGACGCCGACCTGGAAAACGCCCGGCTGAGCCTGCATGCCGAACTCGCATTAGACTACTTTGGATTACGCGCTGCAGACGCGCAGGAAAAACTGCTCGACGACACCGTGAAGGCTTACGAGAGCGCGCTCCAGCTAACCCAGGACCGCTTTGAGGGCGGCGCGGCTCCCCAATCCGATGTGGCAGAAGCCCGAACGCAGCTGGATCAAGCCCGTGTGCAGCGTACCGACATCGACGTACAGCGAACGCAGTTTGAACACGCCATCGCGGTGCTGATCGGAAAGCCCCCTGCGGAGCTTACTTTGCCGCCGCTCCCTCTGGTACAGGCTTCGCAGGTTATCCCCGATATCCCCGGAGTGATGCCGGCAGCCTTGCTCGAGCGCCGCCCCGATATTGCGGCGAATGAGCGCCGCATGGCTTCCGCGAATGAGCAGATCGGTATCGCCCAGGCCGCCTTCTATCCCACGCTTTCGCTGAGCGCCATTGCCGGCTTTCAGGGGACGTCAGCAGCCAACTGGTTCAACTGGCCGAGCCGTTTTTGGGCGGTTGGACCAGGATTGTCGCAGACCCTCTTCGATGCCGGCCGCCGCCGTGCCACCAAAAACATCACCATCAGCCAATACGACGCTACGGTGGCAGACTATCGCCAAACAGTGCTCACGGCCTTTCAACAAGTAGAGGACAACCTTGCCGCTTTGCGCGTGCTCGAAAAGGAAGCGCAACAGCAGCGCGAGGCCACTGCTTCCGCGGAGCAGTCCCTGGACTTGTTTCAGACGCGATACGAGGGTGGAGTGGATACCTATCTGCAGGTCGTCACCTGGCAAACAGCCGCCCTCACCAATGAGCGGAATGACCTGGACATCCTGCAACGCCGAATGGATGCGAGCGTGCTGTTGATCAAGGCGCTGGGCGGCGGCTGGGACACAACGCAAATTCCCAGGATGTGATTCATGGCTATGGGCTCCACGCCCGCTAGAGCCTGGTTCGAGCCATCGTCCGGAAAACATGCGTGATAAGCGTGGTATGCGTGCTAAGTGCCTTCCTGTGCGGTTGCGGGGTCTATGGATTCCGCGTCTGGGAGGGTTAACCAGACCTTGGCGGGGCGCCCCCTGCCTGGCTGGAGGTGATGGGTGAGCACGCCGAGGGACACGAGTTGTTCGAGGGCAGCCTCGATGTTGCCGCTGCTGACGTGGCCGTGAAAGAGGCACCTGATCTGTTCCCTGGACAATCCGTCTTTGGATTGGTCGATGGCAAGCTTGATGCGATCGGCGGTGGGATCGCCGGTGGAGGTGCCGAAGAGGTTCGAGGCGCTGGCGGCGCAGTACTCCCATACGGCAAGGGCGGCTACAAGATGGGGCACAGTGATATTGGCGCTGCGATCGAGGGCGGCGTAGATGGCACTGAGACGCAGGACCTGGGCTTCGGCCCGGCTGGTAGCGGCTCCGAAGAGGCCAGGACGGGCCTGGCTCAAGTCCGGGTAACACTCTTCCCAAAGCTGTTCGGCGGCCTGGTCTCTGCGCATGACGGTGTCCGTGGGGGGAGTGCCGGCCCAATCGAGGGCCTGGCGCAATTCGTGGGCGATGGGAGCCAGCTCATCGGAGCCGAGGGTGCCGCCACTGGGCAGGCATTGGCTGCGTTGCACTCTGGTCCAGAGACAGCGATTGGCAAAGCCGTTGTGCGCGTCTGTGGGGTCGAGATGCTGGGCGAGCTCGCGCTCGGTGATGTGGGCGATGAGGCTAATGTGGGTGTTGGTTGCGTGGAGTGGGTTGGAGCCATCGAGCATGCGGAGGTGGCCGTTGTCCCAAGCACAACGAAGGAGGGGGGAGAGATGTCCCTTGGCGCGCTTGATGGTTTGGAGGATGGAGGCGAACTCTTCGGCCACCGCGAGCAGACGGCGGTCGGTGGGCGGTTGCTGATCGCGCAGAGCGTGGAGCAGACCGGTGGCGCCTAAGCGAGCGGTGGTGATGCGGGTGTTGACCCAGGGCTGATCCACTTCAGAGAACAGGCGCTCGATCTGGTTCCAACTGGTTCCCTTGCGGGCCTTACTGGACTCGCCGACCAGTACCACGAAAAGATTGAGGCGATGGCGCGTGGAGCCGACCAGACAGTGAGGGCCGGGGCCGGCAGCGTTGCCGAAGGCGGCCAGGAATTGCAGCAGGATGGCCGCGGGATGAGCCTCCGTGTGCGGAGCAAGCGTCCGGACGACGTGGCCGGCAAGCCCGTAGAGTGCCTGTTCACGCAGATGGAACTGGGCGGGCGGCGGTACGGGTTTTGGACGCGGTTCGGGTGGTGGTTCGGGGGCTGGAGCAGGCTGCGGTTCCGGGGTGTTGTCGAGCTGTTCCATTTCGTCTCTGCGACGCTGAAACTCCTCGAAGGAGTGGTGTTGGCGAATGCCCATGCTTAGATTTCTGATCATAGTTTGACACTATTACGGTTTCTTATGATGAACAAGAGCGGGGCGAAGTATTTTTCCAACTAAGTGGTCACTCTTTACGAGTTACTCCAGGCTCCTGTGCTACTGGTGACTTGTCAAGTGCTGCCAAGGATGACGTTGCGCGGGATGCTGATTCGTTGGGAGTTATGACCCCGGCATCGGCAAGCATTGCGTGAGCGATGCTTGAATCACGGTTTTATCCGTTGAGCAAGCGAGGTTTGAAGATTTTTCCCAACTAAGTAGTCACTCTTGAGAGAGTTACTCTATGCTTTGAGGTTGCAGATTAAGCTGGCAAGTACTGTCGCTGTGTAACAGTCAGTGTGATGCTGCTTCTGATTCTGCTTCTGCTTCTGAGTTATGAATCGGCATCCCCAAGCATTGCTTGAGCAATGCTTGAGCAATGCTTGAAGCATAAACTCGGACCATCCTGAGCAACTCATGGACGGCGTTTCCTTGGCCGGGTCTGCGGCCAGGGCGGGGAGTTAATCGCAAACCGCTGAGAAGCAGCCACCAGGGCTAAAGCCCCGGATTTTATTGCCCAACGCTTAAGCGGGTTTGAAAACCCGCTCCCCCGGACTAAAGTCCGGGGCTACACCCGGACCAGCGTTTTTCCGCAGCCTGTTTAGCCCTGGTGGCTACTTCTGAAGCGGTTTGCGACTTTTCCGCAGCCTGTAAGGCCCCGATATTTATATACCGAGTGATCCCGCGGGTTGAAAAGCCGCTCCCCCGGACTGAGGCCCGGGGCTGGCACTGGCATTCGACAAACTCAGTGATAAGGTTAAGGCGAAAGCAACCTCTGTCTCGTTGCTGGGACGAACGATGCGCCAGAAAAAAACATCCAAAGCCGCCTCCCGCAGCGAACGAAGCGCCGGAATCGAAATGCCCGAAGCCTTGATCGATAGCTTCGCCAAGGAAATTACTGGAATCTATCGCAATCATGATCTCACTCGAACCAGCCCTGGTGACCTTCGCGCCTTTTCGCTAGAGCAAGCGTACGCAGTCCAGGAAAGGTATCTGGCGGCGCGTATCGCGGGTGGCGAGCGATTCATCGGATACAAGGTCGGTTGCACTAGTCCAGCAATTCGTGCCCAGTTCGGCTTGTCGCAGCCAATTTACGGCCGTCTTCTGGCTCCGCATCTCTATCAGGACGGAGCAACCCTCTACCTTGAAGACTACGTTAACTGCGCTTTGGAGGCCGAACTGGTGTTGCATCTCGGAATGGATCTCCATGGCGACAACCTGGAAACGGCCTACTTGCGAAGCGCAATTTCCGCTGTATCTCCCGGAATCGAAATCCACAACTGGCGATTCTGGTACGGAGCCCCAACCTTGCAGGAACTGATTGCTTCCAATGGCATTCACGCAGGTCTCGTCATCGGTCCGCCGCAACCTCTGCCCGCCGATTTGGATCTGACCCGGGAGTGCACAAGTCTGCGAGTGAACGGAGTCGAGCAAGACGCTGGATTCGGCGCAGACCTGATGGAAGGCCGCGGTCCCCTGGAGTCACTGCGGTGGCTCCTGACTCACCTGAGGCAACGCGATCTGGCCCTCCGGGCAGGAGATCTCATCATTCCAGGATCAGCAACGAAATTGGTCCCGGTGATCGCCGGGGATGTCGCCGAAGCCCGATTCACCCACTTTGGCGCCTGCCGTACCACTTTTCGCAACAGGCACTCTAGTTGAACACCAGCATGTTCTTGTTCGCTTCAAGCTTGCTGAAATCCAGCTTGGGGACACTCTTGAGCTCATCCATTGACTTAAAGTTGCTGTGGCGTTCGCGGTAATCGACGATCGATTGCGCATTGCTGATTGCAAAGATAACGTCAGGAATGTCGACTTTTTCTAACCTCTTCTTCGAGCTGGGCAATGTGTCGTCCCTTCGGGACTCGCCCCATGAGCCTCAATCTACCCGGCACTGCCGTGCCGGGCTACAGATTGTTTCGTCCCTGCGGGACTGCTGGTTGCGCAATCTACCGAGAGGGAAAAAAGCAGGATGGTCCACGATTCAGATCCGCTTTGATCCAACCTGATCGGACTGTGGTAACCCTCATCGGTTATCGCCAAGTAAATACTAGAAAAACCTCCAACATGAATCTCTATCGCCGATGGAATAAATTTTCCCTTCCCGTGTCTCTTTATTAGATGGGTTGCGTTCCGGCCAGCAGCTGCTTCCGCGGGACGTGATACAGGACGAGAATGGAGAACGACCTGAAATGAAAATTGGCTTTATTAGTATGCCGCTCACCGGCCACCTCAATCCGATGACCGCGCTGGCCCGCAAATTGCAGTCCCGCGGACATGAGACCGTCTTCATTGGGGTACCAGATGCGGGGCCCACAGTCCGCGCCGCCGGACTGAACTTCATCTCCTGGTGCGAAGAGGAGTTCCCCGCAGGATCATGCGCCAGTGCTCTCGCTCCAGTCGCGAAGCTCCACGGCACCGAGGCAACACGCTGGACGATCGAAGGGGCGGGTAGAGCCTTCTTCCAGGCAGCGTCGCGGCACCTGCCGCGCACACTCGCCGAAACAGGAGTTGAGGCACTGGTGCTGGATACGATCCACATGTACCTCGAGGTCGTCCCCATGAGCCTGGGCATGCCGTATGCGCATGTATGGGCGATTTTGAATATTGACTTTTCCGGAGCCACGCCTCCTTCTGTGGTGCCGGGGCCATACGAGGACACTGCCGCGGGACGCGCGCGAAATCTCGACAGCCTGAAACAGAGTGACAACGCATTCTTCGGGCTGGTGCAACCTCTCGCCGAAGAATACGCTGAGCGAGCAGGCCTGGAGTTCGACTGGAGCGATCCAGCTGCCACCGTCTCCCGACAGGCCGCGGCTATCGTGTCGCAAACGCCCAAAGAGTTCGACTTGCCCGGAATTCCCTGGCCTTCGCAGTTCCACTACACCGGCCCCTTCTTCGACGATGCAGGCCGCGAGCCTATCCCCTTTCCCTGGGAGAAGCTGGATGGCAGGCCCCTCATCTATGCATCGCTGGGAACGCTTGTGAATGGCATGACGAGCATCTACCAGACCATCCTTTCCGCAGTGGAACGGATGCCCGAAATCCAGGTCGTCCTCGCCAAGGGAAACAATATCGAGCTCAGCGATCTTGGCCCTATCCCGCCCAATGTCCTCGTTGTCGACAAAGCGCCTCAGCTCGAGCTCCTCAAGCGTTCCGTGCTCTCGATTACGCACGCCGGACTCAACACGGCGCTTGAATCGCTCGCGAACGGCGTGCCCATGGTGGCCATCCCCATCAGCTATGACCAGCCAGGTGTCGCTACTCGCATCGCCTATCACGGAGTGGGCGAGTTTCTGGAAGTGGTCAACCTCAGCATCGACAGCCTCCATGAGTTGATTCAGAAGGTTCTGCGCACGCCTGCCTATCGCGAGAAGGCGCAGTACTTCAGGGACCTGATTGCGAAGCGTCCCGGGCTCGACATCGCCGCCGAGGCGATTGAGCTCGCATTCGAACAAGCCATCGAGTGCCGTTCTCTGGAGCTGTCGCGCGTGTGAGAGACTGGCCGGCGCGTCCCAGCGGACACCGTTTCTATCGGAAGGGGAACTATCCTTCCCAAAATGTTTTCAGACAAGCTTTTGAACATACGCCATGTGAGGCGAGGACAATGATCCCGGATGATGAGAACGTAACCGTATTAATTGATGCGTGGAAGTTGATGACGGGGCGATTTGCTGGATCTGACTTCGAGCGCAGTGGAAGAGTAGTATCCGCGTTCGCCAATCTGCCGTTGGCGTTCTTCAATATTTCCTTTCAGGAGCAGCCAGCCACGAGCGAAGCTGAGTTACGCGGCATGCTCTCGGCGATGCAGCGAAGAGCGAAGGCGTGTGCGCATCCCTCGATGATCGCCCTCTGCGAGGAATGGGTTACAGGGCCGTGGCGAGAGATCGCAGTCGAAGAAGGGTTTCGCTTGTCTCTGAATATGACAGGGATGGCGACCGAAGCGCTGCTGCCGCCGCGGAGACCGCCGCCCAAACTTGCATACCGCCGGGTACAAAATGATGCGCAGGCGCGCGATCTTGCGATGATCAATGCGCAGGCTTACGGAATGCCTATGGAGATGTGGGAGTGCCTGTGCAACCTGCGGCTGTGGCAGCCTGACAGCTATGCTTACGTGGCCTATGACAATGGCAGGGCGGTGGCCGCCGCCTCATCGTTGCCAGTCGGCAAGGTGATGTACATTGCCCTGGTTGCCACGCTGCCCGAACAACATGGCAAGGGTTATGCGGAGGCTGTGATGCGGCAAGCCATCGAACAGGGACAAGCCGGAATGGGACGGCGCCGCATCGTTCTGCACGCTTCCGAAATGGGCCAGCCTCTCTATCAGTCGATGGGGTTCGAGGCGGGCGCAAAGATTCCGCTGTTTGCTCCTGCCTAGAGTTCCGCCAGCGAAAGCAACGGTTATCATTTTGCCGAAGAATGATCGGCAGAATGTAGTAACATGAAGTCGTGAACGCCGCACATGAGCAAATCGGTGATTGGCTGGGAGTACGATCCCCGGCGACCGAGGCTGAGATATTGCGCATTGTTGAAGGGCGACTTCCTGCTTCAGTGATCAAACGGCTGCTGACGCTCGGTTTGGAACGGTCAGAAATTCACGACACGGTCATTCCAGCGCGAACGCTGCAACACCGCCGTTCCCGCCGGGAGAAGCTCACACCGGAGGAATCGGACCGTGTGTTGCGGGTTCTCCGGATTCTCTCCTCCGCTGAATCCGTTTATGGGAACCGCGAGCGGGCACTTACCTGGCTTCGGAAACCACAGGCCCGGCTTGAAGGGAGGTCCCCGTTGTCGCTGGTAAAAACCGATACCGGAAGCAGGATTGTGGAAGAGCTACTCACTCAGATTGATGAGGGAATGTTTGTTTAGATGGTGTTTTGGCGAATCAGCCGGCACCACGATCTAACCGGCATCGGCGGTCTGCGGGTAGCAGGTCGATGGCACTATGCTGGGCAGCCGGTTGTTTATCTCAGCGAAAATCCTGCCTCTGCCCTGCTTGAAGTTTGCGTTCATACTGCTGCCAACGATGTTCCGCCAGACTTCGCCCTGTTACGTATCGAGGGTCCCGACCTGGAGATACCTGCCGTAAAAGAGTCGACTCTTCCGGACGATTGGCAGAGACGACTCAAAGTCACGCGAGACATTGGCACAGACTGGCTGCGCAAGAAAGAAGCCGTCACCCTAAAGCTTCCGAGTGCAATCGTTCCCCAGACAACGAATTTTCTCCTCAATCCGCACCATCCCGACGCCTCCCGATTTCGGATTGCTGCAGCGTTCACGTATCCGTTCGATGGTCGTATTAAGCAGTGATCGAAACGATCCGGAGCTGCTTCGTTTGTTGTTTGTGAACCGATGGCTTTCGATGTTGTCACGATGGTGAAGCGGTGGCGCGTGAGGCGGCACCGTGGGCAGGGAAAGATTTCCCAGCCCGCCTAATTTCCGGCACAGTTTCCAGCGGACCTTCCCGCTTTTCCTCTCGGTAGATGGCGCAAACGAAGCAGTCCCGCAGGGACGGAACAATCTGTAGCTCGGCACGGCAGTGCCGGGTAATTTAAGGCTCATGACGCGAGTCCCGAAGGGACGACACAGTCCTCAGCTCGGAGCTAAGGTTGACGACGGGACGTTATCTTTGCAATTGGCAATCGCGAAAATAAGTAGACATGCTGGCCTTTGTTTGAGCACGCTATCTGGGGTATGGCAAAAAACGCCAGGCCCCCGTAGAGGCCGAACGAGGAATTCGATAGCCCCATCATCCAGATGTGCGGGGCGGTTCGTTCCGATTTCAAACTAGTCTCCGGGGTTCTTTGGTCCGGTCTTCATGCTAACCGGCTTCAGGAGTTCCCGGGGATTTGTGGTCATCCATGACCACTAAATTGCAGTTGCCGGTCGACCGGAATTACGTGCATGTAAACCTCAGGCGGGGTAGCCCTGTACGGAAGGAAAGTATCTCTAAACGGTCGCCTGATACGCATCGCTATTTCGCGTTTGGACGCTACCCGAGTTAGTCCGTATTTCCCGACTGCTGAGGGGCTCGTTCAACCAAGATTGTCGCTCAATGCTGTGTCGGCGGTGCAGCTGGTGTTTGCGGGGAGACCGGATCAGGAGATTTTTCTTCAGGTGCCGTCTTGAAGCCGGGCAACATGTGCGAATCCGTTCGAAACATATGGAAGGCGTCGAAGGTGATATCGTTCAGCACCGTCGCATAGGGTCCGTAAGTTCTGAAGCTTTCGTACCACTGGGTTTTCTCTCGGCCATTCAGGGTCTCAGATAGAACTGCCACCGACCGCCCTCTCGAAATAGATAAGCTTCTCACCGGGCAGATATAGGATTTCCCTGCGATCTCCACGGGGCCATATTCGATCATGACCTCTGACAGGATATCCGGCGTAGTCGATTTTAGGTCGAAGATCAGTTCCAGTCGAAGGATGGCTCCCGTCGTAGGATCGATCGCGATCTCCCCGTGATAGCCCGCACGGTGGTGGAAAGCAATTGTTCCGTCGCCGTCCGGCAAGCAGCAGCCGCCTGTGCGATAAGAAGATTTGTCCTCCGGGATCACATAGCCGAAGACTGCGAGGGATTTACCTGCGCCCTTCTCCCACCGCCTCCATGAGAGACTACCGGGGGCAACGAAAATCGTGTCGATAGCCCCACGGAGAAGGGGACCAAACGTTCCCCAGGTCACCAGGTATGGTTCGCCAGCTTTTCGCTGCTTGTGTTTCCCGGTATCTGACTCCACAACTTCGTATCCATTACGGTAGAACACCGTGTCCTTTACCGTGTCGGCGATGTGCAATGGCTGATAGGTTATCTTCGCATCGCCCTTCTCAAAGGGAGGAGTTTCTTGATAGTGAACCGTGGTTCTCGTAGCGTAGAAGTTCGGTAAATTTGGCAACGTCTTGTTCAGATATTCCAGGGCCAGTGAGGTCATGCGCTGCTGCGCATTGTGATCGGGAGGCGCATCGGTTGAAATCTCGCTCGCAGGGGGATTCAGAAAGGTCGACGCATCGGCCAAAGCAACGAGCGCCTGCCGGGCCTTTCCGCCACGCAGTCCTGCTAGACACGCTAAGAGCCTGGTACGACTCAGTCGTTCGGTGAGCGTCAAGTCCGAAAGCGCGACCTCTGCGTCCTGCTTGTCGTGGGCTGCGCTAAGCACTTGCTCCAATTGTTCAACCGTGACCGGTCTGGCGGCAGGGTTCGGTTGATCGGAATAATAGGGCTCGTCGTAATACCCGGTGGTTGTGCGGGCGGTCAGACCTGGCCTGTTGATTCGCACTTTCAGGTCGTGATACTCGTCTGGATGGTTGGCATGGCCAGGATCGAACGACAACGTGTAGTATGTGTCGGCCTCCTGGACGCAGGAATTGATCTGCTGAACCAGGTCCGAGTTCGTGCTAAAACCCGTGAGGCTATAGTCATTGGTATTCGCCGCCGGGTCGTCACTCGGGTCCAGCACGCGGCCACCGCTTTCGACGGCAAGCACTTTCCTGTTGAGGTGCATGAACGTAGCCTGCTGAACCGATTGCACGCCGTTCAGATAAGCCCGATAAATGAGCGCCCGCCCATCGGCGTTGGTTTCACCCACGGAGAAGCTGTAAAGGGCAATGCGAGCTTCCCGGAGCAAGGTGGAAAACCAGTAAATCGTATAGAAGGTATCCTGCCTGGGTCTAATGCTGTCAAGATAGGCCCCACTGCCTAAGCCCCATCCTGGTCCGACCCAAATCAGCAGCTTTCTGCCCGGTCGCTGCCTTTCGGCTGTAGCAATATCGCCGGTCGCCTTCAGAGCTGACAGTGCCGGGGGATCGCCCAATAATGAGTCAATCGACTCTCCCCTCATGCCGCTGGGAACGCGACGAATCCGCTCGATGTTTTTGTCATGAGCGAAGTCTGCAGCCAACGCGTTCCCGTCGGCAGAAGGCTTGCCGACCATCACTATACCCGTGGTGGAAAGCTCGACGAGAGATACCGGCTGGGCGAGATGACCGTTGTTTTGCCGCAGGAACCGCTCCACTTCGCGCCGCTCATAGAAAGCTAGTCTTTCGGGCAGGTTGAGTGCATCGACGAGCAGAATCACCTTCACCGGGGGGTCCGGCCCGGTGGAAGTTCCATCGTACGCATGAAAAGTGAGGATTTTCTCCGGCTGGCCATTGTCCAGCAAGGTGAAGTCCTTAGCTGCGATGCGGGATATTGGCTTTCCCGCCCTGTCAGTCACCAGGACATCCACCTTGATCAGCCCCTCCTCCGGGTCGTAGATGGGAGCTGAGACTGAGGTGGGCCTTGGTGGATGAAACGCGAGTCCTGCTGGTGACTGCTGCGGCGCTTCTTGCAGAACTGTATTTTGTGCGCAGGGTGAAAGCACCAGACAGAACACGAGTGTCGAAGAGGAGAGAGATGAACTGGATAGACGCAATGATCCCCCTTTGAATCCCGTTCACGGTCTGATGAGCCTAGATCGTTGCCCTTCCTTCGGCACCAGAATTCTATTCCTTTAATGGACCTTCGCTTTCCGCCGTGAGCAAATCGCGGGCGATCTGGGAGTGATTTGCGGAGTGCTTGAAAGATTTTCGGTAACACCCCCATTGCACCCACCGAGCCTGTTGAATTTACCGAAAACCCCCTTCCGGGCAAGGTCACAATGCGGTAGCGCCATCATGATGCCTTCGTTTCACCAGAAGTTGACGGCACATTTCTATGCCCAGCATTAGAGTTGCGATCACCAATGCAATGAGAGTTCCATCATATGCACTGTATATAAAAGGCAACGGTGGAAATACAGTTGCTACAGCAACAATCAGAAAATTTCCCAGCCAATCATTCGTTGAATGCGCCCAAGATGCTCCCTGAAGAGCAGACGTAATGCTGATCATGGTGGGTCCAAGTACCCATACCCCAATCAACATCGACAACGAAACATTCCACCGTTGTTGTCCTCGTCTCCAAGCACCAGTAAGCAAATAGGCTAACAAGAGAACAGTGGGGCATGCGGCGGAAAGAAAGCGAGCATCTCGAAGGCTTACAGCACCTATGGCTTTAGCTATGATATCGGGGACCCAAAAGGCGAGCCCGGCAAGGAATGCGTATATCCACATAACGTTTCATCAATGTCCTTCCGTGTAATATTGACCGGTTTGAGCCGCACAAGATGCGTGCGTAATTGGGCCGAATAGGGGACTTATAATGGGAGCTATCCTATCCAGAGCTGCGCACAGGAAATTCGGGGTATCTCTCTCGCTTTTTGCGAGATGTGGGTGGCACTTGCCGGCGCCAGGGTGGAACTGCGGCACAACGCCGCCTTGACCAACGTCTCCGCCCACACGCCCTGTTGCCAGGCTGTCCAGAAACCGTCGCCGCGATAAGTCTGCAGCCACTCGACACCAGTTTCGCCGCCCCTGCGGCGCTCCACCATGCAGTGGGCATCTCTCCCTCAGCTCCAGTTCCCACCGAGGACGTGCGGCCGCTCGGATGCCAAACGCATCGTCAACTCGCCAAAGAGCGTATTGGCCCACGCAAACCACGCCCGTGTAAATATGCTGGGGTCGTCCTTCTGGAAGGACTCGTGCATAAAGCCGGTGCCGGCTGTGGTGTTGCGCAGCCAGCGAAGGCATTGACGAATTTCCGCGTCATCGGTCGAGGTGAGGGCGCGCATGATGATCGACATCGGCCAAATCATATTGAGTCCGATGTGCGGGCCGCCCACACCCTCCGCCGCTGCACCCCGGAAGAAATATGGATTGGCTTCGCTCTGCACAAATTGCCGGGAACGGCGATAGAGCGGATCATCGATGCTGCAGCAGCCGAGGTAGGGCAGGCTCAACAGTCCCGGCGCATTGGCATCGTCCATCATCAGTACGTTTCCATAGCCGTCGACCTCATACGCCCAGATCTCTCCATATCGAGCGTGCTGCGTTTTGCCATATCGCTGAACCGCGCTTTCCACTTCCGCAGCCAGCGCTTGCGCTTCCTGGCTCAAGCTAAGATCCTTAAGAACCTGGCTCGCCAGTGTCGCCAACTGGCGAAGGCTCACCACCGCGAAGAGATTTGCGGGGACGAAGAGGGGATAGGTGCACGCATCGTCCGACGGGCGAAACATGGAAAAGATCATGCCTACCGGGATCGCAGGATTCCCAAATCCATCGAGTGCTAAGGTATCCGTCGGTGTTTTCGATGCGCGCTGGAAGGAATAGGGGCCGCGACCCTGCTTACGCTGTTGGCTACGGAACGTCCGCACAATGGTCCACGCTGCTTCTTTCCACTGAGCATCGAAAGGGCTTGTGTCCCCTGTGTGTTGCCAGTAGCTGTACGCCAGGCGGATGGGATAGCAAAGCGAATCCACTTCCCACTTGCGCTCGCCAACGCCAGGATAGTGTTTCGTCTCATCGTTCACTGCCCAGCTGAGGGGCGGCGCCGTAGCATCGCGCATGAACGCATTGGCATAAGGGTCGATCAGGATCATTCGTGCCTGGCGGCGAATGACACCCTCCAGCAGCTCGCGTAGCTGATTATCCTGCTTTGCCAAGGGAAGGTACGGCACTAGCTGCGCCGAGGAATCACGCAGCCACATGGCATCGATGTCGCCGGTCACGACATAGGTATCTGGCTTACCATCGTGGCTACCCGGGAAGACGGTGGTATCCAGCGTATTGGGAAAGCAATTCTCGAAGATCGTCGCCAGCGGCCGGTCAGGAATTTGCTTTTGTACTTGCTGGATGGCTGTCTCGACCGCTTCACTGGTAAAATGCCGTGCACCAACCGGTGGCCGCGCACGCGGTAGCTCCGCCGGGCTTGTTGTGGCGACGCCCACCGCACGGGCCCAAGTGGAAGAGGTAATCGCCAGGGCAGCGGCCCCCTGTAGCCATGCCCGCCGGGTGATCGCGACCATTTTTATTTCCTCCTGAATTTAACTTCTAACCGGCGAGTGTACCCCTAAGTCAAAGCTGCGGAGAACTCAAAACTTGGAATACCCTTCTGAGATTAGAATCTGAGCGATAAAAGGAGCGACAACGATTGTTCGAATGACCAATATGCTTCAAAGAGGGGCATCACGCCACTTGCTATCGATTATCTTCCCGCAAGCATTGGGCATTTTCCTTACGGTCTCTCTCTGCGCCCAGCAATCCATATCGGCGGAAGGCCGCATCAAGCTCGATGTTGTCGTGACCGATCAGTCGGGAAGCCCCGTATCCGGCCTTGGGAGCAACGAGTTCGCGCTGCTCGATAACGGCCAACCAAACAAGATCCTCTCCTTTAGCGCATTCGACAAAATCTCTGCGAAGCCCGATCCTCCCGTTGAAGTCATTCTGGTCATAGACGAGGTCAACCATCTGGCCCAGGACGTACCCGATGTGCAGCCGGAGGTCGAGAAGTTTCTTCGGCAAAACGGCGGACACCTCTCCCAGCCGGTATCTATCTATCGGGTTTCCGATGCGGGGTTGTCTCTGACAAACCAACCTTCGACCGACGGGTTCACCTTGGCGGATGAAATCTCTCATAAGAACGGACTGCGCCAACTTTCGCTGGACGAGGACGATAACACCTTGGACGATGGGATGTTACGCGATAACCAGCCCTTCCGAAGCCGGCCACTCCATGTCCAAACAGCTCTCAGAGCTCTCGGTTCCATTGTCCTGGAAGAACGGCGGAAGCCTGGCAGGAAGTTACTCGTCTGGGTCGGCTATGGTGGTGCAGATGGTGCACGATCTTTTGATTGGACGACCGAGTTCTCTACTCGCATCCGTGAGGCTCGCATCACGCTTTGCAGCGTTACTTTCTGGCGAAAGCCGCCTCGCGGTTTTCCCTATCAGTTCTTTCTACAAGGTGTAAAATCCGCGGCGCAATCGAATCCACGCGACCTCGCTTTGGAAGTGCTCGCAACGCAGAGTGGCGGTCGCGTCCTCGAAAATACAAGTGACCTGGCGCGAATGATCGGCCAGTGCGTTGAGGACGTAAGCACCTTCTACACCATCTCCTTCAATCCCCCACGCACAGATGCAGTGGACGAGTATCACGACATTAAGGTGCAAGTCAGCAAGCCAGGCTTGGTGGCGCGCACCAACACCGGGTACTATGATCAGCCGGTTTATTACGATCATTCTAATCTCGCGTCCAGGCGCGTCACTGTAGAGCAGTTGGAGCGAACCCTGGAGGCGGCTCGAGGCGATTCAGCTACAGACATCTCGCGGCAACTTTCTGGCTTGGAGTTGAACGAGCGGATGAGCGGCGCAAGCCTCTTGTCGTGGAAAGCCCGATTGCCTGGGGCGAAAGCCTGGGCTGCGCTTGTGGCTCTAGCCGATGCTTCGGCGTTCATGGACCCTCCGCCTGCCGAGGTGGGCGCCCGTGCGCCGCCAGATCTCGCTGCGCAACAACAGATGCAATCGCGAACCATCGACTACCTGCTGCAGACGATTCCAAAATTGCCAAACTTCTTCGCGACGCGCACAACGCTTCGCTATCGCGAGTCGGCGCTCAAGCCTGGCCAAACCTGGAAGACAGCGGTGGGCGATTCGTCGTTGTATCTGGCGGGTACTTCCCGAGCAACCGTACTCTACCGTAATGGTGACGAAGTTAAAGAGTTAGTGAAGGGAAAGGAGCAGAAAAAGGGAGAAGCGAGCCTAAAGATGAGTGTCAAGTTTGGCCCCGTTCTCACCGCAGCCGTAGACGCCGCTCGCGGCGATTTGGTCTGGGATCACTGGGAGCAGGGTGCAACCGGACTCCAGGCTGTCTTCCACTACATGGTCCCGAAGGAGAAATCGCATTACCAGGTAGCTTACTGTTGTCTTTTGGATAATGGTGACGGGAATGGTCCTTTCCAACGCTTGACCGGATATCACGGAGAGATCGCGATTGATCCAGAGAGCGGGGCCATCCTTCGGCTGACGATAGAGGCAGAGTTGCAAGACAATCTCCCGATTCTCCGGCACGGCATCCTGGTCGAATATGGCCCAGTGGAAATCGGGGGCAAAACTTATATTGGCATCGTGAGAGGCATCGCCATTTTAAGAGCGCGCACGATTGTGGGAATCCATGAATGGGGTGAGAGATTCAACACCTTCGGCCCCTTTCAGACGGCGCTGGACGATAATTCCTTTGCGGATTACCACGTGTTCCGTGCCTCTTCGCGCATGTTGCCGGAATACTCACCGGCTACACCTCAAGACGAGATGAGGGAACAGCATCACTAGTGTCCGGTTCGTTTGTTTGGGGATGGCTGTAAGTGCAGCATTGAATATGGTTTTTGAACATTCGGAGGTGTCCACGATTTGAAACGACTGATGCGGTTTTGCGACGCAGGGTTTTAGTTTTGTATCAGGGCACGACTTTATCGGGCCGTAGCTATAAGAGATTTGGCTACAAGCCGGGTATGGCGGCGTTATTGATGGCACGGCTGAACAGGCTGCGGAAAAACTCTGGTCCGGGTGTAGCCCCGGACTTTAGTCCGGGGAAGCGGGTTTTCAAACCCGCTTAAACGCTCGGGTAATAAAATTCGGGGCTTTAGCCCTAGTGGCTGCTTCTCAAGCGGTTCGCGACTTTTTCCGCAGGCTGTTAATCCCCTGCCATCGCACATCCAACGCGGAATGCCCGTCCGCAGGCAATTCTAAGCACTTCACGCATGCAACCACCGTTGAGCTCTGTCTGAGCTATCCTCCAAGAACGCGGTCAAGACGCAGAATTGGTGCGTCATCGCCACCTATGCCCTGATCGCCATCATCGAGAAAAAACTCCAACTCGACGCTTCACTCTACACTTGTCAACAGATTCTCTCTGTCTCCATCTTTGAAAAACACAGATTTCATGCGCCTTGCAGCAAGCTATCTCAAGCTCTCACCTGCACTGCCACGCTAGTCAGCTCATTTTGTTCGACATCCAACCGGACACTAGTGGAACAGCATACGTATCCCCGAGAATCGCCGCAGTAGGTATGCTTTCCCCTTATCTCTCTCCTCATCTCTCTCGGCGGAGCTGCGCCGATCGGCCTCGATCACTCATCCTGCGACAGCGTCTGCGCCGCATCGACAGCCGGCATCGCTGCACGAAAGGCTTCTCCTGGAAGGCGGGACAGCAGCCAGCCGATCAACACGCACACCACAATGCTGATAAGCGCATCGGCCGCGAAGCTGCTGCGCACCCCGCCCATCGCGTAAGCTCGCCCGTCGAGGTACAACATGTACGCCACCGGAACGTTGGTGGCAGCGATAAGAAAGGTAAAAGTAGTCGCGGCTAGCGGATTATTTTCCCCGATGGCCTCAAACGAAAGCGCGACCGTGCCCGTATACGAGATCGCCTGGAAGAGAAATTCACCCAGAAGCGCAGCTGCAAAGGTCCACGGTGCATGGGGCAGCACCAGCAGACTCAAGGTAAAAAGGCCGCCCAGTGTCCCGTTAGCCAGGTAGAGAAGGCGTAGCGGCATCCGTTTGGCGAGCAAAGGAAAGAGCAGACACCCCACCATGCCGGGAACGATTGCCCCCACTCCTCCAGCCAGGCTTACCATCCTGGGTGAGGCGCTGAAATCGTTGCCCAGCCCTCCCAACATGTTGGTCAACGCGAAGGAACCGCAGGGAGTGAGGAAGAGCAGCAGGGTGATCAACACTTCGCGCCGGCGCAAAAGCAACAGGATCTCGCGGCTGAACTGAGCGAAGCTTTCACCTGCCAACCGGCGGTCCGGGCCTGGAGCGGGAATCAAGAGGAAGATGGTCGCGGGGAGAAAGACAATCGCTCCCACAAGACCCGCTGCCAGCCAGAGCGGCAGGTTGCGCACCAGCTCGCCCCCCACTCCCATGCTCAAGCCCATGGCGGCGATGTAGGCAAAATTAAACCACGCGCTCAGCTTGTTCTCGTCCTCTTTGCGCACGACGGTTGAAAGCCATCCACCGAGCGCCGTTGTCGAAAGAATCGCCGCAGCAGAGCCTGTCACCAGGGCGATTTCGAGAATGACAAGATGGTGGAGGTTCAGCAGCGCGATGACCGCCAGCAGAGACGCCAGCCCAGCAAAGAGCGTCGCATACCAGCGCCGGCTGAAGCGCACATCGAGCATCGGTCCAAACACGACCGCCCAGAAATTCGGAGACAACGCTGCCGCCGTAATGCCGGCAATCCTCGCCTCGGAAACATGCTGCGACGACAGCATCTGAGGTATGGCAAAAAACGCCAGGCCCCCGTAGAGCCCGAACGAGGAATTCGATAGCCCCATCATCCAGATGGGCGGGGCGGTTTGTTCCGATTTCAAACTAGTCTCCGGGGTTCTTTGATCCGGTCTTCATGCTAACCGGCTTCAGGAGTTCCCGGGGAACGGCGGAGGCCGCTGACAAAGGGTAGGCGCTTGAAGAGAGAGAAAAGTTGCTGAACAGAAGGTAAACGTGGCGGAGGGACCCGCGGTTTTTTAGCAGGCGCTCAGTGGACCCTCAGGCGCACGATCCGGCGAAGGCCTGGCTCGGAATCATAATTTCTACTTCCGTTCCAGCCCCGGGCCTGCTCCATATCTCGAGTGCCGCCCCAATCCCTTCCGCCCGCTCGCGCATTCCCACCAAGCCCCAGTGCGAATCCCGCCGCGCTCTGACCGCCTGCGGGTCGATGCCGCGGCCATTGTCGCGCACAATCACGCGCAGCCGGCGAGGGGAATACTCGACCTCGGCTTCAATGCAGGTCGCTCCAGAATGGTGCAGCGCATTGACCATCGCTTCCCTCGCGATCAAATTAATTTGCTCCTGGACGCCGTCCCGCAATGCCTTCGGGGTTCCGGTCACACTGATTTCACAGCGCACCCCGCTGGGCGCAAAGTCCTCCACCAACCCGGAAAGCTCAAGCTCGACACTAGCGGGCGCGAAACTCGGCGCCCGTAGCCCCTGCAGAACAGCGCGGCCTTCTTCCAGCACCCTGCGAACGACTTGTAATGCCCTTCCCATGGAGTGCCTGTCGGGCGAATCCGCAGGCATTGCATCGACCACGTTGTGCAACACCATCGATGCACCGAAAAAGCCCTGAAAGAGCGTGTCGTGCAATTCACGGGCAATCTGCTCGCGCTCGTTATGCCGTTCCTCCAGCCGAAGATTCTGTTCCCGGCTCAGTTGCTCCTGAACGACGTGACGGGACCTTCGTTGAGCGCGGCCGTTTTGTCGCCTGCCAAGGGTTTCCGCACCCATCGCAGTCACATTCGCATTCCACCAATGCTACGATTCATAGCGTTAACCTTTCCCTTTTCCCAATCCATTCACGAACATACGGCGGGCAATTTCTCAACTCGACCCCGCCAGCCTCACAATCCGCAAGAAACTTCACCGCTTCCCGATAAACCAACCGCACGTCCGCCAGATCCAAAACGGCTTTCGAATTTCCTCCCGCCTCTGCTTCGAGGAGCTTCTGCAACTCGGCCACTTGCTCCTCGTCAATCCGGCCGCTAAGGGTAAAGGTGACCAGGCCCATGTCTTCGGATCTGAGAATCTGAAGCATTTGTTAAGTAAGGGTGCAACTCAGCAGCCATTTGCAGGTCTCACATAATAAGAGACTTATAGCCAGATAAATTTACGAAGTTCGGGAAATTACGAAAATCGTTAAATCACGACGTCTTGAAGCGGTGCTTGTTGATCCCCAGGGCCCGGATCTTGGAGTCCAGAGTAGTGGCGGGCACTCCAAGCCTGGCCGCAGCCCCGGCCGGACCCGAAACCCGCCCTTGCGCCTCGGCGAGCGCAGCCTCGATTGTCTTCTTCTCCTCCGACGGAGGGATCCGCAGGAGCGTGCGCGGGGCTCGGTCGGGCTCACCACAATTCACCGAGAGCCAGCTTTCGTCGACCGTGAACGTCTCCCCTTCGCAAAGAACAATGGAACGCTCGATCACGTTCTGCAGCTCGCGAATATTTCCCGGCCATGCATAGGACTTCAACCGGTCAAGGGTCGACTTCTCAATACCCCGAATTTTTTTACCAGTCTTACTCGAGTAACGGTCGATGAAATATTCAACCAGCAGCGGGATGTCTTCTCTTCGCTGGCGCAGAAGGGGCATCTCGATGGGAAAAACATTGAGGCGGTAGTAGAGGTCGCCGCGAAACGCGCCCTCCTCAATAAGCTGTTGCAAGTCTCGATTGGTGGCGGCGATCACCCGCACGTTGGCGCGAATAACCTTGTTACCGCCAACGCGCTCAAACTCTCGCTCCTGCAGAACCCGGAGCAAGGCAATCTGGGTCTCCGGCGGCAGCTCCCCCACCTCGTCGAGGAAAATCGTCCCCCCTTCGGCCAACTCAAAGCGGCCCAGGCGGCGTTGTGTGGCTCCGGTGAACGCTCCCTTCTCATGGCCAAACAGTTCTGACGAGATTAAGGAGGTGGGGATGGCGGCGCAATTCACGCTGACAAAGGCCCTTGCCGCGCGCTGCGACCGGTTATGAATTGCGCGTGCAATCAGCTCCTTGCCGGTTCCCGTTTCGCCGGTCACCAGCACACTGGAATCCGTCGGCGCGACCTTGGTCACGCGTGCCAACACCGTCTGCAAGGCCGGTGACTCGCCGACGATCTCTTCAAACATCGAGGTTCGGACAATTTCTTCGCGGAGGGCGATATTTTCTTTGTAGAGCTGGTCTTGCAGCGTTTTTATTTCCGCAAACGCGGTCTCCAGAGCAGCTCTCGCCTGATGCTGCTCGGTCACATCCATTGCGGTTCCGACGCACTCCGATAACTCTCCGGATGGATCGAGTATGGGACGACCGATGGCACGGATATATTTGACCGCGCCCCCGGGAAGCGCAATGCGGAAGTCAATCTCAAAATCCGACCGGTCCTGAAACATGGCTTTTTCCATGAAGCGCACGACGCGGTCGCGGTCGTCGGGATGGATGCGCCGAGCGAATTCTTCATCGGTCGGGATCCCCACGGCCGGATCGAAGCCAAACACGCGGTAATGCTCCAGGGACCAGTGGATACTTTGCCGGGCAACGGAACTCCAGACCCAATTGCCGGTATGCGTCAGTCTCTGCGCTTCCGCCAGGTAACCTTCGCTGCGCCGCAGGGCCACTTCCGCCTGCCTGGTCTCTGTGATATCGGTGACCGCACCGACAAAGAGCACCTCGGCCGGATCGTCGGAGGAAAGGAGATGCGCAACCACGCGAACATACTTGACGGCACCGCTATCCATCAGCAGACGATGTTCAACATCGAAACTGGTCCCGCCGTTGGAAGCATGACCGAGGATCTGGCCGACGAGTTCTCGATCTTCCGGGTGTGTTCGTTTCCGCACCAGCTCAAGCGTCGGCTTGGTCCCCAGGTCCAATTCAAAGATGCGATAAGTTTCGTCCGACCAGGTGATTTCGCCGGTCACCACGTTCCAGCCAAAACTGCCCGTGCGGCTCAGGCGCTGCGCCTCTGCCAGGAACGCTTCGCTGCTGCGCAGCGCCTTCTCTGCCCGCTTTCGTTCAGATATCTCTGTAGCCACGCGCAACGCCCGAGCGACAGCCGGCGCCAACCGCGACAACCGCGTCTTGAGCACGTAATCGGCCGCGCCGAGCTTGAGTGCTTCGATGGCGACTTCTTCACCCAAGGTTCCGGAGACGAAAATAAACGGCAGGTCCGGACGGAGCTGCAGGGCAAGCCTCAACGCCGAGAGGCCATCGAAGGAGGGGAGCGTGTAGTCGGCCAAGATCAGATCGAAGCCCAGATCGATACCAATAGCCGTCTTGTTGGAGCGCGGCAAGGAAAGCCGCCTGGGTATCGACCCGCGATAATTTGCAAGCGATATCTTCGCTCTGAAGCAGTTCCTTTATAAGCTCCGCGTCGTTCGGATCGTCTTCCAGCGAGAGGATACGCAGAGGGTGGTTCGTGCTCACTTTCAACTCCCGGGAGGGGGCGCGTTGATCACCGCCCAGAACGCGCCAAGCTCCTTGATGGCATTGACAAACTGGTGGAAATCCACCGGCTTGACCACGTAGGCGTTCACGCCCAGCTTGTAGCTGGCGATCAAATCCTTCTCTTCATGAGAGGACGTCAGCACCACCACAGGAATCAATTTCAGCGCCTCGTTGGACTTAACCTGCCGCAAGACTTCCAACCCGTCAACCTTGGGCAACTTAAGATCCAGCAGCATCACGGCAGGGTTACCGCTCGCCCGCTCCGCGTACTTATCCTGGCAGTTGAGATAATTTAAAGCTTCTTCCCCATCGCGAACCACCACCACCTCATTAGCGAGGTTGTAATCCTCAAGGGCGGTCAGAGTCAGTTCCACATCACTGGGGTCGTCCTCGACCATCAAAATACGTCCAAGTCTTTGAATCACGCTTTTATCCCATCCTGGAATTTTGGAACAGAGAAATAGAAAGTGGCGCCCCGATCGAGAGCACCTTCCGCCCGGACCTTCCCGCCATGACGGTGAATAATGCGCTGAACCGTAGCCAGCCCTATGCCGGTACCTTCAAATGCATCCACATGATGTAACCGTTGGAACACTCCAAACAGCTTATCCACATATTTCATATCAAAACCGGCGCCATTGTCCTTCACAAAGACCACCACCTCATCCGCGCTTCCGTTGCCGCATCCCACTTCGATTTCCGCCTTGGCCCGTGCACGGGTGAACTTGATGGCATTCGACAGCAGGTTTACAAGAACCAGCCGAAGCATGGACTGGTCTCCATAGCAGACTGGCAGCTTATCAATTCTCCACTGTATCTCGCGGCCGTGGGTCTCCTGCTGCACTTCGCCCATGGCTTCTTTTACCAGCTGGTCCAGGTTCACGGCAGCCTTTTGCGTCTCCACCCGTCCTATGCGGGAGAAAGCCAGAAGGTCGTCGATCAGGTTGCCCATCCGTTGCGCTGAGTCCAGGATGGTGCGGAGGTAGCGTTGGGCCTTGTCGTCCAGCTTCGAGGCCGCGGTTTTCTGCAGCAGCTCCGCAAATCCGGCCATATGGCGTAGGGGGGCACGAAGGTCGTGGGACACCGAGTAGGCAAACGCTTCCAATTCCTTGTTGCTGCCTTCGAGAGCCAGGGACCGTTTCTCGAGTTCCTCATTGAGAACGCGAATCTCCCTGGCCTGCTGGGTTCGCTCCGCCACCTCCTGCTGAAGTTTATCCCGGGCGGCCAACAGATCTGCTTCGATGCGGCGCCGGATTGCGGCAAACCACGTAGAGAGCACAGCGAACGCGATCAGGGCCACCAACGCGGGAACATCCTGGAGGCCCAATGCAAGGGAATATAGCGGCGGCAGGAAAAAATAGTCGAAGCAAAGGCTCGCCAGCACAATTGACAGCACCGCGGGGCCGCTCCCGGCGTACCAGGCAGTGAGCGCCACAGCAAACAGCAAGAACGCCAGCTCGACGTCGTGGAATTTGTAGTGTTGCAGGAGGAGCGCCGGCAACGCGGCGAGAAAGACAAAGACAACTGCAAAACCATAGCGCCTAACGTTCGACATGATTGTCTGCCAGTGGTCTTCCGGTATCCATCCCGGTTCCCACCAAATCTACCACCAGGAAACAGTTTTCGCGTGACCTCTGCCCCCACAGCAGCCGGGCAGGACCGGTGAGGGGAAAGTGTCAGTGTTGTCGCGTTGGAGTTTCGAAAATGGCGCGGGCGAATGTTCAGTTTGGCTGTTGCAGCTTTATTCCCGAGGCACGACAGGGCGGTTGTCGACCGCCCTGCGGTTGATCATTGATTAATAGAGGTTAGGGTTTGCGAGCGCCGGGCGGAAGGCACACGCTCTACCTCAATCCGCCGGCGGCGCGGCAAAAGACCAAATCAAGAGGAAAGAGACCAACTCCTGAGTGCCCGCATCGTTTAGAAGGCCCCCTGGCTGACGGTTCCTCTATGAACGTGCGAATGCTTAGCACTGTTTTTTGGGCTTGCTCCGGCTTTTTTACGCTGTTGGCGCCGGTGTGTTTGCAGGGCCAGAAGCCGGAGGAGACTCTCAGCGGCCCGGACAGCCATGAGACCGGAATGGGCCCGCACGGCCATCTTTTCGGCCAGTGGGGCGGCGAAAGAACACGGCTGGAACAACGCGGCGTCCATTTCGATTTTCAGTACGTCAGCGATTCCCTCTCCAACATCGAAGGCAACAAAGAAGAGCGCTTTGCGAGTTGGAATCGTTTTCGTGGCACGGTGGACATCGATTTCGGTGCGTTGCTGGAACAGCCCGGGTTGTATTTCCATGCGACAGCACTGTGGCAGGGCGGAGGCAACCTGGGAACTTACCTGGGACTGCTGACCAGCCCGAGCGGGATGTCCAGTATGAATACCTGCCGGCTGGATTCCTGGTGGCTGGAGAAACGATGGCTGGACGAACGCCTCGCGGCGCGGATCGGTCAGTTCGCAGGCCAGGACTTCTATGGGGCCCAGCACGATGCGGCGTCTTTCATCTTCGAGCCAATGGGGTACGCGCTGGGCAATCTGTTCACAGATTACGAGTCCTTTGACCCTCCTTCTACACCCGCAGCAGAGATGCGCGTTGTTCCCGTTCGCAGCCTTTACGTGAAATCGATGGTCGAGGCTGAAGACCGCAATCCCTTTGCCCATAACCCAACCGGATTGGTTCCACAATTTCGCGGCGTCCCGGTAAGCATCTCGGAGATTGGTTTTACCCCGGGCAAGAGGGCGACATCCGTCCGCGCCTTCGACAACGTCGAGAGCCGAAAAGGATACTCAGGGCTCTACCAGTTCGGCGCCTCTTACAATCCTTCCACTTTCAGGACGGCGTCGGGTGTATCCCGATCAGGCAACTACCTCTTGTACTGGACGGCGAATCAGGCGCTTTGGCGGGTTGATCCGCAGCGGGCAAAAGGCCTGGATGGAACGATCGCGTACGACTGGAGCCCAGCGAACGTGAACCGCAACAATACGATGCTGACGGTGGGGTTCCGCTTTAACGAGCCGCTGCCTCTGCCGTTTCACAACACGATATCGCTTGGTTATGTGCAGAACCGCCTGAGCCAGCAATTTGTTCCGAAAGGCGCGCCGCCTTGGAAGCCGGAGCACGCCGTCGAATTCAACGCGCTCCTCGACCCATTGCCGATGCTTCTTCTGCAGCCGGTCATCCAATACTACGAGAACGCAGGCGCGGGAACCGGACATGCCGTCGTTTTTGGGTTCAGAGCAAAAGTGGAGTTTTAGGAAAGATAAATCGGAAAAACCAAACCCCATATTCCGGCAAGGGTGCCGGCCAAAAGGAGAATATGATGCCAGACATTCGCAAAGAAACCGACAGTCTCGGCGAGGTCGATGTCCTCGCCGATAAGCTCTGGGGCGCACAAACCCAGCGCTCGCTTGAACACTTCTCGATTGGGAAGGACCTGATGCCCCGCGAAATGATTACTGCTTACGCCATCCTGAAGAAGGGCGCCGCCGGTGCGAATTTTGCCGGTGAGCGCCTCGATCAGAAGCGGCACGACTTGCTGGTTCAGGTGTGCGACGAGATTCTCGCCGGGCAGCATCATGACATGTTTCCGCTGCATGTTTGGATGACCGGCAGCGGCACGCAGTTCAACATGAATGTGAACGAAGTGATCTCGAACCGCTGTTCGCAAATCGCCGGCACGCCGCTGGGCAGCAAGACTCCCGTTCACCCGAACGACCATGTCAACATGTCACAGTCGTCAAACGACTCGTTCCCTTCCGCCATGAATATCGCAGCCGCGGTCAATGTGAAGCAGCGGCTTATTCCGGCGGTCAGGCAGCTGCACGATGCGATCGCAGCCAAAGCCTCCGCGTGGGACGACATCGTCAAGATCGGCCGCACGCACATGCAGGATGCTACCCCGCTTACCCTCGGTCAGGAATGGTCAGGTTATGCGGGTATGCTCGCGGATGATCTCGAGCGGATGGAAGATGCGCTGAAGGGTGTCTATCGTCTCGCGCTCGGCGGTACTGCGGTGGGCACCGGTATCAACTCATCGCCCGGTTTCGCCGAGGCGGCCGCAGCCGAGATTGCCAAGCTTACCAACCTGCCCTTCATCACGGCGCCCAACAAATTCACGGTCCAGGGGGCTCACGACGCCCTGGTGCAGCTTTCCGGCACACTGCGCACGCTGGCCGTCTCACTTTACAAGATCGCCAATGATATCCGCCTCATGTCCTGCGGTCCACGAGCAGGTTTCGCAGAGTTGAAGATTCCAGAGAACGAACCGGGCTCCTCGATCATGCCGGGGAAGGTAAACCCGACGCAGGCCGAAGCTCTGGCGATGGTCGCGGTTCAGGTGATGGCGAATGACTCCGCCGTTGGCTTTGGCGGCGCAGGCGGATACCTGGAAATGAACGTGTATAAGCCGCTCATCATCTTCAATGTGACTCACTCCATTACAATCATGACCGATTCCTGCACGAACTTCCGGAAATTCCTGGTGGAAGGAACCGAGCCCAATCTTAAGAAGATCCACCAGTTTGTCGAAGAGTCGCTCATGCTGGTCACCGCGCTTTCGCCGGTGATCGGTTATGACAAGGCGTCGAAGATTGCCCATTATGCGATGGACAACGATCTCACGCTCAAGGCAGCGGCGCTGAAGTTGGGCTTCGTCACTGAGGAGGAGTTCGACCGGGTTGTCGATCCGAAGAAGATGGTACGGCCTTACGTAGCAGAGCCTGTTGCTGCCTAGGGTAAGGGCTCTCAGCAAAAGTTGACATCCCCGATATGGAGCCGGCTTGCATGTTTTCGGGCTGGCTCCGTTTCCACGGAGTTGTTATTTGGAGGGTTCAGATGACGCCTGCAGTCGTTCCACCGATGTCATTCGATGCCAGCATGACACGGGAGGAACGCTCGCATCTCATCCTTGCATTTGCACGAGTTCTGTTTGACAACGGCGAGTCCACGCAGCTGACCGTAAGCACAGCCGAGCGCTTGGGCCAATGTCTGGGGCTTCGCGCCACGATCTTCCCGCGCTGGGGAGAGCTGGAGGTTCAAACCGAGGACACTGACGGCACATTTATTTCGGCGATTTCAGCCGCTCCTATCGGAGTGGCTATGGATCGCGTAGCTTCGACTTTGCGCACGGTTGAGGAGTTGTGTGGCGGCCGGCTGGCTCCGGCCCACGCAATGGAGGCCATCACGAAAATCGCAGCGGCGCCACCTGCACCGACGTGGTTATTCACGTTAGCGGCGGCGGCCGGCGCAGTGGCTTTGGCGGTGCTGTTCGGCGTCCAACACCTGAGCACGGCGGCGCTCATTTTTTTGAGCGCGGCCGCGGGCGCCGTTTTGCGCCGGACCCTGGCGCGTTACAGCACAAATGTTTTTTTGCAACCCTTTAGTGCGGCCTTGGTGGCCGGCGTAGTTGGAGCGTTGGCCGTCCGATTTCAACTCAGTTCGTCGCTACGTCTGGTCGCGGTATGCCCCTGCATGGTGCTGGTGCCGGGACCGCATTTCCTCAATGGCATGTTGGACCTGATCAGGGGCCGCATGAATCTCGGAACGGCGCGGCTGATTTATGCCGTGCTCATCGTGGTGGCCATTTCGACGGGACTGCTGCTTGGGCTCGCACTTTTTAGTGTGTCCCTGCCAGTGGACCCGGCCGCGCGAGGCTTGCCTCTATGGCATGACGCGCTTGCGGCGGGTCTCGCGGTCGCCTGCTACAGCGTCTTCTTTTCCACTCCCTGGCGGATGCTCGCCTGGCCGGTGGCGGTCGGCACGGTAGCCCATGTTCTCAGGTGGGTCGCACTTACCGCATTGGGCGCCAGCGCACCGATGGGTGCGTTTGTTGCCTGTCTGGTAGTTGGCCTGGTCATTGGGCCGGTCTCGCGGCGTTTCCAGATGCCGTTCGCGGCCATTGGATTTGCCTCTGTCGTCTCCATGGTGCCTGGGGTGCTCATGTTCAGGATGGCCAGCGGCCTCACGCAACTATCCACCGCTGCGCAACCAACATGGGATCTGATGGGGGCAACGCTGGCCGACGGGTGGCTCGCGGTTCTCGTTATCTTGGCGATGAGCTTCGGGCTCATCGTCCCGAAGTTGCTCATGGACTTCCTGAGTGAACGATAGCGCCGGGTCCCGGGAGTCACACTACTCGGCTCTGAGCGCATCGACAGGATTCACAGCGGCAGCGCGGGAGGCAGGCAGAAAGCTCGCCAGCGCCGCCGCCGATGCCAGGATGAGAGGAACGGCAGCGAAGCTGAGCGGGTCCAGGGGGCTGACGCCAAACAATAGCGTCCTCATCAAACGCGAGACTGCAAATGCAGCCCCGAGGCCAATGACGATGCCAATCCCGGTCAGAGCCAAAGCCGAGCGCACGAACATCAACCGCAATTCGCGCTTCTGGGCGCCGAGCGCCATGCGAATGCCGATCTCGCGCGTGCGCTGCGATACGGCGTAGGAGATCACACCGTAGATGCCGATGATGCCGAGGGCGAGCGCCATCGTGGCGGCAATTGCCAACATCAGAAGTGTGAAGGAAGTGCGCGCCAGAGACTTCGAGTAGATCTCCTGCATGGTGAGCGGGGCTGCCACGGGCAAGTCAGCGTTGACGCTGGAGACGGCTTCCTCGACCTCCTTGAGGAAACCTTGAGTACCGGCCCGGCTGCTGCGCACTGCGAACGTCACCGAGCGAGGAGGGAAGAGCCAGGGACCGACGGTGAAGACCGGCCAGTAGACGATTGCCGGCGCTCTTTGATCGACGCCGTTCTGCCGCAGATCCTGGGCCACCCCGATCACCTGGTACCAAGGCAGACCACTTCCCTGCTGAATGCGTTTGCCGATGGCGGCGTCGGCACTGCCCCACTCTTCGCGGGCAAGGTTTTCTGAGACGATCACCTTATACCGAAGGTCGTAGATTTCCTTCCAGGTGAAATCGCGTCCTGCAACCAGACGAGTGCCCAGGGCCTGAAAATAGCCAGGAGAGACGTAGTTGTAGAACCGAATCGGCGGATCACCCGCATAGATCTTGCCTTCTGCATGAATGTAACTCCAACCATGCCCACCATCTTCCATGGGGGCCAGTGCGGCAAATCCGACGGAGGTCACGCCTGGAACGGCGGCGAGCTTATCCGCGATGTTGTTCTCGACGCGGGTGACCATGCGCTGATCGGCGATCGAGGTTTCCGGAATTGCAATGTGCAGGGTCTGCAAAGTGGGGGCATCCGTAAATCCCGGATCGACCATGCGGAGCTGTTGAAAAGTGCGGACCATGAGCATCGCGCAGACCAGGAGCACAAGGGCCATGGCGACCTGTGCGACAACCAGTATGTTGCGGGACCGGTGCCGCTCCCGGCTTGCACTGACGCTGCGTGTTGGGCCGAGACTCACGGCGACGCGACTGCGCGAGTACTTCCAGGCAGGAATCGCGCCGAAGAACAGGCCCGACAAAAGCGAGAGCAAGAAGGTGAACAGAAGCGAACCTGCGTCGAGAGAGATTTCATTGAGGCGCGGCAGATTCGCCGGACCGATGGAAACCAGGAAGCGCACGGCTGCCACAGCGACACCGATTCCCAAAGTCCCCCCGAGCAGGCCGAGCAACACGCTTTCAAAAAGCAGTTCACGCGCGATCCTGCCGCGGCCAGCACCGAGCGCGGCGCGGACGGAGAGCTCGAGTTGGCGCGCCTCGGCGCGAACCAGCAGCAGATTGGCTACATTGACGCAGGCGATTAATAGCACGATTCCGATCGTGCCCATCACGACCCAAAGAACGCTCCCCACATTCCCGAGTACCTCCTGTTTCAGGGAGTGAAAATCCGGCGTGATCCTCCATTTGACATACGTTTGCAAATCGGTGTTCGGGCCGTTCGAGAATGAGTGCATCCAGACGGGTATTAGGCGCGCGATGTCAGCGTTCGCCTCCGGGATGGTCACTCCGGGTTTAAGGCGCCCGATTCCCTGCAGTCCAAAACCGCCCAATGTTTGCCGATTGCGATCGAACGCGTACGGAACCAGGAAATCGAAGTCGTGGTCGACGACGCGGAAACCGCGGGGCATGACACCGACAATTGTGCGCGGCTGGGAATCGATGACGATGGTGCGGCCGATGACGGAACGGTCCCCGCCGAAGCGCCGCTGCCAGTATCCATAACTGAGCATGACGCTCTTTGCGCCGTTGGGGATCTGATCGACGGCGGTCAGCTCTCGGCCGGCAAAAGGGGGAACCCCGAGCGCTTCGAGAACTCCGCCGGTCACGAGGACGATGTTCACTTCCTCAGGCCGCGCCAGCCCGGTAACGTTGGCCTTCTGCGCGATCCACGTTCCCAGCGATTGAAAAGTTCGGTTGCTCTCGCTGAAGGTGAAGTACATCGAAGGGGAGAGTGGCAGTCCCTTCTGGAAGCTGGCGAGACCCTCTGCGCCTGGGGCATTCAGCGACAGGGAGACAAGTTGGCCGTCATCAGGATAGGGGAGCGGTTTTAGTAGTACGCTGCTGAGGACACTGAAGACCGCGGTGTTGGCGCCGATGCCGATCGCCAGCGTGAGGAGCACGGTGACGGCGAAGCCCGGCGACTTTCTCAATCGGCGAAAAGCGAACTTCACGTCGGCAAGAAGCGACTCAAGGCTCGACCATTGCCAGACCTCGCGGCTCCGTTCCTCGAGAAGCGTGGGATTCCCAAAGGCGCGAAGGGCGGCTTGTCGCGCTTCGGCCCGAGGAAGATTCTCAAGGCGCATGAGTTGCTCTGTCTTCTCTTCGAGGTGTGCGCGCACCTCTTCGCCTAATTCGTCGTAAAGATGGCGTCGACGGAAGATTCGCTCTAACCAGCTCATGGTGGAGTGCCTCCTAAGAATTCGCCTCGCGCCTCTTGGGTCCCAGAACCATCTGAATGCCTTCCAGCATGCGGTCGAAGCTGGATATCTCGCGCTCCAGGTGGTGTAGACCCGCTTTGGTGATCTCGTAGATACGCACCCGGCGGTTGGTCGAAGGCGAAACAGTCCACTCGGCTCTGACCAGCTTCGCTTTCAGCAAACGCTGCAGGGCCGGGTACAGCGAACCCTCTTCCACCTGCAGCAGGTTGTTCGAGCGCTGCTGGATGTGCTGGACCAGCGCATATCCGTGCGCAGGCTGGCGGCGGAGCGATTCGAGGATCATCATCTCCAGGGCTCCGGGAAAAAGATCGCGCGATGTGCTTTCCTTGTTTTCCATAAGGCATTGACTGAACATGCCTAGAGTAAACAAGCAAAGAGGAAGAGTCAATACGGCGATTCGCATCATTCATCGGAACCTTCCCGCAAGCCCCGCATCTGTGTCCGGTAGAGACTATCGGCTGGCTTGGTCCACGTCTGAGGAACCTAGCGAGCAAGTATTTTTGAAAGGAGCCACATGCCCACGATTAAAACCAAAGACGGCGTTGAAATCTTCTACAAGGACTGGGGATCAGGCCAGCCTATTGTGTTCAGCCATGGTTGGCCGCTTTCGGCCGACGACTGGGACGCGCAGATGCTGTTCTTCCTGAAGCATGGCTATCGCGTGATCGCCCACGACCGCCGCGGCCATGGGCGATCCACCCAGGTCTCCGACGGCCACGACATGGATCATTACGCCGACGACCTGGCCGCTGTTACAGCTCATCTCAATCTCAAGGATGTTATCCATGTCGGCCATTCAACCGGCGGGGGCGAGGTGACGCGTTACCTGGCACGGCGTGGGGAGGCCGGCGTATCGAAGGCTGCGCTGATCAGCGCGGTACCGCCGCTCATGGTGAAGACTGCCGCCAATCCTCTCGGTCTGCCCAAGTCAGTGTTTGACGATCTGCAGGCGCAGCTTGCGGCCAATCGTTCGCAGTTCTATCGCGACGTACCAACTGGGCCTTTTTATGGTTACAACCGGCCGGGCGTGAAATCTTCTGAAGCCGTGATCGCAAACTGGTGGCGGCAGGGCATGGATGGCGGCGCCAAGGCGCACTATGACGGCATTGTCGCCTTTTCCCAGACCGATTTCACAGAAGACCTTAAGAAGATCACCATTCCGGTGTTGGTAATGCATAGCGAAGACGACCAGATTGTTCCCTATGTCGCCGCCGGACCGCAGTCTGCGAAGTTGTTGAAGAACGGAACCATGAAAACATACAAGGACTTCCCGCACGGCATGCCCACTACGCATGCCGAAACAATCAATGCTGATCTGCTGGCCTTCCTCAAGGGTTAAGGGTGTTGACGGTGTGGGCGGCGCCAGGGCCTGGGGCCGCCTACTCGCCCTCGTCCCCGCGCGTAGCTGAATATGTCCACCCAAGTCCCCACAGTCTGGAATCAACTCGCCGAAACCATGTGTCTCAGGGACTCGCCCACAGCGAAGGTCCGGTTATCTGAACTTGCGTCGTTCTCTTTTGGGAGATTTCAGAGCAACGAAGGTCTTCCAGAAATTGCACGTTCGATCGTCGGTGAACGCGGCTACATCATTGTGTTGCAACTCAAAGCGATACCGTTCATCGAGCAATTTCTTGGCAAGAGAAAGGTATCGTGCGCCGGCGTCACGACCAAATCCCGCCAGTGTTGGGCGTCCGTCACTAATCCGTCAGTTGTGGCATGGTCTTCTTGCCACTCACACAAAGCATCTTCCGGTACCCACACGGCTTAGCGTGACACCGGCCGGGATCGAGATTGGCATTTCGCTTGCAATCCGCGTTCCCATGATTCATCAGACGGCCTTTACGCCGCCACATCACACCATGGTAAGGAGGAGGAATTATGGATCGGGTTCTGTCACATCAATCAATTGACATCGAGAAGCAAGAGACCGTTTCTTCTGCTTTCCTCTTCGGAAAAGCCAAGAGCACTCTAACCAAGCTGGCTGCGTGGGTCCATGATCGGAAGATTCCTTTCCTGATCATCAGCATAGGCATGATCGTGATGCTTCTTTGGGCCGGATCGTATAAGATGACGGCTCCCGGCGCCGAAGGCATAATTCCCCTGGTTTCGAACAGCCCGCTGACCAGCTGGCACTTTAAGTTATTCGGACCTTATATCGGCTCCTATTTTATTGGCCTTACCGAGATCATTGCCGCCCTTTTGCTGATCAGCGGCTATTTCTTTCCCAAAGCCGGTATCATAGGCGGACTCATCGGATCCGTCATGTTCTTTACAACCAGCACCATGCTCATAACTACGCCCGGCGCGATTACGCATGTACACGGGATGAGTTACATGAGCTTTACAGGCTTGTTTCTTTTCAAGGATGTTATATCCCTCGGCGCATGCTTTTACCTGATCAGCTAATTCGGCCAAAAAGCGATCCTTTCCGAAAACAAAAGCTAGACACACTAAAGCGAACGCAACCCTGGGTGTGTTTGGAATAGGGCCGAGAAGATCGGGAGGAGATCTTCGACTACATTGCAGGTGTGGTCGGGGCGAGCCGATTCCAGCTCCTGGCACGAGCCGTAGCCGTAAGTGACGGCGATCGAAGTTACGCCGTTGGCGCGGGCGGCTTCGATATCGAAGTTGCGGTCACCGACCATAACTGTGGCGGCGGGATCGAGGGACTGCTCTTCGAGTAGACGACGGAGCAGGGCTGTCTTGGTGTGATCGAGCGATCCGGGCGTGTCCGCGTACAGGGCAAGAAAGTAGCGGTTCAGGGCGAATTTTTGGAGGATCCGCACGGCGAAATCTTCGCGCTTCGAGGTGCAGACGAAGAGTTGCCAGCCCGAGGCCTGGAGACTCTGCAACACCGCATAGACACCGGGATAGACGGAGTTCTCCGCCCACCCGGTGGCGTCGTAACACGAGCGGTAGTCGTGCACGAGAGCTGCGCGGCGACCATCGTCGCCATCCGGCATGAGGCGGCGCCAGGACTCTTCAGCGGGAGGACCGATGAACCAATCAAGAGACCCGGTCCAGGCGATGCCATGGGCTTCGAGGGCCCTGGTAAGGCATCCGAGAATGCCTGGTTTCGAATCAGTGAGCGTCCCGTCGAGATCGAATATTGCGGACCTGCGCTTCATCATATGATCAAGTAGACCAGCGATTCCCCAGAACCAGATATGCATTTTTGTTCCGCGCAGTCCATTTCACTCCACCCTTAAAATGATGCCAGCCGGAATCAACGAACAGAGACAGATAGGGATCTGGTGAGAATCGCGACGTTCAACATCAACAACATCAATAAGCGGCTTGACAACCTCCTGGCCTGGCTAGCCAAAGCTGAGCCGGACGTCGTGAGTCTGCAAGAGCTCAAGGCGGAGCAGGGACAGTTTCCTGCGAATGCCCTTCGGGCAGCCGGGTACGAAGCAGTGTGGCAAGGGGAGCGGTCCTGGAACGGCGTGGCCATTCTCGCGCGAAAGCACGCTCCCATCTTGACCCGCGCCAGCTTGCCTGGAAATCCTAAAGATCACCAGGCCCGTTACATCGAAGCGGCGGTTCAGGGAGTTCTGGTCACTTCCATCTACCTCCCTAATGGGAATCCTCAACCTGGACCGAAATTCGACTACAAGCTGGCCTGGTTTGAGCGCCTCATTTCCCATGCGGCCGAACTCCTGGCGAGCGGCGTGCCGGTGGTGTTGGCCGGTGACTACAACGTGGTGCCGACACCGCAGGACATCTACCCCACTCGATCGCTGGATGACAACGCCTTGATCCAACCCGAAAGCAGGCAAGCCTTTGCGCGTTTGCTGGCACAAGGCTGGACCGACGCGATGCGGAGACTACATCCGGATGGACCGCTCTGGACATTCTGGGATTACAAGTTTGAGCGGTGGCCGAAAGACAAAGGCATGCGGCTCGATCACTTTCTGCTCTCGCCGAAGGTGGCGGACCGACTGGTGGATGGCGGTGTAGACCGATGGGCGCGTGGACAGGAAAACTCGAGCGACCATGCGCCAACCTGGATCATGCTCGATCTTTAGTGAGATTCTTTCGTCTTAGTTGGACAGGACGGTTTTGTGTCGTTGCGTTCCGCGCCAATGTGCGGGTGGAACGCCTTCCCAGGTGCGGAAGGCGCGGACGAAAGAACTCGCATCTTCGTAGCCGAGCAGGTAGGCGGTCTCGTTCAGTTCCAGCAATGAATTGTTGAGGTAGTGTCGGGCCAGCTGATGGCGGGCTTCTTCAAGGACTTGCTGGAAACTGTAGCCTGCGTCCTGCAGGCGACGCTGCAGGGTGCGGGAGCTGATGTGGAGTTCGCGGGCAATCTCCTCGATTCTGGGCCGCTGTCCAGCAAGTTTGCGTTGGATTGCGGAGCGGACGCGTTCGGGAAAGGTCTCCTGGTCTTTGCGCTGTTTCAGTTCCTGATCGAATTGCGGGGCAAGCATGGCCAGCAGCTCGGCATTGCGGGTCACGAAGGGCAATGCAGCATCGGACGCCCGAAAAATCATGGCGTTGCGTGCTGCACCGAAGACAATGGGGCAATCAAAGTGGCGGTGGAGAATTTTTTCGTGCGCCCGGGGACGCACGAACTCAAGACGCAACGGTGAGAGACGAGTTCCCGTTCCGTGGCGGGCAACACAAAGTACCCAGGCAAAGCAGACGTCTGTGAGCACTGCGGGCTCGACACCGCCGGCAAGCAACCAGCGGAACTGGATGCTCCACTCCGCCTCATCAGCCTCGTGAATGATTTCTTCAGGGCAGGATAGTTGCTTGTAGCGGGCCATTTGGCGCATGGCTTCGCCAAAGCTCGCGGTGGAAAGTGCCGCCAGGGCAATCGGGTCGAAGTGTTCGGGCCTGGTCTCGGTGCCCAGCTCCAGGCCAATGGCGGGGTTGGGGCTGGCCTGTCCAATGCTCCTCCACAAGGCAAAGAGCTCTTCGGTGGTTACAATAATGCGCGGTTCATCGAAAAGCCCTGGAGGCAGACCTGCATTCTGCAGCATGAGGGACACACGGATTCCAAGCTCTTGCAATCGTGCCGGCAGGCGGCCGGGAATCCGGAAGTGTTTGCTCATGGTCTTCAGGCTTATTTTTTGAGAGAGGCCATATCGATGACGAAACGATACTTGACATCGGCCTTCTGGAGCCTATTGTAAGCCTCGTTCACTTTCTGGATAGGGATGACCTCGACATCCGCAGTGATGTTGTTAGCGCCGCAGAAGTCAAGCATCTGCTGGGTTTCCGCGATGCCTCCGATGGGTGAACCGGAGAGGCTGCGGCGGCCGAAGATGAGATTGAATGCAGCGACCAACAACGGCTTTTCGGGCGCGCCCACGAGGCACAAATGCCCGTCACGGCGAAGCAGGTTGAGATAGGAATTGATGTCGTGCTCAGCAGAGACGGCATCGAGGATGAAGTCAAAACTGAAAGCGTGCCTGGCCATTTCGTCAGCGTTGCGCGAGACCACGACCTCGTCCGCGCCGAGACGCAGGGCGTCTTCTCTCTTGTTGGGCGACGTAGTGAAGAGGACGGTGTGCGCGCCCAGGGCGTGGGCAAATTTCACTCCCATGTGGCCCAACCCGCCGAGCCCGACGATGCCTACTTTCTGACCCTTGGTGACGCCCCAATGATGCATGGGTGAGTAAGTCGTGATCCCGGCGCAGAGCAGGGGCGCGGCTCCCGCCAGGTCGAGAGTCGAGGGAACCTTGAGAACAAATTTCTGATTGACGACGATGCTTTCCGAATAGCCGCCGTAAGTAACGCCGCCGCCGAGCTTGTCGGGAGAGTTATAGGTCAAAGTGAAATTGGGGCAGAACTGCTCAAGCCCTTCTTTGCAGGCGGCGCAGGTGCCGTCGGAGTCGACCATGCAACCGATAGCGGCAATGTCGCCGGGCTTGAATTTGGTGACCGCGGAGCCGGTTGTCAGAACGCGGCCGACAATTTCGTGGCCGGGTACCAAGGGGTAGACGGTGGGAAAGACGTCCTTCCACTCGTTGCGGACCTGGTGCAAGTCAGAGTGGCAGATGCCGCAGAACAGGATCTCGATCTGCACATCGTTCTCGGTAGGATCGCGGCGCTGAATGGTAGTGGAAGCAAGCGGCGACGTCGCACTGGCAGCGGAGAATGCTTTAGCGTTGTACATGGCTCAACTCTAGATGGCTGGCGGCTATTACGATATGCAAAACACGCCATTCTATATGCAGGAGACGCCATCGATTCGCGTCTTTCCCGTTGCGCCGTTTTCATTCAATTCGAGTGATCCTGTGAATTATTTTCGACTTTTGTTCGCCTCTACTACCGGAACCCCCCCAGCACCTCTTGATCGCGGCTCCCCTTGAAGCGGCATACTCGGCCCTGCCGGAAAGCCCAGGTCTCAAAAGCGAGACCAGGGCCACCATTCGACATAGGGAAACGTGCGCACATAATAATCGCTTAGAAGCATCACATAGCTGAGAGGAAATAGTGAATCAAACGCGGCCTTCCAGGAACTCCAGCATGACCCATCGGAAGATGAGACCCAAAAGCGGGACTTGTTCGAATCTCAAACTAAGATACCTGCCTCCCAAACCGCACGCGATGGCTGAAAGATAGATCAAATAATCTGGAAGTTAGGGGGACAAATTCCCCCTCTGTAGAGTACAGTCTAACTCCAAGACCTCGTTTCCCCCCTCCGAGCGCGCACTTGTACTTGGTAAAAGGCCTCTAAGCGATTAGGTCCCTACGACGTCAGGCGACTTGCTCGCTACTCTCCCCCGGCACAAACCTGCATTCCGGGCAAAAGAAACAACCAGAAAGCTAAGGTTGGAGAAAAGAGGGGCAAATGACGATTAACTACAAACCGAATGAACGCGACCGGATGGAATCGAATCCTGAAATGCATCCACGTCGGGTGTCCGAATTCACTAAGGTTGTGGGGGATCTGTGTGCCCAACACGAAATCGACATCCAGCAACTGGCTGAGCGCCTGACAATGGATCCAGCCGAACTGCTCAAAATAGTTAATGGCAAGTTGATGCCAACGGATGCGGTCCTCGCTGGCTTGTCGGAGGCGTTGGACAGCGACGTGCACAATTTGAGAAAGCTTGCCGAGAAGATAAATCCGGGGTGTTGAGAGGGAGTGCCCACTCATCCGAGATCTCGTTCCAACTACGGCCGGCGATCTGGAAGTCATTCAGTGAGAAGAGAGGATCATCGCATTCCCCGGGCCGCCCACCGGCTGCAAGCTTGGGATTCTCTGCTTCACTGGGGGTAGGGGAGGCAACGACTCGCTTGGCTCCGCCTGATACCAATAAGCAACGGAGTAGAAATTATCTGAGCGGCCATTCGCGTTTCCATGTTCAATGGTGGCTTTGAACGATTTGTCGAATGGGATCGGTTGGTCGAGGTGGAAACGATAAACGCTCGACTTGCTCCCTGCCTGCTCCGCACCCACTACGGGCGCACCATAGAGTTGATAGGAAAATGGCTTTCCTCCGAAGTCCCACGCCCCCAGAAAATAATCCTCCGTGCCCGTTCCAACGATGGATGGGGTCTTCGCACCGTCGATAAAAAACATGTCGTCACCTTCGCCCCACCACTTATCCTGGTTTTGCAGCACAGACATCGTCACACCCATGTACTGACCGTGTCCTTTTGCCTCCATCCAGACATAATTATCCTTGCCATCGAGATTGGCCTTGCCATTGACGATTGCGTCCTGATTGTTTTTCCAACTGTTTGTCCACCCACGGTTTGGCTGGGCCTGATTGTACTGAGCGTGAAAGTACAGCGTGCCGGGCGGAAGCGGGCGCGAGTAAGTACGGTAGTCGATGTTGTAGTAGAAGGCATGAATGGGCTGCTCGCCTTCATTAGTAATGGTGATTCGCGCGTGATGTTGGAACGGCATGGGAAAGAAACAGTTCAGACTTTTCTCGCTTCCTACGGAAATCACCGCCGATTGCCAGGAATGGTATTCCCCAAGGCCGAGGCCAAAAAAGTCCCCGATTGGAGTTTCCACGCTTGCTGATCGATTGCCATCCCAAAACATGCGTAACACAATCCGTTTCAGGTGGTAGGGCTCATTATCTGCAATCGTGAACCAGATGTGAGCAATCACCCCCGGCCCATTCTCATCCAAAAGCGTCAGCGTGGCGCCGGGCGCCACAGTCCGAAAGTCATGATTAGCCCCGGTAGGGTCGGTGCTGGACGCACGGTGCGGAGTGTAGGTCTGCTGCTGCATCGGGTCGGGCCAAGCAAGAGTCTGCGCGCCGCACGCTAGTGCCGTTCCTGCTGCCAGAACTAATAGGAGAGCGAATTGTTTCATGGTTGCCTTCGGTCTGATGGACTTGGTTAAACGTTTTATATCGCAGGCTGAGCGCCCAAACAATGAAACAAGATCCCGCTATAGATACCAGGGGATGTTGATGACGATTATGCGTTGGTTGCCCCGAAGAAGGAGCAGGACCTTCAGCAGTTGAGCTCGCTGGTTGTGCAGTGGCGCCTGCCACCAATGGCGAACTACCAGCTCGGGAACCAGCACGGCGATTTGACGGTCGGGGTGTGCGCGTTCCACTTCCAGGATGTGATCGACCAGGGGCACGAGGACGAAGCGGTAAGGGGAACGGACCAGGACAAGCTCCGGCGGGGTAAGACCCGCGGCCAGCACCGGAGCCACCACGTTCCGTTCGAACATGGTGCAAACTTCTCCCGAACAGTCCTCGGCGTCGACATGGACGGCCTCGATGTGGCTGCTGATCTTCAGGGCGAAGCGAAGTCCTTTTTCGGTAATGCGCGTCCATCGGTCGAGCGGGACGATGACCAGCGGCTCAGCAAGGTTGGCGAGGTTGATAGGAGTTTCGACGTGGATGGTGCGCCCGTCACCATCATAGTGGCGTTTGACCCCTGACATGATAAGGATGAGCAGAGGAACCAGGATGACGGTGATCCAGGCTCCGTCGCGAAACTTGGCGACCAGGACGACCAGAAGGGTAACTCCGGTAGCGAACGCACCAACGCCATTAATGAGCATGCGGTGGACGCGCCCCGGCGAATCCGAGCGTTTCCAATGGACAACCATGCCCGCCTGGGAGAGGGTGAAGGCGAGAAACGCTCCAATCGCAAAGAGTGGAATGAGGCGATCGGTGACGCCCCCGAAACCGGCCAGCAACAGCGCGGTGAAGCCGACAAGGGCATAGATGCCATGGGAATAGAGGAGCCTGTTCCGGATGCCTCCCCCCAAGCCTGTTGAGGGCTACTAACTCGCTTCCGCAACTGTGCCGATCATCGGAATGACCGCGTCCACGTTGGTGAGCTGGAACAATTCCAGGACGCGCGCGCTCACTCCCGCGGCAATAAACCGAACGCCTTTGTCCTGGCAACGGACATAATGCCGGATGACCATGCCTAGTCCCGACGAATCCATATAAGGCACATCGGTCAGGTCAAAGATGTTAACGTTCGGCGACTCGCCGTTGGGCAACATCAATTGCAAGTCGAACATTTTGCTCACGGCTTCGGGTGACTGGCATTCAAATACGGTGCGCACGGTCACGGGCCCTGAGAAATGGAAGATCACCGTGCCGGGAACTTCTCCTACCTCGCGTTCGACGGTAAGAGGAGGTTGATTCGAGATCTGGGCTTGAGTCATGGCATCAGATACTCCGTATTGAAGTTAGGCCGCCTTGCCTGGCCATTGCGAGCATAAGTGAGGATGCCGGAGAGCAGCGCCGGCAAGATCGGGCTGAGGCCTGTGGGATGAGAGTATACCGCCTACGCAATTTCGCGCCAAATTAGCCTAATTCATTGAGAGTCCGCATCCTTACCTACGGCCATCGATGCTCATCGCTCCGGCACCGAATTGGGTCAGGAGAAGCGCTGCACCGAGCATTGATAGGTTTTTCACGAACATGGCTTGCTGCATGTGAAAAGCCGCCGGATCAGATTGCTTCCAGAAGGCATGCATCATCCAGGTGACCGGTATGAGGAAGGCTACCAGCGTCCAGGCACCCCACCGAGCTTTCCAACCTAGTGCGACGCTCAGTCCCCCGGCAAGCGCCATCACCCCTGCAACGGGAACCAGCAGGCCCGCGAGTGGTACCCCTAAATCCGCGGCATGGTGTATGCCCTCCAAAGTGAAATGCCTTGGAGCAGCGGTGATGAAGATCAACGCGAACAGAACCCTTCCAATGGGAAACAGTATGCGCATATGCATCCCTCGGGTGCGTCACTCATAGTGATATTAATATCACTATGAGTGATAGAAGTATCATGTAGATGGAAATGCTGTCAACGTTGCCCATGAATACTCGAGGAAAAAAGACGGAAGCGGATCGCCCGCGGCGCGGCGCACCGGCCCAAACTCGTGAGCGGTTGGTGTCTGCGGCCGCCGGCCTCTTCAATCAAGCCGGCTTCCATGGAACCGATTCGAATCGGATTGCGAAGGAAGCCGGTTATTCGACCGGCACCTTCTACAAGCACTTCCAGGACAAGCGCGAAATCTTCCTCGCCGTTTACGATGCCTGGGTGACCTCGGAATGGGAGGCCATCGCGGCAGAACTTTCGCTGGGCGGAACACCACAAGAGTTAGCCCGGAGGGTGGTAGAACGATCCATCGAATTCCATGCAAAATGGCGTGGCTTGCGGGCTTCGTTGATGGAATTAGTCTTCACCGACCCCGAGGTGCGGCGGTCTTATCGCAGACAGCGCCGCAGACAACTCGACTTGATCCCGCAACTTCGCCAGCGCTTTGGATTACCGCCAGGCACGCGGGAAGAGGACGCCATCCACCTCTTCACCGCAGAACGAACCTACGATGCGATCGGACAGAAGGAACTCGAAGCCCTCGGCCTGGACCACGACACGGTCGTCGAAGCCATGGTCCAGAGAGTGCTTGCGATGCTAGCCTGAGTTCCCTTCTTCCAAGGAGATTTGCGGTGACATGCGCTGAAAAGTGTAAAGTTGCTCCAAAGCAGCGGCTGCGGCTGGTAGGTTGAATGCAGCGAACGGGACATGTTTGTGCACTGCGGTAAGCCGATCCCACTGCGATGCGGTTGAGAAAATAGAATGACTGGATTCATGCATGATCTTCGCTACGCTCTGCGGCAGTTGCGCAGGAATCCGGGGTTCACGCTCGTTGCTGTGCTCACTCTGGCGCTCGGCATTGGGGTCAACACGGGAATATTCAGCGTGGTCGAAGGTGTGCTGCTGGCTCCGTTGCACTACTTCGAACCGGATCGCCTGGTTATGGTGTGGGAAAACAATCCGCGCTTTCCGCGCGTCTGGGGTTCATACCCAAACTTTCAGGACTGGCAGCGTAGCGCTTACTCATTTGAGCAGATGGCCGCGTTTCGGCAGCAAGGGATCGATCTGACAGCTCCCGGCACGCCTTCGCATCTTAATTCCAGCCAAATCTCGCGGGGCTTTTTCCGCACGCTCGGCGCGGAGCTGGCATTGGGACGGGAGTTCACTCCGCAGGAAGACCAGCGCGGTGGCGGGCCAGCCGCCATCATCAGCAATCATTTGTGGCGGGAGCGGTTCAGTGGGAGCCACCAGGTATTGGGCAAGAGCGTTACCCTGGATGGAGTAGATCACGTGATCGTGGGCGTTGCCCCACCTCGATTTCGTCTCGAATACGAAGCCGATGTTTACACCCCACTCGGCCAGCTCGATCCTTTGATTCTGAACAATCGAGCAACTCACGACGGACTCTTCACGCTGGCGCGTCTGAAACCTGGAGTGAGCGTAGCTCAAGCTCAGTCGGAGATGAGTACGATCCAGAGTAGACTTGATCGCTCGTACGCCAACGACAACCGCGATCTGGGGATTTTTGTCGAACCTCTCAAGCAAGCCATCGTTGGAGACGCAGGGCAAATCCTAACGCTGCTTTCAGGAGCGGTTGGCCTGGTGCTGCTGATTGCCTGCGCGAATGTTGCCAATCTGCTGCTGGCTCGTGCTGCGGGGCGAAGCCGAGAGTTTGCAATTCGCTCAGCGCTCGGTGCGAGCCGCACACACGTGGCACGGCAATTGATAACGGAAAGCGTGCTTCTGTCGCTGGCCGGTGGCAGCCTGGGCATCGCGATTGCATTTTTGGGAATCAAGTCTGTCCTGGTGGCGATGCCGGACGTTTTGCCGCGTGGTGAGGACGTTCGCGTGAATGCTGCCGTTCTGCTGTACACACTGACGATGTCGCTCCTGGTTGGAATTCTGTTCGGGATCGCGCCCGCCCTCAAGGCCTGGAGAGCCGATCCGCAAGCATCGCTCAAGAAGGGGGGCAACAGTACTCCCGTCCATCGACGGACTCAGAGCAGTTTCATCGTTATCCAAGTGGCGCTCACGCTCGTGCTCCTCGTCGGCGCCGGCCTGCTGCTGCGGACAATTCTTCACTTATGGGGCGTTCCTCCAGGTTTCGACACAAAAAATGTCATTACAATGAAGGCCGGGGTCTCGCATTCCCTGACTAAAACACCTTCGGACACGCGCGTCGCTTACCAACAATTGATGGCCCGCATTCGCCAGATTCCCGGTGTGCAGGCGGCGGATTTTACTACCGCCGTTCCATTAACCGGAGAGGGGGGATACCTGCCATTCTGGCTCGATTCCCAAAGGCCCGCATCGCTCCAAGGTGCGGCCCGAATGGAAGCGTTTCTCACCGGCCCGGATTATTTTCGAGCCATGGGGATACCGCTGCTTCAAGGGCGTTTTTTCACCATGGAAGACACCAGCAACTCGCCATGTGTCGCCGTCATCGACAGCGGATTCGCACATAAGTTCTTTGCCGATGGAAAGGCTATTGGGCACACGATCACTGCAGGATTCGAGGCCTTTGGCCCTTGCACAATTGTGGGGGTCGCAGTTCACGTAAAGGATGCCGCGCTGAATGACACGACCGTGGCCAACCAGTATCAAACGTACTATTCGCTTTATCAAGATCCGGACCGGTGGGTAGCGCTCAATTATCCGGAAGCAAGCATAGTGGTTCGCACGCCACTGGACACCGCGACCCTCATTCCTGCGATCAAGGCAACTGTTTACCAGGCAGGCAGCGAGCAGCCGGTATACCACATACAAACGATGCGGCAGATTGTTGCGGATTCGATGTCTGATCAGCGTTTCCCCATGATTCTATTAGGAACGTTCGCGGGGCTGGCATTGCTGCTGGCAGCAGTTGGAATCTACGGCATGATTTCGTATTCCGTGACCCAGCGAGTGCAGGAAATTGGCATCCGCATGGCGCTGGGCGCCGATAAAGGAAATGTTCTGCGTTTGTTTATTGGGCGAGAGCTGCGAGTGGTGCTTGCCGGCGTCGCCGCGGGTGTTGCCGGAGCGCTGATACTCACGCGAACGCTCTCGAGCTTGTCACACCTGCTCTATGGGATTGGATCGAACGACCCGCTGACCTTTGCCGCAGTGTCGCTTGTTTTGATCGGAGTAGCTGCTTTGGCTTCCTATATCCCCGCGCGCCGGGCGGCCAAGGTTGATCCCGTGGTGGCGCTGCGCTACGAGTGATTGTTAGCAGCTCTGACAGTTTTTAGAGGCCAGGGATGCGCACGCGCAGTACTCTCGCCTGCCGCTCACTAACCTCGATTTCTGAGCTCTTCGCATCGTTCATGACGAGCACAATACTGCTCCGCGGATCGAGGCGGAGCTCTTTCACCCGAGCCAGGTTCACCAAAGAGGAGCGATGGGCACGAAAGAATCCGCGCTCCTCCAGCGCCGCTTCCAGTTCGCCAAGCTGATAGTTAACCCAATAGGTGTCATTCTCGACCCGCATCCGCACAATCCCGCTATCCATGTAAAAGTAAACTGCGTCAGTGGGGTTTATCAGGTATACCCGATTCCCTTTTCTGGCGACAATCTGTTGCAGTGGATTTGACGGGTTGCCGAGAAGGTTCTTCACCTTTTCGTCCTCTGCTTGTCGAGAGGACTCCGATTGAATGAGAATTGTCGCGCGCATCACCATCTCACGCAGGTGCTCCTCCTCAATCGGCTTCAGAAGGTAGGCAATGGCCCGCGTGCGGAAAGCTTCCAGGGCGTATTCGTGAAATCCTGTAATGAAGATTGTCAGCGGGCGAGGAACGTCTCCCGAGAGCCCCTGCAGAACCTCGAAGCCATTCAGTCCCGGCATTTCGACATCGAGGAAAAGAAGTTCAGGACGCAGCTGTTCAATGCTTTCAAGCGCATCTACGCCGTTCTCAGCTTCACCCATGATGCGAATTTCAGGATAGTGATCAAGCAGCCTCCGCAACCGAGCCCGCGCGGCTGGTTCATCATCCGCAATCAGCGCCCGGATTTGCATCTTTCGCTCCATTCACCGGAATCGTCAGGGTAGCCCTGCATCCAGCACTTTCGAGGTGGTTAATAAGGGTGAGCTTGGCAGCCGCACCGTAGAGAGTGCTTAGCCGCTCCCGGATGTTATGCAGACCGATCCCTGTACTGTTCATCATTCGCGCCGCCAATTGGCGTTCAATACCGGCATTGTGACGCAGACCGACTCCATCGTCATCAATGTCGACCTGAATCATGTCATCGACGCATCTCGCTCCTACAGTAATACGGCTCTTGCCAATCTTGGGCGCGATTCCGTGTTTGATTGCATTCTCAACCAACGGCTGCAGGATCAGGGACGGAATCATCAGGTGCCCGGCGGCTGGATCGACCTCGAATTCGACAGATAGTCTCTCTCCAAAACGGATCTGTTCGATCTCAAGAAATGTGCGAAGGAATTCTACCTCCTCACCCAAAGAGCTAAACGGCCGATCCGCGTGAATCAGGACATAGCGAAAAATACTGCTCATGCGAACAGTCATCTTCTCCGCCTTCTCAGGTTCAGACGATATGAGAGAGGCTATGGTGTTGAGTGAATTAAAAAGAAAGTGGGGATTAATTTGCGATCGAAGCGCTCGCAGCTCTGCTTCCACCAACTGCCGGCTGAGATAGCCTTCCTTGCGGACCAGTTCAATTCGCTCCTCTTCGCGCTCAAGGTCATCGAGCCGCCTTCCAGCATGCAGGGCGATCTCGTTCAGAAGATCGATTTCTGTTGTGAGCAGCGTCCTGCGATCGCCCCGCAAAGAGACGGCGAGTTGAATCGAGTGGTTGCGCGATGGAATTGGAATGAGCACATCGGCTGAAGAACCGGAGCGATCCAATGAATCCGGCTCAACCTCAATGTCCTCAGGCCTCATGGCAAGAGCTTCGGCGGCCACGGAGCGAACCAAAAACATGAGTGGCTCACTTGACTCCAGCGGCCCGATCTGTTGTCGAAAGTCCTGGATTACCCGACGAGGGTCACGCTTGCCGAAGATTCTGCGCTCTACTACCAGGTCTATCCAGTTTCCAAACCGCAGGTAGACCATGATGATTGCGCACAGGATTGCGGCAGCCCACAAAGTGGCGGTTGCCTGCGGGAGAGGAGCCTTGCGAACAATGGAGGAAAACGGGCCAAACAGCAGGAGAGATCCGAGGAGCGCCAAGGCGCCTCCGAGAAGCACTCGAAGTGCGGATTTTGCGAATACATCGGCAGCCCGAAAGTGCGAAAAATAGAAGAAAGCGCCGATAACGAGCAAGATGATGCCTTGAAATCTCGCTACTTGAGCGAAGTGAGCGATCGTGCCGGGAGGATGAATAAAGAGCATGGCCACGGCGCCGGTGGTGCTCACGGAAAGTCCTGTGATCATCAATGCCACCGCAATTAGATCCGTTGTCCCCTTGAGCGTGCCTGGCAACAGTACCGCCCCTCCCAATACAAGCATTAGCAGCCCGTTGTATATGGCCAGATTTCCAATCCAGTCTTGGCTGGTGAGCAAAAGCAAATCCGGGACAGGAATGGACCGCACAGGGATCCATGCCTCCGCGATCACGGCAGCCGCGATGAGCCCACCGCTCACTACCGCGTACAGAACAAGCCAACCACCAGCCCTGCGGCGAAAGCTGCTGATCGCGTTGGTCCGCCAAACTGGAAGGATTCCGCAAGGAACGAAGGCCCCGGCCGCAAAGCCTATGGAGCGTATGCGGTATTCGAAAACGAGGTTCAGATTCGGCTCGACGAGCAAGACAAGATTCTTGAACAAGCCGGCACTGTTCGCGATAAGGATGCAGGCTGCGAATAAGCAGCGGGAACCCCGGTTCTTTCCGCCAGGGCGATTGACCATGACCAGAAGCAACGCAGACAGCGCGGTTCCTATAGCAAACCCGAATGTCTGCGCGAGGATGTTCGCTTCACGGTAATCCATAGCGGCGCGTCCTGGATCTCCCCCCTGTTTCACTCTCAGATAATTTTGGCAGGAAGCGCCGGGAAAAGGAACGAACGCGGGAAATTTGGCCTAAACGTCGCAATTGCTTTCACGGCGGAGAGTGATTGCTCAACAGGATTGTCCCGGCCGAAGCAGGGAGCATTCCCTTTCCTCGCTTATCTGGGTCTTAGACGCGCTCATGCGTAAAGTTGCCGCGCTTATCCCTTCAGAATTGGCCCAAGACGGCCAACCGGAAGACACTGCGTTCAGAAGGAGGGGATCATGGTCTCCATCGCGCAATGCTTCGCAATCCTGGTTTGCGCTGCCAGTGTCACTGCACACGCCCAAAGCAGTTCAGACTCACCGCAAAGTAGCCAAACAGATCCTGCTCCGGCCGCCGCTGTCTCCGGCGGCCCAGTTGGCGTATATACCTTTCCTGACCACCAGCAGCAGTTGCGAAACTTTCTCTACTACACATTTGGTCCGCCCGGGTTGATCAGCACGGCAATCGGCGCCGGCATTGATCAAGGTAAACCGGCGCCGCCGGAATGGGGTTCCGGAGCTCAGGGATACGGGGAACGATACGGATGGAGGTTTGGCATGAACCTGACCACAAAGACTACCGAGTACACCCTGGGAGCACTGATTCACGAAGATGTTGCGTACCATCGGTGCGATTGTTCCGGGTTGTTTCCTCGCACAGCTCACGCATTTGTTTCGGTACTGACAGCAGAAACCAAGACCGGGCGAACCGTATTCTCTATGCCTTCCCTGGTGTCGCCCTACGTGGGTTCTTTTACGGCCGTGAACGCGTGGTACCCGAGCCGCTACGAGGCCCCGGATGCCTTTCGGATTGGAAGCATGTCGTTTATCTTCAAGGCGGGTGGGAACCTGATCGGAGAATTCATCGCTCCGCGGCGCTGATCGATAAGCTCGCACCGCGCACAACGCAGTCTCAGCAGGTTCACTCGGAGTTGGCCACAAGTATGAAACAGAGCATGCCACGATCGGTATCTTCCCTGTGCATCCCAGCATTAGCCTTGATGGTCTTGGCTGTCGTTGGCGTAACGCCGCGACTTCTCGCACAGGACGCCGGCACCTTGACACTCACTATTCGCATAGTTGGAGCGAAAAACAGCAAGGGCCAGATCGCCATTGCTGTTTTCAACGGAGAAGCCGGATTTCCCGGCGACAAATCAAAGGCAGTCCGCACGCTCCAGGCCGGGATCGATCCCCAAACCTTGAGCGCTCAAGTGATGTTGAAGGACCTCCCGCGCGGGGTCTATGCAGTATCGGTGTTTCACGATGAGAATATGAACGGCCGACTCGACAAGAATGTCTTAGGCATCCCGAAAGAAGGTTATGGCGCCTCGAATAACCCCCAAAAATCGATGGGACCACCAAAGTTCCCTGAAGCGAAATTTCAATTGGATCAACCGGAAACGACTCTTGAAATCGAGCTGCTTTACTAGCAGCACCGAGAGCTACCGAGCGGAGAACTCAATTTATGTCTGAAACAAATACAATCCTCGACCGTCGTAGGATGCTTGCGATGACCGCTGTAGCAGTGACTGGCGGGATCGCGGCGCGCGCCCGTGGGACCGATCTCAATTCAGCTCCCCTGCATATAGATTCGCGGCGTCGATTTGAAAACAAAGTGGTTCTCATCACGGGGGCAACATCGGGAATTGGGCGGGCGGCGGCCATCGCCTTCGCCGCGGAAGGAGGAAAAGTCGCCTTTTGCGGGCGGCGCGAGAATCTTGGGTGCGAAGTTGAGGCCGAGATCAAATCGCACGGTGGCGACGCGCTTTACGTTCGCGCCGATGTACGTGATGAGAACAGCGTGAAGGCTTTTGTCGACCAGGTTGCCCGGAAGTATGGGCGGATGGACGTGGCCTTCAACAATGCTGGGATCACGCTTGAAAAACCGCTTCACGAATATAGCTCCGCAGAATGGGACGACGTGCAGAACACCAATTTGCGTGGTGTTTTTCTGGCCATGAAGTATGAGATCCCGTATATGCTCGCGAATGGCCGAGGCAATATCGTGGTGACCTCATCTTCCAATGCAATCGCCACAACAGAGAAACGCTCCCCTTACACAGCGAGCAAACGGGGGCTCGTTGGCCTTGTCCAGTCTGCCGCACTCGACTACGTGGATAAGGGCATTCGCATCAATGCGCTCATTCCAGGGACGACTGATACCGCGTTGGTGCGGCGAGTGGCCCACATGGAGAACATTCCGAATGCCGTTTGGGGGGCGGCGGCGGCGGTTTGGGCGAGATCTCATGTCCCGATGAAACGAATGGCGACTCCGGAAGAAATCGCGGCCTTTGCGCTGGCGCTTGCGTCGGATGATTTTCCCTATATGACCGGGGCACAAATGGTTATCGATGGTGGCAAAACCGCGCATGGAGGTTAGTTACGTCAGCTACCAAGGGTCGAAGCAGTCATAGTTGCGCTGCAGGGCTATTCGGCCATCGCGAAATTGAAAGAAGATTGCAAACGAGGCCTTCATTTCTGTGCCCGCTGCGAGCGTTCCCAGCGCTACTGCGAGAACACCAGTCCAACGTGCTTCGACAGCTACCCGCTCGTCTTGAGCCATCACTGAGACGATCTCGTATTGCTGCCGTTGGAGGACCTTTGAACCCTGCTGACTACGTTGAAGGATGTGGTCAAGGTCGCTTTCCTGCCCACGCTTGTTGAGTTGATTGGGCATCTCAACCTGTCGAACATCGTCCGTGAAGAACCTCCGGAGAGCGTCTCCGGTCTCGCCGTTTTGCAGGGCATTCAAATATGTTCGGATGAGATGGATGTTTTTGTCTTCTGTGCTTGTCATGCATTTACCCTTTCCCTGAAGGCGGTGACCATCCATGATAAGGGACCCGCATAGACGGTTTGTGCACTCGAAACCCTTGTCAGGTGGGGACTTTTATGCAAAGCTTCGAACTGCCCGAGGACGGATCTTGTCTGCTCATCCATATTTTCGATATCTTCGCTGGCTTTGCATTTCGATCCTTCTCCTTGAATGTTGTTCTTCCCCCCGCGTCCGTGCGCAGACAACCGTAGAAGCTCCGGCGACTTTTAACTTTGATCGTGACCGGGACCCCATCATTTCGCTCAACGGAGTGTGGCGTTTCCATCCGGGAGATGACCCGGACGGCAAACTCGGATGGGCAAAACCGGACTTCGACGATACTTCGTGGCCTCTGCTTGGTTCTAACACTGGCTGGGGAGAACAAGGATATAAGGGCTACAGCGGCTTTGCCTGGTACCGCTTCAAGGTTCTCCTGCCCGAGGAACACAGGCGCTGGGCCATCAGCCTGCCGCGGTTGCTTACCAGCTATCAACTCTTCGCCAATAGCAGGTTGGTCGGTCAGTTCGGCGGGATGCCACCACATTCCGAATACGTGGTCGGATTTGATCAGATCTTCTCACTTCCCTCCGACCTTCCTTCACCGGGCCATGCGGTTACGTTCGCCATCCGCGTGTGGCACTGGCCGTGGTTCCCTAAGGGGGTGAGCGGCGGCCCCACCTCCACCACACGTGTAGGCGAAATCGATGCACTCAGAACTCAACAGACTTATGACGCCTGGGGCAGATTCTGGTCCAGCAGTTCGGGCAACGTGCTGATGCTGATGAACCTGCTGGCTGCGTTTGCGGGGCTGTTTCTGTTCTCAATGAGGCCACAGGATCGCGAGTACCTCTGGTTCGGTATTTATGAGCTGCTGACCGGTCTCGACCATCTGGTCCTCGACTATTACCGCTTTCATCCTACGCCCCAATGGATCATTTTCTGGCTGGATGCAGCTTTATCGGCGGCCAGCTGGCTTTTGTTCCTGCTCTTCATCTTCACCATTCTGAATGGGCGCAAGAACTGGCTCTTCTGGGCCGCCGTAGCGACGCCAGTGGTGACGATTCTGGGGCAGCTAGCATTCAGAATGGGGTGGATCGACCTGGTCCAGTTCGATCTCATCTGGGCCTTGGCCTTGGTTTCCTACTTCTGCTACATACTTGGGCTCTTGTACCAGAAAGCAACCCGAGGCGTGCCAGACGCACAGCTGATGCTGATACCTGTTGCTTTTTGCTATCTGTGTTGGCTGGCCGTCATTCTCCTGACTGCCTTGGGCGGATCAGGCCATACCTGGGTTTACCGCGATCTCCACTGGTTCTTTCAAATCTCCCGCCGACCCTTTCCAATTTCGGTCAATGACCTCGCAGACATGCTGATGCTTATCGCGGTGGTCGCTGTGCTGCCCTTGCGTTTCGCGCGATCCCGCCGGGACGAAGAACGTCTCGCCGGAGAAATGGAGTCGGCGCGCACGGTGCAACAGGTCCTGATTCCCAACCAGATCCCACCCGTGCCCGGGTTTCGAATACACTGCGTCTACAAGCCTGCGGGCCAGGTGGGCGGGGATTTTTTCCAGGTAATCCCGCTCGATTCCGGCGGCGCTTTGATCGCCGTGGGCGATGTGAGCGGGAAGGGCATGCCGGCTGCAATGACGGTTTCGCTTCTTGTCGGCACCTTGCGCACGCTGGCGCATTACACGCAAAACCCATCCGAGATTCTCGGTTCTATGAATCGCCGTATGTTGTCGCGCAGCCAGGGTGGTTTCACTACTTGTGTGGTTCTGCATATTGAACCACAAGGAGCAGTCACTGTGGCGAATGCAGGCCATCTGGCTCCCTACCTGGGAGGACAGGAGATCGCTGTCGAAAATGGCCTTCCCCTGGGAATCAGCGCCGAGACCGATTATCCGGAAGTCAGTATTCAATTGCCTGCAGACGCCCAGCTTACTCTATACACAGATGGCGTGGTCGAGGCCCGTTCCCGATCAGGGGAACTGTTCGGCTTCGAGCGGGCCGCTGCCCTATCCACGCAACCGGCGGAGTTGATCGCCCAAACGGCACAGAGCTTCGGCCAGGATGACGACATCACCGTGCTCACCGTAATGTTGGAGGCGTCAGCTCGACCATCCGCGATTCCGTCGGGATTACAGTGGTCCGCCACCACGGTGCTGGAACGGCGGGGGATCCAGTAGAAGGCAAATGCTGCGACAGGAAAGAGGTGCGAAGTATGGTTTTTACAAGCCGCCGGGCGTTTGTCAAAGGCGCTGCAGCTTCTTGCATCGCGCTCGCAAACATCAATGCGAAAGGCTTCGACGGCGGCGCCGGGCTGCCCAACTCCATCTTTGCCTACGAGTTTGGCGAGATTAGTCCGAAACAGCAAGCCGGATTTGCGCGCGAGTATGGATTTGAGGGAACCGTCTTCGATCATGCGCAGCAAATCCCCGAGCGGCTGCTAGCCCTGGACGAAGCACATCTCCAGTTGTTCTTTCTTTGGTTGACGGTAGACATCAGCAAGGGGCAGATCAAATATGAGCCAGGGATGGAAGCCGCGATCGAAGCGCTGCAGGGCCGTGGAACCGTCGTATGGGTCGCCATGCAAGGGGATGGCGACGGAGCAGAAGAGCGCACGATCCAGGCGGTCGATCGAATTTCTGATCTTGCCTCGCGATCCAACCTTCGCGTCGCGCTCTATCCGCACTATGGTTTTTACCTGGCCCGCTTCAGAGACGTTGTGCGGGTTGCCGAGCGCGCCGGGCGAAGCAATGTGGGCGTCACGTTCAATCTCTGCCATGAATTGCGCTCCGGGTTTGATCCGCAGTTCCCTCAGTTACTGGAGAGCGCCATGCCACGCCTGTACGGCGTCACAATCAATGGAGCAGACCGGCAGGGCCGGGATTGGGACACGCTGATTCAGCCTCTGGGCCGCGGCGACTACGACGTCGGCGAGTTGGTCCGCACGATTACAAAAGCCGGGTACCGAGGGCCCTTCGGCATACAGTGCTATGGACTGAAAGGGGATCCCGGCGTGTATCTAAAACAATCGATGGCGGCATGGCGTGCCATTTCCGCGCGTGCCTCCCCTCGGAGCTAAAGAGGCTGCGGACAAAGCCCAGTTTTTTCGTAACCTGGGCGATGGGTGTTTCGACATGACCGACAGTCTTCTCCGGCTTGACACCAAATTTATATGGGCATTTAATCGCCCACGGTCCTTTTTTCACGCTCGAAACTTATGCGCCTTCACATCTCCTTGCTCATCGTTGGCTCTCTGCTCATCTCGTTCGTGGGTTGTAGAAAGTCGATTCCAACAGCCGCCCCTGACGGCGCCGACTGGACCACCTACGGAAGAACCAACGACGAACAACGCTTCAGCCCCCTGAGCTCGATCAACGAACAGAACATCAGCCAGCTCGGCTTGCTGTGGAGCAGAGAGCTCGGCACCACCCGTGGCCTGGAAGCGACTCCCCTCTTCTCCCAAGGTGTCATCTACACCACTGGTCAGTGGAGCGTCGCGTATGCGCTCGATGCACGGACCGGCAAAATCCTGTGGACCTTCGATCCCAAAGTATCTCGCGCTAATGTCCGCACTATCTGCTGTGACATCGTTAATCGCGGAGTCGCCCTCTACAAAGGCAAGGTATACCTTGGCACCCTCGACGGCCGGCTCATCGCTCTCGACGCCAAATCCGGCAATCCTGTGTGGGACATCGTCACCGTCGATCAATCCAAACCCTACGCCATCACGGGAGCTCCCCGCATCGCTAAGGGAATGGTCCTCATCGGCAATACGGGCGGAGAGTTTGGAGTGCGCGGCTATCTCTCTGCCTACGACGCAGAGACGGGAAAACTGGTGTGGCGCACCTACACCGTCCCCGGCGATCCGGCTAAAGGCTTCGAGACCAAAGCGCTGGAAGATGCCGCGAAAACATGGCACGGGCCGTACTGGGTCGCGGGTGGAGGAGGCACGGTGTGGGACTCCATCCTCTATGACCCCAAGCTCGACCTGGTCTACGCCGGCACCGGCAACGGAAGCACCTGGTACCGCGATCTGCGCAGCCCCGGGGGCGGCGACAATCTCTATCTTGCTTCCATCCTGGCCTTGCGCGCGAGCGACGGCCAGTTGGTTTGGCACTACCAGGTGACCCCGCAAGAGAACTGGGACTACGACGCCACCCAGCCATTGATGCTCGCCGATTTGAACATCGGCGGCACCCCACGCATGGTCATCATGCAAGCGTCGAAGAACGGATTCTTCTACGTGCTCGACCGCCAGACCGGTCAGTTCCTTTCCGCCAAACCCTTTGTCGATGAAGTTAGCTGGGCCACCGGAATCGATCCCAAGAGCGGACGGCCAATCGAGTCCAGAGCCGCGTATGACGGGCTGAACGCGGTCCTCATCTCTCCCGCACCCGGTGGCGCGCATAACTGGTATCCCATGGCGTTCAACCCCGCCACAGGTCTCGTTTACCTGCCGGCAAGACAGGGCTCCTACGCGCTGCATGCTCCAGACAAGGGTTGGATCTCAAACACTACCAATTGGAACCGCGGTGAGGATGCAGCCTACCACGGGCCACTGCTTGCCAAGGCGATGGCTCTTCCTCCGATGAAGGGGCTATTGATCGCCTGGGACCCAGCCCAACAGCATGAGGTATGGCGCGTCTCCCTGCCCCAGGTAGAAAGCGGCGGAGTGCTCGCGACTGCGGGCAACCTGATCTTTCAGGGTCGCTCCGACGGAGTGTTCTGCGCCTATCGCGCAACCGACGGCAAGAAACTTTGGCAGTTCGATAGCGGCACCGGCATCATGGCTCCTCCGATCACCTATCTGCTCAACGGAGTGCAATACGTAACTCTCATGGTTGGCTGGGGCGGCTCTGCGGGACTTAACAACATCCCCGGCAGCGGCGTCGTGAAACCCGGCTTCGGCCGCGTGCTTACCTTCTCTCTTGGTGCTAACGCAAAACTGGAAGTTCCGCCGTTCGGGAATCAGGGTCCGCCTTCTCCCGCGATCCATATGAACGCAACGCCGTCTTTGATCTCCGAAGGGTCTGTCCTATATGCGCGGCATTGCTTCTACTGTCACGGGGTGGGAGTCGTCTCGAGCTCCAGCGTTCCTGATCTTCGCTACGCCGGCGCCGCAACCCATCATGAATTTCAGTCCATCGTGCTGGGAGGCGCTCGCCAGCAACTAGGGATGCCATCGTTCCAGGACGCGTTGAAGCCTGACCAAGTGCGAGCGATCGAGGCCTACATACTGTCGCGCGCCGGCGCCACGAAATAGATCGGCTCTTTTGATATAGTTTTGCGCATGCGCCGCCTGGATGTTCCTCAAAACCTCAAGCGAAGAATACTTAAGGATGCACTGCGCAAAAATGAACAACGCGATGCCGCCTTTCGCCGCATCATTCGTTCCGTCCCCAAGGGCAAAGTTTCGACCTACGGCAAGGTTGCCGCTGCTGCAGGCTATCCGCTGTATCACCGAGCGGTGGCTAGTCTGCTGCAGAAGGAGGCCCTTCACTCCGTCCCGTGGCAGCGGATTGTGGGCGCAGGCGGCGAGATCAAACTCCGCGGTGAGGCTGCCGCGGAGCAGCGCCTTCGACTCAGCATGGAAGGAGTGAAGTTTCGCGGTAAGCGGGTGAACATGGAACTCAATGAACACACCTTCCGCCCCTGGGAGACGCTCACGTCAGGCAGATAGTGCGCGCCCACCCTCAACTGCCGCGCACTCCAGCCAACTCGAGACGAGACGATGAACGCCAACGATCGCCGCGTGCTTTCACGTAGTGGGCAAACACATAGGGCCAGGGTATGGCGAGATAAACGAGCACGACCATGGATACGGCAAAGATCGAGGGCTTGATCGACTCGTCGACATGACCCGCCCTCCATTGCTGAAATGGAACGAGCAAGAGCCAAAGCGTCTTCCAGAGCACTTCCCACAGCAGGATGGGCAGCATCTGCAACGGAAAGCGCAGCCCGAGTATGCAGAGCAAGGAAAAGGCGGCGAGCATGCAGGATTCCATCCCCTCCGCCAGTTCCCAATGTTTGTGAGGGCTGAGCACGGTGGGCCAAAGATAGGCGCCGAGACCGACCACGATAAACAAATACATGGCGCGCAAGACATACAGGCGAAACGACGACACTTCATTCATGGTATTCCTCCTCTTATATTTCTTTGCTTTCCGGCGGGAAAGCGATCTACTCAACGTCCTTAAGAATCTTTTCGACAACGGCGAGCCGGGATTGTATTTCCGCCAGCGCCGGGCCGAAGGATGAAAGCGCCGCTGCCATCTCAGCTTGCGTGCCCGCGGCCCTGGCCGCGAGTTCGCGATACGCTTCATCCTGGCCGAGGCGCACTCTCGCCTGCAGCACGGCAGACACAGATTTCATGAAGAAGACGAGAACAACTGCGGCGCAGGGGAAGAAGAAGGCCGCGAGGAAGATGCTTTCCATGTGTTGGGGCATTAAGACCTCTAAGGTTCGAATTTGGCCGTTAGTGATTTTGCCGCCTCGGCGATTGCGGCCGGCGTGAGCTCGAAGTCGAAACTGCGGACTTCGAAGTAGTTGAGTGCCTTGCCATCCTCCGAAAGCTCGAGTTGGCTGGTGACAAGGCCCGCCTCTTCAAGCTTCTGCAGGTGCAGATGCAGCAGTGGCCGGCTGATGCCAAGTTCCCGCGCAAGCTGACTCACGTAGTTGCGTCCGCCAGAAGCTAGTGCCGCAATGATTCGTAGCCGGTGCGGATTGGCAAGCGCCGCCAGTCTGGCCAGTAGCTGATCTCCTTTCGAGGGGGAGTCTCTTTGTTTCACATGTAAGAAATATCTGACACATGAAACAAAGTCAAGCGAATAATCACCCCCAAATGTCTCTTGGCGAGAGGCTAATACTGTATATACTCGGTATATAGACATGAACAGCTCGATTGTCATTTCGCAGTCCGACGGCCGGCCCATGTACCTGCAAATTGTCGAACAGGTCAAGCAGAAGGTGGCTGTGGGAGAGTGGGGACCCGGGGAAGAGATTCCTTCCATCCGCACGATGGCGGTGACGCTGCGTGTCAGCGTCATTACCGTGAAGCGTGCCTACCTGGAGTTGGAACGCGAAGGCGTCATAGTTACACAACATGGCAAGGGTTCGATCGTCGCGGCCGATCCCCGTCTGGGCGCTCGGCTCTACCAGCAGGAATTTGAGGAGCACCTTGAGAAGGCAGTGCGTCTGGGAACGCTGCTTGGCCTCAGCAGCAAAGAGATGGCGCTCCGGCTGCGCGATACAGTGACGCGACTGCGCGAAGCTCAGATGCGCGAGGAAAATTTGACAAAGGAGACGGTATGACGGACTTGGCCGTGAAATTCGCGGGGGTGAGCAAGAAGTACGCGCAATTCAGCCTGGAGAGCATTGATCTTGAACTCTCCACTGGCAGCATCATGGGTTTCGTCGGACCCAACGGAGCCGGCAAATCCACAACCATCCGCATTCTGATGGGCCTTGTTCATCAGGACTGCGGCACGGTTGAAGTGCTGAACCATACGATGCCCGCACAACAGGCCATCGCCAGGCGCGACATTGGATTTGTGTCGGAAGATATGCGGCTCTACGGCTCGCTCACCCTTGCCTGGCACATGAATTTCATTCGTTCCATCTACCCGCGATGGGATCGACTGTACGCCGAAGAGCTGCTTAGGCGCTTCGATCTTAAACCGCAGCAGAAGATAAAAGGTCTCTCGCATGGGCAGCGCGTCAAAGCGGCATTGCTGCTTGCCCTGGCAAGACGTCCCCGCCTGTTGGTGCTTGACGAGCCCACTACGGGACTCGATCCGGTTGCGCGCCGCGAAGTTCTCGCGGAGCTGATGGCTGTGCTCGCCGATGAAGAACGAACCATCTTCTTCTCTTCTCAGAACACGCTGGATGTGGAGCAAATCTCCGACCAGATCACGTTCATCGACCGGGGACGGATCATCGACTCGGCAGACAAAGAGACCTTCCTGGACCGGTGGAGGAGGCTGCGTCTCTTGCTGCCCTTGAACACGGTGCTGCCCAAATTGCCCGGCGTCGTCGAGGTTGGCGGCAGTAACCGGCTTCCCGTCCTGACGGTGAACAGATTCGATCCGGCGATCGTTGCCGTCTGCCAGAACGCCGGCGTCGCTGTGCAGGCTGTGGATACGATGACACTCGAGGAGATCTTCGTCGCTAACGTACAAAGCAGAAGAGAGGGAGTAGTCGCATGAATACCTTCATCGTTACACGTCTCATTCTCAAAGACTGGTACTTGAACCGCGGCTTGCTCTTGGCTGCCATCATCACCGGCCTGCTTACAATGGCTGCGGTCGCCGCAGCCAGGGGCACGACAATCGCACTGATCCTTGGCGTCGTTGTGCTGGCCACCGTTCTCATTGGCATGGGCGCCATGATCATGTCGTCAACGGTCAACGAGCGCAAGCAGCAGACGCTCCCATTTGTGATGAGCCTTCCTGTCTCTTACCTCGAGTACACGACGTCAAAGCTCGTTGGCAGTCTAATCATTTTTTCTTTGCTCTGGTTGACCCTGTTGCTTGGCATGATCGCCACGATCCTTCTCACGCCCTGGTTCCCTCACGGCTTGATTCCCTTCGTCGTCATCATGTCGGGAGAGATTTTGATGAGCACGAGTCTGGTCGCCGCTGTTGCGGTAAGCACTGAATCCCAGGGTTGGACCATAGGCGCGACGCAAGTTGGCAGCCTTGCTCTCAACGCCGTGGGATTCTCCATTGTCCGCCTGCACGGGATTGGTCCTTCGATGAGCAGCCACACAGTTCACTGGACCACGACGTCGATTTTTCTTCTACTGATTGAGTTCGGCGCGATTGCACTGATGATTGGCGCCGCATTCTTCATCCAGTCCAGAAAAAGAGACTTCGTCTGAGGGACCTTTCCGCGCGTGCTCGCCGTTTTTTGATAAGCTCGCGGAAGTCACCATCCAGGGAGCTACTCACGCAGTGCTCAGGACCATCGTTTTCTCCATCACTGTCATTCTTCCGAGCCTGGTTACGGCTCAACCTGCCTCTTCCCTGCGACCAGCCATCACCGGCATTTCGCACATCACGCTCTTTGCCGACGACATCCCGAAGTCGCAAAGATTCTACGCAGAGTTGCTTGGGTGGGACCAGGTGCCTTCCAATGCGGCCAAGCCGGTTGTCCGGTTCTACGCGAATCACTCGCAATATGTGGAGTTAGTGTCTCCCCCTTCTGCAGGATTGGCTGATCGTCTGGACCTGGTTGCTTTTTCAACCAGCGACGCGGAGGCCCTGCGCAAATATCTCGGCACCCATGGGGTTGCCGTTCCGCAGACTCTAACCGTGGAGGCGGACGGGAGCCGAAGCTTCGTGGTGCGTGATCCAGAAGGAAACAAGGTGGGATTCACGCAAGAGGGCGATCACCCGCCGGTTGAGCCGGCTTCGGCAACACAGAGTTTGAGTTCCCACATCATCCACGCCGGCTACGTAGTGCGTAATCGCGCGGCTCTCGACCATTTCTATAAAGACCTGCTTGGCTTTCATTTGTATTGGCAAGGCGGAAATCCGAGTGATCGCGTCGATTGGGTAATGATGCAGGTGCCGAACGGAACTGATTGGGTGGAATACATGTTGTATCTCCCCGCCAATCCTTCGCTGGCCCAACTTGGGAGCGCAAACCATCTCGCGCCTGGCGTCACCAGCGTCGCTGCGCTGCAGGCAAAACTGGAGGCGCGAGGCTGGAAACCCGCACCCAACAAGAATCCGCAGGTACTCGGTGTGGATGGAAAGATGCAGCTGGACCTGACGGATCCAGATGGCACACGGATCGAATTCATGGAGTTCCAACCGGTGCAGAAGGCATGCTGCTCGCCCTACTCCGGAGCTCAGCCCGGCCCGTCAGCGAACTGGTGATGGCGAGGAGAAAACCAGGTCTCAAAAGCGAGACCTGGGCCACCCACTCACCAGCTTCGCGCTACGGCGCTGGCACCGAACCTTAAAATGCAAACCGTTCGGTTAGGGCGACCCGGCGGAAATACTGCCAGGACTCCACCACCAGGCTGATAACTACTATCACCAACACTATTTTGCAGCTCGCGTTGAGCCAGTAGTTGATCTGCGCCAAAACGTGAAGATTTGCTGCCGGGCTTGTGGGGACGAAATAGATATTGGTGAGCGCCAACAGCGCGGTCGGCACCAGTCCAAAAAATTTTGTCAGCAACACGAGGGGCGCCTCCCAGCGGTGCTTTCCACGAGCAAGAGCCATGAGCTTGATGACGAGCTGTGCCAGCAATAGAACGATGATTGAGATGTAGAAGGGGCGCCACACCGGGCCAAAGCCCGCGGACAGCGTGGTCAGGAAGAGCACTCCCGGACCTAGAATCAGAAACGGGTGGCCCGGAATCGCAAACACGTACAACATCCAAAGACAGTGCACCACGAGGTCTGCAATTCGGGTGGCAAGGGACTTCTCTTTGGTGGGATGCGCCAGCGATGGCAGCTTCGCAGGATCCCAATCGTTCCAGCCCGCACCTTGACCATGCTGCCTGTGAACATATTCCAGGATCGCGAACGTCAATGTTACAGAGCCCCAGAAGATCAGCAGAACGGGCACAAGCTGTGCGAAGCTCCTTGCCATGCTGGCCGCGAACGCGCCTGGATTCGGAGCAAAAATAAATCCAGCCACGTGGGCTACGAAGTAGAGCAACACCACCAGGGGCGCCGCCTTACGCAGGGTAAGCAGATAGAGAGGAAAGACCTCAGGCCCAATGAGGTAGTGTTGCGGCATATACCGCGCGGCAACCAGCATCGGCCGGCCATGGGCTGTTAAGATGGCCGCGGCCTCGCTCTCGGTCAGCGGTTCTTGCTTCTCTTCCGCGCGAGCGTCCATCTCTGCCTCCAGGTTCACGCGCAACTCGGCCAGCACATCCTCCCTTGTTCCTGGCGCAAGATATTGCGCCACGGCTTGCAAATAGCGTTCCAGTAAGTTCATATCTTTACCTCGGTTCTTTTCAGAATTTTGTGTAGCGATTCATTAATGCCGTTCCACTCCACCAGCAGCTGCTCCAGGAGCACCTCGCCCTCGCCCGAGAGCCGGTAGAAGCGCTTGTTTCTCTTGTCTTCTTCGCGCCATTCGCTCTTCAACAGCCCCTGGGTTTCCAGCCTTCGCAGCAAGGGATAGAGGGTGCTTTCCTCAATGGCTAATCCTTCGTCGGCGAGGGCCTTGCGCAAGGTGTAGCCGTAGTGCTCATGACGTAATTGGGCCAGGACTGCGACGATCAGGCATCCTCGTCTCAGTTCCAAGCGAAGCGACTCGAACATCCCGTTTTCTGAATTGGGGGTCATACTGTGTAATACATACTGTATGAAACACAGTGTGCGGCGTCAAGTAGTATTTGGGTCGGAAATGAGGCCTATCTTTTAGCGGCCTGACAAATCAGGAGTGGGTGCCCAAGGCCGCCCGTGACGGGTAACAATAGCAGCGGTCCTCGCCAAGGTTCTTCCCTTCCGGGAAAGACCTTTTCGATCGGTTGCCTTACATCGCCAACTGCCCTATCCAACGAGAGGCTCTACGGGTGGAGTTCGTTTCCAGGCAGGTCAACTTCTTGTTTAAGGGGCAACGATTGAGAGGATCCGCCGACGGCGAATGA
>CAVXRU010000044.1:0-77113 GCA_963763905.1 uncultured Acidobacteriaceae bacterium | reverse complement strand
GCATCTTCCGGTCGAGACCATTGGCACCCGGTTCGGCGGCATTCCCTCAGGCTTTCCCCGCTTCCATGTGCCGGTGTTCCATTACTCCACCATGAGGACGTTGATTTCGCCTGCGATCACGGTGGCTCTGCTGGGAGCGATTGAATCGCTCATGTCGGCGGTGGTCGCGGATCGCATGAGCGGCGACCAGCACAATCCCAACGTGGAGCTGGTGGCGCAGGGCTTCGCCAATATCCTGTCTCCCCTCTTTGGCGGATTGCCGGCTACCGGCGCGATCGCCCGCACCGCGACCAGTATTCGCTGCGGAGCGGTGTCTCCCGTCGCCGGCATGGTGCATGCTGTTACCGTGCTTGCGGTGTTGCTGTTCGCCGCTCCGCTGGCCAGGTTCATTCCGCTGGCTGTGCTGGCCGCGATCCTGGCGGTGGTTTGCTACAACATGGGGGAGTGGCCCGAGATCCCGGAAATTTTGCGGCTGTCGAAGTTAGAAATTGGCGTATGGATTACTACTTTGCTGCTCACCGTGTTTGCCGATCTGACGGTCGCGGTCGAAGGAGGAATGATTCTGGCAGCACTGGTCTTCATTCGTAAAGTTACCCTGACCACCACGGTGACCCGGGTGACCGAAGACGATGTGGAGGATGGACGTGTGCACGTGTTGCAGGGGAAAGATATCCCTTCGTACCTGGCTATCTTTCGCATTCACGGGCCTTTCCTGTTTGGGGCTTCGGAGAAGGTAGATGAAATTCGCCGCGAGCTGGCTTCGCTGCCGCCGATTGTCGTGCTGCGGCTGCGTAATATGACGGCGCTCGATTCTACCGGCCTGCAGGCGCTGGAGAGGCTGGCGCTCGAGGTGCGCGCCTCGGGGCGAACCTTGTTGCTGTGTGGAGCGCGGGAACAGCCGGCGCGTTTGATGGCGCAGGTTTCGTTCGCCCGCCATGTCGGTGCGGAGAATATTTGTCCTCACGTAACTGCGGCTTTAGAGCGCGCGCATGAGATTCATGACGGAGCGCCGGCGCTCTCGTGACGGAGAAGGTCTATCTCGGCGTAGACGTGGGTGGCACCAAGACGGCGGTGATTCTTTCTGCGCGCCCTCCGGAGGCTCTGGGGCGAATGGAATTTGCGACCTCGCCGGAGCTGGGCCCGAAGCGGGCTTTGCAGTTGATTGTGGACTCGGGGCGGAGTTTGCTGGCGCAGCATGGTTTGGGAGTGAAGGCCGTCGGCGTGAGCTGCGGCAGCCCGCTCGATCGGGTGAAGGGAATCATCCAGGCTCCGCCGAATCTTTCAACCTGGGTCGATGTGCCTATCCGCAGTTTGCTGGAAGAGGCTTTCGCCGCGCCCTGCCATGTGGAGAACGACGCCAATGCGGGCGCGGTGGCGGAACATCGATTCGGCGCCGGAGTAGGCACGGACCATATGGTGTTTCTTACCCTGGGCACGGGGCTGGGTGCGGGCATCATTGCCAACGGCAGTTTGTATCTGGGGGCTCAAGGAGATGCGGGGGAGATTGGCCATGTGCGGCTTAGTCCTACCGGTCCGGTGGGTTACCACAAGGCGGGCTCGATTGAAGGATGGTCGAGCGGTGGCGGCATCGCACAGCTCGCGGCGCAGGTGTTAGCGCGGCCCGGGCGGTCGAGCAGTTTGCATGCAGTAGAGAATGTGACGGCGCGCGATGTGGGCCTGGCTGCGCAGGCGGGAGATGCAGTCGCGCGCAGTATTCTGCGCCGCTCCGGAGAGCGCCTGGGACAAACGCTGGCCATGCTCATGGATGTGCTGAATCCGCAGCGCATTGTGCTGGGAGGATTAGCGTGGAGGATGGGCGAGCCATTGCTGGCGCCGATGCGCAGGGTGATGGAGCGCGAGGCGCTGCCGCAGACGCTGCGCGCGTGTGAAGTGGTTCCCGCGGCGTTGGGAGAAAAGATCGGCGATGTTGCAGCGATGTGTGTGGCCATGGGGCTGGAAGGAAAACGGCAGGTCCGCTGACTGTGCAGAAAAAACATTTCCAAGTAAGAGCATCCACACAGAGATCTCTCCACTGCGCTTCGCTTCGGTCGAGATGACAAAGGGAAGAGGGGTGCCTCCGGGGAGAGTAGTTGCGGAACAGGACCGGTTTTCATTCCGACCGGATAGGTCATCACCCTGGTACCGGATTTTGTTCAGCAACTACTCTCCCCGGAGGCGCCCCTCTTCCCTTTGTCATCTCGACCGGAGCCCGGATTTCCTACTTCGCGCTGCTAGCGACGACCACGTGTGCGGCTCTCCGTAAAGAGAGCCGCATGCAGATCATCAAAGCCACGGGTCTACACAGGAAATCCGGGGGAGCGCAGTGGAGAGATCTCTGTGTGGATGCTTTTACCTGGAAATGTTTAGAATCAAAAGCTGGGTGAACGGATGAGTGGACGGTTAGCGGGGAAGACCGCTGTGGTCACGGCTGCAGGGCAGGGCATTGGACGAGCAACCGCAATTGCATTTGCCGGCGAAGGGGCCACGGTATGGGCTACCGACATCAACCAGGAAGCCCTGCAGACGCTGGCTCACGAATACCCAACCATGGTGTGCCGCCCACTCGATGTGCGCAATCCTGAGGAGATAACAAACCTCGCCAGCCAGCTTCCAGAGCCGCACATCTTATTCAACTGCGTAGGCTTTGTACACCATGGCACGATTCTCGACTGCAGTGAACAGGATTGGGAGTTTTCTTTCGATCTGAACGTGGGCTCTATGTATCGCACGTGCCGCGCATTTCTGCCCGGCATGTTGCGCGCCGGGCGAGGCAGCATCGTCAATATGTCGTCGATCGCGTCCAGCATTCGCGGGGTGGCGAACCGCTTCGTCTACACCAGTTCCAAGGCAGCGGTGGTGGGATTGACGAAGGCCATTGCGATCGATTTTGTGAAGCAGGGAATTCGCTGCAATGCGATTTGCCCAGGCACAGTGGAGTCGCCATCGCTCGAGGGTCGCATTGCAGCCCAGGGGGATGTGGAGCAGGTGCGGCGCGAATTTGTAGCGCGCCAGCCCATGGGGAGATTAGGCCGCCCGGAGGAGGTTGCCGCCCTGGCGGTCTATCTGGCATCGGACGAGTCCAGCTTCACCACCGGACAAACCCATGTCATCGATGGCGGATGGAACATCTGAAGAACGCTTACGAATGGATGGAGGAACCGCCGGTCTGGTTAGACCGCTGCCTTTCTTGCTTTGGCCCAGCGCCTACGCTGCGCGGCGGCAATCTTCTTGCGCGCTTCCACGCTCAACACGCGCTTGCCTTTTACCTTAGGCGCTGCACTATTCACCGAACTCCGGCTATGACCATTGCTTGAGCCTTGCAACAATGCCTTCACTTGCTGTAAGCGGGAGATTTCATCATTGATGTGTTCTAAGATCTCTTTAGTATTCAAAACGCTCGTCTCCGGACGCATAAAGTCGTCCCAGATAGAATACCAAATCTCACTCATGGCAGATACCGCAGTGCTACAAGAAATGGTTATCGAGCCGGTCAACGCGTGCCTAAGTGGAACTGGAGCCTCTGCTTGTTCCTGAAAACGTCACTCAACCGGCTACGTGGCAGGTCGATTCTCGACCCCAGTGCTCGCTCGGCAGAGCAGTTATTTCTCGCACCGCCATTTAGCGAAGAAGTGGTGGCGGCGATTCGCCTTATCTCCACCCGCCTGCCGCTCAAGGCCGATGAAGCCTCACGCCTGCTATGGCAAAACGAAAGTAATGCCGCCAGCGCTGCTGAATACGAGGCCCTGCAGCCCCTTTTTAGCCAAATTGAAAAACCCGCGCGGGTACTCGAAATTGGTCCGGGCTTCGGACGTTCCGTAGTCTTCTTCGAAAAGAAAGGCCTGTTCCGAGACAGCGAAATAAGTCTCTACGACGCCGACGGAACCAGTACCCGGTATAAGCAGAAGTACTACGATCAGCCTCCCCGCTGGCCAGACACGTCTTCCTTTTGCGGCAATCTCTCCCTGTTAGAGACCATGCTGACCTATAACCAGGTAAAGCAATTTCGCATCTTGGATGCGCAGCAAATGCCTCTGGCTGCCTTACCCGGACCCTTTGATTTGATTTACGGCTTTTACAGCATCGGCTTTCATTGGTCGCTCGAATACTACCTGGACGACCTGGAACCCTTGTTGCACCAGAAGACAATCCTGATTTGTACCCTGAACAAGAATTTTCATACCTTCCCCAGGCTGCAGCAATTTTCTACCCGTGTCGTCAAATGTCGCGAGATAAAGAAGAACGCTACGCCGCTCCGGCTGCTGATCCTGAGCAAAGGGCCGCTGCCGGAAGTGGGACAGTCGCTGGCCGAAGCGTTCCCGGGGAGTTATCGTTAGTTATGTGCGGACGCTATGTGCGTAAGTCAACCCGCAGAGAAATCGCTAACTGGTTTGCCGCTGAGGACCCGCAAGGGGTGGAGTGGGGCCCCAGCTACAACGTCGCGCCGCAAACGTTTCAGCCGGTGGTGCGCCTGCATCGCGAGACCGGCCAGCGGGAGATTGTGCTCATGCGCTGGGGCCTGGTTCCTTACTGGTCAAAAGACGCGAAGATCGGCTTCTCCACCATCAACGCCAAGGCCGAAACCGTTGCCACCGCGCCGGCCTTTCGCGAGGCCTTTCGCCGCCGGCGATGCCTGGTGCCTGCAGACGCATTCTATGAGTGGCAGAAGCTGGACCCCAAACACAAGCAACCGTTCGCCATCGCCCTTGCCAGCCGTGAACCCTACGGGCTAGCCGGATTGTGGGAACGATGGAAAGATCCGCAGGCCGTTTCCCAAACCACTCCAACGACCGGCGAGTGGCTGGAAACCTTCACGATCATCACCACCGACGCCAACGAGGTGGTTGCCCCGCTGCACAACCGGATGCCCGTCATCATCGAACGCAAGGACTACGCCCGCTGGCTGGGCGGGGTTGATCCGGCCCAGCCGCCGCTCGATCTGCTGCGGCCCTTTCCCGCGGAAAAGATGACTGCCTGGAAGGTAGATAAGTCGGTCGGCAATGTGCGCAATGACGCCGCGCATTTACTGGAAATTCCTCCGGATGAGGCCCCCGATCAGCCGTCGTTGGGTTTTGTTGCGGATCCGCAACAGTGAGCAAACCCCGCCGGCTCCGGATTTCATCTTGCCAAGTGCCGGTCCAGCATTGACTTCACCGGGATCTACGCCGGATCCGCAACAATGCCCGCTGTCCCTCCAGAACAAACCGGGCCGGGTGTCCCAATAAATAACAGGCAAGGTTACGTAATTAAAAAGCTCTCAGACTTGTTACTTACGATGTAGCGAAAATAGTGCTCTAGGCTGTTGATCAAACACCAAAACTGGGGCATACTTTGAATTAGACAGTCGTAACTATCGTTGTACGTAGTTATGTTTTGAAGGGTGCCCTTCCTCCCCGGCCCTGCCCTTCTTTTTGCCGTTGGTTCTCCCCCGAAGAAGACCGGAGAAATGCTATGAGTCCTCTACGGAGACATGGCGGCGGACGTCCCCGCTCCGCCCATTCCATCCTGGATCTTGCAGAGAGTTGGGGTATTTCAGAAAGAGCAGCCCGCCGTTTGGCCAGGCGAAATCTTAGCGAGGAAGTGTTGGCCATCATGGTGTACGAAAGCAAGCGGTATGCTGCTGCGCAGCGTCGCGATATTCCCGCCATAGGGAGATACACCGGCGGGATGCGGGCCCTGGGCATGCGCAGCCGGATTCCGGCGGCCCGCGCATGAGCCGGGATTACTCCATCCAGTGGCCGGCGCGACGGCGACTGGTGAAGGAGTGTGCCCTCTCGCGGCTGGGACTGGACGTGGGCAGACTGGCGCGGCAAAGCATGATTCGCCGCGTCCGCAAGGGCGACGTCAAGTATGCCCGTAAGCTGTCCAATTCACGCACGGTGATTGTGCTTGATCACGAAGGCGGCGAGCGGGCCTTTCTTTACAGCAGCGCTACCAAAGAAATCATCTGCTTCCTGGGGCCCGACGCGCCGGAGATTGCGGAGTGGGTCAAGGAACAGGCTGCAGCGGATACCGAGTTCGAGACAGAGGCCCTTACCCGCGGGAGCCGCACTGCGCCGCTGCCACTTCATCCTGTTTGGTTCAGGTTGCACGGCGCGCGCAGATGAAGAGCAATGACGACATTCCTCTGCCCGCGAACCTGGCCGCGGAGATGGCGATCCTGGGCGCCATCCTGCTGAACAACGGCCATTACCAGGAGGCAGCCGGCCGCATCGAGGCGGTTGATTTTTCCCTCGATTCCCACCGCCGCGTCTTTGCCCGCATGGGCGAGCTGATCAGTGACGGCGCCCGGGTCGATATCGTAACCCTGGCGGAGCAGTTACAACGACGCAAGGAGTTGTCCGTGGTCGGCGGAGTCGCCTGGCTGGCCCGGCTTACCGAGGGTCTACCGCGGCGGCTGTCGATTGAAGACTATGTTCGCATCGTGAAGGACAAGTCTCTGCTGCGGCAGGCGATTGCCGAGAGCAACCGGGTAGGGGTGCTGGCCGGCGATCAATCCGGATCCGCGGAAGAGGTTCTGGCGGAAGCGGAGTCCGGCTTCCGCAGGATTGCCGGTAAAACCATCACCTCCGGACTTATGTCGGTAGCCGAGTATGTTGCGGAGCAATATCCGTCGATCGATCGTATGTTCGAGCAGAGTGCGCGGCTGAGCGGCGTTGCTTCCGGGTTCTTCGATCTGGATAATCTGACCGCCGGGTTTCAGCCCAAGGAGTTGACCATCCTGGGCGCGCGGCCCTCGATCGGCAAGACCGCGGTGGCGGGAAACATTGCTGTGCATGTTGCCATGTCAGGAAAGACCGTAGCTTTCTTCAGCCTGGAAATGCCCAGCAAGGCGCTCATCGATCGCATGTGCTGTGCGCAGGGCCAGGTCGACTTACAAGCCCATCGTCACGGGAGGTTAAGTGAGATACAGAAAGAACACTATCTGCACGCGCTGGCCGAGATCACCCAGGTGCCGTTATACATCGACGACCAGCCCGGACAGACTGCGGCCTCGATTGAGGCCAAGGCGGCGCGGCTGCAGGCCAGTCACGGTCTCGACCTGGTGGTGGTGGACTACCTGGGCTTGATGGCCGCGGAGCGTAAGGGAATGGAGAACCGCGAGCAGGTGGTTGCGGCCATCAGCCGGGCCATGAAGGGGCTGGCCAAGCGTCTCAACGTGCCCGTGATTCTGCTGTCGCAATTGAACCGCGAACTTTATAAGCGAGTAGACAAGCGGCCGATTCTTTCGGACCTGCGGGAGTCGGGCGCCATTGAGCAGGATGCGGATGTAGTGTTGTTTCTGCACCGCGAGGAATATTACGACCGCAAGGATGCTTCTTTGACGGGCAAGGGTGAATTGATTATCGCCAAGGCGCGCAATGGGCCGCTGGGGACGGTGCATCTGCACTACGATGCGCGTACCTGCCGGTTTTCGAGTGAAGGCCGTGAATAAGCTACAGCCGGCGGTTTCTTCCCAAGCCCAGGCGCTGGGTGGTTTTGATGGGGGCTTCCTCGCGGTCAAGCTCTTCGGATTTTTGCTGCCAGCGAATGATTGAGGAGCCCATGTCGAGCCCGCTTACGGCTTCCCGCAGTAGTAACTGCCGCGGTTGCGTTGCCTGCTGGACGAAGGTGTAGAGGGCGTACCTGGTCTCATCGGCTACGTCGTCCAGGGGATCGCCGGGTATCTTGCGAATGTCTCCCGGCCGCGCATCGTCATGCATCCGGGTACGCAGGGCTTCGAAGGTTCGTGGGCACACGTCGGTCATTTCAAACTCCCCGGTGCGCAGCATGCGGTACAGCAACTGCCAGCCACCTAATCGATCATTTGACGCTCGTTCGCAGGTAATCTCCCACGGGTCGAGCACCTCGTTGATTTGATCGGCGATGGTGTGCCCGTCGCCAATCTCCTTAAAGTTGGCTGGGTCGAGATAGGCGGCTACAATTCGTCTTCGCTGGCCGCCTTCGCCGGGCTTGATAAACGCGTCGACAATCATTTCTGCGAGTTCGTAGGCGGGTACGTGCGGAAGCACCAGCTCGCCAATCTTGCGAATGCGTCCCTGGGGGAATTCCGGGCGGCGCTGCTGAGCCAGGCGCGCGGACTCGAGGCCCTGAATTTCTACCGGCGGGTGAACCTCTGCCGGGCCGCGCACGTAAAGTCCCACCGAGGAGGAGGACTTACCGTAGCCGTAATCAATCGAGAGGAAGTGGTTGTGCCACCACTCCACGCCTGCTTCGGCCAGGGGACGGATCAGGCCGGTATGGATGAAAGGGAAGTAGGCTCCCTCGAGCGTGCACCAACAGCCTTTCTCCATGGCGGCTGCGGCGCCGCCGGACATCATGTGCAGGCGCCGGGCATAATTCGCGTCCAGTAATTTGTGGTCGGAAAGTTTGCCCGGGATGAAGGCTACGGAGAAGGGAATTGCCTCGCCGTCGGATGGCCAGGAGCGATCCTGATAAAGCTGGCCGGACTGGGCAGCTTGTTGCGGGTTGTGCACCGGGCAGTGACCGCGAAGAAACAGCGACTGGTGCCAGGCTGCGCCGACATTGCCCGGGTTCGAGGTGAGGCGCATCCGTAGTCTCAGGCTGGGATCGGTGGAGCTCAGACGGCCGAGGATATTGCGCACTTGTTTTTCTGTGTGCAGGGTGGATTCGTCAAAACCGATGAACGAATAGCGTGGGCCCAGGTACTTCCACACATCGTCATCGGTCTTCATGTAGGCGAAGCGGATGGTGGCTCCCGAGGGAAAGCTCCAGGTGTATTTAGGGGAACCCACGAAGACACCGCCCAGGGGCGAGTAGAGGCGGCGGGTTTTGTCGATGAGGTCGGTCATCTCGACGAAGGAGGAGCGAAAGACGATGGCGCGCAGGTTGGGGTTGAGGTATTCCTGCACTGCGTCCATCAACATGGTTTCGGTTTTGAGGGAGCCGGCGGAGCCGCCGAAGAGCAGGATGTCGGCTTGAGAATCGAGCGCGGCCTGCTGGGCGGCGGTGGCGGGCATCCATTGGTTGCCGGGTTCATGGGTCATGGGGAGGTTGTGAAAATAGGATGAGGCTTTGTCGTGGCTGTTGCGAGTAGAAGAGGCCGCCTTGAACACTTTCCCACTTCTTCCTGGAAACGAGTTTCTGGAGGAAGGGCACGGCTTCAGCCGTGCCATAAGCACAGCATACCAATGAGGGCTTTAGCCCCTGAGGGCATCCTTTAATCAACGCGTAAGCGAATTTAGAGGATGGAAAAAACGTACCTCAGTGGCTAAAGCCGGCGATGGCGGTGTCGTTTACGGCACGGCTGAAGCCGTGCCCTTCCAGGAGACCGGCTTCTCACGCAAACTCTGAAGAGGCCCCCGTGCGCTACGAAAACGAGAACTACATTTCCCGGTCGGGGGTTGGTAGATCCATCCAGGCGGAGCGGTAGAAGGGCGCTACTTTGGCGGTGGTTGCCGGCTTCGCCGCTAGTGCTTCGAGCAGCAATTCAAGCGCTTTCAACTGCCCGGTGATGTTTCCTTTTGTTTCCTCTGGGGTCAGGTTGGCCAGCTCCCAGTACCTATTGAGTATTTGATCGCGATCAAACTTCATACAATCACCTCGTTTTGGTTGTGAGTTCGTGTATTATCTGGCTTCATGGGAAGCAAAGATAAAGGCAAAAAAGAGACCAAGAAGGCACCTAAACCCAAGCCGAAAGTGGAACCCGGCCGCAAACGCGGAGAAGATACCCGCCTGGGAGGACCGCCGAAGATCTAGATCAGGGGCCCAGGTCCCTTTTCAAATTTTTATGGCGCACAGTGATGTTGCGTCCGTCCTGGGTGCGGACGCGCACAATCCGCATGTTCGGATCCACGTAGAGCACCCTGCCCACGGTGCCATCCGCCAGCCGCACCTCTGAACCCTTCACCACCGCACCCTTCACGACTCCATTTTTGGAGTTGAATCGCTCCATCGCTCGATCATTGGTCGCTCGCGCGGCAGCCACCGCTGCCGGAGCGCTCCGCCCCGCGAGCTCCGCGTTGCGCGCCCTCTTGTAGTCGTGGTGCTCCTGCCGGTTCGCCTCAAACACCTGGCGCGGCACGATCTGCAACTCCTGCGAGACTCCGTTGGGCATTTGCAATTGCAACGAATCGCTGCGGTAGCGATATTCCGCGTCGCCCAGGGCGAAATTGTCCTGCTCCCGCAACACCGTGAAGTGCTTTCTGATAGCGGCTGCGACCGCATCTTTGGCCTGCGGGGAATCGACCGCAATCTGGGCTGCTCCATAGTCGCTGACAGTCTCTGGCGGCTGACCCTCTTGCTGGATTTTTTCCTTGAGGCGATGCGGATTCTTGGCATCCCGGCTAGCCACCAGGGCGGCTCCGGGAATCTGCCGGATCACGTCCGCCAAACGGGCCTTGTAGGCTGCCATGGCTTCGGTGGCCAGGGCCTGGTTGATGGCGGGATTTTCCGTTGGCTGCACGATCTTGCGGCCCGACCTGGGTTCCTGCGCGCCCACCCGCAACTGGGGCTCGAATCCCAAGTCAGCCAGCGAGGCCACGGCTTCAAAGCCAAGAGAGTGCAGCGGATGGGATGACATGTCGTTGACCAAAAGGTTGCCTGGAGTAACCGTTCACGCGAAAAATTTTGAGCGAAACCTCTCGCCCACAGTGGGGTTCGCATCGTATGTAAGGTTGTTGTAAGGAGAGAAAGATGAAAACGAAATGGCTTGCAAGTCTCATCCTCGCTTCAGCAGTAAGCATTCCATCCTTTGCCCAGGTCGGTATCTACATTGGCCATGAGCCGCCACCGCTCCGCTACGAAGTGCGACCGGTGATGCCCGGTCCTGGTTACGCGTGGGTCGATGGATATTGGAACTGGTACGGGGGTAGATACGTCTGGGTCCCCGGCGTGTGGCGCAGACCACCCTTTGAGGGAGGGTATTGGACCCACCCTCACTACGACCACTACGATCGCGGTTGGGAATACAACGAGGGGCACTGGGACCACAATGACCACCGGGACCACCACGACTGGGATCACGACCACGATCACGACCACCACTAGAGTTCCAACGAGGTTCAACCGGGCCCGGCTGAGTTTAGCCGGGCCCCTGTTTTGCCTGGCCCTCGCTTAATACTTTTAGATGGCTGTCTATCTGTTGGGCCTTTAACAGATTAGCCCTGGGTAAATAGCCAATCTGCCCCTTCGAGTAAACCTTGACGTAGAGCGGATCGCCGCTCCGGTCAGGAGGGGACGACGCCGCCCCTGAACCAGTAGATGGCCCGGCGAAATATCCTGCCAGGCCCTGGCGTGCCGGGGTGGCTTGCGAGGGCGGTTTGGCCAGGTTGCCGGTCAACGGTGTGGAGACGCCCGGCCCGCTGGCAGGAGGATGGTCCGGTGGAGGCATCACCAGGCTTTGCGCTTCGACCGGCGACAGGATCTTCTGTAACAGCCTGCTGGACTCGTCTTCCATGGCTACAGTTTTCCTATCTTGCCTAAATTGCCGGCAACGCTGTTACCCACTTCATCCCAAAAACTGGGTGTCTTCGCCGCCTGGGTTTCGTCGCCCAGAAGGCTATCGGCGCCATTGGAAGAAGTGCCATAGAGCGACTGGTTGGCGCTGATGGGTAAAGCCGACGCGCCCAGCGCAGCCTGGTTATAGCCGGCCTCGCCGGCGATGCGGCTTTGCTGCGCCTGGGCCAGGTCGCCGGAGAGATTGCGTGTATTCTGCTGCGCGCCCGCCGCGGCCGTGGCCGCATCGGCGGCGCTGTTCTGCCCTGTCCGCCGGGCCTGCGACTGCAGAGCCCCGGCAAGCGAATTTGCACCCGCGTCGGATACATTTGCCAGACCCGTGTTGATGGTCTGGTCGAATTCGCCTCCCTTGCTATAAGGATTTCCGGAGACGAACTTCGAAAGCTGATTGTTGTAATTTCCGATGGCGTCTTCGGTGCCGCCGAAGGCCGACTGCGCGTTGCCAAAGTCGGTCGCGTTTTCATTCGATGCGGTGTTGAAGGCTTGCGTGGATTGGCCTCTGCTCATGGTTTTCCTCTCAGGTCTCGGGTAAAGTGCGCGAGCTCGCGATCGACACAGGTGAATCCGGCTCGCTGGAGCGGTTTCTCGATCATCTTCTTCAATGGACGGGGGACAAAACATTCCAACCAGCGAAAGCCCATCCGCTTTAATACGTAAACGAAGCCATCAATTTCCCCGCGGCTGCAGGCGGTGGCTTTGGGATCACATCCCACAAAGCGCAGTTCGGCCACGGCCTCCGCATAGATACAGTTGCGGATAGCTCCCGCGTCGTCCACACCCACCAGCGCGAGCGCAATCGACGGGCCAAAGAGCCAGGGCAGTTCATAGCTCGTTCCCTGGGCGGCCTGGTGCTCGCGGTGCAACGCTGCAATGCGCGGCCAATCCTCAGGGGTGGCCTGACGTAGCGTGACACGAGTCATCGCACGGTCAGGCCGTGCTTACCGGCATATTGAAGCATCTGTTGTTGTGACGTATTCAACGCTTGCGTTACCTCCCGTAGAGCGGCTGCCGGGTCCAGGCTGCCGAGATTATCTTTAGGATGAACAGCGCCGCAGGCAGGGCAGGTATCATGGCCGATGGCTAGCTGCAGAAGGTGCCGATTGCCACGCTCATCGCGCAGCTCGATCACGTGGAAGCCGCTCGCCAGGTCAAGATACTGCTGGTGCAAACTAAACATTGGCGTACAGCCTTCCGCCGTTGTTGCCGTTGGCGCCGCCGCCCCCGGCGGCTCCTCCGCTGACCCCGCCCGATGCGGTCACCACGGGCGTAGCGGAGTAGCCGCTGCCTGCGCTCCCAGGCAGTACCTGGGTGACCGCCCCGGCTGAGACTACCGTGGTAGCGGTGGCGCCGCTGCCGGAGCTGTCCGTGATGGTGAGCAATGGTGCGGACGTGAGGCCGTTCCCGGGGTTGACGATCTGGTAGGCGACAATGGCTCCGCCCGTGACTACAGCATGAATCACCGGCAGCGCCAATCCACTGGCGTTGGCGATGACGGATACCTTGCCCACCGGCACCCAGGTGTCGGGAAACGTCTGTGCCAGTTGCGGTTTCATTTGATATTTCTGGCCATCCCATACCACGAACCCACTGGCAGCGTAGGCGACATTCATGATGGTTCCGGCAGGAATCACTTTGGAATTTGAGCCGAGGATCGAGGCCCACGAAGTACCTGCTCCGCCGGAACCATAAACGCGAACTGTGGCGGTGCCGCCGGCGGCTACGGAGTCTACCGTCGCGTAGTTTGACTGGTTGAGGGATAGATTGCTTCCGGTTGCGGCCGAGCTTACCAGACCGGAGCTGACTGAGCCCGGCTGCACCAGGTAGCTGCTCCAGTTCTGTTGGTTGTAACTCGACCGTAGCCTGAAATAGAGAGTCGCGCCGGGGTTGGGCAAAACATAGCTGGTATTACTGTTCACCGGGTAAACCGTAACTGCCGACGCAAAGTTGGCAACTGGCGAGCTTGAGAGCTCGTTGTAGACAGGCGTGCCCGCGGGCTTGGTAATCGTCACGCTAAAGCTGCCGTTCGCGCCGGTGACGCTCAGCTGCGAAGGGGCTGGCGGTGCAGTAAAGCTCGCCGCGCGGGTATCGATCTTGGTGATCGGAGCGCTGCCCGTCTGCGCGTACAGCGATTGCAAGGCGAGGTGGATGCTGGTAAGCGTCTCCCTTAGATCGCTGTTGCCCTTGGCGGCCGAATTTATCTGTGCCAGATTTACGCTAAGTGCCATTGCCTGTCCTTCCGGTATAGAGAGGGCGAGTGAACAGGCTGCAATACTTGAGCGCGAACCAGGCGTTGGCGGCTGTTCCATTGGTAAAGCGCATGCGGAAGCGCTCGTTCTGCCCGCGCGCTCCTCCGTCGTAGCCCTTCCAGTTTTCCGGGGTCAGGGGGAAGGGGGCCAGCTTGATCTCGTTGGCTCCGGGCTGCTGCGAGTTGGCGAAGCTTCGGGCCACCATCACGGATACGGTCATGGACCCCTGCCCAAGAGCGTTAATGGTGACCCCGCCCAGCATGGAGATATCCATCAGGTCCTGGGTGCTGGTGGTTTCGTACGCGCATTCAATCCCACTGCCGTTGTCGTTATAGATGCCGGTTGCGATCATCTGCACGGTACCATCGGGCGACGACGATCCGATCAACACCTGCGATTGCCGCTGCGCCCCGAACGGTGAGGCGTTGACCGGCAACTGGCGCTCACAGCGCACGGCCACGGATCCGGCAATGTCGTCGACACTCCATTTGCGCGCCGCGCCCATGGCTACTTCGCGGCCGGCATATTGGCTGAAGTGGATGGGGCCCGAAATCCCTTCCATGTAGTTCATGGTGAGGGTCTGGTTGGGCACGGTCGCGTTGCCTACCGGCACGCCAATGCGGATTTCTTTATTTTCTTCGTCTACCGCGCACCAGATCAGGTGTTGATAGTCCCAATTGATGGTCTGCCACAGAGTGGGGATTTCTTTCGTCATCAATTTGGGCTGGGGTTCGGAGGGCGCATACGCGTAGGCGCCGCTGCGATGAACGAAAAACAGGAACTCGTTGGTGACGCAGACCGCGCGTGGTCCGCAGGGGCCCACTCCCTCCCAGCGCTGCTGTACCGACCAGGTAGAAGGGTCGGTGGCGGTGGGCGAGATCGTAAACCCGGAGCGCTCCTTGAGCGAAAAGAGAGTCCCTTGAAATTCGCGGGCGCAGATGCAGCGCTGACCATTGCCGTTGGCGACCTGGATGGGGCTGGTGTCGCCGTAATAGGACTCTGCGTCCGCGGCCAGCGAGATGTAATGGCCTGAGCCGTATCCATCGACCCCGCTCAACACCACGCGATCATTTGAGGGTGAGTAGTACACATCGACCGCCGCCGGAGGGTGCACACAGCGCAGCCGGTCTGTCATGTCTGTTGAGGTCTCTGCTTCCAGAAACTCGTCGGTGAAGTTGAAGAACGCGGTGGTGGTTACGTTATCGGCGATCACGGTTGCCGTCATGGAGATGCCGGCGCTGACAGTCGCCGAGGGAATATAAAAGAACGGGCCCACGTTGGTGCCGTCTGCTACCGAGAATCCAATGGTCCGGTTGAGGATGTTGCTCGGGCCGGTGGGGATGTTGGCCATGTAGAGCTGCTCGCCTGGTATATCCACATTGATGGACGTGAACGCGGCGACCGTGGGGCTCAGATTTCCGTTGCGGTTGGTGAAGGCGATGCTGGCATAGCGCAGGCCGCCGCCTGCATCGGGAGCGATGTTTCCTCCTGGCCCAGTACTGTTGGCCACCGGAGGTGGCGGCCCACTCGCCGGGGCAGTAATCGTGGCGGTTGTAAGCGGCTGAAATGATCCCACGAGCGCGTAGGTGTTGGTAGCGGGCGCGGCGGCTCCAGTGGCGACATCGGCTTCATAAAGATTCACTCCCGTGATTTGATCGAGCGTTGGGGGAATGGGGACCTGGATTGCATCATCGAGCAGGGTGTCGCTCAGCATCCCGGCGAGCGAGGGAAGGGTCTCGCCAGTGGCGTTGGTGAAGGTAGCGAGGATGTACACATCGCGCCCGGCGGCAAAGGTGCCCGAGCCCGAGGCACGCTCTACCGTGGGCGTGGCCGGTGGAATAAGTCCGCCGGGCGTTACCCGGGCAGTGTTCGCCGACGGAGGCGCGACGCCGGCGGCGGTATTGGTCACCGTGACAGTGGCGCCCAGAGCGAAGTTTCCTGCCAGGGCGAAACTGGCCGGGGAGGGAGCCGCGGTGCCCGTGACTACATCGGCTTCGTACACGTTGACGGATGTTGGCTGATAGGCGGGGGCGAGCCCCCTGATCCATCCGGCCAGGCTTGCGAGCGTGGGCACGGTAAATCGCGCAGCGTCGTTCAGGTTTGTATTGACCAGGATGCCGGCGGCGGATGGAATGGATTCTCCCTGGGGATTGAGGTAGGTGATCTGCAGGTAGACATCGCGTCCGGCGGCGAAGGTTCCACCGCCGCCGAGGCGGGTGGGCTGCGGTCCGTTGGGTGCGGGCAGGCGGTTTACCAGCACTGGGGTCAGCTCTTCCCACGTTATGCTGCCATCGGTAACCGTGGCGTTTTCTGAGAGCGGCCAGGTTGGCTCGGTTGCGGCGGTGGCGCCGGCGACGGTGCAGCGATAAAGGTGTCCATTGCCGCCGGTGGTTGTGGGCTGCACATATTCGCCCACCAGGTAGGCGGTGGAGGCCAGCCACGCGGCTCCCAGGGGCTTTTGTCCGTAGGGGTCGAATTGCTGGGCGCTGAGTGAGTAGACGTTGATGGGGGCTTTGGGTGTCTTCAGGTCAGAGAAAGCGATCAGCGCGCGGTTGTACGCCTCGGTCATGATGGCATGCGTGTTCGCAGGTTGGGTCACCAGCGGCCCCTGCACACGCACCAGGTGGCCGCTGCCCACTGGCTTTTCGATGAGCAGAAAGCCGTCGGTATCGAAGACCATGGGGACTTGAAACAGCGTTTCGCCAGGATTTTCGGGGGTGTAGATCAATCCAGCGAGGCCGCTGATCGCGGCCTGGTTTGGTGATTGCAGGGCCGTCTGCAGGCCGTACCGCGTGGCTACGGTGGTGAGCTGGAACCTGCAATTTCTGCAGACAGCCGCAACTCCCATAGGCAGCACGGTGGGATCGTCATTGTCGACGAGTCCACCAAAGCGCGTGAACTCGTGCGGAGTAAAACCGTCAAAATTCATATTCGTGGATACGAAACGGACGAAGCCGATCTTTCGGAAGGGCACGGCTTCAGCCGTGCCGTAATTGCATTGAGCGCTTCCGGGCTCCCTCGCCGCAGCGAGCATTAGCCCCTGAGGGCATCTTTATCAAGGCAAGGGAGAATTTGGAGGGTGGAAAAAACGTACCCCAGCGGCTAAAGCCGGATGCGGCGGTGCTCTTTGCGGCACGGCTGAAGCCGTGCCCTTCCGGGATCAGCGGCTTACCCAGGGCTAAGCCAGATCGGAAGCTTCGCAGTTTAGACGCGGCGTTTCTGCACGGTCAGGATGACGTTACCGCCAGTGACCGCCCCGTTGTACGCTCCGGAAACGATCGATCCGCCCGGAGCATAGACGTTGATGAGAAAAGCATTCAACGTCGATCCGGTTATTTTCGGCTGCACATAGTACCCGCCGATATCTTCCAGATACACTGCCGGCGCCAGCGAAAGCGGCAACTCCGACAATCCCTCCACGTCGAGTCCGTTCGGATTAGCCAGTGTGGCTAAGTTAAGTGGATCTCCACCGGCCGTGAAACTGCCGCTGAACGTAAGCTGGATGAACAGCGTATAGTTACGCTCCCCACCCGCACCGGTGTAGTCAATGATTGCTCCTGAAACTGCCATGTGTTTCTCCTTAGGTAAGAAATGAAATTAGCGAATGCCGGAATGGTGCCGGGTCTGTCTTCCGGCCCGGCGCACCTGGCCCTGTTCGGCGCGGACGAGCTGTTCCATAATTTCGTCCATGCCTTCCATAGCCTTTTGTTCATACTGCCTGGTCCACGCGTCATTGCCGCGGACGGTTGCCACCAACGCCGCGGTCCCATAGGCGACGACGTAGCCAATACGCGGATGAGACAGCAGCACACTGTCATCGCTGTTCAGCGCCGGCGGAGAAAACTCGCCCCGGATACGAAGATCCACGGCGATAGAACAATTGCTGAGCCAGATCACCTGGCTGCGAAATTCCCATCCCGCCATGCCCTGGCGCGGCTCAAGGTCCGGCAGCACCTCATAATTGCGCACCAACCGGTAATAGGAAGGATCGTCTCCAGCCGGCTTCCAATCGATGCGCAGCGGCTGGTCGGTTAAGGTGGCCAGGGGGCCGCTGCCGGTTTGGTAAGTTGCCAGGTTCGGGGTCCCCGGCGGAATGCCCGGGACCTCGACGACGGCGATATCCCACGAGGACTGCGTCGACGCCAGTTGTGAGTTGGCATCGTCGTAGACCTCGCAGATGAGAGGCACGAGAAAGCTATCGGTCAGATACGATCCCTGGGGATCATCCAGCAGGTTGCGTACCCGCGCTTTTACCTGCCCAAGCGTCCAGCTCACGCAGTGGCCTTGCCTTTCGCCTTATCGCGTTCTGCCTTGATCTGGTCGGCTATCTTCCATTCCTCCGCGGTGAGGCGATCCATCTCCACGGCTCCGTACGCGATGCGGGTATTCTTGTACGCCTGAATCACGTCGAAGACATGGTGGCAGTTGATGCACAGAATCGCCCCGAACCTGGGGGTTACCGCACAACTGGGGCAGGGCTCAGGCTGCTTTTCCATCAGCGTGTTGGCCTGCATGACCCAGCGCGGCAATTCTGGAATCAGCTTTTCATCCAGGGCCAGTCGAGCCAGGTCGCGATGGGTATCGTTCACGTTCATCCGCTGGGAGTCATTCTCATACCAGGCATTGGCGGATTGCAGCCGTTGCAGGATGGACGAATTGCGCTTGCTGCGGATGGCGGCGAGGGTCTCGTGAAAGTTGCGCTCGCGTACTTCCACGTAAAACTCGCCGCGATCGCTGTAGGCCACTTCAGGAACGCGGATCGTACCACCCTTCTTGATAGTGGCGGGGTCATGATCGCCGACATAGCAGAGGACTCCGCCGAAGCCGCCATCCTGCTGCACGTATTCGCGGATGTACTCCGCGGCCAGCACCAGGGGGATCGCCGGTACCGGCTCCATCTGCATCATGTTCTGCGCATCGCAGCCCAAGTCTTTGTGGCCCCAGCGCGTTTCCCTGATCACGTGGATGGCGTAGGGTTTGCCCGGCGGGCACGCAGCGATTTCCTCGGGGAAAAAGACACCGCCATTGATCTTGAGCGGGAAGGGATTGAGGTTGAGGATGGTGACGGGCTTGTCGGCCTCGGCTTGTTTGAGCAAGCGCTGAACTTCGGCGTAGCGTTTTGCGGTCCAGCGCTGGCCAGGATCGCGGAACTTGCCGGGATCGTTGCCCAGCAGTGCCTCAGCATTGGCCCGCTGCATTTCTGGTGTAATTACAACTGTTGCCATGGGTAAAGCTCCTTATAGGGTTTCAATAAATTGGCAGGGGAAAGACCGCAGATCTCTCCACTACGCTGCGCTCCGGTCGAGATGACAAAGGGGAGGGCGGTTATGGTCCGCGACGGTGGCTATGGGAAATGACGCAGTGTTCCGTTGTTCCCCTAACTGTCGTCACGGGCCATAACAATCCTTCCCTTTGTCATCTCGACCGGAGCACAGCGTAGTGGAGAGATCTGCGGTCTTTTCCCTGTTAGAGAATGCCGATGTGCTCATTGGCATTCCCGGTGCGCCGGGCCAAATCCTGCCGCCACCGGCTCGCAGCCAGGCTACTGCTGTGCAAAGGCGAGATATGATCCCGCATCATAGCCTCATACTCGACTTTACGTTTTTCTTCAGCCTGCTGCTCCTCGTACTCATAGCGCAGCAAATACTCCTGCGCCCGCGACTCCGGGCTGCCGCGCCGCCCGCTGATCCCCGCGCTGTACTTGGCAATTAATCGCTGCAGTACATCCGTCGCCGGCATCCTGATCCAGGGGCCAAACACCATCTCATAGTCGCCGCACTCGGGATAAGGCCCCAGCATCGGAGTAAACCCGTCAACAGCCTTGTACGAATACCACTCCGCCTGCGTGCCGTAACTCGAGGCAGGGAACCACCGCTCCAGAATCCATCCTTCGGCGTGGGGATACTTCTTCACCTCGCGCATCTCAGTAACTACCCGAATAGGCTTATTCTCATGGCGGGAAAACTGGCAACCCTGAAAATTCAACCCACCCTTCTCCGCCGTGGACAATCCTTCCGCCCAATCGCGATAAACCCCAGACTCCTTAACCAACCGGTCGGCGCTGACCAGCAACCGCCAATGCGGCTTGCCAAACGGATTCTTCCCCCCATAACAAGTGAGAAACCGCTGCGTCGCGGCCGGCACAATATGGTTCATGGCCGTCCGCCGCTATAGGTAAACGGAGCCGTCTTTCTTCCGTACCAATTCGCTGACATCGAGGCATCCGTGCTTTCCAGGTGATAACCCACCACCTCCGGGATCAACGCGCGCATCGTCCGCGGCCACATCTTGGCGAACACCATATCTCCGCGTCCTGCATCCGTGTGGTTCACGGGATAACAGCGGATCCCGGTGACCGCCGGACACCACATCTGAAAAAACCCGATCGGAATATACCCGCCGCCGTCTTTGCTGGTAACCCGTGTGCCCAGAGGAAACGCATTCAAATGCACATAAGCATCGCACTCATGCTGCAGCACCGGCATCTCGAGAAACTTATCCCACTCTGCATAACCCTTCACGCAGAAGCGGTCGATCCCATATAGCATGCACGGATCAAGGTTGGCATTCTGCAGCAGGGGGCGCGTCTGTGGCGGCAGCCAGATATCCGCATCCAGGTGCACCACCCACGCATCCTGATCGAGCCTGGCCAGGCCTTCATTGATCCCAGCCCCTTTGCAAAACTTATTCCAGCGGGAATTCAGGGCATCGGTCTTGATGCACTCCACGTGATGAAACTCGCAAATCCGCTGAGTATCACGGTCCTCTGCGGAAGTAACCACAACGATGCGGTCAAATATATGTTTGTTGGCCGGAAGCGTACAGCGAAGAAAATCGGAGTAGTGGTCACACACCAACACTGCTTCCATCTTGAAGTCAGGATTGGGTGGGTTCACCACACCACCTTCACACGGATCATGACACGGACCATGGTAAGACATTGCGAACGCTCCAAAAATAAGGGGGCTGGGAGCCATCTCAGCCCCCCTCTCAACAAAGTTAGTTGTAGACAGGTACCTTCAACCCGGTAACAGACGAGATCGCCTGCGGATTATCCACGGCATACTGCCGGGCATCCACGTAATAGCATCCCTCGTTCGCCGTCGGATTACCCGACGCCGGATCATAGATCTGAAACACCCACTGTCCGCTGCGGTTCTTGAACCAGAACGGCGCCTTGCCCCACACCACTTTGAGCCACGAACCGAACTCCATGAAGTCGATACGCGAGTTATCCGCATGGATATTGCGCACCACCTCACGGCCGGCGATGGTGAACTGGCCCACATTCGCAGTCAATCCATCAAACCCTGGCATTTTGCCGTTGGTCATCAGGATTTCCTGCTTGGCGAAGCCCATCTCCTCATACGCCTGGATCTGCGAAGGATGGGCATGCCACACCTGTGTCTTCAGCGCATCCGTGCCCAGGCTCTGTTCCACACGGCTCAGCGCCGCACGCAACATAGGCAGAGACAACGGAGCACCGCCCGCAGCCACACCATTGGCTACCACGTAATTCTGGGTACGGTTAATACCTAGATAGGTGCCCGTGGTTGCCGTGTTATGGAAATCACTTTTGTTACTCGCAACGAGCAACTTTTCAGTTGATCCTTCTCGTTACGGGCGGGGTCATTTCTGCCCCGCTCTGCATGTCACCATGCAGGTCGGACTCTATCATCACGGGTATGTCGCCCGTGTTCGGCGTATTAGTCTCTAGGGCTCGCAATATGGGGCGATTGATCTCGCGAATCAATTTCGCAATTTCAAAATCGCGCGCAGTAAACCGTACTCTCGCTGATCTGCCTTTGCGGTGTTTCAGGAATTCGAGCATGAGCTCAGCCTGTCCGCGCTTGCACGTCAACTGCGGGAGAATCGCTTGCAGCAGCAATGTCATCCCTAATGCGGTTCCGACGTAAATTCGATGACAGGGTATGTTCGACCTATGACTGAACTTCGATGCTCCGATGGAATGAAAGTGGAGTCTAGGATTCTCCACTCCAATCGCTAACATGATCCGTCGAGCTTTTACCAGCATCTCTTCGTTAGAGTTAGTCAGGAAAACCTGTGCATGCAGCCGGTTTGCCTTCTTATCGGTTGATATCGAAATGCAGCCTTCGCCGTCGATGACACCGGCGAGCCATCCGAGTTCTACGTCGCTTACCATATTGATTGCCTCGGGATTGTCTTCATTATAAAGAGTTCCCCCGATACAGCCGAATTTTAATTCCGCTATTCCCTGGGTTCTAATTAACCCAATGCTTCAACGGAATGCCGTACAGGAACACCGGCGTGGTCGCCGCCACACCCGCGACCATGATGAAGTCGCCCGCAACTGTGCCGGCGGGGACCGCGTCCACGGTTATGGACTGGACCGAGCCGAGCTTGTTGTTCACGTTGTTCACGTAACAGGTGCCGCGCAGCGTATAGGTGTTACTCATTACCTGCAGCTGTTGGCCCTGAGAGATAAGCCGGGCGCCCCAGGGAGACGAGGCCAGCACGATGGGGTTCGCACCGCCGCCGGCATAACTCGGATCCACCTGGGCGATCTTTCCGTCACCAGCCTGTTGCAGGAACTGGTCCCGGTTCTTCGCCATCTGGACCGCTACATCGGCCAGCGTCTTGGTCACCGGGCTTTCGGAAACAACCTTGGGTCCACCCTCACCGATAATGTCGACCAGCCGCGAATACTCAACTGGAATGACGGTAGCGAGAGGGGTAAGCGTCCCCTGGTCCCAGGCACTGAAGTTACCTGCCGGCAGAATACCGCCGTCCAGGTTGAACAGTGCCACGTTGCCGGGGAACGCGGTTTGGAAGCGCAGACGAAAGCTGCGCAAAGAGACCGGGGTAATTGACCCGCGCTCAGAAATGCGGCTATCCAGTTTGGCTTCTTTTTCAATGAGCAGCTTGATGACCTCGTTCAAGGCCTCAAGCTGCAGCTGCTGTGTCGTTGACGCAGTACCGATTGTGTTCGACATGAGATTCCTTTATGTGCGGGGAGCGTGAACCTCTCACCGAGACGTCATCAGCTGCAGAACGCGAGGAAGAATAAGTTCCCTCGCGACCTTGTCAAAGGGTTTGCCGGGGTTGGCGCGTTGCCACTCCGCCTGCGCGTGGTCGTACGCTGCGCCTGAGCTCATCGCTGCGCTTCCACTGCCGGCTGGTCCGGTCGATCCCTTGGGCTCAGTCTTTCTGGTGCTGTCGATCTGGGCGTCTACCTTGGCGCGTTTGGCCGCCGAGGCGTTGGCGATTTGCACACCAGCCTCGCGTAGCTCATCGCGCGCTACTTCGGGGAGATACTGCTGCACGGCCCGGTCAATGGCCGCGAGTCTGCGTTGGCGTGAAGCATCGCCGATAGGCAACCGTTGCAGGGAATGCATTTGATCCTGCAGCGCCGGGTTCGCCTGAATCTTGCGAATCAGCTTGGCGCCGATGGCTTTAGGGAGAATGTTCTTCAGGTAAGGGCTCACCACGCCGCCCTGTTTCTCCACGTTGGCAATGATCTTGCTGATGCCATCGTGAATCCTTGTCTGGGCTTCGGTCTGTAGTCCGCCTTCGAAGGACCGTCTCTCTTCCACCTTCTCGCCATACTGGCGAAGATTCAGCGCGCGTTCCCTTCGGTCCAGCTCATCTGCCTTACGCCGCAGTGCGTCCGGCTGTGCCTCTGACGCGGGGGAAGTGGCCGCGGATTCTTCCCTGAGGACATCCAGTGCATCTTTCACGCGTTGGTCGCGTGTTCGTTCCTCCTCAGAGCCATAACGGTTGGCTTTGAGGCGCGAAGTCAAATCTTGAACCCGGTGTTCCAGGTCGAGCGCGACCACGTTATCGACGAATCCAAAAAAGTCATCGCCGATCACCGGCTTGCCATTCTGCATCACCACGTTGCCATCGCCATCGCGTTCATAAGAGAGCTCGGCGATTTTGTTCAGCGAAGCCATGGTGCCTTCTCGGGTGGTGGATCCGAGAAAAGTCTCGCGTACGTCCACCCAGGTAGAAGAGTGGTCCAGCGCTGTTTTTGCCGAATCAATATCCGGGAAAATCTCCCGGTAAGGCTTTAGCTCAGCCGCTTCGCGCGCCGTCTTGTAAAGTTGGCCCTTCAGTCGCGAGTCGGCTTCCAGTAACTTGCCGAACTCAGGATTGTCGGTGACCATCTGGCTCAATACTTCGGGAGTCACAATCGTCTCCACTTCGAGCGAAAAATCCTCTTCCTGTGGAGTTGTGGCCGTCGCTTCCACCGGATCCGCCGCCTCGACCACCGTTTCCGCAGCCGGCTCTTCAGGGGAAGCGATCGCGCCCAGCTTCTCAGTGAGCAACGCCGCAGCGTAGTCTTCGCGAATAGGGAACTTGCCCGGATCGACACTCGAAGTAGCTGCCGGAGCAGCCACAGGCGAAGCGACCGGAGCCGGAGCGGAGGAAGGAGCAGGACTCGCCGCCGGAGCGGGAGCCACCATCGTATCTTCAGTCATAATTCTTCTTTCTTCAATGTGAGTACCGGGGACAGAACCGCGGGTCCCTCCACTACGCTCCGCTCCGGTCGGGATGACAATTCTGTTATGCCCGCAGCAGCTCCGGGGGAAATACTTGCTCCGCAACAGAATTTGTCATCCCGACCGGAGCTCCGCAGGAGCGCAGTGGAGGGACCTGCGGTCCTTACCCCTGCAGCTTATCCGCGATTTTTATCAGCGCATTGGCCGCTTGTACCTGGCCCTGAATATTCCCTGCCGTCGCGTGCGGAGGCAGATGCATCAACCCACCTACCGTATTCACCACATCATTAATCTCTTGCGGAGGAACCTTCGGCTGTGCCGTCTGTTGTGCTTCCATGGCAATCGCCGCCGTGAAGTAAGCCAACAAATTCTGCCAACCGGCGGGATTATTCTCAGGAATATCCGAGTTCTCCTGGCAATACTGCCGCACTACCTGCTTCAGCACCGTGAAGTCGTCGATATCCTTATCCGGCAGGATCGTCGCTTGCACCTGGCCAGTCACCAGCGGAACCGCCTCCGCCTGCAGCAGCTTATCGATAATCTGCAGCACCTTCGCTCGCATAGCCGCGCCCGGAACCACCATATTCGGCACCCCCAGCGCCGTCGCCGCCTGCTCCTGATTCGTAGGATCGTCGAAGATCGCCTGCGCCAGGGGATTACTTGCCGCCGCTTGCATCAAATCCATCCACCGCTGCCGCAGCTCCGCTGCGGTAACCGGCAGTCCCTGGTCCGTGTCCGCGTACGCGTGCACACTGCCCTGTAAATCATCCAGGCGAATATAGTTGTTGCGGAACTCAGACCCCCGCTCCAGGATCACCTGCTTCATATCCGCAGTCAGGTTATCCTTGGCGCAGTTCACTGCCAGCTCATCGGCCTGGGCGTGTTCCTCTTTCAGGTTTTCCCAATAGATATTCAACTTGCCCAGGGCAGAATTCAATTGCTGCTGCTGCCCGCCAAAAGTCTCAATCGACGGGTCGCCCGAGCCGCCATACACCTGGGGTGGAATGCCGGCAAACATCTGCGCATTGTAGGCCAGCTTGTCCAGGTAGCTGATGGCCTCTTCATGCATCTGAAACTGAAACTGATACAGAGCATCCGCCAGCCGGACCGACCCTGGAGCGCCCGTGCGCTTCAGCTTAACCAGGTTCAACACGCCGGGCAGCATCGGCTTGCCCTGCATCGACTTGGTGTCGATCAAATCCGCATTGGCCAGGGTCACGCCCGAAGAGCAGCGGTCCATGAACTCGTGCAGGATATTCGCCATATCGTTGTAGCGCTTTTGAAACGGCACAACGATATCGCCGATCGACGGAGGAAACAGCCCGAAACCCTCATGCGTGCCGGCCCAGGTCCACTCTTTGGTTAGCGAAGCTTCGCGAGCCGAAAGAAAGGTAGCCCCGGTACTTACCAGCAGCAGGCCCGCAGGATACGTCGTCGCGCATCCGCTCTCCAAATTCGCGATCGTCCTCCAGGTCAAACGCCCAGGGTTGGATCCACGTCCGTGACAACGTTGGCCGCTGATCCTGCAGGATGCTCGAAGCCGCACCCGTCTGCGCGTATACCTGCTGCCGGGCGATGCGATCGATACTCCCATTGCTCGAGAGCTCGCTCGAGGGGCTGGCGGAAATCTGCTCGTACATATCGGGATACGCCGCTCGTAGCGCGCCCAGGTGAACCTCGACCTCAAGGTTAAGAATCGGCGTCTGCCGCAGAGTATTCGCCGCCGGGTCGCAGTCCACTTCGAGCGGAGAATAGAGGTTCTGCGCCACCATCCCGTTGGGTACTTCCTCCTCGCCCACTTTCTGGATCACCGGCCCATACTCGGCGGGGAAAAACGAGTCCTGCCCCAGCGGGCGGAAGCAATTCGGGCAGCGCTGTCCATCCATCTCCTGAGCGGGCGAGGTAGCGCCGCAATGGAAGCAGTGGTAGCGATCGGGCGCCAGTTGCGTCTCTGTCTCATTGAACACCGGCTCGCGCGTCGTTCCCGCGCGTTCGCCATCGACCACATAGCGGGTATGCCGGAAAACCGCCCCGGTGGTGTAGAGATACAGCAGCTGTTGCTTGAGCAGGGACTGTTCCCGGTTCTGCTGCTCGATAATGTCGATGAGTATCTGTGCCGCCTTGGCGGTGGTTACGTCCGGCAGTTGCTCGGCGTCTTCGGGCATCCATTTCGACTTTGGGACCTGCGGAGCCAGTGCCGCCACGAACCCGGTCGCGAGCATCTGATAGAAGTTATTGCAATACTGATACAAATCTTTATCGTCGGCATCCTGGGCATGATCGCCCTGGTTCATCCAGTCGACTGCGTTAAAGAACTCCGATTCGCCTGGCCCGAAGGAAATAAACTGGTTGCCCTTGAAGAACTCCAGGTTCTTGAGGCACCGCTGCATCAGCACCACGCGATCCTGGGACCACTGATCTTTATACCGTCGCACCAGCGCGATCAACCGCTGTTGATCTTCTTCGTTCAGCTGGGCGCTATTTTGCGGTTCATCCGCCGTACCCTGCATCGGGTCAGACGGTGTGTGTTCCATTCCACGCTGTGCCTGCGGTAACGGGTATGTGGCCATTTACGCCTGTTTCTTTCCTTGGGTCAGCATGAGTGCCTTTGTTTGTTTTTCAGGGCAGAACGTCAGTGGAACTGCAACTGCTTCAAATATTCCCGTGTGTGAGAAGTCGGCCCCTGGAAGGGCACGGGTTCACCCGTGCCGTAAATGCCACTGCTATTCCCGGCTTTAGCCGCTGGGGTACGTTTTTTCCATCCTTCAAATTTTCTAGTGCGTTGATAAAAGATGCCCTCAGGGGCTAAAGCCCGGAAGCTCCCAACGAATTACGGCACGGCTGAAGCCGTGCCCTTCCAGGATCGACTTCTCACACCCGGGAAGATTGGAAGCCGTGCCCTTCCAGGATCGACTTCTCACACACGGAAATATTTGAAGGCGTGTCCCTCCCGGGATCGAGTTCTCCAGATCCTGTTTAGCCGCTGACAGCTGCTTTCTTTCCTGACACTTCTGCTTCATCGAGCGCTGCGGCTATCCACTTCACGCTCGCCCCACTCTGCACCCGCTTCAAATCCCGATAGGCCTTACGGGTCAGGGCATCGGCCAGTTTCGAGGGCCGCCGTCGTGACGTCATCAGCTTCTCCAGTTCTTCCGCCTCGGGGTCAATCGCTTCCTCCGTCTCGGAGGAGTCGCCCGAGGAGATCGAGCTGAACAGAGGTCCACCCAGCCCAAGCGTAGCTAACCGGTCGAGCAGGATCTGCCTCTCCGCTTTCAGTTCGCCAAGCTGAGTCGTCAGCAGGCCCATCATCTCCACATGCGAAGAACGGGATATCCAGGGAAGCCTCACTGGGTACACGTATATCCCCAGGTATAAAGTGTGGCCGCCGCCAGGGCCGTCATCCCCGACGAAATCGTGAACGCAGTATTCGACCCGACAGGAACATACGCTATCCCCGCTCCGCTCAGTGCTGCCGTCGCGGCATTGGCCGGAGTGAGCAAACACTTGGCCAGCGTTGAATAAGGCGTTCCGAACGTCAAAGTAGCCACCGTAGCCCCAGCCGCCGGCGAGGTCCCGGTAGTTACACTAAGATATCCAGACAAATCATTCGAGTTAGCATTCAGCGAAAGAGTGGGAGAGGTCCCCGCCCCGGTCCCCGCCGCCGCCGTAGGTACGGAAGTGGACATCCCGGAGAAATGCTTCCCCGAAATAATCGTCGCGTTAATGATATTGGCCAGCATCGACGAAGCGTTGGTTACATCGAAGGTCAAAGGAAAACCGCACCCGCCCGTCTGGTTGATGGCCAGCGACTCGGTGGTCAATGTCGGATACAAATCCAGCCAGCCAATGGACTCCGTGAGTTCCGAGCCGCTGGGCGTCACCCGGCACTTCGATTGGTAATATTCCACCGCACCATTCACCTGGCTCGTCGGCGTGGTGCCCGCGGTCGGCAGCAGGTACTGGTTCGGAGGCGCAAAGCTCAGGATCTGCCCGCCGTTGCGCAGCACAAAACTATGCCCAGGGTCTGAGTAGGTGTAGGTGGTGCCGGAATTGTTGCTGGTGGGCCCCGTCGGGGTCACTATACCCTGAGACCAGATACCAAAGATGCCATGGCTGCCGGTCGCGCTGCCATCGTAAATCGAACTCGAGTAGACACTCGCATTCTTATCATTGACCGAGACCCCGTTGATGTTCACAAAGCCCGTGGCCGTAGTCGATAAATAGATAGACTGTGTGCCGCTCACCTGCGATACCGCACTGAAATTCAACGTTGAGCCTGTTAGCCGCAGAGTGCTGGTGTCGTAAAGGCCGTAGGTTCCTACATCTGTACACTGGATGTTGTTCAGGTTGACCTGGTTTCCCTCTGTCTGCAGGCACCCGCTGTTGTTGCCATTGCCCACATCGTAAAACTCCAGGTTCGACGCCTGCAGGTCCGTATCCTGCAAGTCGGCCATCTGCAGACCCCAGCCACTAATGTGGGCCGCCACAATATTCGAGAATGCAAGATGCGAAACCAGGCTGCCCGGCGACGTGCCCACGTTGACATACAAAGCCTGCGCGGTCGAAGTGTTATTCGCATTGGAACCATACCCGGCCCCGTAAATCGTTCCGTTGCCGATCGCAATGCGGTCTGGCCAATGTGCCGTGGTGGTGGTGGGATCCTGCCCCACCCACACGCTCTCCTTTCCGGAATTGAGCGCGCTGAAAGCCATTGACCGAAACATTGTTGCAGGCATTAATCAGGATCGCCTCAGTATCCGTATTGCTGGTAATATTCGTCGCCGAAATATTCTGGCAAGGGATGCCGTACACGCTGTACTGAGAATCGAACCACGACGTCTCAAAGCACGCATCCTGGTTGTTGTAGCAGGACTCGCCATCGACCCGCAGGTCCTGGTTATTGATTGAAAACAGCCCATTGGCAAAAAAGTTGCTGATGGCGATGTTATGCATCTGGGTATGCACCGAGCTGGCCAGGCGGATCCCGCTAAGGTCGCCATTATTCAGCGTCAGCCCTTCCAGCAAGCAATTGGTGCAGGACTGAATATCGATCGCGTAGCCGGAGCTGCGCGTAGTAGCCGCGGGTCCAAAGCTGATGGAGAGGTTCTTCAGCCCAAACCCAGTAGCTCCGGTGGAAGCGATGCAGTCATTGCTACCGACCGTCTGGCAGGCAAGCGAAGACGCGGGGCCATCCCCATAAATCAAAACGCCCTGTGCCCCTGAAATCGCCGCGGCCGTGCTGTTATTCAGCAGATAATTGCCGGCCGGGACATACACTGCTTTCCCCGAGCCGCTGGCCGCCGCCACCGCTGCCTGAATGCCGGCCGTATCCGCCGCCATATGCGCGCCATCGCCTACCGCGCCGAAATCCTTCACGCTCAGGCTCTGTTGCAACTTACCCGTGACGGTCTGCGTAACCGCCCCCGCCGACCCCTGGTTATAGTTCCCGGTAGCCGCCGCCACCGCGGTGTACTGCGATCCATTCCACTGGTAAAAGGTGTTAGGCGTGGTGGTAATGTCTTCGAGGCCAAGGTCAGGGATGCCATGAACCGCGGCGATAATGCCGGCCGCATTGCCGGGGGCGATCAGGCGGTACCATTCCGTGTCCAGCACGATATTGTTTGGCCCATACACGGTTTGGTTCGCCGTAATCGCTTCCTGCAATCCGCCCGTGCCCGAAGTGAGGTAATAGGGCGGCACATGGCTGTAGACCGTCGCCATGTTCACGCTGCAGGCGCCGATATACACCGAGGTCGGCATGGCCACTTCCGTCAGGTTAGGATTGCTGTCCACGATCTTGATCGGTGCGCCGGCAGAGAACGCAGCAAAGTTCCTGCCTCCCGCGCTCACCTGGCAAGTCGCGGGAGGAAAGGAGAACCCGCCGGCGCTCAAGCCGCTTACCCGAAACTCGCCATACTGTGCGGCAATGATCTGGCCACTATTCTGCCCCTGAACCAGAAGCAGGCAGGGAGCGAAGGCCACAACCATCCATAAAACTTTCTTCATATGAATTAGTCGAATTCCGTTACTCGTACGATAGTCGTATTTGCGCTTGCCGACTTTAAATTGATAAGCAGGGTCGCGGCCAGCGCGTATCCTCCGGAGTTATCTGCGGGTACGCCGACCACCAGCGCAAAGCCGGCGCCTTGCGGAACAGGGGAGCCCAGCACAATGGGTTCCTGCTGCGGTTCGATGGTGTAGGTAGTAGTGAAGGGTGTGGTCGAGCCATCGTTAAACTGGTAAGCGAGTCCCTGGCCGGTCCCGCCATTGGCGCTGCCATCTTCGATAATCTCCACCCGCCGTGTCACCTGCGTCGCAGAGACAGCGACGAATGCGCCGGCGTTGCCATTGAGGGTAATCAATCGTGTGTGCGCCATGGGTTAAGTCCTTCTTTCTTTCCGCGACGTCAGAAGCGCCTCGGCCAATCTTGTCCGCTTACTGATCGAGTCTTTGGCTTCCGCTTCTGGTTTCTTGAGCGTTTGTTCGATCCAGTCTTTGCTCTTCATATAAGCGACTCCTTTTTGAGCATCTCGTCCCAGGCAACCAGCGCATCCCAGTCGTCGTGCAGCTTTGACACGTATGCCAGAAACGTCTTTGACCGGCTCTTTCTGTTCCATCTGCCGCGCCATGGCAATATCGGCCTTGACCGTAGCGATCTCCACCCGCTCATAGCACGAGATGGCGTCTTCGTCCCACATGGGCATCTTGTCGGCCACGGCGCCGACGAAGTCTCTCGCTTGTGCTATCTCCGCATCGGGAACAGCGTTGAGCAGGATAGGCCGATGGGTAGCGCACCCTAACAGCAATAGCAGCAGTACTCCGTGGATCAGGCACGACATCCGCAGAGCCATTTACTTGCTCTTGCCGAACGCGGCCTCGACCTGGGTGACGATCTCCGGAAAATCCGTGATCAGCTTTCTCACTTCCGCAATCACCGAAGCGTCGAAGCTGACGTTGACGCCGTTGGCGCCGGCAGCGGTCTCGGTTGCCTGCACGGCTGCGACCAGTTCGCCCAGCGCGCCAAAGGCAATCTGTTCCACCGCTGCTGCCTCCGGGCTTACCAGCGAAGTGAGCGATTCAATCAACTTCTCTTCGTTCTGGATGCCTCCCAGCGCCGTAACCACTTTCTTTGAAACCGTGACGACATCCTTAAACAGGGACGCGAATGCGTGCCCAGCCGACTGCCAGGTGAAAGCCATGGGTAATCTCCTTAGTTGGTAAGTTCCGGGATAGGGCTGCTCTTGAGGTAAGCGAATACAGCCAACAACGCCGGCACGGTAGCCAGCTTTGCCATATTGATAAACCCGTGCGCATCGAACGTAAACACGGTGGGCAGCGCGATCGCGCCGCTTGCTGCTGAGGCGAAGGCAGAGATCGCCGCCGCCGCCAGGCCGTGCAGCCATACTTTGATGTTATTCACTTGTTTCTCCTTGGTTTACGCGGAAGCCCGTCGCAGCCAGCCCTGCAGAAACATTTGTTTGCCTGGATCCCGCGCTACTAACTCGTCGTAGTAGTTGGTTGCCTCTGCCCGCAGATCTTCCATCACTTTCTGCGGATCAGCCAGGTCCAATGCATGCAGTGTCAGTGGTCCAATGCGGCCGTCGCCCACCACGGTGACTGCATCCTGCAGCATCCTGGCCGCGTTGACCACGCCCACATTGACGCCCAGCGACAGGAGCTTATCAGCTATCTCCTGGTTATCGATCTGGGCGATGCACAGTGGCTGGCAATAATGGAGGTCATAAATACTCCGCGCGATCTGCAGAGCCGCGACCGAGCCCATGGAACTGTAGTAGAGACAATTCGTCAGCTCCGGGTGCCAATGTTCGTCGATTCCGAACCTGGTCCGTTTGCCATCGGGTGCGGTCGTAATCACGCCTGAGAGGCCCGCATCTTCCCACCCCAACACATAATCGATCGCTGCATCGACATTAGCCATGGCAAGCTTCTTTCCGTGGGAGGCCCGCTGAACCGCAGATCTCTCCACTACGCTCCTTCGGAGCTCCCCCGGATTTCCTGTGGAGACCCGTGGGGCTGATGAACTGCATGCGGTTTTCTTTGAAGGAAAACCGCACACGTGGCCGTTGCCAGCAGCGCGAGGCAGGAAATCCGGGTCCGGTCGAGATGACAAAGGGGAGGGCAGTGCTTCGAGACAGAGCCGTTGCCGAACAAAGAGCGTTGGATCGGCCGTTTCCCCCAACCGCCGCCGCGTGCCATAACAACCCTACCCTTTGTCATCTCGACCGGAGCTCCGAAGGAGCGTAGTGGAGAGATCTGCGGTTCAGCGGGCCTCCCCTGGAAATGTTTTCCATGCCCCGCCGCTAATGCATCCCCAACAAATGAGCCAGCACCGCGATCAACGCTCCACCCGCGCCTCCACCCAGCAGCGCCAGCGCAGTGGCCACCAGCTTCGCTTTACCCTTCGCCTCGCTGCTGCCGATCTCCAGTCCATCGACCCGCGCCTCGTTTTTCTCCATCCGCACCTCATGCCGCAGCAGCGTTGCTTCCACAATTGGCAATCGCCCATGCTGCCCATCCAGTCCCAGTTCCCGGCGAAGCATCTTCAAATCGTTCCCGTTTTCACGGCCTTGCTGCAGGCTCTCTTCCACCTTGCCCTTCAGCTCCATGAGTTGCTCCAGGATTTGCGCTTGGATAGTGCCCGAACCGGCTCGCTTAGTAGAAGGACTCATTAGAACTGCACCTTTCCGGTAATCGTCACCGGGCCTGTGATCGTAATGGTGTAAACACCGCTGGGGATGGACATCACGGTCAGCGGAATCGAGGGACTCGTCAACGTCCCCGCCTGCGCCGTGAACATCGTCGGCCCGGGCGCCACCCCCGTCGCCAGGCCGTTGGTCGCGTTGACCGACGCATGCCCAGGCGCCGTGCTGGTCCACGCGCTCGCCTGGTTGCCATGCACGTCCGGGTTGGTGCAAATGTCGCTCGATCCGTCCGAATAGGTGCACGTGGCTGTGAGTTGGTTGGTATTGCCCACCAACAGCCCCGTCACTCCCCCCGTGGTCGCCACCGAGACCGCGGTCAGCGCCACGGTTGGACTGCTTACTGTCACCGTCGACGGGCTGCTCGCCACCGTGCTGTTAATGGTAGCGGTGACGGTGGCGCTTCCCACCGCCACGCAAGTCGCGAGGCCTGGGTCAGCGCTGCCAACGTTCGCGACGCTCACCAACGATGGACTGCTGGAGTTCCACGCCGTAACCGCATCCCCATAAATGTCCGTGACCGTGCAGTCCTGGTCGGTGCCTTTCGAGTAATGACACCGCGCTGCGAACTGAATGGTCGCGGCGGAAACGCAGCTGCTTGCTCCGCTCAGGTAGGCGCTTACCAGCGTATTGCTCGAGATAACAGCGAGCGCCAGTGCGGGGCTCGAGGTGATCCCTGCAACCACGGCCGTCAGGTTCGACGAGCCAACCGCGGCTCCCGTCGCCACGCCCGTGCCCGAAACAGTGACATAGGTGGTGTTCGAGCTGGCCCATGAGCTGACAGCGTTGCCGTGGCTATCGGTCGTGTTGCAGGAAGTAGTGGACCCGTCGGAGTAGTGGCACGTCGCCAGCATCTGATTGGTAGCCTGGTAGTCGATCGAACTAACACCGCCCGTGGCCGCGAGCGTCACCGACTGCAGCGTGGGTGGCGCGGTGCAGGTCCAGGTCCACACATTGAACAGGACGCCCCCGGGGGACGACACCACCTTGGAGTTGGCCGTGCCGGTGCCCACACAAGTCACCCGGCCGGTGCTGGTCACGTTCAGAATCGATGTGTTCGATGAAGACCATACTGCGCTGTTCCCATATGCGTCCGGGAGCGTCCGCGTCACGCCGTCAGAATAGGTTCCATCAGCAACCTGCTGGATAGCTGCCGCTCCCACCGCCAGCGTGTTGACGCTGCCCGCGTTGCCCTGGTATCCCCCGGTCAGGGCGGGCGAGCCACTGCCGGTATAGGTTGCCGAAACCACAGCGCTGGGCACATAGCCCAGGCCCGATGGATAGCTGGTGGGCTGGTTCAGCGCACCCCACATACCCACTGCCTTAACGGTAGTCGTGGCGGTGACAGAAATCGTTCCCCCACCCTGGATATAATGCGCCGTTCCCGATCCCGGCACTGGTGTGCTCCCGTCCGTGGTGTACCAGATGCCGGTGTTCGCGTCCCGGTTTGCGCCGGGATTGGTGAAGGTCACCGTCTGCGATCCACTAAAGGATCCGCTCGCCGGCGAGATCGTGGGAGCCACAGAAGTCTGGGCAACGGGCGTATTCGAGGTGACGTTAGCCGACTGGGCCGGGTTGGGGTTGGTCGTCTGATTTTCTTCGTTGCAAACGAACCCGCTGAAATGCGGCGAGTAAAGCTGGATAAGATTGTTTTCCAGTTGCCATGGAGTATTGCCAAAACCGAAAGACGGCCCGCACGCCAGGTACCCTTGTTCCAGGTTGTAGTTAGACTGCCCGGTGCCCCAGAATTCTACCGCCGCTGGAATGTATCCTCCGCCCGAGCCTGGTGGAACATCCGCGACAAAAACGTTGTAGTTGCTATTGGTGTTCTGGTTGGAGTAAGTGGCGCCCGCGCCGTCATATTGCGGTAGCGAAAACATCCAGGAACCATAACCAGGATCCACCTGCCCGTGCACATCGTTATAGTTGAAATTCATCGTGGGATCAGGGGTATCTTGCGCCTCGATGCCGATGCGATGAATGCCGGCCAGGTCGTTGTACAAGACGTTGGTGTTGCTATGCCAGTACTGAGGGCCGCTGGTCCCCTGGCCGCTCGAAGGCTCTTGAAACTTGATGCCTTGCTCCAGGTAAACGGTGTTGTTATTCTCGATCGTCAGATTCGTGGTGCTGGTGTGCAAGTTGACCGCGCTACAGTATCCTCCGGCGCTATCGTAGTTGGCGCCGTTGTAGGAGAAGGTATTCATCAGATTGGAGCAATCGCCCGTTGCCCCGAATATGTTCCACAAGATACTCAGATTGGTCCACGTGCTCTGTCCGGCATTGTATTGAGCGAGCGTTACATTGGTGCCATCTGCATAGATTTCTCCGTCGGCACAGCAATCGCCATTGATGTCGGACTGGACGCCGTGGAAATAGTTGTATTCCATCAGCGGCGCCGCTCCACCACCGGATGCGAGATAAATCGCACCACCCCCGCCGCCACTGGGGCGGCCTCCAACCACGTTCATGTACTTGAAAGACACACCCGTGACAGAACAGGCCGGGTAGTCAAAGGCCCAGGCGCCGCCGAAGGAGAAATTGATGGTAGCCGTATAAGGCCCGGGGTAAGCCACCACAGGACCACTGATGGACACCCCGCAAGGCCAGCTCACCGAGGACGTAAACGCGTAACTGCCCGCGGCAAATACCGCCGTGTTTCCGCTCCCGCAGGCGCTCAGCGTGGTTTGAATCGATGACTGGCTCGCGCCCGCGGAGATGGGGCAGTTCGCCGCGTGTGCCCGCCCGCAGCCAAGCAATGCCATGATGACCACCGCGAGCAGAGAGAGATTTCTCATGGGATAGTCACCGCCGTCCAGGTTGTGCCGGCACAGGAGTAAAGCGAGGTGCTCGCCGCGCCATCGGTCCGCAGCCAAAGCGACCCGCTGCCGTTGGGCGCTGTTCCGCAGGTGGTCGTGGGTGTGCCTGCCGCGGCAGTGATCGTGGTTGAGCCCATCGTGATGACCGCGTTGCCGGCGCCCGCGACAGAGATATGCGGATTCGAGCCGCTCGACGTTGGTGGTGTTCCACCCGAGGTCGCTCCGCCGAAATCGCTGGTCGAGAAAAGCGGGCCCGAGCCACTGGCAATCAGGCCCTGCGAGCTGCCGCCCACCGTGCGATAAATCTGAAACGTGTTGACCCCCGCCGACAGCGGACATCCCACCGTGATCCCCTGGGGATAGGTCCACGACGACGCCACGCCCGTCACCGTCGTCGTCGTGCCGGGGATAAGGTTGCCATCGAAATCCGTGCCCGAGCAGACCCAACTTACTGTACTGGTCCCGGAAGGCAAGGCCCCGCCCAGCAGCGGTGCGCCAATCGTCGGCGTCTGAATTACGTTGAGCGATCCGGCATGACCTCCACCCAAAGACTGCGGCTGGTAGTCCGTGCTGGCGAGGTTCGTCTGCCGTACATACCCCGTGTCATAAATAGCCGGGTGAAAATTGAGCAGGGACCCAATCACTACATTGCCCTGAAACTGGCTTTGCACCCCGGTGTTCAACTGATGGAGTCCTCCGGCGGTGTCGATCCAGGTGGTGTTGTTCCCGCCGTTTACCTCCAGGACCGCCGCCCCGCCGTAGTTATACGGGGTGGGATTGTTCACGGAGAAAATCTGCGCCTCGCTCGCGCCGTAGGCGATGACCGTGGACGGTGGTTGCTGGATGCTGCCCAGCACCAGCGACACAGAAACCAGGGGCGCTCCGCTGTTATGCGCGGTCGCCGTGGTGAGATAGGCCCCGCGGCTGAGGCCGGCGAAGTGGGTACTGTCTGCGATCGACGCATAGCACTCATACTCACCATCGACGAAGAAGCATCCGGAGGGCGAGAATCCATTGGTCGTGCTGACCGTGATGGTGGTATCGCCAACCCCCTGGTTGCCGGTGAGACTGGTTTCATTTCCTTTGGTGGGGCAAGTGTAACCACCATTGATACCTGTGATGGGTGACTGGATGCAGCCATTCATCGTCCCCCCGGTCGAGCCGGCGGGCAGCGTAATATTCGTGGTGTAGACGTTCTGTGCGTGCAGCTGCTCGACCACCGGTGCAAAATCCACATACCCCACCTGGATCTGGTCTGCCGTCGTCGCTCCCCAGAACCGAATACCGAGCGTGCAACCCGCCCCGGCTGCCGGCGTAAGATCAATTTGCGTCGTAAACACCTGCGCCGCGGTGGTAGGCCACGCATTGGTGATCGGGATGTTGTAGCGTTGCGAAAACCCGCCGCAGCCCGAGAACACGGTGATCGTTTCTGTATTGCTCGCCGTGACCGCATCTTTCATCGAAATATAGAGCGTGTACTTACCGCCCACCAGCCGCTGGCCCGGGCCGATCGAAATGTCTTCCAGGTTAAATTGCCCGGTAGCGCAATAAATCGAACCCGGGTTGTTCCCCACATTGCAACCTGTGTAAGCACCGGTAATCGGTGACGTAGGATCGTAAGTCCACCCCACCGACATAGCCTGCGACTCAAAAGCAAAATCCGCATTGAACTCTTCCGGCGTAATAAACCCACCCTCTGAACTGGTATAGGGCGCCGTCAGGTTGCCGGTGTTGAACGTTTCGTTGGTCTGCGTGCGGATGGGCTCACGGCTGTTGCCTGCCTGGAGTGCTCCATAGGGTCCGGTAGGAGTGCTAAATCGTTGCGAGGTTGTTCCTGAGAACCGGCTGAATGGAGCAAAGTTAATTAACGAATGGACACCGTAGATGTTTCCTCGTGGATCACTGCCCAGGTTCGTCACAAAATCCGAAGTATTGCCCGTACCCCAGTTAATCGTCGGGGTATTGATGGCGTTGTTGAAGTTTCCCCCAAACCAGTGCTGGTCACCGCCTCCGAGATAGACCTCGCCGCCTCCGCCCATATGCTGATCTTCGATCTCGGAGTTGTACGTGTCCCATTCCCATTCCGGCATCTGCACTGCGTGTGGGCCGCCTTCCGGCTCGCAATACATATTCTTGAAGTGATCGAGCGAGCCCACATCGAGATAGCCCCCGGTCTGGTCATTCCATTCCGAGCTGAAGTACATGCAGGTGTCGGCCCCTACCCCAACGCCGGAGGTTGTGCCCTCGTTCGAATACACATTGAAGTTTGCGTAAGTGTTCTGGTTTCCCAGCGGGATATTGACCGGGTTCGCGGCATAGATTGTGATTCCATCCCAGTGCGTGCCATCGGCAGTAGGTTGCGACCTGGCATAATTCCCGTTCTCAATCGAAGGCGGCCCGATGGCCACGCCATAAAACAGGTACAACGTATACAAATTTGCAAACGTCGTTGCATACGAGGGCGAAACCATGTAGATCATCGCCGTGTGGTTCACCGAGTTCCACGACTCGCCGTTAATCTCATTAGGGAACTGGAAGAACGTAAGATTCTCAATCTTGGCGTTGGCGCTCCATGACCCGCTCGTGCCCGAACTCTGATTGATGCCGGTAGCCACCGGGAAAGCGAAGGCCGCATTGCCCACATTCCACCCTGGAAAGTAGCCTGCCGTTCCGCTGGGCGTCGTGTCGTTGGCATTCACGGTGGGTGTCACCGGCCACGGATAGCTGGGCTGGAACTGGTTCAGAGGCACCACCGTGGCGCCCACCGTATGAGCTGCGCGCGTCGTCCCGTTCTGCGCGCACTGGATGCCGTACAAGGTATTGGCGGGCGTTGGATTCGCCGCAATCGACTTACCAAAGTAACTGAATTGCTCACCGTCAATCTGCACCATCCCGAACGGCGCAACATTCGATTCGTAGTTAGGCACGGGATTGATGGAATTGGCCAGCGTGATGCTGGTGGGGCATGTGCCGGAAGTGATCGCGGCCGCCAGGTTTTGCGGGCTGGTGCCGGCAAACCATTCCGCTTGTGTATTTGTCGATCCCGCGGGTAAGGGAAGAGACAGAGTCAACGCCGTCGCCCCACCGCTACAGCTTCCAGCGGTTGACGCCACGCTGGCCGTGAACACGCTTGCCAGGTAAGGGAACACCACCTTTTGTCCCACCGCCGGAGGTGTCTCTGAGCTGGGCACGCACATCACTGCCGAAGCTGCGCTGATCGAGGCCACTCCATTGATTGCGCCACTGTTATTGTTACCGGGCCCCTGGAACCATCCCGGTGCCAGGGGATTCGACGATACGCCCGTCTTCTGCGCGATCGGCCGGTACATGGCCGGCTTGGCGGTCGTTCCTGAATCGTTCACCACCTGCCACGGCAGCGTAGCGTCAATCCGCGAGTCCACCAGGAAAGTCAGATCATGAATGTGCGACGCGCCCTGCGACACACCTTGCCCCTGGCTGGGGTCGGGACCCTGAAAGATGTCCTCTCCCGGAAAACTCACGATGAGGGAATCGAAGCCCAGGCCGATGGGGCTTTGTCCGCGCAGGATTTGTGTATGCGTAAGGCAAGCCCCCTGCGGGAAAACCAGTGTTCCTCCCTGGGCGGTCACGTTCATGGCCTGCGTAATCGCGGCCGTATCGTCGTGCCCCAGGTCCATCTCATGCGCCACCGCCTGGTTGAAGGGAGCAGCCGTGGTCAGCACTCCGTCCAGTGAATCGGTAATCGACGCCACTACGGATTCAAATTGCGTGGTGATGCCGCCCGCCGTGCCCACAGCCACCACCGATTTACCAATATCGGCTGAGGTCAACGCTCCGTCGATAATGCTGAAGTGGGTCGAGCCGCTCACCAGGGTGCCATACACCTGGCGTAAGTCGCAGCTGGCGCCGAATTCCGTGACCCCGCGCGCGGTGGCCGGCACGTCCGCCCGGTTATCCTGCACTCTTATGTTGCCTGTATTGGTGAACGGTACGCGTCCAGCCGATGGCTGAAGGATCGCGCTGCCGCCGTTGCTGGTTGCGGCATTGACGGCTGCCTGCGGGCTATAGAGTCCTGTGGCCACAAAATCATACAGATCCATCGCGCCCGACTGGGTTGCGTTATTTGCCACCAGGTCGTTGGTTAGCGTATTCAGCCCCGTGCCCACTCCACCATTGCCCACGCGTACGTATTGCGATCCGTTCCACTGGTACCAGACGGTCGGTACCTGGGTCACGTCCATCAAACCCAGGCGAAGAGTGCCCTGGACCGTGGCGATGATATTGGCGGCATTGGTAGGGCCGCCCACTAGTTGATAGAAGGTGCTGTCCAGGATGATGGTATTGGTTTGCGGGGTAGTCAGGTTTTGGTTGATCGCTTCTTGCAGCCCGCCGGTGGCGGTGGTGAGATAGAACGGAACCTGGTGATTGTTAACTGGAGCAATGGTAACCGCGCACGAAACATTGCTATCGACGATCGATGAAGGCACAACTGTCTCGTTCATCGCGGGGTTGGAATCGACGATGGTGATTGGCGTGCCCACATTGAACGCAAAGAAGAAGCTGGCTCCTCCTTGTACCCGGCACGAAGTGGGTGCGAACGAACCATAGGTGTTCGGAGCGTATCCTGGAACCTTCCAGTGGCCATATTGCGAAGCAACAATCTGGCCTTCGATATTCTGTGCCTGGGCGCCGCCGCAACCCAGCACAACCATCATCAAAACAAAGAGTCTTCTCATAGGTGTGTATAGCCCCGGACTTCAAGTCCGGGAAGCGGGTTTTCAAACCCGCGAAGGCCACGACAAAAACAAGCGGGCTTTAAGCCCTGGTGAGAATGCCTCAAGCCGCTCAATCAACAAAGGCTGCGGAAGCACGCCAAGGTCCTGGAAGGGCACGGCTTCAGCCGTGCCGTTAATACCGCTGCCATACCCGGCTCTAGAGGGGTACGTTTTTTTCTTCTCTTTAGATTAGCTAGCGGCGAGAGACGTCAATGCAACTATGTCCATCAAGGATGCATCCCGATGCAATCCACTTCCGTCAGGCTGATAACATTCGCTCCGCTCGCATCTTCATTCTGAATAGTCAGCGTGAACCCACTCGCTGTCTTCCCGCTAAAGTAAATCGCACTCAACGTCACCCCAGTAGGAGTTCCAGGAGTACAAGTAAGGGCATAAGCGCTATTGCTAAACGCGCTGGGCCAGGTCACGCTGATGCTACACGTAGAAAACGCCGTATTGCCGGTGGTGCAAATCCCCGAATTGATCACCATGCTTTGGATCGTAGGAATCCCCGTCCCATTGGTAGCTGACGTCACTCGTCCGTAAGCATCGACGCTAATGTTGGCGTTCGTATAAGAACCAGGAGTGACTGCGGTTGTCGCCAGGTCAACGTCCGTGCGCGTGGCGCCGGCATTATTGACCGCCGTAAGCCGCGGAGTGAAATTCAACAACGGCTGCTGTGGCAGAATGGACCCGTTCCCCTGCACGTCCTGATAAAAAATCGCGGGAAGACTTCCGCAGCTCCCCGGTCCAAAGTAACTGCCATTGGAAACCAGGCATTGTCCTGCTGACCCTGCGCCCCCGGCCACCAGGTAGCCCAGGTTGGTGTTGATATATCCGTTCTCCACATCGAGCGGCCACGACGGCGTGCTGGTGCCGACACCCACCGCTCCTGTGTTCAGCAAATCATATCCACTCAAATTCAAAGGACCGGCAATACTCTGCGGCCCATGGTTCAGCGGCTGCGCCATGATCGGCTGGGGATAAATAATCGTCCCGTTCCACAGCGGCGCCCCGTTGGAAACATTCACCGTGCCGTTGAGCCCGCCATTCAGCTGCCACGCCTGTGGCCATCCCGGGTAAGCATTCCCATTCGCAGAAAGCAGCGAAACGTTATAACCCGAATAAGGAATAATGGTGTCATTGAACGCGATGCTGCAGATCGTCGCATTGACCGTCGGTATTGAATAGCTGGTGCTCACCGGAGTCTCATCCTGGTTGAACACCTGCGTCGGTCCCACCGTATTACCTTGCGCCGTTTCTGCCCCGCTCACTGTCCCGGCGTACACGGTGATGCCTGCCGCATTGGCTGGGAATGTAGCCGGCGGTGCAATGATCAGTGACCCCGTGCTGGTGAGCTGAACCTGCAACTCCGGCGATGCCAGCGTGCGATTGCCCTGGTTGTCATAGAACGTATAAACCACGTAATAGATCCCCGCGGCCATGGTCCCCGAGCCATACGTGATCGACGTACTGGGCAAATTAAGTGGATTAGGAACACCCACCACCGATCCATCCGCCGACGTAGAGCACGACGCCGAGGTAGGAACCACGCTGCCGCTGCCCACCATCAACCCTGCCTGTTGCAGCGTGAAGGTCAGCGTACCGTTCTTAATGGGTAAGCCGGAGGGCCCCAGAATGGTCCCGCTGACGGTGCCCGCGTACGCGGTGGTCGCGGCCGTCAACAGGGTAAGCAGAGCCTTGATTTTCAAGATCAGAGCCCCCCGTCTGGCACTAGTTGCATCCCGCACGTAATCACTTCTCCATACTCGTTATAGGTGTAGACCTTGACCCACGATCGTGCATCGCGGTACGTGGCGACGTTCTTGTGCTTGCCCACCCAAACCAATTCGCCTGCTTTCACCAGCGCGACTACTTCTCTCCGCTTGAAGTGGTGATGCATCCGGCTGGAGCACCGATAGGAGATGTCTGCACCCGTAAACAGGCGTGCTTCCGCCTCAGAGAGAATGCAGACTATGGGAGTCATGGCGTCCTCATCTCGTCACTTAGCCCCATGGTCATACGCGCGCTGGGGGCGCAAAAAGAAGTAAGCGGACGAGCGCTTATCTTCTGATCTGTATCTCTCAAGATGCGGCTACTGCGGTAAATGTCGAGCGCATTCTTCGTTTTGCCCAATAAATTCTTTTTCTCACTATGTCTGCGCTCAGTCCCAACTTTTCCGCGATCTCCTGTTCAGTATTCCCGTCCAGGCAGGCCATGATCAGCATCTCCCGTGTGGAGTCTGTCAGCACGCTCATCATTTTCTCCAGGTCCATGCGTGCCGGTGCTCCTTCGAGCACCGCGTCTTTGGCGACGAAAATGTATCGGTCGATCGTATCTTCGTCGAGCGGGACGGGAACATAGTGTCGTCGTTTGCGCAGGGTCATCAGGCATTGGTTGATGGCGATCCGTGTAATCCAGGTCCGGAACTGTGACTTGCCGGCGAAGCTCTCGAGCCGTGTAAAAGCCACCAGAAACGTATCCTGGCAAAGGTCATCCACGCTATCGTCGCGCAGAATATTCCTGCAGATCCCGCGAATATACCCATGATGCGAGCGGTAGAGTTCCGCAAACGCCGCTTGGTCGCCCTGGCGCGCCGCTGCGATCAACCTGCTCTCGTCCACGTCCGCCCCCGTGCCATTCTTAACCGCTGTTCCGGGCCATCACGACCCTACCCTTTGTCATCTCGACCGGAGCGTAGCGCAGTGGAGATGCCTGCGGTTCCCCATCCCCTAACCGCTGTTCCGGGTCATCACACCCCTACCCTTTGTCATCTCGACCGAAGCGTAGCGAAGTGGAGAGATCTCTGTGTGGATGCTCTTACCTGGAAATGTTTCCCGACGGAGCGATCAATCCATATCCACGTCATACAACTCCCGCCGCAAATGCTCAGCCGCCGCAACCTTCACAAACTCAATCATCCCCAGCGTATCCGCGGCAATCTGGCCGCAGCTGTCGTAACTAATCTCCCCGTCCTCGGTACGGGTAACAATCAGCACCTGGGTCACATCATCCATCCCCTCCATTTTGGAGATAAGAAACTCACTCGGACTCGGTTCATCAGCCATACACGCTCCCTCTCCTGATCACTCTGTTCAAAGCGCCCTGGCCACCCACAGGGCCCGGGCGCTCACAATCTCCAGTGCATCCACATACCCCTCGTAATACAGCCCGCGGTTCTCGCGCGCGCCTTCGAGCGCTGCCATGACCAGCACATACTCATACGTGCGCCGCAGCGTCGCGAGGCCACGAACCGTCTCCCGCGCACGCCGGTTAAACAGCGACCCGATCACCCCGCACAACAGCAGCGGTTTGTTCTCGCTCCACACTTGTCTGACGTTCATTTGCTTTCCTCCCCATTCGTAACCTGTATCGCCTTGATTTTGCTGCCAATCGATCTGCCCGCTGCTGATCCCACGAACACCGGCAGCGATCCAATACATCTCGCAGCCAGCCGGGGTTCAACCCGTCGGCCAGGGAAACTGCCCAATCGAATTGGTCTTGCCAGGCGCACGTGGGGGGAAACAAAAAATCTCGTGCGTCTGCGTGTATCTCTTCATCGAGGCTGCAATAATCCTCAACCGCCACCAGGAAGATAGCGAAGCCTAAGTTGCGCTCCGGTTCTTTCGGCGGCTCGTACGCCAGGCCCATCGAAATCGATTCCAACTTAGCCCACCGCAGTTCAGCCATCTTTGTGTCCTCCGTCCAGGGGGATGGTGGATACTGCGCCAGTGTCGGCACCTTTCCGGCTCTTCCGCATTGTGTGTAGAGAACACCGAACCCATTGCGCTTCGATCCGCTCCGCGCTGCGCGAAGCGGAGTCGCCGCTAAATCCCTCCCACCCCTTGACGTTGGGATGTTGACTCACATACCGCAAACCTTGTCTCGCCGAACCGCTGCCCAGCGCTGCCAGCACCGCTTCTATCTCCGCGGGTATCGGCGGCGCCGGAACCACCACCTCTCGCTCCAGCAGCACTCTGCGGCCCGTGTCGTCCTCGCCGAATTTCACCCCTCCCCCGCGCGGCCGTCCTTCCGCACCATGCTTCTCCAGGTACGCAAACACCCATTGCAAGCTGGTCCTGCTCCTGGTTTCCTCTGACCATCCGGCCAGCTCTCGTATCTCCCCGGGAGTCGGCCAGTAAGTGCAGGTCTTCTCCGCCAGCGCATACGCCGTTGCCAGCGCTTGCGGATCGATCTCGCGCAGGTTCCTCACATGCGCCGCGGTCACCGCGCTGTTGTCTTCTTTCTCCATCGCCTCGCGTAATTCCCGTACTGCGCGGGCAATCGCCTGCGCCAGGTCGCGGCTATCCCGGATACCCGCGAAGATCTGCTCATACACGTCGGCGCTGCTTACCATGGCCTCACCTCCTGCCTTCCATCTCGATCAGCCGGGCTTGCAGTCGTAACTGCCGCACGGTAGGGAAGTGGTCCATCTGTTCCGGTTTGCCCATCGGCAGGGTGCCCTGCCGCCACCCCGTGATCGCCATTTCCAGGCAAGGCCACGGCACATCGGCCAGGTCCTGGGCCATCATCAGCAAGCACTCCGGGGTCATCGATATCTGCCGGCTCAGTGCCAGTTTGCCCAACTCGACCAGCGTGTTCTTGAGCCAGCATGAGCGCTCCATCGACTGCGTTGACGACGCTGTTACGATTAATTTCCGCTCTGCTTGCATAGTTTCCGCCTACCGACGCCGGCTTGTTATAAACCGTGATTTCTTCCTGAAACCGTGTCAGGTTGCCGATCCACAAGTACACGCGATCGCCATGAGCCACTGCCGATCGGGCACGGTTACCCACCATCTGCCGGAACTGTGTTTCGTTAAGCTGCGGGCAAGCGGAGAGAAAGTCGCTGAGCGCCTTGGCATCGCGGCCCTGCCAGGGCATTTCAGGAGAAGCATGGTTTTTCGCCCGCCAATACTGCGCAAGAATCGCGCGAAACGGACGATGCCGCGAGTCAGGAGCCGCAACCTTTTTCCCGGAACTGGAAAATCTTTCTTGAGAAGCGAAAAGCTTTTGCTCTGAAGACTTTTTTTCCTGAGAAGATAAAAGCTCTAACTCGAAAGAAACTTCTTCCTGGGCGAAAAGATTTGTCATCCCGACCGGAGCGCAGCGGAGGGGAGGAACCTGCGGTTGCTCTTCCGGTCTCTGCGGAAGTATTGGTTCTAACTCTGATTCTGATTCTGATTCTGAATCTGAATCTGAATCTGAATCGGCATCCCCAAGCATTGCTTGAGCAATGCTTGAAGCATCGCTTTTGCTCCATCGGCTCGAGGCAGCCAGCTTCGCCTTCTTGGCCTTGGACTGCGTGGTAGCTTGGACGCGAGCTCTTTCCTTCTCGACGCGCCCATGTTGCCACAGGCCACCGCGAATCGTGAAGAACTCTGCCAGCACCCTGCGGTGCGTCTTCCAGGCGCTTTCACCCAGCCCGGAAATCTGGGCCAGCACGGCGTCCTCATCCCGCAGGCTGCCCCGCCGCCATAGATGGAACAGCAACAACAGATACGCGCCATGCTGTTCAGTACTTAAGTGCATGGTATCGGCCAGGTAATCGCCGATGAAGACCGGCATCCAGATGTCGGTCTTGACCACGCTCAAAGTCTGCGAATGGTCGTGCTATGCCCGAAGCGCCTCATAGATTCCTTTCACTTGGCTACCTAACTCCGCCGGCCGGCATTGGCTGGCAAGACCAAGATGGCATGGGCCCTTGCACCGCGCAAGAGTCATTACCTAAGAATTCAGAGGAAGCCGGGGTAGTTAACTAAAAGTAACTCCCACGCATCGCAATCCCAGCGCTACTTTTTCACCCCCCTAACCGGCAGACCGCTCCCCACAACGCGAAACACAACATAGGAGAAGCCACGTTAGTTACTATAAGTTTACTACCCCTACCTCCTCATCTTTCTCGCCGCAGGCCCTTGACCACCCACTCGGCGTGCACCAATCTCAAAGTAGCAATTGGTCTTTGGCTGACGGTGGACGACAATCATGACGACCCATTACTTACCCCGCTGCTTACGGTGGATGAAATCATCCAGCTCCTGGCCCGGTTCACTCCCGAGCAACGTTCTCTTGCCTGGTCTCCCAAACCGCCGTTTGAAAGCGCGGCAGCGTCCGACTGCCGCATGGGTGGAAACTGTGGTCTCGACTTCAACCACGAGACCCCGCGCGCGCGATGGCTCCAGGCCCGCTACCGTCATTGGCAGGAGCAGAAGAGACAGCAGAATAAAGACAGAAAAGACCAAAAATCGTATCCCAGAAATACAGGATAACGGGACCCGAAAAGACAGGAGCAGCCTTGATTAATAGCATCCTGCTAACAAACGGCAGGCCGCAGGCCTGTCGCTGCGCGCTCTGTTCCGCCCGCCGCGCCACCAGCCTGGCCGAGGCGTTACGAAACAAATACTCTCCCGCGCCGAAGGTTATCGATTGAGTAATCCTGATCAGCATCGTCGCCAACAATTTATCCAGGGCCTGCGCGCCGTCGCCCGCTTCTATGAAGAGAACCCCGATGCCTGGTATGACGGCGTTCATCTCACGTTAAATATGTACATATGGGGCCGTGAAGCCCGTGAAATCCTTGCTCGGACCGTACGCGCCTTGGGTGCATGCACCAAGATCTATGACGACACCAACATGACCGTCTCCAGGAAATTCAGCGATCAGGTAACTCTGTCCGTCTTTGCTCCACGGGCTAAGGTGTGCCGGCGTATCATCCTGGGAATGCGCATCTTACCCGCGCGGATCGTGCCCGCCGCCCCCGAGGTGCACCTTCCTGCCACCACCGAGCAGATCGTCGCATGGAGTTGCGGCCCGTTGTTACAAGATGAGTCACCCCCCTAACCGCTTTTTGCCCCCTGAAAATAAGTCTGCATATCCTGCTCCGTTTTTCACATAGGTTGAGTTACACTTAAGGGCGATGACCATAGAAGAGATAATTTCCCACATAGACGCCGAGATCAGCCGTTTAACCGAAGCCCGCGACCTGGTCGCCGGAACCGCCGTTGGTAAGGTCGGCCGTAGCCCGCGTAAGAGCGGCTTAGCCGCACCCAAGCCCAGGGCTGTGCGCGCGAAAAGGGTTATTTCCCCCGAGGGACGAGCCCGCATCGCTGCCGCCCAGAAACTTCGTTGGGCTAAGCAGAAGCGCGCTAAGGCAAAGGGCTAACCCGAAAACGGCCACTCGCGTCTCCGGTAGGCCCGCAGCCCATAAGTTGCGGACCCGGACAATACCACCACCATCGCGAAAAATATCTCCCGCGCAAAGTGGGGCCGCGAGAACAATATGTAGAGGAAGCCTGCGATTGCCACCAGTGGCGGCAACGGATAGAGCCATATCCGGAAGGGCCTCGGCATATCCGGCTGCGTTCTGCGCAACACCATAACCCCAACCTGCTGTAGCAAAAACTGCAGCAGGATCCGTATCACCACCAGCGCGGCCACCAGGTCCGCCAGCTGCAGCACGCAGAACAACATCGCCACCCCGGCCAGCATCAGCAGGGAAACGTGGGGAATGCGGTGTCGCGGGTGCACGCGCGCGAAAATCCTGAAGTAGTTATGATCCAGCGCGGCCGCATACGGTACTCGCGAATATCCCAGTAAAAGCGCGTAGACCGATGCGAACGCCGTCCACACCACCAGCAGGGCAACCACTCTCCCCGCCACTGCGCCATAAACCCGCTCCACCACCACCGCGGCCACCGAGAGCCGTGCATTTGCACCCGCCTGGCCGATAAGTTGTTGCCAAGGCATACTGCCCAGCACGGCAGTGTTCATTAACAGGTACAGCGCCGCCACCAGGGCCACCGACCATACGATTGCTCGCGGAATGGTGCGGCCTGGGTCGCGCACTTCGGCTCCCAGGAAGTTTATGTTGTAGGCTCCCCAATAGTCGTAAGTGGCGATCAACAGCGCCGCCCCCAACCCGGTAAAGAACCCCGCTGACAAATCGAACGCGCCGGGAGGGAATCCGAACGCCAGGTTGGCATGAAAGTGCAGCAGCCCGGTAAGGATCACCATCAACATCGTTCCCATCACGCCCAGCCACAGCAGGCCAGAGAACCGGGTCACGCTTTGTATGTTGCGATACAGCAGAAACGCCGCGATCACGCAACAGGACATAGCCACCAGTGTGGCTGGTCCCAGCTGAATGGAAAGCGGCAGCGTCTTGACCAGCGGAACCGGAATCGGCAGCTGGTAAGAGAAATAGGTTTTCCGCAACCCTGGCCACAGGTAGCCTGCATATTGTGCCAGCCCCACGCAGCCTGAGGCGATCGAGAGGGGAGCGCTGAAGCTAACCTGCCATATATAAAGGAAGGAGAGAAACCGTCCGGCTTTACGCGGACCATAGATGGTTCTCAGGTATTCGTAGGAGCCCCCGGCCTGGGGCATAGCCGCGCCCAGTTCGGCCCAGACCAGGCCATCGCAAGCGGCGAGGACTGCGCCCAGCACCCAACCCAGGATGGCCTGGGGTCCGTGCATGGCCAGCACGATCAGTGGCAGGGTAACGAAGGGGCCCACCCCGATCATATTGATCATGTTCAGCGAAATCGCGCCAGGAAGCGTAATCCCCCGAACCAGCCCCTCGTCCTTAGCCAACCATCTCTCCTTCTAAGGCTCTATCCCCGCAAACGCGTTTGAACTCTATCCCCGCACAACCGCCGGGTGCCCCACATCTCGCTGGTTTTTCGCGAGATGTGGGATACCACTGCTCTTCCCCCGAACTCTCCCATTCACTCCACTCTGTAGGGGTGCCCCATGTTCGCACCAGCGTACGTGGGCGAAATTAGTAGTTCTTCGAATGCTTTCCCTCCCCAACCCACCAACCTTGAATCCAAAGCACCATTCATCCTGTCATATGCTATAGCTAACAATGCGAATGACCTATTCAGGCAGGCCCCTGCTTTTACTTCTAACCGCGTTGATCCCAGCGGCCCCCCGACTCCAGGCCCAGACCTCGATCGACACCACCATTGCCGCCACCACCGACTACCAGCCTCTACGCGTAGACCGTGGCGCCGCCGCCCTGCAGCAATCACTTCGCAAGCTCAACACCCGAGCCAGCATCATGATGATCGTCGCCCATCCCGACGACGAAGACGGAGGCATGCTCACCTACGAATCCCGCGGGCAGGGTGTCCGCGTAGCCCTATTGACCCTCAACCGGGGCGAGGGAGGGCAAAACATCATGTCCAACGACCTTTGGGATCAGTTGGCCCTGGTACGAACCCAGGAGCTCCTCGCCGCCGACCGCCGTTACGGTGTCGACCAATACTTCACCCGCGTCGCCGACTTCGGCTTTTCCAAGACCCTTGACGAATCCCTCCAGATCTGGGGACACGACCGCGTCCTCTACGACGTCGTCCGCGCCGTCCGTCTCAACCGTCCCCTCATCCTCACCGCCTCCTTTGTAGGAGGCATCACCGACGGCCACGGCCAGCACCAGGTCTCGGGAGAAATGGCCCAGGAAGTCTACGAAGCCGCCGGCGACCCCAAAGTCTTCCCTGACCAGATCAAAGCCGGCCTTCTCCCCTGGAAACCACTCAAGGTCTACGCCCGCGTCCCGTCCTTCTCTATCAGTCCTAAAGGGATGTACGACTACGCCACCGGCAAGTGGGCCCCGGTCCGCTTCTACGACTACGTCGCCAAAAAATGGATAAACGCCGTCCCGAGCACCACGGTGGAGATCCCTGAAGGAGCCTACGACCCGGTCCTCGGCACTTCCTACATCCAGCTCGCCCGTGAAGGCCTGGGCCAGCAGAAATCCCAGAACGGAGGCACCGGTGTCCCCCTTTCCGGAGAATTCAAGACCCCCTATCACCGCTACGGATCACGCGTGCAATCCCCGGCCGTGGAGCACTCCTTCTTCGACGGCATCAACGTCACGCTCGCCGGAATCGCGCAGCTCGCCCCCGGCCAGCATCCATTCCTCACCGCCGGCCTGAGCCAGATCGCCGCCACGGTAGACCAGGCCACCCGGACCTTCTCCCCCTCGCAACCCGCAAAGCTGGTCCCGCTCCTGACCACAGGATTGAAACAAACACAGTTACTCATGCAAAAGGTCGAATCCTCTGACCTCTCGCCCGAAGAAAAATACAACCTCCACCACGAGCTATCCGTAAAGGAAGCGCAATTCAACTCGGCCATTGTGGAAGCCCTGGGAGTCACCCTCAACGCGGTGGTCGCTCCAGCCAATCCCGACCGTGGCCGTTCCGGCTTCGCCACCGAGCCGCAAGACACCTTCACCACCGCCGTCCCCGGCCAATCCTTTGGCGTCAACGTCTACCTCACCAACCCCAGCGCCCTCCCCATACAAATCCAAAAAGTATCACTGCAACCCACCAGCAACGGCGACTGGCACATCAGCACCACCAACCCGATGAAGGGTGCGCTCCAGGGCAACCAGCGTCAGACCGCCGACTTTCGCCTCACCGTCCCCGAAGACGCGGCCCTGACCAAGGCCTGTTTTCATCGCAAGGATGTGGAGCAGCCCTACTACGATCTCGACAGCGTCTCCTGTTTGGACCACCCGCTCCCGCCCTATCCCCTGGAAGCCTGGGCTGAATTCAGCGTGGATGGAGTCACCGTCCGTACTGGCCAGTCGGTGCAGACGGTGCAGCATGTCGTCGGCCGCGGTGGAGTCTACCAACCGCTGGTGATCGCCCCCGCCATCTCGGTAAACGCCACGGCGACGGCTGGCATCATCCCTCTGGAGCAGCAGAGGCCTGCGGAAGTGAACATCCACGTCCGCACCAACATCAAAACCACGGCCCCTGCTGAGGTCCGCCTGGAGCTGCCGCCAGGCTGGCAATCCAACCCGCAATCGGCCCCATTTAAAGGAGACGAGCAGAATCTGACCTTTGCGGTCACCCCAAAGGACCTTCAGTCCACGGCTTACCCCATCGGCTCGGTGGCGGAATACCAGGGTCATTCCTACACTCAGGGTTACGATACGGTCGGTTACCCGGGCCTGCGTCCTTACAACTACTACCGATCCGCGCCGTACAAACTGGTAGGTGTCGACGTAAAGGTAGCTCCTGGTCTTAAGGTGGGGTATGTCATGGGAACGGGGGATGACGTCCCTCAATCGCTGGAGAGCATGGGGGTTGCGGTCCACTTGTTACAGCCTGGGGACATCGCAGCCGGTGATTTATCAGCCTGGGACGTCATTGTGCTGGGCATCCGCGCCTACGCTGCCAGGCCCGAGCTGGCGGCCGCCAACAACCGCTTGTTGGAATACGTGAAGCAGGGAGGCGTGCTCATCGTGCAATACAACAGCCGTGAGTACGATCACAATTACGGACCCTATCCCACCAGTTTGACGGGTGATCCGGAGAAGGTCGTCGACGAAGGCAATGCGGTCGAGTTATTGGACCCTGCCAACCCGCTTACTTTCCTGGCCCAACAAAATCACCACTGCGGATTTCAAGGGGTGGGTTGAGGAACGCGGTCATTCCTTCATGCATTCCTGGGACCCGCATTACCAGGCCTTGACTGAGACGCACGACGCCGGCCAGGACGCGCAAAAGGGAGGACTCCTCTACGCCCGTTACGGAAAGGGAGCCTACGTCTACGTAGCCTACGCTCTCTACCGCCAGTTGCCTGAGGGCATCCCAGGGGCCTACCGTCTCTTTGCCAACCTGCTAAGTCTCCCCAAAGCCCCCGACAAGTAAACCCTATCAACCGCCACCACATAGATTTGTCATCCCGACCGGAGCGAAGCGCAGTGGAGGGACCTGCGGTTTGTCACCGATACTCCGAGCAAAACCCCGGAGCACCCTGTTGAATCAACCCGCACCCTCTCTTAATCTCATCCACAATCAGCGAGCAGGCATTCTGAGCATTGCACGGCGGATGCGTCGAAGGAGAAACCTGCAAGCACTCATTCACCAACTGCCGTGACCGTTCGATCCCGACTGCATTGAGACAAGTCCCCCGCGTACTAGCCGCCGCTGAAACCTGCGGTGCCAAATAAGGCTCCGGCACGCCATAAGCCTGTGCGATCTGGTGCAGCTCACCGCGCAGCTTCTCCCATTGCCCGGTCGTCTGCGCATTCAATTGCAAGCTATAAACCAGGGGATCGATCTGCGCCGCCGTATGCACCAGCTCTTTGACCCCATCGTCCGCCTTTTTCCCATGCTTAAAAATATCCAGCGTCTGGTTAGCCTGTTTTGCAAAAGTATCCACCAGCGCCCGTGCGTCTTTTTCCCGGGTGGTTTTCCGGATCGAGCTATCCTTCAGAGCATTCCCAAAACTCTGGCGAAAGGGCTGTGCATCATCTTTCAAATTCTGCATCACTCGTTGCAGGTCTTTATCGCTCAACCGGCCTTGTGCGTGTGCTCCTGACAAACCGGCCAACAAAAAAACCAACCCCAAACAGAACCATCTCCGCATGCCTTCGCCTCCGCTCGAGTGAATCCAGCGTATCGTCTAAGAGAAGAAATGTCAGCAGCCTCGCCTGTCCCTACAGCCCCGTTTCTCGCCGACAGTTACGTCTTTGACTGGAGAGCGCAATCGTTTCGTGCGGACCTCGTCTTCGTACTTCCCATGGCCATTTGTCTCATCTCAGGCATCTGGCTCGGTCACCCCGGAGCCGCTCTCATCGCCACCGGCGGCGCCTTCACCGTCGGCTTCGGCTACAAGCAGCACATCGACGAGTCCCATCTTCTCCCCATGATCCTGGTAACCCTGGGCATATGGAGCGCGACCTTTGTCGGCATGGTCGCGGGCCACACCAACTTCATCCTGGTGCTGTTGACCGCGGGTGCGGGCTTTGTTTACGGAATGCTCTCCCTGCGTCAGGCCGGAGTCAGTTGGGTAGGCCAGCAGTCCGTTGTCTTCCTCCTGGTCGCCTCCGCCTTCCCCTTTTCTGCCCGGGCCGCGGCCGCTCGTTCCGGGCTGGTCATGGCCGGCGGCGCCCTGCAGCTCATCGTTTCCAGCATCCTGCTTCGCGTCTTGCCGCAACTGCAAACCGACCTATTTTCCGTAGCTCGTTATGTACGCGAAGAGCATGAGGCCCTGCGTCTGCACGTGGAGCAGGCCGCCCGCGCCTTGCTCAAGCACGACACTGCGCCCAGCGCTTTGCCTTATTCCATCCGTCTAGCCATCACCCTGGGCGTCAGTACCGAAATCTACCGTCACTTCGCCTTTACCAACGGGTACTGGATACCCATGACCGCCCTGCTGGTCCTCAGGCCGGGACTGAGTGACACGGCCAATCGTGCCATTGCCCGCACCGTGGGCACCCTGGCGGGCGCCATGCTGGCCAGCTACGCACTGGCTCACCTCCAGCCGTCTCCGCCCACTCTGGCAGTCCTGGTCCTGCTCTTCGCCTGGCTGTCTTACTCGCTCAACAACGTGAACTACGGTCTGTTCACCCTGGTTCTTACCGCCTACATTGTCTCTCTGCTGGCGCTCAACGCTCTCCCTGGCAGACAGGTTGCCTACCATCGCGCCGTCAGCACCATGATTGGGGGAGGGCTGGCGCTCACCGTAAGGCTCCTGGTGATCCGCTACCGAAAGCAGCACGCAGCGTCTAACGGTTAGGGAAAAACCCGCGGATTCATTACTATCATTTAGATAGAGACAGCACCGTTCCCCCGAGGCCCCTTGCATGAAGAAATCCGAAGTGCTGCACGCCTGGCGCAGTATCCTTTACGGCCAGAAACCAACGCTTTCGATCGAAATCACCCGCGAATGCCCGCTCCGCTGTCCCGGCTGTTACGCCTACGAGCCCGAGCATTTGGGCACCGGGGTCAACCTGCGCCAGCTGTCTGACTTCAAGGGGGACGACCTGGTCCGCCGCCTGCTTGCCATTGTCGATCGCGAGCGCCCTATCCATCTCTCGATCGTCGGCGGAGACCCCCTGGTTCGCTACCGCGAGCTCGAAACACTTCTCCCTCAACTGGAGCAGCGAGGCGTTCACGTCCAGCTGGTCACCAGTGCCTTCCGTCCTCTCCCCGCCGCCTGGAACACCCTTTCCAAGCTCAGCCTGGTAGTTTCCATCGACGGTTTACAACCGGAGCATGACGAGCGCCGCAAACCGGCCACCTACGAGCGGATTCTCAAGTCGATCAGTGAAAGTTTCGTGACCATTCACTGCACTGTAACTGGACAGATTGCTGACCGTCCTGGATACCTCGAAGAATTTCTCCGTTTTTGGAGTGACCGTCCTCAGGTAAAGCGCATTTGGGTCAGTCTTTTCACTCCGCAGCAGGGAGCCGAGGGACCTGAGATTCTCACTCCGTCCATGCGCCGTGACGTGTTGGATGAGCTGGAGCGTTTGTATCCTTTATATCCAAAATTCCAAATGAACCGGGAGATGATTGAGGAGCTGCGTCATCCGCCGCAATCGCCTGAGGAGTGCATCTTCGCCCGAACCACAACTTCTCTTTCCGCCGATTTGGAGACCCGCATAGGTCCCTGTCAATTCGGGGGCAACCCGGACTGTTCGCAATGTGGCTGTGTCGCTTCGATGGCGTTAGCGGCTGTAGGCCATCACAAAGTCTTGGGCGGCCTGACTGCAGGGCACCTGATGTATGCCTCCGAGCGAATAGGAAACAAAGTAGGCAAGCTACGTTCCCGCTTCACCCCGAAGCCCCCACCCATCTCTCCCGCACCGCCCTTAACCCAAATCTCCGGCCTCTGAAGGCGGATTTCCACTTCTACTTGGAAGAGAGTCTTTGGAGGAAGGGCACGGCTTCAGCCGTGCCATAAATGCCACTGCTATTGACGGCTTTAGCCGCTGAGGTACAGTTTTTCCATCCTCTAAATTATCTTATGCGTTGATAAAAAAGATGCCCTCAGGGGCCATCTAAAGAGCGTGTGTGAGAACTCGGTCCTGGAAGGGCACGGGTTCAGCCGTGCCGTAAATGACATTGCCATACCCGGCTTAAGCCGCTGAGGTACGTTTTTTCTATCCTTCAAATTCTCTTGTGCGCTGATAAAAGATGCCCTCAGGGGCTTAAAAGCCCGGAAACTCTCAACGAATTTACGGCACGGCTGAACCCGTGCCCTTCCAGGACCGAGTTCTCACACACGCTTAACGCCCTCATTTGTCTGCTGTGCTTATGGCACGGCTGAAGCCGTGCCCTTCCTCCAAAGACTCTTTTCAAGTAGAAGTGGAAGTTTGTGGTTCAAGGGGCTAACTCTCTTTAGCCGCTGGAAACCCGGCCCCAAAAAACAGCAAAGGGAGAAGCTGAAACCAGCCCCTCCCTTTTTCGCTGAACCCCGCTATTAAAAACTAATCCGCCCGGTAATCTCCACATTCCGCGGACCCGCCCCCTCTGCACTCTGCAACCCGGAAATCGTCCCAAATCCTTGTTCATCCACCAACTGATTCGGCACGTCAAAATTCCGATGGTTGAGCGCATTAGCCGCCTGCGCTCCAAATTGCAACTGTAGCTGTTCCGTAATCTTAATCGACTTAATCAAAGAAAGAGAAACCGCGTCCGTGCCCGGGCCCACCACATTCCCCACTGAAGATGTCCCAAACCGTCCCGCATTCGCCGGAGGCAGCGTGAACGCAGCGGGATTGATATAAACCGGACCAGCGGAATTCGTCAATCCCCGCACCGCCCGAGGATTCACCCCCGGCACAATATCCGCGCGCGCCGAACCCAGCGTATTCAAAATCCCGGTATTCGCGGAATCGACCGACTGTTGAGCGATGGTGAGAAACGCGCCGCTCTGGAACACCAGCACGCCGCCTAACTGCCATCCGCCCACCGCCGCATCCATCAGGCGCCCGCTGTTGGCCAGAAAAGTCCCCCCGCGGCCGAAAGGAAGCTGATAAAGAGCGGTAGTAAGTACGCGATGGCGCCGGTCGAACATCACATTCCCATAATCCAGCCGGGGATTATTTTTGTCCGAAACCCAATTCCCCCCGGCTGCCGAAAACTCAGTAGGAACCGCGCCCCCGGCGTCGGAAAGGTCCCGCGTGAGCACGTAGCTGCTCTGGAACTGCAGCCCGTGGGACATCCGCTTCTCCACCAGCGCCGTGTAGCTGTTGTAGTTGCTGACAGCCTGGTTCACCACGCTCTGGATAATCCCCCAGATCGGATACTCCAGCGGCGCCGCTACCCCGGTATTCGCCGGCACCTGGTTCAGATCGTTAAAGTTTTCCAGGTTGCTCCCATGAGACCCGGTATACGACAGCCGAATCCCGATATCGTGCCCCATGTCGTGCTCGAACGTCGCATTCCACTGCTGCACCGTAGGATCGCGGTAGTGAATCGGAAACGCATATTCGAAGCTAGCCGTTCCCACCTGATTCAAATTGGCAGGGAAGGGAGAAGGGAAGCTGAGCAGCGGCGCCCCGTTCGGCCCGTAGTCCTGCGTATACAACGGAACAAAGCTGGCGCTGACTGCCCATCCGGAAACCAGCGAGAACCCCAGCGGAGACTCGATAAACCGGCCCCACCCTCCGCGAATGACCGTCTTGTCATTCCCGCCCGGCCGCCACGCTAAGCCGATCCGTGGCCCAAAGTCCGTCTTGTCGGTATAACGTAGCTTCTGCGGCAATCCGGCCTGTGCCGCCGTAAGGATCGGCGTGGGTGCGATCGAAGCCGCGAAGCCAGGATTGGTATAAGTCAGCCCCTGCGCATTCGGCACCGCTACTCCGCCATGAATGCCATTCTCGTCGTAATCCGGCAAGAAGGCCGCGGTGTTGTAGTGGGTGTCCTTCAACGGCGGATGCAACTCGTAGCGCAGCCCCGCGTTGATCGTCAAATGCGGAGTAATCCTCCAGTCGTCCTGGGCAAACACGGCATAGGAATACCCTAGCCCATTCATCGCCGGATTGGTTACCTGCGACAGGGTGACGTTATCCGGATACCCCAGCAAAAATTCTGTGTAAGGATCGCCGATCGTCGCTCCCACCGTGCTGGTAGCGTTGAACACATACTGTCCCGCGCGGTAGTTCCCGAACACATTCTCATCGTGGTCGGTCAGCCGGCGGGCATCCCCGCCGAACTTGAACGTATGCTTTCCTTCCACCCACGTCAGATCGTCCAGCAACTGAATCACCTTGCTTTGTTGACGCGTCGTGTTCAGTCCGCCCGTGCGTTGCAATCCCGGGATGGTGATATCTGGAACGGTAGGCACAGTAGCGACGTCCGGAATCCCGGTGATCCCGACCTGGTTGAGCAGCGTCGCAGAATTCACATTGGCATTCAGCTGATCCCGCAGAGAGTTGAAGCCGCCGCGGAATTCATTGATCAGCTTGGAACTGAACGTGTAGTTATAAGCCACGGTCAAGCCGCGATCCTGTTCCGGCTGGTCGATGCCGCCCAGCAAGGGAGACAAACTGGTATCGCAGAAACCATCGCAGTTCACCGTGGGCGCAGTCGTCACCGAGCGGTTCTTGAACGTGTACCGCCCATAAATCGACTGCTTGGTGGTAATGTTCTGATCGATGCGGATATCGAATTGGTTGCTCGAAATCGGGGCGGGGAAGTTCACTGAATAATTGTTCTGGAAATCGTCGGGCCCGCCGCTATTGGGCAGGGGATAGAGGTACTTGATGACATTAGCCGCCACCGGAGAGACCGGGACCTTGCAGTTGGTAGGACCGGTGCAGGGAATCGGCGTACCGTCGTAGTTATTGATCGTCGGTGTGGAGGTCCCCTGCGTTGTTGACAAATAGTTGTACAAATTCCCGGCCCGCATATCCAGGCTGGGGAAGCTTTCGACCAGCGGAAACTGGCGCGGCAGCCGCAGACCCTCATAGCTGCCGAAGAAGAAAGTCTTATCCCGCCCGTTGTAAAGGTGAGGAATCCGCAGCGGACCGCCGATGAAGCCGCCAAAATTATTCATGTGCAGCGAAGGTTTGCCGGTGAACGGATTTCCTGCCGTCAGATCCGTGTTCTCGAGGTTCTCGAAGCCGCCGCCATGGTAGTCATTGGTCCCGGCCCGCGACGTGGTCGTTACGTCCGCCACGCCGCTATATTCCGCGTTGTTATTGGTCTCGCTGACCCGGATCTCGGATATGGAATTGAAGGAAGGGAAAAGCTCGTTGATGGGGCCGCTATTCTCCACGTTCACGCTGCTGATGCCATCGATGGTGTACGACATCAGCGCCGGCGTAGTCCCCGCAACCACCAGGTTGGAATTATCATCCACCTGCACGCCGGGTTCGGTCGTCAAGGTCAAAATAGGACTCGTCGAACCGTTAGACCGGGAATAAACGGCAACCGGCAGATCCACCAGCTCATGGCCGGTCTTGGTAGATGCCAGGCTCGATTGGTCGGTCGTGATCACATCGCCGGCCGCCTGCACCTCAACCGTTTGTGACTCGGCGCCGATCGCCAGACTGGCGTCGATGCGCTGTGTATCGCGGGCCTGCAGTACCAGGTGGTCGACAACCTGGTCCTTGAACCCGCTGGCCTGAATTTCTACTTGATAGGTCCCCGCATCCAGATTAAGAAACTCGTAACCTCCAGCGGCACTGGTCGTGGCTGTATGTTTCGCCGAGCTCCCCACGTTCACCAGCGTTACGGTCGCACCCGGCACCACTGACCCCGATTGATCCTTCACAGTACCCACGATCGACCCAAATGTCGACTGGGCGTAAGCGGCTACGGTTGACGACATAACACAAGCCAGCAGGGCCACCAGCGCCCGCTTCAAAAGAAAGGAACCGGTCATAGCGCACACCTCCGAAAGATTATGTAACCGTAACTGCGACGTTATCCCTGAATACACGTACAGATACAAGTCGGGTGCCCGTCAGATACACGTCGGGTGCCCCATGCGGCTGCCGCGGGTAAAAACATCTGTTCTTTGCGCGGTATCCGCCCCATCCTTCGCGCTGTTTGCGAAGGATGGGATACGCAACGCTTGCACTCAAACTTCTAAGGCTGCATCGGTAAGTCCATCAAAGGACTCTTGGAATAGAAATCAAACGGCCGTATCGTAAAGTCGTGCCACATGGTCGGCATCTGCGGCCAATCCTCCGGCCGCGGCACATGGTGAAACCCCATCGTGTACCACGCAACAATATCCGTGTTCATGATGTTGCGATTCTGTTTCACCCACACCGGCAAACCATCCGTGCCCTTGCTTCCCGACACATACACTCCGGCCGCATACCGTTCTTTCGCGTCGTAGGGGGTCACCCACAACTGGTGGTCGGAAAACCCCGCCCGCTTCTGCGGCCAGTCCTCGAGGGACAGCAGCGAAACCCCTGTCAACCCGGGCATAATCTCAAAGCTGGTTGGATACCCCAGCTCATTCTTTACATCGGGATTCACAAACCGCCACATCGCCGGGTGTTGCATGCTCAGGTCCTGCATGGCCGACCCTTCGGTGCCGATGCAATCCGCCTTCATCGCCCAGATCGTTTTCCGCGCGCTGTTCGCCGGGAGCTTGTATTGCACCAGCTTGTCCACTTCGAAGTTATTCTTCGTCCCATCTACATCCAGATCCAGGCGGAAAGAGAAGAAGTGGTCGTGATCCACTCCATCGGTATTGGGCGCCACCAGGTGGCCAAACTCGACCGTATTCCCCTCCGGATCTTTCCCCATCGTGTCCATCTTGTCCTTCACCGGCTTCACTTCCAACTCGCCGGTGGCCCCAACCGCAATCGTGATCGCTCCCTCTTGCTCGAACCGCCAATCGAGGATGTAGTCGTAGTTGCCAACCACCGCAATCGAGCGGAACACCAGCTCCCGGCTTGGCCGGCCGGAAATATTGTCCTCCTCGCCATGCCTCCACGCCGGATCGCCCAGCGTGCGTTCAAACAGGCAAGCCAGTTGCGGACGAATAAACGGTGTCCCGTTGTCATGAAAGAAGGTTCCGCTGAAATACGTAGCGTAGTCGGGGCAATCCGTGCCTTTCTGCAGCGGCTTCGGAATCCCCAGCCCGGTGTTCATGAAGTATTCCCCGGCATCCAGAAACACGTGCGAGTTCCACGTCTCTTCAGGATCCATATAGGGCACATACATCTCTGAGAGCGAACCCTCATAGAGCACCGAACGCCGCTTTCCCTGGTAATCGAGCGAGGCCATGTTGACGATGGGGCCACTCCGCGGGTCGACTCGAAATCTAAAGTGCCAGTTCTGCCAGCTCACTTCTCCATCCTTGATGGTGAAGCCAGGCCCTTGCGGCTGCGACACCACGATCGGCTTCGTCCCCGCTGGCGCGGGCCCGCCATCGGGGTCGTAAAGCAAGCTGACCGGCGCCATGGGCGTCACCCCATAGTCCTCAAACCGGGTCAGCTTCTTGCTCGCCATATCCACGGTAAAAAAGATGCCGCCTATCTCGCGGTCTTCGTATCCACTTTGTGAGTCGATGTTGTACAAACATCCGCCCCACCCAATCCGCCGTCCATCCTGTTCTTTCAGGCCGATATATCCGCCCGGCGTCGCATAGCAGATCACCAGGTTCAGATCCGTGATGCCCCGCTTCTTCAGCGCATCCACGATCCGTTGATCGTGCTTGACCGCCTCGTTCACTTCCTGTTCTTCCGCGGTCGTGAAAGGCGCCTGCGCTCCCTTCAGCTCTTCGAACGACTCCACCTTGGCGGTCGAGATATTCACCAGCGCCGCATACGATTTCCCCTTGTAATACAGCACCACGTCCGCCTTACGCTCGATCGGCATGCCGGGCTTCCAATCCAGCACGTACTGCTTTTCCGGCTCGTGCAGCAGCACGCTAGAGAAGAGGGTCTTTTCCTCTGTATGTCCGGCATCGCGAACTGCCTTATACACCACCCAATATTCCGCCGGCGTCAGGGCATCGAGCGGATGGTAGACCGCCGGCGCGAGCGCCCCGGCAGGTAAGGAGAAAAGCAGCGTGGCAAGCCACGCGAATGTCAATGCGCGAATACTCGATCGGGAAAAATACACTGCGGGCGAACCTCCGGGGAGCATGGGGGCCGAAAGAAGACTGGGAGCCTGATTGCTTGGGTTATGCCAGGCCCACGCGGGCACGTTGCGCGAGGGTAAGATCCGGGCAAATTCCACTGCTGGAACAGCGAGTTAGCGACAGGGCTATCGCAGGATTAAGCTGACAATAGCGAAGCAGGGAAGCAAAGTCAACGACTATTCATCCTCCGCAACATGAGCGCATGCTATGGCCATTCTTCTCTCCCGGCAGATCCATCGCCGGGTTGGCGGCGAAGAAGTTATTTGGCTTTAGATGGAACCCCGTATATTCGACCGGCATGATCGGAAAGTCCTCCGGCCGGCACACATGGCTCACGCCGAAACTATGCCACACCACGATATCTTCGTTCTCGATCGACCGGTTTTGTTGCACCCAATGCGGCAGTCCATCGCCGCCCGCGTGCTGGTTGGGATAATTCCCCGTGGCATAGCGTTCCTCTTCCGCGAACTGCGTCACCCACAGGTTCTTGCTGGCGAAGCCTCCGCGCTTGTCGATACTGCTGCCGGGCTGAGCCAGCAGCAAGGGGTTCGCCTGCGCCACCAACTTATATCCCGGATGTTTCCCCACTGCATTCACGTGGTTGGGATTGATGATCTTCCAGAATCGTCCTGTCTTGCCATCGGCTTCGCGGCACGCGTCCAGCTCGCGGTGTAAGGTCCGCGCCGTCACATCGAACACATTCCCATAAGGATTGTCCTTACCCCACGGCCGCGGATGGTACTCATGTTCGGTGACGCTATTCCCTGGGCCGTCGACCATCATGTGCAGCCGGGCGCAGAAAAAGTGCTGATGGTTAGGACCTCCCAATCCCTCGGCGACCATGCCCCCGTAGGGATAATCCTCACCCGGAGCGATCGCCGCCGTCTGGATAATTCCGGTGAGCTTCACTTCCAGTTGGATCGTCCCATCCTGGTAGAGATACCAATAGAAACCGTAGTCATAATTGCCCACAGTGGCGAAGAAGCTGATGACCAATCTTCGCGAGCGCCGCACCTGGTGCAGCCCGGTGCGAAAGTCGAAGTGTTTCCACAGGATGCCGTAATCTTCCTCGTGCATGCAGACCGCGTTCTTCATCACTGTGACTGTGCCCTGGTCTTCCACCATCGGAATATCGAAGTAGTGGATGAGCCCCAGGCAATCACAGCCCAGTTCGAGCGAATTCGCCAGCTTACCCAGTCCATATTCCCCGCAATCGAAGGCATTCTTCCAAAAGTGACTGGTCGTGGGATCCCCATAAGGAACCACCATCTCGGTCACGCTTGCCCGGTAAACCAGGGGACGCTGATCGAACGCTAACTGGTGCAGCACCAAACCCTCGCGTGAAGTAAACCCGACACGGAAGCTCCACTTCTGCCACTTCACTTCCCAACCCTCGACGGAGAAGCTAGCGCCCTCGGGCTGTGTAATATGCAAAGGCTTGAGATCGGCACGAGGCACGCCTAACGACTCAGGATCGTAATTATGTTTCTGCTTCGGAACTGGAATGACCGTTTCGTCGTCGACCAGTTGCAGCACCTGCTTCCCAATTAGGTCCACCACCGCGACCAGCCCTTCGATGGGATGGGAGTACGCATTATCCGTGAGAGCGCTGCGATAGTAGCTCACTGCCCGCACCACGCGTTTGCCTGCTTCCAGAGGAAACCCGAAGTTCCCTGCAGAAAAAGGATCCACCTGCACCAGTTCGATATCTTTGTCGGTCAAGCCGCGTCGTTTGACGGCATTGCGCCATCCTTCATCTGCCTTGACGATATCGGCGCAATTAAAAAAATCCTCCACCAGCACTGGAGGCTGTCCATAGGGAGATGCGTCGGTGGCATGGTGTACCCACGAAACCACGGTGCTCAGGGTAAGGTTCACCACTGCTTCGTGAGTCTCGCCCGTCTTGGAGTGGAAGACCATCAGGAAAGCGGATCGTTCGAAGGCATCGCCCGGCCGAAAAGCCAGTACGCTTGCTTTGGCTGGTTCGTGCAAGTGGACCATAGCGAACCGAATCTCCGGGCCCAGATCCTTTAGGGTGAGAAGCAACTCACAAGCCCGCCCGATCTCCTCCGCGCTCAAAGGATCGAGAGGATGGGCCAAATTCACAGAAGACGATCCAACCACCGGAGTAAAAGCCGCAACACTCATAACCCCTCCACGAACTTTCCTAAAAGCAAGCCCCTCTCCCCTTGTCATCCCGACCAACGGGAGGGATCTGCAGTGCGCCCTGCGGCCTCATCCAATCCTCGCCCGTCGCGCAATTTTTATCATTGCTATTCACGCCACTTTGTTGATAACTTACGCCAACGGTCCTCGTCGACCGGCTCCCAGGAAACTTCATATCCTGCGCACTGCCTCAGTAAGGCAGCAGGGCGTCCTCTTCCTCTGCAACCGTAAAGGTGTGAGAGCATGCAGCCGCCAATGATCCGGGCCAATCTATTAGAGCCGATTCTCGACGCACTCGAAGGTTACGACACCGCCGCCCTCTTGTGCGCCTACGCGTTGCCGCAAACCCCCATCGATCCCTACCAGCTCATCCCGCTGGGCAAGTACGTCGCCCTCTTCGAGCACGCAGCCCAGCTATTGGAAGACCCCTGCTTAGGATTAAAACTGGGCCACGCCTTCCGTCCCGACCTTCTCGGACCACTCGGCTTTCTCTTCCAGGCCTCCGTCAACCTTCGCCAGGCACTGCAACAGCTAACGTCCTGGCTCAGTGTCTGGCAGAGCGCAACCCGTGTGGAACTCATCGCGGGAGAAACAACCGCCGACTACATCTACCAGATCGGCGATGCCTCCATACGCCCCCGCCGCCAGGACGCCGAATACTCCCTCGCTGCCCTTTGCAGTCTCATACGCAACTTTCTCGGTTGCCAATGGTCGCCGCTCGAGGTTCACTTCGAGCATTCTTCCAACATGAGGAGAGCCTACGAACAAGCCTTCCACGCGCCCGTTTTCTTCGGGCAGAATGTAAATCGTTTAGTCCTGCGTGGAGGAGATCTCAACCGCGCCGGCATCGCATCGGATCGATCGATGATGCCCTTCATGGAGCGTCATCTGCACGATCTGGCGGAAGAGAGCAGGGAACCGGAGACCCTGGCCCGCCAGGTCAACTACCTCATCGCTCGCCGCCTGGGCTCAGGCCCGTTGACTCTGCCCTCCGTGGCCCAGGAACTCGGCCTTTCCGCCCGTTCCTTTCAGCGCCGTTTAGCCGAGGAGCGCACCAGCTTTCGCAATCTGGTCCGCGACCAGCGCCGCACTCTGGCTGAATCTCTCATGAAGGACCGATCTGCCACCGTAACTGACGTGGCGCACACCGTCGGCTACTCTGAAACCGCAGTTCTCTCACGAGCCTTCAAGATCTGGACCGGCGCCTCACCCCGTGCCTTCGCGCGAGCCACTCGAGCATTTCGTAAAACGGTTAGCCTAACAAATCTCTGGGTCGAATAACATGGGTGAAGGGTCTGGGCAAGAACTGGGCTTTGTATCAGGGCACGAGTTTAGTCGGGCCGCCAAAGATCTAAAAGAGAATGGGCTTTAGCCCCTGCGGGCATCGAGTTTCAAGCAGATTCGACGGCCCACAAAAGGATTCCCATGCGACCGCTCCACGTCGGAAAAAAAACAACCCTGGACCGCGTCCTCGGGCGACGCGATCTGGTCCTGCTCTTCGTCGTGGCCGTCGCCAACCTGAACCTGATCCCCGCCGTCTCTGCTTCCGGCCCAGTCACCCTGTGGTTATGGCTCATAGCCTTGTCCTGCTTCTTCTGGCCCCAAGGCGCAGCCGTGACCGAACTATCCCAAAAGTGGCCGGGCGAGGGTGGCATTTATCTCTGGGCCAAGCGAAGCTTTGGTGAGGAGCACGGCTTCCTTGCCGGCTGGTGTTACTGGCTATCGAACGTTGTCTATCTCCCTACCGTCGTGCTTTCCTGCGTCGGGGTCGCCGTCTACGTCGCCGGACCAAAAATCCAGAAGCTCTCTGAGAGCCACGCCTTCACCGGGATTGCCTCTCTGCTCATCATCCTCTTCCTGCTGATGTTGAACATCCGTGGCCTTTCGCTGGGCAAATGGATCAACAATCTAGGCGGCCTTGGCACCATCGGCGGTGCCGTCATCATCTGCCTCCTGGCCGCCCTGACTCTGCATCACAGAGGAAGCGCCCTGCATCCTGCCGATCTGCGCACTGGTTTCCATGACTGGCGTCTCTTTGCCGCCTTTGGCACCATCTGCTACAGCCTGATCGGCCTGGACCTGGCCTCCATCATGGGCGATGAGATCCGCGACCCCAAACGCAACCTTCCCATCGCCATTCTCCTCGGCGGCCTGATTGCCGGTTTCATCTACTTCGGCACCACGTTATCGATGCTGATCGCCATGCCGCAAAAAGAAATAGGAGTCCTCTCCGGCGTTCTCCAGGCCATCAGCGTCATGAGTACCCGCACCGGCCTCACAGGCGTCGTCGCTCCGCTCGCGCTTCTCGAATGCATCGCCATCCTGGGCACGGCTTCTGCCTGGTTCAGCGGCGCCGCCCGTCTTCCCTTTGTCGCTGGAGTAGATCGCTATCTTCCCCCCATCATCGGCCGCCTGCATCCCCGCTATCACACCCCGTACGTGAGCCTGATCCTCTTCGCCATCCTGTCCTCGCTCTTGATCGCCACCAGTTTCCTGGGTGTTTCGGTAGGCGAAGCCTTTCTCACCATGTTGGATCTTGCCGTGATCCTGCAGCTCTCGCCATCGGCGTACATGTTCCTCGCCCTGCTCAAGCACACCTGGGCTAAGGGAGCTGTGCTTAACGCCAACAAAGCCTATTTAACGGTTAACGCCGTGGCGGGCCTGGGCGCGACCTTTGTCGGGTTGATCGTGGCCTTCATCCCCGGGCGCCAGGTCAACTCGGTATGGATCTACGAAGCCAAGCTCATCGCCGGCTGCATCATAGTGTTCGGGTCTGCTTACTTCTTCTACCAGCGAGCGAAGGCGCGTACCGCTCCTGCCGACCCCGAGCTGGTGCCAGGTGTGGAATACGGCGCTTAGCCTTTAGGTACCAGGCCGCTAATATCTTTGCAGTTAAGAGCATCCCCTCCGGATAACCCCGCATCCCCCAGAACGGTGATGATTCGCTGAACCCTGTACCAACCTGAACCTATGTTCTGAACCATGAGGGAGAAACAATGAAATCCAGGATATTTTCACTTTTTCAGGTGGCCGTGATTGCCACGCTGCCCCTGTCGGTGGGCACCGCTTTCAGCCAGAATTACGAGATCGAGAATCTGGGCACGCCTTTAGGAGGCTCGTTTGCGATCGCTGCGGGCATTAGCGATGGTGGCTTCCTTGGTGGCTACGCCAACCTGCCCAACAACACCACCCAGCACGCGCTTCTCTGGCTCCCCGGTTCCACTAAGGATTTGGGCACCTTCGGAGGCACGAATAGTGCCCTGCTGAACCAGTTTGCGGGCTTCTCAGAGACGGCCGCCAAAGACTCCCTGGGACAGGATTTCTGTGGGACCGGCACTCACCTTGTCTGCCTTCCACTCGCCGCTGTTTACGGAAATGCAACCTCTCTCCCGTTGCTCGGCGGCCAAAACGGCACCGCCTTTGGCAACAACATCCTGGGCACGGTGGTGGGAACTGCGCAAACCAGCGTCAGCGACGCCGGCTGTCTTGTCGGTGGTAAGCCAATTGCCCCGTTCTACCAGGTGCAGCAGAGCGTGCCGGTGGAGTGGTTCCTCGGCAAGGCCTTCCCGCTGCCGCTTTACCCTGGAGACCCGGAGGGAGGCGCAAACGCCATCAACGACCTCAACCAGTCCGTGGGCGCCTCGGGAGACTGCGTGAATGCCCCCACAGCACATGGCCTGATTTGGAAAGGCGGCAACCCGATTAACCTTGGCAACCTTGGCGGGTCTTTGAACACCAATCCCTTCGCCATCAACGATCTCACCCAGGTGACCGGCACTTCCGATGTGGCCGGCGACCTGACCAGTCACGCCTTCCTCTGGCAGAACGGAGTCATGCAGGATTTGGGAACACTCCCCGGCGACTATTACAGTGTGGGTTATTCGATCAACAGTTTGGGGCAAATCGTTGGTCAGTCCTGCGACGTCAACGGCAACTGCCGCGCGTTCCTTTGGAGCAAGGGAACCATGACTGATCTCAACTCGCTTGTGGGCGCGAACCAGCAGCTCTACCTTTACCTCGGGGCAACCATTGACGATCTCGGTGTGATTACGGGCTATGCGATCAACAAGTCCAACAACACTCAGCCCGCCTTCGTCCTTGTTCCCACCATCTCCTTCGCTGCGGGGGCTTCTGCGCCCGCGGCTCACATCGAAGCGGCCCCGAAGGTTTCCGTGCCCGCAGGCGCGCAGGCGCTGATCAAGCCAAACCTGAGGACCATGAGGGGATCAAGGCAAACCCTACCCCAATAACCGGGGCTTCCAATTAACCGGGCTTCCAATCCGGCCTTCGCAACCCGCGGTGTAGCCCCGGACTTTCAGTCCGGGGTCGCGGGTTTTTAAACCCGCGAAAAGCGCACGGTCTCGCAATTGCGGGCTTTAGCCCTGGTGTGACCACCGCGTCATCCCATCCTGCAACCACTCCACCCTGGGCCACCCCTCTCCCATTGTCATCCCGATCAACGGGAGGGATCTGCAGTGCGCCCTGCGGCTCTCTCAAATCCTTCATGAGCAGCCATCACCCCAACCGCTTACCCTCCGCCTTCAACTTAAGATTCCGGATTAACCGGTGCAAATACTTAGGATGAATCCCCAAAAGCCGAGCCGCGTCGACCGGGCTCCCCTTAGCCTCATCCAGGGCCGTAAGCACCAGCTGTTTCTTCGTCTGGTTGATCGTGTCATGGTAGCGTCCAGCGAGCGCGGACGCCTGTTCTTCCAACAACGCATCGGGAAGGTCATCAGGAAGAATCTCCTCCGTCAGCCCCATCACAATGGCATGCTCGATGGCATTCTCCAACTCGCGCACATTTCCCGGCCAACTATATTGCAGCAGCAGAGACCGTGCCTCCGCCACAATCCCTTTGAAACTGCGTTTACACTTCGCCGCGTACTCGTTGGCGAAATGCAAAGCCAGCAGGGGAATATCCTCGCGATGTTCCCGTAACGGAGGCGAGACAATGGAAACCACATTCAACCGGTAATACAAATCCTGCCGGAATTCCCCAGACTTGATCGCCTGTTCCAGGTTCTTGTTGGTCGCGGCCACCACTCGGGCGTTAAACGACAGCAACCGGTTTCCCCCCAGCCGTTCGAACTCACGTTGTTGCAATGCCCGCAGCAATTTGGCTTGCAGCAGGGGAGCCATCTCCCCAATTTCATCCAGGAACAACGTTCCGTCCTCCGCCGCTTCGAGCTTGCCCTTCCGTACCGCGGTCGCCCCAGTGAACGCTCCCTTTTCGTGGCCGAACAGTTCGCTTTCCAGCAGCGCTTCCGGGATGGCAGCGCAGTTAATAGCCACAAACGGCTTATCAGGCCGCGAGCCGCTGGCGTGCAGAGCGCGGGCGATCAGTTCTTTCCCGGTCCCGCTTTCCCCCCGGATCAGTACCGTCGAATCCCCCTTCGCCACCCGCCGGATGAACTCCCGCACTCGCAGCATCGGCCGGCTTTCCCCCACCAGGGTCTGCTCGCCTTTCCCCTCCACCCGCAGCCGCTGGTTTTCTGCCCGCAGAGAATCCAGCTTCGACAAATTCTCCAGCGTAATCGCGGCGATGCGCGAAACCGAGCTCAGAAAGTACGCGTGTCCCTCACCAAACGGCGCCATGGATGCGGGGGAACACAGGTAAATCACTCCCATCACGCGCTCAATCCCCAGCAAGGGCACACATAAAACGTGCTCCGTCGACCCCGGCTGCGCGGTCACCAGAACTGCACATTGCTCCCACGTCGCCTGCTGTACGAGTTGGTCCTGAATCCGCACCTCCTGCTGCCCCTTCCGGTTCCAACTGCAGGGCGAACTCGGTTCCTCATTCCGATTCAGTTGCAGCACGATGGCGCCCTGTGCGGCTGGGATCACTTCGCAAATCAGCGCCAGCAGTTCGCACTGGATGGCCTGCACGTCGCGGGTGGAATTGATGACATTCGCGATCTTGAAAAACGCGCTGAGATCGCGCGCCATGCGGCCTACCCACGACGGATCCGACGGCAGCCCGGAAAAATCCAGCCGCATGGTTTTCAAACCGGAGTCAGTGCTGGCCGCGACCGAGTACCTTCCCGTGTCGTCGTCATCCGGCCCGGTCAGAAACACAAATTCGCTGCTGCCGATGCGAATCCGGTCCCCATGCCGGATCGCCGTACGGCTCACCTTGGTTCCGTTCACAAACGTCCCGTTATGGCTGCTGAGGTCCTCGATTTCAAACCCGCCGCCGGCTGCTTCCGTCACCGAGCAATGCTTGCGAGAAACCGCAGCGTCGCTCATCCGCACCGGGCTGGAGGCATCTCTGCCCAGCAGCAACGGTCCGTCCTTCGCCCGAAACACGGTCCCTTTCAGCGCGCCGGATGTCGCCAGCAGTCTTGCGTCGGTCACTTCGCCTCCGCTTGTCAGTCTAGCGGATAGCTGGGAACCAGCAAGCTCCGCCGGGGTATCCGTTCGGCTACCAATACCCCTTCAGCACAGCACAGCCGGCCTGCCAGCCGGCGCGTAAGTTGTTGCAAAAGCAGGGAAGCCACCCGCGAGACAGGGGCCGCGGGAGTTTGGCTCTCGGCATGCAATTAGGTAAGCGTCTGAGAGTTTGAGAAACAAAAATTCTAGGAGGATGTCATGAATCGCAACTTCGCCGGAACACTATCCTTAGCGGTGCTGTCCCTCACCCTCACCAGCGGTGCCCATGCACAGTCCATCGTGAAGGCCGATGTGCCTTTCGCCTTCAACGTCGGCGCCTCCGAACTGCCTGCAGGCCAGTACCAAATCAAGGAAGACCATATGAGGCTGAGCATCTGCATCCTTAATGTGAAGACCGGCGCGCTGGTGACCGTTCCCGTCCAGCAGGACTCTTACACCGCCGCCCATCCCACCATGATTTTTCGCAATGTGGGTGATCGCCACTTCCTGGCCCGGATTTCTGAAACCGCGGATGGCCTGAATCTGACCCTCCCTGTCTCCAAAACGGAAAAGCAGATGCAGGCGGTCGAAGAAGCTAAAGGCAAATCGCCCGACAGCAAAGGTGTCTTGGTTGCTCTCAAGTAAGAGTTTAAAGATGCCTTGGTTCTCAAACCAAGAGGGCGAATAGACCCAAAGCTGCAGTACGGGCCAATCGGGGCACGACGCTAGTCGGCCGTTGAAGAATGAAGAAGCCGGAACGCCCGTTCCGGCTTCTTCGCGTTGATAGCTGAACCAGTTCCTGACTAAACACCCAAGGCGAAATTTGACTGGACTTTCCTGCGAACGCGGTCGTACCGTCGCACTGGTTTCAATTTCGGACACAGACCCCAGAGAAGCACGCCACCGCACCCACCATGGACGGCGACGACAAAAACCCCCGAATCACATCCATTTCTTCCAGAGGTAAGCGATGAAGTCGAGAATTACCCTGCTCCTCGTGCTGGCCACGCTGCCGTCTTCGATCGGCGTAGGGCTGAGCCAGCAAGCCGCCGCAACCAAAGCCCCCAGCTACGACTTCATTAATCTCGGGACCCCGCTCGGCGGATCCTTCGCCATCGCTGCGGGCATCAGCTACGGCGGGTTCCTGGGTGGCTATGCAAACACACCCGATAACGCCAGCCAGCACGCCATTCTCTGGTATTCCAATAACACCAAAGACCTGGGTACCCTGGGAGGGCCCAACAGCGCTTTGTTGGAGGACTTCTCCGGCTTCTCCGAGACCTCCACCGCCGACCCGTTGAATCAGGATTTTTGTGAGACCGGCACCCATCTCATCTGTCTCCCGATCACCGTCGTCAACGGCAAAGCGGTAGCCCTGCCGCTGCTCGGCGGCGACAGCGGCGCCGCTTTCGGCAACAATCAATGGGGCCAGGTGGCCGGAGTCGCTCAGACCACCCTCCATGATCCCAGCTGTCTGGTCAGTAATGAGCCAGAGGAGCCCTTTTATCAAATTCAGCAGGGAGCGCCCGCCGTCTGGACCAATGGAAAGGTTCGCCAGCTTCCGCTTCCGGCAGGGGACAGCGAGGGAAGCGCAAATGCGATCAACGATTTCGGTCAGGCCACCGGCTCAACCGGGGACTGCTTGGACAACACAGCAGCCCATGCCGTGTATTGGCGCAATGGCAAGCCCCTTATCCTGCCCAGCCTGGGCGGACTGATGAACAACAACGCATTGGGCATCAACGATCTCGGACAAATCGCGGGCACTTCGGATCTGAGCGGCGACCAGACCGGTCATGCCACCCTTTGGCAGAACGGGGCTGTGCAGGACCTGGGCACTCTCTCCGGGGATTATTCGAGCTATGCAGAAGCGATCAATAACTTCGGCCAGATTGTTGGTTCCTCCTGTGACCTGAGCGGGAACTGCCGCGGCTTCCTCTGGGAGAAGGGAAAAATCTTCGATCTCAACACGCTCATTCCCTCGAATCCAAACCTCTCCCTGATACTCGGCGCGAACATCGATGATGCGGGCGTGATCGTAGGCTATGCCTACGATCAGACTGCAGGCACTTACCCGGCTTTTGTCCTCATCCCGGGTGGGCTCTTGAGGGACCACGAGGCATCCGCAACCCAGGCGCTCAGCGAAGCCGCTCCCAGGGTTTCTATTCCCGAAAGTATGCGTACGCTGGTGCCGCAGAACCTGAGGACCCGGGGACTAAGGCGGATCAGACCAAACTAGACTGAGGCACAAGAAGAGTGCGTGGCCCAGGTCTCGCTGTGAGACCTGGGTTTCTCCGCCCCATCGCAATTCCCAACCCGCGCTCCTCTACGTTACTTCCGATTGCTTTCCCAAAAGCCTTGACGGTCTTGCTGAACTATTCTTCAATAAGCAAACACGGATAACCATTCATCCCCCTGGACACGGGTCATCTTGGTCGGGCCCGGCACGATTGCATTTGTTTTACGTCAAAATCGAAACGCGAGGGGATTCCTGGTGAGCCAATCCTACGAAGAAACTGATGCCAGTCACGTACTCACCATGGAAGAAATCACAAACCTGACAGAAGAGGGCGGCAAGCCCGCCGACACCCTGATGAATGTCGTCGCCCTGATCGCCAGCCGGTTCAGGACCGATGTGTGTTCCGCCTACCTTCTCCAACCCGACCGCTCGAACCTGGTATTGGCCGCCAGCCTCGGCCTGCATCCCGCGATGCATCGGTACTTTGCGCATGCCGCTCAGCGAGGGCCTTGCCGGCCTGGTCGCGGAGACAGTCATGCCCGTTGCTGTTGAGGACGCCAGCCTTCATCCCCGCTTCAAATACTTTAAGGAGTCCGGAGAAGAGGTTTACCACTCCTTCCTTGGCGTGCCTTTGATTGACCGCGGCATTCTCCAAGGCGTTCTCATCGTGCAAACCAAGGAACCAAGGGTATTCCGGGATCAGGAGATTCGCAGGCTGTCCGAAGCCGCCAATCAGGTCGCACCGGTGGTGAGCGAGGCCCGCACGCTGGATCGTTTCATCGCCCCCTCCCAGGAGCGTCTTTGGTCCATCGCCCGCAATCTCTCCTGGTGTTGGGACTACGACGCCATCAGCTTATTTCGCGACCTCAATCCCACTCGTTGGTGGCAGCTCAATCAGAATCCCATCGCCCTGCTCAACGAACTCCCGATGGGTGAAATCGAGCGCCGCGCCACCGAACTCGGGTTACACAGCCGCATTAACTACGTCTACCGCCGCCAGCAGGAATATCTCAGCGCCGACCGCACCTGGGGCTCCATGAATGCCGGAGTCCTCCGCCCTCGCCCGGTAGCTTATTTCTCCGCCGAGTTCGGCCTGCACGAATCGCTCCCCATTTATTCCGGCGGCCTCGGCGTCCTGGCCGGGGACCACATCAAGAGTGCGTCTGACCTCGGCATTCCGCTCATTGGCATCGGCCTGTTTTACGGTCAGGGCTACTTCCGCCAGTATCTTGACCAGAAGGGATGGCAGCAGGAGGAATACCTGCACACCGACGTCAACCAACTACCCATGGAGCTTGCCATCGGCAAGAACGGGGAGCCGGTGGTGGTGAGCATTGAAACTCGCCACGGTGTCATCCGCGCCAAGGTCTGGCGTGTCAGTGTCGGTCGTTGTGACCTTCTATTGCTCGATTCCAACGTCACCGGCAACGCGCCCGAGGATCTGGACCTGACCTCTCGCCTTTATGGGGGCGACGGACGAACTCGCATTCGCCAGGAGCTGTTACTCGGTATTGGTGGCTTTCGCGCCCTGAAAGCCATGGGCATCTCGCCCGGGGTCCTTCACCTCAACGAGGGCCACAGTGGCTTCGCCGTGCTGGAAGCGATTCGCGATCGCATGCACGAAGAAGGTTTGACCTTCGACGCTGCGGCTCATCAGGTTCCCCGCGAGGTGAGCTTTACCACCCACACTCCGGTGCCTGCGGGTCACGACCGCTTTCATGCCGATCTGATTGAGGAGCACCTGGGCCCTCTACGCGATCAGCTGGGCATTAGCCTCGAAAGACTCATGGGCTTTGGCCGCGAGAACCCTGCCAATCATCACGAGCCTTTCTGTATGACCGTGCTAGGGCTCTTGCTTTCCCGCCGTGCCAATGCGGTTTCTTCGCTTCACGGCGAGGTATCGCGAGCCATGTGGAAGGGCCTCTTTCCCGGCAAGTCGGAAGAAGCGGTGCCCATCGGCCATATCACCAATGGTGTCCATGTTCCTTCCTGGCTGGCGCCGCAAATGTCGCGTCTTTACGATCGTCATCTTGGCGTCGGATGGCAGGGCAAGAGTTCCTGGCTGCGCACCTGGGAGCCCATCGAAAAAGTCGATGATGGCGAGCTCTGGGAAACCCATCTGGCGCTCAAGTCGCAGTTGATTGACTTTGTCCGCCGCCGCGCTCGCGAGCAGGCCGAGCGCCGTGGTGAATCCGCCGAGACACTCCAGCGTCTCAGCAAAGTCCTTTCTCCGGATGCGCTGACCATTGGCTTCGCCCGTCGTTTCGCCACTTACAAACGCGCCAACCTGATTCTTGCCGATATCCAGAGACTCGCCTCCATGGTCAACGATCCCAAGCGTCCGGTGCAATTCCTCTTCGCTGGAAAGGCTCATCCTCACGACGAGCCGGGGAAGCTGGTTTTGCAGCAGATAGCCGAGATGATGCGCGACCTGAAGTTCGGCGACAAATTCGTCTTCATCGAGAACTACGACATCAACGTTGGCCGTTATTTGGTGCAGGGAGTGGATGTCTGGCTCAACAACCCTCGCCGCCCGCTGGAAGCGTCTGGTACGAGTGGTCAAAAGGTGGTGCTCAACGGTGGCCTGAATTTTTCTGTGTTGGATGGCTGGTGGGCGGAAGCCTACGACGGCCTGAACGGCTTTGCCATTGGCAATGGCAGAACCCATTCCAACATGGATGTGCACGACACCCGTGACGGCGAGGATCTTTACCGTGTGCTGCGCGACGAGTTGATTCCGCTTTATTATCAGCGCGACCGGGACGGCTTGCCGCGGGGCTGGATCACGCGCATGAAGCGCACCATCCGCACCTTAGGCTGGCGTTTCAGTGCCGACCGCATGGTCATGGATTACACCCGAAACTGTTACATTCCCGCCGCCGGAGGCACCTCCAGCGAAATAAAATTCCCCTGCTGATCTAGAAGGGAAAGCAGCGCGAAGCAAATCAAGTGGGTGGCCCTCGCTTTTGAGACCTGGGTTTCTCTTGACCGCAAAACCCAGGTCTCAAAAGCGAGGGCCACCCACTCAAAATCTGAACACATTGTCCGTGCCAATCCGTGGTGTAGCCCCGGACTTCAGTCCGGGGAAGCGGGTTTTCAAACCCGCTTAAACGCTCCCGCAGAATTTGAGGGCTTTTAGCCCTGGTGGCTGCGTCTGAAGCGGTTTGCAACTTTTCCTTCGTGTTCGATGTCTAGCATGAGTAAGCTCAGCAGCGTCAGGAGAGGGAGCGCCGTGAAGAAACTTCTGTTATTCATACTCCTCACCTCATCAACCGTACGCGCGCAAAACGAAGGCTTATGGGAAGGCTACGACGGCGAATGGAGTCACGTTTCCCGTGAACTGATCGCGTTAGCCGAAGCAACCCCGGCGGACAAATTCTCCTGGCGTCCAGCGCCTGGAGTTCGCTCAACCAGCGAAGTCTACATGCACATCGCCATCGCGAATTTCTACCTCTTAAGCGTCACCGGCGCGAAGGAACCTGACCTAACCGTCGATGCGGAAAAGACCGTGACCTCGAAAGCCCAGGTCATCGACTGGCTAAAGCGCTCTCTGGCCGCCGTGCCAGCGGCGCGCGCCCATTTAAAGCCCGCTGACTTCCAGCGCAAAGTGACCATCGACAACAAAACCGTAACCGTCGATGGCATGTACCTGCGCATCATCGTCCATACCAACGAGCATGAGGGGCAACTGATTGCCTACGCGCGCATGAACGGCATCGTGCCACCGTGGTCCAGGTAATTCCTGTTAACAGATGAGGACCCCACTCGGGGCGGGTAGTTTGCTGTTGATCCGTGACCAGGCCCGTCCAAACTCAGAGGACAGATACAAGTTGCCGCCTCGATCAGCAACCGCAATCATCGACCCATTGGTAGCGATGCAACCGGTGTCCACCTTACCCTCGGTCCACGCCGGCATTCCATCCTCGACCGCCACCAGTTCTCCATTCAATCTGATCGACCGCCGATAAACTCTCCCTTGGTCCGCAAACGGATCTGTCGCCGCCGAGACAAGAATGTCATCGCCCGAAAACGCGACGGCAGAGCAGTGCGTTGCGTGCAGGCCGTTGCGTTCGATAGTCCACGTGGCTCCAGCGTCGCGGCTCATGCAAAGGCCCACCGCGGACGCCGCCGCAATAATATCCGGATCCGCCGGGTGCCCGCGCACCTCATGAACATCGCTTTGGATATCGATGGTGGGCTGCCAGGTCCTTCCTCCATCCATGGACCGCGGAACGCCTCCCACGTGAACGTTGGCGAAGAGCACGCTCCCATCCGCGTTGGCTGCGACCGAGCGAATCCCCAGCGGCGGACCAACACGCTGCCCATTCACAATGGCCGAACCAGCAAACCACGTATCCCGCCCCTCGACCCTGTCGAAACCCACGATAGGATCGAGCACAGGATGGAGCACACCGGCCCCATGGCTCAGCCGCAGCATGCGTGCATCGTCTGTTCCAACATAGATACTGTCTCGAACAGCCATACAGCATGAAAGCTCGAGCTCGCTCTCAACGACGGTTGCCCATTCGCCGCCTGCGGCACGTCTGCGCAGCGAATGTTGGCCCACAACGGCGAGCGCACCGCCGCGTCCATCCGGTGCCAGCCATCTGACGGGCTGGCCGGCAATCTCCTGCGTACGCTTATCGCCGCTGACTGCGAACAGCCCATCGTCCCACGTTGCCACTAGGATCGTCGGTTGATAAGTCATGATCGTCTCTCAAATTACCGCGCGAACGCCGCTGCCATCTGGTCCTGCTCGGATCGCCGGATGCGGAGCGCCTGGGCCTCATCGCGCCAAGTCTTCACCGCAGCCTCCACTTCTGCGATGATTCCGTCCGCTTCTTTCAACGTAAGCGCGTACATCTTGTGCGCAGCACGCGCAATCTCCACATCACACGCGGTCTCGGTTTCATTAATGGCCAGCGTGAGATCGTCACTCTCCAGCGACGGATTCATGTCATACGCCGGCGAGAGTCGAA
>CAVXRU010000043.1:0-71850 GCA_963763905.1 uncultured Acidobacteriaceae bacterium | reverse complement strand
GCCGAGCTCTGGGTCACACCGGGGGAACCCTGGACAAGTTGGAGAGCATTCCCGGCTATCGAACGCACCTGGCACGTAGGAACGAGAAACTTGCTGTCCTGAGCGGCTGCGGCGCGTCCATTGTAGGCCAGACGGAATGGCTGGTGCCCGCTGACCGCACCCTGTATTCGCTGCGCGATCGTACCGGAACAGTGGAAAGTCCATTTCTTACCTGCGCTTCGATCATGAGCAAGAAACTCGCCGCCGGACTCGACGCTCTGGTCCTTGTCGTGAAAAATGGCTCGCGTGCTTTTTTGAGAAAGGAAGAAGAGGCGACCCACCTCGCCAAACTGATGGTCGCCACCGGCAATCATGCCGGGACAAAGACGGCCGCGCTGATCACCAACATGAATCAGCCGCTCGGGCGCATGTCAGGCAACGCAGCGGAGATCGTCGAGTTAATTCAATTGCTGCGCAACCACCGCGACCGTCTCACCGAAGACCTGCGCCAGCTCTCGCTCGAGCTTTCCGGTTGGATGCTCTACCTGGAAGGGCAAGTACCCAGTCCCGAGGATGGCGTGCAGTTGGCAGAAGAACTGTTGATCAGCGGTCTGCCGCTAAAGAAATTCGGCTGCATGATCGCCGCGCAAGGTGGCGATCTGGCCTGGTTTGAAAGTCCGCAATGGCTGCATAAGCCTGCTTATCAGCATCCATCAAGTCGCCATCCGCCGGCTTTCTGTCGAGTGTGGACTGCAACCAGGTGGGCTGGGCGGTGCAACGCACGGGAGCGGGCCGCATCGTGCCCGGGGAAGCGGTGTCTGCCCATGCCGGTGTGGGGACGCACAAAAAGGTCGGTGACCATGTCACTGCGGGCGAAACGCTGTTTACGATTTATGTAGAGGACGAGGCGCGCCTCGAAGCTGTGGCCACAATACTCAATTGCTGTTACACACTAAGCGACGCGCAGCCTGCCCCAGATCCGCTCATCTATCAGATAATTGCCTGAGTCCAGCACTGTTTTAGTGCCCGTATTGCACGCCGTTATCCAGGCCCGCCCCGTGTGCCGGCTCGTAAGGCTCAACAGCAAGCAGGTTGCCCAGAATGTTGCGCTCCTGGGGCGAGAACTGTGCCTGAAATTGGCCGAATTCATCATCGCCTGGCGCTGCTCGGGAGGATATTCCCGCAAATCGCGAAATGCCTTCTTCATCAGCCGTTGCCGGTCTTCGGGCAGGGTATGAAATTCCTGAAACGAGGCGCGTACTTGCTGCCGCATCTGCGGTGTCAGGCGTTCCATCGCCTCAATGTGGTCGAGCGTGCGCTGGCGCTGGTTGGGGGGCATCCGGTTCAGCTGTTGCAGCCGCCCGAGCAACCTTTGCTGCTGCTCCGGGGTCAGCCGGCTGAAGCCTGGCTCACTTTGCAGAGCCTTCTCCTGCTGCTCGGGGGTCAGGTTCCCATGCCGCTGCAACCACGTCCCCAGGTGTGCCTGCTGATTGTTTTCAAATCGTGGCCGTTGTCCCTGCTGCGCAGGGTGGGCAAAACAAGACGCCAGGGGGAGTGCCAACAGCAGCAACGTGAACACACTTCTAGCCAGCTTCCCGCGATGGGATCTACGTTCGTGCTGGTTGTTGAGTGCCATGCTGGAGCCCTTCGAAGCGGTTACGTCGACCGTCGTTTGCGGGCGCCTCGTTTCCCGGTTGCGTTATTAGTTCGAACTGCCGGTCCCGCTATCCTCGTCCGTGTCCAAGGCGTTCAATTGCTGAAACATCTGAGCGTTTCCATCGTAAGACTGCAGGTCGCGCACCGTGGCAGAAGTTTGAGGAACCGGCGTCTCCTGATGGCCCAGCAGAGCAAACGTTCCCCCGCCGATCCCGCCGATCACCAGCACCGCACCCAGTGCGCCTGCCGTTAGCTGACGCATTTGCAGGTTGGTGCTATAAAGCAGCCACGCCTTGGCACGCTCAAACAAGCTGGCCGGCGCATTGCTTTGTTCCGCCCGCAACCGCGCATACAGCTTGGCATCAAAGAATGCGCTGGGTTCCGGTGCCTGCCATTCGTCCAGCAGCTTCCAGGTAGCTTCCATTTCCTTCAGTTCGGTCGCACAGTCGCCACACTCCGCCAGGTGCTTACGGGCTTCCTCAGGCAGGGGCCGGGACTCGAAAACCGATTCGGCCAAATTGTTCTTCATCTCAGGGCAAGTCATCATCTTCCTCAATTCCTGCTAAGCGAAATCCTTCAGGTTTTCGCGCAATGTCTGGTACGCCCGGAATAGCAAGGACTTGGTCGCTGATTCACTCAGCTTTAGCACCTTACCTATTTCCTTGTAATCCATTTCCTGGTACTTGTGCATCAGCACCGCGTTGCGCTGCCGTTCCGGCAGAGCCATCACGTGCTTGCGGATGGCCGTCATTCTCTCGTCGCGCACCAGCGCTTGTTCCACGCTGAGGGTGTTGTCGGCCACATCGGGTGTCGTCCCCGTTTCTGCATCCGGCTGATCGAGATAAACATTTTGCGCGGTTCGCTCATATTTCGTATCGCGCGCATGGTTCACGCCCAGGTTGGTCGCGATTCGGTACAGCCAGGTACTAAACTTTGCTTCCGCCCGATACGTTTGTCGCGATCGATAGACGCGGAGAAACACTTCCTGCGCCAGCTCCTCGGCGACTGCCTGGTTGCGAGACATCCGGAACATGAAATGTACAATCTGCTTCCGGTACTTCTCGATCAGGACGCTGAAGCCCGAGTCGTCACCCTCCCGAACGCGTAGCATAATTTCCGCGTCGGAAAGCTGGCTCCAGTCGACTCCGGATGTATGGACCGGCACATCCTGTTGGATGCCCTGAAACCCATTCTGCGTAATGGCTACGGTACCCATACCCTTTGTAACCCCACCCTCCTGACTAGGTTGCGCGGATTCGGGAGAGTTTTGCGTCTCCTCCCCAGGCTCGGGGAAAGGGTTCTGCTTGGGGGGAAGCGGGACCATAAGGTGAATGGATTGTAATTGTTGCCTCACCCCCTGGTCTCGCCCAGTTTCGTGGGATATGAAAGGCGGATCCGTGCCAGCCCCGGACTTCAGTCCGGGGGAGCGGGTTTTCAAACCCGCTTAAACGTTGGGCAATAAAATTCGGGGCTTTATAGCCCTGGTGGCTGCTTCTCTAGCCGTTGATCGTTCCGCAGTTTGCCGCAGCCCCGTACGTAACTGATTGAAAAATATCGCCTTAGCTGCTGAGAAATGCTGTCTACCCTAACAACAAATGTCCTCGCAGCCAGTTCCGCGCCCGGAGGGACGAAACCTAAATGGATTGACAAACACGTCAGGATTTAGCGGGCGTGTAATCACTGGAAAGGGACCTGCGGTTTCCCTCGCAAGCTCTCATCGGCGAGCCTGCTCCGGCGCATGAAGTCATGTGCCCTGTATGGAAAGACTCTTGTCCTGACCCGCTCAGACTGGTCCCCACGGTCTCCGTTCTAAGCGGTTTTACCGATGTAACGGTGGCCGTCAGCCCTGCACTATGTCTAAGCGGGACTTTGTATGGACGGCCTCAATGCGCCCGGCTGAGCGCGAAAAGATCTGGGGGATACGGCTCGGCTTCCCTACGGCAAAAACCGGATAGCGGGATTAACGCTTGCGTTACCATTGTTTCTTGGAAAATTCCGGCTATTGACCGTGTGAACTCGACAATAACCGCGCCAAACCACATGCATTTTGCCTTGCGAATTAATCGCCGCCCTGCAATTTAGCTCAGGTCCAGCGGAGGTAGCCAAGAAGCGGTGTGAAAAGTTCTGATCCTCTGATACAGAAGATCGGGAAGTATGCCGTCATCGACGTGATCGGCTCAGGCGGGATGGGCATCGTCTATCGCGCCCATGATGCTGCCTTGAATCGAACCGTCGCCATCAAAATGCTCAAGCGGGTGGAGGCTGGTCCCGGCAAAGTGCACCAGCTGGAGCAATTCTTCAACCGCGAGTTGCGCGCGACCGCCAGCCTGCAGCACCGGAACATCGTCACCGTCTACGAGAGCGGAGAGCAGGACGGAAACCCCTACCTGGTGATGGAGTGCCTCGATGGCGAGCCGGTATCCCGCGTCATCAATGAACGACGCCCCATGCCGATTGTCGACAAACTGGACCTGTTTGTGCAGGTGTGCGATGGGCTGCAGCACGCGCACGATCGCAAGCCCCAGGTCATCCATCGTGATATCAAGCCGGCGAACGTCATCCTGTTGCGCGATGGCACAGCGAAGATTGTCGACTTCGGGATTGCCCGAGTCGTAGGCATTGAAACCTCCACCCTGCAGACCGGGGAGCTGCTGGGCAGCTTGTCCTACCTGTCGCCAGAGCAGATCAACTCTGTACCGATCGATGCCCGCACCGACATTTTTTCAGCCGGCGTGATGCTCTATGAGCTGCTGACCTACGCGCTGCCATTCAAGGGAAATGAGGCTGCGGCGGTGTTCGTGAAGATACTGCGCGAAGATCCCCCACCTCTTTCCACCTACCTGGGTGAAGTTCCCCCGGAGCTGCAGGCGTGCGTCAGCAGAGCGCTGGCCAAAAAGACCCACGACCGGTATCAAACTGCAGAAGAACTGGGCTTCGACCTGCTGCAGATCCAAAAGAAGATCAAGCAAGGGATGGCTGCTGACTTCATGCAGAGAGCGGAAGCAGCGATGCACCGCGGCGACCTGGAAAGAGTGAAGCAGCACCTGCAGGAGATTCTTCGCCTGGACCGCCACCACGACCAGGCGAACCGCATGCTGGCTGAAGTGCGTAAGGCGATCCAGGAACAACAACGCTCCGCGCAAATCGAGCAAATGCGTTCCCAGGCCCAGGTGGCGTTGGCCGGTCAGCAGTACGAAGAGGCTCTGGCCTGCGCCGATCAGGCCCTGCAACTGGATCCGGCCGACCAGGTCTCGACGGCCCTTCGGGAAGAAATACAAAAGGCCATCTCGCTGGGTAAGGCTGTTCGCGACTCGCTGCGCCGTGCCGAATCAGCCCTCTATGCCGGAGACTTCGACGAGGCTAGAGAGGCGGTGGACGCGGCTCTCCGTCTCGACACCAATAGTGCCGAAGCACGAGCCCTGTCAGAGATTATCGAAAAGGAACTGTCAGAGCGGTCACGCAGATTGCAGGTACAAGGCCTGGTCGACAGCGCCCGGCAGGGAATCGCCCAGCGCCTGTTTGGCGACGCGATTGAGTCATTGCGCAAGGCCGAAAAGTTGGATCCCGGGGACTCCAATGTGCGTGAGCTGTTGCAATGGGCCAGCCGCGGCCAGGATCAGGAGCAGCGTCGTAAGGATTTACTGGATCTGACAGACCAGATTCATGGTGCGCTGCGGGCAGAGGATTTTTCCTCCGCTTACACCATCTGCGAAGTGGGGCTGGGGAGTTTCCCCAACGAACCGACCCTGCAGCGCTTGAAATCGATTGCAGAGAAGCAGAGAGATATCGCCGAGCGGCGAAGGTTTGTCCAGGACCAGAGCCTGGCAGCGAAAAAATTGCTGGATGGCAGCGACTTCGCCGCAGCCATCAAGATACTCGAAACCGCCTTGCAAAAGCTTCCCGCAGAGCCAAACCTGGAGGCTCTGTTGGCGTTGGCGCGAACCGAGTCGGAGCGGCAGTCTGAGGATCAGCAATCTCAGGCCGCGCAAGAAGCGGCAGAGCGCGCACTGCTTCAGAACCAGGCTGCGCAACGCCAGGCGGAGACGCTGCGCAAAGCGCTCGATGAGCGGGAGGAAGTGGAGCATCTGGAAGGTCTTGCCTTGCAACTGAGGCGCATGCTGACGGGCGTCGAGTTCGAGGAGGCAACCCGTCGATCGTTCGACCCGATATTTGAGCAGGTGCGCGCCCGGCAGCTGGCTAAGGAGCAAGTGTCGGCGGAATTGCAGGACTTGCGGAAGAGTGTTGAGGATTCTTTCGATCCCGGCTCGAGGGCGCGCGCGAAGACACGCCTGCAGGAGGTGCAGGCCGAGTTTCCCCATGAAAGAAAAGTTCGCGACGCCTGCGAAGAAGTGGTGCGGGCCCTGGATGCACGCGGAGAGGAACACGCACGAATCCTTGCTGAGCTGAGCAAAATAGCCGAAGCGGTCAAGCACGTTCCGCTCAGTGAATCGACCGATCTCCTCGGAGGCGCAGCCCGCATATCGTCGAACTTTTCGATGGAGCCGCAAGTGGGAGCCCTGATTCAACAGATCGAGTCCGAGGTGAATCGCCGCCTCGCCCAACGGCAAGCCCTGATTGAAGAACTTGCGCAACTGGAGGGGGCATCTGCCCGGGCTCGGTCGATCAGCGGGCTATCCCAGTTGGTCAGCAACGCGCACTCGGTCGCGTCGGCCGCCGCGGGGGAGCCGGACGTCTTGGCCGCTCTCGAGCGGGTGAAAGCGGCGGCCGAGGCGCGCCGTCAGACAATCTCCCGCCTGCTGGCTGAAATCAATCAGCTTGCGGACCGCGCCCTGGTGGCTCTGGGCGTCGAGCAGGCGGAGCAGTTGTTCGCCGAGGCGCAACAGCGCGCCTCAGCCCACCCCGAACTCGAAGACCTGCAGGAGACCATTGGCCGCGTTTCCGCCCAGGTCCATGGGCGGCGTATCGAACATGACCTGGTTTGCGAGGAATTAACTTCGCTGAGCGCGTCGGTTAGCCAGGCGCTTACGCCGGCCGATCTGGACCTTATCCGGAGCCGCGCGCTGCAGATACGAGACAAGCATGCCGCGGATCCGGCGATTGCTGCTCTTTGCGGGCAGGTAGAAACGGATGTTCGCGACGCGCGCGCAAAGCTGCTGCAGATCGAGCTGCGCCGCTTGTCGCACGATCAGGCGGTCGAGTCTTTTACCTCTCAGCTGGGAACGACCGACACAGCATCGCTGGTAAAGAAGCTGCAGGAATTGTTGAAGACTTACCCGGAGAGCGTAGAACTTCGCGGGATGCTGCTCAGGGCGGAAGACAGCCTGGAGCGCGCGCAACGAGCGCGCGACCAGGCAGCCGCCCGCGCGTCTGCAATCGATCTTGAGGTCAAGGCATATACCCGGCTGCTGGAAACGCGGCAGGCCCCCAGGGCGCTGAGCGCCCTGGAAGAAGCGGCCGCCAAGTATCCCGAGAGCGCACAGTTACAGTCTCTGCTGGTGCAGTGCAAAGAGCAGATCGAGGCAGAGGAGGAGATCAAGCGTCAAGCCAGCGCGCAGAGAGCGGCTGTGCAGGCTGCGATTGACAAAGGCTCGGACCTTCTTCGCAACCGTCGCTATGTTGAGGCGGCCGCGGTGCTTGAGGTCGCGTGCCAGCAATGGCCGGGGGAAAAGCAGCTTGAGAAATTGTTGGCGAGCGCACAGAAATCGGCACAGAAAGCAAACGACCGCCTGGCCGCGGAGCAAGAGAAAATCAGGCAGCGTGTGCTCCAGGCTGCCACGCGCCCGGCAGGGGCGCCTCGCAATCGGCTGCTCGTGCCTGTGGTCGTTGCATGCGTGCTGCTGGCGGTGGTTGGTTTCGTGATCAGGTCTCTCATCCGGTCTCAGGTCTCTGTCCCGGCCGTGCAGAGCATTCCCGCTGGCGCTGAGACGCCTCCGCAACCCGCGGTGGTTCCTCCTCCTCCTCCTGCGCCTGCGGCTGTTCAGGCGCCGGTAATGGCCCGGCTCATTCTTAAGGGGGCGCATCCCGGTGACCAGCTGTTTGTGGACGATGTCCGGCTGGCTGCGAGCGGGCCGCCGGGTACCTGGGAGCTTACGCCTGGCTCTCATCGCCTGCGGCTCATGGCTGGAAATCAAGAGCTGGTGGCAGACCCTCGTTCCTTCAAGGCAAATGCAACCGTCGTCCTCAACCGTGCAGACTTCAAGCAGCCGGCTCCAGCGACGTCAGAAGAGCAGCTTGCCTGGAATCGTATCAACAGCACAGCCGACCCTGCTGCGGTCGAAGAATTCGTCCGCCGCTATCCCAATTCTTCCTTCCGGTCGCAGGCGGAGTCCAAACTGGAAGCGCTCAATTGGGCGAAGGCCAGCAGCAGTGGCAGTCTTCGCGGCTATCAGGAATATGTGGCGAGGTATACCTCTCCGCCGGGTCCTCATCTGCAAGCTGCCATGGCAGAGATCCCGCGGCTGGAGTGGGACGCTATCCAGAACACAACCGACCCAGTTCCAGTGAGGAAATTTCTGGAACACACTCCCAGTGGCCCCTATCACGACCACGCGGTGGCTTTGCTCGACGACCTTGCCTGGCATGATGCGGAGCGAAAAGGGGATACCGCAAGTCTCAAGGGCTACCTGGGCACATACCCCTCAGGCAGGCACAAGGACGAAGCGGCAACGCAACTGGCCAAACTCACCCCACCGCCGGTAGCTGCGCCCGCGCCCCAGGCGGCCCAGGCGCCCGCGCCGATTCCGCCAGCTCCTCCGGTGACACCGAAGCTTTCCGATAACGCCGACGATATAAATGCCATTCGTGCCGTTCTGGATGGGTATAAATCCGCGTATAACACCAAGGATGTGGCCAGGCTCCAGGAGCTCTGGCCAGATATGAGTCCGAAACAGGTCAATGGACTGCGGACAGCGTTCCACGATGCGGGCAAAGTCACGCTGACGTACGCCATCACGAAAGGTCCAGAAGTAGCAGGGAACGTGGCCGTCGTCACCTTTCAACAGCAAATCGTCACCAATGCGGCGGCAAAATCGCTGGTGACGATGACCTTGAAAAAAGACGCAAACAATTCCTGGCACATTACTTCTGTCCGTTAGCGCGGCTCAGAACACGTACGAAACGCCGATTAAGGGCGAGGGCTTGAAGTGCAGGCCCTCATCGTTCAATCGGAACAGGACATTGCCCGTAACCAGCAGCCTGGCAACCGACCTCGCCTTCGCTCCCAGCGAGATGTTTGCCTGGTTGACAATGGAGGTAAACGTGTTGACGTTCGCGTGCGTGATGCCCTTGTAATCCGTGAAGGTAGAGTTTTCTATACGTGAAGCATTCAAGAGCGACGTCCCAATGTAGTCGGCGGAGAGACCGACTCACCGGCGTATCGAAGCGTCCGCACCCGTTGAGAAGGTAAACACATTCGGCAGCTGCGCCGTAATAAATACATTGCGTGGCGTGACGCAAAAGAAAGGTCCGCGGATTGTTGGTGATGGGCGCAAACGTGTGGTTCACAGGGGCTGGCTCAAAGGCCCTTAAATCGAGGACAAAATTGTCGAATGCCAGAAAGGAAACTGGAGACAAACCTGAAACCTACCACGTTTTTTGAACTCAGAACGTGTATGAGACGCCGATTAAAGGTGATGGCTTGAAGTGAAGACCCGCGTTGTTTAAACGAAATAAGACATTTCCGGTTACCAGCAATCTGGAAAAGGGGCGCACCTTGGCCCCAGCCGATATGTTTGCCTGATTGACCGTAGAGACAGAAGTGATGATGTTTGGGTGATTGTTCCCTGCGGAATCCTGGAAGGTGGACGTTTCGAGGCGTGATTCATTCAAAAGGGAAGTGCCGATGTAATCTGCCGAAAGACCGAGCCAGCGGGCCACGGAGGCGTCTGCACCTGCTGAATACGAAAAAACAGTCGGCAGCTGAGCAGTGGTTACGGTTGATGACGTCGCAGTCCCCGTCACAGTCCCAGCCAGGACCGAATTGCCATTTGCTTCTAACCCGGCGCTGGCGTGTGGAGAAACTCTTCCAGAATACGAATAGATCGCGAAGGGCCGTACACCCCATGTGCCGGAGCCTAAAAACTTATATGCGTCGCCGCTGGGAAGACGTAAATCTAACCCGACCGCAACTGCTGACTTTTCTTGCGCGCCATGCCACGCAGCATATTTGGCGCGAAGCCGAAGATCGCCGATGCCGAACGCAGAATTGCTGTTTACAAAACTTGCCTGGGACGGACTAATATATGTCTCGCCGGGGATGTTCGTTGGCGCGGGGTGGATAAAATAGTGGACTGGCGGTGGTGCCTCGAAGCTGATGATCGTGGCAGATGAATCCATCGTCATGCGGACGTCAACGAGAGGGATCGCAATCGATACGTCCAGGTTGTCCGATAGCCCGTAAGTGCCAACCATCGTGACCTGGTTAACTTTTACGTCTATTCGGTTTTGCGTGGCAACGATGTCTTTTACGAATACCGGCTCCAGGGTACCATCTGGTTCCATGAAACAGGGGGGGGGCGTCGGGCCCGTACACACGGTCGGTTCCGGCTCGTGAGTGTAAACCGCGCCAAAGTTTTTGAGATTTACGTTATCGGCCTTATCAAAGTCGAAATACTCGTAGCTCACGCCTACAAAAATCCGTCGCTTGCCAAGGGTTTCCGCGCGATCTGTCAGTACGGGTCCGAAGCTGGTGGCTTCCTGCATCACTCCATTTGCAAAGATGAATCCGGAGACCGGTGATGCGAGCGGTACCTGGCTGAGCTGCACGCCAATCTCGGCATTGACAGGAACCAAACTGCTCACGCTCGAAGCTTGGAAGTGAACATTGTGGTGCAAGGTAGGAAACAGTGGGCCGCCGAATCCGGTGCCCACCAGCCCGCCGGGACCGTAAACCTGCGGAACCGTGCAAATCAAATCAGAAGAGCGCTGGACACCGGAAGTTAGCAGCTCCTGGGTCGGACAGGGGCTCTGAGCGAAAGCCGCTGCGGACAAAGCGAATTGTGACAGGATAATCAGCACCCTAAAACGCGACATTCTCATTTCTCCACGTGAAGTGAGCCCTCAGCGTCCGTCAACCATATCGTGAAGCCACTGCTTTTCGATATGGTTCTGTGATGCTTCTCAGCCTTAGCCATTGTTAAATAGATCGCAGTTAATGGTTCTTGAGGGAAAGGTCACGCATTGTTCCGCGAGAGTTTCCTAGAGAGCTTGGGAATGGTTTACAAAGTGCCGCCATTCGAGTAAAGCCATGAGCCTATGTGAATCGGGCCGCGCTATTTGCTTCGAGGCTAAAAGAGCCCAGACGACCAGTTCGAGGAACGGATCAGAGGCGCAACACGAACGGCCGAAATGACGAGAGGTGGTGTGTCTTGCGTGAGGACCCCCAAAATAAAGAATCCCAATGGCCTAAACAAAGAAGGTGCTGCAAACGATAGCACAATCGATCTGGCACCTACAACCTTTCTTGATTGATGTCCGAACTCTTCTCCCACCCGCCGCGGTCGATACAGTAGAGGCCTTGTTGAACGGTGACATGGCGATCTGGTGGCGCAGAGACACGCTCCTTCGCTTCGCCGAAACGCGGGACTTAACTCCCCATGAACCTGAACGCCGACTCCGATGCTTTCTGCCGCCCGACGGTGGAGAGTCCACCGCAGATTCATGCTCCCAAAAGAATTGCTGGATGTTATGCTGCCGATCAAGGCTTTGCGGAGAACAAAGCTCGTTCGCTCAGTTGTAGGTACGCGCACTACGGGTCCCCTCTATCCAAAGCTAAATTCCAACGCGGGATCTCTGAGATTTGCGGTGTCACGGACGGGCGATGAAACGCGTCGTTTTCCTTTGCGTATGCTGTTTGTGCACGATACAGGTCTGGGCGGATGGGCATGGCCCTGCGTTCGGGTACTCCACAACTACCCTGGGTTCCGGCGACAGTAGCATCGAAACGGTGTTGATGTGGCGCTCCGGTGTAGCAATGATCGGCCCGCGATTCAGTTACGGAGTCACCGAAAACCTTCAATTCTCGATCTCCGCGCCCTTCGACCTTAACTATGGAGAGCATCCTGTGGGCCGATTCACCGCCACGATGCCCGGCGAACCGCAGGCAGAGGCACTCGTCGCCTGGCGTTTTCACCATGCCTCAACCGGAATTGGAACGCGCAATGAAAGTACGCTCTACATGGGGGTTTCTGGAACAACGCAGACCCTGCCTCGAACCGATGGGCCGCCCCTCAGCCGCGAACCGGCCTACTACATCGCCGCAGCGACCGGCCATATCTCCCGAAGTTACTACCTTTGGGCAGGGGGAGGCTATCAACTCTATGGCCATTGGGGGGACAGTGAGGATCATCAAAGTAACTCTCTACTGACCAGCGTCGTGATCGGCTGGCGACCCCGATTTTTCTACAAAGATTATCCCAAACCCGATGTACGTTTGTTCTGGGAGACGACCGGCGACTGGGTTGGAATGGCGCGTCGCGGCGGAACCGTAGCCACTTCTCCCGTTACTGGTGGTCACTTCCATTCTGCGGCCATTTTGGCCTCCCCAGCGGACACGAGCGACAGCGTGGTGTTGCCAAATTCAGGAGGAGCAGGAATCTATTCCGGCCCCTCATTTCTGTACACTTATCGGGATATCGCCTTCCAGGGTGGAGTTATGTTCCCGGTTTGGAGTCAAACGAACGGCACCCAACCCGCCGAAGGAATCCGCGCATTCATCGGTGTGAGTTATTTTTTCCTGAAAGGGCGCAGATGACCTTTTCCTGGAGAAGCACTTTCCGGGGGATTGTTCTCGGGGGGCTGTTGCTAGCCGTCGAACCGGCTCGCGCGGAGTACCGGCGCATTCAGCTTAAAGTATACGGCTTGGATTGCGAGTTATGCGCTCGCGGCGTGAGCGCATCTGTTCATCGTTGGGCCGGTGTCAAGTCGGTCAAATTGAGTCTAAGGACCGGAATACTCGAAATTGAGCTTACCCCTGGAAATACGCTCAAAATGAGCGATCTCCGCAATCGCATCCGCGAGAACGGTTTTCGTCCAATGGAAGCGACCGTCACCGCCGTCGGTCGATTCAATGGATCCAGGTTTGAGGTTCTCGGCACGGGCGAATCCTACGATGTTCCTGTTCCCGACGCAAAGGGCGTTGACGCTCAAGAGCTCACATTCGAAGTCCGCTGATGGATCTTGAGATTAACGCTATCGACCTTATCGAAGTCGAAGTATTCATAGCTTGCGTCTAGGAAAAGTTTGCGCCTGCCGAGCGGGCCCATACACCTGCGGGACAATGCAAACCAGGTCAGAGGATCGTTTGGCGGCCGAACCCAGGATTTCCCGGGTCCGACAAAGGACTCTGAGCCAAGGCCGCTGCAGACGCAGAAAGTAGCAACAAAATGCAAAGCACCCTTAAACGCGACATCATCAATTTCCCCATGTGGATTTTTGGCCCCGGTTCACAACAAAATTTGCCCAACGGCTGTCGATTACGATGGTGAAGCGTAAGCGGATCCCGTAACGAAAAATTCCGAACTAAAAATCTCCGCCAGCAGAAACGCCCCAGGATGTCGTCAAAGCGCTTTGACGGAATCGCCTTTAGCAACCCTGGGGCTAGTGTTTCTGCAGGGTCAGAAACATTTTCGATCGAACAAGGTTGTTGTCTTAAATGGCTGGAGCCCGGGGGGAGTCTTGGCCGAAACCATAGCACAACCGGGCTCGCTGAACACTAAGACAGGGTCCCCGGGCGAAGGTTCGTGTAAACTACGGTTTGCCCCGAGGGGCGCTTAACTCAGCGGTAGAGTGCCACCTTCACACGGTGGAAGTCGCAGGTTCGAATCCTGCAGCGCCCACCATAACCCCTTTACAAGCAAATCCTTGCCGTTCGGGTTAAGCGGCCTTCAGGATTTTCCTCAAAAGAATTGCTTATACTGGCCATCGTGAGTTCCAACCTTGGGGTTGGAACTTGTGGGTGCTTTTCGTCCTCGTGGACTCGATGGCTTGCCTTCTTGCGGCATCCGGCCTCGAGTCTGCCGGCATCCAAGAGAAAAAAAGAGGTTCGCTATGAATGCACCAAGATTTGTCCACGACGACATTGTCAGAGTGGTCCAAAGGGGCCAGATCGGGACGGTAAAGGAAATTCACCAGACCGGGAACGGGTACGTTTATGCAGTCCACCTGAGGACAGACGCAGGCGAGATGATCGACGTGGCGGAAGAAGAACTGGCGCTCCTGAAAATAGCGAACAGCGATGAGACCGGTTTCGCAATTCGCTACATCACATAGCGGCAATCGCCGTACACTCCGGCAGCGACGGTTTAGAAAATAAAACTGTGGCCGTTACAATCTCTACGGGAAAACTCCGTTTTATACTTTTGTCGGGCCGTAACTGTTTCGAAAATGCCCGGCTTGATAGGGCCTGCGGTTTCTCACCCTCTCAAGCCCGGGAGGGCTCCTTTTTCAAGCGGCTTGTGACGCCTCAGGTCTTGTATATTCGCTATAAATGAGCAGTTTACGAGGCGCCCTGTGCCGCCCGATCCTATGCCGCCCGATCCTGGCTGTTGTTCTTCTGGCGGCGTTTTCCCCGCTCCATGCCGAGACGCCAACCCTCACCACGGACTGGATAGCCGGCCCCGGAAGCAAAATTGCTGACCTACCGCCGTATGTCTGGCTCAATGACGGCACGGCGATCCTCGACGATGGCACCTTCGAACGCCTCGACCCGGTTACCGCAAAACGACGACCCATCCTGGACATGAACCGCGCTGTGGTGTCGCTAAAATCCATCGACCCTGGGATAGAGGTTCACGGCAAGCTGCCCTGGCCGATTTCTTTTAACCCGGCCGGTAAGCAGGCGCTTTACCTCTTCAGCGGAGACATCTTCCTGCTCGACCTGGATTCGTCCGCCTTCTCCCGTCTGACCCAGACCCCTGAGGAAGAAAAGGATCCTCGATTCTCCCCCAACGGGCGCTTCATCTCCTTCATCCGTTCCAACAATCTCTACGTATGGGATCTATCCGCCAAAAAGGAGACCCAGCTCACCCACGACGGTTCTGAAACTACCTTGAACGGCACGCTCTCCTGGGTCTATTGGGAAGAAGTCTTCGGCCGCCACGACACGGCCTATTGGTGGTCTCCTGATTCCACATCCATTGCCTATCTGCAGACCGACGAGGCGGGTGTACCCGTCAGCACCTTCGTAGACTTTTCCCCGGTAAACCCGCGTCTGATTCACCAGGCCTATCCCAAGCCTGGCGAGCACAATCCTGTTGTACGCGTGGGTGTCGTTACCGTGGATTCCGCTGCAAACCACTTCATTCCCGTTAGCGACAAACCCTACGAGTGGCTCCTGCGGGTGAACTGGCTGCCCGACGGCAAGCACCTCAGCTTCAAAACCCTGGATCGCAGCCAAAGGGAACTGCGCCTCTACCTGTCCGACCCGCAAGGAAATGACGTTAGGCGGTTGCTGACAGAAACCGATCCTGCCTGGGTCAACGTGAATGACGACCTGTATTTCCTCCGCGACGGTCAATTTATCTGGGCTTCGGAGCGCGACGGTTACATGCATCTCTATCGCTACAGCGCCGGCGGTGCGCTGATCAACCAGGTGACCAAAGGCAATTGGTCCCTTGTCTCCTCAGGGGGTGGAGTCTTCTGGGTACACCAGGGAGTCGTCGGGATGGATGAAGCAAATCACTGGATCTATTTCACCGCGCTCAAGGATGGATCCGTAGAGCGCCAGCTCTACCGCATTAACAGCGATGGCAGCGGATTGAAGAGGGTCTCAACCGAGCCGGGAACCCATTCCATCGGCATGTCACCCGACGCCCGCTTTTATTTCGATGCTTACTCAAATATTCATACGCTTCCCGTGTTGCGCCTCCACGCTGCCGGCGGGGAATTGAAGGCCACCATCGCGTCCCCGCAGTCCGGGCTGCTGCCTGCTGGCCTCGAATATCCGCAACTCACGACCATTCCCGCCGCGGACGGCTTTCCCATGCCGGCGCAGGTTCTCAAGCCCAAAGGCTTCGACCCCAAGCGCCGCTATCCCGTGATCCTGCATGTCTATGGCGGTCCCTCTGCGCCGACAGTCATCGATCAGTGGCAGAACGAAACCCTTTTCGACAATTTGCTTGCGAGCAAGGGTTACATCGCGGTGGCAATTGATAACCGTGCCGCCACCGCCATCAGCAAGACGCTCGAGAACACCCTCGCCGTGAACCCGGGTGAAGGAGAAGCAGCGGATCTGGTTGCCGGCATTCGCTGGCTCAAAGCGCAGCCATGGGTTGACGGAAGCCGCATCGGTGTCTGGGGCTGGAGTGGAGGCGGCACCATCACTCTGAACCTGATGACGCGCTCAAAGGAATTCAAAGCCGGCATCGCCGGAGCGCCCGTGACCGACTGGCGCTTTTACGATTCCAAGTGGTGCGAGTCTTTTTTGCAGCTCCCACAAAACAACCCAGCGGGCTATGAAAAGGCTTCTCTCCTCCCCCGTGCTCGCGACCTCCATGGCTCCCTGCTGCTTATTTACGGCACCTATGACGACAACGTTCATCCGCAGAACGAGGAGGCATTCATGAATGCCTTAATCGCTGCCGGCAAGCCGTACCAGGTAGTGCTCTTCCCCATGCGCAAGCACGGATTCGTCGACCTGCCCGCGCTCATTGAGCGCTACAACGCCATGCTAGCCTTCTGGGAACAAAACCTTTAGCACCCTTAGGTAAAAGTGGTTACCCCCACTAACCAAAAGGACAACTAACTGTTAAGGGTGGAAAAACGACCATTCGCACTTTAGGGTACTCATACGTAACTACGTCTGCCGTTGTAGATCCGGTAGGATAGAACGCGATAGTTACAAATCTTAAGAGCCTATCGGGAGGAAGCACTGCGCGAGCATCCACACAAGCCCTGCTCTGTGGATGCCTCTTTTGCCGGCCTTCCACATAGGCTTGCTTTCGCCATCCTGTTGGCTCTGTGTTTCTCGTCTCCCCTGAGAGCCCAGCAGCGAGCCAATCCTGCTTCCATGCAGAGCTTTCAAATCCCCAGTCACGGGGGGCTGCTCAACGCCTTCGTCTACGTTGCTGCGGGTGCAGGTCCACATCCCGTAGCCGTATTGCTTCATGGATTCCCCGGGAACGAGCGCAACCTCGATCTCGCTCAGGATATTCGCCGCAAAGGATGGGATGTCCTTTATTTTGACTACCGGGGATCCTGGGGTTCTCCGGGAGAGTTCTCGTTCACCCACGGCATCGAGGACACAGCAGCCGCGATCGATTACATACGTTCCCCCGCCATGGCCAGGACCCTGCGCCTGGACCCGTCCCACATCGTTCTCATTGGGCACAGCATGGGCGGATTCATGGCAGTGCAGGATGCCGCCGCCGATCCCAGAATTCTCGGCGTTGGTCTTATTTCCGCCTCCGACATTGGTGGGCGGACTCCCCAGGCCTTTGCCACAGACCAGGAACAACCAACCATCAGGATGCTAAGTGCCAGATACGAACAGTGGGGAATGGCGCCGATGAGCGGTTGCACGCCCGACGCACTGGCTCATGAAACCCTGGCCAACGCTGCGCAGTGGAGCTTCCTGGCGAAGGTCAATTCGCTCAAGAGCCGGCCGATGCTCATCGTCACTTCCGATGACGCGTATGCCAGGGGAGACCAGGCTTTCGCGGGCGCACTCCGCCGTGCAGGAAACACCCGCGTGTCCACACTCCATCTGCCTACGGACCACGCTTACTCAGACCAGCGCGGCCCTCTTTCCAGCGCAGTCCTCAGATGGCTTGCCACGATAGCAGAATCGGAATGAGCTATCGGGTACCCGCGTGAGGATGGTGGTGGTGATGACGGTGGTGATGACGCGACGAAGCAAAGGCTGAAGTCGAAATCAATAAAATCATGCTGAACAAGAAAGCTTTTTTCATGCTCGAATGATAGCAATAACACCTTGGAACTGGATGGAATCGCCTGCCACTTTCGCGTTAAAACGGTTTCAGAATGAACCTATCTGATCATGCGCAATCCTTCCTCTGCGTCGCGTGCGGAAGAAGAAGACCAGGGTGACAAGCAAATAGACGAAATAGAGATACGGTAGCCAGGAATAGGGCGCAGCAGGGACGGGATAGAGGGTTCCTGCCAGCGCCATCACCATGGAAATGCCTCCCAGAATCGCTGTCCCTAAAAGAGCCACCGACAACGCACCTTGTTTTTTCAGTTGCAGCGGCAGGGCAACACAGGTGAGCCCATAGATGGTGATAAACCCGTAAACCGCAAACGAGCCCAGCCAACCGTAAATGTCCGCACCTGCATAGCCAAGCGTGGTCAGTACAAGCGGTGGAACCAGCACTACGACCGTGGTGAGCACCACGGCGAGATGCGGCGTGTCGTTCCGCCGATGGGTTCGGCAAAAGTAGTTTGGCACCAGCCGGTTATGGGCCATCAGCAGCAGAATGCGCGCGGAAGCCGTGATGCAGGCCAGGATGCAGGCAAACATGCTGACCATGGCGCCGGCGTCAATCACGATACCGAGTACGGGCACCGAAGCCTGCTCGGCCAGCACGTGCAACGGGGCATCCGCCTTGTCCAGGGCCAGGCCCGCGTGGCGAAAGCCGAGCACCTCAGCGTATCCGGCGAGGACGAAGAACGCACCCGCTCCCAGCGCGCACTGCAGAACTGCACGAGGGATGGTGCGCAACGGCTCCTTCGCTTCGTGCCCCAGCGCCGTCGCACTCTCAAAGCCAACGAAGCTGAAGGTCGCCAGAACCAGGCCCAGCCGGATGCTCGAGATCGAACTGCCCTGCAAGCGAACTTGCGGCCAATCGAGGTGCAAACCGTTCTTCCATAAAACCAGTGCTAACACCATCACGATGCAGGCGACGGATGCTCCTTCCAGCCAGAGCATGGCGCGCGCCGAGAGCTTCACATCGCGGTAAGCCATGGCTGCCGCTCCCAGAACACTGATCAAAACCAGCAGAAACGGCGGCGCCGCATGGCCGGTAAACGCCTTCAACAGGACATTCGAATACTGCACGAACCCCCCGCCTATCGACGCGCCGGTCGCCACATAGCCCAGAAGCAGGGCCCAGGCTGCAATGCTCGCAACCACCGGGGGAAGCGAATCCGTCGCATAGCTGTACAGCGAGCCCGGCGAGGCGGAACGGCGTCCCAAGGCTCCAATCAGCACGGCAATCAGCGTGACCTGTACGGTGGCCAGTGCATACGCCGCCCACGTGCCATTGCCGGCTAGGGCAAAAACCAGGGGAATGGTCAGCACCGGCGAGGTAGTCGGCGCGATGGCGGCGACCGACTGGGCCAGCGTCTCCCAGGGCGTGAGAATGTTGTGACGCAGACCATATTCCACCCGGCCCGCGGTAGGTTCCGATGCAAAGACAGCTGTGGTCTCAGGCGGCAGTTGTGCGTCTCCAGAAAACTGGTTCAAGGTAACTGAGTTTGCGAGCGACGAAAAAGGAGGGACCCGAGGCGATGTCCATAGTTTGCGGGGAAACCGAAGCGGAAGTCAAAGCATTTATCGACCCTGTAGAGTGAGCAAGGAGGGGCGGTCAGGTGGCAATTCAACTCGTGCAGCAGGCGCTGAGCCTCTATGATCTTCCCCGGAATGTGACGGTTGCGCTCATCAGCCTTTCGGAAAATGAGATCTACAAAGTAGAAACACCATCCGGCAAAAAATGGGCGCTGCGTCTACAGCGCCCGGGTTATCACTCAAAGAACTCGCTCGCATCCGAGATTGCCTGGCTATTGGCGCTGCGCAAGGATGGAGTGGCCGCAACTCCGGTTCCATTAGCCGGGCTCAACGGAGAATGGATTCAGGTCGTCGGTCAAAGAAACCTGGTCCTGTTCGAATGGGAAGACGGCCGCCAACCCGAAATCGAGATGGACTTGCGCCAATGTTTCGAGACTTTGGGTGCGGTGACTGCCCGGTTGCATACGCATAGCAAAACCTGGCAACGCCCCGGCGGCTTTGAGCGCTTCACCTGGGATTTCGAGGCGGCGGGTGGGGAGACTCCGCGTTGGGGGCATTGGCGCGATGGACTGGGCATGAACGCCACCCGCCTCGACCTGTTTGGTCACGCTGCAGCATTGGTCCGGGAACGGCTGGCGCATTACGGGACTGGGCCCGATCGCTTCGGCCTGGCCCACTGCGATCTACGCTTATCGAATCTGCTCCTGCACCATGGGGCATTGAAGGTAATTGATTTCGATGACTGCGGCTTCAGTTGGTACATGTACGACGCAGCCGCGTCGTTATCCTTTTACGAGCATTTACCGCAGGCTTCTTCGCTGATCGAGCACTGGCTTGACGGCTATCGAACGGTATCCGCCATAGCAAAGGCCGAGGAAGAAGAGATTCCGACCTTCCTCATGCTGCGACGCTTGCTGCTGGTAGCCTGGGTCGGGTCCCACTCGGAAACCAGCCTGGCCCAATCGCTTGGTGTTTCTTACACCCAGCAGACGGATGCTCTCTGTACTGCCTATCTCCGGCGCTTCGGATGAGTTCAGTCGAAACGCACCATGATCTTCGAAAACCCGCTGGGGTTTTCGCTCCATGCCTTCAGCATGGCCGGTGCCTGCTCCAGCGGAACGATCGCGCTCACCGCTTCATCCACAGGGAACCGATGCTCCTCGAGCATGTGGATCACTTCTCGAAAGTCTTCGGGAAGGGCATTGCGTGACCCCAGGATGTCCAGCTCCTTCTGCACAAAGAGCTTGGTTTCGTAGGCCACCGGCTCTTTGGCGTAGCCGATATACACCACCCGTCCAGTAAACGCCACTTCCTCTACGGCGCTGCGAAAAGTTTGCGGGAGCCCGATGGCTTCGATAATCACATCGGGACCTCGGCCTCCGGTAAGTTCAAGCAGTCTTTCGTGGAGCGGTTCCTTGCTGGTGTTGATCGCGTCGGTCGCCCCGGCGCGCAGAGCCAGGGTTAGTTTTCGATCGTCGAGATCGACGGCAATCGTCTTAGCCCCGCGGAAGCCGCAGGCGGCTATGGCGCCGAGGCCTACGCCCCCACATCCAAAAATGGCCACTGCATCCTGGGCCGTGACACGTCCTCTACCCGCCGCGTGGAAGCCGACCGTCAACGGCTCGACTAGGCAAAGCTCTTTAATGGTCAATCGTGCTGGATACAGTTTAGCCGCGGGCACCGCGATGTATTCCGTCATCGCCCCGTTGCGTTGCACGCCCAGCGTCTCGTTGAACTGGCAGGCATTCGGCCGGCCGCGCAGGCAAGCCGGGCAGTGCCCGCAGCCGAAGTAAGGCGAAACCGTGACGTCCATGCCTGCGGCCAGTTCCGGATGGGCCTTGCTAGGTTCGGCAATCGTCGCCGCCACTTCATGACCCGGGATCCGAGGAAAAGTGATCAGCGGATTTTTACCGCGAAACGAGCTCAGGTCGGTACCGCAAAGGCCAATCATGCGGACCCTCAGCAGCACGTCGTCATTGGTCGCAACTGCATCCGCCACTGTTTCAATCGCCACATCACCCGGCTCTTTCATCACAAAAGCCTTCATGTTTCCACCTTACTCCTGGTTCTCAGGCCGGCCCGAAGGCCAGGAATAATTGAACACCGGCGCCAAAATGGTTTCAACCTGGGCCAGCAGCGCCTTATCGGGCCCATCCTTCAACAGCTTCAGGCTCGTCTCCACCTGGCGCGTGGTGGCGATGCCAATGAGGGTGCTCGAAACGAAGGGATTGCGCAGAGCGAAACGCAAAGCCAGCTCAGAAATATCCGCTCCCTGTTCGCGGCAAAACGCCGCAGCCTTCCTGCCCGCTTCACGCACCTGGGGCGGCGCCGGGTGCCAATCGGGCGGCCCTTGGTCCGTCAGCAGCCCCATACACAAGCCAGACGCATTGATCAGCCCGATGCCACGTTCCCGCGCGAACTCGGTCAAAACGTCATCCATCTCAGTGTTCAGAAGGTTGTAGTGGCAATAGCTAAGAATGCTGTCGACCGGCACCGCTTCGGCAATGCGGCGAAGCACCCTCGGCGGATACCCCGTGATGCCGATATAACGCGCCTTGCCTTGTTGCTGCAACTGCCTTAAGGCCGGCACTGTCTCATGGATGATCTGTTGCACGTCCCCAAACTCGACGTCATGAGCCTGAAACAAATCGACGTAATCAGTCCGTAACCGCCGCAGTGACTCATCGATGCTGGCGATCACGCGCTTGGCAGAGAAGTCGAACTCGTCAAAGCCATATCGCCCGCACTTGGTCGCGACGATGGCACGGTCGCGCCGGCCCACCAGGGCCTCCCCCAGCCGGGTTTCTGAGAGGGTAATTCCGTAATAGGGTGATGAATCGAAGAAGTTGATGCCGCTGTCCACCGCTTGGTGAACAGCCCTTGTCCCTTCTGCGGGATCAATATCGCCAAACGCATTGCCTAACGTCGACGTGCCAAAGCCAATCGTGGAAAGGCTAAGGTCGGTGCGGCCAAGCTTCCTGTAATCCATCGTTATTGGTTGACTCCGCTGGCCAGAAAGCCTCCGTCGACCACTACGATTTCCCCAGATACAAAAGACGCTGCGTCCGAAGACAGGAAGACAGCGGCGCCCACCAGTTCTTCCGTCTTGCCAAAGCGGCCAATGGGCGTTCGCATCTTGAACTCCCGTCCCCGCTCCGTGCTGTCCAGCAGGCTCGCGTTCAGGTCGGTGCGGAACACCCCGGGGGCAATCGCGTTCACCAGCACCCCCTTGCGGGACCATTCCACGGCCAGTACTTTCGTAAGCGCGCCTACCGCCGCCTTGCTCGCGGAGTAGGCGGCAACCTCGAACAGGCCCACGTAGGTGGATAGCGACGCAATATTGACAATGCGTCCGTAGCCCCGGCTGAGCATGGATTCGCCGAAAACCTGGCAGCCCCGCATCGTCCCCGTCAGGTTGACATCGATGATCCGATTCCAATCCTCCTCGGGGAAATCGATCGTCGGTGCCCGCTTGGTGATTCCGGCGCAATTCACCAGGATGTCGACTTTGCCAAACGCCTTCAGGACTTCATCGCGCAATGCTTCTAAGCTGGCGCGATCCTGCACATCCGAGGTGCGCCGCAGGGTTTTGCGGCCTTTGGCTTCAATTTGAGCGGCAGTTTGTTCCACCTGTTCCGCTCTTCGTGCAGACGCGACCACATCCGCGCCTGCGTCCGCGAGCCCAAGAGAGAGAGCATGGCCGATACCCGTGGTACCGCCGATCACAACCGCGGTCTTGCCTTGTAAATCAAAAATGGAAGCACTCATGAGGGGATGGTTCTTTCAGCGGAGATTCGTCCGGCGCGTTTGACCGTGTTTAAAGTTAACGCTACAGTGAGTCTATATCCACGGCAGATTGCCGGCGAAAAAGAAATGGCTGCCGAAAAGATACTCAGGATTGACCCTAAAGATAACGTCCTCGTAGCGCTAACCGGGCTACCCGCAGGGGACCCCATCACCTTCGCTGGCGAGCAGTACATTCCGCCCTCCGAAATACCCGCCAAGCATAAGTTTGCCATTCGCGACCTTGCCGCCGGAGAGGAAGTCATCATGTATGGCGGGGTGGTCGGGCTGGTCCGCCAACCGATCCCTCGCGGCGGCCTGCTGAGCACGCGCAATGTGCAGCATGATGCTTCCGGTTTTGGCCCCAAGGTGGGCGAGTACGCCTGGTCTGCACCCGATGTCGCGGGTTGGTCTTCGCGCACCTTTGATGGTTACCATCGTGCGGACGGCCAGGTCGGCACGCGCAATTACTGGCTCGTCATCCCGCTTGTTTTTTGCGAAAACCGCAACGTTGAAGCCTTGCGTGACGCGTTTGAGGAGGAGCTTGGTTATGGCCGGCCAAAGCTCTACCGCCAACAAGTGCGGCAATTGATCGCTCAGCATCATCAAGGCCCGCAACCTGTCCCGGGTGATGATTTCAGCCGGTCCGAGCGTGTGTTTCCCAATGTGGACGGGGTCAGGTTCCTGGTGCACGAAGGGGGCTGCGGCGGTACCCGGCAGGATTCCAAGGCGCTTTGTGGGCTGCTTGCCGGCTATATTCATCATCCTAACGTCGCCGGCGCCACGGTACTAAGCCTGGGTTGCCAGAATGCTCAGCCCTATATCCTGATGGATGCCCTTCGCGAACGGGACCCGGGTCTTCGCAAGCCCGTGCTGATGTACGAACAGCAGCAGTCCGGCACCGAATCGGCCATGCTTTCTGACGCCATTCGGGCCACCTTTGAGGGCTTGGTCGAAGCCAATCGTCTGACCCGCAAACCCGCTCCTCTTAGCAAGCTCACGGTGGCGTTGAAGTGCGGAGGCTCAGACGGATTTTCCGGTATCTCGGCCAATCCTGCTCTGGGCCATGTTTCCGACATGGTGGCTGTCTTGGGGGGGAAATCTATCCTGTCGGAGTTTCCTGAGCTCTGCGGAATGGAGCAGAGCCTTATCAACCGCTGTGTCGATGCGGCTCATGCCGACCGCTTCATCCAGCTCATGCGTGATTACGCCGCCCGTGCCAAGGCAGTCCATTCCGGCTTTGAGATGAATCCCTCCCCCGGGAACATCAAAGACGGGCTGATTACCGATGCCATGAAGTCCGCAGGGGCAGCCCGGAAGGGCGGCACGTCGCCCGTCACCGCCGTTCTGGACTATCCCGAGTATGACAACACGCCAGGTTTGGCTTTGCTCTGCACTCCAGGCAACGATGTTGAATGTGTTACGGCGCAGGTCGGAGCGGGCGCCAATGTGGTCCTCTTCACGACCGGCCTCGGAACCCCAACGGGGAACCCAATAGCCCCGGTGATCAAAGTTTCCACCAACTCGAGCCTGGCCGAACGCATGTCAGACATCATCGATATCGACACTGGTGCCGTCATTCGCGGCGAGACCACCATTGAAAAGGTAGGCGAATCCATCCTCGATCTGATTATTCAAGTGGCCAGTGGAAAGGTACGAACCAAGGCTGAACAGCTCGATCAGAATGACTTCATTCCCTGGAAGCGCGGCGTCTCCCTTTAGCTTCAGACGACATGCTCAAGACAGGCATCCTCAATCCCGCCATCAACTCGCTTCTAAGCCGCATCCGGCACACTAATACTCTGGTCATCGCCGACAGGGGATTTCCGTTTTGGCCGCAAATCGAAACCATAGACATTTCGCTGGTTGATGACATCCCTCGGGTTCTGGATGTCGTGCAGGCTCTAAGAGCAAATTTCGTTGTTGCGCAATTCTTCATGGCCGAAGAATTTCTCCGGGTAAACCCGGCCGGAGTCAAAGCTGCGTTCGCGAGCGCGTTGGAAGGTGTGCCCGTGATCTACGAACCGCACGTCATCTTTAAGAAGCGAGTACCCAACGCAATAGGACTGATTCGAACCGCCGACACCGCACCCTATGCAAACCTGATCCTGGAATCGGGCTGAGTTCTATCCCCGCATCAAACGCCGGGTGGGTGCCCCACATCTCGCTCGTTTTTCGCGAGATGTGGGATACCGCAGCTCTCCCCCTCAAGCCTGTCCCGGACCTCACGGACCCGTGGGGTGCACGGGGTGCCCCATCCTTCGCGTTTTTTGCGAAGGGTGGGATAGTCAGATCTCACCCTTCCATCTTCCACAACAGCAGACACAACGCAAAGCGGGTTTGTTCATCAGCGCAGAAAGGAAGCCTAGTGGAGCGCCCTTCGGCACTGATTCCCTTGATCTTTGCTCCGGACCATAACAACCCTACCCTTTGTCATCTCGACCGAAGCGAAGCGCAGTGGAGAGATCTCTGTGTGGATGCTCTTTCTTGGAAATCCTTTTCGACGCGGACGTGACCGAATCTCCTACCGCGCGCTGCTAGCAAGGACGGCGTAGACGGTTCTCCTTTAAGTAAAACCCGCACGAAATCCACTGCTTGACGCATCACTAACTCCGTCTTAGCCTTAGTCTCATCTCACAGAAATCCACCATCAAACAGGAAAAACTTGAAACTCAAGGGAATGGTATCGGTAGTCACCGGAGCGGGCTCGGGCATCGGTCGCGCCGTTGCGAATGGCCTAGGTGCGGAAGGTTCGCGCGTAGTCCTGGTCGACATAGATCAAACTAAGGCGGAAACAGCCGCTGCTGCGATTTCCTCCCAGGGAGGCGACGCTCGTGCCATCAAGGCGGATGTCGCGGACCCCGAATCGGTAGCGAACCTCCACACCTTCGTGCGCGAGCAGTTCGGCCCGTTGAACATCCTGGTAAACAACGCGGCAATCCAGGTAAACAAGAAAATCGAAGACACCACTCCGGAAGAATGGAATCGGCAGATGGCGGTCAACGTAGGCGGTGTCTTCCTGTGCTCACGCGAATTCCTTCCTGACCTTCGCCAGACCCGCGGAGTGATCATCAACATGTCATCCGTCAACGGCTTCTTCGTCGAGCCCTACTGCGCCGGGTACTGCGCCACCAAGGGCGCCATCCTTGCCTTCACCAAGGCGCTCGCCATTGATCATGGCCGCGAAGGAATACGGGTTCATGCGATCTGTCCTGGATACATCAATGCCGGACTGGCAGAAGGCTACTTCGAATCGCAGCCCGATCCATCGAAGGCTCGCGAGGAAGCTGGTTCCCTTCACGCCCTGGGAAGGATCGGACAGCCCGAGGAGGTGGCGCGTGCTGCCGTCTTCCTCGCCAGCAGTGATTCCTCCTTCATGACTGGCTCGGCGTTGATCGTAGACGGGGGCTTCAGCGCCGGCTTACCACCCAAATAGATCAACTGCGCCGGATGCGCTGGAGCGCCTCGTGATAAGTCTCAGGCGCGCGATAAGTCGTGCACCGAACCGTAGCCGAGAAAGTCTTGCCGGGCGCCAATTGGCTATGGCGTCCCTGCTCAAACGCCTGCGCCAGGTTGACTGGATACCCCGTCCACGGTTCGATTACCGCGTGGTGGTATCCGCGCCAGCCGCCATACACCAACCAAAGCCAAAGGTGCGGGCAGGTTTCCAGAGGAAATTCAAACAGAGCGCCCCGGCCTTTGGTTTCGACCGCGAACCAGCCATCCTCCAGGTCGGTCGCGTAGTGGCCGCAGTGCAGTCCTGTCGAGACATCAGGCACCACGCTCATATCCCTTCCATTAATCACAGGCCAGTTGTATCGTTCACCCGGCGCCCCCAAAGAAGGATGGTTCGATTGCGCGACAATTCCTGTTCGCGCAGGAATCATCAGCCGGGTTCCGTCCTCAACCGCAAACGCGGGGTGAGTGCCCCACAGAAAATCCAGAGGAATCGGGCTCAGACTCTCAATGGCAAAACTCATTTGCAGCACTTGACCGGTCAACGTGATCGTCTTGCGGGCCCGGATCGCGCTGATCGGACCGAGCGCAGAAAGCTTCACCTCATTGCCTTGGAGCTCTTCGACTTCCCATGCCAGGGAACGCAGCTCTCCTAGATTGGGGAACGGTTCTCCGGCGTGTACGCAAGCATCGGCAGTCGGATAAGCATCATCCCATCCTCCACACCAATAGTTGTCGAAGTTCGCGTCGATGGGATAACTTTGCGGGCGAATACGAGGGTTCTCCCAAAGTATTTGCCGGTCACACGTCTTGTCCCAAAGCGCCAGAATCTTCGCCCCGACGCCTGGAAGAATCGAAGCAGAAAGCCATTCGTTCTCCAGTTGGAGAAGACGGAGGCCGTGAACAGAGGTATCTCTTATAGACAAACCGTCTCCTTAAACATCAGCGCACAGGAACAACGTCTGCTTGTCTTTTTTGATGCTCTTCATAGACCGTGACCAGCAACGTACTCAGCAGGACCAATACCCCTCCTAAGATCATGTACCACGTGAGCCTTTCATGAAGCACAACGGCCGCAATGACCAATCCAAAGAACGGGATCATGTAGTTGGATAAGCTTGCCTGGGTCGCATCCAGCCGGGTCAACACAGTCAGAAAAATCACCATGGAGAGGCAGTATTGGAATATCGCCAGCAGCGCGATCCCGACCCACGTCTTTACCGTGTAGAAAGCTATTTGGTGAAAGGCTCCTGGTTCCGTGTACAGGGTGATCGGCATGAGGAACGCAATCACGAAATAGTAGCTATAGAGAAGAACCTGGAGTGGCGTATAGCGCTCGAGTAGCTTCTTGCTGTACACGTTATAGAAGGCGCTTCCACAAACGCTGATGAAGATCAGGGCGTTCCCCAGCAAATAACCCTTTCCGGACAAGTCGAGCTCTTTCCAATCGACTCCTGAGCATTCCACCACACCGGCGATGGCCAATGCGAAGCTTATCCATCGGATACGCGACATCGTCTCGCCCAGGATAAAGTAGGCCATGACCGTGGTTGCGATAGGCATGGCCAACGTCAGCAGGGCAGCATTCGAAGCCAGAGAGAAGCGAAGACCCCAGGTAATGAAAAGTTGCGCCACTACCTGGCCCATCACGCCGATAAGCAGGAACCGCAGCCAGTCTTTCCCGGGCACCGACGTCTGCTTATTCAGGGATCGGCTTTCCCAACGCACGACGGGAATAAGTAGAATGGTGGCGATGAGCATGGGGAACGACGTAGCGGCAACCGGCCCCATCTGTTCCTGAACGATTTTTACCAATACGAACTGGCTCGCCCACATCAGGTTGCAGAGCAGCAGGAGCACCCAGTCACGAAGACGTTCAGCAGAGAACACCAGAACTCCTTAACCTCTTTACTGGTGAAGATAAGCCAGGTTGTCAAACCGCAACCCTTGTCCGTTGGTGAACGCAAACTCGACCGAAGTACTTGGGTCGCGCCACCCGGTTCTTAAACGGCGCAGTTCTTTGGGCTTGATGGTAAAGGATTGATCGCGCGTCTCCGGCGAACGCACAGTGACAGTTGCATCATGGTCGCCATCGTTGTAGACATCGATTCCGGCAAAGATGTGCGGCGCGTAAAAAGCAAATGCCGCCTCTGCCACGCTCGGGTCTGACAACGCCAGGGTAAACGTTCCAAATTTACCGAAGGGCGTGCCAATCTGCCAGCCTCCGTCGCCCCAATCGACCACGCCTGTCGGATACTGCCCTACCAAAGGAGTGCCCGCGGCAAGATGCGGGTCGTCGAACGTAATGTAGGACGGCGGCCGGTGATCGCTCTGCCCCTGCATGTACTCACTCAGCAGGTGCTTCCCCTGGATGTCAACCTCGTTCGAGCTGGTGTGCCGTATCGAAAGGGTCCGTGTCTGGTCGTTGAAGGTGTACCCCTCCTGCTCCAGATCGCTGCGCCGCGCGATTGGCTTGCCGCCAACCGTGATACTTTCCGGAACGAAGTTCAGGCGAAGTACATCCGTGGACTCCCGATCAAACGTCGAATAAGTAACTGTATCGGCCCCATAGGCGATCCGGGTCACCACGGAAACCGATCCCAGCAAATGCGATTCATCCGCAGGAGCCCACTCCGGCACGGCCCAAAACGCATCCATCATCCTTCGAGGTCCGTCGGAATACTCATCCGTAAACCACCACTGCTCAGCAAACGGAGCATGCGCGTCCCTCGGCAGACCCTGAAAATAAGTGACCCAGTTATAGGTTCGGTAGGCTTGTTCCTTGTAGGCAATGTCGCCTGTCTTTGCGTAATACAGCGCCTCGGTTGCCGCCAGCCGCGAGCTATGGCTGTCACAACATTGGTTGGGAACATTGCAGCAGAAGTCCTTGCCGTCCCCCTGTTCCGTTGTCACCAGTGCGCTATGCACCAGGTACTTGGGCCATTTCGGCGTCGTCTTCACCCAATCGATGAGCTTGCGTGCATGCTCGCGCCAGTCGGGATCCTTCTCCGGATGCAGCAGGATATAGCGGGCAAACTCAAGCGGGATCACCTGGTTCATGTTCGCCATGCTGGCCTGCACATCTTCGAAATAGCCGACCCACACATTGTTTTGCATGGGATACTTCATCAGCCAGTCCCAGGCCCCCTGCCGAACCCGCTTGTACAATTCGGTATCTCCCAGGTTAAGCCGCATCAGCTCATCGAACAGCATGATCGGCTCCACTACGTTTGCGGAGTAGGGGAACATGCCTTTGCCGCCAACGATGCTGCCATCCCGCGCAAAGCAACGATAGGGCCAGGGTGAATTCTGTTCGTCGCCGGCCTTGAAGTTCTTGACCAGCGCATCCGCGGCGTGGATCGCGGCCTGCAAATACTTTGTGTCGCCGGTCATTTCATAGAGCCGCAGATACCCGTAGCCGTCCTCGCCGACCACGTGAGGCTCCACGAAATCTTCTCCATGATCGCTCCAGCCTGTATAGCGCGGGCTGCCGGGGTTCGCCGATGGATAAGGCACCTGGGACCAGGCATAACCCTCCGGCGTCAATCCGTGGTCCAATTCGTAATCAACCAGGCTGCGAAGAAATTCAACCGTTCTGCTATCCCCGGTATAGGGATAAAGCCGCTCCATGAACCCCTGCATCATGGCGCGCAGATAGCCGGTCGAATTCGCCCAGTGCTTATCCGGAAACATCTCAAACGTTGTCCGGTCAAAGTCGTAACAGCAGTAGAACCAGGGAAGCCGCTGCCGGTTGTACTGGTCCCACAAAATCGTCCACTGCGACAGGAAATAGGACGAATAGGAATATCCCGTATCGGCGGGTATAGGAAACGGCAGCAGTTTCCCCTGGGCGTCGAGCGCGACCGGGCGTCCCGCGATGTTCGATTCGTCTACCGTCGAAATTACCGGAAAGGGTTTTTGTGCTGCAGCAGACAGGCTCAGGCACAAAACAAGCAGGATTTTCGAGTACCTGGCAAACAGCTTCATTGATCTCCGTAGTCGGTTGAGTTGGCAGCGATTCCGCACTCTAATGCTCGCGCATATAAACGCGCTCCATGGCCGTGCGAAGACTGGCGTCAATGAGCGCACACATTTCGTCGATGTCCGCTTCTTCCGCGATCAGCGGCGGCGCCACCGCGAACCATGTTGGATCCACTCGCAGGATGAGCCCGTGTTCCAGTGCCGTTCGCTTGAGCTCTTTACCCAGTTCAGGGAACGGTTCCATGGAATTGGTGTCTCTCACCAGTTCTACTCCCAGCAGCACACCCCTGCCCCGGATCTCACGCACCACTCCATACTTCTTCAGATCTGCCAGCTTGCCGCGTAAATACTCGCCCAGGCGTTTCGCCTTCCCGCACAAATCCTTTTCCACGATTTCGTCAATGACAGCCAAACCCACTGCGCATGCCAGCGGATTGCCCGCAAACGTATGCCCATGCGCGAAGTGCAGATTCTCTTCCGGCCTGCCCTGAAAAGCTTCCGCCATGTCTTCCCGGGCCATCATCGCTCCCAGCGGCATCGCCCCGCTCGAGATTCCTTTTCCCGTGCAAATAATGTCCGGAGTGACGCCGAACGTCTGCGCGGCGAACATGTTTCCCGTCTTGGCAAAGCCGGTAATCACTTCGTCAAAAATCAGCAGCACCTCATACCGGTCGCAGATCTCTCGCAGCATCTGAAAATATTCTTCCGTCGGGGTGATGATTCCTCCGGTGTTGCCAATCGGTTCCACCAGAAACGCGGCAACCGTATCCGGATCCTCGTGCACGATCACGTCTTCCAGGCTTTTGGCGGCAAAGCGATTCGCCTCTTCCCAGGATGAAAATCGATCGCGATAGTAGCTGGGTGGAAACACCTTGAGGAAGCCATCCATCTGCGGCTCGAACTTCGATTTCCGCATTCCGCTTCCGCTCGCTCCCATGCCACCGAACGTGCCTCCGTGATACGCGTAATAGCGGCTCACAAACTTGAATTTGTTCGGTCTTCCTGTCTGCTTGAAATATTGCCGGGCAAACTTGAGCGCAGATTCAACCGCCTCCGAGCCGCCGCTGTAAGGCTTCACGAAGCTCAAATTGCCCGGCGCCACTTTTCCCAGCTTCTCTACGAAATCCAGCAGAACGTTGGTGACGCTGTGCAGCGGCGCAGCAAAAGTGACCTTCTCCATCTGATCGCGCAGGGCTTGCATCACCCGCGGGTGACGGTGTCCCAGAACGGCGACGAAGATACCACCGATGGCGTCGAAAAATCGCTTGCCATCGGTATCCCAGTAGTAGAGACCTTCGGCTCGTTCTATCACCAGGGGATGCTCAAGAAATTCTGAGGTCGCCTGGTAGTCGATAAACGTGTGGTGAAGTAAGTTGATTTGCCTGTCTGTGAGCTTGGTATAAGCCGCGCTGTCGCCTCGTGCTTGTGCGGCCAGATATTCTTCTAATTTACTCGCCATAAAATTCCCGGTTTACCGTGAAATGCAGGGTTCTGAAATCAATTTCTTATTCTACGTGTAAGTGCTGGGGTTCCCCTCGGTGCTTAGAACGAGTATCTCAACGAGAATTGCATCCGGCGGTTGTCTATCGAGGTGGTGAAAACCTGTCCCTCAGAGGCGTCACCGACGACGGAATCAGGCGCAGAGAAATTCGGATGGTTGAAAGTGTTAAACGCGTCTGCTCGGAACTGGATCGCCTGCCGCTCTGTGATATGGAACGTCTTGGAGAGCGAGGAGTCCAGTTGCTGCTCTCCATCCGCGTGCAACGGATTCGCTCCCGCATCGCCATAGGTCATAGGCGTCGTGTGAACGATGAAGGCGCTGATATCGAACCAATTGCTGACCGTCGGATGGCTTAGTTGACCATTTCCGACGCGGTCCGGACGGTTGGTTTGTCCGTTGTTGAGCGAAGTCGTATCGTTGTCGGTCACGTCGAAGCGCGTTCCGCTCCGAATATGCAGAAAAGCGGAATATTCCCAGCCCCCGAGGAAAGCGTCCACCAGGCGATTCGCATTGCCGAGGAACCTTTGTCCCCGCCCGAATGGAAGCACCGTGCGAGCCTGGGTATTCCAAATATGGGCGATGTCCTGTTGCGTTGGCCCATAGTACTGGTTGATGTTTGACTCATCGAGGTTGTTGATGTTGCCGTTGTTGCCGTTGAGGAAGTTGCGGCCGTGGGCATAACTTGAATTGATAGTCGTTGATTTGTGGATGGTGGCGGCAAATCTTACCGTAAAAGCGTCGTACCAGCTACCCCCCGCCGATTCGGAGATGGGAAGATCGCCCAGTTGCGGGTATTGGGAAAACAGCGGACGCTGCGTGTTGTAGTCCGTCCCTTGCGGAGTCGGTGGCGCCTGGTTGATGTTCTTGGAGTGATTGTTGTTCAACCCGCGGACATCGACGTACCCAATATCGAGAACCATCCCGGGACGGAGTTCTCGCTCGACGTTCAGTGTTGCCTGATCCACTTGTTGGTTGTTCCAGTTATAGGCGACGCCGCGAATCAGGGCGCCGGAAGGAATCACCAGGTTGCCCGAAGCATCATATTCCGGATTTGCCAAGGGTAGTCCGTTTCCAGACAACGACAGGGATGGTGTGAGGTTGTTGGGAGTTAGCAAAACCTGTTTTGCGTAGTTCGGATAAGTGAGCCCCAGGATAGTCAAGGGACCCGACCAATACGCCATCCAGTAAGAAATGCCGTACCCTGCCCGAATGCTGGTTTTGCCATGGTCAGGGGTCCACGCAAAGCCTACTCTTGGACCCCAGTCGTTCCCATCCAGATTGAGGGACGGACTCCGATCGCTGGGGGTTGCGAGGACCAGTTGGTTGGTCCGGATGTTCCAGTTGGACTCCCGGTTGTAGCGGGCAACCGCACGAGTGGTAATTTCGTAGCGAAGTCCAAGGTTGAGCGTAAGCGAGGGCAGGATCTTGAAATCATCCTGCGCATACCATGCATTTTGCCAGAAGCTCTGGTAAGGGGCTCCCTGGACAAAGTGCGCGCGAGCGCTGGAGACCATGTTTCCCAGCAACAAGGCCGGATAGCCAATAGGCTGCACAGCAAGAGCATTGTTGGGGTTGCCGCCTCCGTTATAACCAACGCCGTCGTAGGAAGTCATTGCTTCATTGAACGTGAGCGCGCCCCGTGGATTGTCACCGCCGATCGTATCCGCGGATACATCCACGACATAATTCAAATTGGTGCCCACCTTCACCACGTGCCGTCCCTTGATCCAGGTGAAATTATCCGTGAGCCCGATCGTATTGCTCACGATGTAGCCTACCCAATCCGGTTGCGCAATGGCAGAGCCGCCTTGGCCGGGCACGCCCTGCATGTCAAACTCTGCCAGCCCTTCTGACTGAGGGCCAACCGGGTTTCCGTTCGGAATGCCGAACTGATTATTCCAATTCTCAAACTCGGTCTTGTTGCTGGTCTTCACGTTCGACCGGTTATAAGCCAGCCGCACTTCGTTCATCTTGGTCGGGCTGATAGAAAACAGGTCCGACACCTGCATGTTCTGGTCGAACGTCTTGGAGTCCGCCTGGCCGTTCTGGAAGAACTGATTCACGTTGGTCGTATTGTTGTTGATCGCATCCAGAACGGAGTAACGGAAGAAAATGCGGTCCCGGCTGGTGCGGTCAAAGTCAAGGCGTCCGTCAGCCTGGTTCGCTGTCTGATTGTTGTCGTACAAGTACGCGAGGTTCTGGCTGATGCCGGGAAGATTTGCCACGCCAAAGACCTTTTGCGCATTGATCAATGCGGCCGAGGAATCCCAGCGGCTCTGAGGAATGATATTACCTGGAAAGGGCTTTGCGCTGACGACATTTCCTTGCGCATCGAACACTCGTGTCGCGGGATCGTAGATCTGCCCGTAGGTATTACCCGCATCATCGATGCTCCCAGGAACATACAGTTCCGAGAAGTCTCCCGTCAGCATCTTCGCTGTTGGCGCATTGGTGGTGAAGGGGGAACTGGTGTTGACGAGCGTGCCCTGATAGTCAGCGAAGAAGAACAGCTTGTTCTTCAGGATCGGGCCGCCCACAGCGCCGCCGAATTGATTCCGGCGGAAGGGCGTCTTTGGCTGCCCACCGGCGAAATAATTAAGCGCGTCGGACGCCTCGTTACGTAGAAATTCAAAAGCAGCGCCGTGCAGTTCATTGGTGCCCGATTTGGTCGTAACGTTGACCACCGCACTTCCCGAAAAGCCAAATTCCGCATTGTATTTGCCGGTGTACACCTGCACCTCTTGCGTGCCTTCTACCGCGGGAACGAGGCTGATGTACGCATTCTGTGGTTCGCGGTTAGGAACACCATCGATATAGACCGAGTTCGCATTCGCATCGACACCTCCGATCGATGCAAGTTGAGGCCGGGAAAGGCCAATGGCGGACCCATTCTCGCCTCCGTTCGACCCGTAGTTGCCGCTGCCCACGTCGTTGTTTGCGCCCGGAATCAAATTCATCTGGTAAAGCACATTCCGATCCAGGTTAGGCAGCTTATCCAGGTCCTGGTGAGAGAAGGTTTGAGACAGCTCCGACGTCTCCGTAGCCACGTTCACCGAATTCGCCTGAACTTCGACGGTTTGTCCGGTATCGCCCACATGCAGAGAGAAGTCGACACGATTGGTGCCGCCGGCGTCGACGATCACCCCGGTACGCAAAGCCTTTTCGAAGCCTGGCTTTTCTACTTCCACGCGGTAGGTTCCAGGGACGAGAAAATTAAGCAGGTATTCGCCCGTGCCCGAGCTTTCGGCCCGTGTGACCACTCCCGTCCCGTCATTTGTCGCTGTCACAGGTACACCCGTAATGAGCGCACCGGTCGAATCAGTAACAAACCCGGAGATTTTGCCGGTGTTGATTTGCGCAAAGCAGATGGCGGACCCGAGAAATAGGATGGCTAACAATATATGGTTGCGCCGCATAGAAATAATCCTCCGAAGCTTTTAACCGCTGGGTACTGACAGGGGGAGAGTCTTGTAGAAATATGCTCAGGCCCAATTTCAAACGTGGCCCGGCCGCGGGTCCGAAGGACGCCAACAACGGTCTTGGTCGCTGTTATGACTTGCCCTGGTTGAAACATATTATGTTTACATTTTTACGGGAGTCAAGAAGTTTCTTGCTTTTTGGGCTTTACGCACGCCACCATTGCCGGGTGCCCCGCATCTCGCTCGTTTTTCGCGAGATGTGGGATACCACAGGCCTCCCCTCAAGCCTCCCCGGTCGCCACAACTCCGTAGGGGTGCCCCATGTTCGCACCAGCGTTGCCCGGATTTCCTACTACGCCGCACTAGACACGACTGCGTATGCGGCTTTCTCTCAAAGAAAGCCGCATGAAGTTACTCAACGTCACCACTTTCGAAAGGGAATCCGGGATACGTGGGCCGAAAACGCTGGGCGAAGCCCACCACAGTTTTCATCATCTTGGATGGCACCAAGTGCCTGCGCGACCAGTGGGTTTGTAGGCAGAATTAGCGCACGTTTTGCAGAACCCGGCGCGAATCCTGCAGCGTGCTTTTCATCAATCTCCGCACCGCTTGCCGGGCAGCCACCGGATTGCGTGCCCGAATCTGCTCGAAGATGTCGTGGTGAAGCTCAATCCCCATGGTCGCGGTGTTGGTCAGCTTGATCTGTTGCAGAAATACCGACATTACCGGATCCAGCACCATCTCCAGATAACGATTGTGGGCGGCGCGCAAGACCGCACGGTGAAATTCCACGTCGGCCGCGATCGCATCCTCCAGCGCCCGGCCATCCTGCATACCGGCCAAAGCAGTTTGGATCCCTGCTAAATCCTCATCTGTGGCACGGACGGCAGCCAGGCTGGCGCTCATCTCTTCCAGCACCTGCCGTAGTTCGAGCATCGACTCCATTTCCTCAAACGTTGGTATGGGCTGGTCACGAAACACCCGCAACAGCGATTCCCGAACCAGATCCGGTTTACATGCGAGCGTTAACGTCCCTCGTCCGGCGCGAACCTCGACCACTCCTCGATCCTGCAGGACCTTCATGGCTTCGCGAATGACAATCCGGCTCACGTCAAACCGCTCCGCAAGGGCCGCTTCATTGGGAAGTCTGGAACCCGGCGTCGCGTATTCCTCTACAATCATGCGTTGTATTTCCGGAAGTAACCGCTCGCTCAGGCGCCCATTTCGAAAAGTACGTTTCTTCATAGTTCACGTCGCTCGCTTGTATCCAGCCCTCTGCTCGGATGCGCGGGGGACGCCATCGAGAGTAGATCCCTCATGGATACTATGCCTCGCGTTAAAGATTGACGAACAAAAGCTCTAAACATATGATGTTTCGCAACCTATCAGGAGCCTCCAATGTCCTTTTCATCGGCACTAAGAATCTCATTGCTGTTGCTCCTGGTTCCTTCGCTCAGAGCCCAAGCGCCCGTTTACGTAAACGCGCAGGTCGCTTTCCATCCCGCGGTCCTCGATGGGCAGGGAAACCTTCTTGCCTGGTATCAACCGGATAAAAACCTTGGCTACGATCACGTATTACGTCTGGGTTGGAACTTCATTGAACATAAGGTTCCCGTCGACACCCGCCATCACACCGGGCTGAAGATCTATCTGATTAATTCAGTCATGGATGGAAATACGTTGCAGGGTGAATACTGGCAGCACAATCCGGCAATGGTCTACGCAGCCTTCGTGGACGGAGTCGTGGGGTGGTATCCGTACTCCGGGGATGACGAGGCCGTTACCGCTGTTGGCGGAATGCTCGACTATCAACTTGCCCACGGCACCACTCCCTCTGATTGGGAGTGGCCAAACGTTCCTTTCGCCACGTCCTGTGACGATCAGGCCGACTACGGCCACTGTATCCAAAATATGCCAAAGGAATTCTACGGCGGCATCGAAACCGACAAAGTAGGTCAGCTGGGCGCGGGCTACACCCTCTTTTATGAGTTGACGGGCGACCGCAAGTACCTCACTGCGGCACAACACTGTGCCGATGCGCTTGCCCGCCACGTGCGTGCCGGTGATGAGGAACACACTCCATGGCCTTTTCGGCTCGATGCGCGCACCGGTGTCACCCTGGCGCAGGAAGAATACGGCGGCGACGTTTCCTCCTCGGTCCGCATGTTCGATGAGCTCATCCGCCTCAAGGCAGGCGATACAGCCGCCTACCAGCGAGCTCGTGACCTGGCGTGGACCTGGGTTTTGCAGAACCCCCTTAACAGGTCAAGCAAAGCCTGGGATAAGTGGTCAGGTTTTTTCGAAGACGTTCCCTACTTGAGCGACAACATCAACCAGTTTCTGCCGGATCTGACGGCCTACTACATCATGAGCAGGCCAGATCCCGCAGCGGTCGATCCCGAATGGGTCACTCACGTCGGTCACATGATTGACTGGGTTCGTCTGCGTTTCGGCAGAGGACCCTTCCTCGGTGCATGGGCAATCGACGAACAGGGCCCGCTCAGTGGACGCGGCGGATGTTGTTCGCGCGCGGGGCAGGGAAGTCACGGCGGAAGGTGGGCGGCCATCAACGCCATGTATGCCGAACGAACCGGTGATGGGCAAGCCCGTCGCGACGCTTTCCGTTCCATGAACTATGCCACTTATTTCACTTCCTCTGAAGGCCTGGTTGCCTGCTGCGGTCAGGACTACCACGCACCCTATTGGTTCAGTGACGGTTACGCGGACTATCTGCGGCACTTCAACTGGACCATGGGCGCTCTACCGGAGCTGGCCCCGGTGGGCGAATCTCATCTGCTGCGGTCATCGACGGTAGTCCAGAAAGTCAACTATGCCCCACGCCGAGTCTCCTACAAAACCTACGACCCGGAAGGAACTCAGGTGCTGCGCCTGAACTTCAAGCCTGTTCGCGTCACTGCCGGGCAAACGGTACTGACTGAACGCAAGGACCTGGACGCCCCCGGCTATACGTTAGAAGCGGCGCAGTCGGACTTCATCGTGCGCCTGCGCCACACGGGTTCTCCAGAGATAACGCTGGAAGGCGGCACTAGATAATCAGGCAGGCTTGCGAGCCAAAGCGCGCCGCAGAACCAGTTCCAACGCCTGCTTCTGCTGTTCGTACTCTGAGTCGGAAAGACGTCCCTGGAGATGGTCCGTTTCCAGGGCGAACAGTTCATCCTTCAGGGCGGCCAGCACCCCACCCGCCGAGGGGACTGCAACCGCCTCTGTGACCGAACCCTCTGCGGGACGGCTCAACATAAATCCCGCACCGACCGCGAATACCAACGTAATTCCGCCTAGGATAAACCACTTGTACTTGGCCAGGGGATCTGGAGTATCAATCGGCACGCCCAACCCGCCTCCGGGACGCGTATCGGTCGCCTGCGCATTTTGAGCCGAGCCTGCGTTGTCAGAGCTCTGACTATCCGCCGTCTGGGTTTCACGGGGCATGGCGCCTGATCCGGAAACAGTGAAAGCAATTGGACGCGTGGGGGTTGCGTTTCGCGCCAGGAAGGTCAATGCCCCAGGGGTCTCGTTCAGAGATTCGAAACTTACCCCCCCTGCCGGTTTGAAGCTCATGCTCTTCGGCATCATCACCACAAAGCTGTCGGTCGGATTGGCAAACCGCTGGTCGAATCCCAGGCTGCCCGAATACGGTAGGTGATAACTAAGCTGAAACTGCGTCACCCCGGGCCGAAGAGGAAAAAGGAAAGCGTACTCGCCCTTCTCTTTCAGAGGCACGGGAGAGGACTGCACCGGCATTCCGCCGGGGGCCATCGCAGCCGAGCCTTCGATCTGTGCATCGGGCGGCAAATAGAATTCGTACGAACGGTTGCTGAACTGCGTCCGCGGCGGGTTGGAGTCGTTCTTGATAAAGAAGCTCTGCGTCACCCGAAGACCCTGCCCATCCGTCTCCACGCGCATCACGTTGGCCACGGTATTCACCCCCGGGACCACAGCCGCGACATCATAGACCTGTGCATTCACGTTAGGCGTATTGGGCGGTGCCGGTTGAAAATATGCCGCGCCCTGATGATCAATGCGAATCAGGTGCATCCCTGGATCAGGTGCATCGATTGAGAAGTGGCCTTGCGCGTCGGTGGTACTTTTGGCAATCTCCTGCATGCGTTGGTCGAGTGAAATCAACGTGACCGCATCTCCGGCCGCAGGCGTATGTGTAGTACCGTTGGTGACGGTACCCGTAATCTTGGCCGCGGAAGCCGCGGTGGCCAAAGCTAACAAAGCGCAGAGCGCGCTCAATCTCAATCTCATTCTCATCTTTCAAACCGCGGGAAATTCGTTCTGATCAGACCACGACTCTTGAGGCTTCGGGAAAACTCTGGTTGTTGAAGGGTACGGCCTTTAGGCCGTACATATCAGATCGAAAACAGGTCCGGCTTTAGCCGCTGAGGGCCGCTTTCTTTTCGCAACAGCGACTTTTCCCCAGCCTTTTCAGCCCCTCACAGACCCTGCGCTATGCAACTCCAAATGCTCAATTTCCCCCAGCACCACTGCGGTCTCATTCTCCAAACCCGCCCGCTGGGCCGCATAATCTTCCGCCGTATACTTGCCCGCACTGTACTCGAAATTCAAATCCCGAAGATTGTCATACAACACATCTTTCTGTTCGCGCAAAAAATCAAGCCGCGTCTTGGGAATCTGCCGCGCCGTATGCCGTTGCGGATAGAAGACGAAGGCAAAGATCGCGAGCAAGAGAATACCGCAGGCAATCGTGCTCATATTTGTGTCTCGCGGCGAATGCGTTCGCGGGTCGCTGTAAAAGCAGCCGTATCCGGTACAGCCGGCATGGGCACCGTGCGCAATTTCCAGTTGCGCACAATCAGCAAAACCCCCGCGATGCCCAAAAAGAGCATGAGTGGCGGCATGATCCAGGCCAGGTGATTAAATCGCGTAAATCGCGGCGCCGCCAGCACCACCGGCCCATATTCGTCCTGGAAGTGATGGAAGATGGTGTTGTCGCTATCGCCTTTGGCGATGCCTGCCGAAAGTTCTGCGAGCATTCCGGGTGAAACCGGACAGCCGACATGGTTGCACTCGCCCAGCAGCTGATTGCAACCGCAGCCACACATCAGCTCGTGGCTATCCTTGTCAAACCGGGCAGAAGAATCGCTAGCGCCCGCGGTTATCGCGATCAAAATACCCAGCAGCGCAAGCTGAGATCCACGAACGAGAAAATTACGCCTGATCAATCTCCACTCCTGCCCGCAATCGCAACTTCGGGCTCATGCTCTATCCGCGGTTCTGGCCTGCTGCTGCGCTGTGTAGCCAACGCTGCGCTCAGATTGGGCGCCAACGCCACCAGTGTGCCGATGGCTACGATCACTACCCCAATCCAGATCCAGGCCATCAGCGGATTGAGGAATACCTTGATAATGGGCAAGCCGCTGTCGGGATTTTTCCCCGCATAGATTACATATAAGTCCCACGCCAGCGTCGAGTGATTTGCAACCATCGTGGATGGTTGTTGCGAAGCCACGTAAAACCGCTTCTCCGGAGCTAGCTGGGTGATCTTCTTATTACCGCGATAAACATCGATCAGGGCGAACTCGGTGTCGTAGTTCAAATTCGAGTCCTGAGTAAAACTCGCGCACACCAGCTTGTAGGGACCGATGGTCATGCTCTGGCCATTGTTCATTTCCTGCTCATGGCTTTGATTGAAGGCGCCCCCAGCGATGCCGATGAAGATTACCACCACGCCGAAGTGCACCAAGTACCCGCCATAACGTCGTGTGTTTCGCCGTGTGAGTTGCACCATGGAGGCGAAAAGACTCTTGCCCGTGTGCTTGCGGATGACGTTGGCTCCGCGCAAAAACTCCGAAGAAATTGCCGTGACCACGCCTGCGCCGAGAGAAAAGGCAACCAGCGAATAAAACGTTGCCCGATCGTTCCAGGGGCGAAGTCCAGCCGCAATCAGCACGATCGCTGTGGTCACAATCGCTGCCCCGGGCAGAATAAAGTTACTCCGGATGCTTTTGAACGACGCGCTCCGCCACGCCAACAGCGGGCCGATGCCGGTCAGGAACAGAAGAAACAGGCCGATCGGAAGCGCGACGCGATTAAAGAAAGGTGCGCCGACGGTGACCTTATTGCCTTGCACATACTCCGAAATGATGGGGAACAAAGTGCCCCACAGGATCGTGAAGCAGGCAGCCAGCAGCACCAGGTTATTGAAGAGGAAACTTGACTCGCGCGATACCAGCGATTCCAGCTTGTGTTCCGACTTGAGATGGTCACGCTGCTTAAGAAAGGTGAAGAGGCAGACAGACAGCACAATCACCAGAAAAGCAGTGAACCAGGTCCCGATCGAGGACTGGGCGAAGGCGTGTACCGAACTAACCAGGCCGGAGCGCGTCAGGTCAGTGCCCAGGATGCAGAGCATGAAGGTGCTGAAGATCAGCCACACGTTCCAGTTCTTCATCATGCCGCGTTTTTCCTGCATCATCACCGAGTGCAGGAACGCGGTTCCAGTAAGCCACGGCATCAGCGAGGCATTCTCCACCGGGTCCCAGCCCCAGTACCCGCCCCACCCGAGCACGGAGTAAGCCCAGTGCGCCCCGAGGAAGATGCCGCAGGTCAGGAACAGCCACGTCACCATGGTCCAGCGGCGGGTAATGTGGATCCACTTTTCTCCCGGGTAGCGCATCATCAACGCGCCCAGGGCAAAGGCGAAGGGCACACTGAAGCCCACGTAACCCAGGTAAAGCATGGGTGGATGGATCACCATCTCCGGATACTGCAGCAGCGGATTGAGTCCGAACCCATCGGCCGGCGTCTGCCCTTGCACCAGAGCAAACGGAGGCGCAGCAAAATTAAGCAACAGCAGAAAGAAGATCTGGATGCCGGCCAGGATGGTCGAAGCGTACGCGGTGAGCGTCACATCGACTTTATGCCGCAAGCGAAGCACGAATCCGTAGGCCGTCAACAACCACGCCCAAAGCAGCAGCGAACCTTCCTGACCCGACCAGAGGGCGGCGAACTTATAGGGTCCGGGGAGAGCGCGGTTCGAGTGATGGAGGATGTAGGAGACGGAGAAGTCGTTCGCGAATGCGGTATAGACCAGGGCGAATGCGGCGCAGGTGACGGCAAAAAAGCTGCCAATCCCAGCTCGTCGCGCAGTTTCCGCGAGTCTGTCGGGGGCTATTCGGCCGCGCGAGCCGGTAGCCAGTTGCCGTAGCGCGACTCCGCCGGCCAGCAGCGTATAGCCGCTCAGAACAAGAGCGAGCAGAAGAGAAAAGCTTCCAAATTCCGGCATGAGAGGGTAACAAACCCTTCCAGATTGTCGCAGAGGCGGACGGGGAACGGCAATGGCGGCTCCCTCTATAACCTTTGACGAGCCACAGAAGCAGCGGTCCCTAAAGAATTTGCCTGAGACGACTATTCCCGCTCAAGCTCTTGCGGGCACAACAGACTTGTCATCCCGACCGGAGCGAACTCGGATTTCCTACTTCGCACTGCTAGCATCGACGACGTTTGCGGCTCTCCGTAGAGAGTCCCGCATGCAATTGATCAACGCCACCACTCTCGACAGGAAATCCGCGGGAGCGTACTGGAGGGACCTGCGGTTCTCTTCCTCAAGACCTAGGCGGAGCGTCGCATACACTCGCCGAGCATTTCCTGCACTAGTTTGATGAGGCTCTGAGGTTCGAACGGCTTGAGCCGGAAGGCTACATCGAGCCCATCATAGGCCGATTCTGCCTCCGGCAGCCCGCTCAGCACCACCACCGGAAGAGTAATTCCGCGCCGTCTCAGCTCCGAGACAAACTGCGGTCCGCTCATGACCGGCATCAGATGATCGGTAATGATCAAACCGATGCTCTTCGCGATTTCCCCGTCGCTCAGCAACTCCAATGCCTGCTGACCTTGCTGCGCCATGCAGACTTCACGGCCACACGATTCCAGGATCGCCCGGCGGGTGGCCGCCTGAATATGGTTGTCATCCACCAGTAATATGCGCGCACTCATTCTCAATGGCCCGGAACCCTCTCGACAGTAGGCAATGGGTGGATGGATGAACGTTCGATGAAAACGGTTGCACGGTCAGGAACAAGTTTTCTGGCCATCGTTAACTGCCTCGATACCCCTTAGACCGGACCGAAATGGAAGTGCAACTCCTGCACGCTGGCAATCGGGTTACCGTCCTTGGTTGCCGGCCGGAACGTCCAGGTCTTGAGGGTGCCAATCACGCTCGATTCAATGCCGTACCCCAGCGTGTGCAGAACCGCCAGGTCGGCAACTTTGCCGTTGGGATCGATGGTCACATCCACAACAACATCCCCCTGGACACCATGCGGCAGGACCGACAGATCAGGTGCCGGGCTGGGGGAGTACGTCGTGAGCGCTATCTGGATCGCCCCGGAACCCCACGAGTCGGAACCACTACTGGAATCCGGGATAGCTGCTGCCGGCGAGGAAACATTGGGCGAGGGCGCAGGGGCAGCCTCCGTCACGGTAAGGTGCGGCAGGGGCGGTAAATGGATGGCGGCTGGTGCCGCCGTTGAGGCCACAAGAGGAGGTCCCGAAACCCGCTGCGGCTTAATCCTGGTTTGCGGATGAGACGCCGGGGCCGGCGCTCGCCCGGGCATATAGGTCAACTCCACCCGCGTGCCCAGCTCCGTACCCGGCAAAGTGAAAACATGCACAGGATGCTGCCGCGCAAAAAGTAGAAACACTGCAATAGCCACCGCATGCACGCCAATGGACAACGCCCCGGCCTCAGCGAAACTGCGCCGAACTGGAAGCGGAGAAAACATACTCTGTCATTATCATTTTACCCGTGTTAGTCATGTCGAGGCAGGGGGTCGGGCATGGTAACGATGGTTACCCCGCCCTGCGCGTCACGCTCCAGCACGGGCGCGTAGATCCCCAGCAGCTTGCGCGTCCACCAGTCGCCCGTCGCGTGCTTCTGCTCGAGTGACGTGAACCAGTATTGCCACAGAACCGCCCGGACCTGCAGTGGGGGTGAGCCGGGAAAAGGATCGTAGGCAAACAACGCCAGAACGTCGGGATCGTTCGTCAACAGACGCTCCTCGGTGCGCGGAACCAGCGGGTTCTGTTGCCACGAGCCCAGTGAGGCGAACCACAGGTTCCACTCAAAACGCGGTTGATAAGGCGCATAGATACCGGGCGCCCGGTTGAGCGCCTGGGGCTTGAAGCGGAAGGGGTAAGCAGTCCAAACCTGGCCGTCGCGCGAGCCTTGGAATTCGATCTCATAGCGGCCCCGCGTCATCACCGCGAACAGGCCGTATTGGTTGGCGATGCGAAAAGGCTCGAGCATGGTCACCGGCTGCATCGGCAGCGGCAACCGCCCGAACATCATGGAGATCAGCAGCACTGTAGTCACGTAGCCCACCAGGCTGAGCAGCACAGCGCTGACAGCGACCCCCAGGCGAGTCAGCCAAAGCGGCGCTCTTCTCGTCTTGCCTGTTCGAGGAGCTAGCTTCATCCAACGGCTGAAAAATTGGTCGTCCAGCAGCAAAAATCCCAGGGCCAGAACCAGGTAATTCAGAAAGCAGTAGTTAGCTGTGAAGATCACGACAATCTCCCATGGCGTCACAATGAAAAAGCACACCAGGCGCCACCGGCGAGGAAGAAGCAGCATCCAGACGATGACCAGTTCCAGGGTCAGGGTCGAGAACGCGGTCGCCCAGTGGAACCAGTGCGGCAGGTGTTGCATATACCATCCGACCCAGGTCGGCAGGGGTCCATTTTGGTAGTACTCATCCATCGCCGTCAGATGGCGCCACTCTTCATCGCCGCTCAACAGCTTCACCAGCCCCGATTCGAAATAGATGCGGAACCATTCCCACTGCAACAGGAACAAGCTGGCGCGTGAGGGTGGGTGATCGTTGCCTAGACCCGGCCGCAAGCCAGGGGGAGCGAAAAACAAAGCCAAAAATCCCGCTTCCAGCAACATCCCGTCCGACTGATAGCCTGAAAAATCCTGCGCCGCGCTGACGAAAGAGAGGAAGCAGAGAAAACAAATCAAAAGCATGGCCCGAGGCCAGACATTGAACGTGAGCAACAGCGAGGCGGCCAGGCCTGCCCAGCACATTGCCATGAGCATATGCGAGCCGCTGGCCAGCCACAGCAGGGTGGGAGCAAACCACAGCCGCATGCCTAGTCCGAAGGACTGGGCGACTGCCTCCAGGTATCGTGCCGCGGGCAGGATCCCGGCAGGCCCCATGAGCCCGCGAATCTGAAACAGGAGAGAAACAAAAGCGGAGCAGTAAATCAGCCCCAGCGCGCGCAACACGATCCAGCGCGGTATCAGCCGGTCCGCCGCGCCCTGCTCCGAACTGAACAGGGCCTCAAGCTTTCCCATGCCCCAATATAAGCAATTTCGGCCAACAGCCAGCCGCGAACTTTGCCCGCGGAAACAAGTGGGTGGGTGGCCCAGGTCTCGCTTTTGAGACCTGGGTTTCTCCACAGGAAAATGGGCTTCACCAACTGCAGAAAACTTTGCCTTGTATCGGGGCGCACTTTAGTCGGCCGTAACCTCTCGAAGTGGGCTACAACTTGATCCCTGCAATCCGTTGTGCCCAGCCCTGGACTTCAGTCTGGGGAGCGGGTTTTCAAACCCGCGAAAATCCTCGGCACATAAATCCGGGGCTTTAGAGGCTGCGGAAAAGTCTGGTTGTTGAAGGGTAGTGGCTTTAACGCCCGAGAAAATGGTTGGTGGAAGCCCCGGACTTTAAGTCCGGGGGAGCGGGCTTTTAAGCCCGCGGAAAATGCCCCGGCATATAAATTTGAGGGCTTTAGATGGTGGCTGCTCCCAGGCGGTTTGCGACTTTTTCCGCAGCCTCTCGCGCTAGAAACAACCAGGTCTCCAGCATCCAGACGAGTGGCATGCAAATAAGAAAGCGCACCTGAAAATGGGTGCGCCTTCCGTTTTAGGTGCACTTTCCAGCACCTTTCCCCGGAGGGAGAACGTCGGTGTCTAAGTTGGATTAGCTGCCCTGGTGAATGACAACCTTCTTGTGCACGGGCTTGGGTTTAGGGGGTGTAACTGGTGCCGCTGCAGCCGCCGCCACCTGCGTATCCGCTGTGGCCAGCGGAGCGGCCGCAGCCGGGGCTGCTGCCGGTGCTGCAGGCGCAGCCGCAGCAGGTGCGGACGCTACCGCCGCGGCCGGAGCCGCAACTGGTGCAGCCGCTGCAGGGGCTGGTGCAACTGGTGCGGATGCTACGACCGGCGCTACCGCTGGTGCGGATGCTGCAGCTGCAGTGGATGCGACAGCAGGGACCGGCGTGGACGCGACCGCTGGCGTGCTGCTCGGTTCCGCCGGTGTGGTCGCGGCGAGTTGTGTCGCCACAGCCTTTTTACGCTTGCCCTTTATCTTGGCTACTGGAGCGGCCGGAGCTACCGGTGCGGTACCCGCTGCCAGCCACGTTTGTGCGGCCTGTATCACCGGATCGTTAGCCTCCTGGGGCATCGAGCTGCCGCTCGTCGAGACAATCTGATCGGGTGTAAAGCCATCGGGGTAAGACTTGCCGGTACGGTCGGCGTCAATGGCGGTGGTGAGGTAAAGTTCCGCGCCGTCGTCCAACTTGAACGGCTGCACGGCAGTGGATTTGCCGGCAGTGTGGGTGCCAAAAAAGCGTGTATCCGGACGGCCGTGGAAAGCGATGGTGATGGCCTCGGCGGAGCTCGCCGTGCTGCTATCCACCAGAACCGCCACTGGGGCAGGGGACGGAGTACGCAGAGCCGGTTCCTCGTCTAAGTTCAGTGAAACGGTTTCTACACCGCCGGGATTACGGGTCCCCGTCTTGCCATCCTGGTAAAACCAAGTGATGTTGCCGTCGGCGGCAACGAAGGAGCCCGCCGGGCCGTCGCCCAGGATCGGTCCAATGCCGGTAAGCATAGGCCACATATTGCCGCCCGTGTTACCGCGCAGGTCGACGATCCAGCCCTTGGGGTTTTGCGCTGCAATATCGGTCAGAATGCGGCGGACATCCGCGGCGTAAAGGAGCAGGCCGTCGTTATCCTTCGCCGAGCAACGGGGTAGCACGACATAACCAAAATTCCTGCCTTGCACGGTGATCACATGACCTTCGGGCAAACGGCGGCTGGTAAAGGCAGTGGGAATGGAGTTATCCACTCGCGGACCGCCAGGCGCGTTGGTCAGAGCTTCTTTCTCCGCCTGTTGCAGCAGGGCGATTTGATCGGGATAAAGGCCGGGGGGCAGGCGAAGATGGCTGCCGGGATCGCCCAGCTGTACCAGGGTCCAGTAGATCGCCGGATAAGTATCGATGGGATTGAACGCACCGCCGGCGCGCTTGAACGCTTCCGTGCGCAGCTCTGTCCAATCGACGCCCTGGCCATGCAGGGCGTGTTGCCGCATGATATCGATCGCGTTGTCCAGGAAAGCCGCCGCGTCGGGGGTGATCGCAGTCGAACTGACCTGCGGTTTAGGGGCGGGCTTCTTACCAGCCAGGCTGACGGCCGGGCTGAGCAGGAGTAACGAGCATGCAAAAAGTCTTAGTTGGTACTTCATGGCAGAGCAAGGCTAGCATGTTACCGTTGCCCATTTTGATCGCACAAAGGTTGCAGATTGAGACACTTCGGGGCGGAGCACGCGCTTACGAAAGTTGTAGAAAGATACAACAGCAGCTACAGATTGCCTAGCGGCTGACGGGCAGTGAAAAGTCCACTCCGGCGGCCCGGTTGGTTTCCACGGTAGCCGGCACGTTGAGCAGGGCAAGGGGGATTTCCTGGTTGAGATCGCCATCGAGAGCATAGAGGGTGCTGCCGGTCAGGGCATAGTTATGCACCTTCTCGGGTGGGCGGCCATCCTTGAAAATCAAAACGGTAACCGGCTGGGGATGCACTGGGGCAACCTGGGACGGCCCCTCGTATGGACCTTGGTAAGGTGGCCGGAACGGTGGTGCACCACTAGGCGCTCCCTGCGGGCCTGGAGGCTCTGTAACGTAGTCAACCGAAGCTTCATCAGCCTGTTGCTGTGGCATTGGTGAGGGGCCGCCGGTATCGTCCGGATCACCGGCATAGGGCATGCTGTATCCCAACGGAACGCCATAACCGTAGGCCAACCAGGGGTAACCAGCGTAGACGGCAGGGTAGCGTTCCCTATGTCTCCCGTCACGATTGCCGCCGGTTGGATGAGTCGGGACCCCACCCGGCCAGTGTCTCGGTTGACCAGCTTGTGCGGATGGCGAGTGCACTGACGGAGCAATATTTCGGGGAGGTCCTGAGAACGTGGGAGCGGGTGCAGAGTGGACTGCGCCAGCAAAGTGTCCCGGCGCGATGGCGCCGGCAGCCCCTGCACGTTGGGCCGACAGCGATCCGTGGACCACAAGGCTACTCGCTAAAACCAGCAACGGAACTTGAACTAAAACAGTGAGCCCACGCCGCATATCGTCATTCTACCCATCTATAAGATGCAGCTTGCCCTCTTGCGATTCAGCTCCCGTGACCGTGGTGCCGGTCGAAGACTGTCCACCTGCCAACGGACGCGGGTGTCCCACAATCTCGCTCGTTTTTCGCGAGATGTGGGCTGGCTTTAGGGCTTTCATGAGAAGGCCCTTTGTGTCTGATTACTCCAGAACCGGGAACGGGCTCACCGCGCCACCCCGCGAACGGGTCTTCGCCCACACAGGCATGGCCAGTTCCGGCATCGGTTTTGCCGTAAAAAACTTCCTCGTGTAATGCGAAAGCCACCGCGCCGCTGAGTTTGCTTTCCTGCGCCGCGCGCTGTCGGTGCTGATCCCAGTACCCGCATACATCTTGCGATAGAGCTTGGAGAGGAAGCAGAAGGCGATCCGGGATTGCAGCGTTGGTGCTATCCCGGATCGCTTCCAGACTAGGGGGAAGCTGTAGAAGCGGTCCCAGACTCCTTGTGTCCGGTTGCTGATCTCCTGTGAGCTCATCAGCGGGTGCGGCATAAACATCTTCGGTCGGGTGGCGGCCGGGATCAGCCAAAACCGTGTCAGTGGAATGCCATCAACATACACCGGCGCTTTCTCCTGCTCTTTTTCCCAACGCAAAAAGTCCACCGTTCCCGGGAACGGCGTCAACAGGACGAACTGGGCAAACGCCAGACCTGCCCGCGCAGCCACATCGGCGGTGGCTTTAAACGTTTCCGGCTTGTCGGAAGGCAGCCCGAAGATGAACGAACCCAGCATGTGTAGTCCATGGGCGCGGAATGTCTGCAGCTGCTTGACCAGGTTCTCGCCGGATAGATTGAACTCCTTGTAAACTGACTTCAACCCTTCTGGAGTCACCGCCTCCACGCCGACCAGGCCGCCCTTGATATTGGCTCGCCGCATCGCGTCCAGATATTCCGGATCTTCTGCCGATTCCATCGTGATCTGGGTAAAGAACACCATGTTCTTCGGCAGCTTTGCCAACTCCGCCATCAGCGCGAACTTGTCGCTGCGGATCTGCTCCAGCTCCGCCAGCTTGGCGTAATTCTTCTGTTCCCTGGCGAGCCGCAGATCAGTCAGCGTAACGGGATAAAAATTATCGTCTGCAAGCGCGATATACCGGAAGCCCATCCGCCGTAATTGGACAATCTCTTCAATGACGCTCTCAAAGGGCCGCTGGCGTGGGCGCTGACCGTCCGTGCGCCACACCGAGCAGAAGGAGCAATGCTTGGGACAACCACGAACCGTCTGCACCGAGGCCCACATGTACTTGTCGGCGGGCAACAAGTCCCACCGGGCGGCAACAAACTGGTCCGCATCGATTTTCCCACCCTCGTAAATTCTCTCCGGGGTGCCGTGGATGCACGCCTGCAGCACCTTAGCCCAGATCACATCGCCATCGCCCTTGACCACCGCGTGCGCATGACCCCGCTCCAGTGCCTCCTCAGGGTACAGCGTGGCGTGAATGCCGCCATAGACTACCAAGGCGCCGCGCTCGCGCGCCATGCGTCCAACCTCGTAGCCACGCAAAGCGTTTCCGGTATGAATGCCGATGCCAACAAAGTCTCCGCTCTGGATGACTTCGGGCACCAGCGCCTCCAGCGTCTCGTCCACCAGGACTGGATCCCCAAACGAGAGGGGCGTGGCCGCGGCCAGCACATAAAGCCACCGGGGAGTAATGACCGCAGTACCAAAAGAATGATCGCTGGGATTGACGAGAAAAACAGCCATGGGAGAAGTCCTTTCGTGACGACGCTAACTTGCACAAGAGAGGCAAGTTACGATGACAATGGTCACTAGAGCTTCTCGAAAGGAGCAGAAGAGATCACGTTTGGCAACGCGCTAAGACTAGTCTTAAAAAATGAAGAAGTATATAAAATCTGGCGCAATATGGCGCACATGTTCCCTATTTGATGCGGACTTCGGCCTCACTCTTCCCGAAGTGGATCTGGCAATCGCTAGCCAAAGGTAACACCTCATTGAATTTGACCTGCTGCGTAGCCCCATTCTGGCTGCGGCTGGTCCAAGTTCCCGAAGACAGATTTCTCAAACCTAGAGGGTCGGCCACCACCTCGGCCTGCGGGCTTCCAAAGTTGTACGCGTCCCCTTCCAGGTGATGGGCGAACAGTTGCACCCCGGGACTGAGCATCACCAGATGTGATCCGTAAGCAGTTCCCATGCGCATGCGAGGAGGAGTGCTCAGCATCGACTGGCAACCCCAGCAGGGGTTCAGACCCTTCTTTTGCCGCAGCAACTCCAGGTCGAAAAAATTCTCCGCATGGCAATGCGGGCAAAGAAAGATGGCATCGCGCAGCCCGCACATCTCCTTGCGCCACTCATTCTCCATCACCCGCGCGTCCGGGTCGTGCAGCCCTGCCGTGAAGGCGCGGACAAAAAGCTTGCGCAGCGACCCAGGATAGATCGGCCAGTAGCTCAGCGGGCAATCATGCACCCCAGCCACCGGGCGATTGGAATCGTTGTTGGGGTCGAAGATAAACACTGGATCGACCGCGCAAAGCCGGTGCGATTGATCGGGATCGAATGCGTCGTAGGGCAAGGTCATTTCGCGTTTGCCGCGCAGCGGATGTCCAATCACAAAAATGCGGAAGAGCAGCACCGCCAGCGAGAAGCGGTCGCTGGCGGCGTTGGGAGCCACCAGGTCCATGGCCACCTCGGGGGCCATAAAATCGGGCGTGCCCTTGATGCTGCCCGGCTTCAGGTTCACATCCACGTTGTCGTTATCGGCAATGCGAATGTCCCCACTGTCAGGGTTGAAAAATACATTGCCAAAATTGATATCCCGATAGCACAGGCCGGCGGCGTGCAGCTTGAGAAAGCTATGCGCCAGGTTGAATCCAACCATCGTGAGCGCGCGGAAAGTGGGTGCCGTCTGGCCGCCAATCAAGCCCGCCATGCTGATGAACTCGGGCGTTTTGATGGGCATCAGGTAGCCGCCGTAGGCACTGCTGCGGGGATACGAGACCAGGTCGAAAGGCCACAGAAACTGTTCCGTAGGCGTCCCGCTGCTGATGGCTACCTTCAGCCGCTCCCACAGTCTCTGGTCTCCGGACAAAAACTCCGGCCGATACCACTTCAGGGCATAGTCCTTTTCGCCGATGCGCGCACGATACACTTCGGCCTGCGCGCCTTCGCCCAGAGTATCTTCAATCGTCGCCGCGGATTGCATATTGCGGGCGATGAGCACGTCGCCCCGCTTCAACATTCCCGCCATCATCGTGGGAACCTCACTGCGGCTGATCCGCCGGCGTTGCGGTGGAAGCTTCCGCTGCCGGCGTCAGAGTTCCCTTGATATCCGGTTCGAAAAGGATGGTGACAGGTTTTTCACCCAGCCTCACGTTGTCTCCCGGAGAAATCCTCTTGTGCGTGCCCACCACCTCCCACTTATCGGTGGAGCGATTGATCAGAACAAAGGCCTTGTTCTCATCCAACGCAACTTCGGCGTAATCCTTTTGAAATTCCGCGGGCTTCGCCTTGGGGCCAATGAGGGCCGGGGGAACGTGCGAATCCTGGCCCAGCGTTAGCTTCTTGTCATTCACCTGCAAAGACCATTCATCCGGCGGCGGTTTGTGAGACGGAGCCGGGGGCTTTGCCGGTGGTTTCTTGCTGGCGGCGTCGAGGGTGGGAGGCAGCGGGCTGCGCGCCGCAGAAGGTGGAAAGATCCTGTTGTGAAATACCGCGATGACGATAGCCATCGCGGCGATGACCAGCACCACAATGGTGTTGCGCAGCCGGCGGTTATCCTTGCGCGTCTGTTCTACCCGCAACGCAAGCTCATGCAGCTTATGCTGCTGGCTGCTGTGCCGCGCCTTGAGTTGTTCAATCAACGCGGACTTGGAGGCCGGCGGTATCAACGGCCGCGGCACCTTGGCTGCTCCCGCAGCGCTTAGATCGTCCTGCAGAATCGCCAGCGTGATGTCATCCCCGCTACCCTGCTGGGTCGCTTCGGTCAGAATGGCCGGCAGTTCCTCGGCCAGGGAGGAAATGCCTTGTTCGCCAATGATTTCCAGGTAGTCCTGCCCAATCTTCAGGAAATCTTCGTCGGAGCGGAATGAGTTGGCATACCCATCCGTCGACAACAAGACCAGCGATGGAAGCGTTCCCGCGGTTACCCAGGAAGAGCGAAAATCTTTCCATGCTTCCGGTTGGCACAGTGAGGTGGTCTGGTTAGCAATCAGCCGATCGTCCGGAGGCAGCGGCCGGGTCGTCGTCCCCTGGGCGCTGACGCTCAGGATTTCCCCATCGCCCAACTGCAGATAGAGCAGAACTTTATCGGTGGCCGCTGCTGCCAGGAGGGTTGCGCCGTAGGCCAACTCCGGTGAACTCTCGACTGCGGTCCGGCCCTCCGCTCCCTCTTCTTTTTCCACGTGGGCCAGTTCCGCTTCGGTGAAAGGCGTGTTTTCCAGGTCACTCTGCACCGCCGCCAGCCATCCACTCACAATCTTCCGTTCCAGCTCATGCACCTGCTCGGGAACAAACGGCACCTGCCCATTGCTGGCGACGGATTCGCGAAGAAAAGTCTGCAGTGTGGCGGCGACCGTGCTCACGGCCAACGAAGAACCAATCTGGCTGCGGAAATGTCGTGGACTTCCATGACCATCCGAAACAACTGCTACCGCCACGGTTCCTTGTGCACCGGGAGTGACCGTGCACTGCACGGCATCCTGGTTAGGAAGCCCGGAGCGTTGATGGGAGCTGCCTCGGATGCAGGCATGGGCCACTTTCCAGCTCATCGTTTCACCTCAGCCACGATAACTCTATTTGTGCTCACGGCTGACAAAAATCCTTACCACGCATCATCGTCGGTTGACGGGGCACTCACCACTGGAACTGCTGCTGCCTCTTTGCCGGGAGGCGTAGCAGTTACCGAAGTGGATACATAACGGAAGTAGCGGACCAGTTGTTCCGCATTATCTACTCGTAACACCGGCTTCTCTGGGTTGTCGACAAACTTGCGTAACGTCTCCTGGTCGGCATCCTGTCCGATGGCGATTGCCTGCCGCACTGCGCGCCGGCCCCAGGGAACATCGAGCAGTGCCTGCAGCGCGGATTTCCAGTCGTCGGTTGGCTTGCCATCGGAGATCAGCACCAGCTGTGGCGGCAACATGCGGGCATTGACGGGCATGGTACTTAATTCCATTGCCAGCAGGGCGAACGCCTGGCCCAGGTCTGTTTCTCCGTCCGCATGCAGATCCACCCACTTGAAATCGTTGAGCAAAGTGGGCTCGGCTATATGCCAGCTCGCACCGCTGGCAAAGCGGATTACCCGCACATAAAACTGAACCTCGGGATTGCCCTCCGCTGCCTTGCGCATCGCGGGGATCACTTCCCGAATAGCATTGTTCAGCGCCTCAATCTTGCCGTTGATGGCCATGGATCCGGAACAGTCCAGCAGCCAGATAACGTGAAGAGGTCTGCCTGCGTACTCTCCACCAGGTCGCACCGCCATATTGTCTACTCTCCGTCGTCATCCACTCTTTCCACTGAAACGAACTCTAAACAAGTGTCCTTCTAATCCACGCTTCCACCCAAACCAACTCTGAGCCTGGATACTCCACTCTTTCACTCAAACCAACTCTGAACGGGTGCCCCATGTTCGCGCCAGCGTACGTGGGTTAAGAAAGCTGGGGCGAAGCCCCATCAAAGGTCTGTTTTCTCTATCTCGCACTAAACGTTTAGCCGACCCACCGGAGAATTGAGAATCCAGGCTGTTTCTTCTCAGAAAGGCGCACGCGCGGCCCTGTCCAGAGCTACTTACCAAATTCGGGGACTGTTCCTTAGCTCCGGATAATAAACTTGCTCCCGATTAAGATACCGTCACACTAACAAGTTTGCTATCCCAGTATTGTTCCGCTAAGAGCCAGCCGGAATACCCCTGGGCAAGCGAAATTGCAGTACAGTCTCGGCACTGACCTTCACCGGCGCTGGATGCGAGGTAAGTGCGCCGGTTGCCCCACCCGCGCCGGCTCCCGCCAGCGCTCCGGTCCCGGCATGATGAAACAGGTGACCCGTGATCGCGCCGATGGCAGCACCAGCAGCGCTGCCGATGCCCGTCCGCTCCGCAGTCCGCACCCCTTGCGACGGTCCATCCACTTGCTTGGAAGACCCCGAGATACGCATCAATTTGCCGTGCGTCGTCAATCCAACTAGCGCGAACTCGACTTCCGATTTTCCCGAGATCTTGCCGCTCTTATCGATCCTCACTACTTTCAACTGCGCCGGCGCTCCACGCTGCACCACCACATTGCCGCCGCTGGTCAGCGGACTCACCACCGTTGCCGAAAGCAGTTGGCCGACCGTGGCCTGGTCCGAATTAAAGTCCGTGTCCAGGCGCACCACCACCGAGGTGGGGGCCGATATTACCGGAGATGATTTTGCCTGCTGGCTGCCGGATCCACCGCTGTGATCGGCAACCGTGTTGTTACCTGACTGCCCGTCCTGGGCCTGAGTCTTGTCTTGTCCGTCCTGTATCGGCGGCGGCGGCGTAGGCACCTGCCCATGTTGGTCGCCCTGCGCCGGTGGATTGACCACTGGCGGCACCGGGGCGGCCGGTTGCGGATGGTGCAGAAGCGCAAACGCCATCGCTGCCACCGCCAGCAAACCCACGCCACCTACGATAGCCTTGTTCTGGTTGCTAAGCCCGCCGCTGGCCCCAGCCGGTGGAACCACGATCCCTGCTGCCGGAACCGAGCCCGCCGGACGGTCTGCTGCCGCTCGCTCCGCAGCCGATGCGCCGCTGGCAAAGCCGTTCGCCGCTCCAATCAGCGGTACGTCCTGGACCCGATCCGAACTCCGTCCCAGGCCCACTCCCAGCGCATACGACCAGGTGTCGACAGCGTAGTTGGCTATCTCCGGCGCGAGCCCCCGGTTATCCTCCAACCGTTGCACTAGCCGGGCCCGCATCGCTTCGGGGGTCATCGCGGTTTGCCACGAGGACCTTAGTTCCAGAGGAACCCTCTCCTCCAGCGCACCCACCAGAGCAGAAATTTCTCGCCGATGTCCGCCGCAATAGTCCTTCAACAGACCTTCGCAACGGTCACGGTCCTGGAGCAGGCTGTCGCCGTTCTTTTCCACCAGCTCCTTTAACTTTTCCCGCGGCATTTCGGTTGCCATTGGCTACTCCTCTGATTGCCTTCGTGTCCCACGTCAGCCCACCTCACCGTCGGTGGGCCCAAAGTCGATCTTGGCCCCTGGAGACAGCTTGATGGTCTGCCCGGGACCAATCTGCCGCCGCGAACCATTGGAGACTACATCCCACGCGGAACTGGATAGATTCGTCAACCCCAGAACAGAGGGATCATTCGGGTTCCGGGTTACCTCCGCGACCGGGCCTCCGGGGGATTGCGCCAGCAGACCCGGAACCTGGTGCTCCAGCAATCGCAGTCCAGGCACAATCACCAGGAACTTGGCGCCGACCCGGTTCTCCGCCCGCCAGGTGAAGGTGGAAGAAGTCGTAAACAAAGAGAAAGTCGTGATCGACCTTCATCAACCACAAGTAGTAGCCGCTAAAGAAGGCAGCCCCGACCAGGATGTACCAGGACTTATTCTTGCCGATCATCCGGTAGATGAACCACATGCTCACCATGGTCAGGAAGACAGCCAGCAGGATCAGAAAATTCGAGGTGTAAATCCAATCCCGGGGGTCAGCCCAGGTCTTCCCGTCCGCGCTTGTGATCCGGTATGGAATGGTGTCCGTGTTACCGAACGTCGCCATGGAGAAAAACACCAGAATGCAGAACAGTACGGGACCGAGTTGGGCAGTTTTTCCCAACTCAGTCCATTTGGTAATGACCGGGATAAGCTGGGAGCGCGTGGGCTCTGTCCCCTGAACCATCACTCCGCCGGGTCGCTTAGCCATAAATCCTTCTCCTCACAGCGTTTGGTTTGGGGAGATTGCGCACGTACGCATGGATCACCAACGACAGAAAGTAAACAAAGCGGGAAGGGGGTTAGACGGGGGCCTTAATTGGCCTTCACTCTACCATTGCCCAATAAGGCTGTCGACGAAAATGGTCCTCGCACCCGCGATAGGGGAGGGTGGGTGGCCAAGGTCTCGCTTTTGAGGGCGCCTGCTCTAATCGGCTAAGCCAACGGCGCACGGGGCCGCTGATCGATAGGACTTTTCCGCAGCTGCGGCAATCTCTACCGCCCGCAAGCCGTCTTCTCCCGTTACCTTAGGCGTGCGGTCACTCAAAATCATGTCGACAAAGTCGGTGATTTCGGCCAGGTAAGCATCTCGAAAACGAGCAAGGAAGTGGTCCTCCAACTCGTAACTGCCATGACTCGGCATCAGGAATGTCGCGGAGTTTTGCCGCAGGGTCCCAATTAAAATCGAGCCTTTCGACCCCACAATTTCGCTGCGCACGTCGTAGCCATACAGCGACTGCGCATACGACTCGATATTCCCGATCGCGCCGCGGCGGAAGCGAAGATTCACCGTGCTGGCCACAATGTCGCCGAATTCGGCAATTTCGGGCCGGATCGCCACCGTGCCATAGGATTGCACTTCGGCCACCTCATCGTGCGTAAGCCAACGTGCCAGATCGAAGTCATGAATGGTGTTGGTATAAAACAGCATTCCATTAATCCCCGCCTGGTAAGCCTTGAGCGGAGGCATGTCCTTGTCCCGCCCGAGGGATTTAAAGATCACCGGCTCACCGATTTCTCCCGCCTCGATCCGCTTGCTCGCGGCCACGTAGGCTGGGTCGTAGCGCCGCATAAAGCCCACCTGAAGCCGGACGCCTGCCTTGGCGACAGCCTGCAAAGCTTTTTGCGTGCTCTCAACCGTGACTCCCAGGGGCTTTTCGCAAAGAATGTCTTTGCCTGCGCGGGCAGCTGTTTCGATCGCGCCTGCATGGAAATTATCCGGCGTCGCGATCAGAATGGCCTGGATATCTTTTCGTTCGAGCATCGCCTCCAGGCTGGGATAGGAATGCGGAACCTCCAGTTCGGCAGCTACCTTGCCGGCGCGCGCTCCATCGACATCGGCGATCGCCAGCAGTTCTGCCTGGGGAACCAGGCGGCGCAGGTTCTCCGCGTGCTTTTTGCCCATCTCCCCTACGCCGAGCACGCCCATACCTAACTTGCGCATCCAGTGATGCCTCCTTGATGAGAAAGAACGCCCCCTGCATCATAGGCAAAATAACCGCTTAGCGAAAGCCCGCTCACCATGCGCCCGCAAATTGCTTTGCACGCCTCGTCGGATATGGGAAAATTAGCGCCTCTACCGGGAAAAATTCTGCACGTAAGTGTCGGCGGGCAGACCCTCGCGTTGCGCCTTATCGCGCATCTTGACCGCTGCATCGTGATCCATCGCGCCTCCCAGGGTGACCAGGTAAACTGTGCCTCTTCCGGGAGGACTGAACACTTCCGCATCCAGGTCCGAGTGTTTGTCGCTGATCTTAGCCACCATATCCGCCGCTTTGGTCTGTCCCCGGTAGGTATAAGCAACAACCCGCCAAACAGTCCGCCCGTCTGCCGGAACGGTGGCCGCAGCAGACTGGGCTGCCATAGAAGTTGCGGACGGGCTGGGTTTTGCTGCCGGCCGTTTGACCGTTGAAACCGCTGGGGGGGGCGGGACGGGGGGCGCCGGAACCGGAGCCGGAGCAGTCGCTTCGGCGGGTGGGTTGGGGGCTTCCGCGGGAGCTGGCGCCGAGTGAGGCCGCAAGAGCAGCCATCCGATAATAGCCAGCAAAACAACACCGAGAGCGCCATACATGAGCAGCGGTTTCCGTTGCGCGGGCGTTTCTTCCTCGTCGCCGACCAGCGTTTTCCTCAACGGAGCCGGCGGCGCGACCGGGCGATATGGCGGCGGCGGTGGGCTGACCGGGGCTTTGGCCACAGCCGGTGCAGGCTCAGGTTTGGCTGCTGCAGGGGGAGGAGTCGAAGGCGGCGGAGCCGGGGTCGCAGGCTGCGGCGCAGGGACGGAAGGCGGCGGAGTAGGGACCGCAGGCGGCGGGATCACGCTGGCGGCCGGGAGAACCGGCTTCAAGGCATTGCTGATTTGCGCTAACGTCCACCGGCGGGCAAAGGAGTTGCGAATAATCTCGCCAAACGGCGCCGGGATGCGATTGATCTGCGCGTCGGTAGCGGTGAGCGCCTTGCGCTGGGTGAACGCGTGAAACAGGGTGGGACCGATCGCAGCTACGTCGTCAGCCTGACCGGCTGCCGTGGTGTGCAGACAATCACTGCGCAGCTTGACCGTTTCCTCGGTCGCCAGCACGCTGGCCGCTTCGACCCGGCCGTGCGACATTCCTTGCTGATGAATGGCAGTGAGCGAACTGACCAGGGCCTCAGCCACTTCCCGGCCTTCCTCCGGCGAGAGGGCCTGCATTTGCAGCACATCCGACAGGCTCTGCTCGATGTGCTCCATGACCGCATAGATCACCAGCGTGGTGTCGACACGCACCTGTCCCACTTTGGTAATGGTCACCAGGTTGGGGTGTTTCAGCTGCTGGGCGGCCTTCAGGCGTTCGAGGACTTCCTCTGCATCCGTCGCCGCCTCGGTTAGGCTGATGGTCGCGGGCCCGGCTTCGGGCTCTGCCGTCTCCGTCTCGAACCACGCGTGGCGACCTTCCGACCGCACCAGGCGCCGCAGCGGATAAACCCCATCGATTGTTCGTCCTTCCAACTCATTCCAAAACTGCATAGTGTCCTTGTTTCCCAAAAAGTAAGGGGTGCGACGGGTTTGTCAAGAAGGAGCTGCCGGGACAGAGCGGGCCCTTGCCCTCAAAAAGCGGATAAATTCTGTTCAACCACGCACGCTTAAAGGCAGCCCGGCTACCGGACTGCCTCTGCATGTCTTACGAAATTAAAAAAGTGACCGCGACTTCATGCCACCAGCTTACGCGATTTTCTCGACGTTTGATTTTGCGCCATTGCTGGTCCGCGCCAGCATGGCCATGCCCTCACGAGCCATCTCACGAGCCATCTTACGCAATTCCTCGGGCCGCTCGTTGTGGATTGCCGTGAGTTGTTCCAGGGCGGCGGCGGCGCGCAGCTTGGCCACTCCCTGGAAAGCCTGCTCGCCTGAGTTGCCGCAGGTATGAACAATGCTATCGGAAGTTATTCTGAACACGTCTTCGCCCTGGATAACGAAAGCCACGAAATATTTTTCGGGAGGGGGAACAGGAGCATGGGTTGCCATTAGCACTTCCTTTTCGTTGAACGCACTACAGTTTCCATACTAGAAGCACAGGGATTGATGCAAGCGGGATTGAGCATTTGGAACCGCGGAGGTAACCGACTTTCTCACTTTAGGCCCTGTTTTTTTCGCATCCACGCTGTGAACAAGGGAGCACCCCACGTTCCGATCGCCAGCAGGCTGCCGAACAGCACCACGGCGTCGATGCTCTCCCGCCCCTCCGGCGACCAGTAGACATTGGCAAGATTCAGCCACAGGGCAAACTCGTCCAGCGTCAGCGCGGCGCCCACACCATAAAGGATTGAGAGCAGCCGGCTCCAGAAGAAAGATGCCGGGGTAGAGCCGGATCCGACCTCATTCAGGTAAGCGTAGCCCACGCCGAGCAGGATCAGGATCCCCCAAACCAGGTGGTGGATGTGGCGGCCACCCATGGTGACGTATTGGAATGGCCCGATATGGTGTTGGATGGAAGCAACGAGCAGCCGCACGGCCAGGAAAGTGATAAAGAAGCTGATCGACGCCAGCAACATCCTGCGGTGGGGGCGATCTGGAATCGTTTGGTGGAGGATGAGCCCCAGCTTGGTCAGATGGAGCAGCAACAGCATGATTGCCGTAACCGCAAAGATGAAGATCAGCAGGATCCACTCACCCGACAAATGCATACGGCATTAAATCACAGCCCTGCGCAAACCCCCGGTCTAACTGGTCTCATTGAGTGGGTGGTCCGGATGCATTTTCTGCAGCCTGTTATAGCCCGTGCCAATCCGTGGGTGTAGCCCCGGACTTTTAGTCCGGGGACGCGGGTTTTCAAGCGGATACCGCGGGTAAAGGCTTCTGCTCCTTCGCTCGGCAGCCGCTTCGAACCCGCGTGAACGCTCCGGTCTATAAATTGAGGGTTTTTAGCCCTGGTGGCTGCGACCCCCACTTAGGAAAACAGAAACTCCTTGGTCCGCAATTCTTTAATGCTATCCCGCAGCTTGGCCGCCTTCTCAAACTCAAATTTCTTGGCCGCCTCGCGCATATCCGATTCCAACCGGCCGATATAAGCGTCCAACTCCTGCTGCGTATCGAATTCCGGAATCGCTTCGTCCTGGCTGGTCAAATCCGCGTACTCCGCTTTCAGAATATGAACTAGCGACATATCGAGCGAGCGCATGATCGAAGTCGGTGTAATCCCATTCTCTTCGTTATGCGCCTGCTGCACTGTGCGCCGCCGGTCCGTCTCATCCAGAGCGCGACGGATCGAATCCGTCATGACATCCGCGTACAGAATCGCCCGCCCGCTCAGGTGCCTTGCAGCCCGGCCAATCGTCTGGATCAGCGAGCCCGACGAGCGCAGAAAACCTTCCTTATCCGCGTCAAGAATTGCCACCAGCGAGACCTCAGGCAAATCCAAACCTTCCCGCAGCAGGTTGATCCCGATCAGCACGTCGTATTCTCCCCGCCGCAAATCCCGCAGCAGCCGGACCCGCTCGAGGGTTTCAATCTCCGAGTGCATATAACGGCATTTCACCCCAACCTCGGAGTAGTACCCGGATAAATCCTCAGCCATTCGCTTGGTAAGGACCGTCACCAGAACGCGTTCATTGCGCTCCACCCGGGTGCGAATCTCCGCCAGCAGATCATCAATCTGCCCCCGTATCGGCCGAATCTCCACTTGCGGATCGACCAGCCCCGTGGGCCGGATGATCTGCTCCACCACCACCCCTGCGGACTTGGTCAGCTCATAGGGCCCGGGAGTCGCCGAGACATAAATCGTCTGGTGTGTGCGGGTCTCAAACTCCTCGAATTTGAGCGGGCGATTGTCCATCGCCGAGGGCAAGCGAAACCCATAATCCACCAGGTTCTGTTTCCGCGAGCGGTCGCCGTGCCACATGCCGTGCAACTGGGGAACCGTAACGTGCGACTCGTCGATAAAAACCAGGTAGTCACGCGGAAAATAATCCAGCAATGTGGGGGGCGGTTCGCCCGGCAGCCGGCCGGAGAAGTGCCGCGAGTAGTTTTCAATCCCATGGCAGTAACCCATGGACTTGATCATTTCCAGGTCGAAGCGAGTGCGCTGATGGATACGCTGCGATTCCACCAGCCGGCCCTCTGACTCCAGCTGCTTTTCCCACACCGCGAGCTCCTCCAGGATGGAGGCCACCGCCGTCTTCTTGCGCTCCGGCTGAACCACGTAGTGTGATTTCGGATAAATCGGCAGCCGCGCATATTTTTGCCGCACCGTTCCGAACAGCGGATCGATCTGTGAGAGTGCCTCGATCTCGTTGCCGAACAGCTCTATGCGATAGGCCATTTCATCGTAGGTGGGATACACCTCGATCACGTCCCCGCGTACACGAAACGTCCCCCGGCGAAAGTCGCCATCGTTGCGCTCGTAGAGAATCTCCACCAGCCGCCGGGTAATGTCTTCGCGCCGTATCTTCTGCCCTTTTTCGAGCAGCAGCAGCATGCCGTAGTAGGCCTCCGGCGATCCCAGGCCGTAGATGCAACTCACCGACGACACGATAATCGCGTCCCGCCGTTCAAACAGCGATCGCGTGGCCGAAAGCCGGAGCTTATCCAGCTCCTCGTTGATGGTGGCTTCCTTCTCGATGTACAGGTCGCCGGAAGGGATGTAGGCCTCCGGCTGGTAGTAGTCGTAGTAGGAGACGAAATACTCAACCGCATTGCCGGGGAAAAACTGCTTGAACTCGTGAAACAGCTGTGCCGCAAGTGTCTTGTTGTGAGCCAGGATCAATGCCGGACGATTGGACTGCTCGATGATCTTGGCCATGGTAAAGGTCTTGCCCGAGCCGGTGACGCCGAGCAGGGTCTGGTGCTGCTCGCCGGCAGTCAATCCGGAGACGAGTTCTTGAATCGCGCGGCCCTGGTCGCCGCGAGGACGGTAATCGCTAACTAACTGAAAATCCATGAATGCCTGAAGGGATGCGCCGGAGGGCGCCGGGGCTTCTACTAATTATAGCCGGGGCAGCGGAGGGAAGAGGATGGGACCGCGCACCATGCGCCGGGCGACCACGATCAGAACGCCGATAATGACGCAGACGACCAGGATCACGGGCAGGAAGATGATCGGCGGAAGCACTGTATGCGGGTGATCGCCGCTACTGGGGTCCTGATGCAGGTGTCCCCCGAAAATGAAGATCTGGCCGCCAATGTGGGCGCTGCTGGTGAGGGTGACGTTGCCGCCGAAGACCAGCACGTTACCATCCACCGAGCCGTTAAGAAAAACGTTTCCCGCAAACACCCGCACGTTGCTCTCGGTATGTCCGTTCACTTCGGCGGAACAAAGGAAGCAGCCGGCGCTCTTTACCGTCTCTCCCGCGGCGACCAGAATGTTCCGGCCAAAATGGCGAACTTCCGGTGGTGACTGGCCAAGTGCGGCCAGCGATGGCACCAGGATCAGAGTGCAAAGTACCAAACACCGCATGCGCGCCTTTCCAGGGACTCCTTCCATTCGATCATTCGCTTGGGTTAAGGAGAAGTGACAATGCAGTTTCCGGTAAGGTGTAAACCATGCTGAAACGCTGTCTAGGTCTTCTTTGGCTGGCTGCTTGTTTGCTCAGTGTGGCCGCAGCCGCCCCCATCCTGGGCTACAAAGTAGTTGCGCGCTACCCGCACTCGACCGAGAGCTATACCGAAGGATTTCTGTACCTCGATGGATTGTTTTACGAAGGAATCGGCATCGCCGGCCAGTCAGCCCTGCTTGCCATCCAGCCGGAAACCGGCAAACCGGTGCAGAAGCGTGCACTTGCGCCGGAATACTTTGGTGAGGGCATTGTCGACTGGGGACCGAACATCTACCAGTGGACCTGGAAGTCGCAAATCTGCTTTGTTTACGACCGTTTCAGCCTGCGCCCTGTCAAGCAGCTCAGCTACACCGGCGAAGGGTGGGGCATGACTCGCACGGCGAGGGAACTGATCACCAGTGACGGCACAGCAACTCTTCGCTTCCGCGATCCCAGCACCTTCAAAGAGACTCATCACATTGTGGTGAAAGACGGCGAGAGGACCATTGACGAGCTCAACGAACTCGAATTCATCAAGGGAGAAATCTACGCCAACGTCTGGCACTCTGACCGCATAGCCCGCATTAGTCCTCGCGACGGCCACGTAATCGCCTGGATCGACCTGAGCGGTCTGTTGCCGGACGACCAGAAAATCAACGAAGAATCCGTCCTAAACGGCATTGCCTACGATGCCAAGCGGGACCGCCTCTTCGTCACCGGAAAGCAGTGGCCCGCCATCTTCGAAATCAAAGTTGTCCCCCGCTAACCTTGGGCTCTGTCCGCGCTTTCCCGCCTCAAATCTACACATCCCAGGATTAATGCTCGGGGGGGCCGTCCGGAAAAAGTATACGAAATATGAGAGAAAAGAGAGATAAGGGTCCTTCACCTCGCCTCATGGAGGCATTTCTCAATGGCCTCCTGCCACTCCGGCCCGCTCTCCAGATCTCTCTTTCCCATTGCCTCAACTTCATCGTTGACTGCCGCATCGAGCGCCGTGCGAGCATACCTAACCTCAACAGTCGTGTGTCCCGCATCAACCGCAGTCAATCGCACATCCACCGTAAACACCAGCGTGTCCAGGATGAACGACACATATTGCATGCGGCCACCCGCTGTATCGAATACAGTGTTGACCCAAACCGCCCGATGAGAACCATGCTGGACCGTGAAGACCGCATCCTGGACATCCTTGCCCGGCTGCGGATACACAAACTCAGGATTCCAATGCGGACCAGCCCAGCAGCGCTCTCCCTCAGGGCCAAAGAGAGTAGCTGCGCTGCTGAAAGGCGCACGAACCACCAGATGAAATGTATTGCTCACATGCGCTGGTTGCGCAGCAGACAAAATAATCGCCAAAACAATACCCCCTCTCACTTGCGCTCCCTTAACTGGTGGCTATCGGAGGCGCGAAGCGTCAAGCCGTAAATATTCCTAAGCTGTTCGATCTCCTTCAAAGTTTGCGCAGAGAAAGGAGCCTTGCCCTCGAACGCATGCAGCACGATCCCTTCCAGCAGGTCGCCCAGACTCATATCCTTCAACTCCGCCAGCCCCTTCAAGACCTTGAGCAGCCGCTTCTCCATGCGGACACCGGTTTGAATTCGTTCCACTTCTATCATGTGTACCAATGTACCATGGTAACAAGTCCACTGTGCCATGATCGAAAGAGAAAAGGAGAGCAAAGCGAATGAGTTATGTACCAAACCCAAAGCGGTATGACGGAGCGCAATTTCGGCGGTGTGGGCGATCGGGGATGGATTTGCCGCCCGTCTCCCTGGGCTTGTGGCAGAATTTCGGCGGAGCCGACGTCTTTGAAACCGGCCGCGCCATCGTGCGCCGCGCATTTGATCGCGCCGTGACCCACTTCGACCTGGCCAACAATTACGGGCCGCCCTATGGATCTGCCGAAGAGAACTTCGGTGAGATCCTGCGCAAAGACTTTCGCGACCATCGCCATGAGCTGTTGATCTCCAGCAAGGCGGGCTGGGACATGTGGCCTGGACCCTACGGTATAGGCGGTTCGCGCAAGTACCTGTTGACCTCGCTTGAGGAGAGCTTGCGCCGCATGGGGCTTGACTACGTCGACATTTTCTACTCCCACCGGCCTTCTCCAAACACGCCGCTCGAAGAAACCATGGGAGCGCTGGCCCACGCTGTTCGCCAGGGCAAGGCACTCTACGTGGGCATCTCGTCCTACAGTCCGGAGAGCACGCGCCAGGCTGCACAAATTCTCAAGAGCGAAGGAGTGCCGCTGCTCATTCATCAACCGTCCTACTCCATGCTGAACCGCTGGGTAGAGAAGGAACTACTGGGCACTCTCGACGAACTGGGCGTGGGTTGCATCGGTTTCTCCCCCTTGGCCCAGGGACTGCTGACCAGCAAGTACCTCAAAGGCGTGCCCCAGAACTCGCGCGCCAAAGCGGAAGGTAGTTCTCTTCTCAAGGACTTCCTCAGCGAGCAGAACCTCAACCGTGTGCGAGCCCTGAACGAAATAGCAACCCGCCGCGGACAGACACTGGCGCAGATGGCAATCGCCTGGGTGTTGCGCGACAAACGCGTGACCTCGGCACTCATTGGAGCGCGCGACGTGAAACAACTCGACGACTCCCTCGACGCGATCAAGAACCTCCACTTCACCGAGGAGGAGCTAAAGGAAATAGATAAACACGCGCAAGAGGGAGAGATCGATCTCTGGAAGGGAGCTCGCGAAGGAGCAGCCTAGTTCGCCGTCTTTCCTCGCCATGAGTGCGGCTCTCATTAAGAAAGAGCCGCACTCAAGGAACTACCTTGACCGGAGCCTGCCAAAAGGCAGCCTTCTTTCCGCTCGGGTCCAACACGGAAATCTGGCACTCATACTCACCCGGCGGAAGCTGATTGAGCGCAATGCTAAAACTGAACGGCATGGTCTGCAGCCGATTATTCAAGCCCTGTGTCATCTCCATCGGTGGCGTCTCCAGGGCTTTCGCTTGCTCCTGATAGAAGCTCACGAACGCGACCAACGGCTGAAATCCAGCTGCGCCCTGCTCGTACGCCTGCAAATAGACATACATGTTCTGGCTCTGGCGAAAGACACGAGTCACGCTGGGAATAAGCTTCTGCCCATTCTGCACCAGCGGGTTCACCTCCTGCTCTTTTGTCCTGTCCTTGTTTTTCTCCGCATTAAAGAGAGCATCTTTAAGGTCCACTCGCTGGCTGCTAAGTACGACGGAGCTGATCGGAACGTGGGCAACCTCTTTGTTCAGGTTTGGAATCACGAAGGTGGTTTGATACGTGCCGATCCTCCCCGTTTCATCATCCCTCGCCAGGAACTTGATCATGTACTTGCCCGGCAGCAAAGTGAAACCAGTGTCGTATTCGATAGGCCGTCGCGCTAGCTCGGCGGCGGTCGCGTCGCTGAGCTTGATGTTGACGTTATCGCGGACGTTGCTGACCGTCGTCCCTCCGACAAGGTCTTTGATTTCGCCGACAAAGTCGATCAGGGTATGCTCCGCGCCTCCTCGCTTGGCCAGCGCAAGCTCGCGTCCAGGGATCTTGACGATGATAGGAACGAAGTATTCCGCGCGGTTGAGCTGGAAGTGATCGATCTCCATGGCAATGGAAAGTTCCGTAACCGGATCTTCCAGCATCAGTGCGTCTTCGAGCTGTCGCTCCTTGTCGACCGCGGTAAATTTGCTGAATTCTTTATCAGCGTAGTAGCCCTGGCGGTACTCGAGTTTGGCGGTGACATCCTGGTTGAGCGAGATCTTCACCCGCCGGAAGTGGCCGTTCCTGGCTGTATTGCTGGTGTAGTAGCCAACCACGTAGTAATCGGAAATAGCCTGCTGTGCCTGTACGATCCCGTGCGTCAGATCGTTGGTGTCGAAGAGAGCTTTCCCCCCGGTATCGCCGGCCAACGCATAAAGCGTGTCCTGCGATTGCTGAAAATTGTTGGTGTTGGCCAATGCCGCAGTGCCGGAATAGATGCCGGAGTTCCCGGGTGAGCCTTGGGTAGCATCTCCCAGCGGCGCCTGCGCCACCAATCCGCGTGCGTCAATGGGCCAGAACGAAACGCCGGCGCGAATAGCCGCGTCCACGGTCGCATGCAGCTGAGCCTGGTTATCAATTCCGTTTAACCGCAAACCGCTGGCGAAGTAGATGAGCGACTTCTTCTCTTGCAGCTGACCCAACATTTTCGAGGCTGTCTGCAGTGCAGAGAGCTGGCGATCCGTATTGAAGACGTTGAACTCGGTGTCGTCCTGGCCAAACGCGGCGCCCGTGTCTGCGCTGCTTGCGTCGTCCACCGTCTCGACCGAACCCTGACCTTCGCCGACGATCATCGTTTCCAGGATGCTGAGCAGCTTGTTGCGATCGGCAGTGAAGTCCTGCAGGATGTCGACGGAGCCGCCCTGGTAGCGGAGGATGGCCACCAGATCGACCGTTGTCATTTCCGCGCGCAGAAATTTCTCAGCGGCGGAAAGCGCGCGCAGCTGGTCGGGCGGCCGCATTGCGGACATATCGAAGTAGAGCGCGAGCAAGCGTCGATTCTTATAGCGGCTATTTTCGGGTGCCTCGGGTGCGAGCTGAGTACGGCTAAGTTTCTTGTAGATTTTGATGTCTTCTGTGCCCCGCGCCGGTGCCGGCACTGCCGCCTGTTCAGCAGCAAGATCCTGGTGCTCGCAGAACCGGATTGTCTGCGGCGCACCGTCCTCAGTGACGGTAAAATCTTTCGCACTCAACCCGGGAATAAACTTACCCTCTTTATCTTTCACCACAACCGTCTCGACCACCAACTGAGACTTGGCGGTAAGGGTGTAGGTGCCCGCTGTGCTCGACGACGTGTTCTGGCCGATCTGCTGCGCATGTAATGGAGCAGCGATCAGACTTAAGAAGAGGAATAAGAATCGAGGAGCAAAGCCCTTGCCTGTCCCCGAACATGGGTGCCCCACATCCCCGATTTCCTGTGGAGCTTCGTGGGTTCCCTGAACCTCATGCGCCTTTCCTTGAAAGAAAGGCGCACACACGGTCCTATCCAGAGCTGCGTACAGGAAATTCGGGGCATCTCGCTCGTTTTTTGCGAGATGTGGGATTCCACCGCTCTCACCCCGAAACTCTTCACACCCAATCAACAGCTTAGGGCAACATTCGTCAGTCCCACATCTCGCAAAAAACGAGCGAGATGTGGGGCACCCATGTTCGTGGTAGGGCAGAAGTCTTAGACCGAAGCCTTTTAGCCCCTGACGTGCCTTCTTCATTCTCATCTCAAAACCTCAGACGCAGCGAAGTTTCCAGGCTGCGCATCGCATTCGGCGCGAGCGGTAGTCCAAATTGCGTGCTGTTCACGGTCGTATTCCAGCCAGTAAACACAGGATGATTCAGCAAGTTAGTCGCCGCCACTTTGGCATCAAGAAAAAAGCGCCCGCTGGGTCGAAAAGTCCGGGCAACGGAACTATCAAGGCTGATTTGGTTCGGACCGGTAATCGAGTTTCTGCCCGCGGTTCCCCATTGGCCCATGAACGGCGCGCTATAAGCAGAAGGGTTGAGGTGCTGCCTTCCTTGCGACAAGGTAATAGGTGCGCCCGTAGGATCCGGTCGAATCGTGCCGGTGAATCCAGTTCCCGGAACGGCCGCGAGGTAGACCGGCGTTTCCGGCAGGCCGCTGCCGATGACCGACGTGGCCACTACCGTCCATTCCTTGAGCACCCTGCCGCGCCATCCTCCCAGCAGCGTTCCCCCGCCGAGTCCTTCCCCGCTCGTGTATTGCGCCTGCAGGCTAAGCAGGTGCCGTTGATCGAAGCTGGAAAGCGAGCGCTCCGCATGCAGGTTAAGCCAGTTCTGCGCGATGGCTGCTGTGGGCGAGGCGCTCTGTGTGGTGGTGGATGCAGTCCCCGTCGAACTCCCGCCCGAGCCCTGTCCGGAATTCGGACCAGGCCCACCGGAGGGTGCTGCAGTCTGGCTGCTGCTGGAGACGTGGCCCTGGCCGCCCAGGAACGCGTCATCATCGATCGATTTAGAAAACGTATAAAGCAGCGACGCCGTGAAGCCGCTGCGCAGCCTGCGCCGCAACTGCAATTGCCCCGACTCCCGTGTGGAATCCCCGCCGGACGCTTGATAAACAAACCCCGCAGGGCAGCTGAGACAAGGATTGACCGCTCCGATGGGATAAGTATTGGGCAGGAACTGCTGCACCCCTCGTGTCCCTTTGACTCCCAGGTAGGTTGCGGTGAGCTGCAACGCCGCTGGTAGATCGCGTTGAATCGCCAAATTCCACAACTGCGCATATCCAATCCTGAAGTTAGGGTCGACAGCGAACGTATTCTCAGTAATCGAGGGACAGGGCGCAAACCCGTTGGCCAGGGTCAGCCGGCACGCGGGGCTATTATCGACGCTCAAACTTTTCGAGAGGGGTGCCTGCTGGGCCAGGTAGAGCGCGGATGTCTGATAGACAGACGTGTCGTCATAAATGCCATACCCGGCGCGCACCACAATGGTGGACGCCGGAATGGGCCGCCAGGAAATGCCCACCCGCGGCTCGAAACCGCGCTTGTCCGGGCGGATCAGCGACGTAGGATAGTGGCTGCCGGTCAGCGGGCCGATAGGATCGCTCCCCAGTACCGGAGCAACGTCCGTAAACCCGGGAGCAACGTCAAGATTCACCAGCCGCCCATAGATTTCCGTGATCGGCGTGCCATAATCCCAGCGCAGCCCGGCGTTGATGGTCAGGTTTGTCAAGATGCGCCAGTCATCCATGAAGTACGCGTCATAGGCGGTTTGCCGTAAATATTTATCCGCGTTTCCGAATGCGATGGAACTGGTATCCGGCACGCCAATGAGGAAGTCCGCCAGGTCAGAGCCGCTGGCCGTAACGCTGTTGGATGCGCCCTGGGTCGCGGCGCCGGTGAATGTGAAGGTGCCTCGCGGATCCTGCTGGAAAAAATCGTTGTATTGCTGCTTGCGCAAATCGCCGCCTACCGTAATGTTGTGTCGACCGCGATAAACGCCGGCAGATCCGGAAAAGCCATCGGTGCGGTTACGATTGAACGAGCTTTGTTCATCCATGAGCGGCGTAATGCCACTGGAGAAGGTCAGCGAGGGCGGGCCCCAGTTCGCCGGGTCCTGATTATTGCCCGAGATACCGGCCTCGCCGGAAATGTTTTGCCGGTTTTCGAAATACGGCACGATGTGCGTTCTCAGCCGGCTGAACCGGTAACTAGTGTTGCCGAAGATGTGATGGTTGAAACGATGCGACCAGTTGATGTTGGCGTTGATCCCCAGGGTATCGGTGGTGTCGACGAATTGGAAGAGATTGGTGTTGCCGGCGCGAATGCTCTGGAAGTTGAAGCTCCCGTAAAGCGTGTCTCGATGGCCGAGCGTCTTATCCAGACGCGAAAGAAGAGCATCCTGATGCTGGCTGTTGAGAACCGGAATCTGGTAGTTGTAGAGCGAGTTGCCGGTTATGTTGGGCAACGGATAGAGCTGTAACAGTGACTGCGCTTGGGAGCTGACCGGAACCACATTGCCGGGAAAGGGCAGCCCGGTGGCGGGATCATAAACGACGAGCGGCTGGCCAAGTGGGTTGACCAGGTCCGAAAGATCGCCGGTACGCTCCGCCTCAGTCGGCACGAGGCCGGGGTCGGTCGCGGCGGTATGGTCCCGCGTCCACTCATAGGCGACAAAGAAGGTCGGTCCGCGCGGCAGCAGATGTGGAATCCTGAGCGGCCCGCCCAGGGTGACGATGGCCGTGACCCGACTGTAGGAAGGCTTGGGTGTCTCAAGTCCGCTCAGCGAGTATGGCCGGGCATCCAGGGCCGAGTTATCTACAATGGCAGCAAAGCCGCCGTTGTAGAGCGCTCTGCTGTTAGATCTTCGATTACCAAATGCCTGATCCAGCGAAAAGCGCGACGTCGTTGCGTTATTCACGCTTCCGTTCACCAGAAAGCCGTCGGAAGACTGTTGGTTTGCTTCCTCCGCCGGCTTCGGTATCTCGACCGGGTTCTCCGATCCCGCGGGTGCTTTGGGCGCAACCCGCAGCGAGGGCGAGACAACGGGTGCAAGCTTGGTTAGCTTAGCGATCTGGTCGAGCGGTAGGAGCGTTAACTCCCACGTCGCAGCCGGTGCGCCGGGCGAAATCGTTATGTCCGCCTGTACCGGCGAGAAACACTGCATCTCGATCTCAATTTTCCCCGGACCGTCCGTCAGGTCGGAAAAGGTAAACATACCGCTCTGGTCAGAGACAGTGGAGAGCTTTTTTGTGGATTGCGTAACCGTCACAGTGGCGCCAGGAAGAGGTAATCCGCCAAACGTGACCAGGCCGTGATACTCCGAAGCAAGGGCTGGGCGTGCAAATGCCATCACCCAAAAAATCAAGACGAGGCAGAAACCCTTTGGTATAGGCCGCAGCAATTTCCGCCACTCCATACTTCAGTTCTCAGAAGGCTTCTCGACATGGTCGATAACGATCACGTCAGTGGGGATTTTTGCGGGTCCCATCTTCAACCCGAGTTGCTCCTGCATCGCGGTGTAAAGATTCGGCGGCGCCTTCGGGTCATCGCTCGGCGGCGGGATCGTGGCGCCGACTCCTCGGAACGTAGCGAACTGGGATTCGTCTGGAG
>CAVXRU010000042.1:0-42343 GCA_963763905.1 uncultured Acidobacteriaceae bacterium | reverse complement strand
TCCTAAGGCGGAGCAGGTTGCGCTGTTTTTCTCTTAAACCGGAGGACGATTGCTACCTGGCGGTTACGGCTTCCAGTTGCGGGCGGGCGGCCTCGTAGGTTAGGGCTATTCCTTCGGCCAGCGTTGTTGTGGAGTGCCAGCCGAGGCTTTGTAGGCGCGTTACATCGAGCAGTTTTTGCGGTGTTCCATCGGGACGTGTGGTGTCGAATTGCAGCTCGCCCCGGAAGCCCAGGACCTCGCAGACTTGCTCGGCTAACTCACGTATGGTCACGTCAGTGCCGGTGCCGATGTTGATGAGGGGCACATCCTCGAGCAAAGACGAGTAACGGGCTTCGTCAAGGTTCATGAGGAAGACACAGGCTTCGGCCAAATCTTCGCTGAAGAGCAGCTCGCGGCGCGGTTTGCCTGTTCCCCATACTTCGATTTGCTTTCGGCCCGCCGCCTTGGCTTCCGCTACCTTGCGAATCAGCGCGGCCAGCACATGAGAGTTCTGGGGGTCGAAGTTGTCGCCCGGACCGTAGAGATTAGCGGGCATGGCGCCGAGATAGCGGGTGTGGTGTTGGCGGTTGTAAGACCAGCACATCTCGATACCGGCGATCTTGGCCACCGCATACGGACGGTTGGTGGGCTCCAAGGGTCCGGTGAGCAGATACTCCTCCTTGATCGGTTGTGGGCAAAGCTTGGGGTAGATGCAGGAAGAGCCCAGAAAGAGGAGCCGGTCGACTCCCGCGCGGTAGCAGGCATCGATTACGTTGGTCTCAATGATCAGGTTTTCCCGGATGAAGTCTGCCGGGTAAAGATTGTTGGCTAAGATGCCGCCCACCTTGGCCGCTGCAAGAAACACGTATTCCGGACGCTCCAGCTCGAAGAAGCTGCGCACGGCAATTGCGTTGGTCAGGTCTAGGTCTGCGCGCGATGGCAACAGGAGCCGCTCAAAGCCCTGCTGGCGTAGATTGCGGCAGATGGCCGAGCCCACCAGACCACGGTGCCCGGCAACGTAGATGAGGCTGTCTTTCTTCATGGCATTTGCCTCCGGTCAGGATTCATGGAAATTGTAGGCGGCGTAGCCGTGCTGAGTTACCAGGGCGTCCCGTTCGGCGGCTTTCAGGTCCTCGGTGGCCATCTCCTCCACCAGGGTGCGGAAATTAGTCCGCGGTGACCAGCCTAACTCTTTTCGGGCTTTGCTGGAATCGCCCAACAGTGTTGCCACTTCCGCCGGCCGGAAGTAACGAGGATCGACGGCGACGATGGCGTTGCCGTGCTGGTCGTAGGCCTCCTCCGCGATTCCCTCCCCTGTCCAATCCAAATGGATGTCAAGACACGCCGCAGCCATGGTGACGAATTCGCGGACACTATATTGCACCCCGGTGGCAATGACATAATCTGTGGGGCGCGCCTGCTGCAACATGAGCCACTGCATCTCGACGTAATCGCGGGCATGCCCCCAGTCGCGCTTGGAATCAAGGTTGCCCAGGTAGAGTTTTTTCTGCAGGCCGAGCTTGATGCGGGCCATGGCCCGGGTCACTTTGCGGGTAACAAAGGTTTCGCCACGCATGGGCGACTCGTGGTTGAACATGATGCCGTTGCAAGCATACAGGCCGTAGGATTCGCGGTAGTTGATGGTGATCCAGTGGGCGTAGAGCTTGGCGCATCCATAGGGTGACCGAGGGTAAAAGGGAGTCTTTTCCGATTGCGGTATCTGCTGCACCAGGCCGTACATCTCGGAGGTAGAGGCCTGGTAGAAGCGGGCCTTTTGGGTGAGGGACAGAATGCGAATAGCTTCGAGCAGCCGCAGAGTGCCCAACGCGTCGGAATTGGCGGTGTATTCGGGCTCTTCAAACGATACCTGGACGTGACTCTGGGCGGCGAGGTTGTAGACTTCGTCGGGCTGGACCTTCTCGACCACGTGGATGAGGCTGGACGAATCGGTCATGTCGCCGTAGTGGAGCACCAAGCGGCGCCTCTCCTGATGAGGATCCTCGTAGAGATGGTCGATGCGGTTGGTATTCAGCAAGGAAGTGCGGCGCTTGATGCCGTGCACTTCGTACCCCTTTTTTAGAAGGAACTCTGCGAGGTAGGCGCCGTCCTGACCGGTTATGCCGGTGATCAAAGCTCGTTTCAAGAAGGAGTGCTCCTGGGATTCATTTTATGCCATGGGCCGGCTGGTATCTTGACAGTGACCATGGCTCAACAATCCCATCCGGGGGCTACACCCGTACTCCTCAACAGCCAGAGTTTTTCCGCCCCATTCCCTGACGCGGCTTACCTGGTGACGGGCTGGGGGTAGGTTTTCCGGAGTTGCTGAAGGGGTTGCTCGTAGACGGCGGCGTGCTCCAGGGTGGATCCGGCAAGATCCTTTACCGAAAGGATGGCTTGATTGCTGCGCGGCCATTCGATCTGCAGAGTGGGGTCGTTCCACAGAAGGGTGCGTTCATGTTGGGGAGCGTAAAAATCGGTGGCTTTGTAGAGAACTTCCGCGCCCTGGGAAAGGACCATGAAGCCATGGGCAAAGCCCGGGGGAATCCATAGCATACGGCGATTGCTGCTGCTCAGCGTTTCTCCTACCCACTTGCAAAAGGTAGGGGAATTACGGCGAAGATCGACGGCGACGTCGAAGATCTCGCCGCTCAGACAGCGAATCAGCTTTCCCTGAGGCTGCTTCACCTGATAATGAAGACCGCGGACTACGTCCTTGAGGGAAAACGATTGGTTGTCCTGAACAAAGGGGCTGAAAATGCCGAGGTCCGCCAAAACCCGTTCATTGTAGCTTTCAAAAAAGGAGCCTCGGCTGTCTTCGAAAACCCTCGGTTCCAAGAGCTGCACATCGGCAATCACGGTCGCTTCTGACTTCATCGATTAACCTCGTTGGTTGCTGTTGCCAGCCGCATACCGGCAAGAACCTGATCAAGTTGCTGCTGCCATGATGGCAGCCGAAAGCCAAAGGTTCGGGCAAATTTCTCGTTGGCGAGCACTGAGTTCGCAGGCCGCCTGGCTGGAGTTGGATAGTCCGACCCAGGTATAGGTTGCATTCGTGGAGCGGTGGGGCCCATCACAGCGCTGAGAATTGCGCAGGCAAAGCCATACCACGAGGTCGAGCCGGCGGCCGTCATGTGATAGATTCCAGACGCGCCCGGGGCGGCGGAGTCGACCAGCCGTGCCGTGGCTTCGGCTATGGCAGCGGCTGAAGTAGGAGCGCCGACCTGGTCGTCGACTACGCGCAACTCGGGGCGGTCCGCACCGAGCCGGAGCATGGTCAGAAGAAAATTCTTGCCATGAGCCCCATAGACCCAGCTGGTTCGAAGAATCAGGTATTTGCACCCAGTCTCGGCGATGGCCGCTTCCCCGGCTGCCTTCGACTCCCCGTAAACGCTCAGAGGGTGGATGGGGTCGCCTTCCGAATAGGGACCGGATTTGGTTCCGTCGAAGACATAGTCAGTGGAGTAGTGGATGAGAAGAGCGTCCAGCCCGGCCGCCTCCTCTCCCAGCACCCGGGGAGCGGCTGCGTTGACGGTGAAGCAGAGGGCACGGTCTTTCTCTGCCTGGTCCACAGCCGTGTAGGCACCTGAGTTGATGATGACCGTGGGTTTTACCCGCCGCACTGCATCACGGATGCTTTCTTCGCTGCTGAGATCGCATTCGTCCCGGCCCGTTAAGAACACGTCTCCTTGCGACTCGTACCGGCGAGAGAGCTCGGTCCCAACCTGTCCATTCTTGCCGGTAATCAGAATTCGCATGCGGTCCAGATTAGTGTAGAGGAACTTTGTGGGTCCCATTGGACAATCCTTCTGCAGCACAACGTTTTCATGCCCGGATTTCGTGTCAAGACCAGGTGCCTTGATCAACATTCTGCGATTTTCTTTGAAGGAAAACCGCATACGTGGTCGTCGCCAGCATCGCGAAGTACGATATTCGGGTACCGCCCGTCAAGGTGGACGGGCCTCTTTAGTAACTTATGCCCGGTAGCTAATTGGGCTAAAATTCGAAGACAGTGAGCGAAGTGAGCGAATCCGCCGATCTATCGGAACTCTCCGGCCCCGGACCTAATCTGGCGCAGGTCGATCCGCCGCACCCGTTTAAAGCGGCGATAAAAACTGTCGTCATCGCCGCCATTGTGATGATCATCGCCATCGGGCTTTATGTTTACCTGGGACAGAGGCCGCCAGTGGCCGCGGGAGAGGTGTTGACGATGAACCTTTATCCCGTGCACACCCTGATTAATAGCGGGGGCGGCAGCGAAGGGATGCAAGGCTCAGGCGAATATTACGACCAGCTGTTGATCCTGGCTAAGGTGAGGGTTCGGAATCAGACGGACATTCCTCTATTCCTGCAGGATGTTTCGTCGACGATCAAGCTGCCAGATGGGTCTGAGCAGGTGAATACGACTGCCGGGGATAAGGATATGGACCGGGTGTTTCAGGCCTATCCTTCGCTGAGTTACTTGCGCGCGGACGCGATCCATCGGGACATCACCTTATCGCCCGGGCAATCTGTTCAAGGATTATGTATTTTTAATTTTCCTATCACCAAGGAACAATGGGATACGCTGCAGTCGGCCAAGGTGGTGGTTACGTTGATGCACCATAAGAATTTGGAATTGCTGCTTCCCCGGCAGTAGCCTGCACTGCTTCGGTTGAAAAACATTTCCAGGTAAAGGCATCCACACAGAGATCTCTCCACTGCGCTAACGCTCCGGTCGAGATGACAAAGGGTAGGATGGCGCTTCCAGAGAGAACAAGGCTGTGGTTGGGCTTCGCCCATCGTTTTCGGCCCAGGTACGCCGGAGCGAACCTGGGCACCCGTGTGGAGTTGTTGGGGCCGCAGCAGGCTTGAGGGGGAGGCCCTGCGTATCCCACCCTTCCCCAAGCGAAGGGTGGGGCACCCGTCCATTGTGGCTGAGGGTCTACGGCTGAGAGGTTGGGGTGTTCTTTGGGGTGGCCAGGTAGCCTATTACCTGGTTCTTGTTGATGGTGTTGATTACCAGCTCGTAGAGGAGTTTGTCTTTGCCGGTGTAGAACTGGACCGGCTCATCGAGACCCTTGTCTTTCTTCTCGATTTTCTTGTCGTCGGATTCCACCAGAAGGGTGTACTTCGAATGCTTGGTGTCAGCCTTCTTGAGCGAAAGGCTAATACCTGAGATGGGGGTCGGCTTGGCTCCCTTGGTCAGGTTCAAGTCGTAATAGTTACGATCACCCTTGTGCTTGAGGATCTCCAGTTCCCTGCCATTGGTCGCTACCAGACCGCTGGTCACACCCAAATCGCCAGTTACCCTTTTCAGTTGGGTTTCCGTGTTGGCTAGCTCTGTCTTGGTCGCAGCTACGTCTGTCTTTACCCCTCCGACGTCGGTCTTTACCGAATTGACGTCGGTTGAGACGGCACCGATCTGCTTCTGAGATTCGGCCTGGGCGGCTTGTTGCTCTTTCTCCAGCCGGGCGGTCTCGGCTTGCTGGCGCTTGAGGAACTCGCTGGCTCGGGCTTCCAGTTGGCGCTGAGTAAGACCCACACTCTGACCCAGGGTTTCCGACGTGACGCGCAGTTTGGCGTTGGTTTCGTTGAGGCTTTCAGCCAGCTTATCGTTTTGCTGCTGCGCGTTTACCAGCGCTGCCTGGGATTTTTCCAGGCGATTTTCCAGCGTGTAGCTCCAGATCAACCCGCCGGCGGACGCCAACACAGCAAAGCCAACCAGGGCTATGAATACTCCAGAGTGGGTTCTTTCGACCATGTCCAAGCTTTCGTCGCTCATGCGATCTGCCTCTTTTCTACCGGGAACGCTTTGTATTTCCCCATCCTACAATGGACGGGTGGAGACTGCGGAAGTCATCGCTGCGGGGGGGTATTATCGGCCAACTCCCCGTGCTGGGCAGCCACATGCCACTTTCGTAATGGGATCCAGCCGGTCCCAGGAAAGGACCGTCTTGTTCCCAGAGGATAGAAGACGCGTCCGCAAATGCGGCCGCTTCCGTCTAAGTGACAAGATTCAGAGCGCTGCGCTATAAACAGACAGACTGGCCGGTTGACCACCAGGATATCCCCCTCGGGGCATCTCAAGAGAAGAGGAGCAATCAGAATGTCTACGGCGGTGGTGGGCAAGGGACTTGCGGGAGTAGTTGCAGCGAACTCGGGGATTTGCTGGATCGACGGCGATGCTGGGGTCCTAGCCTATCGCGGGATCGATATTCACGAGCTGGCCGAGAAATCGACGTTCGAGGAGATCACCTATCTTCTGTGGTTTGGACGGCTTCCCCGGCGGGCGGAGTTGGAGGAGTTCAGCAAACGGCTGAGCGACGCTCGCCAACTGGACCCTAAAATTATTGACCTGCTGCGCTCGTTTCCGCCCAGCGCAACCCCGATGGAAGTGCTGCGTACCGCGGTTTCGGCTCTGAGCTTCTATGATCGCGACGAGAGCAACAACGAGCACGATGCCAATGTGAGCAAGAGTTTTCGGCTGACGTCCCAGATTGCCATGCTGGTAGCGGCCTACGACCGGCTGCGCAAAGGTAAGACCGTGGTGGAGCCGGATAAATCGCTGAGCCACGCGGCAAACTTTTTGTGGATGCTGAATGGGGAAAAGCCCTCTGCGACGGCGACCAAGACGTTCGACGTCGCGCTGATTCTTCATGCCGATCATGAACTGAATGCCTCGACCTTTGCCGCTCGCGTGATCGCGGCTACCCTCTCGGATATTCACTCTGCCATCACCGGGGCTATCGGCGCGCTTAAGGGTCCGCTGCACGGTGGGGCAAACGAAGCTGTGATGCGGATGCTTTTTGCCATCGACAAGGAGGGGGTTGATCCGGTCGATCATGTGGCCAAGCTGCTGGCGCAGAAGAAGAAAATTTCAGGGTTCGGCCACCGGGTGTACCACACCGAGGATCCACGAGCGACCCACTTGCGCAAGATGTCTGAAGAGCTGGGCGAGTCCTCAGGGAACGCTAAGTGGTTCAAGATGTCGCGGGCGATCGAGAAGCATGTGCTGGCGGAAAAGAAGTTGAACGCGAATGTGGATTTTTATTCGGCTTCGACCTATACCATGCTGGGGATCGACCTGGATCTGTTTACGCCGATTTTTGCGGTGAGCAGAATTTCCGGGTGGGCTGCTCATGTGATCGAACAGCTGGATGATAATCGGTTGATTCGTCCGCGGGCGGAGTACATTGGTCCGGATTATCCGGTGAAGTACGTCGCGGTCGAGAAGCGGTAGACTCGCAAACCGCACGAAAAACAACCCTCAGCGCTAAAGCTGGGAGATGTGTCGTCCCTCCGGGCCTCGCCTCATAAATCGCAGCCTACCCGGCACTGCCGTGCCGGGCTACAGGCTGTGTCGTCCCTTCGGGACTGCTTCGCCCACTCGAAAGCCGTCTTTCCGCAAATGGCTATTTGCGACTAGCGGGCGGGATGATTCCGTTCATGCGCAGGTATTCGATCATCTGGCCGTAGTGGTTTTCGGTGTGGCCTATGGAGAAGGCGGTGATGCTGGCTCGGGTGTTGGTCCCGTCCCGCTCCTCTACCACCTCAAATGCGTTTTCCGGTGTTATGGTCTCCGTTGCCTGGTGGGCAAAGGCAAAGGAATCTTTGAGAGCTTTCACGATTTCGTCTTTGCTGGTTAGTTTGTCAAGCGATTTCGGATCGATGGTTGGCTTGGTACCGAACCCGCCGAAGAAGTAATACTGCGCTTCTGCGATGTGGGTGAGCTGCTGACCGAAGGTGCGTACTGTTTTGAATTCGCCATTGGTGGGCGCGAAGCTGTACTTGTCGGCGGGCATAGCTTCGGCCACAGCGACGATCTCTTCTTCCTGGCCGCTGATCAGCTTACCGAAGACCTGGGCCGGAGAGGCCTGGGGGGCGGCGAGACGGACGGGAACGTCTCCAGTCGCGGCGAAGGCGGGGACTAATAATGTCGTCAGGGCAAGTGTTGCAACGGCTGTTCTACAGGCTTTGAAGTTCATGGTTGACCTTTCTTAAGGAGCGTTTTGCAGACAGAAGCCTAGCAGGTTGGCTGGCCGGAGTTGTCAACGACGCCGTCTAATTCCCGTAGAATAGAGGTGTGCGGCGAATTTATATGGACGCGAATGCTACCACTCCTCTGCTCCCTGAGGTGCTGGAGGCGATGCGGCCGTTTTTGCTGGAACAGTTCGGAAATGCTTCGTCGATTCACCAGGAAGGCCAGCATGCGCGTTCCGCTGTCGAGCACGCACGCGGACGGGTGGCCCAATTCCTGGGGTGCCGTCCGTCAGAAATCGTGTTCACGAGCGGTGGGACGGAGAGCGATAACCTGGCGATCTTTGGTTCGGTGGGGGGCTCGGTGCGGGCCGGGGATCACGTCATCACCAGCGCCGTGGAACACCATGCAGTGCTGCATGCGGTCGAACGATTGGGCGAGCGCGGGGTCGATGTAGAGTTCCTGCCAGTGGACAGTCAGGGGGTTTTGGCCGCCGAGGATGTGCGCAAGGCGCTCAAGCCAAATACCAGTCTGATCAGCGTGATGATGGCCAATAATGAGACCGGCGTTTTGCAGCCGGTGGAGGAGATCGGCCGGATTGCCGGCGAAGCCGGGATCCGCTTTCATGTTGACGCAGTGCAAGCCGCAGGAAAGATCCCCCTCAACGTCGATTCGATTGGGTGCCAGCTGCTGAGTATCTCCGGGCATAAGATGCATGGGCCGCAAGGCACGGGAGCGCTGTTCGTTCGCCGGGGCACGCGGGTGGAGCCCCTCTCCGCTGGGGGTGCGCATGAACGGCAGCGACGGGCGGGGACGGAGAATGTCGCGGGAATCGTAGGTTTGGGTGCGGCGGCGGAGTGCGCGATGCGCAGTGACACGGCAGAGCGCATGCGAGGCTTACGGGATCGGCTGGAAACAAGGCTGCTGGCATGTGCAAGCGGCGTGAACGGCGGAGAGACTGCGCGGGTGCCGAACACTACCAATCTGTGGTTCGAATCGCTCGATGGGGAAGCGCTGGTGATTGCGCTCGACCTTAAGGGTCTGGCGGTGTCGAGCGGAGCGGCCTGCTCTTCCGGCGCCAATGAACCCTCCCATGTGCTGGAAGCGATGGGCCTGTCTCGAGACCGGGCACGCAGCAGCCTGCGCTTTAGCCTGCACCGGGGGACGAGCGAAGAAGAGATTGATCGGGCAATTGAGCTGGTGACTTCGCAGGTGGCGCGGATGCGGGAGCTCTCGGTGGTGACACGATGACCATCGCGGTGGCCATGTCGGGCGGGGTGGACTCCTCTACCGTCGCCGCCATGCTCAAGGACGAAGGGCACGAGCTAGTGGGGCTCACCATGCAGCTTTGGAATCAGCGCCGGCTGGCTGGTAAGGAGGGCATGCCGGAGCAGGTGCAGGGACGCTGCTGCTCGATTGACGACGTCTACGACGCGCGCCGGGTAGCGGAGACGCTGGCTATTCCGTACTACGTGGTGAATCATCAGGAGCGCTTCGAGCGGGATGTGATTCGGCCTTTCGTCGATGAGTATCTCGCCGGACGGACGCCAATTCCCTGCAGCTTGTGCAACAACCACCTGAAGTTCGACCAGTTGCTGCTGACTGCCCGGCAGATCGGGGCGGAGCAGGTCGCTACCGGCCACTATGCGCGCAATGAGTACGACCCGGAGCGTAGTCGCTGGATTCTCAAGCGGCCGGCGGATGCCAGTAAGGACCAGACCTATTTCCTTTTTGGGCTGACGCAGGAACAGCTTTCGCGCACGCTCTTCCCGCTGGGCGGGTTTACCAAGCCAGAAGTGCGCGAGTTGGCACGCGGATATGGCCTGGCGCTGGCGAACAAGGCGGATTCCCAGGAGATTTGCTTCATTCCCGGTGGCGATTACAAGCGCTTCCTCGACGCCTACCTGGAAGAGCAGGGCGAAGTTGTGCCGGATACCGCGGGGGAGCTGATTTCAGTGGGTGGACAGCCCCGGGGACATCATGCAGGCATACACAACTTTACGGTGGGACAGCGCAAGGGGCTGGGCCTCGCCTCCCCTTCTCCGCTTTATGTGATCTCGATCGATAGCGAGCGTAAGCAGGTGACCGTCGGGACAGAGCAGGAGCTGCAGCGTGCATCGCTGCGGGCGCAGAGGTTGAATTGGATCTCGATCGCGGGACTGGACGGCGAGATGAGAGCGCAAGTGAAGATTCGACATCGCCATGAGCCGGCCTGGGCGACGCTGCGGTCAGTAAGTACGGATGAGGTTGAGGTGCGGTTTGACGAGCCCGTCCGGGCTGTCACTCCCGGGCAGGCGGCAGTTTTCTATCTTGAGGATGAGGTCGTTGGCGGGGGCTGGATCGTATAAGCGCTAGACGAATAGATCGTCTTCGGGATCGAGATGATTGCTGGGGGTTTTCCTTCGCATCACGTCGACGCCGGCGCGCAAGCCGTTGATGATGCCATTGACCTGGCGGACGGGCGCCGCGACGCCGTGTTCGAGCGCCTGAACAGCGAGGGTCAGATGGTCGAGCGTGCTCTTAACCATGCCGTCCACACGCGAGGCCTGCACGTGAGCCTTATTGGTTACGTCGCCTACCACCGTGCTGATTTGCTCCGCTTTGGCACGCAAGGTCGTACTGGTGGCCGTTAAGTTTTCTGTGATGGTCTTTATCTTTGGCGAGACGTCCTGGATCACTTCGCGGGACGACATGATGACAGGCATGGCGTGCAGACGGACGTCATCGACAAGCGCCATGAGTTTCTTCCGCGCTTTGAGGGCGCCGACGAACATGGCCACCGTGAAGCCCGCCTGCATCAGAATGCTAATTGCGGCAATGGCAATGAAAATGACTAACAGGTCCTGCGATGACTTGTCCATTTCTACTTCAGATCTGCCCGTCAGTCGGCGACGTCGTAGCAGTGTAAGCGTTCTTCCCTGCATCGACAGCCGCTGTCACCTTGTTTGCGTGCTTGGCAACTACCTTGCGGCCGCGCTCGACGTAGTCCTCAACCTGGGAACGCCCTTGCGCGACAGCTTGCTTGCCCCGCTCGACATAGTCGCCAAACTGGTCTTTGCCCGCGTCGACGTAGGTGTTGACCTGGGCCGCCGCTTCTCTCGATTTTTGCTTCAAGTATTCGGCACGTTCGCGCGCGCCTTCGGCCAAACTTTCCCGGGTTTCTGTTCCAGCCTGGGGAGCGTACAGCACACCGATCGCTGCACCAATGCCAAGCCCTACCAGAAACCAACCGAAACCACTTCCGCCACCGTTGTCTTCAATTTCGTCTGACATGGATTTCCCCTTATTTTTGCTGAGCTTACTTCAATATACTGCTTTCGCTTGTGGAGACGGGTTAGCACCCGGATTCCAACCCAAGATACTTTTGCCAAGGTGCCCAGAACCCGCAACAATTTATGAGATGCAATATTCGGTCTCAATGTGACACCCTGACAGAGGTTTCCACGTCAAAAGGGAGAACAGGCGAGACAAAAGTTTGAGGTATCCCCTATGAAGTATGACTTTTCAACTCGAAGCGGCATTTCGCTAGTGGCTTTGACGGGTTTGCTGATTCTGGGTTCGGGCTGCAATAAGCAACCCGCGGAACAACCTGCTGCACAGCAGGCAACACCGGCTACGCAACCTGCACCCCCTGCGGTGCGGAACGATCAGCAGATCGGCAGTGATATTCAGGCGAAGATTACTGCCGAATCGGCATTGTCTGGGCAGGGTATCCAGGTGGCTGTGGCTAACGGCGTGGCTACCCTGACCGGCAAGGTAGACAACGACGCCTCGCGCGCGTTGGCCGCGGCTGATAGCGCCTCGGTCGATGGGGTAAGGACGGTGGTCAACAACCTGGTGGTGGCTCCTGCGCGGGTAGCAAAGGTGCCTCCTCCGCCCAAGCCTGAGCGGCGCCATAAGGAAAAGGAGATAGCTGAGGCTGCACCTCCGCCGCCGCCTCCTCCGCCGACGCCGGCGGCTGCGCCTGAGCCAGAGAAGGTGCAGGTGGTGGCTCCTCCTGCGCCGCCTCCACCTCCGCCGGTCAAGACGGTGACGCTGCCCGCGGGCACGGTTATTCCGATTCGCATGACCGATACGCTGGATAGCGCGAGTACGCAGTCGAACTCAGTTTTCCATGGATCACTGGCCGGAGATTTGATCGCGGACGGAATGGTTGTGGCGCGGTCGGGTGCTTCCGTGGTGGGACGGGTGATTACGGCTAAAGATGCCACTCACTTTTCCGGCAGCTCGCAATTATCGATCGAGCTGACACGCATCGATACGGTTGATCATCCGGTGGATGTGGTGACCGATGCATTTACCAAGCAAGGGAATGGCCGAGGAAAGAATACGGCAGAAAAGACCGGAGGGGGTGCCGCGGTAGGCGCTATTCTCGGGGGCCTTTTGGGTGGTGGGAAAGGCGCAGCGATTGGAGCAGTCACTGGGGGCGGCGTCGGCGCTGGCGTCAACGGAGTTACACGGGGACAGCAGGTGCAGATTCCTACTGAAACGCTGGTTAGCTTTCATTTGCAGTCGCCGATTAGTGTGACTACATCGAAGACGGTTGGCGATTCCAGAGGCGGAGATCAGTTGCAGCAACGACAGTAGTTGCTGATGCCCCTTTCAAGATGAAAGACTTTGGTGGGGTTTCGCCGATCATTCTCGGCCAGGTGCGCTTTGGCGAACTGGGGCACCCGTGCGGAGTTGTGAGACCGCAGCAGGCTTGAGGGGGAGACCTGCGGTATCCCTGCGATTGGTATCCGGGATAGAGCCCATTGGTGGTTAAGATGAAACAGCAGGTCGCTCGATCTGCTGTTTCATCTTTTTGTTTTCAAAGGAGAATGGACGATGCAATTCGCAATCGTGATTATGGCTGCGGGCAAAGGAACACGGCTCAAAAGCAAACGTCCAAAGGTTCTGCATGAGGTTGGGGGCAAGACTCTGATACGGCACGTGGTCGACGCAGCGCGGCAGATTGTTCCACCGGAAGATATTTATGTGGTTGTTGGGCACGAGGCCGGCCTGGTGAAGGATTCCATCTCCGCCCTGGGAGTGCAGTTCGTGGAACAGACCCAGCAAAAGGGCACGGGACATGCCGTACAGACAGCACGGCAGGCGGTTCAGGACTATGAGAATGTAATCGTGCTTTCGGGGGATGTGCCGCTCATCCGGCCAGAGACAATACGGACGGTTCGCGATTTCCACCTTGAGCGCAGAGCGGCAATGACCGTGCTCACAGCTGCGCCGGACGATTTAAAAGGCTATGGACGGGTGATCCGTAGGCCGAACGGATCCGATGAGGTCCAGGAGATTGTTGAGCCTAAGGCCCTGACTCCCGAAAAAGAAAGAGCGCGGGAGATCAACTCTGGAATTTATGGGTTTGCCAGCAAACCCTTGTTTGCCCATATCGACAGTCTGGGGACCAATAACGCTCATGGTGAGTTCTACCTGACAGACATGGCGGAGATCCTGGTGAAGGCCGGGGAACGGGTACTGGCTTTGGAAGCGAGCGATCCCGATGAGGTGCTGGGCGCAAATACCATCGCGGAGATGATGGCAATCGATGGCAAGCTCCGGCTCATTACTGCGCGGCGGCTGATGGCTGAAGGAGTGACGATTTTTCGTCCCGAGACTTCAGTGATCGATTCCGGGGTGACGGTTGGAGCAGACACTGTGATTGAACCCTTTGTGCAGCTTTTGGGTGAAACCAAGGTGGGATCTGAGTGCCGTATCCGCTCCTACTCGGTCCTGGAACACGCGACGGTGGGCAACCGGGTGCTGGTACGCCAAGGCTGCATGATTAGTCAGTCCCGGGTGGATGACGGTGCGTTGATTGGGCCTTATGCGCATCTGCGGCCTGAGAGCGAGATCGCCGAGGGCGCGCACGTGGGCAATTTTGTCGAAACCAAGAAAGTTCGCCTGGGCAAGGGATCCAAAGTAAACCATTTGACCTACCTGGGCGACGCCGAGATCGGCGAAGGGGTGAATGTGGGCGCTGGGGCCATCACCTGCAATTATGACGGCGTGGCCAAACGCAAAACGATCATCGGCGACAACGTCTTCGTGGGCAGCGATTCTACCCTGGTGGCTCCGATCAAGCTGGGCAATGGGTCCTATATCGCGGCCGGTTCGTGCATCACGGAGGATGTGCCGGAGGATGCGCTGGCACTGGGGCGCGCGAGGCAGACAATCAAGGAAGGCTGGGCCGCGCAGCGGAGGCATAAGAAGCAGACACTGTAACTTGAGTTCCAGCCCGGACTTTAAGTCCGGGCTACACAACGGATTACACAATTGGCACGGAGGATTCAGGCGGCTTCGTTGCGGGCTTGTTCGGCGAGCAATTGAGAGAGCCGGATGCGGGCGGAAAAGCAGGCGCGCTGAACCTGCGGCTCGGGAATGTCGAGCAGCCGGCTGATCATGGCCGGGGAGTAGCCCTCCACATCGCGCAACAGGAATAGCAGGCGCTCGTTGGCCGGCAGGTTGCGCACCGCTGCCTCCAGATCGGGCCGGCGCACATTGCGATGACTCGCGCCCGCACCCGGGACAATCACCGCCGGAGCCTCTTGTTCTCGTAAAGGAAATCGCTGGCCCAACTCGTGCACCAGCGCCGAATCCACGGTGAAGCCATCGGGACGCTCCTGTGCCTGAAAGGCACGAACAAAGGTAGTCGCGAGAATATCTTCCGCTTCGATTTCGTTGCCGGTCATGTAGAAGGCCAAGGAAAAGGCACGGTGACGGTGACTTTCGTACACGTCCCTTTGTTGCTGCTCGAGGGACTGTTCAGCAGCCTGAGAGGCGACTAGATTCGAAGTTGCGAGGATCTCGCGCTCAAACTTGAACAATGCTACCCCGATTCACATCGCAGAGCCTGAAAATGAGAAGCACTGTAAAGCCGATTGCGTTGCTTGTGATGGCCATGGTGAAAAAAGCGGGGAAGATCTTGCACGGAGTATAACAGTTTGCTCCCCAGGGTCGACTTCCCAGCGAAGAATTCACACCTCGGGTGCCGGTTGAAGATAGACTCACCATTACGGCAGTGTCACACTTTGCGAGATAACGTGCCACCCGCACGACCCTCGCCCCATCAGCATCCGTAGAGAAAGGGAGCGTGCCCGGGAAACCGGTTGCACGGCGAGAAATGGCAACAAGCAGTCCAGCCCGGGTCCTGGTAGTCGACGAGCACCTGCAATCCCGCTCGGCAATTGAAGGCATGCTAAAGAAAGGTGAGTACTCGACTGTGCTCTCAAGCGGTAAGGATGAGGCCATCGTTCACCTGGAGCGGGATCCCCCATATGACCTGGTGCTTTCTGACCTGACAATGGCCGGCCTGGGCGGGCGCGGACTGATCGAACGGCTCAGAGCGGTGCAGCCCGATACTCCTTTGGTGCTATTGACAGCCAGCCATGAAGAGAACGCAGCCCTGGCGGCAGTGCGCCAAGGGGTTTATGACTATGTTCTCAGGCCAATTGAGAAGGATCATCTACTAGTCACTGTCCGGCGCGCCCTCGATTACCGGCGACTGTTGCAGCAGAACGCCATGTACCGGCAGGATCTGGAGGAGATGGTCAGCGCCCGGACAGGGATGTTACACCAGGCGATCGCCGACCTGGAACGCTCCTACGACATCACGCTGGAAGCGCTGGGCGACGCACTGGATCTGAAAGATGCCGAGACCGAAGGGCATTCCAAACGAGTGACAGCGTTTACCATCGCACTGGCCCGGGGAGCGGGAATCCCCCCACACCAGATACCGATTGTGGCGCGGGGTGCTTTTCTGCACGATATCGGGAAAATGGCGATTCCGGACGCGATTCTGCTGAAACCGAGCAAGCTGCAGGCGGATGAGAAAAAAGTGATGCGGGAGCATTGCGCACGGGGCTACCAGATGCTGCGCAAGATCCCCTTTCTGCAGGAGGCGGCGGAGATTGTGTACGCCCACCAGGAACACTACGATGGCAGCGGCTATCCGCGTGGACTGAAGGGTGAAGAGATTCCGCTGGGGGCGAGGATATTCGCGGTGGCGGATACCCTGGACGCGATTACGTCGGACCGGCCCTACCGGAAAGCGACCAGTTTTGCCGCCGCGCGGCTGGAGATCAAACGTTGCGCCGGAACCCAGTTCGACCCCCAGGTGGTGGATGTCTACCTCAGCTTGCCGGATCAGTTGTGGGAGGATCTACGGGCCGAGATTACGCTGCAGTCGAAGAAATTCGCTCCCCTGCAGATTGAGCCAAAGGGGCCCAAGTTACGCAATCCCTTCAGTTAGAAAATAAGAGGTTAGAATCCGATGAGCCTGTTGACTGCGGAAATGGTGCAGGAAAGTTTGCGCTCGCTTCCCCGGTGGAAGCTCGAGGGCAAGGAAATCGTACGCCAGTATGAATTCCCTGATTTCGCTGCTGCCATGGTGTTCGTAAACCAGGTGGCGGAGAAGGCGGAAAAGGCCAACCACCATCCCGATATCGATATTCGCTACAACAAGGTCCGGCTGGCGCTGGTGTCGCACGACAAGGGCGGGTTGACCAAGCGGGATATGGCTATGGCGGAGACGATTGATTCACTCGGCTAGTTTGCCTAGGACGTTCCATGGCACAAAGTCTCAGTTTTGCTCATCGGATGGGGCTTGTTGGCGCATTTGATCCAGAATTCTGCGGTTCCATATTGCGACGGCAATCCCACCCAGAGCTGCTGAGGTCGCCAACAGGAGGCTGGTGCGCCAGAAATTCCTGGGCTCAGACGGATGGGCCGGGTTCTCTACCAGCACCGGACCAGCTTTCAACTTAACAAATTTGCGTAAAGGCACGGGCTACCGAAACTTAATTTTAAGAACTGCGTCTATGTTTTTGAAGGGTATCGTAAGGCCAAAAGATACAGGAATTGGGATTTAAAAAGTTCGGAAATATGTTTTTTAAGGAAATTTGCCATTTGCAACTAGAAGTTCAGGGCATGCATCTGGTAATATGAGTTCAGTCGTGGTTGAGGTTGTTGCTCTCACGGCGCGGTTTTAAGTACAAGTTGCGTCACTGGCCTCCCGGCACGGACAATTTACCGTTCGTGCCGCCTTTTTTTTGCCTCCGCGCTCAATTTTCCATAACACTGCTAGCAATCCGATTGCCTAATAGCGTGCGCGCTACACTGGTTTCCTAAGGAGCGGGGAATGCGGCGAATTTTTGTGTGTTTAGCGGTCGGGATGTTAACGGCAGGAGCTTATGCCCAGTGGGTAACGGATGAAAACGTCCCCGCTTACCATGCAACGGCACCGGTTCAGGGTACAAAGCTGCCTCCGGTGCTTTCTGGCCAACAACTGACAGGGCCGATGTTCCAGTATCCCTGGCAAAAGGCCGTTTATGAAGATGCCGCCAAGATTCCCAAAGTGCTGTATCAGCTTCCCTGCTACTGCCGCTGCGACCGCAATATGGGACACACCAGCCTGCATAGTTGTTTCGAAGGCCTGCACGGAGCGGAGTGCTCCACCTGCGCCAAGGAGGGGTATTACGCCTACCAGATGTCGCTTAAAGGCAAGACAGTACAGGAGATCCGGGCCGGGATCATGCGCATGGAGTTTCAAAGCATCGATCTGAATTCTATTGGGATGTAACGGCATATAATGAGTAAAGGGGGCGTCACGGTTTCGACGGGATCGATTAGGCTGAGAGGCATGCCGGGGTGTGAGCACCCGTAATCGCTTGCAAAAACAATAATTGCTAACAACAACCTAGCACTTGCTGCTTAATTAATTAAGTAGCCGTTCTCCGTGGCTTCGCCTGTGGGCTGCGAAAGAACGTCGCACAGCAGGCTGGTTCCTGGGACGCGGTCCGAGCCGCAGGAACGAGATCATCGGACTAGCGTTACGCGCATCTTGTCGGTTCTGAGCGCGTCGCGCGAAATCTCCGGAACTCGACTACGCATGGAGTCTCTCTGCTGACATGGATTTCGGACGCGGGTTCGACTCCCGCCGCCTCCACCAGTATTGAGTTGTTCATAGTACTCAGCTCTAGTTTGTCAGAGCTTTGGGATGTTCCCAATTCTCTCCGTTTATACCCGCCACGCAGCCGATTGCGTTAAAGCAAACGATAAGAATTGGCGGCGCTGCCGCTGCCCCATGTGGATCTGGGGAACCCACAACAGCCATTTTGTACGCAAGAGCGCCAAAACCAGGAGCTGGGAAAAGGCTGAGAATCATCTCCGAAAGCTGGAAGATCCGACCTCTCCTGCGCCGGCCAATGTTCCCGCTATAATCGCTGCCGGTCTATACGACTTGTGGTTCCGTCGTACCCCGCCGGGAAGTGGATTAACACGCTTGAGCGGCCACTTTCGGAGTAAGCTAAGCATTTTGGTGTCGTTGCAGTTCGCCTTCTAAGGTGTTTATTCAGGCGCTTCCGCCAATCTTCGTTTATTGGTCCAAGAATTGCATAGCTTATTTTGCAAGGCTGAGTTCCTGGATAGAAGATCCTTCCCCCTTCCACTTCGACAGCCTCCATGAAGATTCTCTCCGCAGAAGAGTTCTTCGGGTGCAATGTTAGATGAATTCCCACGGCTTTGTTGCTGCGGAATTTCATTTGCACGCGAGAGCTCCGCACGGTGACCAGGCTGAGTTGTAGAAGATGCAAGAGAAAAGTGAAGCTCCAAGACGTGTCCGGCACTCAGTGGCTCCGCCGCAGAGCATCATTCCGTTGAAGCTCCTCGCCCGTGATGATGCGGGTGGCGGCCCTCCTGGCGAGCACGAAGGCAGGACTAAGATTCGCATTGTCCTAGCTGATTCGGAGACTATCTACCGGGTGGGTACCGAAAACATTTTTGCGCTCCGAAACGACATCCAACGATATCATCCTGCTCGAAGGCAAGTTGATTGCCGGCAATGTCGATACCATTTCTGAATTGTTCCACCGCACGCCCCAGCTGAAAATCATTGTCCAGTCGGTCCGGAACGACGGGATCAATACAATCGAACTCTACCGCCGGGGGGTTCAAGGCATCATTCCGCGCTCGGTCTCACCCGGCCTGCTGGTGAAGTGCGTACGCAAGGTCGCCGCAGGAGAAATCTGGATAGACAACCAGTCTGTCAATTCGATAATCGAGGCTTACAGCTCCCAGACTTATGTGCTGAACAGCCCACACGACCCGCTGCATCTTTCACCGATGGAGCTGTGGATCATCACCTGCATCACGCGAGGCATGCACAACCAGGAGATTGCCTTTCAACTCGGGACCAGCGAGCGGGTGGTCAAGAACTACCTCCGCAAGATCTATTTCAAGCTCGGTGTTCTCGATCGACGGGAGCTTGCAGCACTCTCTTGTCAACAGCACCAATTGGGGAAGATAGATCCCTGAAGCGGGCCTTACAAGCTCGTAGCAGAACCCACTGCAAGCCGACGTATTCGCGCCGATTGCATCGCCTGCATCGAATTGGATACTGAAGAAGCAGGAGGCGCTCGACGTCCCTTAAGCGGAACCTGGATAGACGCAACTTGGAAGAAGAACACTCACTGCACTTCAAAGTGATCACCATCCTTGCTAACCGACAACCTTGCTGGGCCAGCGACCGCAACAAAGTCTTAACCATTAAAGATTAGCGGAAAACAGGTTGGGATGCCTCGAAGGGGAAGTATATTTCTCGCTTCTTTTGCGATTCGCTGTCAATGAAACAGGAACCAAGGCAGGGCCTCCCCCCAGAGGCCCCGTTAAGAATGATGCACAATTCTGAGCGGGGTTTGCTCGCCGTGAGTCTGCGATCCCAAGAGGACAGCTGATTCGGGTGCCGCGCCTTCGAAATCCAGCTGATTCGCCAGATCTGCGGCGGATGTCGCCCCTATGCGGGCGGCCTCCAGCACCTCTCATCTGGACCTCTTTGCGTGTCATGGGTTGATCAGATGCGACTTACTGCCGGAGCAGGTTGCCGCTGTATACACCGCGTATCAATCTGGCTCACCCTGTATACATGCGACGACAGTCTAGCTCAGGATCTGGCATGTAACTCGCTGATTCTCAGGAACCAGAACTAAAAACGAAATTGGCCATCCGTTTGCTTCTTCAGCACGCAACGAAGCATCGGCTCAGGCTCAAGGCGGACTATTGTCGGTCGATTTCATCGATCGATGTAGCGTGCCGTTGGGTGAAGCATGACTCCTCCCTCCGATGTTGGAAGTGATAGGAGACATACATGTTCGCTTGTCGTTGTGTTCAGGGAGTCTTGGTTCTCTGCCTTAGTGCCGTTCTCGTTGGCTGTGCCACCTCGGGGCTGGATTCCATTCAGGTTACACCGGCAACTCAGTCTGTGACGGTAGGTCAGACGACGCAGTTTACGGCAGTCGGGACATACGGCAATGCGAAACAACCTTCGTCAAAGAATGTTACGAATGTGGTGAAGTGGACCTCCAGCACTCCTTCTGTGGCAACCGTCGGTGCTTCCGGGGTGGCAACGGCTGTGAGTGCGGGCACAACAATAATCACAGCCGACGCAACGGCGTTCAATGGTGCCACCAGCTCCAGTGCAACCCTCACAGTTACAGGTTCAGGCGGTGGCCCAGCTGGGGGGAGTCTGCTTTCGCTCACCATCATTCCCAGCTCTATTACAGTAGGCAATTTGCAGGATACCGGGCAGTTCCTGGCGATCGGAACGTTTTCGGGCTCCCCAACCACCAGGGATCTGACAAACTCACCCTCGCTAACCTGGATTTCTGCCACGCCCAGCGTCTTCCCCGTAGACAACAACACCGGCGGGAATCTCGGCGCTACCGCCGGGATTGTCAGTGCCTATGGGACGGGGAGCGGCCTCATCACTGCTGAGGCAACGGGCAGCAACGGGACCTTAGTGACTGCCACGGCGACGTTCAGTTGTCCCTTGATTCTCCCAACGCCAACAACTGCGGGTTCATGCTTTCCGGGTTCGCAGGCACCTGCGTTGTTGGCTACCCTGACTGTATATAACGAAGGCTTGAACACCACCAGTTGGGAAGTGACCGCCCCCTCCGCTACCGGCACGCCGAACGTGCTCCATTGTGGCCCGGGTTGGACCCTGAACGGCGGGACGGGAGGCTCGGTTTGCGCGGCGACCTATCCCGTGAACTCCACTGTGACCTTGACTGCGCCAGCCAATGCGGGAGCCTTCGGCGGATGGTCCTACAACTGCGCGAACACCGGCCCTATTACTGCGGCTGGGCCTAACAGCTGCACGGTCACATTGACGACCGACGATACCGTGGGAGCTATCTTCAACTAAGGGAAGGCAGTCGCACAAATGCCAGCGAATCTCGTACCCTCGGTATTCTGCAGCCCTCATGTGTGCCCGGTCAAAGCATGAAAAAGGCTATGGCGTGTATCCTGTATGCCATCCTTAGCCAGTCGGCATATATCAATGTCCCCGCTTATGGCGACACAGTTTCCCCTTCGTTCCAGCCGAAGACGGATTCGAGGAAAAGCTATCTCAAACACGAGAAGAAGGAACAGAAGCATGCGCGCACAGCAGCAAAGAGGGCTGAGAAACGGTGGCGGAAGGATCACGGTGCAAGTCGCCATTAGCGTGTTCCGATGCCGCCGTCCTCGAGGACTATCAGAATAGGATCTGAATGAACCTTGAATTTGTGCCCCGCGCTTGCCCTCTCTGCGGCGGGGAAGACGCTACTGTGATGGTGGAAGCAACACTCGATGAGGGCCGGCTGACGGCGTCAGCCTTTGCCTCTCGCAAGCTCCCCGAGTATATGCACTCCAGAATGGTCGAGTGCACAGGGTGCGGCATGCTCTACGCAAACCCGGTGTTACGACAGGAGGCTCTCGCGGAGGCCTACAAGGATGCCTCCTTCGACAGCGGGACTGAATCACAGTTAGCCGCAGTCACCTATCGGGCGATGCTGGAGCCTCATTTACCTGTCCTGCCGAGCCGGAACAGCGCGCTCGACATCGGAGCCGGCGACGGCGCGTTCCTGGAGGAGTTGTTGGCGCTGGGGTTTCAGAATGTCGTCGGCGTGGAACCGTCAGAGGCACCCATCGCAGCTGCCAATCCCATCGTTCGCGGCTATCTCAAATGCGGAATCTTTGCCGCCGAGCAGTTCGCGGCAGAGAGCCTCGATCTCATCACTTGCTTTCAGGTGATAGAGCACGTCTGGGATCCGATGAAGATAGCCGCTGATGCCCACGCATTGCTAAAGCCGGGAGGACTGTTCGTCATTGTCGCGCATGACCGGCGTGCATTCTCCGCCCGGGTGATGGGCACGAAGTCGCCGATCTTCGACATTGAACACCTGCAACTTTTCGATCGGTCAACGGGTGCGGCACTGCTTCGAACTGCTGGATTCGAATCAATCGCCATCAGCTCGTTGCGAAACAGATATCCGATCAATTACTGGATCAGGCTGTTTCCGTTACCCAAGACCGCGAAGGCCGCAGTTAGCTGGATGGCAAGGGTTTCAAGAATAGGGAATCTGCTTCTGTCGTTGCCTGCGGGCAATCTGGCCATCGTGGGACGGAAACCGGCTTAAGCCTGCCTGGAGCGAACCGCTAATACTGTATAGCCGAGGCAATCATCGCCTCCGCGGCCACGCAGAGAGAAATTCGCGACCACGGCCAGCAAAACGAACAAGGGTAGAAACAACAACCCGGCCAAGCGAAGCAGCAGACGCGAGATCGTTGATGCGGTTTGAGGCATCAGGAGCAGCAGGAGAAGGGTCATGACCTTATAGCATGCGACCGTATAAGCGTTTCCGCGTGCGTAAACGCGAATGCCGTGAAAGCCCGCTGCCGTCAGCAGATGATTAAGGCTGGAGGGTGTAAAGCGCCAATAGTCGTAGGGGATGAAGTGCCATCGTGCAGCAAACGGAACAGTCAACAACAACGTTCCGTCCGGGGCAAGGCAGCGGGCAGCTTCTGTTAGAAAGCGGCGAGTATCCAGTACGTGTTCCAGGGTCTCAGTGCATAACACCACATTCGCTGACGCAGATGCCACGGGCCAGACATCCCCAGAAAAGTAAGTTGTATTGGGCATCTCATACCCGAAGCGCTCTTTGGCTGCGTCCGTGTCGATGCCCAGGTAGGTCGCGTCAGGGCTGACCAGCGATCGGAAGGGTTGGGCGCCGCAACCGACGTCGAGCACAGTACCGCGCAGTGCCGGAAGCACAGAGCGCAGATCGCGCCATGCAGATCCGGCCTGAATGTCGAAGAATCTTCGCACCGCAGCCAACAGCAGCGATAGCGGGGTGTTCGTTTCGCGAAAGAGCTGGGGCCGCCAGCTCTCTGAGCTGGCAGCCACCATGTTCCTCCGGCCCTTGAAGGCCGGTAACCCTTGCTCGGGGGGCATGGATGGACCACTACTTTCCTTCAATTTTCTTTGGCTGCCAATCGCACTTCTCCATCTCGAATCATGCTGCGGCGAATGTAATGGGGCCGCTGTTTGACTTCCTCAAAGATCTTAGCAATGTATTCGCCGGCCACACTGATTGCGAGCACATTGAGCGACCCGAAAAAGACGATGAGAATGATCACACTAGCAAAGCCCTTGGGCGCCAGGTTGGGAAAGAGCAATTTGGCCAGCAGCTGTCCCACGACCATCAGAAATGAGATCGCGCACAAGATGATCGCCGAGCTGCTGAGGATATCCAGCGGAACATAGCTGAAGGAAAGGATTCCCTTCTTGGCCCAACCCAAATTCTTCCAAAGACTGTTGGTGGTGCGTCCGAACATGCGTTCCGGCCGCACATAGTCGACACCGGTCTGGCGAAAGCCAGCGTAGGCCCGAACGCCGCGCAGAAACAAATCACGCTCAGGAAAACGAAGCATCGCCTCCATCACTCTTCGGTCCACCAGCGCGAAGTCACCCGCATCGTGAGGAATCCGGATGTAGGAGAAGGTGTCAAAGGTGCGGTAGAAGAGCTTATAGGCGATTTGCATGGGAAGAGAGGCCTCCCGTTTCACGCGGCGCCCATAGACTACGTCGAAACCCTCGCGCCATTTCGAGACAAATTGCTCGATCAACTCCGGCGGGTCCTGCAGATCTCCATCCAACAAGACACAAGAATTCTTGGTTGCGATTTCCATCCCGCTGCGAAAAGCTGCCTGCGATCCGAAGTTCCGAGAGTGGGAAATACCCAACACCCGGCGGTCATTGCGAGAGATGGAGCGGATCACCTCTTCTGAGTCGTCCGGGCTGCAATCGTTGACGAAGATGATCTCGTGCTCGACATTCAGATTGTTGAAAGTCTTCTTCAAGCGTTCGTAAATGATGGGTATCGCCTGACCGTCCTTGTAACAAGCGATGACCGCCGAGACACTATGCTTGGTGTCGAGACCGTAGCGCTTCGACGACTGCAGGTACGCGGCCTTGTCTGGCAAGGATTGATACCACAACGCGGTGCGTTCCAGCCCTTCTTCGAGGCCGACCCTGGGCTCCCATCCAAACCGCTGGCACACTTTGCTGATGTCAGCAAACCAGTCGGTCAGGTCCCACTCGCGGTTGGGCATGGTGTACTCCGGCTCCCGTCGGATGTCAAAGATGCGCTGTGCGGCAGTGACGACGTCTGCAATCGTCGTCTTGCATCCCGTCCCCAGATTGAAGGATTCGCCGTAGTCGCACTCGCTGAGCTTGAGGCCTACTTCGATGAACGCTCGCGCGACATCGTCGACGTAGATAAAGTCGCGCGAGACGTTTGGATCGACCAGATCGGGATATAAGCCGGACGCTCCAAAGTGCACGATATTGGGGATCAAGCGAGAAGAGTCCTCCAGCGGTCCGTAGGCCGAATACAAGCGGAGGTTAGCGCAGGGCAGCCCCTTCTTCTTGCCGTAATAATGAATCAGGCTGGCGGCCGCCACCTTGGAAACGGAGTAATGGCTGTTCGGAGCAGGCGCGGCGTCCTCTCGCGGCCCGGAGGAGTTGTCGCCATATTCTGAGGAGCTGCCGGCGTGCACATAACAGGAAAGCGTGCGCGGATCGAGCCGGCCCAGCAACCGGGAAATCAAATTGAAGTTGGTGCGGTAGATCAGTTCCCTATCCGTCTCGAAGGAGTAAGCGCCATAGGCAATGCAGTCGAAGATGGTTCGGGGCTTCACGTCCTGGAGCAGCGCATCCAGGTTGGAGTCGATCAGCAGGTCGGTGACCAGGACGTGGTTGCGCGGCAAGCCCTCGAGCCGCCACGCGGGCAGGCGGGTCGCTGTCCCGTAAACGTCCTCGCGATGTTCGAGCAGCATGCGCAAGAGGTTCGCACCGACGAAGCCACTCGCCCCCAGCACCAGGATAGGGCCCTGGAGCTGGCGGATGCTGGTGGAGCTGGCCCGCGTTTGCTGTCATCAGATCAGTCGAACTCATTGGGCAGAAACCGTAGCGGCGACCGCGGCCACAATGGAGGCCGGATCCAGGCCGCATTCCGCACGGTGGAATTTCTGTGACCCGTACAAACCGGAGACGTAGCCCAATGCGTGTTTGTGGATGAATGAATCGAGTGGCTCGCCGGCGGCTGCCAGGTGATGAGCAAGCATCTGACCGAAACCTCCATGCGCGGTGTGTTCTTCGACGACGACCAGCCGGCGGGTGCGGCGCACACTGGCAATAAATTCATCGGGCACGTTGGTGATGGGGAGCTCGGTTACAAGCCATACCTCGGGGCGCACATCTTCATCCAATTGTTGTAATGCGGTCAGCATACCCCCCACTAACGGCCCGACCCCGGCCAGGACGGGACCATTCCCGCGAAGAAGTCTGCGCCACGGGGCATACTCAGGTATAGGCCAGCCTTTAGGCTCTTCCGACAACCCCAACCGCAGGTAAACGGGCCCCTCGCATCGCATCAGCATCGGGATCATGGCGCGTACATCGGAGTCGAAAGCCGGGACGAATGCCCGCATGTGGGGTAAGGTCAGCAGGCAGCCGTAGTCTTCCAGGGCATGGTGCGAACTGCCCATTACGCCGTATCCGTATCCGCCTCCGTTGCCGACCAGAATCACGGGCAGGTTATGGAAGCAGACATCGTTACGAATCTGCTCGAAGGGACGGGCATAGAGAAAAGGCGCGATGCTATAGGTCCACGGCCGTAATCCGCTTCGCGCCAGGCCGGCGCAGACCGATACCATGTTTTGTTCCGAAACGCCGGCATTGATGAAACGCGGCCCCAGGGCAGACTGCAACGGCTCAAGGGCGTTGAAGCCCAGGTCGCCGGTGAGGAAAACAAATCCCGGAAGGCCAGCCTGCTCGACTAGGCCATTACAGAAAGCCTGGCGCACTCTGTCACCTCCAGCACAGCCTGGTGATACTGTTCTTCGGTCATCGGAAGGTAGTGCCAGGCCATTTGGTTTTCCATGAAAGATACGCCACAGCCTTTGGTGGTTTTGGCCGCGATAGCCAAAGGTCCGTCATTGCACTCGAGCGCGGCACAGATGCTGGTTGCATCGTGACCGTCCACTTCGATGGTCCTCACACCGAAGGCACGAAACTTGTCAGCCAGGGAGCCGAGATCGGCCACCTGCCTGGTGGAACCGAAACCCTGCATGCCATTCATATCGACAAGAAAGGTGAGGTTGTCGAGTTTCTGGTGGGCCACAAAAATGAGCGCTTCCCAGCAGGAGCCCTCGTTCCATTCGCCATCCGATGTGAGGCAAAAAATTCTGCCGTCTTCACCACGCAGCTTCTTGCCCAGCGCCAGGCCCGCGGCGAGACTAAGCCCGTGACCCAGGCTTCCGGTAGCGAAGATGACCTCCGGAATTCCCTTTAGGGGTGGGTGGCCGCTGAGCCGGGTTCCCTCTCCATGGAAGTGACGCAGATCTTCGTCGCTCAAGAGCCCCATGGTCCATAACGTTACGTACAGCGCTCCCGCCGCGTGCCCTTTGGAGAGGACGAATCCATCGTTGGGACCGAGCCTGAAGTGATAGAGGCTCATCAGGATGTCGAGCGCACTCAGATTGCCGCCGATATGGCCGACTTTGCTGTGATAGTGCATTTCGAGTAGGCGCAGCCTGGCTCGTTCCATTAGAACTGCCGCTTCTGCTTGCACGATTCCGGTGGGGGGTCTGCCAGCCACGGCATACTGGCCGGATGGTGGGCAAACCTCTGGACTAGCTTGCATGATCGTCATCTTTCCGGTCCCCGGATACATGCTCGCAAGTTGGTAGCCACTTCTCTCCGGTTTGGCTGTCTTTATGAATCAATAGGTTGCGGGCACACCCCTAACCCTCCACTGTGCTCGCGCGTTTACACAGTCAGGAAGATAAGGTACGTCTGTATACAGGAGTGAGGGTTCCGCGGTTCCCTCGACCAGCAACTACTCTGAGCGTTGGCGCGGGGGAAAGTGTGCGCCATAAGCGCCTTATGCGCCTTAAGTCCGACAGTCGTTTCCTACGCGGCTCGACCAGATGCACGGCGCCAAGCCGGAATATCGTGCCTCGAGTAGAAGGCCCTGTGCTAAGTCCTTTGTTTTATCAAGATGATCAAATTTTGCTTTTTCCGCCCCGTAGTGCTTGGTAAGGCTGGAACAAAAATGTGCGATAAAAGCGATAAAAGCGTTAAAAGTTACTTTTGATTACCAGGGGGTGGCCGGCAGCGCGGTCCCGACTGGGAATTCGCTGTCGGTTAGGTTTGTTGCCGGGCCCAGAGGGAGAGGTCGTCCGCTGTAAATCTTGCGCACTAGCGCACTAAGCGCACTAAGGTACGTAAACCGAGGCCTCACAAAGGCGAGACCTGGGTACCCATCGCCGTCTGGCACCGATCCTGGTTTGGAGTAACAGGATTCTATTTGTGGACAGGCTGTATAGATGCAGATTTGGATAGTTTTACATCAGGAGAAATGCAGGTCTACGGTCTGCCCCGATAGCCAACGTGCGCAGAAAAAGGGTGCTTTTTATGCTTAATATGCTTATTAAGGTCCGCCGAGCTGTGCGGTCGCTGCATAACCTTCCGTCTGGTCACCTATTCGACGATTCGGTCGCCAGGAAAATATTCGTGGAAAGCGTGGTATGCGTGGTAAGGGGTGTCGGAGCACACGGCGCTCAAAAAGACGAGTTTGGGCGGGAGTGCGGAGAGGGGCTGGGACGAGAGCCGGCGGCGAGCGTCCTCTGTTGAGGCCGTCGTGGGCGGTCTGCAGGCGGAGGTTGTGGCCTTTCAGGAAAGGCTAGATCAGTGCAAATGCCGTCCCAGGCATGGGTGCTGACTTCGGCGGAAAAGGGTGCTTTTTATGCTTAATATGCTTATTAAGGGTCTGCCGAGCTGTGCAATCGCCGTATAACCTTCCCCGTGGTCATCTATTACGACAAAAAGTGCGCTAAAAGCGCTAAAAGTCTTCTTCTCAGGTGCAGGCTTGCTTATCTTTCCCTCGATCACGGACGCTTTGTAGAAATGTGCGAGAAAAGCGAACTAAGCGAACTAAGTCCGGTGTGTGGACAGCATCCCCAACAAAACGACGATCTTTCTGCCTACGCGCTCAAGTGTTGGCGAACCTCCCGTCATCCGGCGACCATGTCATCTGGGCCTGGGATGGCCTCGGGCTGGTGTCCGGCGGTGTGGTGTTTTCCAAGTTGCAAAACTGCTCAATCAAGAGCACGCACTGAGCGCACCTTGCTTGCGCGGTGATTTCTGCTTTCCGCAGGTGCCCTCGCGGGGCGCAGCAATGCTGCAGACAGACATAATCCGTTACTTCGATTGTGGCTTTATCGGCTAAGTCCTTTGTTTCATGAAGGTGTCCAATTTTCTCAATTAATTAAGGTGGGGTAGCCGCCTTAATTAATTTGGCCATCTTGCCTCTTTCGGTTGTCACTTTACAGTTTTCTACACCCAAGTCATCATGCGCGAGCGCTGATGCTTTCCCGGTGGTTGGCGGCAGATGCACGGGCCCGAGCACACCGGTGCAAGGCCAAGCAGCGCCGTCGTGGCAAGACGGCGCTGAAGTTTGTATCTTACTTTCACAGTAGTACGGTTTTTGGACGGCGTCGAGAGGGGAAGGGGATTTCTTTGGTAACCATGACAGCGCGCTGTTTCTTCATCATGGTGATTGCCGATGTGGCTGGTTTCCCTCACTCAATCTTCGCGAGTGGAACCTAGGCATCGCTCCCACAGGTGGATGTCTGGTGAAAGCAGCATTGACGGAGGTTGCGTCAAATTTCAAAATTAAGCGCGAATCAGGAAAAAGCGGGACAGACTGGGGGTGGACCCCGAAAGTGGAGGTCAGCAGATTTGGGACGTCTGCTTTAGGGGTTACTCCGCCTATACCGGTTTAGGTTCTTTCACTAATTAGAATGGCCGCTTCTACTGCAGCCGTAACACCCAAGCTCGCGCCACTATTATTGCGGCGACCGCCAGGATGCAACCACCCAAAACGTCAGTGAAGTAGTGCCAATCCGGCGCTCAGGGTGGAAAGAAGGTTAGCCGCGGTGTGCACCGCTCAGATCGCGCAAACACTGAAACCCCAGAGTGAACGGGCGCACAGAATCGCCCAGATGACGTGAAATGACGGGAAGCAGACGATGCCCGCGCCTTGGGTTGTGAATGTGTATGCCCCAGGAAGGCGTAGGGCTAGAAGCTGGACCTGACAAAACATCTGGTCCGGAGTAGGCGTGGAGTGGTAATAGAACCAGGGACCAACCGCGGGCAGCACCGCGAAGAACGGGACGCCGACCGCGAAAACGATGAGATTGGTTAGCAAGAACTCCCTGGCAGATTCGACCTTTCCCGCAAGAGCAGGTGCGAAGATAGCCACGACCAGCAGCGGAAGCAGCAGGTAGTAGCACTTGTCGACCGCCCATCCCAGCCAATGATGGTGAGCCCATGCTTGGACACCAGGAACGCTTACACCAAGCGCGTGATCAATTCGAGCCAAAAGCGCATCTTGTAGCGGCATCCGAAGCCGCGCTGCTATGAGCAGCGGAAACGCAAGGCTCGCGGCAAGGATCGCACACCAGGGGATAGTTAGGGATGCGTCGCGTAGGACCGGCCGCTGCTTCTCGTGCCAATAGGCCGGAATCGGCATCACCATTGCCAGGAGGGCAGTGACCGCTATCACCCGGGAGCCGATGTCGGCGTGTATCGCAGTCAACCTACAGCCTACAAAAGTGACGGCTAGGATTGAAGCAAAGGCATATACCATTCGGAGGTCAAAGCTCTTTAGGGTCACTCGCATTTTTGGCTCCTGCTGACCACATTGGGAGAGATAGATACGACGAACCTCTCCACGCGCGGTATCGTCTCCATGCCTAGGCGGACGCTTGCGCAAGCAACGCGTACTGGCCGCCAAAAGGGACGAACGTGCTCGCTAGTTTGCATGATCTGCGTCCTTGCGTTCCATGAGTTCGGGTCTCTGTATCAGCCCAAACGACTTTGTAGTGCGATTCCAGGTATGGCTCGATGATCAGTTTGTCGTCACGCAATTTCCTCATCCCGGGAAAGAGGGTCTTCGCATCCTTGTCCAAAAAACCGTTGTTCCAAACCACGTACTTTACCCGGCGTTGGTCCAAGACTGTCACGACCTCCTGGAACTGGGAGGGAGTGTTGAAGTCGTACATGATCGCGGCGTAGCGGGTCGGATTCACAGTGCCGGACAAGAAGTAGTACATGGCGCAGTATGGGTAGGCAAAGATTTCTTCACCGGGGGCTGTTTTGCTCTGCAACAAGGTAAGAGCGGGATCGCTCTTGAGCAGGGCCACGGATCCCACCCTGGTGGCTACGGGACGCGCGGAGAGGGCCAGAAAAAAATTGAAGGCAGCCAGGCAGGTGGCGGTTATGGCAAGAATCTGCAACGCTAAATCCGCAACTTTAGCCCGGTACTGCTGGAGATAATAGATACACAGGATCATCAGCAGCGGCGATCCGAATACAAGATGGCAGATGTCCTTGCGGTGAAACTCCGAGAACCACAACGCAAATCCGCACAGCCAGAGAAGTAGAATCTCCGGCCGAATATTATTTCTTATGAATCGGGCGGCGAGAGCCGGCAACAGGGCGGGTAAAGCCGCGACAAAGAGGAAGGGCGCGATCAGGAGTGACGCGGTGACGATGGTCCAGCGAAAGCCGGCCTTCGCGATTACGAAATGATCCCAGTAGTAGTGGATGATGCCTTGCGCGTATGGGACAACATTCACCGCGCTATAGTGCTGTGACGGCCAGAGCACGTTGACATAGAACAGATCCCAAAGTGCATGCCGGCTCCAGAAATAAACCAGCATGAGCGCAACTACGCTTACATAGCCTCCAGCCACTGCCCATAGCCATGACAGCGAGGCTGATTGCCGCCGGTGCTGCATCCAGAGCCACACCAGCAGGGCAAGCAGCAGCAGCATCCCCTTGGGTTGAAAACAGCACGTTGTGGCTCCCGCCAGCGCACCGGCGGCAAACAATAGAACACCCTTACGTTTATCCTGCCAGACGATCATGCAAACGACGGCAAGCAAGGCGAAACAATTACTGTCCACGTGATGGCTAATGGCCGGCCAGGACGAACCGAAATAAGTGCCGGCCAGAAGGATGCTGGGGAGAACCTGGTATTGCTTACATATCCTGCGCGACATGAAGTACATCGCTAACGCCGTTCCCAGGGAGCCGACGAACAGGCATATGCGAGTGGCCACAAATGTTATGCCGAACAGCTTAAAGAACAGGGCCAGCCAATAGAAAGTCCCTGGCCCCACCACCTCAAAGAAGTCCCGGGCAAAGACCTGGCCGTGAGCGATCCTCACCGCGCCGTAGACAAGTAGTCCCTCGTCTCCGTTCCCCAAAAGGATGCGCATGAAAGGAAGAAAGTACAAGCTGGCGCAGAGCGCGAATATAAAGTATGGAATGTATTCCCGCTTCTTCGCTTTTGCCAGCGGCGAATGCGGCGGCGGATTGGAGACGGCAGGCTCCGCGGTGACTTCCAGATCGGGTGATGACGTGGCGCTAATCTGCATGGCCTTCACCCTTTCGTTCCAAAAGGCGAGTATTCAGCGTCGGCCCATACGACTTTATAGTGCGATTCCAGGTAAGGCTCGATGATCAATGCGCCCGGGGATATGCGCGCCGATGCGGGAAAAAGAGCGGCGACCTCTTTCGCTGCGAAATGCGTGTCCCAGAGCACGTACTTTACATGGCGTTGTTCCAGGATCCGGACGACTTCATCGAACTGCCCAGGAGTGTTGAAGTTGTAGAGCAGGCCACCGTAGGGTGTCGGATTCGTGGTGGCAGACAGGAAATAGTACATGGGGCAATACGGGTAGGCAAAGACCTCTTCGCCAGGGCGTACCTTTTCATCCAAAGCTGTGAGGCCGGAAAGATTTTTGAATACCGCTACTGAACCCACCCGCGTTGCCGTGGGACGCGCGGACAGGGCCAGAAAGAGATTGAAGGCAGCCAGACAGGTGGCGCTTATGGCAAGAATCTGCAAAGCTAAGTCCGCAACCTTCGCCCGGTACTGCTGGAGATAATAGACACACAGGATTATCAGCAGCGGCGATCCGAATGCAAGATGGAAGATATCCTTGCGGTGAATCTCCGACAGCCAGAGGGCAAGGCCACACAGCCAGTAAAGTACAATTTCCGGCCGAACGTTGTTTCTTATCGATCGGGCGGCGAGTGCCGGCAACAGTGCGGGTAAGGCCGCGACCAAGAGGAAGGGGGCAATCAGGACTGACGCGGTGAGGATTGTCCAGCGAAAGCCGCTCTTTGCGATTACGAAATGATCCCAGCAGCCGCGGATCATGTCTTGCGCGTAAGGGACGACATTTACTGCGCTATAGTGCTGTGACGGCCAAAACACGTTCGCATAGACCAGGTCCCAAAGGGCATGCTGGGTCCAGAAATACACCAGCATGAGCGCAACCACGCTGGTGTAACCTCCGGCTACTGCCCCAAGCGATGACAGCGAGGTTGACCTCCGCCAGCGCTGGATCCAGAGCCACAGCAGCAGGGCAAGCAGCAGCAGCACTCCCTTTTGTTGAAGAAAACACGTTGTGGCTCCCGCAAGCGCACCGGCAGCAAACAATAGGCCAAGCTTGCGTTTATCCTGCCAGACGATCATGCATACGATCGACAGCAGTGCGAAGCAATTACTATCCACGTGATGGCTGATCGCCGGCCATAAGGTTCCGAAATAAGTGCCGGCCAATAGGATGGAAGGAAGAATCTGGTACTGGCTGCATATCCTGCGCGACAGGAAATACATCGCTAACGCCGTCCCCAGGGAGGTGACGAACAGGCATATTCGGGTCGCGGCGAAAGTTACGCCGAACAGCTTAAAGAAGAGGGCTAGCCAATAAAACGTTCCCGGTCCCACCACCTCAAAGAAGTCGCGGGCGAAGACCTGGCCGTGAACGATCCTCACAGCGCCGTAAACAAGAAGTCCCTCAGGCGGTGTCTGCAAAAGAAGCCGCATGAAGGGAAAAAGATATAAGCCGGCGCAAAGAGTGAAGATCAGATAAGGAAAGTATCCCCGTTTCGTCACTTTTGCCATGGGTGCGTACGTGGCCGGCTCGCTTTCAACTTCGAGCAGCTCTGCATACGAGGGGGCGCATTGGTCGAATTCAGCGTGTGGCCTCTCGCTGGTCACCATGGTCTTCAGTTTTTCACTCCATGATCCTTATATTGAGCAATCATCTCATTGCCGAAAGGCGCGGGAGGGTGGGAGTATCATCTCCACCTCGTTCAAGACTGGAATTCACGATCGAAAGCAGCATGAATGCATTTCCTCAAACCATGAAGTAAGGGCAGAGCACGCTGGTCACGAGCCTGTTCTCCGTATCTCTCCGGTCGGGAATGAGGTGGCCTAGTGTGTTTCGGCATGATCCTAGCCGGCACTAGTGAGCGCCATGCCGATGTTGACCAAGGCAATGGTGATGGCGCCGGCCAGCGTTTGCATGGTGGCGACTGCCGCGAGGGCGATCAAAGCAAGCACCAGAGCATATTCGACCAGGTCCTGACCCTCTTCCCTCTTGATCAGGCGCTGCATCCCAGAGAGCATCCACAATTTGAGCCGCCTTTGAGGTCCTTTTTATATGATTTGCCGGTCCCTATTTGCCTTGGCCAAGGAGAGCATGCCTGGTATGGCTGGCTCTCCCGGCAAGGAAAGGCGAGTGTTCCGGCCTGCTCCTACCCAGCGGCGACGAGGGCGGCGCCGATAGCTACGAAGATCGCGTTGATATCGTTGGCCACCGTTTGCATGGTGGCGACTGCTGCGAAGGCGATCAAAGCAACCACCAACGCATATTCGATGAGATCCTGACCCTCTTCCCTCTTGATCAGGCGCTGCATCCCGGAGTAGAGCGTCCACAGTTTGATCTGCATTTGAGGTCCTTTCTAAATGAGTTGCTGGTCCTTGTCTGCCTTGGCAAGGGAGAGCACCCTCAGTATGACTAGCTCTCCCGTCAAGGAAAAACGTGGTGTGGTCGTTGTATCCGGGCCTGAGCCCTAACCAGCGGCGACGAGGGCGGCGCCGATAGCTACGAAGATCGCGTTGATATCGTTGGCCACCGTCTTCATTGTGGTGACTGCTGCGAAGGCGATCAAAGCAACCACCAACGCATACTCGATGAGGTCCTGACCTTCTTCTTGCATCAGAAGGGTCTGCATCTTGACTGAGAGCTTCAACAATCCATCTTTCATTTGAGTTCTTCTCCTGTGAGTTGATTGCCCCAGCCAACAGCTGGGTCGTCCTCTATATGGCAAGTGGAGAGCCACTCTAACCTAACTTGTTTATCCTTAGAAATCAGCGAGTTACAGGTCTCACACCCGGTGGTGGTGTGAACGGCTGTATACAGCTCGAACGGGGAAGATACGCCGCGTATACACCCGCAGGAAAGTACGGTGCTTTAGGGGAGATAACTGGAGTTTTGAGCGATCCGGGACAAGAGGTCGTCGAAGCCCATTCGATCGGTCTTGGGGGTGTCAGGGTTAAAACCCTGACCTGCCATGAGGAGTAACTCGATACGACGGTGATTACCCGGGGCGTCTCCAAATCCTATAAACGCGTAGGCCATCTGACAAAGGTAGCGGCAACAGATTGATTAGGGCCAGCAACCCGTTCACCATTGCGAACGTCCCCGATAAATGCCAGCCCAGCACACATAGAACTAAATTGACGCCCGGCCCTGCCAGCGAAATCAATGTGTTCTGTACAGCCGTACCCGGCTCACGAACAATGTATGGGCCCTTCCAGCTAAGGCCAATATGTTTGACTTTCACTCCGGCGAGGTAGGCCATTGCCAGGTGCGCAGACTCATGAAAGAACAGAGATACCAATAACGATGCCCAAAATACGGGATTAACAAGAGTCACGGAATCTGCCTTATAGTTGTCCATCGATGGTGCCGGCCCACAGACAGTGAAAGTTTGGGTCCTCTCAGGAAAGTACGCATCAGGGACCCTGTAGGGCTAGGCGGCCGAAATTTTTCATCGGTTCCTCGATGAGGGAATAGCTGAGAACAGAGATCAGAGCAAGGATGGAAAGTGAGATAAAAGACAATCCGATGGAACGGCCGCTTGCCAGCAGCCAAAATGGCTGCTGCCACACGTAGATGCTATAGGAGATGGTTCCAAGGGAGACAAGCGGCTTCCAGTTGAGCATCGGGAAGCCCGAGCAATTTGTTGTAATTGCCAGCAATAGAGCAATCGCGAAGGACTCGCGAAGAGGAATTATTGCGGGAGATTGATAGATGCCGGCTGCCAAGAATGCTAAGAGCGGAAGCGCCATCCACGAGCGCAGATGCGGTCTGATGATGGGAACTATGAGCGCCATCGCACAGCCTACCAGGAGGGCGTCCGCTCGATATTGGGTCGCGATGAGCAACATAGTAGGGTTCGCTAAGGGCAGAGGCGGCCGCCATGCCGCTATAAGGCAACTGCCCCCAATAGCAAACCACAGGGCGGAGCGCCTTCCGAGAATCAGGACCGACGGCCAGAGCAAGTAGAACTGTTCTTCGATGGAAAGCGACCAGAAGTGCCCAGTAACTATGTGAGGGCCGGTTGAAGGCAGAGAATTGCGAAAGAAGAAAATGCATCCGAGAATGTCCTGCCACGTGAACGGCCTCGGGTGCATCCTTATCGTGAACAGAATCACGAGCAACTAGGTAGCACCAGGCGCACGGCATGAGCCGGAAGAAGCGTCGAAGGTAAAACCGGCGGAAGTTGATAGTCCCCTTTTGAGTTTGCTCGCGAACCAGCAAGGTCGTAATCAGGAAGCCGCTGAGGACAAAAAAGATCGCGACACCGTGACGGCCCATGTCACGGAACCGGTCATCGCTTAGTGGGCCGAAGTGGCTGACGAGCACCACCAGAATCGCGATGCCGCGCCAGCCGTCGAGCATGGAATTCTTCAGGGGCGCTTGATTCGAGGCCCGTGGCGGCCATTGGCGGCGGCAGGTTCGATTGGGCGGGAGCACTACCACAATCATGACTCACCAGAAGCCCGTGGTATATTCGAGGCTATCGCGGGGCGGGAGCGCTGCCACATGGAAAATTCTATCCTGTCGCCGGGTTTGGTCTGCGTTTCGCGTATCGTGCCCGATGCGAGCTCGAGCACAGAGTGCGCGGTGAAACAGGCCGAGAGCCGCCACGGACGCATGCCGCTCCTGACCTTTTTCACTCGCAGTTTGCGGTCCAGGTAAACGAGATCGATGGGGAATTGCATGCCGAACGTGTGGACCGCTTCGCAGGGCCGGATCCACAAGCCTTCTCCCGCCCGGAGTTCCTGGCGTCCCAGCAAACCCTTCCTGCGCTTCGCGCCGTCATCCGCAACCTCCACGGAATGGGCGAGCACAGATTGGCGGGTGAGGTTCGAGATCCTGAGACGAAAATCGGGTTTCGGCTTGCGGTGCCGAGTAAGGCGGTCGAAGATCGAGCGAATCGGTTTCATCCAGTTGCGGCCTTAAGTCCCTTCTTTGAAGAAATGCGCTGCGCTTAGCTTCGGTCGCGATGACTCATAGTACGTTGGTTCAGCGGCCCAAGGTTGGCGATGTGTACCGGTTATCCTTCACTAAGACTGCGAGGAAGACAATTCTATAAGACCATGATTACTCCAGCTGCTTCCAAATTCGATAAACACGCAGACCATCCGACGAACGTATCGGCAACAAGTTCATCACGGCTAGAAAGCCGTTCACGAATGCAAATGTCCCCGACAAATGCCAGCACAGTACGCATAGAACCAAATTAATGCCCGGCCCGGACAAGGAAATGAAGGTGTTCTGTAGTGGTGTACCCGGATCACGAACAATATATGGGCCTTTCCAGCTCAGGCCAACATGTTTCACTCGCACTCCACCCAGATAGGCCGCTGCCAGGTGAGCAGATTCGTGAAGAAGAACAGCCAGTGCTACAGATCCCCAATAGACAGGTCCAACAAGGGTCACGGTATTTCCTTAATGGGGGAGGGTTGTAACTGTTATGACTCGAGCGGTTCCCATTCATCGGGTTGTTGGCTCGGGTCCTTTCCTGTACGAGCGCATGCCTCAGGGCCTAAAGGCCCATGCAGTACTTCGGGTTAAAGCCCGTCACCTTGGTCGGGGCTAAGGTCGTGCCGCTAGAAACGAGCACCTGAGGCAGGAAAGCACTCAGGCGCTAAAGCCCTCATGAACGTCCGTTGCGCACCGTAAGCCCTGCCCTGCCAGCCTCGACCTAACAAACCGCGCATCACTGGGGCGCAGCAGGCGCCGCGGAGGTGCCTGATGACGCTCCGGATTGAGACGCCGCACTATAGCCGCTTGTGGTATAGCCGGAATCGGTGATCAGCGGCTGCTCAGGCTGCATGCTCTGGATCAACTTCTCTATCGGCATGGTTGGCGGCGGTGGAGCGGGCGCCTTGGCGCCGGTTACGTCCGCACCCGGGGTGGTCATCGGTATGTTGGAATTCGACGGCAGGAACTTGTCGGGATACTTCAACGCGGGCAGAGGCTGACCGGCCGGTATGGGAGCCACGATCTCCGGCGTCACAATGACCATGAGTTCGGTGTTGGTCTTATTGTTGGAGATGGACTGGAAGAACTTGCCCAGGATTGGAATATCCCCGATGAACGGGATCTTCTGGAAGGTTTTGGTCTCACGATTGTCGAGCAGTCCGCCAATAGCAAAGCTCTGTCCATCGTTCAGCTCGACCTCGGTCTTCACTCTGCGGATGTCAATGGAGGGAATCTGGAACCCTGAAACCTCCACGGCCTGGGTGAAGTCCAGGGAGCTGACTTCGGGGGCGACCTGGAGACGGATGGTGCCGCGGGGGGTGATGGTGGGGATGAAGTTCAGGCGAACGCCAAATTCCTTGAACAGGATGGTGACCGCTCCTCCGACGCCCCCGGAGATTCCCTGCACCACCGGGTATGGATATTCTCCGCCGGCGAGAAAGCTCGCCTGCTTGCCGTTGGTCGCCAGCACGTTGGGCTCTGCCAGCACCTGCACCAGACCCTGGATCTCCAGGGCCTCGATGGTGGCGCCCAGATTCAGGTCGGGACGGAAGAAGAAGAGGTTCAGCGCATTCGATATGGTCGCTGTAACGGGAGTTGTCCCGCCTGAATTCGCCACACCGTGGGCATAGGGAACTGTCCCGTGCCGACGGTGCCGATGGTGTTGCCCGCGCCCAAGCTGAACAGATTGAAGCCGAGCGTTTTGGTCAAGGTCCGGTCGACGCTGGCAAAGCGTCACCTTCAAAAGGATCTGCGGGTCGGCGGTGGGAACATTGACGTACAGCAGGTTGACCACCTTGCCGCGGTGGACGCGATTTGCACCGCGCGATCGGAGCTGGTGAGATCCTTAACCGTGCCGCGAAGGAAGATGAGCCCGTTCTCGAAGCTCACCTTCACCTGCTGTTCGGGAAGCTCTGCCTTGAGCTCGCGGCGGAGCGCCTCCATACGATCGTTGGCTGCTGCCGCGCTGGGGCGGACGATCACGTTGAAGAATTGACGGCCACCTCCCGCTTCCCAGACGATCAGGCTCGTCTCCCCTGGAGCCTTACCGTTGACCAGGATCTCGGATGGACTGACGGCCGTGGCTTCGGCAAATTCTCCCAGGCCGACGGCGATGCGCTGAACGGGATGCGCGACGTCGACCAGCACGGACTTGTCGACGGCAACGAAAAGCTCGTTGGAGGAGTCCTGATTCGACACACCGGGAGACTGAGTTGGAGGCTGATATAGGGGACGCGAGGTTTGGGTCTTGGGCGGTTGACTCCGCGCAAAGAGTAAAGAACCAAGCACAGAAATAAACGATGGTGATGCCGGCTTTCAGTCTCACTGTTTTCCCTCGCCCGCGGCGAATTTTTCTTCCGTCCGCTTCGATCCGTTAAAGACCTCGACCAGGTAGATACGAGCTGCGGGAGGAGGAGGCGCCCGGTGACTCACGACGGGCGGCTTGACCGTGCCATCCGCAAAAAGGGTGGCCATGGCGGTCCCTGGCGGATGCGCCGTTTGCGTATCCAGGGGATTGCGCAAAACGAGCTGGATTTTGGCCTGGTTGCTCGCCAGGCTCAGGAGCTCCGCCTGGTCTGGGGTCACCAATAGGTTGACCACCTGGACTTGCTGAGGTTTCCCTTCGGCGTCTTTCTGAATATCCGTGCCGGCAGAGAGAACTTCGATGTTCTGCAGCAGCGTCTTCACCTTGGTCCCTTGCACGAGGTTCGCGGGTCCCGGAGGATTGCCCGAGATGAGGACATCCACGCGCATTCCCGGGGTTACAAATCCTGCGACCCCCACGACCTCATCCACTTTGACTGCGCAGGCTCGCATGCCCTGGCGAATGGTCGCAGCCAAGCCGCCGCCGGAGCCGACGGCAGCCAGCCGGCTCTCAACAATCGGCTCCCCTTGATAAAGGTCGGAGACGACGCCACGGCCAACCGCGTCTTGCCGTTTGAGAATTGCGCCCTTGGGGAGAGGTCCTGAGATATCGGTGGTCGAGAGATCGGCATCCTTCAAGACGCTCCCCAGTTTCACATCGTTGACGGCAACAATCACCCGCGTAGATTTCTGCTGCCCCAGGGCCAACCGGGTACCGACCACACGGTAGACGAGATAGCTGCAAGCGGCAGCAATGACGAAAGCGCTCACGAGAATAAGGAGTAGTCTTCGATTCATTTAGAGACCCATCCAAACCGGCTGTACCGCCAGTCAGGCCTTCCCTGAGACCTTTCGCAATTGATCTGCCAAAGAAAAAAGGGCCGGTTTGACGCGGAATCATGGGTTTAGACGGCAGCCCTGGAGCCAAGTGTGAACATGTGTATCCACCGGCAGCCCCAGGTGTAGCCGGGGAGGCACGCTCCACGCGGCGCGCGTGCCATTCTGCAGCGACTTACGGCGCTAACGGTTGGCCTCGAAATTGCAACCATTGGTTCAGGATCTCTAAAGCTTTGCGATGGCAACAGGGCGCCTTGGCGGGCGGCCCAGCCCAAGAACCCGGTGGTTGAGTTCAGGGTGGGAAACAACGACAGTGTGCAATCGAGCGCTTGTTTTATTTGTGCTCAGTCGCGGTGAGAAATGCTTTAAGTGTCACAACGACTGTAAGGAACTGCATTGACGGCAGTGAAGAAGGGGAGTTTGCCTGGTTATGGAGTCCCGCATCATTACGCTTTTTGTGGATCCGCCACCGTCTCGCCGGGGGCCTTCCGGATTTCTGGTCTCAATGGTGGTGCACGTGGTGGTGATGGGATCGCTGTATCTCAACCTCAAGCACAGGATCAGGGTTGAGGATGAGGCGATCGTCCAACGGTACACAGTGCGCCTGCTCAGTCTGTGGCGGCCCGAACCACAGATACGGCGGCCGGTCGAACACCGCAGCACACAAGCCCCCCAAGGCGCGACGAGCGAACTTGCTTCCGCAGGCCGGCCCTCAGCGCCTTCCCTCCCCCAGCAGCCCAAGGATCGGATTCCCGCGCCGCAAACGCTGGTGCAGCCGGACCTTCCGCCCAACCTGCTGCTCCCGCAAGAAACTCCAGTTCCACTCATACTGATGTGGTCGCCGGAAAGCAACACGGCCAGGCAGATCGTTCTCCCTCCACCGCAAGAGAAGACCGTGGCTAACGTACGGCCCGATCTCAGCCCACCCAATCACGAGTTGGAGCTGGCGGACCTCAAGATTTCCGCAAGCGCCTTTGTTACAGATACACCTTTACCTCTTCCCAGCACGACCTCCCCTGTCGTCGTACGCGGACCCGAGCTGGTAAAGCAGGTTCCAGAAACGGCCTCGAAGCCGCTCGGACCACCGGTACCGGCCAGGGTATTGTCGCTCTCCGATCTTCGTCTGGAGCGGGGGACCATCGCTTTGCCAATGGTCAATGAGACTGCGGCGGTAGGCGCCTCCGATGCGATGGCGCCGGCGCGCGAAGTCAACGCATCCCAGGAGGGGAACGGCAACACGGCCAGCAAGCAAAATGGGATCGGGGCAGGAGAGACTCCTGGGAATCAGGCCGGGCAAGGTGCCGGCGCAGACCGCGCTGGCGGACAGGATGGCGTGAAAGATGGGCGTGACACGGGCGCCAGCCAAACGGTGGACGTAGCTTCTGGCGACCAACCCACGGTGACGCGCATCGTCATGCCGAAGGACGGTAAGTTCGGCGTAGTGGTCGTAGGATCGTCAATGGCAGAGGAGTATCCGGAGACAGTTGGACTATGGGGCAGCAGGATGGCGTACACGGTTTACCTGCACGTCGGTTTAGCCAAGAGCTGGATTCTTCAGTACTCGCTGCCGCGGGCCGCAGACAATGGGACTACGGCGCGGATTGACGCGCCCTGGCCTTATGTTATGGAGCGCCCCGGGCTGGCGCCTGGGGATCTAAACGGTGATGCCATTATGGTCCATGGGTTCGTCAACACTTCGGGACGGTTTGAAAAACTTGCCATTGTGTTTCCTGTCGACTTTTCACAGAGCAAGTTCGTGCTCGGTGCGCTTGAGCAGTGGCAATTCAGGGCAGCCATGCAGAATGGATTATTGACCGCGGTCGAGGTGCTGCTGATTATCCCGGCAGATTCGGCGGAATAGAAATAGCTCAGGGGCTGACACAGCGCGTGTGTGAGAACCCATTTCCAAATCAGTCCCGCAGGGAACGGGGAACCGCAGATTTCTTCGTTACGCTCTGTCGAAAACATTTCCAAGAAAGGGCCGCCGAACCGCAGATCTCTCCACTGCGCTGCGCTTCGGTCGAGATGACAAAGGGGAGGGTGGTGCTTCCATCGACAGTAGTTGCTGAACAGGAGCAGTTTTTCATAGCCTTGGGTGGGCCGAAGCCCATGATTCCTCTGTCGAAAAACATTCCCAAGAAAGAGCATCCACACAGAGATCTCTCCACTGCGCTCCCCCGGATTTCCTGTCGAGAGCCGTGGCGTTGATCAACATCATGCGGTTTTCTTTTTGGAAGCCGCATACGTAGTCGTTGCGAGCATCGCGAAGTAGGAAATCTCGTGTGCGCTTCGGTCGAGATGACAAAGGGGCGGGCGGTGCTTCCAGGGAGAGTAGCTGCTGACAGAAGCCCTCATCAGCCCCAACCGTGTGGCATGGCTGAACAGGCCGCGGAATTTCCCTCAGCGGCT
>CAVXRU010000041.1:0-70285 GCA_963763905.1 uncultured Acidobacteriaceae bacterium | reverse complement strand
AGGCCGCTGGAGCTGTTCGAGTTATCCTGGACCTGGCAATTGGCCGCGTTGACGTTAAAAGATCCCTGCAATTCGATCGTATCCGCCGCCGTTGGATTCAATCCCAAGACGCAATTAGTGTTGGTGGCGCCGTTGAAGGCGACCGCCCGGGCGGCCACCGAGATCGAGGTAAAGCCCGCAGATTCGTAAAAAACACCGGCTCGACCTGGGACACAATGGCTTCAACATATCCGGCGACCCCAGCATGGGGCCCGTTGACTGGTGGAGTGTTGATGGTGACTGCAGCTCGATTGGATCCATTGGTTATGCCGTTTTGGTCGAAGCCGTCTGGCCTGAGGCTTGCACGTTGGCAGCCACGGAGTTAATTTTTCCTCCACGGCCCCGGCGATGGCGGCGCTATCGGCTGCAATTTGCAGATCCCTTTTTTCGTGTAACAGCGATCCTACATCCGTGGCTATGACAAGAAGCCCAAATGACGGTCAGACTCACCGCTACGAAGATCAGCGTCTGTCCACTTTCGTCACGTATTAGTGTCTTCACGATTTCCTCTGCCGCGCCCAGCTAACCCAATGGCGCACTGCTTGCTGCGTGGCCCCACTCCTGGAATGCCTGCCAGCAGCCCTTCCATTTCGATAAGTAATAACCGTTGCCGCTCTCACCAGGATCCACCCCCAGGCCCGATCGGCCGGTTCATCCACAAGGGCTGCAGGAAAAATCGAGTGTCTTCTTATCCGCCAACCCTACCCCGCCGGCGACGATACTTGTAACCCGTTGCGCATCCTCTGGCTTTGGAAATACAAAAGCCACAGCAACGCCATCTTCGCCCAACCGAATCACCTTCGCCTGGACCGCGACGGAACTCTTTGACCCGTCATCGGACTTTTCTGTCCTTTGCAGGGTCATGGTGATCAAAGTGCCCGGATACCACCGTTGATCGGTCAACAGATAAAAGCCCGTGTTACTCACGTCCCGAACGTAGCGTGGTTGCGGAGCGGCGCCATCCCAGTAAAAAGCAACCAGCCGGGGCTCTATATGACGCTGAGCCCTGCGCCGATGCTGTGACATGAGTTCCTCGAACCAGTTCTTCATCACGTCCCCTTATCCGTTTGCCACCTTGCGGTCCAGTTCTTCGCTCTCGCCTTCAGAAGGGACGGCGAGTGCGGCACTCAACCGGCTCTCCATCTCCTCGGCCGGGCAAATCACGAGCAGATCTCCAGACTGTGTCTGCGACGAATAAATTGTGTGGGGAGGTAGTTCCAGTACGCTCGCAGCCTTTATCTTCAGCGGAGCGATACGGAATGTCGGAAAATACTCGATGACATGGATGACCTGATAGCTGTCGTCCAGGTAGATCAGATCAAGCGGGAAGAGCACCCCGAGAGTATGAATGCCGCTCGAAGGTACGACCCAAAGGCCCTCGCTCGATCTCAATCTGAGCCGTCCGATCAACCCCTTGAGGCGCGCGAAAGATGTATCTGCGAGGGTTACTCCCAGATTGAGAAAACATTCGCGCGTGAGGTTGTATACGCAGTACGTCGGTCGTTCCATGTAGCCCCTTCGTTTTTGGCGTGCCCAGCAACCGGGCACACCTTACGGCTCTCGATTCATTTATGAGGGCCAAACCACGCCTGCAATGTCTGCTTCTGGCTTGGCCCCGGAACTGAGAGAAATCCTCCATCCCACTCTTAATGCGACGTCTCAAAGAACTCGAGTTTTTGATCCTGCTCGTTTTAGATACGGGCTAAAAGTCCATACCCTTCAGAAGAAAGACGTACCTCGGGGGCTAAAGCCCTCATCAGCTCCAGCCCAGTGCGGCACGGCTGAAGCCGTGCCCTTCGTCCGACTTTCTCCTCAGCCAGCAGGCGGGGGTTTCTTCTCGGCTACGGTGATACAGCGTTAGCGAACTCGCGTCCGGCGGCGCTGAATCAGAATCACCAATATGACAACAAAAAGTACGCCGGAAATTATCCGGATCATTGTTGGGCTGTCCACGTTGTTCTCCCTTCTCTCAGTGGTTTGTAAGATTCTTAAACTGTTCCGTAATGATGATGGCGGCAGGCCCGAGAGCCACCAGAAAAATAGAGGGGAAGATGAAGAAGACCAGGGGGAAGACCAGCTTGACGGTGGTCTTGGCCGCTTGCTCCTCCACTTTTTGGCGGCGCTGGACACGTAATGTGTCGGCATGAATGCGCAGTGTCTTGGCGATGCTGGTCCCAAACTGTTCCGACTGCACCAGCACCGAAACCAGATTGCGCACGCTATCAACTCCAGTACGTTCGGCAAAGTGTTTCCAGGCCTCGGCCCGGGGGCGACCGGCGCGCTGTTCCAGTACGACGACTCCCAATTCATCGCTGATTTCGGGCTTCGCCCGGCTCAGTTCTTCTGTCGTGCGTGCCGTGGCCTGGTCAAGGCTCTGGCCTGCCTCCATGCATATCACCAGCAGGTCGAGTACATCGGGTAGACCAAGCTGGATACGCTTCTGCCGCTTCGCGATCTTTCTCCCCAGCCAAAAATCGGGTGCCAAATATCCCAGCACTAGCGCTAGGGCACAGACAACGAAGGGGTTGTAACTTGCGACGCCGCTAAGCACGACCAGCAGGCAAAGAAAGAGGGGAAGAAGGACCTTGGCACCATACAAAATACTTACCGCCGAGTCGTTTCGATAGCCGGCGCGGATCAGGCGTTGCTGGGCCACCGAAACTTCCGCCTGGCTCCTGGGCATGATACGTTCGAAGCGCCCGACCATGGCGCCTACAGAGACACGTCTCTGCAACGAGCCGTACAGACCGCCTGCTTGCCTGGCCCGCGGAGTGACTACGCTGGAGATACGCTCCAGCATTGCCGCCCTATAGAAGAGGAGCAGGCCGCCGCTGGCGATCAACAGGAAGATGACAAAAAATGTAAAAGCTGCGAATCCCATACTTTCCCTTCAGACGTCCATGCTTACGATTTTCCGAATGATCAAGGCGCCTGTGATGGTCATGGCCGCTGACAGATAAAGAAGCTTGACGCCAATTTCACGCTTCCACAGCAGGCTCATGTGGTCGGGGTCGACGAAATACAAGGCGATTCCGAGCACGATGGGGAGAAAAGAGAGAATCCAGCCAGTCAGACGCCCTTGAGCTGTATGGATACGGACCTGCCGCTTCAGGCGGAATCTCTCCCGGATGACATAGGCCGTCTTGTCGAGCACTTCGGCGAGATTCCCCCCGCTCTCCTTTTGAATGAGAATCGCGGTGGTTACGATTCTCAAGTCCTGCAGCGGAACCCGAGAGATCAAGTTATCCAAAGCCGTCCTGAGCTCCACGCCATAGTTCTGTTCATCGCAGCAGATCTTGAACTCGACCCCTATGGGATCGGGTGACTCGCTGCCCACCAGGCCCAGGGACGCCACAAGACTATGGCCGGCGCGAAGGGCGCTCACCATCAAATTGAGCGCCTCCGGCAACTCCTCTTCGAACTTGTTGAAGCGTTTGCTGCGCTTATGGAGCACGTAAACAAAGGGTGTGGCGCCGAGCAGCAGTCCGCTCAACAAGGCAAAAGCAACGGCTCCCGTTCGCAGATAAACCAGATAGGCAGGAAACACAAAGCAGGCCGTGCACATGAGAATCAGGCCGCCGGCAGTCCACTTTACGTTGGCCTGGTAGAGAGTGGCGCGCAAGCGCGGAGCCAACTCGACCTTCAGCAGCAAACGATTGATCCAGGGGACTGCGCTTAGTAATTCCTGCTTGCGGATATCGACGATCTGATCATGCAGCTCCCGTGTGCCTACGACGAGGGTGGAGCGAAGCAGGGTCAGTGTCTGCTTGGTGCGCTGCGAGGCCCCGGTTCCGCTCGCTATCATCAGCAGCGCCACAACCGCGAAGATACCTAAAAATACAACCAATAGCAGCAACAACATAGGCTTCTCTCCTTTCCGCTCTTCAGCTCACTTCTTCAATTAACTTCCAAGGTCTGCTCAAACAGACCTGGTGGTAGAAAGATGCCTCCGACCTTGAGGCGATCGAGGAACTTGGGACGAATGCCACTGGGCTGGAAAGCACCCACCACTCTGCCGTCGGGCCCGATACCCCTCTTCTTGAAACTGAAGATCTCGTGCATGCTGATCACGTTTTCCTCCATGCCTGTGATCTCCGAAATACTGACCACCTTGCGGCTGCCGTCACTCATGCGGGAGATCTGTACCACCAGGGATATGGCGGAAGCCATCTGATGGCGTACTGTTCTTTCCGGGATATTGAGATTGGTCATGGAAACCATGGATTCAAGCCTGGATAAGGCGTCGCGGGGCGTGTTGGCGTGAATGGTGGTCATGGAGCCTTCGTGACCGGTGTTCATGGCCTGGAGCATGTCGAACGCCTCTTCGCCGCGCACCTCGCCGATGATGATGCGATCAGGCCGCATACGAAGGCTGTTGATGAGGAGCTGACGTTGACGGATTGCCCCGTTGCCTTCGATGTTGGGCGGCCGGGTTTCAAGGCGCACGATATTTTGCTGCGCAAGCCGCAATTCGGCGGCATCTTCGATAGTCACCAGGCGCTCGCCCTGGGGAATGTATTGCGACAGAATGTTGAGAAATGTGGTCTTGCCGGCGCCGGTGCCGCCGGAGACCACGATGCTGATGCGGGCGCGCACCGCAGCTGCCAGCATCTCCATCATCTCCGGTGAGATGCTTTTCAGTTGGACGAGTTGATTTGCGGCAATGGGTCCGGTTCCGAAGCGCCGGATGGAGAGGGTTGGTCCATCGAGCGCCAAGGGAGGAATGATGGCATTGACGCGGGAACCGTCAGGCAAACGCGCGTCGACCATGGGTGAGGATTCATCGACCCTGCGGCCGACGCGCGACACGATGCGGTCGATGATCTGCAGGAGATGGCGATCGTCACGAAATACCGTATCAACCTTCTGCAACAGGCCATTGCGTTCAATAAATACCCGGTCTTTGCTGTTCACGAGTATGTCGGAGATGGTGGGATCGCGGAGCAGCGGTTCCAGCGGACCGAGACCGAAGACCTCATCGAGCAGATCTTCCTGAATTCTTTCCTGCTCGTTGAAGCTGAGCGGCACCTTCTGGTCTCTGATGATCTCGTTGACCATGGAGGAGACCGCCTGCCGCGCCTGGCCGGAGTTAACGCGCGACAGCTTCTCAAGATCCAGCTTGGAGATCAGGGTCCGATGTATATCCGATTTGAACTGCTCAAGGCTCAGTTGTTCCACTCTTTACCATCCATTTCGTTCACTGCGAAAAACTCGCTATCTACCCTTACGCGAACAAGCTGAACCGCTTCTTCTTGTCGAGGGTGGGGGACAAATTACATGCTGTTCTAGCCATTTGCTTAATAACCCGGGAGATTGGCGAATCATCCAACGCGAGGGGAGTTGCTGTGTCTTGTGCGCGGCGTGCCGCCTGATAATCGTTGGGGATCTTCCAATTAATTGGTTTGGTCAGGGCTTTCTGAATGTGATCCACGTCGATGCTTAGGGAACGTGGAGTGAATCGGTTGACTACCACTTCGAGGGTGCGACCGGAGTTAAAGAACTCAGAGATCAGCCGGTTTCCGTTGCGCAATTCGGGGATGCTGACCTGGGTGACAAGGTAAACCACAGACGCAGCATCCAGAAGCATCTTGCAGCCGGCGCCCAAGTTGGATCCAGCATCGACCACCACATACTCGAAATCCTGCCGGGCGGTAACCAGTAGCTTTTCGACTGCATCGTCTGAAGCCACAACCGGCGTATATTTGTCGGGCGCCGCAAGCACGGAGAGCCCCGAACTGTGTTTGATCAACAGCTTAGTGAGGAAATTCGAATCCAGACGCTCGAAGTTCTGCAATGCATTGGCGGTTGAGAACTCGGGGCTAATTCCTAGCGCGAGAGCCGCATCTCCAAAGGGAAGGTCGAGGTCGACCAGAACGGTACTTCGGCCAGACTCCTTAGCTAGTGCCAAGGCAAAGTTGCTGGCAATGGTGGTGACGCCGGAGCCACCCTTGGCGCCGAGAAATACCATTAACTTGCCGCCGACCTTCTTCGCCGGCTTGGCTGCAGGGCGCCGCACCGAAGCGCGCACCAACGCCTCTGCAATGGTGCTGGGTGGGATGGGCTGGGTGAGAAACTCGCGCGCGCCTGCCCGCATGCAGCGGACCAGCAGCTCAGAATCGGTGCGGGCCGAATAGACCATGACGGTTACGGAGCTGCTGCCGCAAATATGCTCCACGAGGTCCAATGCCTGCTCGGGATCAGTGTCCAGTTCCACGATGATGACGTCGTACGCGGCTTCGAGCAAGCGCGGCACATCGTCGAACGGTGGATAAGAGGAGAACTCACGCGTTACGCTTGCCTGCGAACCAACAAGTGCACTGGCTACCGCATGGCGGCGTTGCTCCTGTGGGCCGATCAAGGCAACAGACAACACCTTGGCGCCAAGTGCGTCGGGATCGTGGGTAAAAGTCGACATCAGTAATTCACGCCCTTCTGCGTTTCTTAACTTCGTGGCCGATTGAACTGAGTTAGACATATTGTTTCTGAGCTCACCATGGTTCGAATTTCCGTCCTTAACGTGCAAAGAAAGAGAACATAGTTCCAATCGCGATAGCCGGAGCGTAGGGCATCTTGCGTGTCAATGGATTTGAGAGAACCAAGTCAGGATGAGGACGCAAGCCGCGCTTGCCAAACCCCAGGATCAGATCGCCTGTGCCCTGGAACAGCTCACCCAGGAATCCGCCTGCGAGAGCCCAGCAGAGTGCCATTACGCCGCCGGCGATCCCTGTGATGACCAGCGCGGTCAGTAATTGAGCCGGGCCAATCCAGGCGCCGATCGCCGCACAGAGTTTCACATCGCCCATGCCCATGCCGCCCATCCAACAAAGAACGCCGAAAAGCAGGCCACCCAGCGCTATGCCTTCAAGGCTGTGCCCGATGCCAGACCACCCGTGGAGCGCCCCAGAGACTACGATCCCTGCAAGCAAGAAGGGGAAAACCAGCCAATTGGGGATACGCCGGCTGCGCAGATCGGTGAAGGTCGCAACGGCGACGACAATGAGCGTCGGCCATAAAGCTATCGAGTGCATGCCGGCTTCTTTCCTCTTTTAAGCAAAGTACGGTGGTGCAACAGCAATTCGCCGCCCAAAGCTGCAAAGGTGCCGGAATGCACGAATTCAGAGCTTTAGCCTGTTTTTCTTCGAAACAGTGTCTACTGCTGTTTACAGCGGCCCTCCGGAGTGAAGCAGCACATACACACCCGATTTGCCGAGGGCTCGCGGTGGGGGAACAGCGGCAGCAGGCCGGGACCGCGACGAAGACCTTGTTATCCTGGGACACGATGGTTACCCCATTCATTGCAAGCGAGCAGTTCGCCGGCACGGGCCTCACGTCAGGTTGGAAGCAATGCCTCCATGCCAAAAAGTGAGCGCGGCATTGTGATGGAATCCAGGAGGAGAAATACGAAGAATCGCAGCCAACGGCGCGGGGTTCGCTCAGTAGCGACAACGATACGAAAACGGTTCTGAGGCTCAATCGGCCTATATAACTTTGAAACAACACGGAAGCGATGTTAACTAAGTTCGCCATCATCTTACTAAAACGGTTACCAGAGTTCCCTCGACATTAGCTGGTTGATCAGCTATTCGTTAGCAGTCATTTAACAAAAAACCGGTTTTTTCCACACAACCTTTTTCCCCCAAGGTGATTTTCAAGGTCGATGGATCGCTCGCTCCCGCACACCGTCCACTGCCTCTTGAACTGCAGAACTTTGGGGGACGTCAACATCTATGATCCGAATTGGGCTCTATTCTGAAGACCGAAAGCTCCAATCGATACTTTCTTCCGCGTTTGGCAATGGATTCAAAGTTCTGGTGGAATCGGATGAGGCGGGGATCCTGCGCATGCTTCGGACTGAAGGATGCGATGTTGTCATCCTCGATCTGGACTCCAATCACAACTCCTTAGAAAAGCGTGTTGAGTGCGCACGGCAAATTGCGGCATCTGAATCGGCGTCCGTGGTGATGGTCGACGATGCACTGCGTGCAACTGCAGTAGAACTCGTCCGGCTGGGAGCACATGGCTACTGCCGGAAACCGCCGTCGGTACGCGATTTAAAAACAATGATCCAGCGAGCATACGAGAATGTATCGCTGAAGCGAAAGCTTCGCAGCGTGGAACAGCAACTAGCAGAAGTAAGCAACGGCTGCGACCAGATGATCGGATGCAGCTCACCCATGCAGCAGGTGTACGACCTGGTGCACCGGGTCGCCAGTCTTAATGCGTCTGTACTGATCGTTGGAGAGAGCGGTACGGGCAAGGAGCTGATTGCTCAAGCCATCCACAATTTGGGCTCCCGTTCGGATCGACCGTTCGTCGCTGTCTCCTGCGGCGCCATCCCAGAAACCCTTATCGAATCTGAGTTGTTCGGCCATGAGAAAGGCGCGTTCACCGGGACGGTGGGATCGCGGGAGGGTTATCTAGAGCAGGCGGGCGACGGTACGTTGTTTTTGGACGAGGTCGGCGAGATCACTCTCAGCACACAGGTCAAGCTGTTGCGCGTTCTACAACAGCGCGAATTCAGCCGGCTGGGCAGCAGCCGCCTCATCCCTTTGCGGGCACGCATCATCTTCGCCACCCATCAGGACCTGGGCGAGATGGTGCAGCAAGGCAAGTTTCGCCAGGACCTTTATTACCGCATCAATGTCATGAGAATCGATGCTCCGTCTCTGCAGGAGCACGCGGAGGATATTCCGACGATCGCGCTGCACTTCCTGCACCAATATTCAGAGACGTACGAAAAGCCGATGGAGTACATCGATCAAGCGGCGATGGCGGTTCTGCAAAGTTACTCCTGGCCGGGCAATGTGCGCGAGTTGGAAAATACAATTCAGCGGGCGATTATCGTTGCCAGCGACTCTTGTATTCGGGTACAAGACCTGCCCCGGAACATCCAGGAAGAAAATGTTGTCAGCATCACGGATCACCATCCTGATAGTTCATTCGAGCGCCAGATTCGTGATTTCAAGGTCAAGCTGGCTACGGCAGCGGTGCGCGAAAACAAAGGAAATAAGACACTGGCTGCAAGAAGTTTAAACATCTCCCGGGCTTATTTGCATCGGCTGATCCGGGTCGCCGAAGGTGGCCTGGCCGGCGCGCAGGACCTGGTCGACGAGCCGATCCCTGACGATCCGATGCTAACCGAGATTGGCAGCGGCATGAGTATCGCCTGCACGGTTACGGCCCCTGAAACTGAACGATCCCCACGTTTTCGGCTTGGCGAGGGTATATCTCGTTTCCCGCGTTGCTGATGGGCCTCGCTCGTCGTGCTGGCCGTGCTGAGTGTACGCGGGCGTTTCGATGACCCGGATATGTGGTGGCACCTTGAGAACGGGTCAGATCATCTGGTACCACACTACTATCCCGACCGTCGATCTGTTTTCCTACACCACCGATCATCATGCCCGGGTTCCTCACGAATGGCTCGCGCAGGTGCTTATTTACGCCGCCTATCGATTGGGCGGATACAGCGGCCTGATGCTCTGGCTGTGTTTATCTTTACCGCGCTCTGTTCATTGCCGGTTATGCGCTCTGCTCGCTCTATTCGGGAAATGCAAAAGTGGGCTTTCTGCCGGAGCCATGACCATTTGGCTCTTTTCGTACTGCGGGCCTTGCCATAAGACCACAGATGATTGGCTATCTTTTCCTGGTTTTTGAGTTGCTGCTCTGCATCTCGGGACGCACGCGAAATCCCCGGTGGTTCTTCTTGCCTGCCGCCGCTGTTTGCCATTTGGGTGAACTGCCACGGGTCTTTCTTTCTTGGCCTTATGTGGCAGCGATAGTTCTGGCTTGGTTCTTTCGTCAATTTTCGGTCGGGCTGCTTGTTTCGTCACCATGGCTTCGGCGTCAACGCTGAGATATTGGGCTTGGCGTTGCAGTCCTCTCGGTGGCGGCGTTTGTTGCTGAATCCCGTTGGTGCGACAGCAGGTCCTGTATCCCTTGAACACGATGCTGCATCAGCCCCTAACCTCAACCAAGTGGAAGAATGGAACCGCTGCAGTTGAATGACGGGCGCGGGCTTGGCTGCTGGGAGTGGTCTTGTGTCCATCTTTCTGTTATTGATCTTCGCGGCGGTCCGAGTTGTTTTGGGATGAGTTGCTTTTGTTGGTGCTTGGGTACATGGGTTGCCGCGTCTCATCGGAGCATGGTGTTCGTCTTTGGCATATTGGCCGCGCCTATTCTCTCGCGACTGCTTTCGACTTGTGGGATGGCTACGATGCCGAAGACCGACCGGGCTCTGCCCAACGCGCGTCTTGATCGCGGCATCGCTGCTCGATCGCTTTCTGGGGATTTCCCAATCGGCAATCTCTTTCCAGACAAGTGGAGTAAGCAGAAGCCCCGTCAACGCAGTGGAATTCATCAATACCCATCATCTTTCCGGCAGGATGCTGAACGACTATATCTACGGTGGATATCTGATCTGGGCAGCGCCTGAACAGCCGGTTTTCGTGGACGGCGGCGCTGATGTCTTCGATTGGAACGGGTGTCCTCGACGAATTCTGAAAGTGGGCGACGCTCCAGAGTGACCCTAATACACTGCTGGAAAAGTACAGAGTCGATTTTTGTTTATTGGCTTCCAGCAATCTCCCATGGTGCGGGTGCTTGCCGTTGCTCGGCAAATGGAAGGTCATCTATTCAGATGATCGTTCGGTGATTTTTGCCCGGGCCGGTGCCTCCTAGCATCGCGCAATTGTTCGCGTGACCGTCGATCCGCAAAGAGTGACCGCTACGGCCTCACCAGAACACCGCCTCGATCGCCGGCAGCTTTCTTAGCCGTACATCTTTCGTGGGAGCGGACACTCACGCTGTTCGCGTTTCAATAGACCCGAGGAAAACGGGTATGAAGAGCCTCGTTGGTTTATGTGTGCTTAGCGCAGCGTGCACAACCGGTGTGTGGAACAGCGCTCATGCGCAATCGATGGAAGCCAGGCAGTTGATGCAGGCCACGAACGAAGATCGCGCCCAACAAGGTCTGGGACCGCTCAAGTGGGATCCCGCCCTTGCCCGGGCAGCGCAAACCCACGCGGAGATCATGGTGCGGCAGGGCGCCATATCGCATCAATATGCGGGAGAATCCGATCTGGTGACGCGCGTCGCCCGCGACGGCGCCCACTTTCGCGTCGTGGCGGAAAACCTCGCCGTCGCGCCGACTCCTTCCGCACTGGAGACAGAGTGGATGCACTCGCCGCCCCATCGCAGAAATATTCTTGATGCCCGTCTGAACGAGGTGGGCGTAGGTCTCGTTCGACAAGGCGGAAATCTCTGGGCAGTGGAAGATTTCTCGGCCGGGGTAGCAACGATGGGCTCCTCGCAAATTGAGCGCCAAATCGAGCAGTTGCTGAGCCAGCGCGGCCTCCGTTCCGCAGGCGATGTGAGCGCCGCGCGGCAAACGTGCGCCATGGACCACGGCTCAGCGGGCACAGCACGCCCTAAGTTCATCATGCGCTGGCAGGGCTCAGACCTGAGCCGGCTTCCCGCGGTACTCGAGCAGCAAATCTCCACCGGTAGATTCCACAGCGCGGCCGTCGGTGCCTGCAACAACGGTAATGAGGGGCCGGGCTTCACTACCTACCGCCTGGCAGTCATGCTCTTTTAAGTCCGTTGGTGAGGTGGTCATGGCTATCCCACTGAAGCGCCATTGGCGCTATTGACGCTGCGTCTGTAATGTCCGCAATAGAAGTCTTTAATCGTTAGGCTAACTCCCATTGTCGACGCCAACGGTTTCCACTTCGGAGGGAGGACAGGCATGAAAGACAGATGTCTGGTCGCGGTTTTTCTTGGGATGGCCCTCACGGTTTCCGCACCGGCCCAGGTTTCGGTATATATCGGGATTACGCCGCCACCGATACCTTATGAGCCCCCGCCGCCACCACCCCCTGCCGTTGGGATGATCTGGGTGGGCGGCTTCTGGGCGCCGCAGGGTCACCACTATCGTTGGGTGGCCGGACGCTACGAGCAACCACCCTACCCCGGCGCATCCTGGTCCCATCCACATTACGACCACTATCGGGAAGGCTGGCGATACGACGAAGGTCACTGGGGCCATGAAGATCACGGCCATGGACATGACAGAGGCGAGGATGATCACGGCCATGGCCATGGTCACGACTAGCCACCTGTGAACGTTGACTTGTAGCGGTACTCGCCAGAGTCCCAAAGAGACTACGGCCTACCGAAAGTTGTGACCCCTACCTGATTGCCGATTGGCTGTACTTTCTGTTTTCGTTCTCTGCGCGTGCCTGGGGAGAGACCTCTGGGGAAAGACGCATGACAACGACACACGGCAATACGAAGTACAGAGCACCGCGTTGGGCAATCTTCGCAATATCAGGATTGGTGCTGGCGGGCATATCGATTGCAGCATGTAGTGGCGGTGGATCCTCGGCGCCCACCACTCCGGCCATGGCAACCGCAAGTGTGATGCTAAGCGACCCCGCAACCTGCAGCGGTCCCACGGGCCCATTCGCGCACGTGTTCGTCACCATCACTGATGTCCAGGCGAACGTCAGCTCATCTGCCGGAGATGGAGACAGCGGCTGGACAGATCTCACGCCCAGCCTGTCTTCTCAGCCCAAACAAGTCGATCTGCTGGGGCAAGCAAATAATCAGTGTTTTCTGGCGACGCTCGGCGACGCGCAGCAGCTCCAGGCGGGAGATTATCAACAGATCCGTTTGATCCTGGCGGACAATAGCGCGACCGTTGCCAACAACGCCTGCAGCAACTCCACCAACTGCGTCATTTTGTCAGCGGATAATAGCGTTCACACCTTGTTGCTCTCGAGCGAATCGAAGACGGGATTGAAGATTCCTTCGGGACAGATCGCTTCAGGCGGTTTCACGATCGCGGCTGGTCAAACTAAGGATCTGGATATTGACTTCAACACGTGTGCATCCATCGTGCAGGAGGGTAATGGCCAATATCGGTTGAAGCCGGTTCTGCATGCCGGAGAAGTCAGCACCACCTCCACTTCCATCAACGGTAAGGTACTTGATAGTGCAACCGGCAACCCGGTGAACGGAGAGGTTTTGGTCGCTCTGGAGCAGAAAGACGCGACTGGTGTGGACCGGATTGTGATGTCGACGCTCGCCGGAAGTGACGGCTCGTTCGTGTTCTGCCCAATTCCTACTGGCACCTATGACATCGTGGTGGTCGGAGAAGGCGCCCCGACGCCCGCCAACCCCTACGGCACGGGTTATCAACCGTCCATCGTGACCGGCACCGCCAACGGGCAGACTATCGGCTCGGTAAGCCTTCATCCGCCGGCAGGCGGAACGACGGGCGTGGTGCAGTTCACGGGTACTATCTCTTCACAGAACGGGGCAAGCCAGGGAACCTCCATGGATGCGCAGTTGAGTGCACTCGAAACAATCGCAGGTGGGACTACCTTCACCATCCCGTTGCTTCCCAATGCCCAGCAGCCCTCCGCTACTCTCTCCCTGGAGACAGCGTCATCGCCCGCCTGCGGAGCCGGCGTAGACTGCGTGACCTATGCCTTGACGCTGCCGTCAGGAGGACCGTTTCTAGGCCCCTACTCGGCGAGTGGGGTTACACTATCGCAGAACTCCCCCCAGGCAAACTATGTTCTGGACGGACTGGCGTTTGTTCCATCCTCAGGTGGAACCACAGATTGCGCGCCCTCGGAAGAGAAGACGCAGTCCTACCTGCCAGAATCGGGAGGCACCATCGCGGCCCAAACCCTTGCGTTTGTGCAGTGTCAATAGTCTTCGGTCAGAGCGCTGCCCTGCTTCTTTCGCATGACTTTTATTTATCCGAAGGGCAGCGAACGGTTCACCGGGAACTGCTGATGCCATGAGATGATTCGCGTTCACCCGGCATTGGAAAAAGCTCCTTGAACCAGCAATCCTCCGCAGCAAGCTCTTACAGCCTTCCGGCAAGAGCTTCTTCGACGTCGCCAATGATAGGCAGTTGAGACGGCCGATGAAAAGACATGCGACGGACAAAAACCGGACAGAAAAGGACATGAACCCAAGGGCCCCAGCCGCAGCGCGATGTCTCGAAGTCAAGGGCATTTTCTGCGGCTGTAGCTTCTGTGTGCGGCTTTGCATTTACGATAGAAAGGCAACTTGCCCTTCGAGGAAGAACAGTGAGCCAGGCTGCGGATTATGGTTGCCGTCTGCCGCGAATTTGGGGCTAAATTCACACACACGCGCCTGGAGACGCACATGGTTGAAGCACGGGTACCTCCCCGCCTCGAGTTCGCCCTCGAACTGCGGGTCGATATTGGGCCGGTATTCCAACTCGGGTGGGGCTCCTTTGGACTCAGGCGCACAGTTCCGATCACTGGCGGGACTTTTCGGGGGCCCGGAATTTCCGGCCGCGTGCTGCCCGGAGGAGCGGACTGGCAGTTCGTCGACCGCGATGGGCTTACGTTGGTAGATGCACACTATGTCATCGAGACGGCGGACTCGGTCCGGATCGAGGTGAGCAATCCGGGAATCCGGCATGGCGCACAGGATGTGTTGGATCGTATCGCAGCCGGCGAGCCGGTTTCCCCGAGCCAGTACTACTTCAGAACGGCGCCGCGCTTTTACCCTCCCGATGGAAAGTACGACTGGCTCAAGAAGTCGGTCTTCCTAGGGGATGCTGAACGACATGCCGAACTCGTCATCCTGAGAGTGTGGAGAGTGGCTTGACCGGTTCTTGAGCCGGCGTCACGTCACGTCACCGCAACGCCGGTCCGCATAGGTAGCCAATACATCCTCAAGCTGCTGTAGATCGATCGGCTTGGAAAGATAACCGTCCATACCAGCCGCCAGGCAACGTTCACGATCACCTTTCATCGCCAAAGCTGTCATGGCAATGACCGGTTGATGGAGTCCAGTTGATTTTTCCTTCTCACGGATCGTCGAAACGGCGCAAGCTTTAGAACCGAATGCCTGTTTGGTGTCGGCCATGTGGCCGCTACACGGCGGATCATCGATATGCGGCCGGGCCCGGTTGTCCTTGTAGAAACATAGCTATGGCGGCATCGAACCCACCCTTCGCGTCGAGACGCGTTTGCAACGGAACCGTGCAATCTCCATCAAGCCCTCCTGATTGTTAAACTCACCGCACTTATAGGAACCTACAACGATTCGAATCACTGCAAGATGCATCTACAGGTTAGCGAATGGTAAGGAGCAGCCGTATGAGTGAACTGAGACAGCAACAGCGACCGGGCTCATGGACAACCCGGCGCGACGAGAAGAAGCGTCGCCTGGACACGGTGAAGCCCTGGATGAATGGGCCGCTGCTGGCAAGAGAGAGAACGGTGGAGGCGCTTGAATCGGTGATTCAGATTGGAGACAGCATTGTGATGGAAGGCGACAACCAGAAGCAGGCTGATTTCTTGTCGCGTTCTCTGGTCAAAGTCGATCCAAAGAAGATCCATGACCTGCACCTCATCATTTCAAGCATCAGCCGGCCGGAGCACCTCACCCTGTTTGAGCTTGGCATCGCGAGAAAAGTGGATTTCGCGTTTGCAGGCCCGCAAAGCCTGCGCGTCGCTCAGCTACTTGAAGATGGCGTTCTCGAAATTGGCGCTATCCATACTTATGTCGAGCTTTATGCGCGGCTGCTCGTGGACCTTGTCCCGAACGTGGTTCTGGTCTGCGCGGAAGAGGCCGACCAGGAAGGCAATCTCTTCACCGGCCCAAACACCGAGGACACTCCGGTCATCGTCGAGGCCGCCGCATTCCATGACGCGATCGTGATTGTCCAGGTCAACAGGATCGTCGACCAGCTACCCCGGGTGGACATACCCTCCTCCTGGATCGATATCGTGGTCGAAGCGGATAGACCGTTCGCAGTCGAACCCCTCTTCACCCGCGATCCGCGTCACATCAGCGATCTTCAGATCCTGACCGGAATGATGGTTATTCGCGGCATCTACGAGAGACACCAGGTTCAATCGTTGAATCACGGTATCGGGTTCGATACGGCTGCGATCGAGCTTCTTCTGCCCACCTACGCAGCGTCGCTTGGACTCCATGGAAAGATCTGCAAGCACTTCGCGCTCAATCCTCACCCCACACTGATTCCGGCCATCGAAAGCGGCTGGGTAAAGAGCGTCCACTCCTTCGGCAGCGAGGTGGGCATGGACGACTACATCCGCGCGCGTCCCGATGTTTTCTTCACCGGCCGTGACGGCAGCCTGCGCTCCAACCGTGTGCTCTGCCAACTTGCCGGACAGTACGCGGTCGATGCGTTCATCGGGGCCACGCTGCAGATGGATGGCAATGCGAACTCCTCCACCGTCACAACCGGACGCCTCGCCGGTTTCGGAGGAGCCCCCAACATGGGCCACGATCCCCATGGACGGCGGCATTCCAGTCCTGCGTGGCTGGATCTGAAAACGAACCCGGACCCGAATCTGCCTGGCCGCAAACTAGTGGTTCAAACACTGGAGACATTCGCCAAGGGTGGCGAGCCTTCGTTTGTGGAAACTCTGGACGCAGTAGAAGTTGGCAAGAAGGCCGGTATGCCGATTACGCCCATCATGATCTATGGCAACGACGTCAGTCACGTCGTGACCGAAGAAGGAATCGCTTACCTCTACAAGACGGAAGGGATCGAAGAACGGCGCCGCGCACTGGCTGCGGTTGCAGGGGTGAGTCCCATCGGGCTCAAAGCGAAGCCACAAGAGACGGCGGAACTGCGGCGCCGGGGCGTGATCGCGTTCCCTGAGGACGTCGGAGTCCGACGCCTGCAGGCAACTCGTTCCCTGCTTGCGGCCAGAAGCATGGAAGATCTGGTTGCCTGGTCCGGTGGACTCTACCAGCCGCCTGCGCAGTTCAGGAGTTGGTGATGGGCCACCTTATTCTGATCTCGAGCCTTGCTCAAACAGCGGAGGCGCCGGCTCATCCCGAGCGACTCGCAAGGCTCGCCTGGCAGGCGTTGGTCGCAGAAGCGGAGCTTTCCCCGAAGCCAGGTCTGGTTGACCGGAGAGGGTCAGGGTCTCACACGGACCTGTCGCTCGATCGGATGCGACGCTCGGCCAGAACCATTGCCCCCTACTTTACAAAGATGGCTTTCGCTGCGGCAGTCGCACCGATGGATCAGGAGTTGCGGGCAACGGTGGCGGCTATCGGCAGAGAAGCAGAAGCGGCCATGCTGCGTTCGACCGCCGGCAGCAATGCGCACAAGGGAGCGATCTGGGTGCTGGGACTGGTGGTCTGTGCAGCAAGCGAATCCGCGGATCTGCACGCAGAAAAGATTGCTCGAAACGCCGGTTATCTCGCTCGGCTGCCAGACCGCGCCCGGCCGCAGATCGTATCGCACGGAGAGCTGGTACGCAAACGCTATGGAGCAACCGGAGCTCGCGGCGAAGCATGTGCGAACTTCCCTCATGTGATTGGAGTTGGACTGCCGGCGCTGACAGAGGCGCGCAGGACCGGCCATACGGAGCAGGATAGCCGGCTGATCGCGCTCCTCGAGATTATGTCGCACCTTGACGATACCTGTGTCCTCTACCGGGGAGGTACAGAAGCGCAGCAGGTCGTTCACAGCGGCTCGACGCAGGTTCTCAAGGCTGGAGGTCCCGGTACTCCTGAGGGAAATGCAGCATTGTTGGATCTCGATCATGAGTTCGTCCGGCGGCGAATCTCACCCGGCGGAAGCGCGGACCTGCTTGCTGCAACCCTGTTTCTGGATGCGCTGGAGCATGGGCAAACTATTTTGGAGGAAGCAAATGGAGCAGATTGAGTTCAATTACCCGACGGCAAACCGCCGCATTCTCAAGAAGGCGCATGTGGGAGTCGTAGGCTCGGGCGACATGGAAGTTCTTCTTGAACCGTCCCCGGGCGAAGGTGCACATGTATTCATTACAACCAGCGTCGATGGCTTCCGCGATACATGGAAGGCTGTGTTTGATCGCTTCTTCTCAAAATTCGACGGCTCCGTACGAATCGACCTCAATGACGCGGGCGCAACACCAGGAAGTGTATTGCTTCGCCTGGAACAGGCAGTGGAGGTGATTGAGCAATGAGCCAGACGAGCATCATCCAGGATTTCGTCAATCGAAAGAGTTTTATCGAGCTCGACGGCCGTGCGCGCGCCCAGAGCCTCTTTGACGAAGGAAGATGGAAGGAGCTTGTTGGGCCGTTCGATCGTATCGAGTCCCCGTGGCTACCGATGCAAGGCATCACGCCGCAGTCGGATGATGGCTGCATTGTCATCAAGGGAAAGATCGGCGGTTCACCTGCGGTCGCCATCGCGTTCGAAGGTGCATTCCAGGGCGGCAGCGTCGGCGAAGTATCTGGAGCCAAGATGACCGCGGCACTCGATCTTGCCACAAAGGATTCTCAGGCCGGAAAGCCAACCGCGGCAATCCTCTTGCTGGAGACGGGCGGGGTGCGGCTCCAGGAAGCTAACCTAGGGCTTGCCGCCGTAGCGGAAGTGATCTCGTCGATCCTTGCGCTGCGGCAGCACGCACCGGTCATCACGATCGTGGCGGGCACTGTAGGTTGCTTCGGCGGCATGTCGCTGGCCGCCGGTGTCTCCAGCTACACGATCATGACGCGTGAGGCTCGCCTCGGTCTCAACGGACCGGAGGTCATCGAACAGGAGTCTGGCATCGACGAGTTCGACGCTTCCGACAGGGCTCTCATCTGGGCCATCCACGGCGGCGCACAGCGTGTTGGAATGAGACTCGCGGATGCGCTGGTGGAAGACGACGCTGATAAGATTGCGTCGGCCGTCCGCGGCTATGTACTCGCCGGCCTTCCGGCAGTACACCGCAGCCAGCAGGTGGATCTCTATCGGGATCGCATCGCTGCCCTGGATACGTCCAAGCAGATCGATCCAGCAACGATACGGCAGGAATGGGGCAACAGCAGCGGAGGTGGGCGATGAGCGAGCATGTAGGATTGCGCGGCAGGGCCTGGTTCAAAGCTCTCACCGGGACCGATACGGCGGAGGCTGGGGATCCTAACTCCGTTTTGGCAACGAACGCACGATTCGGCAAGCAGACTGCTCTCTTTCTTTGTGTGGTGCCAAACCCGAAGAGCCGCTTCCCGTGCGTCCGCGACGGACAGGTCGGTCTTGAGGAGGCCTATGCACTCGCCACTCACATCCGCAAGGCTATTGCCGAGGACAGCGATAAGCCGAAGCAGGCAAAACGTCCGATCATTGCGGTCGTTGACGTGAAAAGCCAGGCCTACGGCCGGCGTGAGGAGACTGCGGGAATCTTTTTTGCAGCGGCTGCGTCGGCAGACGCCTACGCCTCTGCGCGTATGGCGGGGCATCCGGTTATCACCCTGGTTGCCGGACAAGCCTTCTCCGGTGGTTTCCTCACCCATGGATATCAGGCAAACCGGATTCTCGCGTTCGACGACGCGGGCGTTGTGATTCACGCGATGCACAAGGAAGCTGCCGCGATCATTACCCGGCGGTCCGTTGCTGAGCTGGAAAAGCTCGGTCATGAGATCATACCGATGTCCTACGACGTTCGGGACTATGCCAAGCTTGGGCTCCTGTTCAAACTGCTGCATGCAGAGGATCCACAGAACCCGACCGCAACCGAAGTTAGTGAGGTCAAGCAGGCTCTTGCTGAGGCAATCGACGATGCGCGCGCGGGTAAGACCGATCTGAGCAGCCATCTGGAGTCGGACGCGGCCAAGAAAACACGCAAGGCTGGAATCGCCGCCCGGACGGCGCTCGAGGCCCAGTGGCAATCCGCCTAGGGGAGCTAGGATGACCAGGGTTCTTCTTGACGCGCTGGTTCCCATCTTTGTCGGCCTGCTGCTGGGATACATCGCGGGGCGGCGGGGAATGATGGACAACGTCAATGTCAGGAACCTGATCGTGTTAGTGATGACCTTCGCGATCCCGTGCGCTTTGTTCTCGGTGATCAGTCAAACATCCTGGGCGGTCCTGGAAAAGCAGATCTCGACCGCCCTGATGATCGCTTGGATATTTAGTGCCTTGTACGCGGGTAGCTATTTCTGGGCCCGCCGCACTCTGAAAATGTCCGTCTCCGATGCATCGGTTCTGGCCTTGACCGTGGGTTTCCCAAACTCGACCGCGGTAGCGCTGCCCTTGTTTGCCACCTCCTATGGTCCAGCCTCGACGGTTACCGCTGCATTATCGATTGCTGTCGGTTCGATCACAATCTCTCCAGTTACCATCGCACTGCTTGAGGCCGACAAATCGTCCAACGGAAAAGGCATCTCCCTTAGAACGATCCTGGGCAGTTTCCCCCGTGCCTTCACACGGCCGGTGGTCTGGGCGCCAGCGTTGGCTTTGGTCTGGGTGTATTTCGGACTTCATTTGCCTTCCTATATCAATCGAACGCTAACGACGATGGGCAGTGCAGCGTCAGGCTCGGCGCTCGTTCTCACGGGTATGGTGATCTCCGCGCAGAGGTTCCGCTTCGATAAGAGTGTGCTCTGGACAACCGCGGCCATCCTTCTCATAGAACCGCTCTTTGCACTCGGTATGACCTTGCTCTTTCATATGAGCCACGACCATGTTAGGGACATCACGGTCATCAGCGCAATTCCCGGAGGGTTCTTCGGACTAGTCTTCGGAAAAGCCTTCAACGCGACTCCGGACGCGGCTAGCTCTGCTCTGATCGCTTCCTATGGTGCTGGTGCGATCACGCTGGCAGCATGGATGCTGGTGATGGCCAAATACTTTTGAGGATTGGGACAAGTGGACAGGATGCCGCGCGTGCACGATTTGCTCTTGCTTCGATCGCGATCAATCACTGCTTCCGATCCCGGGCGGCCGGCCTGGCTCACGTCCTCTTTGGGACAGGATCTCTGGGTTGTCGTACGGCGCGGCACCCCTGCAGAAGGAAGCATTGCCGTCGGGGTACGCGGCAGCCTGCGGCACGAACGGTGGGGAGGTTATATTGATCCGGCTGACGTTGTTGTAAGAAAAGGTCCTGAACAGCTGCGGTCGCGGTTGGGATTGGCATCTCGACGTTTCCTTCCCGCATTCCTGGCACTCGCTTTCCTCGAAGACCGTCTCAACGGGATTGAGTTTGAGTGGGGCCCTGGCGGCAGCGCCGGCTTCGAGCTGGCTTCGGGAAAGGCGGCAGTAAAAGAGCAAAGCGACCTGGACCTGATATTTTTTGCTCCTGAAAGATTTGATCGAACGAAAGCCCTGCATCTGTGGAAATTGGTTTCGGCTTCACCAGGCAAAGTGGATGCTCTCGTCGAGACTCCGTACAGCGGCTTTTCTCTGGCGGAATACGCCGCGGGACACTCTGAGAAGTTTCTCCTCCGGACGCACTACGGACGATTGCTCGGCGGAGACCCGTGGACTGCTCCTCCTGGGAGGAGCGCCTAGAGTGAACACGGTACTTTTATTTCCGGGACAAGGAGCACAAATACCAGGGATGCTTCATACCCTGGGGAAGCATCCTGCTGTCGAAGAAACTCTCCATGAGATCAGCGAAACATTGGGGTGCGACATCCGCACTTTCGATTCCCCAGAAGCGTTGAAACTGGCGGTTCCAGTCCAGCTCGCGCTTCTCGCGGCGGGCGTTGCAACTGCAAGAACGTTGCAGCGAAACGGGCTTAAAGCGAGTGCTGTGGCGGGACTTTCCGTCGGGGCGTTCCCGGCGGCAGTCGCCGCTGACGCGATCTCCTTAACCGATGCCGTCGCACTCGTACGGTCGCGTGCAGAGCAAATGGAACATCTGTATCCCGCCGGGTACGGACTTGCCGCGATTGTCGGCCTCAACGAAAAGCAGGTATCACGCCTTGTTGAGTTGGCGTACAGCAACGAAAACCCTGTATTCGTCGCGAACATCAATGCTCCAAGGCAGATCGTGATCGCAGGATCCATCAGCGGCATGGAGAAAGTTCTCGATGATGCGCGATCCCACGGGGCTCGAAAGGCGGAACGTCTGGACGTCTCGGTACCATCCCATTGTTCGCTTATGCAGCCCATCGCCGATTCCCTTCGCGCTCAATTGAGTTCCATGCGGGTGAGCGATCCGAAGGTGCCGTACCTTGCCAACGTCAATGGCAGGGCGCTTCGCAGTGCTCAAGGTGTAGCCAACGACCTGGCAGATAACATTGCTCACGGGGTTCGCTGGCATGATGCAACGATTGTGGCCCATGAGCTCGGCTGCGATCTTTTCCTCGAAATGCCTCCCGGGCACACACTCAGAGATCTGGCGCTAGAGAACATTCCAAACATCTCTGCCTATTCCATAACAAACGACAACGTTGACTACGTGTTGAGGCTGGCTGCGAGCTAGACCTGCAATTGGCGGCTTAAAACACAAGTTTGCCTTTCAAGCTGTGAGACAAGGAAGTGTCCGCTGAAATTTTTGTTGCTCCGGCGTAGAGATGCCGCAGTTTTGGCAGGCTCTCCGCGACCTTCAGGCAGGCGGGAGTCACAGCGGTGCCATAAAGATCCAGAGACTCCAGTTGATCAAGGCCACCCAAGCTGGAAACGCCGGCATCCGTGATCCTGGTTTCGGTCAAGCGCAAAACACGCGCGCGTTTCATCGCGGCCAACAAAGGAGCCGAGCGGTCAGTGATCGCAGTGCGGGAAAGGTCGGCGCTCACAATTTGGGCATTGACGGATTTCAGAGCAGCCAGATCATCGTCTCCAAATTTGGGCCCCAGAGCAGAGGCGTCCAATGTCAGATAGGCAGAGCCTCGCGACTCGTAGTCCAGAAGGCCCGGGAAGCGTTGTTGCAGCTGGCTAACCTCCTGGGCCAGAGGAGCGCGCAGTTTCGTAACCGTGGCTGGATCGATTTCCGGGAAGGTTACCTCAGCAACCACGGGGACTTCGTTGGTAGGCGCGCCCTTGATTCCATCGGCAGGAAGCGTGGAAGAAGCGCCGGCTGCGATCCATAGTTCCAGCAACTTCACTTCATTTGCGGCCAACGGACGCTTCCCCTGGGGAGGCATGGCATCATCGTCGGAAGGCGAGAGGGTAACCCGGCGAAGAAGCTCGCTGCCTTTCGCGTTCCCTGCTTTGATTGCGGGGCCGTGCTTCCCTCCCTTCATGAGTGATTCATAGGTGTCGAGCCGCAAGCGGCCTTTTTGCTTATCCGGACCGTGACAGGAGTCGCAGTGCGTAATGAAGATAGGCTCCACATGCGCGCCATAGAAAAAAGCAGGATTCGATCGGGGCAGAGGCGTAGAGCCAGACGAGAGCCCGATCAATTGCCGCAGCCCTGCCGGCATGTATTCGGTCAGGTGATTTTCACCTTGCGATAGCTGGCCGCCGCGATAGCCCGTCCACGATACAAGCCCAACCGTGGCCAGCAAGGCTAACGGGTAAGCGAGTCGCGGACCGTGGAAGTAACCTCGCAACATCCAGCAGAGCCAGCAGGCGGCGGCAAGCGATACTCCTCCCCACATGTGCTGGGTAACCAGCCGTCCTGAGTATCCGCCGGTTCGTGCCAGGCACCATCCCAGGGTGGCTGCCGCCAGGCTGCTAAAGATTGCCAGGGGCCATAGGAAATCGACGGACTCACGCAGGTGGGGAAAGCGAGGATTTCTTCCGGCCCATTCCAATACAGGCACGATGAGGACGAGGGCAATGGGAAAGTGCACCGTCAGCAGATGAAAGCGGCCGATGAATTGTGCCAAGGAGGCACGCTCGACGCCATCCGGAGGAAAGAGCGCGAGCAACGCGGAGAGCAGCAGAATCAGCGCGAGCGCGAGAAGACCAAGACGCAGCCGCAATGGCGCCCGGCGAACCGGAAGTGTCATGCAGCCATGTGGCCTCGATCACGGAACGCGCCGGCAAACGGAATCACGCTAAAACCTCCGCCACCACGCGCGCCGGCTTCACACTCGTAAGCTTCTGCTCCAGTCCCTGAAACGAATAGTTGAGCTTGTGATGATCGAAACCCAATGCGTAAAGTATGGTCGCATGCAGGTCGCGCACCTCCACCGGGTCCTTCACGATCTCGTAGCCCATGGCATCGGTCTCGCCGTAACACATGCCGGGCTTGATGCCGCCCCCGGCCATCCAAATAGTGAAGGCTCCCGGATTGTGGTCCCTGCCGATGAATTGCATTACCTGTCCGTTGCGGTTTTCCCGCATGGAGGTGCGCCCGAATTCCCCGCCCCACACGACGAGCGTGTCCTCGAGCATGCCGCGTTGCTTCAGGTCAGTGAGCAGAGCCGCGATGGGCTGATCGGTTTCGCGGCAGCGATCGGCGAAGCCGATGTTCAGGGAATCTTTCGCTGAAGTCCCGTGGTCGTCCCACCCCCAATGATAGAGCTGAATAAAGCGCACACCGCGTTCCGCCAGGCGACGCGCCACGAGACAATTGTTGGCGAAACTGGACTCGCTGGGGTTCGCGCCGTAAGCGGCCAGCACGGCTGCGGACTCCTTGTGAATGTCCATGGCGTCGGTAGCGTCCATTTGCATGCGGAACGCCATCTCGTATTGCGCGATGCGGGTCACGGTTTCGGGATTCTCGAACTCCGCGTAGGCCTGGCGGTTGATCTCGTCGACTGCATCCAGCATGCGGCGGCGCAACTGCCGGCTCACGTCCGGAGGATTCTCCAGGTAGAGCACAGGTTCGCCGTGGGAACGGCACTGCACCCCCTGATAGACGCTGGGCAAAAAGCCTGAGCCCCAAAGCTGCTTGCCGCCATCCGGCTGGTTGCCGCCAGAGACCAGCACAATGAAGCCGGGGAGGTTCTGATTCTCCGTGCCCAGACCATAGACCACCCAGGAACCCATCGATGGATAACCCAGGCGAGCATTGCCGGTCTGGACCAATAACTGTGCCGGCGCGTGGTTGAATTGGTCGGTACGCATCGACTTGATCAGGCAAAGATCGTCAATGTGTTTTTCCAGGTGTGGCAGGCGGTCCGATATCCATTGACCGCTCTTCCCTGTCTGATGGAATGGGTATTGCGCGCCCAGAAGCTTAGGGACGCCGCTGATAAACGCAAACCGTTTGCCCGCCAGAAACGAAGCGGGACATTGCTGACCGTCGAGCCTGGTCAGATCGGGCTTGTAATCGAAAAGCTCCAATTGGCTGGGCGCGCCCGCCATATGCAGGTAAATAATCCGCTTGGCGCGGCCGGCAAATTGCGGCGGCAAGACGGAGAGAGGATGAGACGGGTCACGGGTGAACTCGAGCCTCGGACTGCCATCGACGCCGCGCTCGACCGCTCCCACCGTAGAGACAAAGGGCGAACCCAAGGAGCCCAGAAACATGGAGCCCACGCCGGCAGTGAAACTACGCAGAAAGTGACGGCGAGTTTGCGCTTGCAGCAACGCGAAGCGCTCTAGATCTTTGGTTACACCGTTTGCGGAATCTGACATGACGATCACCTCACCAGCGCGGCATCAAGATTGAACAGGACGCTGCCCACCGCCGTAAGCGCGTCCAGTTCTCCCCGAGAAACGTTCTTACCTAACAATGTTTGTGACAAATTAAGGTTTGCTTTAACCACGGCTGGCCGATTGCGGATGGCAAGCGCATCCTGATAGAACTTGCGCAACACTACCAGCTCGGTGGCGGTGGGATCCCGAGATAAGACCAGGCGGGCTTCGTAAGTAAGCCGGGTATCCAGAATGTCGCCGGCAGCGGTGTCTTTGATGACTCGGAGCGCCAGCGCGCGGGCGGCTTCCTCATACACGGGATCGTTCAGAGTCACCAGGGCCTGTAACGGAGTGTTGGTCGCTATGCGCCGTGGGAGGCTGGTATCGCGATCGGAAGCATCGAAGATGAGCGAACTCGGGTAGCCGGCGGTGCGCTTCACAAAGGTATAGATGGCCCGGCGATAGCGGTCAGGTCCGGTGGCGTCAATCCACTTGGAGTCGTTATAGACGGAATTCCAAATTCCCGCAGGCTGGGGAGGCATGACCGGTGGTCCTCCCATCGTCATATTCAACAGGCCGCTGGCCAACAAGGCTTGATCGCGCACCATCTCTGCGTTCAGCCGCAGCTGGGGACCATGAGCCAGCAGGCGATTGCGCGGATCTTTCGCCTGAAGAGCCGGAGTTGTAGCGGCGCTCTGGCGGTACGTTGCGCTGGTCACCAGTTCACGCAGCAGCGCTTTGGTGTCCCAGTGGAGGTCGTTCTGATAATGGAGTGCAAGCCAATCCAGAAGTTCGCGGTGGCTGGGCTCTTCTCCTACGCTGCCAAAGTTTTCCAGGGTCTCGACGATGCCTGTTCCAAAGATCTCTTCCCAATAGCGGTTGACCGCGACGCGCGCGGTGAGTGGTTGACCAGGGGAAAAGAACCACTTTGCCAGGGTGAGCCGGTTGCGCGGCGCTCCCGCCGGAAGCTTGGGGAAAATCCCGGGTACATCCGGCGCGAGGTCGGGACCAATCTTGGTTAGAAAATTACCGCGCTCAAACTCGAGCGTCGACCTTCGCTCATAGGGTTGCTCCTCCACCATCACCGGCAGCGCAACGGTAGGGATTTTGCTCAGCGCCTGATTGAGCTCGTTCAGGCGGGCGAGACTCTGGACGCGGGCAGGGTCCTGGCTCAAGGACGTCCAGGCGTCATCCCCACTTGCAGAGAGCCGCACGCGCTGGATGAGAGCGGGCTTGGAGTCGATGAGCTTTTGCTGCTTCAGGTCCACCTGGATCCGGCTGCCCTCAGCTAAGTGCAGCGGCTCGGCGAGAACGGCGACAATCCAGCGGGTACGAAAGAGCTTGGGAAGAGCGGCAAATGCGCTGGGGTCCGGGTCTTTTGCTTTTTCGTCCGGGTCTTTTTTCTCCGGATTGGGGAGCAATGCAGCTTGCAGATTCCTTTCCGAATCCTGAAGGAAATAGCGTACGGCGATTTTGCGTTTTTCGCCTCCCGGCAAAATTACCCAGGCCTGCACCTTATCCACGATGAAGCCGTTCTCCGGTGTGTGCCGCGCCATTTCCGGGTCGAGCGGCGGCACCTCGATACGGATCGCCGTCAGAGCGGGGAGGTTGGCGTTCGCGGTGAGCTCATAAAAAGATTGGGGTGGGGTGTCCGCGTTCGCCAGCGCCTCGCCATCGTGGAGGGTGAATGTTCGCGCGGGACCGCCGGCCGCCTTGGCATGGGCAAGCCGTTCCCTGGTGTCACTGATGGATTTGCGGAGGGTTTTCAACTCCTCTTCTTTTTTGTCCGGAGCGAGCTTTGGGTCTCTTTGCAGTTTGACCAGCTTACTCTCCATTTCCGGAAGCATCGGTTCCAGGGCCAAGACCTCGTTGGCCGCGGCGTTTTCGATCAGCAACGGTTTCCATTGCGCCTGGGCTACCAACTGGCGGTCTGAGGCCTCCATCGGCTGCAGCAGGCCGGCAATCTGCTGCTGTATCTGTGCCGCTTCGGCGTAGCGGGCTTTTTCCTTTGGAACCCTCAGCGTCGGGGAGTCATCCATGAGGTCCGCATCGCGCTGAGTATTGAAGAACGACATCGACTTGTAATAGTCGGTGTGGCGAATGGGATCGTAGGGATGGGAGTGGCATTGCACGCAATTCATGGTGAGGCCGTTCAGTACGGACCAGGTTGTGGCCACGCGGTCCATCACCGCGACCATGCGGAATTCCTCGTCGTCGGTGCCGCCTTCGTCGTTGTTGGGGGTTTGACGGTGGAAGGAAGTGGCGATCCGGTCGTCGAACGTGGCATGGGGCAGCAAATCACCGGCCAGTTGTTTGATCACGAACTGGTCGTAGGGTAAGTTGCGATTGAAAGCATCGATCACCCAGTCACGATAGGGCCAGACGCCCGGGCGATCGTAGTCCGCCTCGTAGCCTTTGCTATCCGCATAGCGCGCTAAATCCAGCCACATGGAAGCCCAGCGCTCGCCAAAGTGGGGCGAGGCGAGCAAGCGATCCACCTGTTTTTCGTAGGCGAGCGGCGAGGAATCTGCCAGGTAGGCGGCTTCCTCCTCAGGGGTTGGCGGCAAGCCGGTAAGGTCGAAGGACACTCGCCGCAAGAGGGTGGCCTTATCGGATTCGGGAGCAGGCGCGAGCCCTTCCTTCTCCAACCGTGCCAGAACAAAGCGGTCCATGGGCTGGCGCGTCCAATCAGGACGCTTTACCTGAGGGAGTGGCTGTTGATCCGGAGGGACAAACGCCCAATAATCCTCCCACTTCGCTCCCTCCTTAATCCACCGGCGGAGCAGGGCGATCTGCTGCGGCGGCAGCGGCGGTGCGTGATAAGGCATGCGCGCCTCGGGATCAGTAGAAGTGAGGCGGGCCATAAACTCTGAGGCATCGGGGTTGCCAGGCACAATGGTGCGCCGTCCCGACTTACCTGTACCCAGCGCTTCCTCGCGGAAGATGAAGGAAACGCCGTTTTTCTGGCGCACCCCTCCATGGCAGGCAACGCAATTCTGGTTCAGGATGGGACGGATGTCCCGGCTGAATTGAACAGTATTGTGGGGGGTTCTCTGAAAGAGAGTGCTGATTGGCCAAACTGCAAGCGCGGCTACCGCAAGAATAGAGAGGGTAGCGGTTTTCGACCTGGTAAAGCGAAAAGAGGACGCTTGGGCCACGGGCTCACCAACCAGTGTAGCGGGAAAATCGCTATCGCCCCAGTCATTTAGTGGGATGGTGGACTGAGTTCCTGTGCGAGCCCGCGCCGGGCGAAGTAGGAAATCCAGGTCCGCTCTGTCGAAAAACATTTCCAAGAAAGGACCGCTGAACCGCAGATCTCTCCACTGCGCTCCCCCGGATTTCCTGTGGAGACCCGTGGCTTTGATGATCTGCATGCGGCTCTCTCTACGGAGAGCCGCACACGTGGTCGTCGTTAGCAGCGCGAAGTAGGAAATCCGGGTGCGCTTCGGTCGAGATGACAAAGGGGAGGGCGGTGCTTCCAGGCAGGGTCGTTGCTGAACAAAAGCCGATTTTCATCACCTTGGGTGGGCCGTAGGCCCATGATTCCTCCGTCGAAAAACATTTCCAAGAAAGACCGCTGTTTGCCGGAGCATCTCCCAGGCGACCAAGGTGGACGCGCCACGGTCCAGCCAGCAAGGTGCCGGGTTTCAATCGGACACACCGACGCTCATGTTCGTTGGGATGAGTCCTGCAATGGTTGTTCCTTCAGCGGGGCGTTTCCTTCCAGGTTCCCTGTAGAAATGTGCGAAGAAAGCGAACTAAGCGAACTAAGTCTGCTCCTGCATTGGGTTCTCGTTGGCTGTTTCCTCAGCTGTCGATTCATCATGTGACTCTTCCCAGGCCAGGCACTCCGATTCCGGTATGGCAGACCAGAGGGTAGAGGGGCGGCCGCCGGTCGGCTAGCTGCTTTAGTAGATCGCACCCAATGATATGAGTTGTTCGAGTGCGGCTTCGCGAGGGCAGCCTGAAGGTGAGGCAGCCGGATGATGGGGCTGCAGTCGAGAATAGCGTATATGGCACTAAGGCGTAGAACCTGGGCTTCGGCGCGACTATTAGCGGCGCCGTAGAGGCCAGGACGGACCTGGCTCAAGGCTGGGTAGCGCTCGTTCCAGAGAGCTCGCGCCTGGTCGTCACGGACGCGGCGGAGGGTGTGCGCATCGCCGGCCCAATCGAGAGCGCGGCGGAGTTCGGCGGCGACGGCGGATAGTTCATGAGCGTCCAGATTGCCGCCTTCGGGCAGGCATTGGCTGCGCTGCACCGCAGTCCGCAGAGCATAAATAGGGGCAGCGGGCGTCAAGCCAGCGGTGGTGACACGTTCGGCGACCCAAGGGCGATCGACTTCAGCGAAGAGGGCGGCGGATCTGGTTCCAGCTTGTTCCCTTGCGGGCCTTGCTGGACTCGCCGACCAGCACCACGAAAAGGTTGAGACCATGGCGGGTGGCATCGACCATGCAGTGGGGCGCGGGACCAACGGCATTGCCGAACGCGGCCAGCAACTGGAGGAGGATTGCGGCGGGATGGGCTTGGCTGTGCGGGGCCAGGCCGCATACGGCCAACCCCGCGACGCCGTTGAGTGCAGCATCGCCGAGGATTGGATTCGAGGACGCACTGGGCGGTGGCGGTGTGGGCGGCGTTGGGCGGGTCTGTAGCTGTGTCTGTGGCGCAGGCTGCTGAGCGCCGGTGATGTCGGCCATGCGACGTTGTATGTCGGACAGAGTAGGTAAGGATGGACGGGTTTTGCCGCCGAAAGGGTTAGATTTCATGATTGGCCTGCTTGCACGATTTCGAATTTGGTGTCGAAAATCATTGGTCTGTTGGCATTGTTGTCGAGGGGCGGATAACTCAGGCATAAATGAGTCTGCCGGGTCCAGGGGCCGCGTTCTATAAGCGGTGCGGCATGTCGATTCGATGGATAAGGGTGCTTTCTCATTCTTGTCCGCACGTCTCCATCTACCAGTGGGGGACTCTAATTAGGAAGGTATTACCGCATACTTGCAGCGTCCATCGCGTTTGCAAATAAAGATGAGGATAAAGGGGTATTTAACTAGTAGTTAACAGTCTCATTTTGATTGTCTCATTTTGATGCAAGGCTCAAGAGGGACCACAGCTGCCGCCGAATCTTGAGGAACCAGGGCATCGCGCGAGCCCAATTCACGGCAGACAGGAAGTACCGTTAAATGCACTTCTCACTGCGGGGATGTTCAACTGAAAGATCGCCCACTCACTTTAGATACTGAAAATTACAGTGTTTTGAGGTTCGCATTAAGGAACTGGCAGATCACAGCGGCTTGAGCATACGCCAGTACGAACGCCGGTTCGTGACCGAGATTGGTTTCACTCCTAAGCTTTTCGCAAGGATTACGCGTTTCCAGATGGCACTGGATACGAAACGGATGGCGCCGGACCGGTCGTGGATGAGCGTGGCTCATCAGCTTGGCTACTTTGACCAAATGCACATGATCCGCGACTTTCAGAGCCTCAGCGGAAGCACTCCAAGCGAGGTATTTCAGCAGAGCGGCGATTACCAACCGTGGTCATTAGCTTCACCGGAAAGTCCCCATCATCTCCCCTGATCCCGGTCAGCAGACAGGTCTTCGCTTCGTTCGCGTTCAGACCAAACGGACCGACATCTCAGGCGCTCTCAGTATCGGACGACGCAGTTCACCAACTCGCAAGAAGGTCAATATGCGCCCCTCCAGACCGCCGACCTTTGTTGGGATCAGCTAAGCCAAGCGTCGGCCGAGGCCCCGGTCCTTCGAGCTCGGACCAAAAGCAAAGTCTGGTCGTCCTGTTGCGCACCGTGTTGACCTACCTCCTTCAAGCTCAACTCACAAATGTGCGGCAATGGTTGAGCAGAATATTGCGTCAGCAGTTGCGCCAGGCGGACCAGTCCAAAATCTTCGTCTCTGTCGTTGGGGACTTCGGATATGCCGTCGGTGAGCATCAGGAACAGATCGCGTGGTGAGTATGTGATGCGTTGGCTCGCGTAGCAACCGCCGGGATCAGCCCCAAAGGAAGCTGCTCCGTGTCCGTCGCGCATAAATCAAGGGCAGATAGTACCCAGCTATTGCTGGGTTGGTGGCTGGTCCGGGCTATTCGGCGCATCGGTCTCGTCCGATTTAACTTCGGTTGTCTTGAGGCGCATCTCCCGGTAAACACCGCGGAGTTTTTCTTTCATCTGCTTGTATTTGCGGTAAGCCTCCAATTCGTGCTGTGCATCTGCGGTACGTCCCGCATTCCGATATAGGAGGCTTAGACGGTAGTGGGCCACGGCGATCGTCGGGTCTAGTTGAAGCGCTTTTTGCAAAAGGGCCTCGGCCTTTTCCGGTTGGTTCATCGAAATCAATATTTTTGCCAGGTCGATGTTGGCTTCTGCGTCATTGGGCTGAAGCCGTACGGCTCGCGAGTAATATTCGTATGCTTCTTTCTGGTCGCCCCGCTCCGCAGCGATCTCGCCCAGCCTGCGCTCGGATTCCTCATCAAAGGGGTTAACAGCCAGAGCAGCTTTGTACTCACCTTCAGCCTCTTGCTTCTCTGCCGGACTTGACGAGGCATGCAACGCCTCCGCCAGTTCAAAATGCAGTCCAGGAAGTTGCGGAGCAAGCTTGAGAGCTTCGCGGTAATTCCTGATGGCTGCTTCAGTGTCTCCCTGCCGCGCCATCTCATGAGCCATAACCTGGTGCATTCGTGCGGAGTCAGGAGCCACCATAGACAGGCTGAGCATGGATTCCCCGGCAAGGTCGGAATAGATCCGGTAGGAAGCGTAGAGGACGTCCACGTTGGTGGGGTACGACCCGCGGAGGACGCTGACGATTGCCGCAGCTTTATCGAGGTCACCGGTTCCGTTGTAAATTTCGATCAACTCCATACCAGCTTCTATGCGAATCTTTTCCTCCTGTAGCTTGGGAAAGGCTTTTTCCAGGTCGTCGAGAGCGCCTTGAGCATCACTCGTTCGCTTTTCGCTCATGCCCAGAAGGGCTTCAATTTTCCACAGATCAGGCTGTAGCTTGAGCGCAACTCGTAGCTGGGGAATCGCGTCTGCGTAGTCACCTTGGAAAAAGAGCATCACGCCGAGGTTGCCGCGCGCGTCGACGTTGTTTGGATCGAGGGCAATGATTGCCCTCAACTCGGCCGAGGCGAGATCGGCTCGATTTTCTTTTAAGTATTGCTGAGCTTGACGGTTGTGCGCCTCGATCTGCTGTTGGCGGCTGGCGCCCGATTGGGCGGCGCTCTGAAGTGAGCCCAGAAAAAGCAGGATCGCCGGGACCGAGCGAATAACTTCTCTTGTCTTCATCGTTGCTAATGATATCGCCGACATCGTATTCGTTCTGTGTGACCTGTCTTCAAATGATCTTCTTCTGCAAAAGCTCGTCAGAACTCCCGGCTGTCTCGGCCTGCGGGACGAGCGTTCAGCGAAGTGGTCATCTGGCAAATCCCAATTGCGCCCATAAGTGGATATAGCACATGCTGAAACCAAAGGCGCGGAGCAATGGATTAAAGAACAACCGTTTGTCTAGTCGGGAACCCTTAAACTTTCCGCTTGACAATATCTGGAGACACAGACTAGCGTTTCGCCTGCCAACCACATTTGGGGAAAGCTGGATTATTAGTGGACTCTCCGGGGCGGGCGGCAGGAGTTAATAGTTTCCATTCGTTCATAAGGGTCAACGGCGTGCGCAGAGCACTGCCGTCAGGTGGAGTGTCGTCCCGGGTGCTCCACTGCTGTTTCAGTGCTGGAGACGGTCATGAGAAAGTCAGTTCAGGTTGTTCTCGCACTTTGTTTTCTGCTGTGTGTGGCCGGTACAGGTCGCGCGCAAAATTCAAACTCCGGTGATATTCGCGGCACTGTGACCGACTCGACCGGCGCACTGGTGCCCGGCGTGGACGTCACCGTCACTAACACCGATACCGGTGTGGTCAATCATTACGTGACGAATCGCGACGGTCTATATGACACTAACTCGATTCTGCCCGGAAACTACACGCTTGAATTCAGCAAGCAAGGCTTCGAAAAATTGAAGCGCGAGTCGGTCCCGCTTCAAGTCGGAATCGTTACCGTTGATGCCACCTTAAAAGTTGGGTCGGCCACCCAAGAGATCGAAGTGAATTCCCAGGCGCCTCTGCTCAAGACGGAGGATGCGCAGGTGTCAACCACGCTGACGACAACCCAGTTGGCCAACCTTCCCAACGTCGATCCGGAGAATGGCTGGACCTATCTGTTGAAGCTGATTCCCGGCGCTACCAGCACGCCAATGGGCTCCAACGGTGGCGGCAGTGGTGATGCGGAGCCCCAGGCCGATCAGGCCATCAACGGAACCATGCCATACTTCTCCAGCTTCCTGGTTGACGGTGGCTCGATTTGGTTACCGCACAGCGCCAACATTGACCAGGGTCTAAGCGAAGCCGTGTCTGAGGTCAACGTGATTGCCACAAACGCCCCTGCTCAATACGGCGGAGGTGGCGCGGTCTTCAACGTCATCAGCAAGAGCGGAACCAATCAATTTCATGGCTCCCTCTATGACAATTTCCAGAACGACGACCTGAATGCGAGAGACTACTTCAACACTGGCGCCAAAAACAAGGTGCGCTACAACTACTTCGGCGGTGCGGTCAGCGGGCCGATCCTGAAGAACAAAATGTTCTTCTTCTACAACTATCAGCAGTTGAAAAACCCGCAAAACGCGATCCAAAAGAACTCGCAGCCAACGCAAGCCATGAAGGCAGGTTGTTTCAATCCTGCGCTCTTTGGATCGAGTCTGGCCCTTGACGCTCGCCATGGCGGCACGCCGTTAACCACTAATCCCGCTCAGTGCGGCGCCTATGATAGTAACAATGGTGCCGATTTGGCGGTTCCAACAGCGGATTTCGATCCGGTCGCTGTAAACATCCAGAACGGCTATTACGTTGATCCCAATCTCCCTGGATTATCCAACAACTTCAGCTATCTGCCGCCAGCCGTCAATGACCAAACCAAGATGTTTGGGCGATTGGACTACAACATTACTCCGACGAACCGCCTCAATTTTTCGATCGTGGAGCGCTACGCCCCGGTCGAGTTGTCTTACAATGGCAGTCCGAATTGCCCGGTCAATTGCCAGAATGATTCCTCCGACGGTGGGAACGCACAGATCTCAGACGTCTACACAATCAGTTCCACCATGGTCAACGAATTTCGTTTTTCCTGGAACCGGGAGGCGGATTACTTTGCTCAAGCGTCCCTTGGCCAAGGTATACCCGCCAAGATTGGATTGCAGTTCTCGACCGCGGATGTCTTTCCCACGATCAGTATAAGTGGAACCGGCGCCCCTTCGAATCTGGGCCCGGGCACGGAGGCACTTTTCATCCAGAACACCTACGCTCCCTCGGATACGCTCACTTGGATAAAAGGCAAGAATATCCTGCACTTTGGTGGCGAGTTGTTGATGGAGGAGGATAACTCGACTCCGTGGGGCGCCGTTAATGGGGCAACCGTGAGCTTTACCGGCCAGTTCACCACCAGCAACCCCATGGTCCAGGTTGGCTATGCCGACTTTCTATTGGGAGATGTGCAGGCATGGAATACAGCCACTCAACCGAAACACTACATGCGGGCCAAGAACCCTTCGTTCTTTGCTCAGGACGACCTTAAGTTGCGGCCGAACTTGACTGTCAACCTCGGATTGCGCTCAGAAACGCATGGCGGAGCGAGCGAAAAGTACAACAATGCGGGCGGATTTGACCCGACCATTCCCAATCCGGTGCCCAGTACCCCCATTTATCCGACCAACCAGAACGGCTCGATTTGGTTTGCCGGCCTGAACGGGGCGCGGAGTAAAAGCTACGCGACCAAGACCATCGTGATGCCTCGCCTCGGTTTCGCGTACACACCCACGCAGAACTGGGTCTTCCGCGGCGGCGTGGGGCAATTCGCTACCCTGTGGAGCGAGGATACCGTGGGCGGAGTTATGGGCTTCGGCTCAGGCTGCGGCTTTCCCAACTTGTGTGGCGCTGTGGGCAGTTCGTCCACTTCCAGCACAACAACACCTGTGGTGCAGCTATCGGGGAGTGGGGCGAATCTGCCCGTGGTTACAGGTGCCGCAGCCCGCAACCCTCTTTCTTACATCACCCCTGCAAATCCTCAGGGAAGCGGCGGGACTATCCCCTATACCCCTTACCATCTCCCAATTCAGAACGGCTGGCAGTGGACGGCGGGCGTGCAACGGCGTTTGCCCGGAAATATGGTCGCCGAGGGCCAATATGTCGGCAGCCACTGGGGCAACATGATGTTCGAGGCAGATGTCAACCAGCTTCCCGCGAATAAGCTCGGCCAAGGCCAGACGGCACGGCCGTACCCGCAGTTCTCCGGCATTGGTGTCGGTTCCGGCGGCTCGCGCACCGGCAGCTACAATGCCGTTTCGAACTACGAGGCAGTGCAGTTCATGCTTCACAAACCTACCAGCCATGGCTTGGCTGGCGAACTCGCTTACACCTGGTCGCGGCTGTATGACGACATGGACGATTCCGGCTGGGGGGAACAGTTCGGCGCCGTGTACTATCAGGACGCTTATAATCCCTCGGCCAACTATGGGCCCTCGAATTTCAACCGGCCAAACGTCCTGAAGGGGTCGCTGATCTATGCGGTGCCGCTCGGGAAAGGACACCAATACTTCAATTCGACCTTAGCCGATGTGGCCCTGGGCGGTTGGCAAGCATCAAGTGGTTTCCAGGTCGAATCGGGAGTTCCGTTTACGGTGATTATGAATAGCTCCATCCCGAGTGGCTCACTGGGTGGAAGTGATGGCAATGGTCAGGCGGCTCTCTATCCTAACCGAGTAGGGAATCCCCATGTCGCGAATCAATCCCTCAACCAGTGGTACAACCAGCTCGCGTATGCAGCGCCGGCAGTGAATACCTTCGGCACCAACCCGAGAAATTCGCTCCGTGGACCCGATCTATCGAATTTCGACTTCTCACTGGCCAAGAGCTGGAGTATACCGGGATGGGAGTCAGGCAAAGTGCAGCTTCGCATGGATGCGCAAAACATCTTTAACCATCCAAGCTTCCAAAATCCCAGCAATTCCCTCAACCCAACCGCTCTGTCCACCGGGACTCCGGATCCAAGCGTCGCACAGATCACAGCAACCACCATCACCGGTCGAACGGTGATGCTCACAGGTCGATTCTCCTTCTAAGATGCAGAGGGTGGTTTCGGTAGCAAAAGAAAGGGTGGGGATCACAACCCCGCCCTTTCGTATTGGTGCTTGCATTCACGCTGATCAACTTCGCGGGGTCCAATATGCGGTGTTAGCTCACATGACCTACGTAGTCGGGTCCGTTCACCTGAACGTGAAATCCGTCGGGATCATAGAACTTGAACGATTCCTTTGAAGTCTTGTCGAACTTCAGGTTCAGTTTTGTCAGCTGTTCGCGAACTGCATCAGCGTTGAAGTTTTCAATCCCGAAGTCGTAGTGATCGACCGCAGCCGGCTGGCCTGTACCTTGCTCAATGCCAAAGAACCCACTACCTACACTCAGGATATGTACCGTTGCCGATTGTTGGCGGAGAGGCATCCCGAAGAACTCCTGGTAGAACTGTGACGTGCGATGAAGATCAGGAACCCGCACGGTGACGTGGTTCAGGCTCACAGCGCGGAAGCCTGCCGGCGCCGGGGGAGTTGCGAGCGCCGCCGGCGCCGCGAATGCGCCGGCTGTCAACGTGGCAAGAGAGACAGCGAATTGACGACGGGTTAGCTTGCCGCACTCCAGGTCGCCGATCATTCGTTCTATGGTTTCAATCATGAAGTCCTCCCTGTCCTTGCCGGAATAGCTTCTGCATGCCGGTTCATTCTCCCGAGTTATCCCATTCGGGATTGGTCAATCAACCTCAATCCTTTTCCTTCCGGATCATTGCGTATTTCGCAGGGTGCGTCGAAGTACATGGTGGCGCGCGTGCTTGTGGTGTATGCGGGCCAAAGCGGCAGTCCGCTGTGATTCGGATTTCCCGTCCGGGCGAAGTTCACCCATGCGGTGCTGATTTGCTTCGACAGAGCAAAGGCTTGCGGAGAACCCGCGCTGTAGTGGTCGCAGATTTCAGCATTGTCGAAGGTAAAAGCGATTTCGCATGCGTGGAACGAACCAGGGCGATCATCCAATATGGGTGTCCGCCAAGCATAAACATAGGCGTATGCGGGTGCGGCGCCCAAATCCGCTTTCCTCGCGGCCTGCGCGAATGCAGGGACGCGCATTCGAGAGGCTGCGATGGTCGCATAAAGGCCGAACGGAGTCGCTTTAGGATAATCGAGCCGGTAGGCAGCGATGATCGCCTCACCATCGTCGCCGAATGCCTCGCGAATCCGCCGGTTCAGTTCCTCAACTGCCATCAGGTTGGCATCGGGATGGTCGAGTCCATTCACAAATTCGTGGAGATTCGTGCCGGTAAGCAGCGCAACATCGGCGGATAGCGCGGGCGCTCCTGGATCGAATGGATGATGAGGAAGGACGCGGCCGTCGACGGTCGGTCCCCAGTCTCGCTCTCCAAACGTTTCCCGGAGCGAAGGTTGGGGCCGGGGCATTTTCTTCATCGCCTCCACCGCGGCGCCGGAGAGGCGGTCAACTGGAATCCTCTGTAGCTCCTTCACCTGCGATTTGGACAAGCCAAGCTCAACCATCGTGAGCTCGGCTACGCGGCCTGAGTAATCTGGCGAGAGCGCCCGTAGAAACGGACCGCTTTGCACGATAGCACGATGAAATAAACTTTTGGCCGCCGGCATGGCCATGAGAGCGATCACTTTTCCGCCCCCGCCCGATTGGCCAAAAATCGTTACATTGCCAGGATCGCCTCCGAAGGTTGTAATGTTGTCGCGCACCCACTCCAGTACGGCGACAATATCGAGCATGCCAACATTGGCGGAAGAGGCAAAATCTTCTCCCCCGATGCCCGCAAGGTTGAGATAGCCATACACATTCAGACGATGATTGTGTGTGACCACGACAACATCGTGATTGCGGGCGAGACTTTCGCCATCGTAGGAGAGAAGATCGTGCCCGCTGCCCCCGGAGTATCCTCCGCCGTGCATGTAGACCATGACCGGGCGTTTCTGGGCACCATTGATCTGCGGCGTCCATAGATTAAGGCGCAGACAGTCCTCGCCAGGCACCGTGGCGGCAGAGCCGCGATGAAGCACAAATGCGTCTTCATCGGCGTTCGCCAGGTTCTTACCGTCCGTATCAAAGTGTGCAGAGTCATGAGTAGGGCAAACGCGGCCGTATTGCAGCGCGTTGCGAATCCCTTTCCAGGGCTCCGGCTTTGCAGGCGGCATGAAGCGCCTCTCCCCGGCAGTCGAGGCACCGTAGGGTACGCCCTTAAAAACGTACACGCCATTCCTTTTGAATCCCCGGATCTTGCCTGCGGTCGTTTCGGCAACCGTCGCAGAATCGGATGCGGTGACCGTACTTCGCCCGCAGAGCACTTCTGCCGAATCGGGATTCGAATGCTCCCCTTTTGAGGGCAGCGCCATCACATTTGCCGGTACGATGACGGAACTGGCGAGACCTGCACCAAAGGCTGCCATACTGCCCACGAGTGCACGCCGCCCTCTGGAAAACGAAGTGAAGCGTTCGTCTGTTGTTTCTGCGCTTGATTGCTGATTCAACGGTCGCACGGATTTTCCTTTTGCCAAAAATTTATGGTCGTACCGTTTTGTCTAACTAGCGGGCCTGCTTTGTTCCATTGTTGACAGAGTCTGACGGATGAGAGTAGCCTCCGCTACTGTGCACTGACAATTGTGCCACATGCAACAGCAAACTAACTTAATCTAAGTTGATTCACCTGGAGCTTTGCAGAGACCATGCAGATGCCGTCTCAAATCCCATAAGGCACCGTTTGATCGACATGCATTTGATGAAACCTCGTTTTTGGGTCTTCACTCTCAGCCTTGCCACTCTCGCTGCGTGTTCAAATGCCAGAGTGGCTCAGCAGCCTTCTGCTTCGATACCGCAAAAGGACTCGAGCTATATCGATGAACAAGGCACGGCGCATATCACACGCGTGATCCCGCTGCCGAAAACTATCAGCCCGCAGGCAGCAGAATATCTTGCCCGACCGATACCAGACTCGGGAGCTGACCAGACGCTGGCCGAAAGGCGTGCGCGGACGGACGCGGGACAACTCCGCAATTCCGAGCAGAACCGTGCACTTTATCCGGTAAATATAGCGTCCTCTAAGATCGCTGGGATTCCTGTGCGCGTGGTGACGCCGATTGACCCAATCCCAGCCGATAAGGTCGACCATGTGCTCATCAACCTCCATGGCGGGGGCTTCACGACCGATTCCGGTTCACTCACCGAGTCGATCCCTATCGCCAACCTGACGCACACCAAGGTCGTCGCGGTTCTTTATCGCCTCGCGCCTGAAAATCCGTTTCCCGCCGCTGTCGACGACTCCGTTGCCGTCTACAAGGAGTTACTCAAGACTTATAAGCCGCAACATATCGCCATCTATGGCGCATCCGCCGGGGGTATCCTCACCGGCGAAGTCGCGGTTAAGATCAAAATCCTTGGCCTTCCGCTACCCGCGGCGTTAGGCATCTTTACCGGCAGCGGCGACTTCAGCAGACTGGGTGACACCCTAGCGATCTACTCGGTGACCGGCCTCGCCGGGCATCTGAATCCACCTGCGGAAGGCGTGCAGTGGCTGGCAGCCTATGTCGGTTCTGCCAATCCCAAGGATCCCGTACTTTCTCCTCTCTACGCTGATCTGCACGGCATGCCACCGACCCTGTTTCTGACCAGCACCCGCGACATGATGCTGAGTGGTACCGCTATCCTGCACCGTGCCTTCCTCCGGGCGGGAGTCGATGCGCAACTCGCCGTCTTCGAGGCAGTTAACCACGGCTTCTGGTATGAAGCCAATCTCCCTGAGTCCAAAGAAGCCGACGAGATGATTGCGCGTTTCTTTGATGCTCATCTGGCGAACTCCAAGTAGCCGCCGTTCGCCTCACGGTTGTCCGCGTGCGATGCTTGGTACACGGTTACCGCCAGGGATCACTGACCTCACTTAACTCACTTAACTCACTTCCTTAGAGTTAGCCGCGAGTCACGAGCTGAGTTATCACCGCACGAAGCGGCGTTGCCCCATCCACATGCTCTGTTCCAGGTACGCCAAAGTGAATCCAACCGGAATTGAATCCATCGACCATCTCCGCCCGAGGCGCCGTCCGCCCCTCCGGCATCCCCTGTGAGACCCATAGCGTCTCCCATTCCGCCCTAGGAATGGCGATCGCCTCGACGGGGCGCCCAACAGTCTCCGCGAAAGCATCTGCTATGTCGAGTGGACTGTAGCCCTCCGGGCCCGCAACTTCGATATGGCGGATTCCAGTCCATCTCTGGGTGAGCGTCTCTGCACCCACCTTGCCGATGTCCGCGGCAGCAACCAGAGGAAACCTCCGGTCAAGCGGATGGAGCTGAAACCGAATCTTGCCTTCATTCCGCGCGCTCGCTACATCACCAGCTGAGTTCTCAAAGAACCAAGCGGCGCGAAGAAACGCATGGGAGAACGGAAGATCGCCCAACGTCTCTTCGAGGAGATGTGAGCTTGTGATCAAACCCAATCCACTGGCCTGTTCCGCTCCAATGGATGACAGATAAACCGCCTTCGACGGCAGAGCTCTTGATAGTGCCTCATGCAGGACCTTCAAAGTTGCCCTGGTCTCGGCGAAGTCTGGTGCCGGCGCGAAGTTTGGAGGGACCATTACGAACACGCCAGCGACATCGGTGAACGCTGCCGTAAGCGCATCCACGTCGTCGTAGCCGGCTTTGAAGAGCTCCGCACCTTGCTTCTGCCACTCTGCCGCTTTCTCGGGATTCCTTACGATTCCTCGCACCTTCTCGCCCTGTGCAAGAAGCGTGCGCGCAATGGCACCGCCTACATTCCCTGTGATTCCCATGACTGCGTACATATTGAAGCCTCCTGGTTTCTTTCGTCGTTATGGGTGACTTCGGCCAACCGAAGCGGCATCTGCCACCAAAGATTCGTATCAAGCCTGCTACTCGGGCAGAGCGTTTGCCTCGTCGGCGCGGGTCTGGCTTCGGGCGTGCAGGACGGCCCTGTGACCCTGCTCAATCAGCAGTTCGGCCGCCATCCTGCCGAGGCCATCCGCAGATCCGGTGATGAATATGCGTGCCATGGTCTTGCTCCTTCCTATCTGGAAATGATTTGTTGCGAATGTCAGTGCTTCTCCGAGCGCTCCTTCAAGGCCGTCAGCCAAAGCTGATGCCCTTCGTGCATGGCGTTCGGTTGCTGCTCACGGAACTGAATGGCGCCAGGGCCCTTCACAACCTCTTCTGTGACGATGTGGCACCCCTCAGGTGTCTTGGTAAGAAGGAAGGTGTGATAAGCATGGACGTCCTTACTATCTCCGAACCATCCGAGGCGGCTACCCGGCTCAGACTCCCACACGCGGCTATCGATGTGAAATCCGAAGGTCTCCCACGAGATTCGTGCGTTCTTCCGCAGCCGATGATCCGGAGTGTTCAAAACCTTGACGTCCTTTGAGTTCGAGTACCAGGAGGGCCAAGCCTCTGCATCGACGAGATTCGAGAAAGCGATCTCGCATCCGGCCCGGGTATCGATCTCATTGTGCGCAAAGAGGTCCGCCTGCTCGGGCTCGAACCCCTTGGGCCAATGAATCTGGTGGTTACGCAACGCGCCGTCGCCGTTGAAAGTAAGTCCCTGGTGTGCCGGCCCCTGCGCATCACTGTTCATGCCGAATATTGCTGCAGCGAGCAGCACTGCCCATGTTCCACGAATCGCCATCTTCCTCACCCATCCCTCTCATTGCTTCCAACTATCTGACTCACGGGGATTGATTCGGAACCAATATTCGCGGCATTTCACCTATAACCAATTAGCATAAATGCATGAGTTTCGATGACCGCCTTCTGAATGGCGTGAGCGCGCTTGCAGCCGTGGTGAGATCGGGCGGCTTCGCGGCCGCGGCGAGATCCTTGAACGTCTCCCAACCGGGCATCAGCCGAGCAGTAGCTCGGCTCGAAGCGCAGGTTGGAATCCGACTCCTGGAGCGGACAACACGCTCCGTCTCCCTCACGGACGAAGGCAGGCGGTTTTACGAGACCATTGGCCCGATTGTGTCGGCGCTCGAAGACGCCACCTCCGCTCTGGCCGAAGGTAAAGTGACCGTGCGGGGGAGACTGCGCGTCAACATGGACCCTTACTTCTCGCAGCTCATTCTCGGACCGCAACTCAGTAGATTTCTCAAAGCATATCCGGAGCTCAAGGTGGACCTGATCACGCGGGAGGACCTCGGAGATCTGATCTCGGATGGATACGATCTGGGAATTCGCTTCGGCGAGCCTCGCCCATCCACTCTTGTCGCCCGAAGATTGCTGGACACGAGAGTTATTACCGTAGCCTCGCCCAGCTACTTGAAGAAACACGGCCACCCTACCGACCCGCAGCAACTTGTCGCGGAACGGCATCTGATGATCGATTTTCGAGACCCGGAGACAGGCCGTCCCTTCGAGTGGGCATTCCGTAAAGGTCGAAAGGAGATCAAGGTTGAGACACAAAGCCAGCTCATGCTGAGTGACGTCGCAACCATGCACGCTGTGTGCCTGGCAGGATATGGGATCGCTCAAGTTCTCGAACTCGGCGTGGACGCCCATCTCTCGAGTGGACGACTGGTGACCCTCTTTCCGGATTGGGAGGAGGAACGTTTCCCCCTGTATGCCTACTATCCCTCGCGCCAATACCTCGCACCGAAGACGCGCGCGTTTCTTGAGTTCCTGACTACGACGGTCCAGGCCTTGCACTCTCGCAAAACAATTGCAGGCTGAATTTCGAAACCGGGAGTTCCGCCACGAAGATCATGAGGCGATCGCCTTACCGATTCTCCTGATCTCGCCCCGGAGCCATGCGTGCGCGGCATCGGTGTTCACCCTGGGATGCCAGATCATCAGGTACTTGAAGCCAGTTATCTCTTCCGGCGCTTTCAGAACTCTGATTTTACGGTTTTCGGCCTCGGCTATGGCGAATCGCCGGGGTGCGGTCAGAATCAGTTTGGTCCCGGGAATGCACCGGGTAGCTGCTCCAAAATATGGCAGCGTAATCACGGTTCGACGGCGATGGCCGTGCGCTGCAAGACGTTTCTCCGGTATATGTTGTGAACCTTCGACGACGTCGACGCCGATGTGCTCGGCCGCGAGGTATTGCTTCAACGTGAGTTGACGATGGTAGGGCGCGTCGGCTGCCACGATGCAGACGAGTTCCTCCTCGTAGATGACTTCGGTCAGTAGCGGCGAGGGCACATGGCCTTCATCGCCAATCAAAGCAAGATCCAGCCGACCGTGACTCAGGTCTTCGAAGACATCCCCTCTCCAGCTCGCGAATATGAAGCGAACCTGCCGCGCCACCGGGAGAACCTGGCGGCATAGTACAGGGGCGATGATCGAGGTCGCATTGTCTGTCGCCGCAATCCGGAAGGAACAATGTTCCGTCACCGGGTCGAAGGTCGGACCCGAGATGAGCCGGTCCAATTTCGGCAACATGATCTCAAGCTCCTGGAGCACGCGTTCCCCTTGCGGCGTTGGTTCATATCCCTTTGCGGTCCGCACCAGAAGGTCATCGTGAAACGTATCGCGCATCCGCTGCAAGGCACGGCTCACCGCAGGCTGGCTCAATAGCAACCGCTTGGCGGCACGGGATACGTTACGTTCTTCGGCGAGCACCGAGAACACAACAAGGAGATTCAGGTCGGCCTGGCGTAGCTGCGTTACACGCATAATGAATATTAGTACTATGCATTGGACGTATAGCTGTGGCAGGTTCAATCTCTTTTTAAGGACGGACTTCAAGTTCGAAGAAGCCGCCAAAAAGGAGAAACCACCATGAGAAAGACAGCTATCGTAACCGGCGCATCCCGCGGCATCGGACGCACCATCGCTCTTCGCCTCGCAGCCGACGGATTCGGCGTGGTCGTCAACTATGCCGGCAATGCAGCCAAGGCAGAAGAGGTCGTCAACGAGATCACCAGCGCCGGCGGACGTGCGCTCGCAGTTCAGGCGGACGTTGCCAATCCCGAAGACGTCAAGCAACTCTTCGAAAAGACCCTCAAAACCCTTGGACAGATCGAGGTCGTGGTCAACAACGCGGGCTTCATGCCGCTTTCGCCCATCGCCAAGGGCGACGTGGAGACCTTCGACAAGGTGATCGCCACAAACCTGCGCGGAACATTTCTGGTCCTCTCGCAGGCCGCGCAGCACGTAGCTGAGGGAGGCCGTATTATCGCCTTCTCCAGTAGCGTCCTCGCGAAGAACTTTCCCGCCTACGGCCCTTACATCGCCTCCAAAGCAGGCGTTGAAGGCCTCGTCCATGTTCTCGCCAATGAGCTTCGCGGACACAAGATTACGGTCAACGCGATTGCACCTGGGCCTGTCGGGACGGAGCTCTTTCTGGACGGCAAGACGGAAGAGCAGATCAAGCAGATCAGCAGCATGGCACCGCTCGAGCGGCTCGGCCAGCCAGATGATATCGCAAACGTTGTCTCCTTTCTTGCGGGCCCCGATGGGGGATGGGTCAACGCTCAGATACTTCGCGCAAACGGCGGCTTCGCATAAACGGCGCACATCGCTCGCAGGTATCCCTTCCTCCATAACTGAAGAACAGGAGAATCGATATGAAGAACATCATTGTCATCACAGGAGCTTCGAGCGGCTTTGGCGCCCTCGCAGCACGCGCTCTCGCCATCGCAGGTCACACCGTTTATGCCAGCATGCGTGAGACCACAGGGCGCAATGCCGCACAGGTGGAGGCTGCGAAGCAGTTCGCCACAGAAAACGGGGTAGACCTTCGCACGATTGAGCTGGATGTGGCTTCGCAGGAATCAGCCGACCAGGCCATCAAAACTATCGTCGAGAAAGACGGCCGTCTCGACGTTGTCATCCACAACGCGGGACACATGGTCTTTGGCGCGGCGGAAGCATTCACTCCGGAACAACTTCTGGAGGTCTATGACACGAACGTGCTTAGCACACAGCGGGTCAACCGCGCAGCGCTACCACAGCTACGCAAGCAGAGGAAGGGCCTGGTTCTGTGGGTTGGAAGCACCAGCACGCGCGGAGGCACGCCGCCTTATCTCTCGCCCTACTTTGCGGCGAAGGCCGCTATGGATGCGCTTGCTGTCAGCTATGCGGCAGAGCTGAATCGCTGGGGCGTCGAGACCTCCATCATCGTTCCGGGGGCCTTCACCTCCGGCACCAACCACTTCGCGCATGCTGGTTCGCCGGCAGACAAGGCACGCCAGGCTGAGTACGACAATGGCCCTTACGCGCACCTCGGCAACGACATCATGAAGGGTTTCGCCGCTACCGCCCCTGCTGACGCTGATGTGGCCGATGTCGCGAAAGCTATCGTCGACGTTGTAGACATGCCCTTCGGTAAGCGCCCGTTTCGTGTGCATATCGATCCCGCACAGGACGGTGCGGAGATCGTCAACGGAGTTGCAGATCGTGTTCGTAGCGAAATGTACCGCAACCTCGGTCTGTCAGATCTACTGACTCCCGTTATCTCTTAGTCCAGGTTCGAAACGGGTGGAGAGGGGGCAATGCGACCCTCTCCACCGGATTGATTTCACTGTGTGATGTGGGAGCAGCGTAGCTACCGCAAGATCGCCAGATCACTCACCAAAGAGCCGGCTAATACCGATATGTCAGCCAGTGTTTACGAATCCAGTCCAACTGGCCGTAAAAACCTGCCGTTTTACGGGATAAACACTTTGCGCCCGGCGATACGCTTGGGAGAGGCAAGCGCCTCGATTGGATGACCGCAAGCTGCTGCTGTGGCTAACGCCGCTTGCCGGACGAACTGTCTTCGAGTAGTGAGCGCCATATTCGTACTCCACAACTCTCAGCCGCAAATCTTACCTGTAAGCTTTTCAAGCGACATCCCAGTTTAGGGTTTGCGTTTGTAACACGCCTGATGTCCTCCGCACTGAGCAATAGCCTGAAGACGGTGTATCGACGAAGCCTACGCCGCCCGTTTTCCCGCCGTCAATTTCATCTCGCCCACGCCGGTCGAATCCCCGAAAGCAAAGGAGTTCCTTCCCAATGGACGGGCAACCCGGAAGTGATCCTGCGCACTTCCTGAAAAGTCGCATTTCTATGTAACTGGCCTCACCGTGCGGGTCCGGCAGCCGCTGGAAATCCAGTTTTTCAGGAACTTCGCTTCGATCATGGAAATGACTTGTCCGGCTAACGACTTTACGTCCATGTGCCAACTTCAGTGTTGCCGACTTCCTGGTCATTCCAGGAACGATGACTGCCGCCACCATAAATGTGGCTAGGTTGTAGCCTGTTATTTGCCACAGTTCGTTACTGTGGGAAGGATACCGATCATGTCCATCCGCAAGCGTTTCCTATTTGCAATGTTGTTCACGATCGTTGCCTTGGCGGCGGCCGGAAGGGTCAGCCTTTACCAGGCGAAATTTGATGTGCCGAAACCGAATACGTGGTCGGTCGCTCCCGTACCTGTCGCTGCTGCATTGCCTTGGTACGACAGCCAGCTGGCAAACATGCCAAGTCGATGGCTCAAGGCATTCCACACGAAAGGCGAATTGCTGCCGGCGCTATTTCCTCCGATTCAATTCAAGAACCCCCCGGATTTGGGCGTTGGAAAGTTGCTGGTGGCGAGCCGCAGCCTCGGCGACCCGGATTTCGCAGGAACAGTAGTCCTGGTAGTTCGCTACGATGAAAAAGGCGTACTCGGACTGATTCTCAACCGGCGCACCGATGTCCCGCTTTCTCGGGTTCTTGATCTCGAGGCCGCGAAAGACCGCTCCGACCCAGTCTATCTCGGGGGCCCTGTGGGACCTTCGGCCGTGTTTGCATTGTTTAAGTCCTCGGCGAAGCTGGAAAAGGCTGAGAACATCTTCGGTGGGGTTTATCTGATTTCCGACAAAGCGCTCTTCGAACAAACAATTTCGGCGCGGCCTGACTCTGGCGTTTTTCACGTTTACTTGGGGTATGCCGGATGGACGCAAGATCAATTGCGGACCGAAGCGCAATTGGGGGCGTGGTTCGTTTTTCCGGCAGACGCCGCCACAGTATTCAATGCCGATCCGGATTCTTTGTGGTTGCAGATGATTCAGAAGACAGAATTGCAATTGGCGAAGACTGGGCCCTTCGTAGACACCTCACGCCAGTAACAGACGTTCGTCGAGTATGCCGGAAGAATGAGTTGAAGGTGTTAGGCGAGGCTTTTCGATTTTGAGGGCCGTCTCAAAGCCAATGAAGTCTGCAAGTTACCTGAAACCTCGTTTTCGGAGAATTTGCGGGACAGACGGACAGTGTGTCCCTTCAAGGTTCCTTGCTGGAGAACATAAAGCGATTGGCAATCCAAACGACGCCAAGGAAGAGCAGCGAGTTCATGCCCTCGTAGACAGCGACGAGGAGAACAAAATTCAGAATCATGCCGGGCGCTCCACCGACATGAAGACCCTGCCCCGCCATCGGGTCAAACAAGAAGCTCCACGAAAAATGAATGCCCGCAATGGCAGCCATCCATATCCCATGCTGTCCGGCGACGAACCATGAAGCCCGTGTTCCCTGCTACAGTGGATGCGTTCCTTGTTGCTTGAGGTGGTAACGCATGCGGATGACTAACATCGTGTGGTGTGCTCTTGCCTTGGTTTCTTTTACTGCTTACGCTGACGGCCCAGCAGAACGGAAACCGACAGATCCCATGGCCGTCACTTCGATGCATGGGCCAGCGTCTATACCGCTGCCCGTCGAAGCGCTGCTGACGACAACGCGCATTGGCGGCGTCACCCTCTCCAACGACGGCCGCATGCTTGCATACACCAGCAACGCCTCTGGCCGCCCAAATCTTTGGCTCATGCATGCTGATGGTACCAACGCGCACCAGCTGATCACGAGCAATGACCGCCAAACGGACGCCCGCTTTACCCACGACAACGACGCAGTCATCTATAGCCAGGATAGTGGCGGCAATGAGTACTACGACATCTACGTGGTGGCCGTCAACGGAGGCGAGCCGCGTAACCTGACCAACACTGCCGACATCAGCGAAAACGTCGACGAGTTCTCGCCTGACGGCAAGCTGCTGGCGATCGGTGTCAAGCCGAAGGCTGCGCCAGCAACGAACCTTGCCGTGATGCAGTGGCCCGGCGGCGCCATTCGCCAGCTTACCCACGAAGCCGACCCAAAGGCTTCGTGGAGCGAAAATGCGTGGAGCCCGGATGGGCGGTTCCTCTATGCGACCCGCTCGATAGGAATCGACGACTCGGATATCTTCCGCATCGATGTGACTACGGGTGCGAGCGAGCAGCTACTCAAGCACACGGGCAAGCAGTTGATCTCTATCTCTGACATTTCACGCGATGGCCACACGCTGCTGGTCACTTCGAACGCCAACGGCGGTTACGAGAATGCGGCCCTGCTTGACCTGGCCACAAAGAAGCTGAACTGGCTCACCCATACGCAGTGGTCAGCCGGTGGTGTCGCCTTTACGCCCGATGGCGGCACTGCAGTGGTGGTCTTGAACGCCGATGGCCGCATCTCGACACGGTTCATCGACTTGAAAACGATGCAGCAGTCCGAACGTGGTGTGCCGCCCGGATTGAATACTCCCGCGGCCTCGCCCACGCCCTTCCTGCCCGACGGTTCCATGCTGTTGTCGCATGAGGACTCAAGCCATCCGGAAGAGTTGTACCGCCTGGCCCCGGACAACTCGCTCACCCAGATCACACACAATGCAAACGAAGCCTTGCAGCACATCGCGCTACCCAAGTCGCAGCTCGTAACCTACCGCAGCTTCGACGACCGACTGATCTCGGCCTTTGTGTGGGTTCCATTCAACTGCATGCGCGATGGCAAGGCCGCTGCCGTTGTGATGCCACATGGCGGACCTACCGGCCAGACCATCGACTCGTTCAATGGCCGAGCCGAGCTGCTTGCGTCGCGAGGATTTGTAGTCATCGCGCCCAACGTGCGCGGTTCAACCGGCTACGGGATGGAATTCCAAAACGCCAACATCAAGGACCTTGGCGGAGCCGATTTGAAAGACGAGATTGCAGGCGTGGACTTCCTCAAGGCAACCGGCTTCATCGATCCCAAACGTGTCGGCATTTGGGGCGGCTCTTATGGGGGCTACATGACGCTGATGGCGATCGGCAAGACGCCGGGTGTGTGGTCAGCCGCGGTGGATGAGTACGGCATCCTCAACTGGCTTAGCATGCTTCAACATGAAGACCCGAGTCTGCAGGAATATGAGAAAGTTCTGCTCGGCGATCCGGTGAAAGACCATGCCGTTTATGAAGCAAGCTCGCCGCTTAAGTACATTCGGGACGAGACCGCTCCGCTGCTTGTGTTGCAAGGCGAGAACGATATCCGTGTGCCGCGCGAAGAAGCCGAGCAGGCAGTCGGCATCCTGAAGGCGGAGGGCCGCACGGTGGATGCGGTCTACTATCCCGAAGAAGGACACGGCTTCGTGAAGCGCGAGCATCAGCGCGACGAGCTAACCCGTTCCGTCGCCTGGCTCCAGAAATATTTGCAAGGCGGGCAGTGAAGCAATTCGAATAGCTAACAGAGCTACACGGTGTAGGGACATCCATGAGCTTGGCCTTGTGGCGGACGCCCGAAGCCGCTTTCTTGTCCAAAGCTGACGTTACTCAAAACCCCGCTTCACAGGAACTGCGCTCCAGCTTTGGATGGCAATCGGTCCGATCTTAGCTGGGTGTTTTCTCTTCCTGGGAAAGTGGCGCTAGGCCAGCACCTTTGACACGACCCTGCCCGAGACGTCGGTCAGGCGGAAGTCGCGCCCCTGGAACTTGAAGGTCAGCTTGGTATGGTCCACACCCAGGCGGTTCAGGATGGTCGCCTGCAGGTCGTGGATCGGCACCGAGTCTTCGACCACGTTGTAACAGTAGTCGTCGGTCTGCCCGATCGAGATGCCTGGCTTGATGCCGCCGCCTGCCATCCACATCGCGAAGCATTTGGGGTGATGGTCGCGCCCGTAGTTGGTCGCGCTCAGCTTGCCCTGGCAGTAGACAGTACGGCCGAATTCACCGCCCCAAACCACCAGCGTATCGTCGAGCAGGCCGCGCTGCTTCAGGTCCTGAACCAGTGCCGCAGAAGGTTGATCGGTGCCCTTCGCCTGCAGGGCGATGTCTCTGGGTAGATCGTTGTGCTGGTCCCAGCCGCGGTGGTAAAGCTGAATAAAACGCACGTTGCGCTCAGCCAGGCGACGGGCGAGCAGGCAATTTGCCGCATACGTACCGGGCTTGCGCGAGTCTGGCCCATACATCTCGAAAACCGAGTCGGGTTCCTTGGAAAGATCCATGAGATCAGGCACCGAAGTTTGCATGCGGTAGGCCATCTCATATTGCGTGATGCGGGTTTCGATCTCGGGATCGCCGTAAGCGTCAAACCACATCTTATTAAGCTGTGCGAGCGAGTCGAGCATGCGGCGGCGCGATTCCCTGCTGATGCCCGGTGGGTCATCCAGATACAGTACCGGCTCGGCGCCCGCGCGAAACCTGACCCCCTGGTACTTGGAAGACAGAAAACCATTGCCCCACAGCCGCGAAAACAAAGGCTGATCGGGGTTGAGTGCGTTGGCCTGCGAAATCAGCACGACGAAGGCAGGCAGGTTCTGATTTTCACTGCCCAAGCCATAGGTGACCCACGCGCCCATGCTGGGACGACCGGGCTGCTGAAACCCAGTCTGGATAAATGTGATCGCCGGGTCGTGGTTGATGGCGTCTGTGTTCACCGTCTTGATGATGGCGATGTCGTCGACAATTTTGGCGGTGTGCGGCAGCAGTTCGCTGATCCAGGTGCCCGACTTGCCGGCCTGTTGAAATTTGAAGATGGGTGCGGCCACCGGAAAGGACGCCTGGCCCGAGGTCATGCCGGTAATGCGCTGGCCCTTGCGGATCGAGTCCGGCAGCTCCGTACCCTGCAAATCCTTGAGCTTGGGCTTGTAGTCAAACAGCTCAATCTGCGAAGGCGCGCCTGACTGGTGGAGGAAGATCACGCGCTTGGCCTTGGGCGCGAAATTCGGCATTCCCACCAGGCCGCCGGTCTTGGGATCCACCGCCGGCCCGTCTGCCAACAGGCTCGGACCGAGCAGCGATGCGAGCGCGGCTACGCCTATTCCTTTCGCAGTACGGCCGAAAAACTGCCGCCGGGTCATCTCCAGCAAGATCTCGCGTCTCTCTTCGTCCATAGGAGTCACTCTTTCGTGATGGTCTCATCCATGTTGAGGATGGTGCTGGCAACCGTCGTCCAGGCAGCCAGCTCCGCTGGATCCAGCTTCGGATTGCGCTTCGCCTCGCCCACCCCGATAAGCTTCATCGCCGAGGTCTTGTCGCGCCGGTACTCCGCGAGTTCTTCCCGCGCCAGCGTGAGCAGGACCGCGCGTTCCTGGGGCTGCGGTTTGCGGTCCGTTGCCAGCCGGAAGGCAAAGTCAACCCGCTTCTGCGGATCGCGGCCCGCCTGGGAAATCGTCTTCTCTGCCAGTACGCGGCTGGCCTCTACATAAGTGGGATCGTTGAGCAGCACCAGGGCCTGCAGCGGAGTATTGGTGATGGTGCGCCGCGCCGTACACTTCTCCCGGTCGGGCGCGTCGAACGTTGTCAGCGAGGGCGGCGGCACTGTCCGCTTCCACACTGTGTACATGCTGCGCCGGTAGAGGTCTTCGCCGGTGGATGGCGTATAGCTCTGCCCGGAGAAACCCCCGCCGAAAGCCATTTCTTCCCACAGACCCTTCGGTTGATAGGGGTAAACGCTAGGGCCACCGATCCGAGTATCGAGCAGACCGGCTATGTCGAGCGCGTTATCACGCACCATTTCCGCGGGCAGACGGAAACGCGGACCCCTCGCCAGCAGCCGGTTCTCGGGGTCGCGCTCGGCCATTTCCTTTGTCTCGCGCGACGACTGCCGGTAGGTCGATGAGGTCACAATCAGCCGCATCATCGCCTTTATGTCCCAGCCGTTGCTGACAAACTCGGTAGCCATCCAGTCGAGCAACTGGGGATGGCTGGGCTGCTCTCCTTGCGAGCCAAAATCCTCCGCCGTCTTCACAATCCCGACGCCAAAGCAATCCTGCCAGTAGCGGTTCACCGCCACCCGCGCCGTCAGCGGATTCTTCGGATCCACCAGCCACTTCGCCAGGGACAGGCGATTTGCGGGAGCCCCGGGCGGTAGCGGCGGTAGAAAGGCCGGAACGCCTGGATTCACCTTCTCGCCAGGGTTGTCGTACTGGCCGCGCCCGAGGATGAATGTGTCCCGGGGCTTCTTCATTTCCGTCATCACCATCACGTTAGTGACGGACGCCTCAAGCTTGATCTTTTCCTTCCGTAATTCGATCAGTTGCGCGTAAAGCTGGCGATCTTTTTCTGGCGCCGCATATTTTAGGTAGTACTCACTCAGCGCGGCCTGGTGTTCTTTCTCCAGGCGCGCCGCCTTAGCGTCCGCAGTCTCGGCCTTCTCTTCCTCTCCGATCTCTGCTTCCGGGGGCGCCTTTTCCGGCTGGAGAGTTTCAATTTCCTGAGCAGGTTTTCCCGCCAACTCCAGTAAGACCGCGCGCGCCGGCAGGCGGATGGCCAGTGTTTCGGCCTCCTCGTCAGCTACCGGACGGTTATAGATGCGCAGGTCGTCGAGCTCGCCCTCGAAGGGCTTTCCGTTGGCCTTATTGCCTATCTCGAGTGCGGTAGCGACCCGAAACGTGCCGGTTAAATTGTCCTTCACCACTTCCGTCATCGCCGGTTTGCCGTTGACGTAAAACTTCACCCCCGACGCTTTGCCCGAGCCGTCGTAGCTCATCACCAGGTGAGAGAACGAGGCCGTCGCGAAGCGCTCCCTGGTGCGCACCTCGATCGCGTCGTCAGGCCACTTGGCGGCCATGCGGACGATGAAGTGGGAAAGGCGGTGTTGGGGCCTGTCATACGTGGGATCGTCGGTCGCAATCTCATAGCCTTGCCAGTGTTCGGCGCTGTCCCGCTTTTGAAGGAGCTTCACCGCGTTCGCGGTCGACGTTCGGACCCACATTGCCAGGGCAAAGCGGTCGCCGCGGTCAAAATCGCCGGCATTGCCGAAACTCACCTGGGCCTCTCCGCTGAACTCCGCGGCCTTGCCCACCTTGCCTTCGTCGTACACCACGTTGCCGCGCAGCGCGCTGCCGTCGTGGTGCTGGCCGGAGGCATCAGCCAAACTGCTCTCCAGCGGGTAGTACGCGACTAAGCCTTCTTGCGACGGCTCAGCAATGCCCGCCAGCGCTGTCTTTTGCCACTCGTTCTGCTGCACCACAAGGTCTTTCTCGGGCAGCGCCGCGAGGGTGCTATTGATCTGGCCATTCAGCTCATCGAGCTGGTGCTGCTGTGCGTTGGTAGGCAGCGGGAGCACCGGATCCGCATTGCCCAGAAAGCCGTCCAGGCCCCGTTCCGGAACGTTGTTAAAGTAGGCGACGAGTTGGTAAAAATCCTTTTGCCGGATGGGATCGAATTTGTGGTCGTGGCAGCGTGCGCAGCCAACGGTAAGACCCAGCCAAACGGTGCCCGTGGTGCTCGCCCGGTCAATGATGTACTCCGCGTGGTATTCCTGGGGAACGGCGCCGCCTTCAAAATTGATCATGTTATTGCGGTTGAAGCCGCTGGCGACCTTGTCGTCCACGGTTGCGTTGGGCAGCAGATCACCCGCCAGTTGCTCAACCGTGAACTGGTCGTAGGGCATGTTCCGGTTGTAGGCCTTGATCACCCAGTCGCGCCACGGCCACATCTCCCGCAGGCTGTCGATATGGTAGCCGTGTGTGTCGGAGTAGCGAGCCAGGTCCAGCCACTCCATGGCCATGCGCTCACCATAGTGCGGCGAAGCCAACAGCTGGTCCACGCGCTTCTCGTAGGCGTCGGGCGACTTGTCCGCCACAAAGGAGTCGACCTCATCGCAGGCGTAGGTGGCAGGCCGGTTAAGTCGAAGCTGACCCGGCGCAGTAGCGTGGCCTTGTCTGCTTCCTCGCTCGGCTTCAACCCTTCGCCTTCGAGCCGTGCCAGGACAAAACTATCAATGGGGTTCCGCACCCACGCCTTGTCTTTCACCTCGGGCACAGGCGGGCGCTTGGGGGCGACGAACGACCATTGCGTTTCCCATTTGGCGCCCTGGTCGATCCACTGCTTGATGAGGTCAATCTGCTTGTCGGTCAGCGTCTTGCCGGAGTAAGTCGGCGGCATGCGGAACGCCACGTCCTTGGAACTGATTTTCTGGTAGATCTTGCTTTGCGCCGAGTTTCCCGGGACGATGATCTTGTAGCCGCCGCGGTCGACGAACAATCCCTCCGTCTCGTCGAGGCGCATGCGGGCCATGCGCATTTTTTCGTCTGGGCCATGGCACTTGAAGCAGTTGTCCGAGAGGATGGGACGGATCTCCCGGTTGAAGTCCACAGGTTTGGTGGGCGCCTCGGCGGCAGGTGCGGCTTGCGTCGCTCCGAGAATCCAGGCTAGCGAGGCAGAGGTTAGCAAAACGAAAAACAGCCGCAGTTTTGGCCCAGTGGATTTGTGGGACCCGCGGCAGGTTTGAGGGGGAGGCCTGTGGTATCCCACATCTCGCGAAAAACCAGCGAGATGTGGGGCACCCGGCTTTGGTCGAGGTGATAGAGCCCAAAAGTTGCCAAGGTGAGGGCCATGGTGTCGTCTCAAGTTTCCGTCCCTCCTGCGCGTGGCGGGAAACTGCTGAATGGTCGAATTATCTCCATGTACGACCCTAAAGATCCAGCATCCCGATGGATGGCAACAGAAGACTCTACGAACGAGTACTTTGGCAAGCTAGAATCCTGATCCGGCTGACTTTGAGGAGGGCGCTATGACATTTGGCCAAGACTGGACACGCAGGGATTTTTTGCAAACCGGCAGCATTGTCGTTCCCACCCTCAAACGAATGCTCGCGGGCAACGCCGCAACAACGGTAGGCCAAGACGAAATGGGAGGCCCGCCGGACCCCCGTAAGTTCGCACCGGTTGAATTGAGTTCCCATTTCAATGCCTCATCCTCTGACTTTGGGCCGCGGGAACGGGCGAAGGCCATGGGCGGCCCTTCCCAGCATGACGGCCTGATTCACACGCCCTCGGGCAAGCAGAACTTTCGGGGAATCCCATTTCTACTTGGCTCCGAAGGTTCGCAAGCCAAGTCCTGGATAGTTCTAAGCCGGACCGCAGAAACGGTGGAGATCGTTGTAGACCAGAAAGCGGGCTCCATCTGCCTGGCACAATTCTGCGACTGGGACGCGAACGAGACCCCGATCGCGGAGCAAGATGTCTACGAACAAGTGGGCCAGCACCTGGCTGACATCGTCTTCGTCTATGACGACGGCCAAGAAGAAACACTGCCCATTCGCCGCCGGTTTGAGGTAAATGCTCCTTCGGTGGACTGGGGCCACTTGAGTTTTGCGGCGCTGGCGCATACAGCTGATGATGCCCGGGAACTGACCGACCCACTGCGTCGCGGTACTGGCTGGGGAAGACTCCAGATGGGCATAATGGACAACTCGTATTCTGCTCCTTTGGTCTGGATCAGCGCGCTGGCCAATCCTTACCCGGACCGGAGGATCAAGTCTCTGCTATTCAGGGCGGCGAGCGAGGATCCGTTGGTCATTTGCGGCCTTACGCTCTTCCTGGGACGAGGAAATCCTCTTCGTTACGAGCGTCTTGCCACTTACCGAATCACCCTGCCAGAACCCTCAAGCCAAGAAGACGAGCGCTGGAAGGTGACTGTGGATCTGGGCGTGGTGGCGCGCAAGTGGTTTCCTGATCGCTTCGAACCTGAGTCCTGGTTGCGTTCGCCCGATGCAGGGTTAGGCTCGCGCGCCGAGTACGTGACGGATAACCGCTACTTGTACGCCGAATTCACCGCAAGCTCCGTGGCGACGCTGTGGCTACATGACGCGAAATCCGGGACCTCCTACGCATTTGATCTTGATGGCGCTGAGCCGGGAATGGAATTGGCTCCCCGCAGTTCTGCAACAACCACTGCGCGGATTGAGATTCTAGAGCGCGAAAAGGTCTGGCTGCGCGGCCAGGCGATTGATCGAGCCACCGGGCGTCCCGCGCCTGTGCGTCTGGCGTTCCGTTCCAGGGAAGGCCGCTATATCCCACCTTATGGTCATCGCACTGAGATTAACGACGGATGGTTTCAGGACTACGGCGCCGACGTGAAATTGATGGACAGTTCTTTCGCCTATGTCGACGGGACGTTTCAGGTGGAGTTGCCTGTGGGCGATGTGTACCTGGAAATGACGAAGGGATTCGAATACGCTGCGGTGCGTCAAAAGCTCGAAATTCGACCCGAGCAACGAGAGCTGAAGCTTGAAATCGAGCAGATTGCAAACCTGCGCGCGAAAGGATGGGTGAGCGCGGATACCCACGTGCACTTTCTGTCACCCACAACTGCACTGCTGGAAGCTAGCGCTGAGGGACTGAACCTGGTGAACCTGTTGGCGGCGCAGTGGGGTGATTTATTCACCAACGTCGGCGACATCACCAACGAACCTATTGTGTCCCGCGATAAGGAAAACATGGTGTGGGTGGGCTCTGAGAACCGCCAGCATATCCTTGGACATATTGGGCTCCTGGGTCCGCGCTCGCCCATTTACCCGCTGTCGGCGGCGGGGCCGGATGAGAGTTACCTGGGCGATCCGCTGTGGAACAGCATGGCGCATTGGTCTGACTCCTGCCGCTCCGCAGGTGGACTTTCCGTTTCAGTGCATTTCCCCTACCCAACCGGAGAAATTGCAGCCGACATCGCGCTGGGGAAAATCGACGCTGTTGAGCTCTGGCCCCAAGGTCCAAACGGCGGTAAGCCGGGGCACTTCAACTTCCTGCGGTTTCTCGATTGGTACCGGTACCTGAACTGTGGCTACCGGCTCCCGGCGGTGGGCGGCACCGACAAGATGGGAGCTTACATGCCGGTTGGGACCAATCGAGCCTACGCTTATCTCGGACAGGAGGAATTCACCTTCGCAAACTGGGCGAAAGCCGTTCGAAGCGGAAACACGTTTGTCACGTCGGGCCCGTTGCTCCTTTTTCAGGCGGAAGGTCGCACGCCTGGTCAGGAAATTTCTCTTCATGGCGGAGGGGGCACGATTGAAGTACAAGCCAGTGCTCAATGCCACGTACCTATTCATCGACTCGAAATTGTCCTCAATGGCCGCGTGGTTGCTTCGCGAGACTCGGTTTCAGGAACCCGCCAGATGACCTTGAGCGAGAAAATTCGAGTCTCGGGACCGGGTTGGCTTGCGGCGCGCTGTTCCTCACAACTGGGCCCCGTCACGTCGTGGGAGTTTATGGTGCAGGCCCACACCTCGCCGGTGTATCTGGTCGCGCCAGGCCAGGAGCTTTTCTCTGCCGACACAGCAGCCTACATGCTTGCCCTGATCGACGGCTCGCAAACCTTCGTGGAAAATCTCGCTGTACGTCCCGACGCGGAGCGGCTCGCGGCTACACGCAAGGTCTTTGAGGATGCACGGACGAAATTGCATGGACGGCTTCACGAGCACAATATCCCGCACTGAGCCGACCGACCACGATTACGAAAGAAGTAGAACGCTGACGCTCTCGAATGGCACCTGAACTTCGACGGAGCCGGCCTGAATGGTCTGTGACTGATTGCCGTAGATGGCGGTCGCCGTCTTGTAGCGGGATGGCACCTGGACGGTTACAGTCTGGTCGGCTATCTGGTCGTTGAAGACAATAAGAAGACTGCCGGCACGCGATTCGATTAGCCGAGGGCGAACCTTCTCCGCGGTAACGGCTGGCCGAATAGTCTGACTCACGATTGCGCGCACGAGCTCGATGCCAGCCTGTGAGCCGTCTTCAATGCTGGCACCCAGGTTGGTGCCAATGTAGTAGACCTGCCCTTTACCCAGCTCCCTGGTTGCTGCGACGGGAGTCGATTCGTAGGCCGCGATCACTTTTGCGGAAGAGACTGTGATCGGGGTCAGGAAGGTGTGCGCCTTGATGGTTGCGGTGACAGGTTCGGTGAAGGTGAGATGTCCGTCGACGTAGATGCGGTCGGATGGAGGCAGATCTCTTTGGGATTGTCGCTCTCTGTCATGTACAAGCTTTCCTGTTCGCGGTAGCCAAAGGCTTCGGCGAGCCCAAAGGCAGGGACGACCGGGTTGAACACCATGTGCTCGTCGTAAGAAGCGAAGCCTGTTTCCAGCAGGAGTGTGCCTCCGGCCTCTACGAAGTGACGCAAGCGATCGCAGGTTTCCTGCTTGCCGATCAGGTGCCAGGGAGCAATGATGAGCTTGTATTTCTGGGTATCGCGCAGGCTCTGGGGCTCGATGAAGTCGGCCAAGACATCGCTGTTCCACAGAGCCTTGTAATAGCCGGCGAAAGATTTGGTGGACGCATCTTCTTTGCCGCTCATGGCGAAGGTCAACAGCGCATTGTCAATGTCGACGATCACGGCTACCTCCGGGCTCGGCTGGTAGTCTTTGATAATCTCCCACTGCGCCTGGATGAGCTTGTGATCCTCAGCAGCTTCGAGAATCCGCTCACTTGCCGATCCATCACGCTCGACGAGGCCGAAGCCGGTCGACTCAGTTCCTGTGGCCTCGGTGAGGTAGCACCAGTAGATGATGCCTTTTCCGCCCATCGCAACCAGCATCCAGTTCCAGAGCCGGATGTCTCTGGGGCGCATCTGGCGGCTGCGGCGAATGCCGTTGCTTCCGTGACCGCCCTGGAGCTCAGTGATCCAGAATGGCTTCCCTGCTGCGGCAGCGCGCGTAAGTTCGATTTGCGCCGCGCCGAAGTAAATGGGGGATTCCTGCCAGCGAGGGAAATAGGAAAGTCCCCATGTTTCCATCAACTCGGCCAGACGCCAGGGATTGATGGCCTGGAGCGCGAGTGGAAGAATCGCAGCTTGGCTAAAGACGTGGCTTTCCAGAATGCTTCTCGTATCAACGGCGCGCAGCGTCTGAACCCGGAAACGCATCTCTTCCGTGCTTCGCTCGATCATGAAACGGCGCCAGTCGACCCAATCAATATAGGAACCCGGGCCACGCGGGGGATCAATCACTTCCCAACTGGGATAGCGCCTGACCCACGCTTCACTGAGCTTCTCGAGAGTTCCGTAGCGCTGCTTCAGCCAGCTCTGAAAGGAAGCGATTGTCTTTGGGCAGTAACAGTAAAGCTTCTGGTCAATCGAAGCATTGAATTCGCGCCCGCCCGAAGGCTCAAGATGAGGTTCGTTCCACACATCGTAGGCGTACATCGACGAGTGCCTGGAAACGACCTTGGCCAGTTCGCGAAGAAATGTGGCTGCTGCATCGCGAACTGCGGGCCAGTCCATGCATAAGCTCGGCCACCCGCCACTCATATTGATAGAGGCAGTCTGGAGGCGCTGCGGTTCTCCCAGAGCATCGACAAAGCGCGACTCCGGGTGCGCCGCTTCGAGCCAGTAGGGAGCTTCCTCGATGACCGCGCCCATCAGCACTTTCAGCCCGAGCCGGTCACAGCCGGTGAGCACTTCTTCGATTTCGGTAAAGTCGAATTTGCCCGCCTCGGGATTGAGGTACACCCAGGAACAATAGATGCGAATGATGTTGAACTTGTACTCATTGGCGATGGCCTGCAACATTTCATGCCGGAGCGCGCGCGGAGGATTCGGCGGACGGAAGAACTCCGTCCCGTAGATGAATTCCTGAGGCTGAGCGCGGGGCGAAGCCTGGGCCAGTGCGGACGGGGGGCCAGCCAGGATGCGCAGTCCTCCCCAATGGGCGAAGATCAAGCCTGTGGCGGTTCGGATGAATGTTCTTCGTGACAGACCTATCAGCATCTAAATCTTCCTTTGGCTTATGGATGCAACGCCGCTCGAATCTTCTGGTCGCCGAGTTGGTTGAGGGTATCGGTTTTGTTGGGGCCGAATTGATGGCCGAGCTGCGCGAAAAGCGCTTTCGCCTGGTCTCGTTGGCCGAGGGCGGCATAGGCCCGTCCCAACAGGTAAGTTGTATTGCTCGTGTCCCGTTGAGGGTCGGGGTCGAGATCCCGGGCAATCTTCAAATCAACGACGGCATCCTGTGGGCGCTTTGCCGCGAGCAGAGTCTGGCCACGAAGTATCCTGGCCGGGACGGAATTTGGATTCAGTTGGATCGCCTGATCCAGTTCAGACAGAGCGGCGTTTGTATTGGATGGGTCGATGCGAAGGACGCACTCTGCCAGGATGTAATGCAGATCGGAGTCCGCGATTCCCGACGCGAGGGCATCTCTCAGCAGCTTCGCCGCCTGATCAAACCTGGATTGCCGGTAGTCCACCAATGCCATGAAGAAACGAGGATCGGGAGAATGAGGGGCAAGCTCCGCGGCGGCGGAAAAGTCGCGATAGGCTTCTTCGGTTTGGTTCCTGTAGAGTTCGATCGAGCCCCGCATCGAGAGCGCATCCGCATTCTGAGGCAGCGCGGCAACGGCCTTATCAGCAACTTGGGCAGCTTTATCCACCTCTGAGGTATCCACGAACAACGCGATCAGGTTGAAATAGGCGTACGGATCCGATGGATTCTGGCGGATGTTCTCGGCCATCACAGCGTAGGCATCCTGGTATCGGTCGAGCTTGGAATAGGAGACGCCAAGCAGGTCTGCGCATTTGGCGTCAAAGATTCCCTGGTCACGAAGCGCGGTAAGCGTATCGATGGAAGCCTGAAATTTTCTCAGCTCAAAGTCGGCCAATGCGATGGCATAGGAATGCGTAAGCCGGTCGGGCACGTCAGCTGGCACAGAGTGGAAGATTCTGAGAGCATCGGGCGAATCGTGCGCCCTGCCGTAGAGCCATCCAATATTGAATCGCTCGATCGGCGTAAGGTGGGGGCAGGATTCAAGAGCCCGAAGCAGGGCCCTGGCCCGGGGGAAGTCCTGCTTCTGGAGAAGTGCTCCCACCCGGGCGAAGGCTTTTGCGGGAACGCAGGATGGTTCTTCCTGAGCCTCCGCGCGGAAACTGAACACGACGAGACACAATAAAGCCGCGAGGAGCAGCGTGTGTGGCCGCTCCTTCAGCTTGCAAATTATCTTCGACTGAACAGTGGTTAGCAAAAAGCTGCCATCCTAGAACAATAGCTTCAACCCGAATTGAATTTGCCGGGCGGGAGCACTGGTTGAAGTGATGCTGCCGAACGCGGAGGATTGAACGTTGTTGTTGGGCGATCCGAGTTGGGTGCGATTGAACAGGTTGAAGAATTCAGCCTTGAATTGCAGGGTGAACCGCTCGATGTTGAAATCTTTTCGGGTGTTGAAGTCTGTGTTGAAGTAGCCCGGACCAACGAGGTCGTTCCTGCTTTCGTTGCCGAAAGTGTAGGCCGCGGGAACGGTAAACTGCTGCGGGTTGAGCCACTGCTTTCTTGTCTGAGGAGCGGTCCCCGGCGCGTCAGGGTTTCGCTCAGCCCGCTGCGGTCCGCCGCCGGTGTTAGCGACGTCGCCGCCGGCCATGGCGCTGAAAGGCAACCCGGAATCGGCACTGAGGATTCCACCGATATTCCAGCCGCCAATGATTGTGTTAAGCCATGGATTGGGATTAGGCATGAAGGTTTTACCGTGACCGACCGGGAGCGCATAGGAAGCCGCGAAGGAGAGCATGTGTTTCCGGCTGTAATCGGACGGACCGTAATCCCGGCCGAGATTGTAGAAGTCAGTGAGCGTATCCGCCTGCGGATCAGATGCAAGATCCATCGACTTGGCATAAGTGTACGAGAGCAGGTAATAGAGGCCGCTTGCCGGCTCCTGCTTCAGCTTGACCTGCAGTGCATGATAATTTGCGGTTCCCTGGTTGTAGTCCCATGGAATGGGGCCTCCGAACTGGGGCCACGGTTGGCGCGCCGAAATCGGCCCAGCCCCAGGAACGGTTGCGGTATTCGCAAGTGGTTGCAGGAACTGGTGCCTGCTTCCCGCGCCCACATAGTGAATGCCGAGGAGCAGGCTTGAGGTCAATTGCTGTTCCAAACCGAGGTTCCATTCCATCGAGTACGGAATCTTCGGGTTGGGGCTGCCGCCAAAGCTTGCCAACGGCTTGTTGGGATCGAGGAAGGTGGACGCCGCGGGGAGCGTGTTGATGAACACGGACGGGTGGCCGTCGTCCTGATTGTTGATGGTGGTGTAAATTCCGCTTGGCCAGGAAAGGCGAATGTCGGATTGCTCCTCAATCAAAGTGTTGTTGTGATCGTCGATGATCACGAACGCACCTTGTATTGCGGTTCGATTGCGAGGTTGGTAGACGAAACCGGCACGAGGCTGCCATCCGTTTGTCTGCGAATAGTAATAGCTGCTGGGTCCGACAGCCTTGGGGAAGAGAGGCAAAACCGGACCTGTGACATGGAAGATTCCGGTAAGCACGTCCAGCCCGGAGTTGATTTTGGAGAAGGTCGGCGGACTAATGTAATCGTAACGGATGCCGAAGGAGAGGACGAGATTCTTCTGGACCCGCCACTGATCCTGGGCATAGAACCCGTACCAGTTGATTTTCTGGTCCTCTGAGGTGTTGCCGACCCAGGGGGTGTAGCTGTCCGGAGTTCCTACCAGCAGGCTGGCGGGACCGTATCCGGTGTTCTGCGAGGCGTCGACCGAGGTTCCGTTCTGGGTAAAGTTCATGGTGTACTGCCAGCCATCGTCAAAACTATGGATGTGGTAGTACATGCCGCCGACGCCGATGGTGTGATTTCCTACGATCTTGGAGAGGTCCGCGTGGTAGTCGCTGTTCTTCTGAGGTCCGACGGGAGCGGCAAACTGGCTGACCCCGGTGTAGCCGTTGGCGACGCCGACGCCAGGGCCGAGGGGCAGGTCGTTCTTGACGGGAGCGGTTTCACCAAAGTTCAACTGGCTGATGAAGTCTGTCCCGGCGGGCTGGTCGAAGATGGTAAACGAGGTCTGGGTGTAGCCGTAGCGCAGATTGAGAATGGTATTGGGGCTGAAGATGTGAGTATATCCACCGGCGTATGCCAGCGAATAGTTGGATTTGTTCCCCACATAGCCCGGGAAGCCTTCAGGGCTGGTTACGTTATTGTTGGAACGGTTGAAGCGGAAGAAGGCGGTGTTGTTCTGATTGAACTCCTGGTCGACGCGAACGCCGACCTGGTCAGCCTGGGTTGAGGTATTTCCGTTGAATGCGTAATTGGGAAGTACCCCGGGGGCAACATTCAAGTTCGGCTGAGGATAGTACTTGGTGAGAATTGCCAGCGACGCCGAATTGATCTGGCTCTGCGGAATCGTGTTGTTGGGATACGGATTGCGAATGATCTTAGCCGGATTCGTTGGATCGACAATCGTGGAATACGGATCGTAGATCTCATTGGCATATTCCGGCCGTCCCAGGTCATCGGTTCCGATCGGGGTTGTTCCCAGCACGGCTGAGAAATCTCCGTTACGCATGGCGTTGGTAAGCGTCGCCGCAAGATAAGACTGCGTCTGCTCGGAGCGAAACCCCTCCCAGTATCCGGAAAAGAAAGTGTGGTTTTTGATCACCGGTCCGCCGACAAAGAGCCCGTATTGATTCTGCTTATAGGGTGTCTCGGAGGTTGCCGGATAGGTCGTAGCGTCGAGCACGTTGTTGCGGATGAACTCGTACACGGCTCCGTGGAAGCCATTGGTCCCAGAGCGGGTGACGAGATTGATGTTCGCTCCAGAACTGATTGCGAATTGCGCGTCCGTGATATGCGATTGGACGTTAAACTCCTGAATCGCGTCCGGGGGCGGGCTGATAGCAAAGGTATTGGTGAAGAGTGCGTTGTTCAACACTCCGTCCATGGTGTAGTTATTTTGCTGCGGCCGCTGCCCGTCGACCGATGGGCTCACCGAGCCGGCTCCAAGCTTGACGGTGAACGCCCCTTGCTGGCCGCCCTGAATCAGTGGGACGGCGCCGGGAGTGAGGAGTGTGAGCTGGTTGAATTGGCGCCCATTCAGCGGCAGTTCTACGATTGCCGTGTTGCCGACGACCTCAGCCTGTGTCGCGGAAGTGGTGTTGATTTGCGTTACGTCCGCATTGACCGAGATGGTCTGCGTAGACGCCGAAACCGACATCTTGAAGTTAAGTGCTTCGCTTTGGTTGACCTCAAGATGAACGTTCGCCAGTTTCTCGGTCGCGAAGCCCTGTTTGCTGACCGAGACATCGTAGACGCCCGGTTGCAACTCGGGGACAGAGTAGTAGCCGCTACCGTCGGTTACCGCCTGCCGGCGCACCGCGGTGGCTTGATTCGTCAGTTCCACCTGCGCGTCCGGGATCACCGCACCGGATGAGTCGCTGACGGTACCGGTGATGAGTCCAGAGGTCGTTTGACCAAGAGCGCCACCTGCAAGTGCCAATACGATGATTCCGACCTGGAGCACGAAAACACAGAGTCTCTTCGCCATACCACCGCCCTCCTAAATGAATCGAGATTGAAATTTAGAGAAGCCACACACTTCCATGTTTGCTTCCGTTGAGTGCCTGGTCGTGAACCTGCAGGCTGTTGTCTCTACTTTTTTAGCCGGCGCACGATCAAAATTGAAGCACTTAAACGTGGAGCACACTAGATAAACATATTTGCCCCTGTCAAGATATTTTTTTCATTCCATTTAGTTTCATTTACTTAGAAGAGGGCAACATTTGGGTTTGACTTCGCAACAGATTACAAGTGCTTAAACTCGTTCAATGGATTGGCGAGAACCGCAGGGCGCACTGCAGATCCCTCCAGTTCGTTGCGGGATGACAAGGTGACAAGGGGAGAGGATTGACTCAGGTTGGGGTTGGTTAGTGGATGGAGAGACTAGCGGTCTATTTTCCGGCGAGGCTTTCCTGGTCCCCTAAAAAGCTAATCTGGAGAGGTGGGTGGTTCCGAGCAGTTCTGTTGATCTTTGAAACCTTATGCGAAGCAGATCGAATGCTGAGGCGGACACAGCTCTTCAGTCGAGATGAAATACTTCTTCCATCTCGGCCCACCACTCACCCTCTTTTCTGGTGGGGAGTGGATCCTGCATCGGCCCCATTAATCGCCCACCATTCCTGGGTTTTCGGGTCCGCGGCCATCTTTGCCCAGTCTTCCTTCATGTCTGTTCCGTGATACTCCAAATATCCAAACAAGAAATTGTCTTTGAAGAAGATGGAGTAGTTACGAATGTTGCACTCCGAGATCTTGCTCAACACTTCGGGCCACACAGCAGCATGGTATCGCTTGTAGTCCTCCACGCACCCGGGCTTAAGACGGATGATGGTGCCCAATCGTTGCATAGCTCACTCCTCAAGAAATGGAGAAATGCTACACTCTTGTAACTCAACGGGCAAGAATTTCAAGTGCTTCAATTGTTTATTGACAGCTAAAGACCAGGGCGCTTAGGATAACGCTGCATCCGTTTAAGCACTTACATTTATGCCAACCCCTTCCTCGCTCGCGACTAACGGCCTCGTCAAGAAGACGCTAGCAGAAAAGCTGCTGGCAGAGATCATGAACGGCACTCTATCCGCAGGCACCCGCATTATTGAAGGCAAGTGGGCACAACACTTTGGCGTGGCGCAAGGAACGATCCGCGAGGCCATCAACCTTCTTGAGCGTGACGGATTCGTGACCAAGGAAGGTGGCCGAAGCGCTCGTGTCATCCATTTGACCGAACAAGATGTTGTCCAGCTGTATCAAATGCGCAGCGCGGTCGAGGGGCTTGCAGCCAATCTTGCAGCGCAGGCGCAGCCAGACTTTTCACATCTACAATCCATCGTCGAGGGAATGCGGCGGGCTGCCAAGGCAAAGAGTGCGGCGAACATGGTCGACTGGGACCTGAAGTTTCATCTGGAGCTCTGCCTGCTCTCGGGAAACAAGCACCTTTTCGACTACGCGCAACGTATGCTGATGCCGTTCTTCGCCTTTGTGCGCTTGCGCATGATTTCCGGAGGAAGGGGCACATCGGTATGGGACAAGGACCTCGATTCGCATCAGAGGATCGTCGATCTTCTGCGCGATGGCGACGGAGAAATAGCCGAGCAATACGTGAAAAAGGCAATGGTCCGATTTGCCAAAACCGCATACGAGAACTGGGTCGCGCATGGGAAACGATCTTGAAGGCAAGGTAATTCTGCTGACTGGCGGAGCCAGCGGGATAGGCCGCGAATGTGCGCTTGCCTATGCGCGCGAGGGGGCTACGATCGCGATCCTGGATCGCCATTTCGAAGAAGCTCAAGGGACAGCGAAAGAAGCAGGCAATCGGAGTAACGCGTATCACGCCGACGTTTCGAACGGAGCAGAGATCCAGGCTGCGATTACAGCTGTATTGAAGGAGTTCGGACGACTGGACGCGGTACACAACAATGCAGGAATCGTAGGCCCATCGTGTCCTCTGCACGAGACGACCGAGGAGCAGTGGGACGAACTGCAGCGCACAAACCTGAAGTCAGTTTACTGGACAACGAAGTTTGCCTTTTCCGCCCTGGTGGAAAGCAAGGGTGCGATTCTCAATACTGCAAGCATGGTCGGACTCCTGGGACAACAGGATCACGCAGCCTACGTTGCCAGCAAGGGCGGAATGATCTCGCTCACCAAGGCGATGGCGGCCGACTACGCAAAGTATCGAGTCAGAGTCAACGCGGTATGCCCTGCGGGAGCATGGACGCCCATGCTGGAGCAGTGGGCTCTCGATCAGCCCAATCCCGCCGGCATACGACAGTATCTCGATAGCATTCACCTTCTCGGCTATTGCCCTCGGGGTGACGTCATCGCAGATGCGGCGGTGTTTTTGCTTTCCGCGAAAGCCCGATTTATCACCGGATGCATCTTGCCGGTGAGCGGCGGCGCCGAGCTTGGTTACAGACGCTAACTGGAATGGGACATGGCCGAATACAAAATTCACTCTATCTCTACATATGATGCCCGGTTTGCGTTGCCTCTGGGTGCGGGTACAGACTCGATTCACGAAACCTCAGAATATTGCCTGGCGACGACCCTGTTGTCGACGAACAACGGTGCCCGAGGATCAGGATTCGTCCTGACGCTGGGCGACGGCAACACGCTCGTTTGCAAAGCAATCGAGATGTTGGCGAAGCCGCTTGAGGGGATGCCGATTGAAGCCGTGATGGCAGATTTCGGGAATATATCCCGGAAGATCGCGGATCATGCCGCACTACGCTGGCTCGGGCCGCACAAGGGCGTTGTGCAATTAGCCCTGGCGTCGATTACCAATGCGTGCTTCGATCTATGGGCCAAGAGCCGGGGTGTGCCGCTGTGGAAGCTGTTGCTTGACCTTACCCCGGAGGAGTTGGTCCGGGTTCTTGATTTGAGCTATCTCGAAGAAATACTCAGCCAAGAGAAGGCCGTCTCGATGTTGCGCGAGCAGCTTTCCAGCCGTTGCCAACGGGAAGGCATCCTGAAGAGCGGCTATCCCGGCTACGACACATCGGTTGGCTGGATGGACTACGATGACGAAAAGGTCACAGAGTTGACAAAGAAGGCTTTGGATCAGGGATTCTCCGCATTCAAGCTGAAGGTCGGCTCGCCTGAAGAAAGCCGGGATCTGCGGCGCGCGGCCATGTTACGGAAATTGATCGGAGAAGACAGCACGCTGATGTTCGATGCCAACCAGCGTTGGGACCTTCCTGACGCTCTTCGTATCTGTGGAGAACTGGCGAAGTTCCACCCTCACTGGATCGAAGAGCCGACCCACCCGGACGACATCCAGGCTCACGTGAAGCTATCCCGTGCGGTGAGCCCGGTCAAGATCGCCGCCGGCGAGCACATCGCCAACCGTGTTCTGTTCAAGAACTTCCTGGAAGTCCAAGCGTTGTCGTTTATCCAAGTGGATTGCACCAGAGTCGCGGGAGTCAGCGAATTCCTTACGGTGAGTTTTCTGGCCAAGATCTTCGATATACCCGTGGTACCGCACGTGGGTGACATGGGGCAACTGCATCAGCACCTGGTTCTCTTCAACCATATCGGGTTGGGGCTGAAAGCAGAGTTCCTTGAGCACATTCCTCATCTTCGGAAGCACTTCGTCCATCCCGCGCAGGTGGAGGACGGTGTGTACCGCACACCTCAGGAGCCTGGGGCTTCGGCGGATCTGAAAGTGCTATCTCAATCGTAGTGATTCCTTATGGGTAACGTATGCATTGACGCGCATCAGCACTTGTGGCGCTATCTCCCGCCCGGACCGGGTTGGATGGCCGATGGAATGGAGGGCCTGCGGCGAGACTTCCTGATAGACGACCTACGCGCGGTCACCGCCGAGGCGGGGGTTACGGGCACGATGGTAGTCGAGGCGGAGAGAACCATCGAAGAGACCGAATGGCTCAGCCGAGTTGCGGCGTCGGGCGACCTGATCTGCGGAGTTGTGGGCTGGGCGCCTCTCACCTCCTCTGCTGTTATCTCCGAGCTCGAACGCATCGATTCCCTGCCCAAAATGAAAGCGATACGTCATCCGATTCATGATGAGGCGGACGATCTATTCGTGTTGCGCAACGACTTCAATCGTGGAATAGCCGCACTGAAGCGATTCGATCTGAGATACGACATCCTGATTTTTGAGAAACACCTTCCCCAGACGATACAGTTTGTGGACCGGCATCCGGATCAGGTCTTCATTCTCGATCATGTCGCCAAGCCGCGCATTCGCGATGGTGTCCTTTCTCCCTGGAGGGAAAATATACGAGAGCTGGCGCGGAGAGCGAATGTGTACTGCAAGGTCTCGGGAATGGTGACCGAAGCGGACTGGCATACCTGGTCCAAGGAAGACCTCTCCCCTTATATCGAGACAGTGCTGGAAGCGTTCACTCCGAAGCGAATCATGTTCGGGTCGGATTGGCCGGTCGTGAACCTCGCGTCCTCGTACCGGCGATGGATTGACACAGTGCGGGGCGCGGTCGCGCAACTGTCGAGTGCGGAAAGAGAGCGGATCCTTGGGGAGACGGCGATCGAGGCCTACGGTTTAGCAGTGACCTAACCCAGGTCACGTTTTTTTTTTTTTTTTTTTTTTTTTTTTTTTTTTTTTTTTTTTTTTTTTTTAAAAAAAAAAAAAAAAAAAAAAAAAAAAAAAAAAAAAAAAAAAACTCAACCCATTCAAGGCACACTTTGACAAGACACGACTCACTTTTGTGTTGTTTTTTTTAAAGCCAGGAATTTCTCCAAATGTGCCTCTGCCAAATCAGGTTTATTCAGCTTCCGGTATAGCCTTGTCAGGAGAAAATGAATCTGGGCGTCGCTGGCGTTGGCCTCTGGCAGAGTCAGGGCCAGTTCTCCTTCAAGCGCGGCATTCTCGAAGTCTCCCTGCTGTTCTAATCCCTTTGCCAATACATAGTGCGCATCGCGGGACTTGGGATCGATCTCGATGGCTCGTCGCTCTTTTTCAATACCGTCCTGGGCCCGGCCCTGGGAAACCAACAATCTTCCATATGCGACGGCAATCTCCGCAGTTTGCGGCGATATCTGCGGAGAAAGGTTCTCTGCCTGCTGGTAGAGCTCCAACGCTTTGCTGTGATTTCCCAGAGCTTCGTGGGTCATGGCGAGATAGAACACGGGCAGCGGGCTATTGGGAGTGAGTTTTTGGGCTGCCTGAAGCGGTGAGATCGCCGGCTTAAAATCATTTTGCTCGTAGAAAAGCACCCCGAGATAGAACTGCGCCTCTTCGGATGTTGGATCGACCGTGATGGCCGTAATGAGACAGCTTTTGGCAACGTCCGGACGATGCGCAAAGGCAGCTAACCGAGCCTTGAGGACAAGAGCCGGAACCATGGAGGGGTTCTCGTGCAGGGCCGCATTGACTTGACTGGCGGCCTCGGAAAATTTCCGTTGAGCAAAATCCTCTTTTGCGCGCTCGTAATGTTCCGTTGGGCCGATTGCGAGCTGGATTGCGAGAAGCCAGATCATAGAGTTCAGACCAATACGAAGAGCCTACGCCGTGTCCACATATCAATCTAACGGATGGGCTAATGGACGGGCAGGGGACGCAGGTTCCCGAGAATTCAATTTGGACGATCGGACTTTTTGGGGGCTACTTTG
>CAVXRU010000040.1:0-144823 GCA_963763905.1 uncultured Acidobacteriaceae bacterium | reverse complement strand
GATTGCGGTCGCAGAAGCTATTCCGTTCATCGCGCTCACTAACTACGACGTAGAACGGTTGTATCAACTCAAGGGCGAAATCGTATCGCGTGGGGTAAGAGCGATTACCGGCTTCGATATGCCAGTGTTCTCCAAAAGGCGCTTCCAGCATGGTGCCGTTGCCGAGGAAACGCTGCACGCGAAGCTCCCTTTTCGCGAGGCGGAGTATCGCCAGAAATTTCTGTCTTTGTATTCATGAGCTCTGAAGTTGATGCCTGGATTTTGGGTCTTCGCCCGGCGCGGGAAAAACTCGATCCGTATCTGCCTTATGAGTATTTCGTAGAAGATGAGCGGTCGGCCGATGGGGCAGTGGCGCCGGTTGCCACCGTTTTTGTTACCAATAAAGAATGCCCGTTTCGTTGCGTCATGTGCGATTTGTGGCGCAACACACTCACCGAAAGTGTGCCCGTTGGTGCGATCCCGGCGCAGATCGACCACGCGCTTCTTCGGCTTCCCACGGCGAGCCAACTCAAGTTGTATAACAGCGGCAGCTTCTTCGATCCGCATGCGATTCCTCCCGAAGACTACGAGGCGATTGCACGGCGCGCCAATCGCTTCCAACGGTTGATTGTGGAGAATCATCCTGCACTTACCGGAGATGCCTGCCTGCGCTTCCGTGATTTGCTTGACTGCAGACTTGAGATTGCGATGGGGCTGGAGACAGCACATCCTGAAGTACTGGGCAGGTTGAACAAGCGTATGACGCTCGAGCAGTTCTCGACTGCGGCCAGGTTCCTTCGCCGGAATGGGATTCATCTTCGTGTGTTTATTCTCGTGCAGCCTCCTTACTTGCCGGCAGTAGAAGCGCGGTATTGGGCAGAGCGGTCTTTGGATTTCGCGATGGAGCAAGGGGCGACGGCGGCAGTACTGATCACCACGCGGGGCGGGAACGGCGCCATGGAAGCACTGATGGCGAGTGGTCAATTTGAACCACCATCGCTGGAGACGCTGGAGGCCGGCATGGAGTACGGTTTGAACCTCAAGGCGGGCAGAGTCTTTGCTGACCTTTGGGGGTTGAGCGAGCGCTGCGCGTATTGTCATCCGCAGCGTCTCGCCCGGTTACGGCAGATGAACCTGCAGCAGGCGTTCCTCGATAAAATTTCGTGCGCGCGGTGCTTTGGTGCAAGTTGACCTGGTGATCGTTGGCTCCGGTTTCGGCGGGAGCGTGATGGCGATGGTAGCTCGCCGGATCGGGCTGTCGGTTGTCCTGCTGGAACAGGGCAGGCATCCGCGGATGGCGATCGGGGAATCCACTACTCCGCTTAGCAATCTCTTGTTGGAGAGAATTAGCACGACGTATGATCTTCCGCGGCTGGCTCCCCTTGCAAAATGGGGAAGCTGGCAACGCGATTATCCGCAGATCGCTTGCGGGCTCAAGCGCGGCTTCAGCTTTTTTCATCAGGAGGAGCTATTGCTGGTGGCCGCAAGTCCGCGCGATGACATTGCCGACACCCATTGGTTCCGGGAAGAGGTGGATCACTTTTTGGTGATGGAAGCGCAGAGGCTTGGAGTCGAGTACCGCGACTACGTGCGCATTGAGGATTTGGTTTTTACCGAAGATGAGGCAATTGTTGGTGGGCGGGCAGGCGATATGCCGTTACGGCTGAGGGCCAGGCTGCTGATTGATGCCACAGGACCGCGTGGGTTTTTGCACCGCAGTTTGCAGCTCCCGGATTCTGCTTTGCCCGGAATGCCGCTGACAGAAAGCTTGTATAGCCACTTCACCGGGGTCACGCATACGGCTTGCTCCGGAGATACAGTTCCCTACCCTGTCGATGATGCGGCTGTGCACCACGTGTTTGATGGAGGATGGGTTTGGGTGCTTCGATTCAATAATGGAGTTACTAGTGCTGGGGTTGCGGCCACTCAGGCTGTGGCTGCAGAGTTGAAGCTCAGCGAAGGAGAGCCTGCATGGCGGCGGCTCTTAGACCGGTTGCCCGCGCTGCGATCACAGTTCGAACAGGCGATTCCTTGCCAACCGTTTCGGCACATGCCGGCGGTAAGTTTTCGTAGCAGTGCGATCGCCGGCAAGCGATGGGCTATGCTGCCCTCAGCCGCTGGATTTGTTGACCCTCTTCTCTCTACCGGCTTTACGCTCACCTTGCAGGGGATAGAACGACTTGCGCAGATCCTCCAGAAAGATTTCGATTCGGCTGAGCTTTCTGCGCGACTGGTGAGCTACGCGAAGCAAACAGATTGTGACTTGATGTCTGTGAGCCGGTTAATTGGGGCCTTGTATGCAACCATGGATAACTTTTCGGCCTTTACTGCTGTATCTCTTTTGTATTTTGCTGCTGTCAGCTTCTCGGAGGCCGCGTTCAGGCTGGGCAAGCCGGAATTGGCGCCGGGGTTTTTGTTGCCGTCTGCTTCAGCCTTGCTCGAACGCGCGCATACGCTGAGGGGTGGTTTGGAGACGCAGGCGTTCACAGAGGAAGTGCTGCGTGTGATTGAGCCTTTCAACCTGGGCCGGTTCGGTGACCCCGCTCTTCACAATCAGTATCCCGTGCGCGCTGAAGATCTACTGGATGCGGGTTCTAAATTGGGGGCGGGTAGGTCGGAGATAGTTGAGATGCTGGAAAGGTCGGGGTTTTGCGCGTAGTTCTCTTGTCCCTTGATCTCCGCTCCGGGCCATAACAACCCTACCCTTTGTCATCTCGACCGGAGCGAAGCGCAGTGGAGAGATCTGCGGTTTCCGCCTTACAGGTCCCGCGTTGCGCTCCGAACAAGTCCTCTTTTCGTTATGTCTGCTGTTGGGGGAAGTGAGGGGTGAGAATTGCTATCCCACCCTTCGCAAAGAGCGCGAAGGATGGGGCACCCGTCTAGATCTGTGAGGGCCGCGGGAGGGTTGAGGGGCAGGGCTGCGGTATCCCCAGCGATCGATGCGGGGATGGAACCCAAAAGCGCAAGTGGCGAGCCGGTTGCCCGGGTTGTTACGGAGAGGTTTTTGGTCTTTGAAAGACGATCGCGTGGGCGGCAATGATTCCTTTGCCTTGCTGCACGGTGACGGCTTGATTGGGTGCGATGTTTTCTACGGTGTCTTTGTGGCCTCCGGGCCAGTCGATGGTCAGCCGCATTTTTCTGGCTGGATCGGGTTTTCCTAACCCGAAAGTTACCGGCAACTCGCTTTGGGAAAAATAGCCGGAGCCGGTCTTTACCATGCGAAGCAGTTGGAGGTTTTTGTCGACGCTTAGCGTCAGCTTCGCTCCTATGCCGTCTCGGTTCGCACTGACGCCTAGCAGCTTTACTCGCAACATGTCATTCTGATTTCCATTGTCGTTGCGCAGCAGCCGTGCGGGGCCGTTGCCTTCGGTGATTACCAGGTCCAAGTCGCCATCGTTGTCAAAATCTCCGTAGGCTGCACCTCGGCCTACGATCGGCCGCTCCAAGGCAGGACCTAACTTCGTTGACATGTTCTCAAACAGGCCTTTTCCCTCGTTGCGAAATAATAACGACGGCTCCGCATACTTCAAATGCGGTTGCGTCACGCTGATATCGTCCGCTACATGGCCGTTGGCTGCGAACACATCAAGCAGACCGTCTAAATCGTAGTCGAAGAAAAAAGTACTGAAGGTGAGCGACTGCAACGACCAGCGATCAATGCCGGTGGCTTCGGAAATGGAGGAATACAAACCTGAGCCGTCCGTGCGGTAGAGCGCCATGCCCTCGTTGGTAAAGTTGCCAATCACCAGGCCGGGATGACCGGAATTCTCGTAGTCGCCGTTATCCACACCCATGCCCGCACGAGTAGCACCCGCATCGCTGTACGCCACGCCCGCCTGCACCGCAACGTCGGTGAACGTGCCATTGTGATTGTTGCGGTAAAGCTTGTTTGGCTGGGTGTCGTTGGTCACTAGCAAATCGAGCCAGCCATCGTCGTCGTAATCCAGCAGCGCTATGCCTAGCGATTTGCTGGTCGCATCCACTAGCCCTGCGCGCTTGGTTACATCTTCGAAGGTGCCATCGCCCCGGTTGTGGTAAAGCCGGGCAGTCTCCCCCTTATAGACCTGCGGTGTGCAATAGGATTTGTTTTTGGTGTCGAGCGAGCAGTATTGATCTTTCTCAATCGACCAATCCACGTAGTGGGCCACGAACAAGTCCAGCTTGCCGTCGTTGTCGTAGTCGAACCATACCGCGCCACTTGGAAATCCGCTGCCTGCCAACTTTGCCCTCGTTGTCACATCGGCGAAACGGCCGTTGCCGAGATTTCGGAACAAGTGGCTGGAACCTATTGCGGTGATGTAGATGTCTTCTTTGCCATCATTGTCATAATCGCCGACGGCGCAGCCCATGCCGTACATCTCTACGGCTAAACCCGCCTGGCGGGTGCGGTCAGTGAACGTTCCATCTCCGTTGTTGCGGTAGAGGGCGGGATAATACTTGCCGGAGCCATGGCCCGGCCAGTCCATCGAATTTACGAACAGAATGTCCTGGAATCCGTCGTTGTCGTAGTCCAGCACGCAGACACCGCTGCCCATTGTCTCGGGAAGGTATTTCTTGCCAAAGGCGCCGCTATGGTGACGAAAGGAAATGCCGGACGCGGCCGTGGCATCGACAAAACGAATCGGCCCGGAAGGACGCTGGGGAGAAACAGCTCCAGCAGAAAAGCTGCACAGCAGAAGAACAACCACAGGGAGCCCTAACTTACGTTCAGGCATGCGCTACCAGAAGGCGGGCGCGGCGTGATTCCAACCACATCTCCAAAAGCATGGCCGTTGGACCCACTATGAAGAGGGCGTAGAACGGCGCATAGACAGCCTGGTGAAGACGAAACACCATCTCGACCGCAGCCACTACAATCACGGTCACGATCTGGCCGGTCTTCGAGCGCACTGTGGTCTTGGGATCGGTGATCATGAAGAAGATGAATAGCTGGTACATGGGCCCGGTAATTGGAGAAATTTCCGACCGCCACGGATCTCCCGTGATCCAGCTGCGCAGTAAGGCGAACACGAGAAAGGACGCGACATAAGTGGCACTTATATGGAAGCGCCGCAAGCGCCAGATGATGGCTGAGCCCAACGTCCAGATCACGATCATCGGCCAGATAAAGTTGCCCCACTGAATGCTCAATCCCGCCACCGTGCCCGAAGCAAGAATGAACATGGCGACGATGCCGAAGTTGGACGGGTTCCAAATGTGCCGGTCGTGGACGCGGAGCACGTACTTCGAAGTGATGGAAATCAATGCGCACAGTGCATAGGGCCAGAAGGCCGGGGAGCGGACCAGGATGCCCACGCTGATGCCGCTAATGTAGGCGCTGGCCAGGACTGGCCATTTACCAAAGTAGACGCGCGACAAAATGATCTCCGCGACCAGGCTGGCGACAATGGCTAACAAGGTTCGGGTGTAGCTCTCCAGGATGCCGTAGGAGAGCTGGCCGACCAGCAAAATGCAGGAGATGAGCAGCGGGGAAAGATAGCGGTTGGATGGGCTGAAGAATCGCTTCCATGCCGCCTCACGCTTCGCCGGTTGCCCGATGCTCACCTGGGAACTCATTCAGCCTCCGTGACATTGTAGAGCTTTCCGGGCACGAGATTCTCAACGGTCTGGGTTTTCCCCGAGGGCCAACGGATCACGGCCTTCTCAATTTGAGGATTCTTCCCCAGCCCGAAATGGAGGCGGCGATCGTTCTGGGCGGCAAATCCGCTTCCACCGGAAACCTCTTGCAGCTGGTGCTGGCCGTTCCAGTAAAGAGTGACTTGCGCACCGATCGCACTGCGATTGCTGGCGCCGCCGACAAGCGCAAATTCCAGCCACTCATTCCCTGGAGTCACCGTGTTCTTGTAGATCAACAGCGGACCGCGCTGGTTAGCCACCACCACATCGAGAACCCCGCGGTTCCACAAGTCAGCCATGGCCACCGATCGCCCGTCGTAGACATCGTTCGCACCGACCGCCTGGGCTACGTCGACAAATTTGGCTGCTCCATCGTTGATCCATACTTTCTTTTGCTGGTAACCGGATAAGCTGCGGCCATCGAACGCCGGCCAGTTGGCTGCATCGCCAATAATCTTGCTGTTGCCGCCCGCCACGCGAGAAAAGTCGTACCAATAGCTCTTGTTCCGGTTGAGAGATATGTATCCGTTGGTGAGGTAGAGGTCGAGATAGCCGTCGTTATTCAAGTCTCCAAATTGCGCGCCGAAGCTCCAGCCCCCCAGTTCCACGCCCATATCCCGCGCCAGGTTTTCGTACTTCAGGCCGGCATTTCCCTCTTGTGGAACCCAGAGATTATTGCCCTGGATTAACACCCCCTCTTCGGAGATGTTGGAGACGTAGATGGCGTACTTCCCTTGATTCAAGATGTCGCCGTAAGCGACGTTCATGCCGCTCTTGGGTGCGAACCCGACGCCCGTTGCCTGCCCTGCTTCCTGAAAATGTCCGCCCTCATTGAGGAACAACTCGGAGACTCCGTAGTCATTGGCGATGAAGAGATCGGGGCGCCCGGTGCCACGCAAGTCCGCCGCAGAGGCAGCAAGAGCCCAGCGGTTACTCTTGATTCCTACCTTCTCACTGACCTCCTCAAACCTGCCATTGCCGAGGTTGTGAAACAAGAACTTTCGGCCGCCGTTTTTTGCATACTCAAAACTCTCCGGCATCATGCGCGTGTCACGCAAATGCCATAAGTCCAGATTCTCGGAGTAGTAGCCTCCCACGAACAAATCGAGTAGTCCATCGCCGTCGTAGTCGAACCAGATTGCGGTGTTGGCGTTGATCCAGGGGGGCAGGCCTGCAGACTCAGAGACCCGGGTAAAGCCGCGACCCTGGTCGTTGTGGAAGAGCTCGGGCCTGCCCCACTTGATCAAGAACAGATCTTCGTAGCCGTCATTGTCGTAGTCTCCCCAGACCGCTCCCATGGAGACCCCTGTACTTGACTGGTTGACGTCCGCCAGCCCCATCGGGGCGGCAACATCTTTGAATGTGCCGTCGTGCATGTTGCGGTAAAGAGCATTCAGACTGCCGGTGTTGCTGTTGGTGACATAGAGATCAGGCCAACCGTCACGGTCGAAGTCAACGATGGAAACAGAAGCGCCCATCGATGTCACCTCGGGCATAATTCCATCCAGCTTGGCGTCTAACGTTGGGGCCTGGTGAACGAAGTCCACGCCGGCCTGCCGCGAGACCTCCTGGAGATGAAAGCCGTAACGGGTCAGGGCCTGGCTCTCGTCGAGCCTGGCCTGGACTGCTAGCCGCCGCGCGGATAGCTGCTTGATGGCAAGCGGGGTAGCCAGCATCCCGACAAACAGGATGGCCACGATCAATCTGGTGGTGCGACTTGCCTTCATTGGGTTGGACCGCTTACGTAACGGGTGTGGTAATTCTGCCAGTCTTCTGGATGTTGGCGATATACCCATTCGTCTTCCAACAGGCCGGGAGCCTGGTTGTACTCATTCTTTGCGTGGTAGGGCAAAGGCTGCACGGTTCGGGAGTAAGTGGTGTTGTAGTCGCCGTCCTTGATCCACCCATCGCCGGCAATCACGTAATCCCGCACCCATCCCGGCGGCGGCGGGGCCTGTTCTGGAAAACGCAAGCTGATCTCATCCCCGGCGTTCATGATCACATAGCGGTCATCGATCGAGGCCAGCAATCCGCGGACATCGCCGTAACGCGTGTAGTAGCCTTCGAGGTCACTCCAGATCTGCTTGCTGGCGGCGATCCGATTGTAATCCGGAAGCTCAGGAGAAGAAGCGTTTGCCTGGTGGACCACGGAATAGCCCCGGTAATGAAGGTCAGCCAGCGATGGATCCAATTGCGTGACCTTGAGCTGTGCATTGGGCAGACCCTGCGCCCATTCGATCGAATCCCAGTAAATCTCCAGGTTGGTTCGCAGACGCACTTTGTGCGGGGTGCCCGGCAGGAAGACGTGGTCGAGATTGATCAGGCAGGTCTTCTTGCGCCCTTCCGGGAAACCCAGGTTGGCGCGGGCAGTACGCCAGCCTCCGTGCCCATCGGGAACTTCCAGGCTGAGAGCACGCGCCTTGTCGTGGTGTCCCTGGCTGATCGCGACGTTCACCGAGGAGTCTGTTGGATGCAGCCATCCTTTGGCAACGAGCCACAACGGTCCGCTTTGAGGCAGGTCGTTGCCGAGGTCGACCTCGACGTAGTGGTCGCGGGTGAGGCCCTGGTATTGTCCACGGCCAAAGGTATCGAGGTATTGGCCATCCAGTTTGCTGACAAGCTGGGTCACATCCGTGCCTTGATCGTCGATGGCCTTCAGGATGGAGTGCGGCGGCGCGACGGCGGTAATGGCCGGCTTGACGGCGGGAACCACAAACCGCTCATCGGTGAAAATCTCGGTGTCGGCTGGATGGTCGACCACCATCAACTTGAGGTAGTCATAATAGTAGGTTTCCCAAAGCTCGCCGGTGAGCCGCAGATCATAATAGCCGTCGTGCGGCACGAGTTGGTCATGGCCAATTTTGTACCACTCTTCGGTGGCCGCAATTTTTGATGATCCGACGGAGTCGATTTGCAGACCGATGGCCGAACCCCAGGGCACTGCGTCTTTCACGAAGTCGATCTGTTTGCCGTTCCACGCAAAGAGGAACGGGCAAGAGCCTTTCAGGCGCTGCTCGGTCAGCACTTCCTGATCTGCCTTCAGCGCGAACTCGGCGTTCTCCATACCATTCGGCCACAAGATTTTTACTACGTCGGCAGTGGACTGTTCCCCCAGGCCGAAATGCAATTGAGGCGAGGTGATGGGCTGCTTCTGCACTAGAAGACCAGCGCGCAGTTCCGTCTCGCCACCGATGCCGAAGGAGTTAATGCGCTGGTCGCCGGTGGCCACGCGTGCTCGCGGCCGAAGGATCTGCCACTGATACTTTTTGCTTCCCTGGTTGATGGCCTGCTGTGCCTGCCCGGCTGCAGTAAGCCCCAGCAGATCAAGCGTTCCATCCCCATTGAGGTCAGCAATGTCAAACACTCTTTGGGAACCGAACGGCGTAGGCAAAGGCGAGAACTTCTGCGCACCATCACCCAGCCACAACGAGGCCCCTGGTGAATCCCCGGCGTCGAGCGCAACCGGCACCACCAATAAATCGACGACTCCGTTGTTATCCACGTCTGCCGCACGCAAGCGCACTTGTTTCGCGAGTCGAGGTGCGGTTCCCAGTTGGGCTACGTTCCAGCCCTGTGCGCTGTTAGTGCGGGTGATGGCGACGAGTGCGCCCGTTTCTTCTACTACAACCAGGGCCAACGTTCCTGCACCCACGTCAGCAACCGTCACGGCCCTCACGTGAGGAAGGTTTGCGGGCAGCGCCTGCTCGCGAAACACTCCACCTCTCTCGTTATGGAGAAAATGCAGCTGGCCCGAACCGTCGATCATGGCGGCGTCAGGATTGCCATCGCTATCCAGGTCTACCCAGGCAAATCCGCGCAGGCCCGAGATTCCGGTAAAGGGATGAATCACGGTAAAGGATCCGTCCCCATTGTTTCTCAGGACTACCGGAGTTCCCTGGGGTGTGCCGAGCAAGATATCCATATCGCCGTCGGCTTCTACATCGATCGCCCAAGCTCCCGTGTAGGCGGCACGCAACACAGGCGGCGGTAATTTTGTCTGCGCGGTTACATCGGTAAAAGAGGATGGATTTTCCTGGCGCAGGAAGCGAACACCACCGTCGCCGGCCAGCACTAGGTCGGTTTTGAAGTCGTAATTGAAATCGACCGGCAAGATCGACTCGGGCTGAAGCTCGGCGGATCCGCCGGGAAAAGGAAACTCCGCGCCGGTGGCCAGCTTGACACTATGGCTATTGGCTACGGCGACCACCGGAGCGCCGGCGCCGGTGAGCGAAATGGCTCCGATCCAGCTCCATGCGTTCCCTTCGTTGGACGTTGGTTCTGTGCGGAAAGTGATGGCGGTGTCAGCGGGAGGAGGAGTGAACGTAGGAGTGGGCAGCAGCAGGAAGCGGGTGAAAGGGGATGCCTCGCTGCCTGTAGCAGGCTGGATCATACTCAGGCTCTGACGGAAATCAGGGAGACGCATCAAGGAGTTGCGAAGGAAGGCAATGCGAACAGCAGCCGCCCGCGGATCCGGTCCTGCTGCGGCAGACTGCAGAGCGGTCCATTGCGGCTGCACTTCGGGCGGCCAGTTTGCCGCGTGGGACGCAATTTGGGCAAGAACCGAATGCAGCGTAGCCGCATCGCCGCGCTTGGCTGCCACCCGCCCTAGTTCCAGCAGAACCGCTGGATTGTCGGGCTGCTGGGAGAGAATCTTTTGCAGTAGTTGTTGAAACTCAGTCTCGCCATTGGCATCGCCCTGGCGCTCAAGCTCTTGCGCCAACAGATACATGGCGCGCGGGTTTTGCGGATCAAGCTGCACGGCTTTGCGCAACTCGACGATGGCTTGCGAGGGATTGCCGCGTTTGCTTTCGAGCACCCCGAGCAAATAGTGGATTTGATCATTCTCGGGCGCCAGCTTTTGCGCTTGCGCCAGCCTTTGCGCCGCCGGCTCGAAATTTCCCTGGCGCAAAGCGAGGACGCCCCAGTTAGCCCACCCGGCGGGCTCTCCAGGGGCCAGGGTAGTAGCTCGCTCGAGAGTGCTGTCGGCCCGCACGTCGTCGCCTACTTGTAGAGCGGCCAAGCCGACATAGAAAGCGGTGACCTCGTCCAGGTATGCGGGGGTGCCGGTTTTTGGCAGGCCGGAGGAATGGCATCCACTCAGCAACAATGCGAGTGCACCTGCCACCCCTAACCTCCAACAGTCCCCGTTACCCATACAGCCCAAAATCCGCCCGCGACTCATCCACGCTAGCTTACGTTACCGGGAAAAGCCAGGTCTCAAAAGAGCGAGACCTGGGCCCATCCGGCAAATGCCGGTTGGCAGCCGTTGCGCCGGGTCGAGACAGACTGAGGCTACCTGAGAACTGGGTTGACTGTCATCGCGGCGCGGGTGGAGGAAAAAGCCAATCTTTTGGTTGACCCAAGGTAGGATTTGATCGAACACCCTGCCCCTCCCCGATAAAATGACCTTGGGAAAAAACATGAGTTTGGCTCCATGAACGAACGTGCACTCCGCCAGCTGGCGCATGTTCCGCGATTGGCGATTCAAGCCGCGAGCAGCGAGACCGCCCGCGATACAAACCGAACCATCATCCTGGAATTGATTCGTCTCGCCGGAGCGGTCTCGCGAGCCGACCTCGCTCGCCTTTCCGGACTGCAGAAGAGCACGGTCTCCGCGATCGTCGAAGAGCTGCTGGAAAGCCGCTGGATCTGCGAAGGGGAGACTGGGTTCAGTAAACACGGCCGCCGGCCAATGATGCTGGGAGTCAACAACGAGTTGGGGGTGGCGATTTTAGACCTGCACCCCGGCAACGCAATCGTCGCGGTTTCAGACTTCAGCGGCAAATTCCTGGTGCAGGAAAACGTCCCTATTTCCTCTGAACCGCAACGGTCCATTACGCAACTACTCGCTGCTATCAAACGCGTGTCCCATACCGAACCCAAGAAGGCGGTTCAGGGAATCGGCATCAGCGTTCCGGGCCGGGTCGATCGTGTCACCGGGCAATTGACGTTCGCGCCCAATCTTCGTTGGGGACGATTCGATATCCGTAAAGCGATCGCGGACGGAACCGGGTTGCCGGTGGAGATCGAGAATGCGGCCAATCTCATCATTCTCGCGGAGCGATGGTTTGGCAGCCTCTCTGGCGTGCAGGACGCGGTGGCGATTAACGTTTCGGAGGGAATTGGCACCGGCATCCTCGCCGGCGGACACCTTATTTCTGGTTGGAACGGAATGGCAGGTGAGTTTGGCCACATGCAAGTCGACGCTGCGGGGCTTCTTTGCGGATGTGGCAACCGCGGGTGTTGGGAGACGCTCGCTTCCAATCAGGCCGCTCTTCGTTATTACCGCAAGCTGAAGGGGAAGGTTCCGGATGCGTTCAGCTACCGGCACCTGCTGGTCGATGCCGAGGATCAGAGGCCTGAAGCGGTGGAGGCTCTTCGCTATCAGTTTGTACAGATTGCCCGCGGCCTGCGGACAATCCTGGCCGGACTTTCCCCTGAGGTGGTACTGTTTGCCGGGGATATTGTCGCGGTTTGGCCCTATTTCTCCGCCATCCTGACGGAAGAAATACCGAAAAACCTCAACGCGGAATTACCTCGCATCATCACCACAGCGGATTTGGGTATGGCCCGTCTGCGCGGCGCCCTTGCCTTGGTGTTGCAGCACCACTTCAGTCCTGCTTCGTCGCGTTCCGTTCCTCGCCGCCTGGCTGTGGGCGACACGCGGTAGGGCTGGCAACAGCACAAGAGGCGTCATTCTGCTTATCCCACCCTTCGCGGGAAGCGCGAAGGATGGGGCACCCGATCATTGGTTACGGGATAGAGGAAAGAGAGTCCTGTTGCCAATCAGAAGCGTACGGTGGCGGAAAGTTGGATCGAACGGCCTCCTCCTATCCCGTTGATTCCTGTGCCGCTTCCGATGGTGCTGGTTACTTTGCCAAAGGTGGTGCTGGTGATGGAGTTTTGGGGACTCGCAAATTGTGGACTGTTGCTCAGCTGGAACGCGTCCGCCCGGGTCACCAAAGAGACGTTTTCCCATATGGCAAAGGTCTTGAAGACTGACAGGTTGTCCTGAATATATCCCGGGCCGTAAAACGCGTTACGGCCTACGTTGCCCAGAACGCTGCCATAGGCTATCGGGCAAGCTCCTGTTTTGGGACAGCCCGCAGGTTGCCCGAAACTCGAGGGGTCAAACCAGTCATGCGCAGTGCCAATACCATGGAGCACATGGAAGGGGGCAACGAGATTTGCATTCTGGCCCTGCCCGGGGGTGTTAATCGTGCCCGCGTTGGCCGTGACGTTGAATGGTAGACCCGAATAGAGAGAGACGATGGCCGATATCTGCCAGCCACCGATCACGGAAGAGGCAAGGCCAGAATTTAGCCACCGCTTCCCGGGACCGAAGGGCAAGACATAGTTCAGGCTCTCTTCGAAGTTGTACCGGTGGTCAAAATCATTGGGCGCATAGTTGTGACGCTGATCAATCCAAAAGTAAAGGTTGCCGTCGTCGCCCGTCTGGTAGCCCAGGCCTTTTCCCCAGGTAAATGAAGTAATGACTCCCAAACCCCCGTTGAAACGACGGTTCAACTGTGCTTGCAGAGACTGATAATTAGACGAGTATCCCAGAAAATACACAGTGGTCGCCGCGCTGCGCTTGTAGGCGATGTATTCCGGTTCTCCCGCCGTACCTAGCCCGAGCGCGGGGGGCAGATTGATATTTTGCGCAGTACCTATGTGAACCCCATGATTGGCTACATAAGACAGTGTCATGGTCCACTGTTGCGGCAAGGACTGCTGCACGGCAACATTCCAGGACTCAACGTAAGGGTTCTGATAGTTCTTGGGGATCTGTACATAGGCCTGGCTGAGAGGCGCGGGGCTGATGATGCCGTTCTGAGGAACGACGATCGGGGACGGCGCCGGAAAGCCAGCCTGGAAGGTTGCGGGAGATCCGTCGGCGAGCAGCGCCGGCGAGTAGGAGTTGAGCTGTTGGTAGCTGTTGTTGGCCCGGACCGGGTAGTTGTAGGCGTAGGTATTATCTTCGAACGGCGTATAGCTGATGCCGAAGCCACCGCGAACAACCGTCTCTTCACTGGCGCGGTAAGCAAATCCGAGCCGTGGCGCAAAGTAGGAATACCTGGTTTGCAAACCCAGATTGGATGGGTTCGAACCCATGCCCGCGATGACCAGGGAGTTGGTCGTCGGGTCGAAATTGGAAAAGCCTCCGGCCACTTTGGGAGTCGCCGGGGGGTAGAATTCCCAGCGAAGTCCCAGATCTAAGGTTAACTTCGGCGTGACCTGATACTTGTCTCCGGCAAAGGCAAAGAACCACCATTGCCTGTAGGCGGGAGAATAGGTATTGAGATCCCGCCCCACTTGATACGGAACATCCAGAAGTATGCTGGCCATCTCATTGGCAACATTGGTTTGCGCGCCGAGCTCGGAAGTGTTATTCTCCGCGAACTCGATTGCTCCGCGCGGACTAAACGTCTGGTCCTGAAGCAAATCGTCATGGACACGGCGAACGTCGACACCGAATTTGACGGTGTGATTGCGAATAATCTTGGTCCAATGGTTTACGCCATCGATGTTGGTTTCAGCCCGTACCCAAGGGAGAGAAGCCGAGTAGCCGATGATGGGACTGCTGAAGTCCGTAGGACTCAAGATAATTCCCACTTGCCCGCTGGTGAACTGATCGATGTTGACACCCGGAATGCCAGCCTGGGTGGCATAGTCGGTACCATAGCCAGTAGGAGTTGCGCTGTTGCCATAATTGGCGACACCGATGCGCGCTTCGGTGAGCAGAGTTCCGGAAAAAGCGCGATCGTAATTGATGCCGGTGCTGTAGGTGTCTTGTGTGCCTTTACCCGCAAAGGCCCCCTGCGCCGGACCGCCGCCGGCGGCTCCAAAGGCAGGCGCCTGAAAGATGGTGACATCCTGCCGGTTGTATCGACCGCTGAGGTGGTCCTTGGGCGTAATTTGATAATCGATTTTTGCGTCGTAGCGGGTGGTTGTCTTCTGAAAGGGAAGGTTAATGGAAAAGTTATTGGTGGGTGCGGTCAGGTTGGTGCCGAGGTTTGCATTGGGCGCTGGCAATAACTTCAGCAGGGCGAGCGATACGGGATTCACCCGGGAGATCGGGATCTGGTTGTTAGGGAAAGGTGTGCGGCCCGCTCCAGATGCGTCACCGGTCGCCGGATCGTAGATTTGTCCCTTGCCGTTGCTTTGCAGCGGTCCGCTCAGGTCGAGGAAGCCGGCCCCATTGGGCGTGTACCACTGCTGCGGTGGAATGGTGAGGATATTGGAGTTGGCTTCGTGATCGGGAGAGCGATAGTAGTCTCCGTAGAAGAACAGCTTGTCCTTGATGATGGGGCCGCCGACCCCTCCGCCGAAGTAGTTATAAACCAGGTGCCCCACACCCTTATTGAAGTAGGCGCGTGCCTGAAACTCGCTGTTCTGGGTAAATTCGCTGGCTGAACCGTGAAACTGGTTAGTGCCGGAATTGATGATTACGTTGCTTACGGTTCCAATGGCCCGGCCTAATTCCGCCTCATAGTTAGCGGTGGAGACATCGACCGTCTGGATGGCCTGGATGGGTGGAATGAGGATCTGGAGCAGGCCCGTGCGCTCATCATCATCAATGCCCTCAATCTGATAGCTGTTGCCCATACGGGGTTGGCCGTTGACCTCGGTCTGGATGGAACTAGCGGCGTTGAAAAACTGCGAGTGCTGAAAGACGGGTGGACCTACGCCGGGCACCAGGGTGAGTAAGGTCTGGAAGTTTTGGTTCACCGCCACCGGCGAAACCTGGAGGGTGTGAGACTCGATATTTACGCTCACGTCGGCGCGATCCGTTTGCATGATCGGAGGAGCAGCCGTTACCAGCACGTTTTCGCTGACACTCCCCGGCTCCAGGACCAAATCCACCCGGGTGGTGGTGTTCACCACCACGTCCACATTGGCTCGTGTCTCTTTCTTGAAGCCCTGGGATTCGACGGAAACGGTATAGGTGCCTGGCGTTAGATCGGGAAAGGTGAAGAGCCCGTTCCCATTGGTCGCGCCGACGTGCGGTATGCCCGTAGCGCTTTCCAGTATCTGCACCGCCGCGTTGGGCACCGCGGCACCAGTGTTGTCGGTCACATTACCCAGCAGGGTGGCCGATACTGCCTGGCCCCGGGACACTGGGACAAGCAGAAAAACCACCGCCGCGAATACCGCGCCGGCTAGCCATAGGACGCGGTTGGATGTCTTTTGCTCTTGCATTACAGCCTCCACCAGAAAGAAACAGCATCTTTTTTTGAAGTCCTTATGTACGAGTCGCAAACTAATGCGCGGCATAGTAGCAGGTTCCGTTAACGCTTGACCAGCCGTTTTCGAGGATTAGAGCTATTTGTCATTCACAAGTAACTTATTTACCGTTTCCGTGTGTAGGAATGGTTGCAAGGAGCGATGGATGAGCGAGGTACGGGTATTGGTCGGCACGCGCAAGGGCGCGTTTATTCTGACTTCGGATGGCAAGCGTGAACAATGGGAGGTGAGTGGTCCTCATTTTGCAGGCTGGGAGATTTACCACCTTAAGGGGTCGCCGGTTGATCCAAATCGGCTCTACGCCTCACAGTCTACTGGCTGGTTCGGACAATTGATTCAGCGGTCCGACGACGGTGGCAAAACGTGGCAGCCGATGGACAACAAGTTTGTCTACGAAGGGATCGCCGGCACCCACCAATCGTATGACGGCACACCGCAGCCATGGGAGTTCAAGCGGGTGTGGCATCTTGAACCGTCACTCACCGATGCGGAAACAGTGTATGCGGGGGTTGAAGATGCTGCGCTTTTCCGTTCCACGGACGGCGGAAAAGGCTGGCAGGAGCTCGCCGGTCTTCGCGGTCATGGGTCAGGCCCGCACTGGCAGCCGGGCGGTGGTGGCATGTGCCTGCATACCATTCTTCTCGATCCCACCAGGCCGGGCCGCATGGTCATCGCCATCTCCTCGGCGGGCGCTTTCCGTACAGATGATGGGGGCGAGTCCTGGCAACCTATCAACCGCGGGCTCAAGTCCGAACATATTCCCGACCCGACGGCTGAGGTCGGGCATTGCGTTCACCACATTGCTATGCATCCATCCCGACCGGACGTGCTCTATATGCAAAAGCACTGGGATGTGATGCGCAGCGATAATGCCGGCGAATCCTGGCAGGAGGTGAGCGGAAACCTTCCTACGGACTTCGGTTTCGCGATCGATGTGCACGCACACCAGCCGGAGACTATATACGTCGTGCCCATCAAGAGCGACAGGGAGCATTACCCGCTCGACGGCAAACTTCGCGTGTACCGTAGCCCAACCGGCGGGAACGAGTGGGAGCCCTTGACGAAAGGTCTTCCACAACGTGACTGTTACGTGAATGTACTACGCGATGCAATGGCCGTCGATTCGCTCGACGCCTGTGGGGTTTATTTTGGCACGACTGGAGGCCAGGTCTACGCGTCGCGTGATGCTGGAGACAATTGGGCTCCCATTGTGCGAGATCTCCCCGCAGTTTTCTCGGTCGAGGTACAGACTCTGTCATGATCCGCGTCTTGCTGCCGGGACACCTGCGAACATTGGCCCAGGTGGAGGGGGAGGTACATCTCAACGTCGAGGGGCCAGTTACCCAGCGCTCAGTCCTCGACGCACTTGAGGCTTGCTACCCGATGCTCCGGGGAACGATCCGTGATCATGTCACCCACCAGCGCCGGCCGTTCCTAAGATTTTTCGCCTGCGCGGAAGATCTGTCCCACGAACCGCCGGATGCTCCGCTGCCTGAAGCAGTGGTTATCGAGGCTGAGCCGTTCCTGGTAATAGCGGCCGTGGCCGGCGGTTAGGTCTCAAAAACAAATATCAAAGTTATGTCGAATTCGCGGCGCCACATTCGACGCTTGAGTAGGACCCGGGAGTCAACCAATTGATCCCAGGCCAATTCTTATGGAGAAGGATGGAACCATGCGATTCATGATGCTGATGATCCCCAAGGGATACGAGACCGCCGAACCGGGTGCAATGCCTACTGCTGAGGCTGTCGCCGCGATGATGAAATACAACGAGTCTCTGCAGAAGGCGGGCGTCCTGCTCGCACTGGATGGCCTGCACCCACCCTCAATGGGAGCACGCGTCACGTTTGCGGGCGGCAAAGCCAAGGTGACCGACGGGCCGTTTGCCGAAGCCAAGGAGGTGCTCGGCGGTTACTGGATGATCCAGGTGAAGTCAAAGGAAGAAGCCGTGGAATGGGCAAAGCGCTGCCCTGGCGATGACTGCATCGTCGAGGTGCGCCAGGTGCAGGAGATGTGTGATTTTCCAGACGATGTCAAGCACGCCGCAGCCGGGTTCTCTGAGTTGCGGTCCGGGCAGCAGGGGCGGAGTAACGCATGATCTGCGTGGCCTGGACCGCGGAATGGAGGATGGTGTGATGGACACCCATCGCACCATCGAAGCGGTATGGAGAATCGAGTCGCCCCGGCTCATCGCCGGGTTAACGCGGATGGTACGCGACGTCGGCGTGGCCGAGGATCTCGCCCAGGACGCTCTGGTCGCCGCACTCGAGCAGTGGCCTCAGACGGGGGTGCCGGACAATCCGGGCGCCTGGTTGATGGCCACGGCCAAGCGTCGCGCCATCGACCGTTTCCGCCGCAGCGCCCGGCTCGAACGCAAACTCGACGAGGTGGGCCGCGACCTTGCGGCCAGAGAAATGGCAGTACCGGACATGGTCAGTGCACTGGACGACGACTTGGGCGACGACCTGCTACGGCTGATGTTCACCTGCTGTCATCCGGTACTTTCCACCGAGGCGCGGGTCGCGCTCACCTTGCGTTTACTTGGTGGTTTGTCGACGGTGGCAATCGCACGTGCGTTCGTAGTCCCGGAAGCCACCATTGCGCAGCGCATTGTCCGCGCCAAGCGTACCCTGGCGGAAGCTCATGTTCCTTTCGAGGTGCCTCGCGGGAACGACCTCGCCATCCGTCTGTCGTCGGTTCTGGAGGTTATCTACCTGATCTTCAACGAGGGTTACTCCGCAACCTCTGGTGACGACTGGTTAAGGCCTGAGCTGTGCGAGGATGCGCTCCGTCTGGGGAGGATTTTGGCCGGGTGCGTTTCCCAGGAACCTGAAATTCACGGGTTGGTCGCCTTAATGGAAATTCAAGCGTCGCGCTCCAGGGCGCGCGTGGGACCGTCCGGAGAGCCCATCTTATTGCTGGATCAAAATCGGGCGCAATGGGATCAACTCCTCATCCGTCGTGGCCTTGCCTCACTTGAGCGGGCGGAGCGACTGGGTGCAGCCTTTGGCCCGTACGCGCTCCAGGCCGCGATCGCCGCCTGCCATGCGCGAGCGCTTACGCCCGAAGATACAGAGTGGCAGCGCATAGTGGCGCTTTATGATGCCCTGGCGCAGCTCACACCATCCCCGATCGTTGAGTTGAATCGTGCGGTCGCTGTGACGATGGCGTTCGGGCCGCAGGCCGGGCTCGACCTGGTGGATTCGCTGGCCTCCGAACCGTCTCTGAAGAACTATCACCTCTTGCCCAGCGTAAGGGGTGATCTCCTGAGCAAGCTAGGCCGGTTCGCCGAGGCGCGTGCGGAATTCGAGACGGCCGCAGAACTCACTCGCAATGCCCGCGAGCAAAACTTTCTTCTTGAACGAGCACGATTGTGTGCGGTTCTCTCTGCGAGTTAATTTGGTCTTTATAAGCTTCTGACTCTAACCCCGCCACCAATGCCGGGTGCCCCACAACCCCCGATTTCCTGTGTAGTTTCGCGGGTTCCCTGAACTTCATGCGCCTCTCCTTAAAGAGAGGCGCACACGCGGTCCCCTCTAGAACTGCGTACAGGAAATTCGGGGCATCTCGCTCGTTTTTCGCGAGATGTGGGATACCCAGGACCTCCCCCTCAAGCCCTTCGCGGCTTCTACAAATTCTGCATCTCAAACAGGGAGGAGGAAACAATGGCTGACTCCCATAGAAACTCACATGGAAAGCGGAAATGGTCCGCGGCTGTGACCACCGATTCCACACACCCCGGGGACGGGCTGTTCAAAAAGGACGCAAAAATAATTGCCCGTGCGCTTGCATCCAAAAAAGTTTCGCCCAAGGGACCTTCCTCAGGCATGCGTATGCTGACGTTCTATATCAACCGTGCCGGCAAGAATCTACCTGCGGCCCGGCTGAAAGTACTCGAAAATGCCAAGGCTTTGTTACATCAGAAGATATTGACGGATAAAAAGAAGGCCGGCGGTCACGCAGCGTAACCGCCTTCCTCAACCGTAAGGGGTTCTCCTGAACGGAAAAAGCTAGTCAACCATAAGCATGATTTCGGTCGACTTGATGACGGCGGTGACCTCGTCTCCCACCTTGATGCTGAGATCCTCTACGCTTTGCCGGGTGATGACGCTCTCGATGAGGTTTTCACCCACGCGGACCGTCACCTTGGCAGTAACTACTCCAAGCACAATCGCCTCTACCTTGCCTCGCAATTGATTACGGGCCGATATTTTCATGGCTCTGATTGTATAAGCTTGGGTGTGCGTATGGCAGAGGCCCAGGGCAGCTACGAAATTGCGCCGGCGCGCTGGCCGGAAGACACTGAGCACGCCTTCAGGTTGCTAACGAACTACGGACGGCACCTCGCCGCATCTCCCATTGCAACCGCAGGCATGTGCTTTGCCGATTATGAGGCACAGCTCCGCGAGTTGCCGGGCAAATACGCACAAGCAGACGCAGACCTGCTGCTGGCGCGGATCAAGGGCGAGGTAGCTGGTTGTGCTGCGCTTACCCCGCGAATACTGAACGATGGCGCCACCGCCGCCGAGCTGAAAAGGTTGTGGGTAGAGCCGCGATTCCGTGGATACGGCCTGGGACGGGGGTTAGTGTTGGCCGCCATCAACTGGGCGCGGACTCAGGGATTCCGAGCCCTGGTGCTCGACACGGTGAATGAGGCGATGCCCGAGGCAAGCGCACTCTATCAATCCCTGGGTTTTGAGGAGACGGGAAGGTTCAATGACAATCCCATCTCCGGAGTACGGTTTTACAAATTGAAGCTGACCGGAGACCAATGAGCATTAACTTTCACGTTGTAAAAAGCACCGTCGTGGGCGCACTCGGAGGGCTGCTCTTCGGCTTTGACACCGCGGTGATCTCGGGCACAACCAATGCATTGACTCAGACGTATCAGCTGTCACCGGCGATGCTTGGAGTTACTGTCTCCAGCGCATTGCTGGGCACCGTGGTGGGAGCAATCACGGCCGGCATCCCAGGACAGAAATTTGGACGGCGGGACAGTCTGCGGGTGATGGCTATTTTTTATGTGGTCTCTGCGCTGGGGTGCGCATTCGCCTGGAATTGGACCGCTCTGATTTTCTTTCGCTTTATCGGCGGACTGGGCATCGGGGGTTCGTCAGTTCTGGGCCCTATGTACATCGCTGAAATAGCTCCAGCGGAATGGCGCGGACGACTGGTTGGCTGCTTTCAGATAAACATTGTGGTGGGCATTTTGCTGGCCTATATGTCGAATGCCTGGATCGACAGCCTGCGCCTGGGGGCCACCGAGTGGCGTTGGCAACTCGGTATCTCCGCCGTGCCGGCACTGCTTTTCCTGGTGGCGCTGTTTGGGATTCCACGCAGCCCGCGGTGGTTGGTGATGCAAGGAAAGCTGGATGAGGCGTTGTCGGTACTTCGCCTTACCGGTATTCCAAATCCGGAAGAGGAGCGGCAGGAAATCATTGCTTCGATTCATCAGGAGCGGGCGGCATCCGTTGATCCTTTGTTTTCTCGCCAGTACCAGTTCCCGATTTTTCTCGCGGTCACAATGGGAATGTTCTGCCAACTTTCGGGGATCAATGCGATTCTCTATTACCTGAATGATATTTTCGCGCTTGCCGGAGCATCGAAGGTCTCTGGCGCTCTGCAAGCAGTGGCCGTGGGTGCAACCAACCTGGTAGCTACCCTTTTGGCAATGTCGGTCATCGATAAATTCGGACGAAGAAAATTGTTGCTGACGGGCACTTTTGGCCTGGTGTTGTGCCTGACTGCAGTGTCCTATGTGTTTATGACTCATCAGCACCTGCGCTGGCTGGTGTGGCTGCTCATGGCCTACATCGCTTGTTTTGCTGTATCTCAGGGTGCGGTGATTTGGGTCTATGTCAGCGAGGTATTTCCGAATCGAGTGCGGTCCAAGGGCCAGGCCCTGGGCAGCTCCGCCCACTGGGTGACAAACGCCATCATCTCGCTGGTGTTTCCTGTGATGGCTGGTTCCTCCGGCGCTTATCCTTTCATATTTTTTGCCGCAATGATGATGGTGCATTTCTTGCTTATTTTGAAGTACTACCCGGAGACGAAGGGCGTCTCGCTGGAACGGATGCAACACCAGTTGGGTATCGATTGAGCTATCTGTGTTGGAAATCAGGCGATCCGAATAGTAAGCCGGCGGTCAGGGATGCCTGGCGGTATGCGGCTTGATGCGCCTGCTGCTCGGTCGCCGGGGCTACTGGTTTGGCAACAGGCGCAGTGGCTAATTGTTGCAAGATAAGCGCCCGCGTCTTTTCTGAGACCTGGCCGTGCGTGATTAAATTTTCGATTTGAAAAACGTTGAAGTGGTTTAACCAGAAATCGGTCATCACTTCCTGAAGCTGGCGCTGGCTGTAAATCGCGCGCAGTACCCGGCTTTGTAAGAGTTCGTTCTGCACCACCTGGCGTGGATTATCAAGTGCAATCAGAGTTTCACGCTGCTCCGCGGACATCCCTTCGTCCAGAGCCGTACGCTGAACGGGTGACAACTGTTTGCGTAATTGACCATACTCGCCCGCAGGCAGCGAAAGGACCTTGGCCATGCGTGCCGCGGAAGGCAATTCGCATATGTCATTCATTTTTCAATATTTACAAACCTATTGGAGCGCCTTAGCCAGGAGAGGACCTGTGGCTTTCTCCACCCCGCAGCAAATTCATTGAGTGCACACCAGACCTCGCTTATCATCGTCCCTCGGGAGCGACCAGACGTGTTTCGACTTGCACAGAGCATCCTTCTTCTTGCCATCGCACTTGGCAACGGGCCGTTGAGTGCACAAACTCCGGATCCGCTGCAGAATTTGGTGGGCAAGGAAGTACTCGTGAAGATCGATATGCCGGGCACCCAACAGGGAGTCGATCTGCGCTTCAATCAAGACAACCCCATGAACTGGAAAGAGTACTCGAACCGCCTCAAGAGCAATGGGGTATCGATCCACAAAGGCGATACCGCCCGGGTGACCGGTGTCGTGATCAAGAATGATCGCATCGAGTTTCAGTTGAACGGGGGTGGTTTTGGGACATTCTTCGATGACAGCAGTTCGACGGTCAACCCCAAGACGGTGGACAAGAGCTCCTACGAGAAGCAGCTGGAAAGGGATATCTCGAATACCACGGACCCAGATCGAAAACGCCAGCTACAGCGTGACCTGGATCGCGAGCGGTCGCGACGGGAGCGCCAAGAGGACGACAACCGCGCCGCTGCCCAGATAGCCAGCCAGATTAAGGAACAAAAAATTGCCGATCAGCGGTTGCAGGGCGGTTCCCGATTCAACCTGCGCTGGTCGGGCGCAGTCCCTCCGGGGGAAAAAAATCCCGATGCCGTGATGAAGCTGCTGTCGGATTACGTAAGTCTCGCTGGTCCGCAGCAAGCGGGACCTGAGCCCGCGGTGCAAAATCAACATGCCGGAGCCGATGCCTCGGTTCCGGCAACGGCTCACCTCAAACGCGGCATGAAGATGGACGAGGTCAGCAGCTTGTTTGGACCCGGAAAGCAGTTATCAGAATCTGTTTCAGGCGACGGCCTGAAGACACAGATCTATCAATACTTAACTGGCGATCGCAGCGTGCAGGTGACCTACGTGGAAGGCCTGGTGGTTCGGTATTCCATCAGCTCCAACTAGGCAAAGCCGGGGCTCACCTTTGCCACCTTTTGCCCTCGTCGGGCGGCTATGCTAAAGTTCAGCTAGTGTACGCTGTCTTTCATCCCGCCGTATGCATCATGAACGGGCTCTCCGCCTGTTGTTGTCGCTAGTTCCCTTCTCCGCCGGGCTTCCTACAAAACACATTTAAGGCTTTTCTCCACAGGAGTATTCGCATATGTCCCAGCCTTCGCCGCTTCATCGCCTTTCTCTCGACACCTGGGCAGTTCTGCTGGCGTTTGCGGCCGTGCTGCTTGTCCGTTTCGGCGTTTTGAAGAACATTCCCTGGTAACAGCGGAAACGAGGAAGATCCATGGCCAGTTCTGCCGTCCGAACATCTGCCCAGGTTGCACCCACAATTGCACCCACAGAAACGAAGGCGCCGGTCCGTGCTGCCGGCCTCGTTCCAGGGATTCTGCTGCTCGCCGTGGTCGGTTATGCAGGCAAGTTTATCGAGCACTTCATTGCTGCTTACGGTAAGGCGCACCATCTCGTGCTGCCGAATATTGAGTATGTTCTTTGGGCCATCCTCATTGGCCTGGCAATCTCCAATACCATCGGCGTCCCGGCCATTTTCCGTTCCGGGGTGGCGACCTATGAATTCTGGCTCAAGGCTGGGATTGTGCTGCTCGGCGCCCGCTTCCTGTTAGGCGATGTTCGCCGCCTGGGCGGCGTTTCGCTGATTCTTATCGCGATTGAGCTGGCCCTGGCGCTCACCTTTATGACCTATCTCGGCCGCGCTTTCAAACTCAAGCCAAAACTGGTGACACTGTTGGCCGTTGGATCGTCCATTTGCGGAGTCTCGGCGATCATCGCCGCCCAGGGGGCGATCGATGCCGACGAAGAAGACTCCTCCTACGCGATTGCCGCAATTCTGTTGCTGGGCGCGATTTCTTTGTTTCTCTTCCCGCTGGTTGGACATGTCTTGCATTTGAGCGATCACGCTTACGGCCTGTGGGCTGGGCTGGCGGTGGATAACACCGCAGAGGCGACTGCCGCGGGAGCACTCTACTCCGATGCGGCCGGCAAAATCGCGGTACTGGCGAAAACCTGCCGCAACGCAACGATTGGCTTTATCGTGCTTGGTTATGCGATTTATTGGGCTTCGAAAGGCCAGGCGGAGGAGGTAAAGAACAAGGGCGCATTTCTGTGGAAGAAATTCCCCAAGTTTGTCCTCGGGTTTCTGCTTATTTCGTTGCTTGCCACGGTGGGGTTTTTCACCAAGCCGCAGCTCGCGGCTGTGGGCAATTTGTCCCGCTGGGCCTTTCTGCTGACTTTTGCGGGCGTGGGTTTGCGTACCAACCTGCGTGAGCTAAGTAAGCAGGGGGCACGGCCGTTCATCGTCGGAGCGGTGGGAGAAATCGTAATCGCGCTGATTACGCTGGGCCTGGTGTTTGGGGCCGACCACTTGTTTCACCTGTAGCTGGGTAGCTGCCGATTGGGCTTGCGGGAAATCCGGGGCCGGGTTAAGGAAAGGTGGATGGCCCAGGTCTCGCTTTTGAGACCTGGGTTCTCCGCGCAAATCGGCGCTGGCCGGAACACCCACTCAACATCCGTCGCCTTCAGGCTTAAGTCTTGGGCGCAGGCTTAGGTACGGTCAGTTTCTTGAGGCTGTCCTCGTCGTTGGGCAGGTCCGTTTTTCCGGCGGGGAATTTGTTGAAGCTGAGAATATAGGCGAAAAGGTCGGCGGCTTCCGGACGCGTGAGCGATCCGGGCGCCGTAGCGGGCATCAACTTCTGAATCATGTTGTAGAGATTGCCTGCGGGCTGACCCTCGTATTTGGAGAGGAAATCGTCTCCGCTCAGCGGGGGATACGGACCTACGCCGTCAAGGGCTTCCCCATGACACGATAAGCACTGCTTCTTATACAGCGCTTCTCCGCGATGGGCTTGATCGGCTGAATATATGCCGTCGGCGGCTGTCGAGTCCGTTTGACCCTGCAAAAATTGGCAGGAAACTCCACTCAAGATAAGACTGAGGCAAAATAGGACGTTCTTGTTCACTCGCACCACGTCGTCTCCTCAAAAAGATTACACTACCCTGTTCGTACCGGGGCAAGCACTGGGACAAAGCAATGACATCAAAACGCCATTTCATTGGATTGTTGGTAGGACTCGCGTGTTGCATGACCCTGCATGCGGCCACTCCGTTTGCCTGCGACCCTGACAACGCGGGACTGACACTGCCCGACGGCTTCTGCGCGTTGGTGGCCGCCGACGATTTGGGTACAGCAAGGCACGCTGTGGTGGCCCCGAATGGCGATCTGTATGTTGCCCTGCAGAGCGGCAGGGGCAAGACTGGCGGACTGGTAGCGCTGCGCGATGAAAACGGTGACGGCCGTTTTGAGACCAAAGAATATTTTGGCGACGGGAGCAGCACCGGCATTGCCTTGCGCAATGGCTATTTGTACGTGGCGAAAGTGGAGTCAGTGGAACGGTGGAAGATGACGCCGGGGCAGCTGAAGCCGGCAGGACCACCCGAGGTTGTAGTCGAAGGCCTGCCTACGGAACATGAGCATCACGACAAAGGCATCGCATTCGACGGTAAAGGATCGCTCTACATCAATATCGGCTCTCCCTCCAATGCCTGCCAGTCGTTGGACCGTCAGAAAGGCATTGTGGGTCAGGACCCGTGTCCTCTGTTGGAAACGCATGGCGGCATCTGGAAGTTTGATGAAAACAAATTGCACCAGAAAGAGGCTGACGGGCAGAAGTTTGTCACAGGCCTGCGCCAGGAGCCGGCGATCACCTGGCACGATGGCGCTCTTTATATCGTCATGAACAGCCGCGATCAACTGGACGTTCTTTGGCCAGGCAAATTTACCGCCGAGGAGAATGCCACCCGCCCTGCCGAGCCTATGTACCGTGCGACCCAGGGACTTGATTTCGGCTGGCCATATTGCTTTTTCGACTACACCCAACAAAAACTCCTGCTCAACCCTGAATATGGCGGCGATGGCAAAATCGTGGGACGCTGCAGCGCTTTTGCGCTTCCGGTCGCCAGCTATCCGGCACATTGGGCCCCTGTGGACGTGATGTTTTATTCCGGCAGCCAGTTTCCTGCGCGCTACAAGGGCGGAGCGTTCATCGCCTTTCATGGTTCCTGGAACAGGGCGCCCTTGCCACAAGCGCCCTCGAACGTAACCTTCCAACCATTCGCCGGTGACAATCCCTCCGGCAAGTTTGAGATTTTCGCCAGTGGATTTGCCGGCAAGGACCCGCTGGCAAATCCGAACGATGCACTGGCTCGCGCCGACGGTGTGGCGCAAGCTCCGGATGGAACTCTTTTTATTACCGACAGCCAGAACGGAAAAATCTGGCATGTCTTTTACCGTGGCAAAAAGTAACGCGACCTGCAGGTCAGCCACAGTCGCTGTGGCGTTTGTTCTGCTGCTGGCCGGTTTTGCTCAGCCGGCGCAAAAACGCGACTGGATGCTCGGCCCTTTTATGCGCCCGGTCGATGCGCCCATCATCGAGCCGAATCCGAAGCCCGTCTTTACCGATCCCATTACCAACCGGCCTGTGAGGTGGGAGGCGCTGCATACCTTCAATCCTGGCGCCATCGTGCGACAAGGCAAGGTGTACGTTCTGTATCGGGCTGAGGATGACTCCGGGACGATGGCTATCGGCATGCATACCTCCCGGCTCGGCTTGGCATCGAGCGAGGATGGCATTCACTTCACTCCCCAGCCGGCTCCGGTCTTTTATCCTGACCATGATTCTCAGCAGGAGCGGGAGTGGCCGGGCGGAGTCGAAGATCCTCGCATAGTGGAACGCGAAGACGGCACCTATGTTCTTGCCTATACCCAATGGAACCGTCGTTCGACCGACATTGGAATTGCAACCTCAACTGATCTGATTCACTGGACGAAAGCGGGGCCGGCGCTGGTGGGAGAAAAATATCAACACTTCGATTACAAGTCGGCCAGCATCGTGACCCAGCTCAAGAATGGCCGCCTGATCGCGGCAATGCTCCAGGGTAAATATTGGATGTACTGGGGTGAGATAGAAGTGCGGCTGGCGACCTCGCCTGATCTGATCCATTGGACACCAGTAGAGGGTTCATCCGGCAAGCCGATCGTGTTGCTCCGCCGCCGGCCTGGACACTTCGACAGTGCCTTCCCCGAAGTAGGGCCACCTTCGCTGGTCACCGATCGCGGCATTCTCCTCATCTACAACGGCAAGAATGCAGCGGTGGACGGAGCACCAGGTATCGCCGCCAACGCGTACTCCGACGGACAGGCGCTGTTCTCGACGGAGGATCCTCGGAAGCTCATCGCCCGCACCAAAAAGCCGTTCTTCAAGCCCGAAGAGCCATGGGAACAGAGCGGCCAGTATGCGGCAGGTACGACTTTCGCGGAAGGGTTGGTGTTCTTTGCGGAGAAGTGGTTTCTCTACTACGGATGCGCTGACTCCCGGGTCGGAGTCGCGCTGTTCGATCCAAAAGCCTCAGCATCCCGTAAACCGTGAAAGCAGGCGGGTGCCCAAGGTCTCTCTTTTAGCAAACTCGCTTGCCGGGGCCAAGTGAAGGGTGGTGGAAGGAAGGCGCTCTTGGGCCCTGTCCCCTCCTAGTCGACGGGTGCCCCATCCTTCGCGTTCTTTGCGAAGGGTGGGATGATCAGATTTCACCCCTCAACCTCCCACGGAAAACAGACTTGTTCCCTTAGGAGGCTGGGGCACCCAAAGTGATTTTCAGGCTCGCAGCTCTTCCGCTTCATCCAGGTCAGACTCTTCGACAAACAGGCCGAGGGCCTGCCGTTCGAAGAGCCGTTTGTACGTGCCTCCGCTTCTGCGTACGAGCGCCTCGTGAGTTCCCTCTTCGACCACGCTGCCCTGCTCGAAGACGAGGATGCGGTCGAGCATGCGCACCGTCGATAGCCGGTGTGCAATCACGATCGCGGTCCTGCCTACGATCAAACGCCCCATTGCCTCCTGGATTAGCGCCTCCGATTCGGAATCGAGGCTCGAGGTCGCCTCGTCCAAAATCAGAATCGGCGCGTCTGCCAGAAAAGCACGGGCCAACGCTACCCGCTGGCGTTCCCCACCGGAGAGCTTCACCCCACGCTCGCCGACCAAGGTGGCGTAACCCTTCGGCTGGCGGATGATGAAGTCATGCGCATTGGCTAACTGCGCGGCACGTTCGATCTGCGCCATAGTCGCTTCCGGCCGCGCGTAGGCGATGTTTTCCGCCAACGAACGATGGAAGAGCAATGGCTCCTGTGGCACCAGCGCAAGCTGCGACCGCAACGACATCTGAGCCGCACGGGCAATCTCCTGTCCGTCGATCAGGATTCGGCCGTCGTTCACGTCGTACAACCGCTGCAGAAGCTTGACGAAGGTCGTCTTGCCGGAGCCCGAGTGGCCAACCAGGCCCACGCGTTCGCCCGCTTCAATGCGCAGAGTGAAGTCGCGGAAGAGCGGCTCGCTATGCGCACCGTAGCAGAAGGTGATGCGGTCGAAGACCACTTCGCCTTTGCCGATGCGGATCGGCGCCGCCTGGGGATGGTCTGCTACCCCCAGCGGCAACACGTGCATCTCGACCAGATCTTCCATCTCGTTCACGCTACGCTGCAAGTTCGCCACATGCTGTCCCACATCGCGCAGATAGCCATGCACGATGAAGTAGCTTGTCAGCACGAAAGTAACTCCGCCCGGCGTGGCCCTGCCTTGCCACCACAACCAGATCGCGTACGAGGTGACCGCTCCTCGCAGCCCCAGCAACACGATCATTTGCGTCGTTCCGCTCCAGGTGCCGTTGGTCCAGTGGCGATAGGTGCGGCGGCTCCACTTGCCGAGCACGCGGGCGAGCCGCGCATCTTCGCGCGCTTCTGCTCCGAACGATTTGACCACCGCGTTGCAGGTCACGGCATCTGCCAGCGCACCGCCCACCAGCGTGTCTTGTGCATTCGACAACCGCGCCGCCGGAGAAACAAAGTTCAGCGACAGCGCAACGGAAAGGCCGACATAAAGAGTCGCGCCGGTAGCGACGATCAGGCCCATCGACAGCCAATGGGAACCCAGCACCAGCGCACTGCCAACCAGCACCAGCGATGCGGGCAGCAAGGCCAGCAGCAGCGTGTCATCCATCAGATCCACCGCCCACATGCCGCGGGTGACGCGACGTACGATCGAGCCGGCAAAGTTATTCGCATGCCAGTCGGTTGAGAATCGCTGCAAGCGGTAAAAGGCATCGCTGGCCAGGCGTGCCATCAACCGTATGGTGAGCCGGCTAATTCCCATCAGCGATAAATGTCGTCCTGCGACCAGGATGCCGCCCAACAAGAGCATGGTGGCCAAGGCCGACAACGCGGCGCGCAGCGCTTGCTGGTGGGTTGTGGTGTGCATGGCAATCGCATCCACCATGCGCCCGGCGAAGACAGGCATGAACAGGTCGGCGATGGTCGCTACGATCATGGAGCAAGCGACCCCCGCCACCAACCATGCCTCCCGTCGCCAGTGGCGAAGGAGGAAAGTTAATACGTCACGCATTACGTTGCTGTGATTTCGGGAAACACGCATAGAGCACTCACCAAACAACTGGTAGGTCGCGAGGCAACACCTCAGCGATGGGTTGGAGCCGCATGGCTCAACAAGGAAGGTGAACCCCAGGGAAATGAGAAAAGGCCCTGAGGGCTGCGCCTCAGGGCCTTCGTAAATACGCAAACGAAGTGCGCTAGGGGCGCTCTGCTTCCTTCAAGCCAACAAAGTCCGATACGCCGGCAGGCAGGACTTGGGGGGCGAGGGATCGGGTTTGTGGCGTGATTATCATGGTCAATTTCCTGAAATTCTGACTCAGTTTACCTCACCTTTTGCCGCGCGAATATTTATTTTTATTGGCAATCTCTTTTTGAAACATGCTGCTCAGCAGCATCCGCAAGCATTCCCCTGCCAGGCCGCGCGTCCTTCATGCAAAAGGATGGGGATCGCGAGCAGGGCGGCAAGCGAATCAAACCATGGGATATGGAACGCGGCATTCGCAGCCAGGCCGGCCAAGGTAGCAAGAGCCAGATAAGCGCAGGTGGCCGACTGAACTGCATCGGCTGCCAGAGCAACATTGTTCGTGCGTCGAGCTTCTCTCCGCTTGAGTGCAGCCAGGACCGGCATGGCGATCAAAGCAATGATCGTCACGATGATTCCCAATCGACTCGTCTCAGGCTTTACGTGAAGCAGGAACGAGAGCAGCGCTGTGCAAACGACGACGAGCGCCAGAGCAAAAAGCAGAACTCCAGCGAGGCGCCCCGCACTGCGTCGAGAAATCGACCCGGGTGATTTCATTTGCAGCAACACCACCGCGGCGGAAAGCACTTCGACAAAACTATCGGAACCGAAAGCGAGCAATGCGGGACTGTGTGCCGTAGCGGCCGCATACAGGGATGCGCCGCATTCGATAAACATCCATAGCAACGTGACCGCCTGAAGCCATAAGACACTCGCCGCACGATCCAAGGGAACGCACGCAGGGGTGACTTTTGCAGGCTGAGAACCGATCTGAACAAGTTCGGACATAAAGTTTGGAGAGTCCGTCCCGCATACCGGGACCAGCGTTCTTGCCGTCGTTGACAATCTCATTGTGAAGCCAAAGAATACTGATCGGCAAGCGATGGGAATTCTTGACAGGTTTCATCTCGACGGAAAGCTCGCGCTGGTCACGGGGTCTGCTACCGGGCTTGGCGCCGCAATCGCCATTGCTCTCGCTGAGGCTGGAGCATCGGTAGCATGCCATGGCAATCGCCGGTCTGCGGAGGAGACGAGCGAAACCATTCGTTCCTTGGGGCACAGCGCAAAGAGTTTCGCCGCCAACCTTAGCAGCCCTGAGGGCGCAGATTCGCTCTACGAAGCGATATTGGCATCAATGGGCCCGCCGGACATCCTGGTGAATAATGCCGGCACCATCTATCGCGAACCGGCCGAGAGCCACGAACTGCAGGCGTGGTTGACGGTGATGCAGGTGAATCTCAACAGCGTGTTTCGCCTTTGCCAGCTTGCCGGAGGTCACATGCTTGAAAGGCGCCAGGGAAGAATCATCAACATCGCCTCCCTTCTGTCCTTTCAGGGTGGTATTCGTGTGCCCGCCTATGCGGCGTCGAAGGGCGGTGTCGCGCAATTGACCAAGGCGCTGGCCAACGAATGGGCGGGACGAAATGTCCAGGTAAACGCGATTGCGCCGGGATACTTTCGCACAGAAAATACCGCCGCATTGCGGAACGATGAGGTGCGCAACGGCCAGATTCTGGCGCGCATACCGGCCGCACGCTGGGGTGAACCGGAAGATATCGCCGGCGCCGCTCTGTTTCTGGCCTCTTCTGCAAGCGACTACGTCAACGGCGAAGTACTCGTGGTCGATGGCGGCTGGATGGCACGTTAGAAAATCAAGGAGATTCGATGTCAATCGAGGTCGTAGCATCGCACGAAGACTCGATGTCACATCCTGAGCCCGGGCTGCGGAGGCAAGTAATGTCCTCGAGCCCGAGAATGATGCTTGTCCGTCACCGCATGAAGAAAGGCTGGGTGGGAGCGAGGCACAGTCATCCCCAGGAGCAAATGGTGTATATCGTCAGCGGCCATCTGTCGTTCCAGCATCCCGGCGGGGTTGTCGAAGCAAAAATGGGAGACAGTTTCCTGGTGCCGGGCAATGTGGAGCATCAAGCCTTTGCGCTCGAAGACTCCGAAGTTCTGGACATCTTCACACCCTGGCGCGAAGATTACGCAACGTCTTAAAGTGCGCGTCTAGCAAGCAGAACCAACGGTTTGGCCGCCAAAATAATGTTGTCTCACATTAACGGGATGTGAAAAACGGGCATCTAACCAAAAGTAATGGTTCGCCCGTATACAAAATGGATGGTGGCTGGTCCGCTCTGCGCTGTGCTTGCCTTGGGTGCCTGTAGTAAACAGGTTGCCCAGCAGCAGCAGCCAGCACCAGCGCCAGCGCCCAAGCCTGTTCTCAAAACCGCTCCTTCTACCCCGATCGCAGAAAAGAAGCAGGAGCTCGGAGAACAGTCGTGGGACCCCCAATGGGATGTGATCGTCGAGCAGGCATTGTCGCCGCAGATGCTGTCGCCGGCGGCCGCGCGTAGCGTCCGATCCTACTGTCCTCGATTTGGCGTGATGAGCGAGGCTGACAAACGCGCCTTCTGGGCGTATACCTTTCAGGCGCTAGCCGGCGCCGAAGCCGGCCTGAAGCCAACCACCGATGTGCGCCATACGGAACCCGAAGTTGCCGTCAAGGACTCAGTTTCCAAGCGAACGGTGCACCAGGAGGGGCTGTTACAGTTGACTTATATGGACGCGGACCGTTATGGCTGCGATTTCGATTGGGACCACGATAAGACGATGCCGGAGAAGGATCCGTCACGAACCATCCTGAGCCCAAGAAATAACCTGTTGTGCGGCGTGAAGATTATGGAGAATCAGATTCTCACCCAGAGAAAGCCGCTACTCTCGGCTTCAAGCTATTGGGTCACTCTTAGACCCGGACGGCCAAGCTACCTGGTGTTTGCCAAGCAAATGAAGAACGTGCCCGCGGTTTGCCGCCAGGGTCCGCCCCCGGTTCAAGTAGCGAGGGCAAAGCGGCCAGGCAGTAGTACCGCAGCGGCCGTTGCCGTTGACGGGCACGCTGTAGCAGCGGCCAACTAACCATCCTCATGCTACTGACGGAACGAGACCGGCTCTTTGTTCTCACTGGCGCAGGTATTTCAGCCGAGAGCGGACTGGCGACTTTCCGCGGATCCGGAGGCTTGTGGAATGGCTACAGAGTGGAGCAGGTCGCAACTCCTGAGGCGTGGGGCGCTGATCCAGCAATGGTATGGAACTTCTATTCCATGCGCCGCCGTGACGCTCTTGCCGCGCAACCCAATCCTGCGCATCTTGCCCTGGCGGCGATCGAACAAAAGATGGGCGATCGCTTCTATCTTTGCACGCAAAATGTAGACGATTTGCACGAGCGCGCAGGGTCTCTACGCGTGCACCACATGCATGGAAGTCTCTTTGAATCGCGGTGCGTCCGATGCAATGTGCCGTTCGCTGACCAAAATATTTATGAGACCGAGCTTCCGTTGTGTTCCAATTGCGGAGCGGCGGTTCGCCCGCACATCGTCTGGTTTGGCGAGATTCCGCTGGATATGGATAGCATCTACCAGCAACTCAATCGCGCCACTCGACTGCTGGTGGTGGGAACCTCTGGCTCTGTCTATCCGGCTGCAGGGCTGGTACACATCGCCAACCAGTGTGGCATCCACACCGTCTATGTTGGGCCGGAGGAGCCGCTGAACGCTGACGCCTTCGATGAAATTGTTCTGGGCTCGGCGACTCAGGCGCTTCCGCCCATCCTTTGAGTCCAGCTTCAGGCCGCGGTTCTGCTGGCCTCTTCCTTGCTCCACATCTTGTATTCGTGACTCGCCTCTCCGAGCTGATAAGAAGTGTTCTTCGTTTCCGCTATGTTGTTCTCGAGATCAACACTCACAATCGGAGAGGTGAAAATAAATGATCCTGACTTGATCCGATGATGACCAAATGCCCTGCCGACCAATAAATTTCCTGGGCGCAACTCCTCGTACCTCCCGTTTCTGAAACCTGGTACCACGGCCCAATCTTCGAGTTTGACAGATGGTTTTTGCGCTCCCATGCTCTCTCCTCTCTATTAGTTTTGGATGCGAACCAAGCGACCCGCGTCCGAGGCAGTTTTTCTCGGTCTCTACGAAATATTTACTCTCGGCGTCGCTTTTTTACTGACTTCCGGGCTGGATCAGGTGGATTGCTGCAAGATTGACGGACTCGAGGACCTATGCCGAAGTTCATCATAGAACGCAACATACCAGGCATCTTGCAGTGTGCTCAAAAACATGGGGCCGCAGATTCAATGGCTTGAGTCCTACGTCACGGACAACAAGTTGTACTGCGTCTATATCGCGCCAGATGAAGCGACTGTACGAGAACATGCCCGCCTGGGTCAGTTCCCGGCGGACTCAGTTCAGGCCGTGCGTACTGTGATTGATCCTAGCTTCACGTAGATTCTGCCGCCCTACAGGACTGAAAAGGGTCCAGATCCTCTGTTGGTGTTGGGCTCTTACGCTGCTCTGGAGGTTCTCCTTTAATGTAAGTGCTGTGGTTGCATACCGGCACTCAAGCAGCGTATTCGTGAAAACCCGCTGTTTTTCCTGCGGCGCCGGCATAAGGAAAAATCAAAGTGAATACGGTGCCTCCGGATTGCGCCGTTCGCTTGCTACGAACTTGGATACTACCCTGGTGCTTGCGGACTATCTTGGCTGTGACCCATAGGCCCAAACCCGATCCTCCCGAACCCTTGGTCGTATAGAAAGCGTCGTACATACGCCGGCGGGTTTCAGCAGTCATGCCCGAACCTGTATCTGCAATCGTGATCCGAACACCTTGATGACCGGAACGCCAGTCAGTGCCCGGCCTTAGTCTGATCCTTAGTTGACCCCCATCCTGCATCGATTCCACAGCGTTGCCGATGAGGTTCACAAAAACCTGTCGCATCTCCCCGGCAAAACACATCAGCTCCGGCGCGTCTGCGGTTTCAAAACCAACCTGCACACGAGCAGTCTTGAATTTCCCCCTGAACAGCGTCAACACCGATTGCACGATATTCACCACATTGGTAGAGGTTGGAGCCCAATGCTGGCGGTGAAATTGCAATCCCTGGGTAGTGATTTCGCACGCTCGCACGAGCTCCTGCTCAGCGTCCCGGAGGTAAGGCCTCGCTTGCTCGAGATCCGCTGAAGATAGCGCCAGGTAGACCAGGTTAAGGACCGCCTCCAGAGGATTGTTAATTTCGTGGACGATGGAAGATGTCAATCTTCCCATGGCGGCCATCTGTTCTTGTTGCTCCAGAACCTGCTCGGCTCGTTTGCGCTTGCTGATGTCTTCACAAATAGAGACCAGGTGAGATGAGTCGAATTGCTCGTCGTTGAGCAAACTGACCGAGTTGCGCACCCACACTGCGCTGCCATCCCTGCGTACGTAGCGCTTCTCAATGACAAAGCCGGGGATCTCAGCGGCCAACAGCTTGTCGAGTAACTGGCGGTGCCGCGACTGATCGTCGGGGTGGGTCAGCTCGAACAAGTTCGCATCGCTCAGGTCGGCCACGGTCCAGTCGACGATTCTCGCCAGCGATTCGTTCGCATGGACGACGTTGCCATCCAAATCGGTAACTGCAAGGCCGGTAGCAGCATGGGCAAATAGTTCGCAAAATTTCGGTTGCTCGGCCATAGGGTCGGAAACAGCACAGGCCTTTTAGTAGATGCATCAAAGTGTTGCCGGGGTCGCCTCTGGAGGAACTCCTAGTGCCGGGCGGCGGAACTCGCGAACGGTAATTACTGGATATAATCTGCGATATGCCAAGGGTCGGAGAGTTTTGCGCGTCGAATATAGCCCGGCTCCTGCTCGGCGTAGTGATTGTTGTGGCGCTGGTGGCAGCCGTCGGAGTTTGGCTCTTCCATTCCCCTGGCCGTGGAACACCCATCGAACAACCTACCCACGCTACTGAGCCCGTCAAATAAAAGCTCCCTCTTCGATTCAGCAGATCTGCCTGCTCCGATCCCTATCAGCGAACTTTACTCGGTCTCTTCAATTTCCAATCGCAACCTGTAAAACGTCGTGTTTACCCAGAACAAACCAGGAAAGGAGCCGCATCCTATTGATTCCCCGGAAGTTGCTCTGGTGCGGCTTGATAGCCGCCGGGCCGGGATGACGGTATAGCTCTGGTGGGGGGGTCGGGATTTAGAATTGAGCATCCTTGGCGTTGGCAAGTTCTTCTGCTTCAAAGGAGCTTTGATGGCACGCCCCATGTGGTCAGGAACCATCCAAATTTCGCTGGTCGGGTTTGCGGTTGAAATCTATCCTGCGACCAGTACCACCCGCCCAATTTCTTTCCACGAAGTAGACAGAAACACGCTGACGCGGGTTCGCCGGGAAAACGTGTCCGCCGGCCCGGAGGCGGACGAATCGCCGGCAGAGCCCGCGCTCGAAGAAGTGCAGGAGATCTCCGCCAAGCACAGTTCGTCGCTGCACCTCGCTCCACCGGCGAGTGACAACAAGCTTGCTCAGACAATGGAGCAAGAAGCCCCTCAGCGGCACACCGTGGACCGGGCAGACATCGTCAAAGGCTATGAATACGAAAAGGGCAAGTACGCCATCATCGAACCGGCGGAGCTCAAGAACCTGCGCCTCGCGGGGAAAAAGACGATCGAGATTTCGCAATTTGCCAAAGCCTGCGAGATCGATCCGGCGCTCTACGAAAAACCCTACTTTGTGATGCCTAAGCCGGGTCCTCAAGCGAAAGCATTCCACGTGGTACGGCAAAGCATGGCAGACAGAGGCATGGTGGGCGTAGGCGAGATTGTATTCAGCGGCCGCCAGCACCTGATGACGCTGGCTCCTCCTCACAACCTGAAACAGCCGGGAATGATGCTTTACACTCTGCGCTTTGCCGCTGAGCTGCGCGATGCAGGCGATTATGCCACGGCCACGGAAAGCACGGAAGCCGACGCTGCCCAACTCAACCTGGCGAAGCAACTGATCGACGCCTATACAGAGCCGTTTGAGGTCAGCAAGTTCAAAGATCACTATGAAGAAGCACTCCGCGAACTGGTGGAGGCCAAGATGAACAATTTGCCCGCGCCTGAGCCCGAGGTCGAAAAGAAGGCTCCGAAGGTCATCGATCTTATGGAAGCACTGCGCAGGAGTGTGGCGCAGAGAGCCCCCTCTGCAAGCACGCCCACAAATGCACCCCCTGCAGCCGAAACTCCACGGACAAGCGATCCGAGGAAGAAACTGGATGCGACGGGCGCGGGCAAAACCAAGGCTGCTGGAGTGGCAGCTCGAACCGGGGCTTCGAAAAAGTCCAAGTCTGCTTAGCGGGGTACTGGGGCGAGGATGATCACAATGGACAAACCAGCTTTCCTTAGCCGTGTCTATGAACGATTCAACGCTCGCGATATGGAAACAGTTCTTGCGGCGATGCATGAAGATGTCACCTGGGCGAATGGAATGGATGGCGGTTACGTAATCGGCAGGGACGGAGTCCGAGAATATTGGACACGTCAGTGGGCGATGGTTAATCCGCGCGTCGATCCGATAGGGTTCTCAGACGGGCCGAGCGGGACGATCGTTCGCGTTCACCAGGTTGTACGCGATCTGAGTGGCACTCTGCTCCTCGATCACGAAGTCAGCCACATCTTCTCGATTGAAGACGGCCTGATCAAGCGTTTTGATATTGGCGAACAATAGCGCCGCCCTCTAGAACGTAAACACAGCCTGAGCAAAGACAGCACGGTTGCCAGGGGTAGGTGACCCAAAGGGTCCGCCGGCAAGCGATTGCGTTTTGCCGAAGAGCGGTGACTGAAGCGTTCCGTTGGGTGTACCTAAATTCACAATGTTGAAGATGTTCAGAGCCCCGCCGATCAGGGTCAAGCTATATTTGCGGGAGACCGTGGCATCCAGCTTTGGTTGCGCTTGCCCACCACTCAGTCCGCGGCCGTTTACACTGCCGTTTCCGCCCTGCGGCCCCCCAGCACCTTTAGACCCTTCGATTCTGGGGCCAATGCCGATCACCTTGCTGACCCGCATGTGCATCACGAAATTCGCCGGGCCAATCCCAGCACCATAGGGAACGATTTTTTCTCCTTTGCCTACCGGGTCAGTGTCCAGACATCCATAGGGAGTCGAAACCACGCCGCCTGCCCCGCATGTGCCGTAAGTAGGCCGCGCGTTGAACTGGTTGTTGGCCGTGAGATCGTCCCCGATGACCAGGTTATAGGGCGTGCCGGACTGAGCCGCCAACAAGGGCGCAAAGACGAATCCATGGGGGGCCGAGTAAGTGCCGAGCAGGAAAACACGGCTTCTGATGCCGAAGCTTGCACGGCCGTAATCAAGCCCGGGATTTTGCGCCACCGAGGGAATATAGGTGACTCCCTGCGTATCGCTTTTGGCGTCGTTGAAGGTGTAGGAACCATGCAGAGAGAGGTGACGAATCTGGGCGTTACCGGAGACGATGATCTGATTCTGCTTGTAAATACCGCCAGACTGAAACTGGTAGTTGTATGCAGCGGGAAGAGGGCCTACCACGGTGTAGGTGGAGGGATCGAACTCCGGCGCGGTGACATTGTTGGTGAGGTACTGGTGAACGCCACGCGTAAATAAATAAGTCACATTGAACATTACCTTCTTGAAGATCTGCTGATCGACCCCGGCCCCGCCTTGCATACTGAGCGCGGCATGAAAGTGATGATCGATATCGTAGAAGGATGGGATGGATGCTGCAGCCGCAGTCAGGGAACTGGGCGGAGCCGGAGCATTCGGGTTATAGAAATCCGGATTGTTGACGACGTAACTCTGCTGATTGATTCCGTTCTGGTGGATCGCCTGCATCAGGTAGGGTGTCCCGGTAAAAGAAGCAAACGAGGTGGGAACAGTGAACCGATCGTAGAACCAACCATAACCCGCGCGCACCACAGTCTTGGGGGGAGTTTTTCCCATGTGGAATGGCGCCCAGGCTAAGGAAAAGCGTGGACCCCAATCCGCATGATCGCGAATGCGATTTTGGGTTTCAAAACGCAGGCCATAACTCAGGGTGAGATTCGGTTTTGCGCGCCAATCGTCCTGGTAAAAAAGTGCGCCATCAAACAAAATCGCACGGGCCAACGGGTTCTGGACTACCGTGGCCTGATATTGCGCCGGCGTCTGCGCCAGGTACTGGTCAATCGAAGTAAACAAGTAGTTTCCGTTGGCGCCGGCGGTGGAGTAGTTGGCATCGCGATAAGAGCGCAGACGAACTCCAAAACGTATGGTGTGCTTGCCGGCCGTCATGGTGGAAGAATTTTGCAATTCAAACAGGTCCTGGTGGTCTCGCGCCACTCCGGAGTTGCTTCCCCCAGTGGTGAAGGCGCCTTGCACGGTGACCGTCGGGGTGAAGAAGGAAGCCACCTGGCCGTTGCGCACGCGCCGCCACTGGAAATGCGTTTCGTTGATCATGCGCGGGTTCACCACCACGGTGTCGCTGACCTGGATAGCATTTTCCTGATTGTTTACGTTGTATGCCTGTTCAGGAAGATTGAGTTGGCCGGGACCATTCGCGGTTGCGACGGAGCGAGAGTACGAGTCACGAACCGACAAAGTGTTGTTCTTGCCCAGTTGGAAGTCCACCCGAGGATTGGCAAACAGAAGAGACGATGGGTTTGGCAGAGCCTGATTGAAGGGCGTGCTTGGATCTACGGGATTGACCGCATCGATGATGGTCTGATTTTGCCGGTCAAGACGAAACAGGCTAAAGAAATAAGAAGAACTTTTGGTCAGAGGCCCATTGACATCCCCTTGAAGGAAATACACATAGTAGCTTGGCTGCTGCTTGACCAGCGGATTGCCTGTATTCCAGGCGGAGTCATTACCCAGGGATGTGACGTGACCGGAAAATTTGTCGGAGCCGGGCTTGGTGAGAATTTCGATTCTCCCATATCCGATTTTGTCGAACTCCGCCGAAAAAGGATTCTGATTGACGCGAATCTCCCGGATGGAGGACTTGGGAGGAATTTGCCCTCCGGTGAAGCCGTCGATATAGATTTGTCCCCCGCTCGGCCCTGCTGAGGGCCCAGCCAGCGCCTGGAGCTCATTTTGTAATTCGTCGGGATCGTCTGAGAGAGCGTCGAGGTCGCTTCCCTTCACCACCAGCGCGCTCGAATTTTCGTCAGGATTTACACTCACGCCGGGACTTTGATCGTTCACCGTTATGTCTTGCTGTTGCACGGCAATAGTCAGCGATACATTCAGCTGGCGCGCTTGACCGGCCGCAATCACGACGCCGGTTTTGGTTACGGTCGCGAAGCCGTTAGCTTCGACGGCCAGGGTGTAGGAACCGGCAGGAACTGCTTTGAACGAGTAAGCGCCGTCATTGCCGGATTGGCTGGTTAATACGGTGGATCCCTGGCTAAGCGTGACCGATGCCCCGGGAACTACGGCGCCACTCGGATCCAGTACCTGGCCGCGAAGGTTTCCCATGGCCTGCGCGGCGATCCTCGTTGGAAACGCCAGGAGGAACGAACACAGGAGCAACAGAATTGTTCTTTCTACGAAGCGGCGCATTCCTGGAAAGAAGCTCATCATGGAAGGCGAATCCTCCGGCCCAAACAGACGGTTGCAGTTAAGGGTCCAACTTACCCGGGTGCCCCATATCCACTAATAGACAGCTACGAAGGCGGGAAAGTTTTTGTTCCCCTACGGACACGGCTGTCCGCTTTCGAACACTCCGGCGACTGGAACTAATAGCGAAGCCCGAGTCTCTGCGGAAACTCTTCTTCGTCTTCATCAAGGTCGATCAGATTCTCGTGATACTCGGCATTTTTCTTGTGAGTTCGGCGCATCGTTTTGTGCGCCGTTACGATGAGTGTTATCGCAACAGCCGAATGCCACAAACTAACTTCCAGCCAGGGCTGCAGATCGACCATAAGCAGCACCAGGGGTGGAAACAGCCCAAAATATTGCAGCAATATGAATGCCAGGTTAGTGCCCGATGCTCTTTCTCCTCCGGTGAAAGGTATGCTTCTTACCACAAGAAAGAGTACATCCGTCAGTAGCACGGACAAGCCGACCCCAACCAATGCCTGGCTTAGGAGCGGTCTCCATCCGTGCAATGCGGGAGGCGCAATCCAACCTACCAACGCTACGACGCCCAGGGTTAGAACAATTGCAAAGGGCAACATCCAAAGCTCGGTAGCATCCAGTTGCTCCACTCCTGGCCTACCCAGGATCACGCGGAAGAGCCAACTACCCCTTTTGTCGGTTGGAGACACAAATGCGGTTCTCAATCCGGTAATCGTCCAGAAGGCAACGATCGGCACCGCGGCTCGCAAGCCGTCCGCTGATAATTGGAAACCGAGATGACCAGGCCTCAGTCGCAGCAGCACCGCGCTGGCAATCAGGAGAGCCAACCCCAGACCGCCATACATCACCAGGTAAACGCGATGCCGTCGCGTCCGCAATAGAGAGTAAGAAATGAAGTGATAGATACCACGCTGCACAGGTTTGCGTAACAGTGTTGCGTGCAGTAGGGGACCTGTGAGCGCTGCGGCGAAAGTTCGCGTATCGACTGTTCCCGACTCTTCAACCAGGTATCGCATTCTGCGCCGATAGGCGAACGGATAAGAGATGACTACGAGAACGAGCACGACGGCGAGCGCCACGCAACCGGTATCGGCGAGTTTCCGAAAAACCGGCAGGGAAGATGATCCGGACAAGAGCGTCTCGTAGAGGCCCAAGAACCAAAACGGCGGAAAATAGCGAGCGACCGGGAGGCTGGTCAGCACGTGGAGGAATTGAGCCGTCACAGGGAAGAGAAAAAGGATGCTCAACAACATCGTCACCACGAGAGCCTGCAGCAATGGCGCAATGGTACGAAAGAGGCGCTCGCCCATCACCGCAAGGATGAGCCCCTGCAGACTCAGGATTGCACCCGCGGCAAAAGCACCGCTGGCCAGCACTGCGACCAGGTGCGCGAACACGTGGCGTGTAAATTGCGGAGGCTCCGCTAGCAGCGGAAAGAAAACGGCTCCAAGCACACTGGTTCCGCAAAGAAACAATCCGAGATAGAGGCAGGCAGCGACAATCCTGGCAAGAAACAGTCGCATTGAAGCAATCGGAAGAGGGGAGAGAATGAACATGTCGAGCAAATCCGGGAACAACAAATCCCAGGAAAAGATGCTTACGAGGCCCATGGTCACAAACGAATACAACAGGTAGAAATAGTGGTCGCTCACCTGGGACCAGAAGGACCGGGGCAAAGGCGCGTGGTAAGGCGGAGCCAAAAAGAGGGCGACGACGATCAGCGGAAGTGCGATGGCGTACATTGCCTGGAGAAGACGCTTCTTCGCGTCACCATCCGACGAAACCATTTCGTTGTTGAAGAACCGCTCCAGGAAATGCCGTACCAGAAGACGAAACTGAGTCTGTTCCTGCGCCTCTGCCACCGGCAACTGAGCCTGCACTCCAAGCGACAGAACAGGAAACTCCGGCGGGGTGAGCACACGCAGGGCGCTGGAGCAGTTTCGCAATTGGTGTAAACCGAAGCGACAGGTCTTGCCGTGGTTTTCTGTCAAGGAAAACCACTCCTCTCGATCTTTGCCAGACCGCAGTAATTGCGAAACTGCTCTAAACATTTCCCACCTTGATCGCATCCACCAGTTCACGGGCCACCGACTTTGTGTCCTCCTGCTGCACCAGTTGGGCGAAGACACTTTCAAGGTTGTTAAGGTGCATATTCCCGGTTAATTCAGAAGGTCTTGCGTCGGCAAGAATCTTCCCCTTGGCGATGACCACTACACGAGTGCAAATCTGCTCCACCACTTCGAGAACATGCGAAATATAAAGAACGGCTTTGCCTGCTGTTGTCAGTTCCAGGAGCAAATCTTTGAACAGGCGGGAGGAGAGGACATCCAATCCGGAAAGCGGTTCGTCAAAAATCAACAGCGATGGGTCGTGCATGAGCGCAGCGGCAATCAGCACCCGCTGCTTCATGCCCTTGGAGTACATGGAAATCGGCGAATGCCGCCAGGATTCCAGGCCAAGTAGTTGAAGCAGCCTGTGAGCCTTGGTTTGGATCAACCGTTCCCGCAGCCCCCTTAGCCTACCGACCAATTGCAAGTATTCGATCGCCGACAGATAGGTGTAAAGGTGCGCTTCCTCCGGCACATAGCCGAGCATCCCACGAAAGCTCGCCAGGTCGTCGCGTATGTTTTTTCCCTGGAACAGGACCCGGCCCTCGTTGGGCTGCAGCAGCCCGGTAATGATTTTGACGGTAGTAGATTTTCCTGAGCCATTGGCTCCCAGATAGCCAACCACTTCGCCGGCATTCACGCGAAAGCTGACGCTGGAGATGGCAGGTATACCTCGATAGCTTTTAGAAACATTTTCGAGTTCAAGCACAGGATAGGACCTCAATCGCCATACCCTATGTAGCATACTATATCATTCCCAATCAGTCTATGGGACGATCTTGGATTTGTATGCAGCGCAGCTATCTGCGTGATGCGGAGCTCGGGAGCAAGCCAAAGACGCCAACGCCATCCGTGGTTCCAACGTAGACTTTTCCGTGGGCGATCATAGGAGTGATGAACTTGTTTCCGGAGCCCACATAATCTCTCCAGGATGGGGCCTGGTGACTGTTGTACAGCTCGTGCGTTAGATCGTTTGCGTCGTAGGCATGGAGCACAACCGGGTCTCTATTTTCCACGGCCCACACGATCCCGTTGCGCGTTCCATCCGCGGAGATGCTCGGGGTTGCCCCAGGATAGATAAAGCTCAGGGCGGTTTGCCCACTGGGTTTGGCCAGAAGGCGCGCATGCACGAACCGGAATTCGCGCATCGGTTGTTCCATCGCTCCATAGTAGAGCCGGTGATCAAAATACGCTGGGGCGCCGTGGGCACCTTCCCACAAGCCACCCCGCAAGGCCTCGGGAAGTTCCTGATAAATATTCTGGTTTCCATGCGGATCGAAATGCCCCATGGCATGGCGATCTACCAGGTAGATATTTCTGTCCTTGCCCGCTCCGACCGCCAGATGGCGAGTTTGCCCCCCCGCATCCGTCATTTCGGGCAGCACGACTGGGCCACCAGAACCGAGGTCGCCATCGGCCGCATTTTCTGCCACCACATTCGACATCGCGAAGTAATCCGCAACAGAAAGACGGCCGGCGTGAGTCGAGATCTTCAAGAAGGCGTTGCCGAAATCGCCTCTCGCGGGAAATCCTTTGGAGTTAAGTTTGGTGTCGAAGGTTCCGTTCGACGCCAACACGTAAATGTAGCCGTCAGGATCAGCAGCGGGCCCGGCGCCGCTTTGCCAAATCGCGCCTTCCTTCCCGTTGGGCGTAATGTTGAGCGCCGCAGCCTGTTGCAGCGTGGCTGCGCTGTAACCGATGATCCATCCGTTATACGGATCAAAGTCACAGTGTGACGCCCAACTGGTGTAGACCACGCCATTCAGCAATAGGAGCGCGGCCCGCTCCTCGTATTGTTGAGGATCGAAAATACGGGCTTGACCGGCAGTGTTGGCTCCTGCATTGCCGGCTCCTGGAATCGTCGCGTGGATGTCGACGGGACCACCGAACTCTTCGCCTCCGGTTTGAAGATCAAGCGCATGGAGTCTTTGCAGGTAACGGCCTGACCGGTCCTTGCTCATGGTGACTGCATAGAGCGTGCCATGTGGACCACGGTGCAGATCGATGACCGGTGTAGAGGTGATACCGATCTCCGGCGTTACCTGGTCGCAGGAATGATTATCAGACGGAGTCTCTCCGTGTTTGAGCAACGAAACGTGCCAGAATTCCGTTCCTGTATCCGCATCGAGTGTGTATACACTGGCGTGCTCCGTGGCTACGTAAAGTACATTGCGCATTCCCTTGCCAGGGATTTCTCTCCCTGCGGCATAAAGCGGCTCAGCATCTACTTTCCCGTCGACGTGAAGGATGAACAATTTACCAAATGTCCGGGGATTCACGTTTTGCAAAGTGAGGATTCTCTCCTCAAGGTTCTGTCCTGTCCGTGCATTGTCGTTGTGCCACGTCAGAACGTCCTGAGAATGCAAGGGAACCCACGCAAGCGTCGCCAGAAGCCACAAAGAAGTTTTCATGCCTAAAAGCCTCGGTCCCGGCGCAGCCACCTTCCACTCCTTTGCAGGAACACACCCGTGTCTTGGCAGGGAGCAATAGCGACTGGCGGTGCAGACGAACTAATGGGTCACATCCTTTTCGTTCTCCTCCCAGGAGACCTTGGTCAAATCGAAATCCATCGTTTGGCCGTTTGGTGACTTCTTGTTAAAGAGGAGGCGAGCTTTATCTGTTCCATCGAGAGTCATCTGGAAGCCGATCGTCGAATCAAATGGCTCGGCGACAACAAAGTGGAGAGAGCCTTCGGACATTGCAGTCTCAGCGACCGGGGCGCTCCCGGGGATCTGATACATCGTGATCACGCCGTCAGGGCCAATGATTGCATGAGCATTGGTAAGACTGCCGGCGAGCTGATTCTTGTACTTTATAAATTCGAGTTCCCCTATTCTCTTGCCATGAAAGGACATCCTCCAAACACCAACGTAGGCGTCCACTCCTGGGGCGGCCTGTCCGGCAGGCGGCGTAGCGACCTGTGAGATCGCGACAGGTGCTATTGCTATTAAGAAAAGTCTCACGCTCGTGCGAACTAATTTCTTGCTCCGATCTGAGCACAGCCTGTTGATGAGGGATTGCATGGCGTGTACCTCTTCCCCCTATGTAGCATACTATCTTTACACTAGTCAATAGAATGCTACATAGGTAAAATGACAGCATGGCCACCGAGCCCAAACTTTCCCACACCGCTGCCATGATTCTGCAAACCATTCACGGCGGCCAAGTCTACGGTTTCAGCGTGATGGAAGCGACAGGGCTGCCCAGCGGGACGGTCTATCCGGCGATGCGCCGCCTGGAACGCGACGGTCTGATTGTCTCGAAGTGGGAACAGCAGTCGATCGCCGACGCTGAGCAGCGCCCTTTACGCAAGTACTACAAACTGACCCGGGCTGGTGTAGCAACGCTGCAAGCGATGCATGAACGCTATCCGCTTCTGAAAAAAATGATCGCTGATCCGGAGGTCAAGAACGCATGAACCTCCGCTTGCTGCTGCGCTCCCTTCCGTCTTCCCTCTTCATTCTCCGCAGTGCCGCATGGCTGGTGCCGGGTCAAGACAGGGCAGAGTGGTTGGCCGAGTGGCAGGCCGAGCTTTGGCACATTTGGCACGCGCGCGATTCGAAATCGCGAGGCCGCTTTCGCGGCAGCCCGGAAGTAACTAATTTTTGCCTTGGCGCCTTCCGGGACGCCTGTTGGCTGCGGTGGAACAACCCTCACTCCACATGTCGAAGAGTATTTCGCCCTGGCTCTGCGTCGCGCTGTTCCGTTAGCCTGGCGATATTGACGGGAATCAGTCTATTGGTTTGTTTGTCTCTCCCGGGTGTAAGGAGTGCGGTCGATCCATGGCCCTATCGCGCCGATGGCCTGGTGATGATTTCGAGCGGCGGCTACTCCGGCGCCGAGTCGCCGTCGATAGGCTTCCAGGACTATCAGTCGTGGAAGACGAGCACCCGTCACTTGTTCACTGATCTTGCCTTCTACCAACCAATACGCAAACGAATTCACGTTACCAGGCACAAAGGCGCGGAACTTTCGATTGGGCGGGCAAGCGACAACATTTTCCGGTTGCTCCATCGGGAGATAGTCCCGATGGCTCCAGACCAGCCAAACGGGGACTACTCCGCGAAGCTCTTCCTAAGCCAAAGGGTCTGGCGGGAGTCCTTCGGCGGCGATCCGCATCTGCTTGGGAGCGTTACTGAGATAGCGGGCATGCGCGTTTTGATCGCCGGGGTTTTCTCGCAAGACTCGTGGCCTTTGCCGGGCCAACTGGATGCGTGGTTGCTCGAGGACGAAAGACACTTGAACCTGTTGCCGTTGAAGTCCAAAGGATTCGTGCTGGCTCACCTGCAAGCGAGCGGATCCAAAGCGCGAACCGGCGAATGGCGAGACCTGACGGTACCGCGGGAAGACGGGTTTGCTGATCACTTCGATTGCATATCGCTTGCGCAGAGAGCCCGCCAACCGTTCTCTACCCTTCTGTTCACGCTGATCGTCGCCCTGATCGCTTTGCCCGCAACTACTGCATTGCCGCTGGGCGAATACCCACACCATAGGGGACCGCTACCCTGGCCGGTACGCATGCGACGGTGGATCTTCTTCTGGAGCAAGATCGCGCTGGTTGTCCCATTGGTTTGTTTCACTTCTCTCGATGCTGCCTACGCTGGTCATCCTCTCAATTCCACGACGGGACAGTGTATCCAGTTGTCGATCTCATTTTTCGGGTTTCTGTTCGCCTTTCGGTGGATTTTGCAGGACCAACGAAAGCGCTGTCCGGTATGCCTGCGCGTCCTTTCCCATCCCGTCCGCGTTGGCCTGGCATCGCGAAACTTCCTGGCATGGAACGGCACGGAGCTGATTTGCGCCGGCGGCCACGGATTGCTGCATATACCAGAGCTGCCAACCAGTTGGTTCGGGACTCAGCGCTGGCAGTATCTCGACCCTTCCTGGGGTAGTCTCTTCAATGACGCGTATATACCGTCTGCCGGCTTCGTCTGAGGCAAACGGCGCCCATGCCACCCAAACGTACCTTCGACGCCGAACTCGCCAGCCTTGACGCGCTTCGTGAAGTATCGCCGGATGTCGCCGAACCCGAGCTGGTAAAGGCCCTCGCTCTTCGCAACAACCTGATGGTCGCCCGGGCCGCGGCAATCACACTGCATCACCAGCTCGCCAGTCTCACTCCAAATCTTGCTGCAGCCTTTCCGCGGTTTCTGCAAAACGCCGCCAAATCTGATCCGCAATGCTGGGCCAAGAACGCTATCGCCAAGACACTCGCGGCTTTTGAATATCAGGAATCGGAACTCTTTCTCGCGGGTATACGTCACATCCAGCTTGAACCCGTGTGGGGCGGGTCAGCCGACACAGCGGGGACACTGCGCGGTACGTGCGCGCTGGCGCTGGTGCAATGCCGCGAGCTCAACAGCCATCGCTTGCTTATCCATTTGGTTCCGCTGCTGGCGGATAAGGAACTCCCTGTCCGCATCAATGCCGTTCGAGCCATTGAGCAGGTGGGCAACGATTCCGCCGCGCTGCTGCTCCGCTTGCTCGCCGAGTCGGCTTCCGGCGAGCCTGAGCTTCTTGGCGCCTGCTATTCCGGTATCCTTTCGCTCGAGGGTCCAGGCGCTATCGAGTGGGCGGCGCGGTTCCTGCCGCGCGAAGATGATTCCGCGGCCGAAGCCGCGATGGCAATTGCCCAGACCCACACTCCCGAAGCATTCCAACGATTGCGAACCACGTTCGGCACGGCTCGCGATCCCTGGTTTCGTGACACCTTGCTCGCAGCCATCGCCTTGACTCGCCAACAGGAGGCCACCGACTGGCTCCTCGACCTGGTCGCGAACGATGAGGCTAACGCCGGCCGCGCCCAGGAAGCCCTCTGCCGCGCGGCCCCGTCCCAAGTCACCCTTGATCGACTCAAACAACTCGGCAGGCTGTGCCGTTAGACAAGAGTGCTGTAGACAATCTGCTGCCTATGCATGTAGAGTGTCTACATGCCGACCCCGGAACACCAGCCTTATCAAAATCGCATTGAGCTGCTGCAGGGAACGCTGGACATGCTCATCCTGCAAACGCTGCAATGGGGCGCTCAGCACGGCTACGGGATTGGGCAGGCGCTTCGCGCCCAGTCGGGAGAGGTGCTGCAGGTGGAAACCGGCTCGTTGTACCCGGCATTGCATCGCATGGAGCGCCAGGGCTGGATCGTTTCGAAATGGGGCCAGACCGAGCAGAATCAACGGGCAAAGTTTTACCGCATCACGGCGGAGGGTAAGAAGCAACTCGCTCGTGATCGCTCCAAGTGGGAAGCGATGGTGGCCGCAATCGGCAACATCCTTTCTCCAACGCCACAGAGCTGAGGTCTGCCATGCGCTTCTGGAGCCGTATCCTTCGACCTGACCACGATAAGTCAGATCTCGATGAAGAGATCAAGGCGCATCTCGCACTGGCCGCTGCGGACAAGCGCGACCGCGGCGCCTCAGCGGAGCAAGCCCGGCGCGAAGCTGAACGGGAATTTGGCAACGTCGGACTCGTGAAAGATGTAACCCATGAGCTCAGCGGTTGGATGTGGCTGGAGCGCTTAGATCAAGACCTGCGCTTTGCTATACGGCAGGTCCACCGCACTCCCGGCTTCTCGCTGGCAGTCATCTTCACCCTGGCACTCGGCATCGGGGTTAATTCTGCAGTCTTCAGTATGGTCAACGGATTCATGCTTCGGCCGTTGCCCTACCCCGATGCAGACCGTGTGGCCAGCCTCATACTCCACGTGGAAGGTATTTCGTCCCGCACCGGCGAGGTCGTTGTCGATGACGACGATAGTCAGGACGGTGAAACCTGGAACCTGGTCAGCCGCGACGTCACCGCGGCACAAGCCGCCGCGCAGGGAGGGACAACGGGAGTAAACCTTCAAGCCGGTTCAGAGCCCGGAGCCGCAATCCGCTACGTCCACGCTACCCGCGTGTCTGCTGGTTACTTCGATGTGCTCGGCATCCGGCCCTTGCTTGGCCGCGGCTTTACTGCCGAAGAAGACCACCCCGGCGGACCAAAAGCAGTCGTCCTCGGCTACCCCCTCTGGCACTCTGCTCTTCAGGGAAATCCTCATGTCCTGGGGAAAAGTATCACGCTGAAAGGCGAACCCTACATCGTTGTGGGTGTCCTCCCAAACGGAGCGCATACTCCGGGGAATGGCGAACTCTTCACACCACTTGTTCCCACCGACCCGAAAGGCGAATGTGTCGGGAATAATTGCAGTATTCTCCTTCGGCTGCGCAGCAGGGCCACATGGCAAGAGGCCGACGCCCAGATCTCGCGGCTCCGCCCCTCTCGCTTTGAACAAATCTCCCAGTCGCCTCGCAACCGAGCGTGGTTCTATGCGCAGCCGCTTTCCAGGTATCTCGGCAGCCAGATGCGAACTCCAGTTCTCGCGCTCATGCTCGCGGTCAGCTTCATCCTGCTCATCGCATGTGCTAACCTCGCCGGTCTTACCCTGGTACGCATCGATCGCCGCACGCCGGAGATTGCCACGCGTCTGGCCCTGGGAGCCACGCGTACTGCTATCCTTCGCCAACTTTGGGTTGAGACTGTTCTTCTAGCACTGATCGGAGCCGCGCTCGGCCTGGTTCTTGCTTCCGGTATCCTTCACTCCGTCCGGGGCTTTGTACCTGACGAATTTCTCCCTTTTGGCGGTCTTGCGATCGACGGCCGTGTCCTCTGCTTCACCTTGAGTATGTCTTTGCTGACCAGCCTGTTCTTCGGAGCACTGCCGGCCATCCGCGCCAGGCGTGTCGACGTTCGATCGTCTGTCGCTCACGGCAGCTACGGGGTCGCAGCGGGTTCGAGCCGTATCCGCCAGATCCTGATCGCCGGTGAGGTGTGTCTTACGGTCGTACTGCTCTTCTCTGCGGGACTGCTCATCCGGACACTTATCCATCTGGAGACGCTACCTGCCGGCTTCGACGCCCACAACGTCATGACCGCAAAGCTCTCGCTCGACGACGCTCGCTACCACGATCCTGCTGCCTTTCGAACTTTGCTCGATCGGAGTCTGGAAGCGATGCGGCGCATTCCCGGCGTAGTGGATGCCGCTGTTGGCCTCAGCGTTCCCTACGAGCGCGGTCTAAACAACGGTCTGCAGATCCTGGAAGGACCGCTTTCAGGTGAGCAGCCTTCGTCGTCGCTCGCCTGGGTCACTCCGGGCTATTTCAGCACTCTCCGTATTCCCCTGCTTGCCGGCCGCGCACTCGCCGACAGTGACATCTCCTCTACTGAGCATGTCGCCGTCGTCAATCCATCGTTCGGCCGCAAGTTCTTCAATGACCCCAACCCTGTTGGTCGCCACGTGTCCGATGGAAAGGACAAGATCACTATCGTCGGGGTGGTCGGCAATGTGGCCAAGCGCCCTGGCGTGTATCCGGATGCGCCTCTCAGCACCGAGCCCGTTTTCTACATCCCCGCTGCCCAGGCAGACCCGCAGCTGGTCGTTATGGGCAACCTCTGGTTCCAGCCCAGTTGGATTGTCCGTACTCGCGGCCCAATCGAATCGATCACTTCCGGTATGCAGAAGGCGCTTGCGGAGGCCGACCCCACGCTACCCTTCGCCGGCTTCTACGCCATGCCCGACCTTCTCGCCGAGAGCCTGGTATACCAGCGGATCGAGGTTGCGCTGCTGACTGCCCTTGCAGGCCTTGCGCTGCTGTTGTCGGCTATCGGAATCTACGGCCTGGTTTCAAGCCTGGTGGTGCAGCGTACCCGCGAGATCGGAATCCGCATTGCGCTGGGCTCTACCTTTGGCGATGCGATGATCACCATCGGGGCTTCTGGTGTGGTTGCCACGGCGTTCGGACTTGCTGCCGGCCTGGCGGGTTCGCTGCTCGCTACCCGGATACTCCGCAGCCAACTTTATGGCATACGCAATCACGATCCGATCACGCTGGTTGCGGTTCCCGTCATCCTTGCCGTCATCGCGCTCGTCGCCAGCTTTCTGCCCACCTTGCGGATCACTCGCATCCAGCCGGCCGAAACCCTGCGCATGGAATAGACCGATCACGATGCCCGGAAGCTATCGGTAACAGTAAAAGGAACAGATACTTCCTTGCTTGAGTCTTCGCCGAAGTTTCTGACCCAGCCGGTCAGCTTCTCCACTTTCTGATCGAAGATACGGCGCTTCGGGCGTACAGGAATACGATGAGGCAAACAACACTTATGAGGAAAAGAGACCACAACATCTCGTCCGTCGCTTGAGGACTATGAAGCTCAAACAGAAACGCAGCTTGGAAGAGGATAGTTAGAAGCGCAGTGGACCACATCAACAGCTGAAACCCTCGCATAGCTGACCTCGCTTTTCGGGGGAGACTTAGCGTCAAGCTACTCGCATGAATGGGTGCCGTCAAGCAACTTGAGCTACATCCGTGGCGGCGTTAAGCGGGACGCGACGAAGTATGAGGTGTGCTGAACGTATCGCGGATTTTGGACCCCGGACAGACGGGGCAACCGCTCGCCAGCAGTATGGTGGACGCGGGTGGAATCGAACCACCAACCTGTCGATTAAGAGTCGAATGCTCTGCCAGTTGAGCTACGCGTCCGTGCGGATGGAAAGGCGGAAAAGGACCGGGCGTCCCAAGCAAAATATAGCATATTCTGCGCCCCCAACACGCTCACGTCCAGTCTTGGCCGGGGTGCGCCAGGGAGCCCGTTTTTAGAACGTAAAGGAAAGACCGCCCCGAATCGACCGCTCGCTCTGGGCGAAATAGAGCGTGCTCCCGTCGCGGGTCAGGAAAGGACGATAACCCTCAGCGAGCAGATTCCGGACATCGACCAATGCCTCGGTTCCGTTAGGCAGCAGGTGGCCGCAATGAACGGGTTGGCGAACCAGGATGCTCAGGTAGGCGCCTTGTCCAAAACTGTCGTACATGGCCACGGGCGTCACCGTACTCATTGGCTGCCAACGGTAAGAAGCATGATAACCGGTCCCGGTGCGTACTACCTTGCCATCGATCGCTGCGGTGATCGCCTCGGTTCTGCGCTGGGTCAAGCCTTGCACAGCCTCGTCCACACTGATTGCGCCATCGGGAATCTCGAAGGTCAGCGCCTTGCCGTTGGCATAGGAGAGCGTTGCCCAGGTTGACCCTGTAATCTTTTGCGCCAGGACTGCCCGCAGGCCGCCGGTTGTGTACCCAGGGCCGGTTACCCGAAAGCCCTGCGCAACCGGATCGTACAACACGTCACCACCGGCCAAATCCTGCTGGGATACCCATCCGCCCCCGCCGATGACCGGATCCTGCACCTCATCCTGATAGAAGGACACCATCGCACGACGAGATGCGGTGTTGTCCTCAAAGCGTAGCTCCTGGTGCAGACCATGCTCGATCCGAACCCTGCCGCCCTCTTCAGAGAACAAGGGGGCAAGGGTAGGACTATCGCCGATATCAGCGGCATTCTGTAACTCCGGCGAAGTGGCAGCACGGTAGGATACAGTGACCTTCTCATCATGCCAGGCGGCGTTCACGAACGGCATGCTGGAAACCGTGTCAGAAGCGCCATGGACTGACTGAACTTCGTTGCCCAACTCCAGCGATGCATTGGGACCCAGATTCACCGCCTCGGCGCTGCGCAGGCGGAAGTCGTAGAAACCTTGGCTTCCTCCACCTTCGATGGCCGACATCTGCTGCACACTGGCAACGTTGCGGATGGTGCGTTCGGGACCAAGCCCCAGTTGATATCCGGCCATGTACTCTGAGCTATCAGTGGGTCGGGGGCTCAGGTTAGCGCGCAGGATCAGGTGGCCGCCCACGGCACTCGAGCGTTCCACGGAAAAGGCATGATGAGGGCCGCCCTGGCCAAACTCGCGCGAGGGACCGCTCACCTCGACGCGGGCTGCCAATTGCGGACCAGACCCGTGATCTTGTGGGGAAAGCACGACCAATGGGCCGTCCTGCAGCAGGCGTAACAACGGACGATTGCTCGACGAGCGCAAGGTCCATTTCCAGTCATCGCTGGGTTCATCGGGCGAGCGGGGCTGCGCTGGGAGCCATTGGATGGCTTCGAAAAGGGTGCTCAGGGTGAGGTTAACGACCAGTTTGCTGCGCGAAGCCAGGCGGAGGTCTTCACGCAAGGTGGGCAGGAAGGAGTCTCCCGTCGCCTTTATCTGGTATGTTCCGGGAAAGATATGGTCGAAGGCGAAGGAGCCGCGAACATTGGTGTAGACCCTGGCAACCACGGTGGCGTCAGAGGCCAGAAGCTCAACCATGGCGCCCATTTGCGGAGTGCCACGAGAGTCGCGCACAACTCCGCTCACGGTTCCTGGGAAAGGCGCGGCCGAGGCAGGCAAAAAGCCCGCCATCGTCATCACCATCAGAGCTGCGATTTGGCAATACCTTTTACGCACTCAATACGCTACTCACTCGAACGCATTGCAGTAACCCAGTTTTGCTTGCCGCTGATAATGCTCTGCTCCGGCCACCCAAAGTCACTATTTCCAGCTTATCAGAGGGCTAGTCAACCGTAAACGGTGCCGATTGCGCTACCTGCTGCTTGGACACATGGTCATTAACAGTGATCGTCACCTGGTACTTGCCCGGCTGCAGGCTGGCCAGGGGCACCGATCTCCGCAGCGTCAACTGGTCAGAGTTGAGACTGTTATCTCCCATGGCCGCACTAGTCTCTGACGTATCCAAAATCGATTTGTTAGACGCCATATCCACTATTTGGTACTGAATCGTGGCGGCGTTCTTTTTGCTCTTGTCATCAATCGCCAGGTTGTAAACCTGCATCCAGAAATTGAGCTTCTGGCTGCGATGGAAAGTGACCGCCACCGCCGGCCCGGAGCTGACCCGTGGCCGAACGTAGGTGTTGCCGAGGATGAACTGCCCGGTGCCAATCTGCTTGGTCGGCACCTGCTCCATCTTGTCGGCCAGGATCAGCGACGACGCGGAGAGCTTCTCATCGTCGTATTTGGGGACGATGATTCCCTGCGCCCAGGTACCCACGTGGTCGGGGTTGTTCACATCCTTGATGGCAATATCAACCCGGTAGCGGCCCGGCTTAAGAGGCAGGGCCCACCAGTGAACCGAAGCCTGATCGAGCGCCTTGCCCAGGAGTTCGGCTGGCTCCTCCACCTCGAGGGTCTGTTCAAAGGTCTGCACCACGTGGTCGGTGATGGTTGCCACGCGGCCTAATACGTTCACTTCGCCCTTGGCGACGCCGTCCTTGGTGTTAAAGGTGATATCCCGGTTTCTGACCTGCAAGGTCAACGGGACCAGGACCGTATCCTCGGTCACTTTTACGTAGTCAGTGCGCACCTCGAAAGGAAAGAACGGCCCGCTCAGGACTTTGTGGTTCACCAGGAAGGATTCGAGGTCCTTGAACTTCACCACGGGAGGCGCTTGCAGCTTGGAGAATTGCTCCAGGCGGTCGAATTCCTTGGCCTGGTTCCCCTGGGTGCCTGGACCACTTCCCAGGTTCTCCAGGCCGCCATTGAAGCGGTCCTGCCGCTTCGAGGTTCCCATCTGCTCGCCCAGGGTCGCGCCGGCGCCCGGCACGTGGAGCAACGCATCCTTCTCTGAGCGATCAAGCGTCATGTGGTAGTCGCCGCACATGCAGGTATCGACAAACTCGATATCGATGTTTTCGCCGATGCCCTCAATGTAGCGGTAGTGCCAGGTCTCAAAGGGGAAGGTCGAGGTTTCACCACCACCCTCGTCCATGGGCCGCTCGTACGAGCCGCCGCTGGGGTGAGACTCTATGCTGTCCGGCTTGCCGTAAGCGATATACATGTGGCCGCGGTCGGTCTTCCAACCCGGCTTGCCGGCAGCGAAATGCTCGTTCGCGTAAGCGATGCGGCGATAGTTTTCTTCGCGGAATTCGTTCTCAGGAGAGTCGGGGTCTGGATTACGCCGGCGCCAGAACTGCTCAATGAAGTTGTCCCGCTCTTCATCATTCGACAGGCTCTTGAACGCCTTTAGTTCCTGGTCGGTAATGATCCAGCGCACATCCTCATCGACCCATTTTTTATAGGGTCCTTTGAGTTCGTTTCTGAGTTCCTTTTGCTGCTTGAACTTTTCTTTGTCGCTCTGCGGGCGTTTGAGCGGATCCACACCACTCGGAGTGGTCTGGTTTTCTTGCACGGCGGCGGGAGGGGTGTTCGGATCACCGACCGGCGACGCACTTTGCGCGATGACTACTGGAGACAGGCCTAAAGACAAGAGCAGAAAAAGGGTGGAATGAGCCCGTCCAGCGGTTTGACGATTGCCGTACACCGAAGCCAAAACTTTTCCCGTGGTTTTCTTACAAGGAAAACCACTCCACGCGACTCTTAAAAGGTGAAAGTAATTGTCAAACCGCTTCAGCATAGGATGCGCGATACTCCCCGTACGGCACCCACAAGTTTAAGGTTCGGTAACACCGATTTCAAGCAGCGAATGTCATTTCGCCCTTTATCTTCCGGCCGATAGCGCGCGCCGGTAACCTGAATCCGCGGTACCCAGCGAAAGTTTGGAACCGGCGCGGGAGGTTGCACGTATGATAGTTGCGAAGGACGATAAGCCGTTCTACCCATGAAACTGAAGAAAATACTGATCATCTCAGGGGTGGTCCTGGTGGCGGCTGCGATTACCGCATTTACCATCGTCCGCGCCCAATCCGGATATACCAAGGTGCTTACGGGTAAGGTCGTGCGTCAGAACCTGGTTTCTATCGTAAGCGGAACGGGGCAAATCAGGCCGAAAACCTACGTCAACATTGGCGCCACTTCCTTCGGCCGCATTACGCACCTGTACGTCAAGGAAGGCGACCATGTAAAGAAGGGGCAGATCCTGGCCACGGTAGAGAGCGTTCAGGCCAAAGCCGGCGTCGAAGCGCAGGAAGCCAGCATCCGATCTGCCGACACCGACATTTCCTCCTATGAGGCAGCGGAAAATACTGCCGAAGCAACCGTGGCTCACTCGCAAGCGGACCTCAACCAGAAGCTTCTGGACTGGCAGCGAGCGCAAGCGCTCTATAAAGCGGAGCTGATCGCTAAATCGGAATACGACTCCAAAAAAGCAGCCTACGATACCGACGTCGCCACGCTGGCGCAAAGCAAAGCAGCCCTGCTGCAGGCTCGGGCGCAGACGGCATCTGCCCGGGGAAAGCTGGGCACTGCCAAGGCCACCTTGACCAGCAATGTTGATGCCCTGAACAAAACTGTCAGCATTGCGCCCTTTGACGGCATTGTGACCAATATGCCGGTGCGCGAGGGCGAGACGGTGGTGGTGGGTATCCAGAATGCCCAGGGGAGCACGCTGATGACCCTGGCCGACCTCTCCGTCATCACCGCAGAAGTGAAAGTGGACGAGACCGACATCGTGAATGTCGCCATGGGCCAGCCGGTAGATGTAACCGTCGATGCCATGCAAGGCAAGGTCTTCCAGGGAAAAGTGACGGAAGTTGGCGATCAGGCTATTTTGCGCTCCACGGGTATCGCAACCAGCCAAAGCACGACCGGAACCGAGGAAGCGAAGGATTTCAAGGTCGTGGTGACGCTGACAAATCCGCCCCCCGAACTCCGCTCGGGGCTTTCGGCAACGGCCAAGATAACGACTGCGCGGCGGCAGGATGTACTCACGATTCCTATTCAGGCCTTAGCCATGCGTACCCCGGCATCGCTCAAACCCGGCCCGACCATGCAGACGGTGAACGCTGCTACGAACGCCGATGGAACGCCGGCAGCCAGCGCACAGGATCCCGGCACCCAGGGTGTGTTTGTATTGCGCTCGCATGGCAGCAAGCTGCAATCGGAGTTCGTCCCGGTTACTACCGGCATCACCGGGTCGACAGACATTGAAGTGCTCAGCGGCCTCAAAGCAGGAGATGAGATAGTGATCGGGCCCTATAAGGTGCTGCGCACGCTCAAGAACGACGTCAAGTTAAAGCGCGACAACGCAACCGCAACGCAAAGCACGGAATCGTCGTAACAGGAGCAAAGGATGGCACTCGACACCACCAGCGCAGCGCAAACCGACGCGGCCCGCGAGGCCTCTCAAGGGGAGGTCATCGTGGTCGAGGATCTGTGGAAGACCTACACCATGGGCCTCGACCAGGTGGTGAACGCATTGTGCGGTATCAGCTTGCGGATCCGGCACAACGAGTATGTCGCCATCATGGGCCCCTCGGGCTCGGGCAAGTCGACGCTGATGAATCTGATTGGCTGCCTGGATACGCCGAGCAAGGGAAAATACTGGCTGAACGGGCACCTGGTCAGTGAATTGAACGATGACGAGCTGGCACGGATTCGTAATCGCGAAATCGGATTCGTGTTTCAGACGTTCAATCTTCTTGCGCGGGCCACTGCTCTGCACAATGTGGAACTGCCTCTGATCTACAACGGAACCCCTGCCCAGGAGAGAATCGAGCGGGCCAAGGCGGCTTTGCGCTCGGTCAATCTGGACGAGCGGATGAATCACAAGCCCAACGAGCTGTCCGGCGGACAACGGCAGCGGGTGGCGATCGCGCGCGCCCTGGTGAATCGGCCTTCGATCATCCTGGCCGACGAGCCGACCGGCAACCTGGACTCCAAGACCGGCGATGAGATCATGGCTTTGTTTGATGATTTGCACGCCAAGGGCAATACCATCATCCTGGTGACCCACGAGCCGGACATTGCGGAGTACGCCCACCGCGTGGTCCACATCCGCGACGGCATGATCGCCTCCGACGCCGTGTCTTCTCGAGTGCGCACCGTTCAAGCGTAGGCGTCGCTGGGCGAAAACCAATGCATAAGCGAGTGAGATTGAGCTTTTCGCCTGCGGCTCTTTCACTTACCTAAATCCTCCTGCGTTCGCCTGCCTCAACTCTTCTCCCGCCCCGCCGATAAACGGCTAAGAGCGCTTTCACCACTGGGGGTAGGAATGATCAATCAGCCATTGCAACCAAACCGGGACCAAAGTCGTTGGACGCCCGCACGGCGGCCCCCGGGGGGCCCGTTGCCAGAGTTGGTTTCGCGGTCGTTGGCCATGCGCCGCGTCAGCGAGCAGCTGCAACAAATGGGCCCGCGCGTGCGGCTGGCCCTGATTGAAGGCGAAGCCGGCACCGGGAAACACCTGCTTGCCAGGCATATCCAGGCCCGGCATGCCTCCCCAGGTCTGCTGGTGGTCGAAGAAGCGACTGGCTTGTTCTTGCCCGATGGCGGAAACAGCAGCGAGCTGCGCTCCGAGCCGCTGCGGGCTGCTATTCGACGCGCCGGCGAGGGTGTGCTGTTGATCCGCAATATCGACGAATTGGCCGCCGAGCCTCAAGCCCAACTTTTGCGCCACATTCGTGCCTTTGAAACATCGCTTTCTGCGGAGAAGCCAGCAGCTCAACCCTCCCCTGCGCAGCTAATCTGCACCTCGCGAAAACCGCTGCGCAGCCAGGTGCTTGCGGGGGCGTTCCTGCCCGAAATCTACTATCGTTTGAGCGCCGTCTCCTTCTCCCTGCCGCCGCTGCGGGATCGCAAAGAAGATATTCCGGCACTGGTGCAGATGTTCATCGACGCGGTATCCAGAGAGCAACAGAGACCCTTGCAAGGCCTTGGTCCGGGCTCACTCCCTATCCTGCTGCGCCATCTGTGGCCAGGAAACGTACGCGAACTGGAGTCGGTGGTGCGGGCGGCGTGCATGGCAAGCGAAGCGCAATGGCTGCGGCCCATTGACCTGGTGATCCTCCCGCTTGAACCAGCCGGCAACAAGGACGGCGAACCAGCCCTGCCGGAGAACTTCACCCTCGACGGGGTGATCCGGCGCCACATCCTGCAGGTGCTAAAAATCTGCGACGGTAATAAAGCGCGCGCCGCCTCCAAGCTGGGCATCAGTCGGTCCACGCTCTACCGCATGCTCGAAGCCGACATTGCCTTGCCCATGCAGCCTACGGAGGTGAAACAAGAAGAACTGGTGGCGACGCCCAGTATTGCTCATCACGACTAAGGAGGCAGAACCAGCCGCCAGGGCTAAAGCCCTCAATTCATATGTCGGAGCGTTTCCGCGGGCTTAAAAGCCCGCTCCCCCGGACTAGTCCGGAGCTACACCGATTGGCGGTTCAACCTGCGGCCTGCTTGAACAGGATTGGCGGTTCGACGCCCGCAGGGGGTAAACAGGCTGCGGAAGAAGTCTCAGCTTTGCGAAAAAGTCAGTGGCGAGGAGCCGTGGTATCCCACATCTCGCAAAAACGAGCGAGATGCCCCGAATTTCCTGTACGCAGCTCTGGACAGGACCGCGTGTGCGCCTTTCTTTTAAGGAAAGCGCATGAAGTTCAGGGAACCCACGAAACTACACAGGAAATCGGGGGTGTGGGGCACCCGGGGTTCTTTTTGGGGCGGATGAAAAACCGCGCCCAGAGGCTAAAGTCGTGCCCTGATACAAAACGGAGTTTTTTCCGCAAGCTGTAAAGCTTGGCCGATACCGTTGCAGGGGGCCGCTTCCCTGTTCGCACGGGCAAATTGTCGATACACTGCGCTTACTAGCTTCTAGCAAGCACAGGAACCCGTTTGTTACGAATACTGAACCTTATCGCCTTTCCCTTCGTCCTCATTGCCCTCGCTACCAGCTCATGCGTCGGGCAAACCGCGGCTCTCAGCAGCCGTGTCAAAACGCTGAATGCGGTCTTCTCCGACTACTGGGAAGATCTCCTCAAGCATCAGCCCGAGTTCGCCTCAACCATCGGAGACAATCGCTATAACGATCAGCTCTCCGACTACTCCGTGCAGGCTTATAACGAGTCCCTCAACCGCGGGCGAGCCTTTCTCACTCGACTGGCCGAGGTGGATACGACGGGAATGTCCCCGCAGGAACAGTTGAGCAAAGATCTGTTGGTCCGCAGCCTGATCGAGGACCAGGAAGAAGCCAGATTCAAGCCCTGGGAGATGCCCGTCAACCAGTTCTTTGGCCTGCAGGTCGATCTGCCTCAACTTGTTCCTCAACTAGCCTTCAACTCGGTCAAGGATTACGACGATTACATCGCTCGTCTCAAGAAAGTCCCACTCGCCTTTCAACAGACCACCGACGATATGTCGATCGGCATGGATGACCATCGCGAGCCACCCGCGTACCTGATGCAAAAAGTGCTGGCGCAAGTGAACGCCATCGCCAACCAAAAACCGCAGGACGGGCCCTTCGCGTTGCCGGTCAAAAAATTTCCAGCTTCGGTTTCGGCCGCCCAGCAGACTCGCATTAAAGAAGAAGTACTCGCCGCGATCACCGGGCAGGTCATCCCGGCGTACGTTCGCTTTGGCAAGTTTCTCCAGGCACAGTACATTCCTGGCGGCCGCAACGATCCGGGCCTCTGGGCACTCCCTGATGGCGACGCCTATTACCGCTTTCTGGTAAAGCGAAGCACGACCACAGACCTGACGCCGGACCAGATTCACCAGATCGGCCTCGACCAGGTGAAGCAGGACGAGGCGGAGATTCTGGCGATCGCGCACAAGCTGGGATTTGCGGATATCAAAGCGCTTGAGACCAGCGCCGCCGCTAACCCCAAGCTCTTCCCTACCAGCAAAGAGCAATTGCTGGACGCGTATCGCGGTTATCTCGACCAGATGCGCCCCAAACTTCCCCAGCTCTTCGGACGTTTGCCGAAAGCACCCCTGGTGGTCGCGCCGGTGCCGGACTACGCGGAAAAAGATCAGGCAGCTGCCTATTACGAGCATGGCACTGCGGACGGGTCTCGCCCGGGGACGGTGTTCGTCAACACTTATAAATTTGAAACGCGCGCGCTCAATTCGGTGGAATCGATCGCTTATCACGAAGGGCTGCCCGGGCATCATCTGCAAATATCGATCGCGCAGGAGCTGACCGACGTTCCAGAGTTTCGTAAATACAGCGACTACACCGCTTACACCGAAGGCTGGGGACTTTACGCCGAGCGGCTGGGCAAGGATGTCGGTTTCTACCAGGATCCTTACAACGACCTTGGCCGCGTAGAAGCCGACATCTGGCGCGCGGTCCGCTTGGTGGTCGATACCGGCGTCCACTCCAAACACTGGACGCGCCAGCAGATGGTCGATTACTTCCATGACCACTCCGCCGTCGGCGAAACGGATGTGCAAGCCGAAGTGGATCGCTACATCGCCTATCCGGCCCAGGCACTCGGCTACAAGGTGGGTCAGCTCAAGTTGCTGGAGCTCCGCACCAAGGCGCAGCAGGCTCTGGGTGATCGATTCGATCTCCGCGCCTTCCATGACCAGGTACTTGACTCCGGCGCGCTGCCACTCGATTACCTTGAGCAGCGGATCGACGGCTGGATCGCACAGCAAAAAACACAAAAGTAAGGGAGACATCATGGGCGGATACACAACCCCGCAACCGCTTGCCGGCCTCAAGGTGGCCATTCTCGGAGCCGGAAAGATGGGTGGCATTCTGCTCCAGGCGTTCCTCAAGTCCAAGGTTCTTGAGCCGGAGCAAATCACGGCTACGGTGGAACACGAAGACCGGGCAGGGCAGCTCTCTGCGCAGTGGGGTGTGGATGTATCCACCGACAACGTCACGGCAGCGCAGGGAGCGGATCTGATCCTGATCGGCCTTAAACCGATCACGGTTCCCGAGGTGGTGCGACAGATTCGTCCAGCGCTCACACCGCAGAAGCTGATCGTCTCGATTGCTGCCTCGGTGCGCACGACTGCGATTGAACATGCCGCGGACATGGATATTGGTGTGGTCCGCGCCATGCCCAATACGCCATCGATGCTGGGCGCGGGCATTGCCGCGCTCAGCCGTGGCCGCTTTGCCAACCAGGAGCAACTGGATCTCGCCGCTTTGCTTTTCTCGACCGTAGGGCGAACCGTGATGGTCGAAGAAAAACACCTGGACGCGGTGACTGGCCTTTCCGGTTGCGGGCCGGCGTTTATCTACATCATCCTGGAGTCGTTGGCGGAGGCTGGGGTGAAGGTCGGCCTGCCGCGCGACATTGCCACTCTGCTGGCGGCCCAGACCACGTTTGGTGCGGCGAAGATGGTGCTCGAAACCGGCTATCATCCGGCTCTCTTGAAAGACGCGGTCACCACCCCGGCGGGCTGCACCATTGATGGCATCCTGGAACTGGAAGAAGGCGGCCTGCGTGTGACCCTCATAAAAGCCGTCATGCGCGCCACCCAACGCGCCAAGGAACTGGCCGGGTAAGGCTAAGAAGGGGAAACCGATAAGCTTTGCACCGACACTGGTTCTCCTTAGGTCCGGGGGCTGGCATGGACGTTGCTGTTGTGTCTGTAGAAATGTGCGAAGAAAGCGAACTAAGCGAACTAAGGCCGGGACGTGTTGAGCATGGGACGTTACCGGCAGTTATGGAGAGCGGGATTCGGCAGCACGGACGGGCGGGGGGACCAAGTGCTGGCTGATTATCAAAGCCGGATGCGTGCCACCCACCGCGCCAGGGAGCTGGCCGGGTAAGATAAGAAGGGGGTATCGATGAGTTTTGCTACCGCGACACTGAAACCATCTCGTGCCCCGGCTCTTCTCCCCCGCTTTGCCTGGGCAGTTCTGGCTTACAACGTGGCGGCTATTTTGTGGGGCGCGGTGGTCCGCGCCACCAGCTCCGGCGCCGGCTGTGGGGATCATTGGCCGCTGTGCAACGGGGTCGTGGTGCAAACCCATCCGCAACTGGCCACTCTGATCGAGCTCACTCACCGCATGACGGCCGGCATCACCGTGATTGCTGTGCTGGTTCTTCTCGTGTGGGTTTTCCGGAGCACGGCAAGGGGACACCTGGCGCGGATCACCGTCGTCGCAGCGACAGTACTCATCTTCAACGAGGCGCTTATTGGGGCCCTGCTTGTTCTGTTGCGGCTCACCGCGGACAACCGCTCGCCCGCACGCGCGGTCTATCTCTCGTTGCACCTGGCCAATACACTGCTGCTGTTGGCGGCGCTTGCTCTTTCTGCGCACTTTGTTTCCCAGGGTGATGGTTTCAACCGACGCTCTGTGCGGTTTAGCCAGTTGCCGCTGGCCGTCACCGGTCTCATAGCGACGCTGATGGTTGGGGTGAGCGGAACATTGGCGGCGTTGAGCGATACGCTCTTCCCCGCTACTTCGATTCGCGCTGCCCTGACTCAGGACTTGGCGAACGGGACAAACTGGTTAATCCGTCTGCGCGTTGTTCACCCTGTGAGTGCCGTGATCGCCGCCGTGTTCATTGTCTGGCTGCTGCTGCGCAGCTTTCCACGCCCCGCAGACCGCACACTGGCATTGGGAGTATTGTCGCTGCTGATCTTGCAGTTTGCCCTCGGGGTTGCAGATGTCGCTCTGCTCGCTCCCCTTTGGCTGCAGATCACTCATCTGCTGGGAGCGGACCTATTATGGATCGCTCTCGTTTTGCTGGCTGCCAGAGTTTCTGTGGTTGCCGTTTAATGGGATGCTGAGAAATTCTATAGCTGCGACGAAATGAGTCCTCAGGGGCATCTAAAAGCCCGACATATTCTCAATTGTTTCGGCACGACTAAAGTAGTCGTGACCTGATACAAAGCCCTGTTCTCTTGCAGGCTCGAAATCCTATCGGCGTTTAGCAAAATACATACACCAGGGCTAAAGCCCCCAAATTCTGCGGGAGCGTTTAAGCGAGTTTGAAAACCCGCTCCCCCGGACTGAAGTCCGGGGCTACACCAATCCACCGTTGTGACCTGAGCCAATTCGAGATGACCTCGGGTCATCTGCGGGCTTGGGCCCGTACCATTCAACGACGGATTTGCGGTCGCTTCTATGGATATGTCAACCGAGTACGAACTGATTCTGCTCACCAGCGAGGGACAAAAGGTGCGCTGCAAGTGGGAGGATGTGACGAATGGGCAAAGCAGGCTTCCGGACGATTTGTGACCGGGCAGGACAGGCAGGGCCTAAACAGGCTGTTTCTTGGTGCCGGAGCGTTAAGGTTTGCCCTGCGCGTAGTCGGGGACTTTCGGCGTCAATTTGCGCAGCAGGAATTCGCGCACCAGGTTGTCCAGAGCATGAGTGCCAACGTTGAGAAAGCCATTGCCGATCGTCAGGCCAACTCCGCGATCACTGGCCGGATGGTAAAGGTTCGAAATGCCGCCAGCAGCGAAAGCTCCCAGAACGTAGGAGTAATTCGGTTGCATCTTTCCACTATCTGCTCTGCAAATAACCGCCGCCGAGATAGCGTAGAGAGCACGCGACTTCCTGCTTCCGCTGCCGCGATAAAAATACCGCGGATCCTGGTGCAGAAGCGATGGCAGGACGGCACTGCCGATCATCCGGCTGAGTGCCTCATCCGCATAGGCAGCGCCATAGCGCTTGGCGTAGCCCTGGGCGCCCGAACCATATCCAGGAAAGGTGTTTTGCCATTGCTCAGCGGCAGCAAAGATTCCAGTGCCCACAAACGCAAACGGATCTGCGATGGAGCGCAAAGCAAGCTGGTATTTCTGCCCGGAAGATAAAGGGGCCGCATCCCAGATGTAACTGCTGTAGAAGTTGGGGAGAACGCCCAGGACACGTTGCTGTACCTCAGCCCTCAGCTGCTCCGTGGCCAACTCCGTCTGCGTGACCGAGACTTGAACATCGGTGATCGTCGCGGCCGGTGACAGCCTAAACTCCGGCACAACCAGCTTTTCCTCCGGCTGCAAGACGATTTCGGAAGAGACCGTCTCGAGCCCAGTCGCCGTAACCGTGATGGTAAATTTCCCGGCAGCAAGCGAGGGAAAGCTGAACCCGCCCCCGTCATCCGATAAGACCGTACGGCTACTCGGGGGAACTTCTCCAACCACGGTCACCTGGGCCCCACGAACCACGCCGCCGTTCACATCGAGAACAGTACCGCTCACGCTGCTCGTTTGTGCGTAGCTCGCAGCCGCCAGACTGCAAAACAGGAACACGATGAATTTGATCATAACGACATAGCGCGGAGCCCCAGATTGAGTGCGTCGATCCAGAACACACTGGAGGAATGGATCGTCTCAACCACGCCGCGTATCGCCTCCACACAGTAATCCAGTTGGGCTTCACTTACCGTCAGCGGCGGAGCCAGCTTCAGAACCATGAAATTGTTGCCACATATTTGCGTCAGAATGTCCTTATCCTTGAACAAACGCATGACCAGGGTTTGTCCAAACAGTCCAGCATGGACTGCCTTGAATGCTTCAAAGGACAAGCGCATGGATAAATTGCGCGGAGCCTGAAACTCAATCCCCGTCAACATGCCTTCCCCGCGCACGTACTTGACCATCTCGTAGGGCTTGAGCGCCTCGCGCAGCCGCTCGCGAAATTCCGCTCCCAGGCTGTCGGCACGTTCGCTCAGGCGCTCCCGCTTGATAACCTCGATGGTCGCGATGCCCGCGCACATGGCCAGCGAATTCTCGCTAAAAGTTGAAGTGTGGATGAACGCGCGCCGCAGCGAATGAAAGACTGACTTCGAAATTTTGTCTGACATGAGCACCGCGGCACAGGGAACAAGGCCTCCACTCAAGGCCTTGGCCATCACGATCATGTCTGGATCTACTCCGTAGCGCTGCCCGGCGAGGAAGGTACCGGTACGACCCATGCCGGTCTGCACTTCATCCAGAACGAACAAGGCACCGTGCTTGTGGCAGAGCGTCTGCACTCCGGCGAGATAGCTGGCCGGCGGCAGAACGATACCCGCTTCTGCCTGGATCGGCTCCAGAATCACCGCGGCAATTTTCTTATGTACTAGCAGTTTCTCTATCGCCGGCAAGTCTCCGAAGGGGACCTCGTGAGTGCCGCCCAGCATAGGGCCGAAGCTCTCCCGCCAGAAGCCGCCTCCCATCAGGGAAAGTGCACCGCAGGTTAGTCCGTGGAACGCGCCTGCTGCATAGACCAGATCTGCTCTTCCCGTATGCGCGCGGGCGAACTTGATGACCGCCTCAATGCCTTCGCTTCCCGAACTGCAGAAAAATACCTTGGAGATGTTGCCTCCGGCCTCCCGGCAAAGGATGCTGGCCAAAGCTCCCGCCTTCTCCACCACGTTGCTCTGAATCATCGAGGTGCTCTGGCTTTGTAATTCCGCCACCAGCTCAGAGACAACATGGGGATGATTGTGGCCGACGTTGTGGACACAATAGCCTGAAACGCAATCCAGGATCGTGCGCCCCTGACGGGTATAAAGTTCCGCACCGCTGGCATGGGTGTACTGCACATTCATCCCCAGCGCATCCAGCAGCTTTACCCAAATCGGATTGACATGCCGTGCGTACGAACGCCGGACCTCGTCGTCAGCCGGGATTCCGCTGCTGCTGTTTGCCTGGGCAGGTACAGTGACCATGTACAAGTCTTAACCATTTAAGACTTTACGGTCAAGCGGAAAAGCAGACAAATAATGCGAGGATTGGTTAGCCGGTCTTGCGCCGGCGGGCCGGCTTGGCTTCTGCTGCAGGAGCTGATTTCGGCGCCTTCTTTTTGGACGGTTCTACCAACTCTGGAGCTGAGGTGGGTGCAGTCGCAGCGGGGGCACCCCGCTCCGCGATGCTCTTCTTGAGGGCTTCCATGAGGTCGATCACCGGAGCCAGCCTGGGCTTAGGCGGCTGCCCGGCAACTACCTGCCCGGCGCGCTTGGTTTCGATCATATCCAGAACCCGCTGCTGATATTCATCTTTGTACAGCTCAGGCTCGAACTTCGCCGTGAGCTGGCGGATAAACTGCTCCGCCAAGTCTATCTCCGGCTTTTGCAGGGTCATGTTCTCGGTCTTGCCGTATTCGCTGATCTCACGAACCTCAGCTGGAAAATAGAGCGTATGGAGAATGATGCCCTGGTGATACGGCCGCATCAGCACAATCTGCTCCCGCTGGTGCAGCGTAACCTTGGCGATCGCTGCTACGTTCAACTTCTCCATTGCCTGCAGCAATAATCCGTATGCACGACGGCCGGGATCCTCGGGCGCCGAATAGAAAGACGACTCGAAATAAATGGGATCTACCTCGCTCAGGCTGACAAACTGAGCTATCTCCATCGCTTCGGAGGAATCGGCTTCGAGAGTCTTAAGTTCGTCACCAGATACCAGGACATACGCGTCGCGATCTACCTGGTACCCCTTCACCAGTTCGTTCCGCTCCACCACCCGCTCACAAACGGGACAGAAGGTCTGTTGCTTAATCCGTGAACCGCAAGGCTCGTGGATCTGGTTGAAGCTGACATGCTCCGCGCGTGCTGCCGCATAGAGCCGCACCGGCACCGACACCAGGCCAAACGAGATGTAGCCCTTCCAAACCGTGGATGCCATGGCTCTCCTGAGTTTCTTAAGATACCTTCATGTTGCGAAGCCGGGCAACGGGAAAATCGGCTTTCCCAGTGATAAATCGGTGGCGGATGGCGCCTCAGACTAGGAGTGGTTTGCGCTGTGTGCGGCAATTTCAGCCGTCCGCGAGGCCTGGCCCTGAATCCGGCGCAAGATCATCGAGGCAACATAGGCGGCGCCGAAGCCGTTGTCGATGTTCACCACGGTTACGTTGGGGGAGCATGAATTCAGCATCCCCAGCAGGGCTGCGATGCCCCCAAATGCCGCACCGTAGCCTACGCTCGTGGGTACGGCGATGACCGGCGCTCCCACCATTCCCCCCACAACACTGGGCAGTGCGCCTTCCATACCCGCGCACACAATCACTACCTCAGCCTCGCGGATTTCTTCCCGGTGCGCCAGCAAGCGATGCAGTCCGGCAACACCTACGTCATAAATTCGCCGCACATCCGCACCCATCACCTCGGCGGTCACCGCCGCTTCCTCGGCTACCGGCAAGTCGCTGGTCCCGGCGCAGAGTATAGCGAGCGAACCTGTGCCGTGGTTGGCGACTTGCGCCTGGCGCAGCTCAACAATGCGAGCCAGAGGGTGGTATTGCGCTTCTGGAACCAGTGCTTTTACAGCGGTACAGGCGGCCTCATCGGCGCGAGTCGCAAGCACATCGCCGCCCATCGCCGCCATGCGAAAGAAGATCTCTCCTACCTGCGCGGGCGTCTTGCCTGCGGCATAAATCACCTCCGGCAGCCCTGTTCGCAGGCGGCGATGATGGTCGATCTTGGCAAAGCCGGCTTCTTCATAAGGCAGGTTTGTCAGCCGCTCCATGGCTTCTTCAGGCCGGAGGCCGCCGTCCCGTACCCGCTGCAGCATCTCGAGAATCGTTTCGCTGGTCATGATCGGGATCCAGCCTCCACCGTACTGACTGGTCTTGCTTGCCGCGTTCGCCAGGCAGCCAGCGCCGCCTGCATGACCGTCTTCAGCGGCACCTGGAAAGCTGCTGCTGCACGGCGGCAATCTTCAAATTCCGGCGCCGCATTCCATTCTTCTCCCTGCCAGGAACCGGCCTTAACCTGAATCACGCCAAATTCTGTTTGCACGGCTGTAGTCTCTCGCGCCAAAACAACGCGGTTCTCCTCGCGCACGCGGATACCCAGCGTCGTGGTCTCGCGAAACAGCAATTGCTGCAGCCGGTCTGCTTCGGCAGGCTTACAAAGCACCGTGAGCAAGGTCCCCAGGCGACCTTTCTTCATGGTCACCGATGCGCTCATCACATCCAGCGCGCCCTGATCCAGGGCCAGCTGCGCCGTGTGCGCCAGGACTTGCGGACTCAGGTCGTCCACGGCACACTCGAGCACCGTGATCGTCTCGTGATTGAATCGTGGCGCTTGTGCGATCTCGCCAATGCTGACCCGCACGACGTTGGGAAAACGCTCGGGATTACGGGTTCCCGCACCATAGCCGATCGAGTGCGTGCGCATGACCGGTGTGGATTCAAAGCGGCAGTCCAACGCCCGCAGCAAAGCGGCTCCAGTCGGGGTGACCAGTTCCAGCTGCACGTGGGCGGAGTACACCGGGGCGTTCTTGAGCAATTCCGCGGTCGCGGGCGCGGGCACGGGAAACCGTCCGTGGGCGCAGTTGACGAAACCACTCCCGACATTGACGGGGGAGCAGTACCACCCGTCCACATCGAGGACATCGGCAGCTGCGGCGGAGCAGGCGATATCTACGATGGCATCCACCGAACCCACTTCATGGAAGTGAACTTCTTCGATGGGAACGCCGTGGATGCGCCCCTCGGCCTGGGCTAACAAGGTGAAGGCGCTCAGGCTAAGGCTGCGCGCCCGCTGAGTCAGATCCGCGGCCATGAGGAGGCTGCGAATCTGTGGCAAGCTGCGGCCATGCTCATGCGCATGGTGATGATCGTGGCCGTGATGGTGGTCGTGTACGTGCTCAACGGGTCCCGTCGCCGCAGCGGGCTCGTGCAACTTGCCCTCGACCAGCACATCGATCTTGGTCGCTTGAATACCGCTGCGGCTAACGCGGGTCAGGCGTAATTCCGCTCCCAGGCCCAGCGAGGCTGCGGTTTTCTGCAGCACTTCGATGGGTGCGCCGGCGTCCACCAGAGCCCCCATCAGCATGTCACCGCTTATCCCGGCAAAGCATTCCAGATACCCGATCCGCATAGCCTGAGTCACCCGCGGCCACCGCCTTGAAAGCCGGTCAGGACCTCGATGGGCAGCACCTCGTTCATAGACCCGGAACGGTATCCTTCGCAATCGAGGGAAACGTAGCGGAAACCGGCGGCGCGGACAACCGCAGCCATGGCCTTCATTCGCCCCAGTTGAAGCACGCTGGCCATTTCCTCTTCCGCGATCTCAATGCGCGCGATGGTGCCGTGATGCCGCACCCTGAAGCGCTTGAGCCCCAGGCCGCGCAGCGAATCTTCTGCCTGCTCGATCATGCGCAGCGCCTCCGGGGTCACCCTGCGTCCGTACTCCATGCGTGAGGAGAGGCACGCCGAGGCCGGCTTGTCCCAAACCCGCAGGTTCGCCCGCTGGGCCAGGGCGCGAACATCCGCTTTGCTGAGACCGGCCTCCGCCAACGGCGCGGCCACCCGGTGCTGTGCTGCCGCCTTATGGCCGGGACGGAAGTCCTGTCCATCGTCCAGGTTCAAACCATATGCAAGGGCTTCAAAGCCGGTGCGCTCCAGCTCCTGCTCGAGCACGTTAAACAGCTCGTCTTTGCAGTGGAAACAACGATCGGCACCGTTCACTGCGTATTCTTCCCGCTCCAGCTCGTGGGTCTCGATCGACCGTAAGGGGATGTCGTGCTCCCGGGCGAAATCCTGCGCATCCCGATATTGGGAGCGAGCCAGGCTGGCAGAATCGGCGATCACCGCCAGCATTTCCGCTCCCAGTACGGCATGCGCCGCGTAGGCCAGGTAGGCAGAATCCACGCCGCCGGAGTAGGCAACGATCACGCTCTTAAGCGAACGCAGCCGCTCGTGCAGGGTTCGTTCTTTGTCCTCGAGCAGTTGCTGATTCCTGTCCTGGTTCATCTGCGGGTACGCTCCCGGCGGTACCGATTACTGCATCCCAACGGAGTAGGATGATGGAAGACGAGGCTTTCGATGAAGAGGCCTGAGCTTTCTTCCAACTAGACTGGGTCCGATGTCGTTCTTTGCCTTGAAATCTCCATTGACTGCCACCGATCGCATTGAGCGGCGCCGTCTGATCTTTGCAGATTCCCTGGCTCTGGTCACCCTCTTTGCGATTACGGCCGTGCTGGCCGTGTCAACTAATTATCTTTACCAATCTTACGCCTCGCACCAGGTGAAATTAGCGGACCGCTGGTTGCAACGTGGCGAACAGGCGATGCGCGACGGCAAGCCTCAAGCGGCGATTGATGCCCTCCGTTCCGCCCTGGCTTTTGATCCGAATCAACGCACCACAGAGATTAAGCTTGCCGAGGCGCTAGCCTCTGCCGGTCGCATTCAAGAGGCTACCGTCTACTTCAATTCGCTGCTCGAAAGCCAGCAAGGAAGCGGTTTGATCAATCTTCAACTCGCCCGCCTGGCAGCCCGACAGGGTGACGAAAGCCAGGCCATCGACGATTACCAGAGGGCTATTTACGGGAATTGGGAGGGCGACGGCTACGTCCGGCGGCGGGAGGTTCGCTTTGAGCTGATCAAATACCTCATCGAGCATCAGCAGCTGGACCGCGCCCGCAGCGAATTGCTGGTAGCTTCGGGAAACGCTCCGGAAGATGACATCAGCGTTCAGTTAGAGATTGCCCGCCTGATGGAACTGGCGCAGGACCCCGGAGACGCCTTGCATCTCTACAAGACCATTCTCCGCCGTCACCCATCCCTGCGAGAAGCCCTGGAAGGAGCCGGCAGCGCGGCTTTCCAGTTGGGTCGATACCTGCAGGCGAAGCACTATCTCAGCCACGCGCTCGAGGGTCCCGCGGTTGACAAGGAGCCGGCAGCGACGATCGCGAAGAGTCGCGACAGCCTGAACGAAGCCACGCGATTGCTGGCGCTCTATCCATCGTCGGGTTTGCGCCCGAGTGAGCGCATCGCGCGCGTCCTCACCGACCGTAAGCTGGCCGTGGCGCGGTTGGCGGAGTGTACGCAAGACAGGGCTGCAGGGCCGGCAAAAGATTCCGCGCCGGCCAGTGCGCCGGCCGCCAAGAACTCCAGTGCTCTGCAAAACTTTGCTTCTCGCTTTTCGCGTCGTCCCGCTCAGCCGGCACCGAACCCTACTGCCCCCTCTGCCCCCGTCGATCCACTGGCGGCCTTAACGCAAAAATGGCAGCAATTGCCGGTTAAGATCTCGGCACGCGAACTGGAAAAGGACCCGGAGTTAACCCAAGCGCTGATTCAGCTCATCTACGATACAGAGTTGATTACGCAACAAGTCTGCGGAGCACCCGGCGGGGATGATGCTTTGCTATTGAGAATCGCCCAGGCTCCGAGCCAGGTGGAGGAAGAATGAGTTCGGCCACGGAAACGTCGGGGGCCGACCCGGTTCCAGGGGTGGTCTCAGGTGTAGACCCAGTCGAGGTCGCGGCAGAAAGGCGCTACCGGCCAAACCCTGCGGAAGTCCAGCGGTTGGCGCCGAACCGGGACGAGCGGCTCTTCCTTGTTCTAGCCATCTTTATCGGCGTCATCTCTGGCCTGCTGGTGGTCTGTTTTCGTGTCGCCATTAACTGGATCCAGGTGCTCACGCTTGGATCAGCACCTCGCCCGGGGCAGCTGCGGCTGCTTTTTGTGCCAGCTGCTGTGGGCCTGGTGGTCGCCGCGCTAGTGCAGCTGGTCTTCCCCGCGGCCCGCGGCAGCGGCATTAACCAGACCAAGGCCGCGCTTTATATCTACAACGGCTACATCTCGTTCCGAACGATGATCGGAAAATTCATCACTTCGGCGCTTTCCATCGGGGGCGGGTTCTCGCTCGGACCAGAAGATCCTTCTTTGCAGATTGGCGCCGGCGTCGCTTCCATGGTCAGCCGCCGCCTCAATCTCTCTCGGGAGCGGCTGCGTATGTTCGCCCCCATCGGCGCGGCCGCAGGACTGGCGGCCGCCTTCAACGCGCCGATCTCGGCCATTCTTTTCGTGGTCGAGGAGGTGATTGGAAGGTGGAGCGCGGCCGTTCTCGGCTCCATCGTGTTGGCTGCCATTTCAAGCGTCGTCGTGGCGCGTTGGTTCTGGGGCCCGGAACCGATGTTTCGAATTCCTGTGGTCACATTGAAGGGACCGCAGGAACTTCTTGCCTACTCGGTCCTGGGGGTCGCGGGCGGCATTGCGTCGCTCATCTTCTCCAAAGCTCTTGGCTTCTCCAGGCCCCACCTTCGCCGGCTTCCTCGCTGGACCTGGTATATTCAGCCGGCTGTTGCCGGGCTTATTGTGGGCGCCATCGGCTATTTTGGCGCTCCCCAGGTGATGGGCCCAGGCTACACCGTCATCGACCAGGCCATGCACGGCCAGTTCACCTGGAAATTTCTGATGGCGCTGGCTTTGCTCAAGATTGTGGCGACGACCATCTCCTTTTCCAGTGGAACCCCCGGAGGAATGTTCGCCCCCACGCTGTTTATTGGGGCGATGCTGGGCGCCTCGATCGGAACCTTCGAGAAGATATTCTTTCCCAGTTTCCACGTCTCTGTCGGTTCGTATGCCCTGGCTGGCATGGGGGTTCTGTTCGCCGCCTTCCTACGGGTTCCATTGACCTCCGTGTTCATGGTGCTCGAAGTCAGCGGCAACTACTCGATCGTGCTTCCAGTTATTTTGGCCAACACGATTGCCTACCTGGTTTCGCGTGGTTTGCAGCCGTATCCCATCCTTGAAACCTTCACTCATCAGGATGGGCTCGATCTGCCTTCGATGGAGGAGCAGCGGGAGGAGATGGTTCTGCACCTGGAGGATGCTTTGCGTCCTGTGACCTTTCCAGTGTTTCCTGGAAACGCCACCCTGCAGGAGGTATCGCGGCAATTGGCCCAGGCGGAGGCACCCATATTGCTGGTCAAGCTTCACGATGGTACCTGGTATTCCATGAACCGGAACGACTTCACTTCTCTCGCAGCCTGCCAAACGCCGGACACCCCTTTGGAGCGTGCCCTCGGGCCCGAGCGGGTTCCGCTGCTGTTCCCCGACCTGCCGCTGGATAGCGCAATTCCCTATTTGTCACGCTGGCCCGTCCTGCCCATCCAGAATCGAGCCAGTAAGGGCATTCTGGAGGGGGTTGTGTCTCTGGATGATGTGCTCAGCCGTTACCAACGGCAATAGTGCTCGAGGCCAAAGCCAAATTGTGGGTTGTCAGCAGCATTGCTCTGCTCACGCCGGCAGTGCTTCTGCTCCATGGTTACCATCCGCTGGCCGATGATGGGGCCGTATACGTAACCGGCATTAAGAAATTGGCGAATCCTGAGCTTTATCAATCAGACGCGGTCTTCGCCTTATCGCCTACCCATCTCTCGGTTTTTGCCCACCTTCTTGCTCCGCTGCTGCGCTGGGTACCACTGGCGGATTTGCTGCTGGTTTGCCACCTGGGTTCGATTTTTCTCTTTCTTCTTGGTTCATGGCGAGTGGCGAACCAACTCTTTTCTACGGACCGGGCCCGCTGGGGAGCGGTATCGCTCGCTGCCTGCTGCTTCACCCTTCCGGTTGCGGGTACTTCTCTCTCCATCATGGATCCGTATGTCACGGCGCGCTCTTTTTCTACGCCGCTCAGCCTTTTCGCGCTCGCGGCCGTGCTCGAAGAGAAGTGGGGGCGGTCCATCTTCTGGCTCGCTTTGGTTGCGCTGCTGCATCCCTTGATGGCCGTCTATTCCGCCATCGCCATGCTTACGGTTGCGGGTTGCCAGCGTCGACTTTGGCGATCTCTTTGCCTGTTCTATGGCCTGGGATGGGTGTTATGCGCAGCCATCTTCCTCGCGACGCATCACGCGGACTCTAACATCGCTTACATTTGCCCGCAAAACCCAGGTCTCAAAAACGAGACCTGGGCCACCCACTTAGTGCTAAGCCGGGCCGCATTGAGCTGCGCCGCCCTGAGCCGGTCTTATTTTTTCCTTTCCAGCTGGAAATGGTATGAATACCCCGGACTACTGATACCGCTACTGTTGCTGGGGATCGCAGGGACGAACAAGCAAGCACCATGGCGTCCCCGTGCACTCGCCATCGCCGCTTCCGTGATGGGTGGTTACGCGCTCCTGGTATCGCTGTGCTTCGTGCATCGCAGCGGCAGCCTGCTGCTGGCCCGGCTGCAAGTGCTGCGCGGGTTCCACTTTGTCTACATTGCAGGCGTGCTGCTAGCTGGCGGATTGTTGGCCAAACTTCGCCTGCGAACGATCACGGCGCTTTGTCTGCTGCTTGGGGGCGCTCTCTTTGCCGGCCAGAGGCTCACCTACCCTGAGTCCAATCATGTGGAATGGCCGGGGTTGATGCCACGCAATCGCTGGCAGCAGGCTTTTCTTTGGATTCGATCGGGAACGCCTGACAACGCGATCTTTGCGCTCGATAACGATTACATTGAAAGCCCCGGCGAAGATGCACAGGGCTTTCGGGCCAGTGCAGAAAGAAGCGCGGTCGCAGACTGGTTCAAAGATGGCGGCATCGCAAGCAACTTTCCCCAGGCCGCCATGCCCTGGTGGCAGGGCTCGTACGCCACCGAGCATCTCAACAGCGCAACTGATGAGCAGCGCCTGGCCCGGCTCAAACCCTTGGGAGTCACGTGGATCGTCCTGCCTGCGGAGGCCAGCACGGGTTTCCCTTGTCCATTTATTAACGCGCGGGTGCGCGTTTGCCGGGTAGCGGTTTCGCACGCCGATGGCGCAAAATAAGACCATCCGGAGATGGTTCATGTTGACGCTGTATCAGAGACTAATTTTCGGCTATGTTCTTCTGCTCGCCCTATTGCTTGCCGTCGGCTTGCACGATGCCTTTTCTCTTCACCAGGCTTCCGCGCTCGATCACCAGGGGACAATCCCCACCGCCGCAGCAGTGAAGACTCGGGCCCAGCTCGCCCGCCACGCTACCACCCTGACCACCGCCTGCTTCCTGGGCGGAGTGGCGATCTCCGCCGGCTTTCTCTTTTCGATTATCAGGCCCATCCGCCGTACCGCTGCTGCTGCTCGCCGCATCGGCCAGGGTGAATTACAACAACGCATCGAGTGGCGAACCCGGGACGATCTGGGCACCATTGCTACCGAGCTCAACCGTATGGCGGTGCGGCTTCGCGATCTGCGTGAAACGGAATTTGGCCGCAAACAAATGGATCAGCAGCTTTCCGATGCAGTCGTGCAATCGATTTTCGAGCCGGTGATCGTCACCGATGCCAAAGGTCACGTCCTGAAGCTGAACCAGGCGGCAAGCGAGGTGCTGGGCGAAGCCGCGGCCGATCGCATGGCCCTGACCAACACGCCGGGCGGAGAACGAATTCTGCGCGCAGTGCGCGACGCGGTCTCTATGCGGCAATCCATAGCCAGTGAGGACGAAGCCGCGATGTTGCCCATGAAGCTGGGCGAGGGGCAGCGCAGTTATCGCCTGCGCACGACCCCCATGCGCGATGCCGAAGGCAAACTGCTGGGCGCCGTCAGCGTGCTCGAAGACATCACTGAAATGCAGGATATCGATCGCTTCAAGACTCGCTTCCTCAGCGTGGCCTCGCAAAAGCTGCGCCAACCTCTGGAACAGCTTCGCCTAAGCCTGTATACCCTCACGTCGGGATTCGCGGGCGAGTTGCGGCCCTTGCAGGCGGATGTGCTTCATGGAGCCGAGGAGGATGCGGAACGCCTGAACGACCTGATGTCGGATCTCATCGAGGTCTCCGAAATCGATACCGGCCGGCGCGAGATTCGCATGGATCGATTCCGGCCTATCGATATTCTTCGCGACGCTTGCTCCCGGGCACGGGATGAGGTGCGGGAAAAAAATATCGATGTTGAGATTAAGGCGTTCGCCGATCTCTCTCATGTCAATGGGGACCGGCGCGCCTTACGCAGCATCATGGACAACCTGATGAGCAATGCGATTCGCTACACACCGGAAAATGGCACGATTCTGCTGCAGGCCAAGGAGCAGAAAGACAAAGTGCAGTTCTCCGTGCGCGATTCCGGACGAGGCATCGAGGCCGAACGGCTGCCAAATATTTTTGGCCGCTTCAATGCCTCGGCAGAGCAAGGAACCGGGCTCGGGCTGGCTTTGGTGCGCCGCCTGGTCGAATTGCTGGGTGGCCAGGTTTCCGTTGAGAGCCGCCTCGGCCATGGAGCAACGTTCACGTTTACTCTTCCCGTCGCCACCGTTGTTTCCAGCCGCCATCCCATTGAGATCGGATGATAGACCTGTCGACTGACATCTCCCCCGCACCGCCCGAACAGGCAAAGCTCCGCGTCTATATAGGCGCCGCACCCGGCGTCGGCAAGACCTACCAGATGCTTGAAGATGCCCACCTGATGAGGAAGCAAGGCATCGATGTCGTGATTGGCTTGATCGAGGCGCATGGCCGCAAAGATACGCTGGACCAGGTGAAGGATCTGGAGGTCATTCCCCGCCGGGCGATCCCTTACCGCAATGTTGTTCTGGAGGAAATGGATCTCGACGCGGTGCTTGCCCGGCATCCGCACACCGCCATTGTGGACGAGCTGGCGCACAGCAGCGTACCGGGCTCGAGGAACCGTAAGCGATACGAAGATGTCCTGGAGTTGCTCGACGCCGGCATCAATGTGATGACCGCGGTCAATATTCAGCACCTGGAGACATTGAACGATTCGGTTTCCCGCTCGGCTGATACACAGATCCGCGAAACCATTCCGGATAGCTTTCTGAAACGGGCCGACGAGGTGGTGAACGTGGACGTGACTGTCGACGAGCTGCGCTCACGGCTAAAACAGGGCAAGATCTATGCCCCGGAAAAGATCGAGCAGTCGTTGGCAAACTTTTTCCGTAAAGGTAATCTCAGTATGCTGCGCGAGCTTGCCTTGCGCACCACGGCGGAGGAGGTCGGTTCCCAGGCAGCGCAATATCGCCGCATTCAGGGCCTGGAACAGGCTCCGATCCCGGAGAAAGTGATGGTGTGCCTTTCACCGCGCCCGGGAGCGGAGCGTCTTTTGCGGGTGGGAGCACGCATTGCTGGCCGCCTGGCTACTAATTGGTACGCGGTCCGAGTCGAATCACCGGACGAAGATGCGCGCCATGGGAATCCGGAAGAGTATCAGCGGATGGAGGAGTATCAGCGTCTTGGCCGCGAGTTGGGCGCGCAGGTAGTCGTGCTCAAGGATAAGAATGTTGCGGATGCGTTGATCGAGTTCGCGCAGCAGGAAAGCATTTCGCACGTGGTCTTCGGGCAATCGGCCCGGTCGCGGTTCGACATTCTCCTTCGTGGTTCGGTGATTAACCGGTTTTTGGCGGAGATTCGCGATGCTACGGTGCAGGTGGTGCCAATCGGCAAGGCTAAACGGTAGATTGGTGGTCAGGAACGTGCAAGAGAGACATCTCCAAGAAAGAGCATCCACACAGAGATCTCTCCACTGCGCTCCCCCGGATTTCCTGTCGAGAGCAGTGGCGTTGCGGTTTCCTTTGCGGGAAACCGCACCCGTGGTCCTGGCGGCTGCCGCGAAGTAGGAAATTCGGGACGCTTCGGTCGATATGACAAAGGAGAGAGGAGGCGCTTCCAGGAAGAGTAGTTGCTGAATGGAAGCCGCTTTTCATCCCCGCCGGCGCCTTCTCTCCCCTTTGTCATCTCGACCGCAGCGCAGCGCAGTGTGTTTAGTGCGTACCGCGGCATTCTGGTGCGCTGTTGCGGTAGAGAGGATTGCGTGGATAGTCGGTCGCCAGCTCGTTGAGCAAATTGCACCCTTCGGCGTTGTTCTTGTCTCGCAGCGCAGCCACCGCCAGCAATAATTTGGCGAATGGTTTCAACAGATTCCCATGAGCCGCGGTTTGCTGGAGTTCACGAATGCCCTGCTCCTTATCCGGATCGATACCGCCTAAGCTCAGCATCCAGCGGACTGGCGCAGGCTTGATCCCGGTCAGGTAGTTTTCTACCCCTACGGCCAGCAGAGCATCGTACTGGTCCGGCTTCTGCTTCAGTAACTGTTGCGCGAGAATGCGCCCCTGCTTCATATAATGAAGAGCGGCAAAGTCTTCCTTATCAATCAGGGCGACATAATCGGATCGCAGCCCCAGGGCCAAGATGCGGGCAAAAAGCGCATTGCTGTCGTCAGGATGCTGCTTGAGCGCTGCCCCGGCAAGCTGATCAGACCTGCTGATGGCGCCGTCGAATTGCGCGCGGACCTGCGGATCCGGCGAAAGCTTGCTGCGCGCTTCAAAATTTTTGTCGTTGGTAAATAGCTCGCTCTCGAGGATATTGAGGCGGGCAAACTCAGCGAACAAATACCCAGCGGCCTGCGAAACCGGTCCCAGGGGATCGTCCGGGTGCAGCCGTTCCCAGATGGCAAAATCCTGATGGGCCTGATCGAATTGCAAATTGTACATACTCTGAAATCCACGCTCAATTTCCGTCGGTGCGGAGACATCCGCTTGACAAGCGGGCACAAACACCAAAAGGAGCAAAGCCGCGAACCACCCCGGGGTAACAGTCATTCTCTTTAGACGCATCAGCTCATCGCTCAGTCCAGCGCACTCCACGGGTTCCCACCTCGGAAGCAGCAGCGAAGCTGCGCAGCCAACTGGCCAGAACCCGGTAGTCCTCAGCAACCGGCGAGTCGGGCGCGTAATCAATCACCGTCATGCCCTCGGCCAGCGCTTCACTGACCGCATAGCTGCGGCGCACTACGAAAGGCAGCAGCCGATCGCCTAATTGCTGCTGCAAGAGAGCGCGCACATCCAAATGCAGCAGCGATTCGGCATCGAACTGGTTTAACAGATAAAGCGTCTCTCCCGACTCTGGCAACGCCTCAAGCGGCCCCAGGCTAGCTACGGAACTCATATCTGGTAAGAGGGGCACCAAGACTGTTGGCTTCAGCCGCTGCAAGCGGCCCGTCACATCCTGGCTCGCCGTGGCGACATCCACCAGAATGCGATTTGCCAACCGGCCACCATTCAACAGCTCCGTTAGCCACGGGTCGGGCCCGGGATAGCCCTCTGGCGGCAGGTTGAGAACCTGGACGGGCGCGTCGGTTTCTGCTCCAAGGGTGGGACCTGGAGGGAAAAAGGACCGGACTGCTCCGGGCCTCGATTGGCGCGAACCAAAGTAAAACGGCAGCATTCCGCCGGTGGGCGTATCCGTGAGCAGCAAATGCTCCCCGAGAGCCGCAAGAGCACGCCCCAAGGTGGCCACCAGGCAGGTTTTTCCCACCCCACCGGCAAGAGAAAAGAAAGCAACAATCGGGGGGTGGGCGTCCGGGTTCAGGTGGGTCTTCGTAGCCTCCGCGGACGCAAACACCGAGTGCAACGCGTACCAGCGGGTGGAGACCGTTTCTTCAGGGTCAACCTGTGTCAAAGATCCGACCGGGGATTCGACCGGGGATTTCACCGGTGGTTCCAAGGCAGGGGCAAAGGCGGGTGGGGAGGGTTCGGGCACAAACCGGGCGCGGAACTTGCCCCGCACCTGCTGGCGGGATGCAGAAAAGTCCCAATACCGGGTCGCTTCCACATGAGCTCGGGAGTAGAGCGTCGCGATGTCTTTCGGTCTATCTGTCACGACCTTCACTTCCGTCCTTAACATACCCCGCAACCGGCGGCGCTGCCAGCGATCCTTTCCTATTGTGGTACTTTGGAAATTGAGTAGAAACGAGCTCGTAGCTCAGTCGGTAGAGCAACGCACTTTTAATGCGTGGGTCGTGGGTTCGATTCCCACCGAGCTCACCACGTCTCGGATCTACTCGAGTAGCTATGCACGCCACCCCGCCAGAACCCCCTTTCCTCCGCTCCTTTGAAATCACTTCGCTGCAGGACCGTTGGACAGCTGCGTGGCATGTTGATGCACCTGCGGTACCCTCCTCGCTGGCTGGTTTCGAGAGAGTGGTGGCGGAACAGCACCTGGCAAATTTCGAACTTTGGCACGCAGAAGATGCTGCCCGTTCCCCCGAGGCCACTGATCAGGATATTGCCCGTGTTAAACGCTTGATTGATAGTGTCAACCAGCGGCGCAACGATTTAACCGAACAATGTGACCGGTTGCTCCTGGATTTTCTCCACCCCCGGAATCTGCCCGCAGCTGGTGCAGAATTGCATTCCGAATCTCCCGGACTGATCCTGGATCGGCTTTCGATTCTTTCGCTTAAGGTGTTTCACACGCAAGAGGAAATCGACCGCGCCCTGGCGCCGTCCGGTCATAGCGGGCGCAATCGCGAACGTCTGGGTATCCTCGTTGAGCAGCGGGATGATTTAGCAACGTCGCTTGACCGGCTATGGCAACAGGTCCTCAACCGCCAACGAGGATTCAAGCTGTACCGCCAGCTCAAAATGTATAACGATCCAGCTCTGAACCCAGCGGTCTACGGTTCAAAGTCCTGAGCGGGTGTTGGCGACCGTGCTACAGTCTTGCCAAGGATGCAAACGGCGTGCTGGGTTGACGTAACCCACCTGCGGTGCGTATAAAGACGAATTTAACAGCCGGTTTGCATCTTCAAGGAAAGAAGATCGGGTAATGCAAAACACAGGTCAGGGTATCCCCGCTCGGCGCAATCCTCGAACTATCGAGGGTAAGGCACGCCCCATGCCCAATCCTTCGCACCAGAAAGCCCTGAACGATTACCAGAGCGCGCTCGAGTGGATGCATGAGGGTAAGTTCGAAAAGGCGCGGCAAGTCTTTGAAAAACTTAGCCACGAAGGTCCGGTCGAGATTCTGGAGCGGTCAAAGGTTTATCTCGTCGCCTGCCAACGCCGGGTGCAACAAAGCGGTCTCTCCTTCGATAGCACGGAGGAGCAGTACGATTACGCGATCTCGCTGTTGAACACCGGCTTTTACGAGGAGGCTCGCGATCAGTTCCTGGGCATCCTCAAGATCAACCCCACTGCCGACTACGCGTATTACGGTCTGGCCATCCTGGAGAGCATGACCGGACAGGCGGAACCCTGCCTCGAGCACCTGGCCAAAGCGATTGAATTGAGTCCTCATAATCGCATTCAGGCGCGCAGCGATTCAGATTTTCAGGATATGGCGGATGATCCTCGTTTCACCGAATTACTCTACCCCGAAGTTCCCTGAGCGCCAGGCTCCCGCTTTCTGGGAATCGCCGAAGCCCACTTCATGTCGTAACTTAGCTGTGTGACTGCTTTATGGTAAAAACGCTCTCCTCCACCCTGGCGACGCCGAGGCCAGCGAAAGCCATTGCCGCTCGGAGGAGAACTGACCGCTCCAGCCTTCGTGTGGTGGCTATCGGTGGAGGCACTGGCCTTTCCACTCTGCTGCGTGGGCTACGGCGTTTTGTCGCTTCTCCCCACCAATCCACTGCTGACTGCGAGAACGCTCCCTGCCTCATTTCCGACCTGGCTGCAGTGGTCACGGTGACAGATGACGGGGGATCCAGCGGCAGACTGCGCCGTGGCTTTAACATGCTTCCCCCGGGCGATCTGCGCAATTGCATGGTGGCGCTTTCTGAAGACGAACACCTGATCTCCCGGTTGTTTCGCCATCGCTTCACCGCTGGGGAGGGGCTGGAGGGCCACAGTTTTGGCAACCTGTTCGTGGCCGCCCTGGCGGAAATTACCGGCGATTTTGCCCAGGCCATCAAGCTCTCATCCCAAGTGCTGGCGACCCGCGGCCACATCTACCCGGTTACCAACGCCAACGTATCGCTCGCTGCTCGTATGGATGACGGTTCGCTGGTGAGCGGGGAAACGAATATCACCGCCAGCCGGCAGCGCATTGTGGAACTGATGCTGGAGCCGGCGGACGCTGAACCACTGCCGGAAACGCTGGAGGCGATTGAACGCGCCGACCTCATCACCATTGGCCCTGGTTCGCTGTTCACCAGCATCATCACCAACCTTCTGGTGAAGGGTGTGTCTGAGGCCCTGGCGTCGTCATCAGCGACCCGCGTCTACATTTGCAATTTGATGACTCAGGCCAACGAGAGCCTTCAACTCACTGCGTCGCAACATATTGAACGCATTTATGAACACGCGCACCAGCCCGTGTTCGACTACGCCCTGGTAAACACCGCGCCTGTTTCGCGGGCGCTGCTCGATCGCTACGCCGGGGAAGGAGCTTCCCCCATTGTCCCTGACATCGAGGCGATTGAAGCGCTCGGGGTTCGCTGTATCTCCGGTGACTTTGCCGCGGAAGGCGACGTAGTCCGCCACGCGGCGGATCGGGTTGCGGAAGCTGTGTTGCGGTTAGGCGTCAGCGGCCGGCGATAAACTGCCTGGCTCGACAGTCGTTGTGACAACTCGAAGATTGCATCGCTCAGGAGCTAAAAGAGGCTGTGGCAAAATTCGCGAACCGCATGAGAAGGAGCCACCAGGGCTAAAGCCCCAAATTTTATTACCCGAGCCTTTAAGCGGGTTTGAAAACCCGCTTCCCCGGACTAAAAGTCCGGGGCTACACCCGAACCAGAGTTTCCGCAGCCTCAGGCGCGGTTAATTTCTGCTCTCTGAAACAGTTCGCTTCAGTTGGCCGCAGGCGGCGTAGATGTCTCTGCCCCGCGGCCGTCGGAGAAATGCAGGAACGCCGCGCGCGATGAGCCTTTGCTGAAAAGCGGCTACCTGCTCTGGTTCCGGCATCGCGTATGCAATGCCCGGGCCGGGGTTCCAGGCAATCAGGTTTACCTTTACGGGCATGGGTGCACTGCGTGCCAGCGCCGCTAGTTGCTCCGCATGTTGCAGCCCGTCGTTGAGGCCGCCCAGCAGCACGTACTCGAAGGTGACTCGTTCCCGGGGCCGTAGCGGTAGCTGGCCCGCTGCCTGAATCACATCCTCGATCTTCCACTTGCGCGTGATCGGCATGATCTGTTCGCGGATCAGGTCATCGGGGGCATTCAGGCTGATGGCCAGCCTCGGTCGCACCGTCTCCCCGGCCAGGCGCAGAATGCCGGGCACAATTCCCGAAGTGGAAACCGTCATTCTGGATTCTGCCAATCCCGCCTCATTCACCAGCAAACGCACCGCGGCCATGAACTCGTCGTAATTCAGAAAGGGCTCGCCCATGCCCATGAACACCAAGTTGATCCGGTCGCGCCCCACTTGTACTGCCTGCCGGTCGAGCACGGCGATCACCTGTCCGGCGATCTCGCCCGCTGACAAGTTCCTTTGCAGTCCCAATTTCGCCGTCAGGCAAAACTGACAGTTCACCGCGCAGCCAACCTGGCTGGAGACGCAGATGGTAGCTCGCTGGGCGCTTTCGCCTTCCGCCTCGCCGCCGTCGCCACCCGGCATCCAGACCGTTTCCACCGTCTGGCTGTCCTCTCCGGCAACCAGGTAGCGCTCTGTACCATCAATGGAGCGAAAAGTCTCCACAATTCGCGGCCGTTCGATAGCCCAGCCCGCCTGGGCCATCTCCTGGCGAAGGGCCCGAGGGAGCGTAAGAACCTGGTCCAGGGACCCGGTCCGCTGCCGGAACATGGCCTGAATGAGCTGGACGGCCCGGTAAGGGGGCTGCCCAAACTCCAGCATGACTTCCGTAAGTTGTTGACGGGAAAGGCCAAAAAGATTTCTGCCGGGAGCCACGGCTGGGGCGTCTAACAAGCGGACGAGATTTTCCTTACCAGACATCAACCGGCCGACCCAGGCACCTCCGCAGAATAGCATCCGGTTTTGGCCGAAGGAAATCCGCCTGAACCCCCCGGAAAGCCGCTACACTGAAATGGTGACCGAGCGCAGCATTCGACGTACAGTCCTTCCCTCCGGCTTAACGATTCTGACCGAGCGTATGGAGCATATCCGGTCTGTAGCCATGGGTGTGTGGATTCGTGCCGGTTCGCGGCATGAGCTGCCGGAGGTGAACGGCATCTCTCACTTCGTTGAACATATGGTGTTCAAGGGCACACAATCCCGTTCCGCCAAGCGCATTGCGCGCGAGGTCGATGCCATCGGCGGCAACCTGGATGCCTTCACCGGCAAAGAGACGATCTGCTTCAACCTCAAAGTTCTTGACGAGCATGTACCCACTGCACTGGACGTGCTCTCGGACCTGGTCCTCAATCCGGTCTTCAACAACGACGACATCATGCGCGAGCGCGGCGTCATCCTGGAAGAGATCAAGATGGACGAGGATAACCCCGACTACCTGGTGCACGAGATCTTTACCCAGAATTTCTGGAAGGACCACCCGCTAGGGAAACCCATCCTGGGCACCAAGGAGACAGTGCGCCGCTTCGAGCAGCAGATGTTGTTCGACTATTACGGCAAGCGCTTCTCCGGCAAGAATATGGTTTTCTCCGCTGCCGGCAACCTGGAGCATGATGCGTTCGTCGACCTGGTCGCCCGTCGGTTCGATCACATCGCGCCCAGCAAGGCCGAACTGGCGGAAACCGAGCCGCGCACGGTGTCGAAGATCGTGCTGCGCAATAAGAAGGCTCTCGAACAGGTCCAGCTCTGCATGGGCGTTCCCTCCCCTCCCATTGCTCACGATCTGCGCTATGTAACACTGCTGCTCAACACAGCCTTGGGCGGGGGCATGAGTTCCCGATTGTTCCAGACCGTGCGTGAGGAGCACGGCTTGGCCTACTCCATCTTCAGCGACCTCAACCCGTATCGTGACACGGGCTCATTGTGCGTGTATGCAGGGACCTCTTCGGCTCACTGTATGCAGGTAATTGAATTGATCATGTCTGAGTTTCGCCGTTTGAAGACAGAGGAAATGCCGGAAGAAGAGCTTCGCCGCTCTAAGGATCAGCTTAAGGGCAACATCATTCTCGGCCTCGAGAGCTCCATGTCACGCATGTCGAACCTGGCCCGACAGGAAATGTACTTTGAACATTTCTTCGGGGTGGACGAGATCATGGACAAAGTTGAGGCGGTCACCAGCGAAGAGGTGATGGCGATGGCCAACTACCTTTTCGACCCGGACAAGGTAGCGGTTACGCTTCTGGGCCGCCTGGATGGCCTTAAGGTTACCCGAGGCCAACTGGCCTGCTGACACCCCCTGTCGAATCGGTCAAACTCATTCAACGTGACGGAAGTGTTGCATAGTGGGAAACACGAGGATGAGCGTCTTCGCGACCGGCTGCGTCTCTTGATAGACTTGTAAGCGGTCAAGCGAGAACCACACCCCATGATTCACCTCAGATCCTTGGAACATAAGCGGGAACGCAAGCGGCAGCGCGGTTTCACCTTGATGGAACTGCTCATCGTCATGTCCATCATGATTATCCTCATGCTGATTGCCATCCCCAACTTCATCAGCATGAAGGCCTCAGCAAACGAGACCTCGGCCATGCAGTCCCTGCGCGCTATCTACCAGGCGCAGATTCAATATCAGACCAGCTTCCCGGCCAACGGCTTTGCCTGCTCGCTGACTGCACTCGGCGGCAACGCGACCTCTGGCCCACCCAGCCCCACGGCGGCACAGGTGTTGCAGGGAGAGCTGTCCCAGGGACAGAAATCGGGCTACACCTTTAATATCGTCAACTGCACCAAAGTCACGGTCAACAACCAGGACATGTACACCTCCTATGAGGCGACTGCGGTTCCTCAGGCGGTTGGGAAATCGGGCCACAAGGGTTTCTGCATCGACCAGGCCGGGGAGATCAAGGCCGATCTTGCCGGCGGAACCAATTGCACGCAAAGCATTCAGTAAGCGCCCGCTTTTCATTGCTGGCGCTGTTGCTCGTCCCGCGAGCAGCGTTTTGCGCCGATGCCGCGCAACAGTTAGCGCAGCGAGTGGATAAGTACTACAACGCACTCCATTCGCTGCGTACCACCTTTACCGAGAGCTTTCGCGGAATGGGGATGGACCGCGAAGAACACGGAACTCTGCTGCTGCGCAAGCCTGGAAAAATGCACTGGAGCTATTCCGATCCGGCAGGAAAGACTTTTCTGCTTGACGGCAAATATGCCTGGTTTTATTCCCCCGGAGATGCCCAGGTGGAGCGGGTCGCCGCTTCGCAACTGCATGATCTCCGCTCGCCATTGCGTTTCCTTCTTGGCCATACGCAACTGCAGAAAGAACTCGACGGGTTAACCCTTTCCAATACGGCCGACGGGCTGGAGCTCTCCGGGGTGCCTAAGGGCGAGCAAAACAAGGTGGCAAAGATCGTCCTCGGCGTGAGTCCCGACGGGATTATCCACTCCATGAGCATCACCGAGACGGATGGCGCAGAAACTGCTTTTACGTTTCGTGACAGCCAGGCCAATGCGCCGGCACCGGATACAGAGTTTGTTTTTCATCCACCGCCGGGGATTCCCGTGGTGGATGGACTTCCCCCGGTATAGAGCGAAACCGCAGATCTCTCCACTACGCTCCCCCGGATTTCCTGTGGAAACCCGTGGCTTTGAGGCTCTCCATCGGCTCTCTTCACGGAGAGCCGCACACGTGGTCGTTGCGAGCAGCGCGAAGATAGGAAATCCGGGTACGCTCCGGTCGAGATGACAAAGGGGAGGGTCGCTATGGCCCGTAGCAGGGGTCTAGGGATGGGGCAAACCGCAGGTCCCTCCACTGCGCTGCGCTCCGGTCGGGATGACAATTCTGTTGTGCCCGCAACTGCTTCAGCGGGAAATACTTTACTCCTGCGACAGAATTGTCATCCCCGACCGGAGCGTAGCGTGGTGGAGGGACCTGCAGTTTCCTTCGCGGGCACTAATACAAAGCAAATCATGCGGATCATAAAGTTTCTTCGTTCGGTATGTCTGATGGCTGTCTTCGCGGGGGCACAAACCGCAACTCATAGCGGTCCGTGGGAGCTCGAAGAGAGCGAATCGACTGCCGGCTTGCGGGGAATTCACTCCGTTGGAAACGGCGTGGTTTGGGCCAGCGGTACCGGCGGCACAGTGCGGCGCAGCGAGGATACCGGTTACCTCTGGCAACTATGCGCGATACCGCCGGGCGCAAGCAAGCTGGACTTCCGCGGCATCTGGGCCTGGGACGAGAAGACTGCCTTGGTGTTGTCGAGCGGACCAGGCGATCAATCACGCCTGTATCAGACGACGGATGGCTGCAGCAGCTGGAAGCTGCTCTTCACCAATACCGATCCCGGCGGCTTTTGGGATGGCCTTCTGTTCACAGACCGGGAGCACGGTGTCATCTACGGTGATCCAGCCCCGGCGCCCGGACGTATTAACCATGTAAGGTTTGGCTTGCTGCTTACCCACGACGGAGGAAACACCTGGACCCGGGCCACCGACCTGGAGCCACTGGCGGGAGAGTCCATGTTCGCGGCCAGTAACAGCGCTATGACCGCGAACGACGGCCAGATCTGGCTGGGAACCAGCCGGGCCAGGGTTCTGCGAAGCAAAGGGTGGACCGATTGGCAGAGCGCGCAAACCCCGCTGGCGAGCGGAAATGACTCTTCTGGCGTCTTTTCCTTAGCGTTTCGCGACCAGCAGCATGGAATTGCCGTCGGTGGAAACTATCGCAAGCCCGAGGACGCAAGCGGCACTGCGGCATATACCTCCGACGGTGGAGAACATTGGAGCGTGCCCCAAAAGCCGCCCCACGGCTACCGCTCTGCCGTGGCCTGGGACGAGAAAGATCGCGCCTGGATCACGGTGGGCACGAACGGATCCGATGTCTCTTATGACGATGGCAAGACCTGGCAATGGCTCGATAGTGGTAACTGGAACGCTCTTAGTCTGCCCTGGGCCGTCGGCCCTAATGGCCAGATTGGTAAGCTGGGAATGCTGCCGGCGCCTCCAGCCGCAGGGATGCCCGTATCCCGGTAAAATGGTAGGGGGCCCATGGCTGAATACGTAGTCAAACTGGCGGATGAGCGCGGACGCATTCAAGAGCAGGTGCAGATCGCCGGCTCCGCCGAAGAACTGCGCACCCGTTTCACCACGGCCGGCTACTACGTCTACTCGGTGCGGCCGCGCGGCATGCGCGGCGTGGGGGGCAGCCGCAAGAAGGCCAACCTCGAAGCTTTCATTATCTTTAACCAGCAGTTTCTTACCCTGATCCGTGCCGGGCTGCCCATCCTTAGCTCGCTCGATATGCTGGTCAAGGGGCAGAAGAACCCGACCTTTCGCGCGCAGTTGGAAAATGTGGCCGCGCGGGTGCGCACCGGAGAGTCACTCTCTGCCGCCTTTGAAGCCCAGGGTGGCTTTCCGCTCATTTACACCACGACCCTGCTGGCAGGCGAACGAAGCGGCCAACTGGAAGACGTGCTGTCGCGTTACCTCGCGTTCCAGCGAATTTCGCTCTCCTTCCGCAAGAAGTTGATCGCTTCCCTGCTCTACCCATGCCTGCTGATCACCATGGTCGTGGCGTTGTTTATTTTCCTGATCAGTTTTGTGGTGCCGCGTTTCGCCATGCTGTATGACCAATTGGGCACCAATTTGCCCGCCGTCACGCGCATGCTGCTGACCGTGGGTAACAATTTTCAGCACTACATTTTGTGGGGGCTGGCAGGATTCGCGATCATTGTCTATGCTCTCTTTCGCTACAGCCAGACAACGGCTGGAGCGGCCCGGATCGACCGTATACGGATCGGTATGCCGATATTCGGGAACATCTGGCGCAAGTACCAGGTGGCGCTTTTCGTGCGCACGCTTTCGAGCCTGCTGACCGGCGGACTGCCCCCAGTGCCCTCGCTTGAAACAGCGGCCCGCTCGATCTCGAGCAACACCATCGCCAAGGCAGTGATGGCTTCGGTGGGGACGGTACGCGAAGGAAAAAGTCTGTCGCAAAGCCTGGAAAAAACCGGCGTCTTTCCCGATCTTGCAGTCGAGATGATCGACGTCGGGGAATCCACCGGCGCTTTGCCGCAAATGCTTAACTCGGTGGCCGAGTTTTTCGAAGAAGACGTGCAGACGGCCTTGACGGCCGCACTGGCGCTGATTGAGCCCGCCATCCTGATCGTGATGGGCTCGGTGGTCGTGGTCATTTTGATCGCTTTGTATCTGCCCATCTTCTCACTCGGACAAGCGAGCACCATAGGGGGCCACTAAGGCCTCTTTTTGTACGTTTTGCCTTTAGGAGCTTTATATGGCTGACAGCACTGTACTTGTCACCACGGCTGTATCGGAAACAGACGAAAACATCCGCGCCCAGACGATGGCCCACCGCTACCGGTGCGACTTCGTCGATCTGAAAAACTTCCGTATCCAGCATGAACTGTTCCGCAGCGTGCCGGTCGACATGATGTTTCGCTATAACTTCGTGCCCCTGGAGCAGTTGGAAGACCGCCTGATCATCGCGGTCAGCGATCCCAGCCGGCTCATGATCCTGGACGAGATCAGCGGGCTGCTGGGCCAACGCATCATCACCAAGGTGGCTACGCTTTCGCAGATCACGGACCTGCTCAAGAAAACGGAGCAGTCGCAGCGGGTACTCGACGAGGCCAGCGAAGGACTGACGTTCGACGTCATCTCAGCCGAAGATAATCCTGATGAGAATATCTCTATCGAGAAGCTCACCTCGGAAGAGGACATCAGCCCCATCATCCGGCTGGTGGATACCACCATCTTCACTGCCCTGGAACGGCGCGCATCGGATATTCACCTGGAAACCTATGACGATTCCCTGGTGGTCAAATACCGTATCGACGGCGTGTTGCAGGCAGCCATGGCGCCCATCGCGCGCGAGCACCACTCGACGATCCTTTCCCGTATCAAGGTCATGAGCGAACTGGACATTGCCGAGCGCCGCGTACCCCAGGACGGCCGTTTCCGGGTCCGCTACAAAGGCCGCCTGATCGATTTCCGCGTGTCCATCATGCCCACCGTGCATGGGGAAAATGCCGTGCTGCGTGTGCTCGATAAAGAATCGATGAGCGAGAAGTTTCGCAAGCTCACGCTGGATGTGGTCGGTTTTGGCGAGGAGGATTTGCGCCGTTTCCGGCGCTACATCCGTGAGCCCTATGGCATGGTGTTGGTCACCGGTCCGACGGGATCAGGCAAGACCACCACACTTTACGCAGCTCTTAACGAGATCAAGAGCGACGAAGACAAGATCATCACCATCGAGGACCCGGTCGAATACCAGATTCGCGGCATTACCCAGATTCCGGTCAACGAGAAGAAGGGGCTTACCTTCGCCCGCGGCTTGCGCTCCATTCTGCGCCACGACCCGGACAAGATCCTGGTGGGCGAAATCCGCGATCAGGAAACGGCACAGATCGCCATCAACTCCGCACTGACCGGTCACCTGGTGTTCACTACCGTCCACGCCAACAACGTGGTCGATGTACTGGGCCGTTTTCTCAATATGGGCGTGGAAGCGTACAACTTTGTTTCCGCGCTCAACTGCATACTTGCCCAGCGGCTGGTGCGCACCATCTGCGAACACTGCACCCGCCCAGTGCGCTACGACGATGAGTTTTTGCGCAATAGCGGTCTGGATCCGGAGTTATGGCGTGACTTCGACTTTCATGAAGGCGCGGGCTGCATTGAGTGCGCCGGCACAGGCTATCGCGGCCGAACCGCCATTCACGAACTGCTGGAACTGAACGATGCCATCCGGGAAATCATTCTGGACAAGAAGCCGGCGTCGGAAGTACGAAAACTGGCGCAGAAGCAAGGCATGCAGTTTCTTCGCGAATCAGCCGTCGACCGGGCCAGCCGCGGCCTGACTACGCTTAAGGAAATCAACAAGGTCACGTTTATCGAGGCTTTTCGCTAGGAACATGCTTTCAAATATTGCCAACAGAATCTTTCCGTCCGAAGCCAACGCGTTGCGCCCCCGGCTAGCATGTGAGATTACCAGCGCCGGCGTAGTGGCCGCCCGCCCGGGCGAGGCGGAGCAGGAAATTGTCTCCGGGTTTGCCGCCCTGCGCCCCGGCGTGCTTGCTGCCGGTTTGCAGACGCCCAACTTCAGCGACCGGGCAGCCGTTGCCGCCGCGTTGCGCCAGGCCCTGGATGAAATCAGCATCAAGGAAAGCCAGGTTACCGTCGTTATTCCTGATGCTGCCGTAAGGGTCCTGCTGCTGGATTTCGACGTGCTGCCAGCGAAGCCCGCCGAGGCCTTGCCCATTATTCGCTTTCGCCTGCGCAAGCTGGTCCCTTTTGAAGTGGAAGATGCGGCGGTGAGCTACCAGGTGATGCCAAGCAAACCCGGGCTGGTGCGGGTGATTGTCGCCGTTTCGCCGGCGGCGGTCCTGGCCGAATATGAAAGCGCGGTGCGCGAGGCCGGCTATGAGCCGGGCGTTGTTTTGCCGAGCACGATGGCGGCACTGGCCGCGGTCAGCTCAGAGGAGCCGGCGCTGGTGATCAACCGCAACGGCAGCTCCGTCACTACCGCCATCACCCGGCAGAATGAACTGCTGCTGCACCGCACGCTTGAGCTTACGGAAAAGGAATGGTCGCCGGAGGAAAACTCGTTCAACTCCGCCGAAGAGCTACAGCAATCGGTCACGGTGGCCGTTGCTTATTTTGAGGACACCCTCAATACGCCACCGCGGCAGTTGCTATGCTGCGGGCTGGGCGGCCCGGAAGAGCTTATCCGGCTGCTGGGCGAGGAAAGAATCCCGGTGCGTGACCTTGTGCCTACGCCGTATCGTGGCAAGGCGATGCCTGGCGGGATCCTCGCCGGAGTGGTGGGAGCGCTGGCCAACTAATGCGCATCCAACTCAATCTCGCGTCGCGTCCGTTTGTTGAGCTGGGGCCGCTGTATCTTCGGCTGCGGATCCTGATCGCGCTATTGGCGGTCACGGCGGTGCCGCTGTGGTTGCTGCTGGGAACGGAAAAGCGCAAGGCCGCCTATGCCCAGGCACGCCTGGATGCAGTGAACGCCCAAATTCATACCCTCGAGCGGCAGCGGCAAGTATTTCAAGCAGATATGCGGCAGCCGCAAAATGCTTTGGTACTGAACCAGTCGCAGTTTCTTAATCAGATTTTTGCCGAGAAAGCCTTCTCCTGGACGGCGGTTATGATGGACCTGGAAAATGTTCTGCCCACGGGAGTCCAGGTGCTGGCGATTGACCCGGTACCTACCAAGGATGGCAAAGTGACCATTCGACTGCGCGTGAGCGGTGCTCATGACCGCGGCGTCGAACTGGTCCGCAATCTGGAGCATTCTCATCGCTTCCTCTCTCCTCGCCTCGCCCGCGAGACGGCGGAGAACAATCAGAATGGACGCGGCCCCGAGCCAGTGAGCACCGCCGCGCCCGTAAACTTTGACTTGCTGGCAGAGTACAATCCGCTGCCCGAGACAGAGGAGAAGCCGGTTAAACAGATCACACCGACGAAACCTAAGGCGAAGCCTCGAACGAGATCTCAGACCAAACCTGCGATTCCATCTGCCCCGGCTCCGAGGCCTGTGAGAAGGGCGGCCGCACAATGAAGTCGCTACGCAGCTTTGTCAGCCTGCTCAACCTGCACTTTGCCGGCGTGGCGGTGCTACTGATTCTGAACCTGGTGCTGGGCGTACGGCTTTTTCTGGCCTGGAGCACTTTGCGCGCCGCCGGTACAGACCAGTTGTTGCAGCAGCAGACCGCTTTGCGCGCCCTGCAGCTGGAAATGAGCCCCCTCAAGGGCTTACCCCAGAAGGTCTCCCTTTCACGCGATCAGGCGAATGACTTCTTCGGCGCGCGATTTCCCGCAGCGTACTCTACGATTTCCGCGACCATCAACGATCTGGCGGCCAAGAGTTCAGTCCACGTAACGAACCTGACCTACTCCCCGGCACGCGCTCCGGAAGGTTTGGTAGAGCTGCGCATGGATGCCAGCCTGACCGGAGAATATGCACCGCTGATGCACTTTATCAATGGCCTGGAGCGAAGCAAGACTTTCTTTCTCATCAGCGGGCTCACGCTAACCGGGCAACAAGGCGGCACGGTTAATTTGCGGCTGAGGCTCAACACCTATCTCCATGCCTCCAACAACTCGAACCAACTCGTTCCCCTGGTTCAAGGAGATGTTCAGGGTGATGAAGGGGCCGCTCAGGGGGAGGATTCCCACTGATGGCGCTCAAGGTCGGTACAGAAGATAAGAAGAAGGTCTACCTGGCAGCGGGGCTTGGCGCGGTCATGCTGATCCTGCTGCTGCGGTTCCTGTGGCAGAACTTTGGGCCGTCACCGGCGCCGCCACCAGCGGCCCCGGCTGTCACAGAGGTTCGCCCTGCAACGGCTGCTCCCGATACTACGCAAGACACGACTGCGCCGGGGTTTGCGCATCAGGCTCCGAAGGTCGGCGGCTTAGCTGCGCTCGATCCTACGCTGCATCCGGAGATCATGCGCCAGGCCGAGTCGCTCGAGTACACCGGTCGCGGGCGCAACATCTTCTCCCAGTTCTCGGTGGCCCCGGAGATACCCAAACCGGTCGCTCCTATCCGGCAGGCGAGTGTCGATACCGGCCCTCCGCCACCTCCGCCCCCACCACCGATCAACCTGGGATTTTATGGTTACGCGGCGGAAAAGACGGGTCAAAAACAAGTCTTCCTGCTGCATGGAGACGACATTTTCATTGCTTCGGAAGGGGATGTGGTCGACCGGCGCTACAAGGTAGTCAAAATCAACTCGGCGTCCGTCCAAGTAGAAGACATTCCGTACCACAACACGCAGACGCTCCCACTTCGCCAATGAGACTCCAGGCAAATTCGCGACCACGCAGTTCCCGGCAGGAAGAGGGCTTTCTTTTGCTCGGCGTTCTGTTTATGGTGCTGCTGATCACGATGGCGCTGGCCATTGCAGCGCCCAAGATGGCAGAATCCATCCGCCGCGATAAGGAAATAGAAACGGTGCACCGTGGGATGCAATATGCCCGGGCTATCCAGATCTATTTCAATAAGTACGGACGTTATCCCAATACCATCGATCAACTGGTGAAGTCGAACGATCAGCGCTTTCTACGCAAGCGCTACCTCAATCCCATGACCGGCAAGGACGACTGGCGCCTTATCCACTACGGCGAGGCCAAGGTCCCCGCCCAGGGTCTATTCGGACAGACCGTGGGGCAGACTGGGGGGATCACTCCTACCGGAGCGACGAACGGTACCAGCCCTACCGGCATCGGCGGATCGTCCTCACCCTTTGGTGGGTCGGGATCTTCGTTGGGCGGCGGCAATGGGTCCTTGGGATCTTCTGGAATATCGTTTGGTAACAGTGGGTCTTCTTCGGGCTCTTCGGGATCTGGGTTTGGCAGCAGTGGTTCGTCTTTCAGTTCCGGTTCCTCGACTTCGCCTTTCGGCAATAACGGCTCTTCCGGCTCTACCATTGGCGGCACCGATTCCGGTTCCGGCAGCGGTTTCGGGGCCTCGACCGGAATTGGCGGGACCTCGACGACCGGCGCTAACGGAACAACCAACAACATTGGAGGAACGCAAACGACCGGGGGCAGCGGCAGTGCCTTCGGCTCCCCGGGCGTGAGTGTCGGTGGTGCCCCGATCGTCGGAGTTGGATTGCTGGACAAGAAAACGTCGATCAAGATCTACAAGAAGCAGACCCACTACAATCAGTGGGAATTTGTCTTCGATCCGACCCAGAACACGGTGGTTGCATCCGGTGGCAACCTCAACGGAAGCAGTAACGGCACGGGCACGACTGGCAGCACCGGCGTGAATGGTGGCACCAGCGGTGGGTTTAGTCTTGGTAGCGGTTCGGGTCCGGGTTCGAATAACGGGTTCGGTTCGAGCAATGGGTCGGGATTTGGATCCAATCAATGGGTCCGGGTTCGGCGGATCGAGCGGTTCTGGTTTTGGCGGAACTTCCGGTTCTGGTTTCGGCGGATCGCCCGCAAGCCCGGTCAGCCCTAGCGCGCCGGTGAATAATTCCCCACAGTAGACTGGCCCGCAGGCCCCTCTACCGCGCTACGCTCTGTCGAAAAACATTCCCAAGAAGGACCGCTGAACCGCAGATCTCTCCACTGCGCTGCGCTTCGGTCGAGATGACAAAGGGGAGGCCGGTGCTTCCAGTCAGAGTCGTTGCTGAACAGAAGCCGTTTTTTATCAGCTTGGGTGGGCCCAAAGGCCCATGATCCCTCTGTCGAAAAACATTCCCAAGAAGGGACCGCTGAACCGCAGATCTCTCCACTGCGCTGCGCTTCGGTCGAGATGACAAAGGGGAGGGCGGTGCTTCCAGGCAGAGTAGTTGCTGAATAGGAGCCGTTTTTCATCACCTTGGGTGGGCCAAAGGCCCATGACTCCTCTGTCGAAAATAAAGCTGCAAACTCCAGACTTTGAGTGGGTGGCCCAGGTCTCGCTTTTGAGACCTGGGTGTTCCGGCCCGTGTGGATCCGTCGGGCCCGCGACAGGCTTGAGGGTAAGCCTGCGGTGTCCCACATCTCGCGCAAAACGAGCGAGATGTGGGGCACCCGGCGTTGGTGGCGGGGATAGAGCCAAAAAGCGCGTTCATCCCTCTCTTAACTTGCTACCGGCAGGGGAACCTGGGGACAATCGATGCAGGCGGGGCCCGGGTAGTGGGGTGCTCAAGCTTACAGTGTATTGCCGTAAGCTTATTAGTAACAGTTATTGTTGACATACATGCGTCGATTCCGTCACAGCTTCCTGTCACCATGTTTATCCTGATAAGCGGTATGAGTATGTTTCGTTGGGCGGCTTATGTGCCGAGAGGTTTCGTATCGCGAAGCCAGGGGATGGATTCTCTCCAGCGCAGAAAGGGCCACTCGACCAAATGAGTCGCGAGGAAGGCGATGGCAAGGGCGCCCACGAATTGGATCGCGGGCGCTAACACCCAGGCGATGAGGGCCGGAAAGCGGGCGATGACCTTATCGCCTACGTCCAGCATGACACTGTGCCAGAGATAGAGCGCGTAGGAGTAGACACCGATCCGGGCGATGGCGCGGTAGATCCACCAGCCGGTCAGGCGGCTGGAGTGTTGATTGACCAACAGAAGAAAGGCGCCGGCAGCCAGGTAGATTACGGTCAGCCCTGGGCCGAGGAAGAGGAGTGGATTCTCCACATACAGGAAGCCGAGTATGCTCAGGCCGATGATCGCGAGCAGCGGATAGGCGCGGGCAGTGAGCCGCGCATAGACGCCAGGGAAAAAGTAGTAGAGCAGCGCGAGCATGACGCCGAAGAGCAGGCTGTCGATGCGGTTTTGGGTCCAGTGCAAGGCGCCTTCGTAATTGCCCAGGGCCGCCGTGATCGAGCGCGCCACGAACGCCAGAAGGCTAAGGGTGGCGCAGAGTTTGAGGATGGTCGCGGGCTTAAAGTGGCGCGATGCTGCAAAGGCAAACAGGAGGGCGAGCAGCAGGTAGAAGTGCTCTTCAATCGAGAGCGTCCAGGTTTGCCGCACGCTGCTGCCCAGATAGTTTTGCAGATGGAAAAAGTTTTGCCAGAAGAAGGTGCGGGCGGGATGATGCCGGGCCAACAGATGGAAGCAGATCAGAAAATAATAGGGCGGCCAGATTTTGAAGATGCGGCGGAGGAGGAATCGGCCCGGTTGTATTTTTCCCGTGTCGCGATATTCTTTGATCAACAGGCCGCCGACCAGATAACCGGAAAGAACGAAAAAGAGATCGACGCCCTGGCTGCCAAATAGGCCCACCAGGTAGATGAAGTCATCAAGAATCCTCACCCCCGTCTGCGGTTCGTGGAAGTGCCCGGCCATCACCATGAGGATGGCGACGCCGCGAACGAAGTCGAGCTGTACGCGGCGTGGCTTGCCAGGAACCTTCATCGCCCCCTCCTTCAACGAGATGATACGTTGAGGTAAGAATGCAACGCCGTGTCCTCGAAACAAGCTTCCGGAGTACGATCCATCCAGCAGCCGCTGTTCCACGCTCGCGACTGTTGCTCTTGTTCGTGCTCTTCTTCTTCATTTGTTGTGGTCTCGGCTATCCCAGCCTGAATCGTATCGATTGGCGGCAAGCCCCCGGGGGAATGGAGGACGTTGTCACCTATGCGGATCTGGTCACTACGTCCCCGACGCCAGACTTGAATCAGCATATGCAGTTCCGGGTTCTGATACCCTACCTTGCCCGGCCTGTCTACCGGATCGCAAAGAATCACATCGGAACTTGGGATCCGATCATGTTTGCCTTACTAGCGATCAATTCAATTTTTGTAGCTCTCACCGTAACCGTTCTCCTTGTGGTGGTTCACGGTGTACTCGGAAACTACGCCGTGGCCCTCGGCTCGGCGTTGATTTACCTGCTCAATTTTGCTGTTCCTAACCTGCGGCTCGCTGGACTAGTCGATGCGGGAGAGGGCTTCTTTCTTATGGTGCTCGTCTGGAGCCTCTTGCGAGAAGACTACTGGGCGCTGCCCATATGGGCAGTCATCGGCGCCACTGCGAAGGAGTCTTTTGTCGTCTTTCTCATGGTCTTTACGCTCTCCTGGTGGCTCTGCTCCAGAAAGGCGTTACGCAGCCCCTCCATCGCGGCGGCGTGGATGGTCACGTCATGGTTTGTTGCGCTGGGTTCCATGACGGCGCTGCAATGGGGACTTACACGCGTCTATCGCTCGCCCCTGCGCTTTGGACTGGACCTTCACCAGCATTCTGACTACGTGACCCACTTCCTCTTATCGTTCCGGGACCGCAATCTTTGGTACATATTCTTTTGGCTCCTGCCTCTAGCGCTCTTGAGGTTGAGGCGGCTTCCACTCAATTGGCGCGTTGCCACGGCTGCCACGAGCGTCACGGCCTTTGGCCTCGATGCCTACTATGGAGGTGCTCCCGGAACAATTGGCCGGGCTTTGTTCAGCACCGCGGGACCGCTTCTGTGCGCCTCGGCCGCGCTCCTGCTCTTCACCGGCGTGGATAATAAGACCGCTTAACGTAACGTCGTAGGAAAGACGCAAACTGCCTCTGCTGCGGCAGAAGGCAATGAGGCGAGAACTCAGCCGAGGCAGTGTTCTGTAGGGAGTAGCTAATGGCGTTGCCCGCTCCGCCTGATGTAGTTACTTCCAGATACAATCACCGAACTTAACGAGCCCCTCATGAACTTACTAAGAATATGTTCTACCTATCCCTAGGTTCCGGCTCTTTCCGCCACCTGTAAAGGCCATGATTCCTCCGGTCTTCAAGGTTCCGTGGGTCTTGATTTTGTAAAGTTCGATAAAATTCGATCTTTTTTGCTCTTTTTGGGGCATTGGCAGCGTGTGCTTTTCCTTTAGAGTCTCAGGCGCCAGGTATCGGGGGTCTTTGTTGTAGAGGATGGAACCCGGTTGTCTGGAGAAGAAGCGGACACGAAGCCATTCGGGGCCTGCTGGGTCGTATCCGCGGGCCTTAAGGGGGCGCGGTTGAATTCGCTGGAGTCAGCCGCCTCCCCGAGCGGAGGATCGGGAACGCCAGGCACATCTTCCTCTCCGACAGGGCCGGGGCCGGTTTTCCCCTGCTGTTCGCGAAGCCAGGCGGCGGGCGGCGGGGCGGGTTTCCTTTCCGAGGAGCCGGCGCGCCGATCAGAGATCAGGCCTTCGATGGCGATGATCATGGAGAGGGCCTTGATCTGGGCGGAAGCGCTGTTTCGAGTCATTTCGGGGTCCAGATTGGCAATTTCCCAGAGCCTGGCCAGGACTTGCTCGCGGCTCTGTTCAGCCGGCGCAGTTCCTCGGTCTCCTGCTGCACGAGCTGTTCATGCACGGCGGCCCGGTGCTCAAGCATGTAGGTGTGCACACGGGGTTTGGCTTTGGTGTAGGCGGCGGTGTCGGGGTTGAGACCGACGGCTTCAGCGGCACGGCGGTCGGTCATGGTTCCAGCGAGAACCAGGCGGGCAAAGGCTATTTCCTGATCGGTGATGGGGTCGGTGACTTGATTTTTGGGCATAAGTTGCTCCGTTTGTCGGGAAGTTGGGAAGTTTCGAGAGAGCGCAGATGGAACTTCGCGGGCGGCGGTTCGGACTCCGGCTTAGGCGGGTTGTCGACCAGGTCACCCCTTCGACGCTTTAACTCCGCGAAGTCAGAATACGGTTGGCGAGTTATGCCGACCTTCGGATTTCTTGTCATGCTTGAAAGGTAGTATGGCTTTTGCTTTGTGATCAAGAGGGCTTCGATGTTCGTTCCAACTAAGTTGGTGGAACTCTAAAGTTTCGGCTAATGCAGGCCGGGCGATCAGTTACTAAAGTATTCACCGAAGTGTGAGCACTCCGCATCGCAGTCAGCGCTCCATCCAGTGAGGAATGACCGACCAAGGTGCGACCCAGACAGGATTTGGGCGTTCGCGGGACTCGGGTCAAGTTACCGATAACGACTTCACGGGCAGTTCGCGAGATCACCTCCGGATTGGTCGTGATCCTGGCACAATCCTCGGGAGAACCGCCCATTGGCGGTGAGCGAGTGGTTTCTACGCTTAAACTGCCAAGTGTGGAGATCGGTCTCCGATGTGGCGATGTGAAAGCTCGACTGCTCCAATACTCCTATCGCCCGCGAGTTGCCCGCCGTCGAGACCTGGCACCACGGGGTTACGTCGCGATGCCCAGACGGTGTCTCAAGTCTTGAAGCCGTGGATGGGAACCCCACATTTCCAAAACGGCGGGAAGACGAAGCAGTAGACGCAACGAGGGATCCCGTCCCTCAAAGCCTTTTTCTAAGAGGTCAAACATCGTGTCGAAGTCCCCCAGACCAAAATAGACTTGAGACAGGTGAACGGGCGACACGTACCTTTGTTTCGCCAGGGTCAGTAGTTCTTGGAGCTGAGCCAGGGCTTCCTCTCTGGCGCCCATCAAAGCTCTAAAACCAGCCAAAACACACCGCATCCTTACATCACCTCCACTTAGGATGAGGCCTTTTTGCAAAGAGGTAATGGCCTCCTCGCGCTTTCCAGAGTGCCATTCTATGTATGCAAGCCAAGAGTGGACATCAGGGAAGTTCGGATCCATCTCCAACGTTTTGCGCAATTGTTCCGCCGCGGCCTCGTACCGCCTCCCATACATCAGCGCGACTCCCAGACTCGTGTTAATGATTAGCGAAAAGGGATCGATTTCAAGCGCCCTTCTCATGGCGGCCTCAGCTTCGTCGAATCGCCCCAGCAGCAGCAAAGACGTGCCGTAATACCTGAGCGTGGTCGAATCGTTGGGATTGAGTTCGATCGCGCGCCGGAATTCCTTTTCGTTGGCCTCGGTATCCCAGTCGTAGGATAGCCGGATGTACCCGAATTCGGCGTGAGCTTCGCCCGAGGACTCATCGAGTTCAAGCGCCTTCGCAACGGCTGCTCTTACTTTTGGAAGTCCGATGCCTGGTGCGATCATGCTGCGAGTGAGCCCCGTCAGGTATGCTTCCGCAATGCCTGTGTATGCAAGCGCATACCCAGGATCGCGTTCCACAGCCAGCTGGAAACATTCGAGACTCTTCTTGATGGACTCCTCCGTACGTCTTGCCCAATAGAATCGCCCCTGCATGTAGAGCTGGTATGCTTCCGTGCTTTGCGTGTGCCGCTTGGTGAGGCGCTTCCTTTGCTCTCCCGTAAGCCGTACGCGGAGCTTGTCGCATACTTCGGTGGCAATCTGGTCTTGCACGTCGAAAATGTCGGCGAGATTACGGTTATAGTAGGCGCTCCACAGTTGAGCACCATCTTCCACGTCCACCATTTCGAGCCCCAGGGTCACAAGGTGACCGCGTTTCAGCAAGCGACCGACGATCACAGCCCGAACCTTAAGTTTGCGTCCAACCATCTGAGGATCGATTTCCTTTCCCTTATAACGGAAGACCGTGCTCCGAGCCATGACCCGCACGCGAGGCAACTGCGAGAGACTCCCGATAATTGATTCCGTGACGCCATCGCTGAAATACTCGGTTTCCTCCAGGCCCGTTCCGTTAACCAGAGGCAACACGGCCAGGGAGTCGATGGTTTTGGATCGAACCTTCGTCGCACGGCCCGTTTGTGCTTTGTGTTCAGAAGGGGGTCTTGGGATCGAAGGACGGCTGGAATCCAGGTCGCGCTTCAGACGTTTTAAGTCGGCACGCATTTCGGCCGCGCTTTGGTAGCGCAATTCCCCGTCCTTCTCCAGGGCCTTGCTGATGATCCGCTCCAATTCCGACGGAGATTCAGGATTGATTGTCGCAGGCGAATCCGGAGTTTGGTGCAGAATGGCATCGAAGATTGCCGCCGATGTGTGACCGGTGAATGCTTGCCTTCCCGTGGTCATCTCGTAAAGCACGAGGCCAAAGGAAAAAATATCGGTGCGCCGATCCAGGGCTCTGCCGACGGCTTGTTCCGGAGACATATAGACAATGGTGCCGATCGCTTCACTCGGGCTAGTCAGGTGCTGATCGGGCACGGAGATCGTTTCCTCTTCGGAGTTCGCAGGTTGCGTGAGCCGGTGCCGTGAGTCGAGCTTTGCCAGCCCGAAATCGAGGATTTTTGCTTGGCCCCGCGTGGTCACAAAGATATTTGCCGGCTTGATGTCGCGATGAACGATTCCTCTAGCGTGCGCGGCATCGAGCGCGTCGGCGATCTCGATGCCAAGAGAGAGCAACGTGTCCAATTCCATGGGACGCCGGGCGATTCGCTGCTTCAGGGTTGCGCCATCCAGAAACTCCATAGCAATGAACGCTTTCCCGTCTTGTTCACCAATGTCATAGATCGTGCAGATGTTTGGGTGATTCAGCGCGGACGCAGCCTGCGCTTCTCGCTGGAAGCGGGCCAGGGCCTGTGGGTCTCGGGCCCCATCCTCAGCCAGAAACTTAAGCGCAACGAAGCGATGGAGACGAGAATCCTCAGCTTTGTAAACGACTCCCATCCCGCCGCCGCCGAGCTTCTCAATGACGCGATAATGCGAGATGGTCTGACCGATCATAAGGCGCAATGCTGCCTTAGAGTGCCATGTTAGGAGCACACAAGACGCGAGTCAACGGATCGGGACAACAAGCCGACGGTACCGTTTATATGGCCGGATAACGAGCTATCCATAGAAGTGCTCGCATTCGACATTTTATTCCAACTGCCACGCCATAGCTTCTGGATGGTCGGCAAACAGGAAGTAATTGAGTCGATGAGAAGCCCGGCCTGCATGAGGAACTGCCGGAAAAACTTTAGGGGCACTTTGAGGATTGCGTTCGGTTTGCCGGTTACAGAGGTACGCCTGGGAAATGGTTATCAGCGCCATTCGACGAGGTCCGGACCATCCTCGTAAACTAGGGCTGGTGCTTTTGGGGCGGAGCTTGCATCTCAAAAGTCGCTGTGTTGGTGCGGAGCCAAGCTCCCGACTCCTCTCGGACTTCCAAGTAGATTGTGTACTTGCCAGGAATGCCGAGATCGTAGAAAGCCGATAACAAAAACGTTCTATCGGCAGACCTTCCCGGAAGAATATCCCGAGGGAACGCGGGTACCGTTTCCTCAAGAGGTTCTAGGCCCGGTTCCCCCAGCAGCCGCCGGTGCCACAGCGTCTTGGGAGGCTCACCCGTTTCTCCCTCAACATGAAGGCGGTAGTTACGTGTGTCACCAGTCTCAATCGCGACGCGACTTCCAATGTTATTCATCGTCAAAATTGCCTTAACCTCTTGTCCAACAGAAAGACGGTTGTTCTCCATTGCGACACTTACGGCAATCGAAGCAGATTGGCTAACGGGTAAAGCAACCTTGGCCCCAAGAGAGATGCAGCTTGTGGCAATCACCACGATCATTGTCACGGTAAGAACAAGACCACGAATCCCTGTCATCTCGTCGCCTCATTTGGGAGGTGCTTGCAGACAATTTTACGCACCCGATCCTTCGATCTGGGGTTTGTTGCCAACTCGGATACTATCGTCGCAGCAATTCCAACGAAAATCCAAGTGCCCGAAAAACGACTTTGCAGGCAGTTCGCGGGATTCACTTCCGGATTGTCCGTGACTCGCCCGGACCTTGGACTGCGCCTCCTTAGTTCTCGATGAGCTCATCGGCGATTCTTGCGCCAGCGCTCCGGCTATTCTGCGAAAAAGGCGGTGCTGGATTAAGCTCGCTTATTTCGGGCCAAAACAATGCTCTTTGCTGCAACGGAGCATTCGTTTCACGGTGGCAGCACCCCAACTGTTGTCCCAATGGCGTTCGTCTTTGGCGTCGCAAATCGCCTTGGCCAGATCCTTCACCTTCCCGTTGATCACCGCAGGGTCGATCTTGTCGAGATCGCTCTTCAACTGCGTTAGGAAATCGCGAAGCAGCTCGATGTCGAACAGGAGCTCGCCCTTGGTCGACGCGCATTTTTGAGCCAGGATGCCGATGTGGTAGGCGTCGTCGCAATAATAAGGTTTGCCCGACGCCCCCGCCAGCTTGTTGAGCAGGTCCTGCAACAGCGCGGAGTTCGTCTTGATGCGCTCCATCGTGCCCTCCAGCGCCTGGTCCTTTCCGTCCTTTTTTATGTTGGAGTTCAACTCCACGTCAGGCGTGGCGCTGCCGAAATAGAACCGGTTGACGGCGGAACGCGCCGCAGACGCCGCGTTGGGAACACACTCTTTGGCCTTGTCTTCCAGCTTCTTGCTCACGACGTCCATCGCCACCATCCCGGCCACGCCCACCACCCAGAAACCGGTGATGCCGGCCAAAGCGGTCCCCAGCGCGGTTGCCGCTGCTTTTGCGGCGATAGCGTCCTTCGCCGCTCCGCTCACGGCGCCCGCAGCCTGGTCGGCGCCATACGCGCCCACGTTCGATCCCAGCCATCCATTGCTGGCGGCGCCAAACCATTCTGACCAGCTCTTCTTGGTGTTGGCGGCGTTGCCGGCGCTGGTCAATAGCCGCGCGCTGCGTACGCTAGCGTCGCCAGATCGTTCTCCATCTGTCGGGTTCGGCATGTTCCCTCCAAGACCAATTAGCCCGGATTCCCATTTTGCCTTCGCGTTCCCAAGACAATATACTCCCGAGTGGCCAGCACGCCCTCTTTTTCACTTTCGGTCCAAGTTCAGAGCCGAGCGAGCCCGCCCGCCATCAGCGTATCGCAATCCGCTTGGTTCAGGCAGTCGAAGAAGCTCTCTGCGGAAGAAGCCAGCAAGTCCTGATCGCCGATGTCTGGCATGAATCGGAGCCGTTCTACAGATCTTTCGGCTGGGAGCACCGAACGTACTTCTTCTCAGGCAACGGCTGAAAACTCCGGATTGAGTTTTGCTTATTCGATCTGAGCCCTTGTTCCGGGTTCTTCCCGGTTAGTCGGCAATCCGGACGTAATCACATCGTTAAGAAGCAGGCCTGCATGACGAAGTTCCTGAAACGGGATAATAGGGAGCTTGCTTGGCCCGGGTTTCCGCCCGGCGGGGAAGTTACCGAGAATGCGACTTTGCAGGCGGTTCGTGGCTTTACTTCCGAATTGCCCTATCGTCGGCGCGTTGCCCTGATCCTAGGGATTTCCCGGGTGGCAAAGTGCCGGGCATTGGCCTTGAATAATTGAGGTAGCTAGTTCGCCAGCCGCTGGCAATTCTGAGGAATCGCTAGCCGCATTCGGCGCCTTTGAACAGAGGAGCATCGCGAAGCGCACCCACAAGGTCAGAGGTGTGAGTCTCAACGGTTTGCATGCCGGATGGTCAAGATGCAGGAGAAAAGGGAAGCTCCAAGAAGTTTCTCGCAGGCAGTAGCTCTGTCGCAGAGCATCACTGCGTTAAATTTTCTCGCCGGCGCTGGTACGGGTGTTGAGCCTCCTATAGACTCCGAAGGCGCGGATCGCGCTGCGATTCGCATTGTCCTGGCCCATTCGCAGGCTATCTACCGGGTGGGCATCTATAAGATTTTTGCGCTCGAAGACGATATCCGCGTGATCGCGCAGGTTGATACCCTCGCAGATCTTGATGACGCCATCCAACACCTTCCCGCTGACATGATCCTACTCGAGGGCAAGTTGATTTCCGGCACCGTCAATGCCATTCCTGAGCTGATGCGGCGCACGCCGAGGCTGAAGATCATTCTCCAGTCGGCTCAGAACGATGAATCCAATACCGCCGAATTCTATCGCGGCGGTGTTCGAGGCATCATCCCTCGGTCCATCTCCCCACACCAACTGGTCAAGTGCGTCCGCAAGATCGCCGCAGGGCAGACCTGGATACACAACCAGTCCGTCAACTCAGTGATCGAGGCTTTCCGCTCGCGGGCTTCGCTGACCTGCCCCCGTGCCCATCTCTCCACCAAGGAGCTAGCGATCATCGCCTGCATCACGCAGGGCATGCGCAATAAGGAGATTGCCTATCAGCTCGGTACCACCGAACAGGTCATCAAGAGCTACCTGAAGAAGGTTTATGACAAGCTCGGCGTTTCCAATCGACTCGAACTTGCGCTCTACTTCCTGCACGACGAGCACCGCGTGTCAATAGATCTTCATTAGTGCGCTTGCGGTGGCTTTGGAGGCTTGCTGATCGCTCATCGTGACGTAACGTATCGTGGAGCCAATCGATTTGTGTCATTAGCTGCCGTTTTGCCAGGGCAAGATTCATATTGGCAGACAGAGGTGACTGGCAATCGAATGTTTTAGAAGCGCGGCTAAGCGTCTATTGCTCCATGCGGGCGAAGACAGCTCTAAGCCCGGCGTGTGCGCTATCAGAAGTCTACCGGGCGATTCGTCGACAAATGCCCAAGCATGAGGGATGTTGCGAGATCCGAGTATGCAGTCTCCGGATTCGGCGCGATATCGATTCGAGCAGCTCAGCTGGCGAGTTCGGCAATCCAGAAAATCGAGTCCATGAAAATCCTGCCCCGCATAACGAAGTTCTTTGAAAACGGGGTTATAGGTAACTCGACCTGCTGGTTCCCCGACCGGGAAGTTACTGAAAATGCGACTTTTCAGGAGCCTCCCGACTGGAGAGGCGGTGGGGCGGGACAGAGTTCGTATGGTCGGGCTCAACAGATCCCTACGTCGATTGGTTGGCCTCTCTCACTCGGGGCTCGGTGTTTACGCCCTTGAAGAGCCGGAGCGCGACCGAGGCGCACAGAAGCGGTCCCGCGATGCTGAACAGAGCCCTGCCAATCGTGCCGGGAGCACCTCCATAGTACGCATCGAGGGCAAGGGCCGTAACGCTGGTCACGGCAGTGGCGGAGACATTGAAGGGACCTGACGGAGTAACCACCATCCCGTCGCGCCACACGTAAGCCGTTCGAGTGGTGATTACTCCGTCGGGAACGTGTGAAGAAAATCGCTTTTGGTGATCGAGGAGAGCAGGATTGAAACCAATTGTCCCGATGGTTACTCGCAGCTTAAAGGTCCGCCAGATGCAGCGGAAGCCCCTCCGCAGAGGCTTTACTGACCATATTTGTGGCTTGCAGGTCGATGAGCGGATAGCGGTACACACACCTAGTCTAGGCCGCTGCTGGGGCTTGGATTTTGCGGCGTATGCTGAACCATCGGACGATGTTGTAGCTGAGACAAGCCCAGATGGCCTCCATCGATACCTTGATTCTTCCGCGGCACCGAAATTGGAGGAGTCCACATCGCTCTTTGCGGTTCGCACGGCAGAAAGCGGTTCGGGACCGGCTGTGATCAAACCTGGACGGCTATCGCTATACCAGAAGCTCATCGCCGAACTGGATGACGAGATAGCGCGGCTTATGCACACTCTATGGCTAACGGACGATTTTAGTAGGGATTTCCCTAGTTGGCTGGAGGTGTGGGCAGGCCGAGAATTGAGTGAAATGGTGTACATCAGATTCACGGACTTTTATTTCGGGCTTGCCAAAACGCTGGTTTTGTTCTGCTCATCCGCTGCATCTAAGCTTGTTGCCCGCATGAGTATCGTGTTTAATTCACGTCCAGAGCAGGCAGTGCATCTCCCAAACCGCTAACACAACCCCTAAACAGCACCGCTGAAACTATCTGATAAGTCGTGAGGAACGGATGGCGAAATTGAAATCTCCCCTACTTCCCTTGGCTTTACTGGTCACGCTGCCCCTTACGACAGGCATCGCACTAAGCCAACAGGCCGCGGTCCCAAGCTCTAACTACTACGTAATCAACCTCGGCACACCCCTGGGTGGAAACCTTGCGGTCGCCGCGGGTGCAAGTGCAGCCGGTTCTATTGCCGGCTATGCCAACTTGCCAGGTAACAAGACTCAGCACGCGGTGCTCTGGTATGCCAACACGACCAAGGATCTAGGCACCGCCGGAGGAAGTAACAGCACCCTGCTGAACCAGTTCTCCGGCTTCTCTGAAAATTCCACCACAGATCCGTTGGGCCAGGATTTTTGCGGGACCGGTACTCACCTCATCTGCCTCCCGATCACGGCCACAAGCGGCAGTGCGGTTCAGCTTCCGTTGCTGGGTGGCCACAACGGCGCCGGTTTCGGCAACAATGACCTGGGTCAGGTCGCGGGAGCCGCTCAGACCACCTATCAGGATCCGACCTGTCTGGTCAAGGGTCAGCCGGTCAAGCCATTCTTCCAGGTGCAGCAGGCGGTTCCTGTCGTCTGGACGAACGGAACCATTCGTCAGCTTCCGTTATACTCCAAGGACAGCGAAGGAAGTGCCAACGCGATTAACAACCTGGGGCAGGCTACCGGACCTACCGGAGATTGCGTGAACGCCCCGACGGCTCATGGCGTGGTGTGGATAAACGACCAACCGATGAATCTAGGAAATCTCGGCGGCGCTCTGAACACCAATCCTTTCGCCATCAATGATCTGACCCAGATCACCGGCACTTCGGACATCGCCGGCGACCAAACCAGCCATGCATTCCTATGGCAGAAAGGGAAGATGCAGGATCTCGGAACTCTTCCCGGCGATACGTACAGCGTAGGATATTCCATCAATAACTCCAGTCAAATCGTCGGCCAGTCCTGTAACGCAAAAAACCAATGCCGCGCTTTCCTTTGGCAAAACGGCACCATGGTGGATCTGAATAGTCTTATTCCCGCGAACTCGCCTTTATACCTTTATCTTGCGGCAGCCATTGATGAATTCGGTGTAATCGCGGGCTATGCGGTAGATAAAAGTGCTAGCGACTCGCCTGCCTTTGTGGCAGTTCCTGAACTGTTCGGGGTCAATCCAGCGGCATCTTCTTCTGTTGCACATATCAGCCCAGCCGTTCCCAATGTGGCTTTGCCCGAAACGGTGCGTGCACAGATGCGGCAAGACCTGAGAACAAGAGGAGTGCATCGGACTGGGGCGACACAGCAGACCGTTCTGCCTCCAGCTCGGTAATCACGTACGGCGAAGCGGCTAGAACTCAATCCGCGCCTGAAACGCATCAGGAGGGAATCGTTGTGCGATTAAGAGTCCGTCTAGTTACGCTAGGGCTGCTATCCATGGCGCCTCCGGTTCTCGCGCAGCACAATTGTCCAACGGGGTTCGCGTCACTTTTAGATCGAAGCGCTTGTAAAACGGGATTATAGGTAACTTGCCTGCGCGGGTGCCAGGCTGAGGGGAAGTTACCGAAAACAAGTGCCGGGGTTTCCAGGCATTTTGTCCCAGAAGCCGGTTACGGCAATTACCGGAGACATAAATCTATCTGAGCACTTCAATGACTCGCCCTGGGGGTGTTGGAAAAGTCAGTACTAATCAGCTGATGCAAGGCGTTTTGTCGACATAGTTTGGCCACGCCGTTTTGGATGTCCATTGTCAGCTCGCGGTATTTCCATCCCCAATGTTCGATTTCATCGGTAATTTCTGAGTTGCTGCTCTAGTTCACCGTCACTGTTACTGTGGCGGACTGCTGGATCGATCCCGACGTGGCGTTCACCGTAACGGTCGATGTCACCGGAACATTCGGGGCCGATGGCTGAGAGGATGATCCGCCGCCGCAAGCCGTAAGCATCCCCGCTCCGGCAAACGTCATTGCCAGCAGCAGCAGCATCCACACCCTGCGCCGCTTTCCCAGCCACAGAAAACCGACGGCTAGTGCGAGCGGTGCCGCCGGGAAAAGCGGGCGCGAGTTCCATCGTAGCGAGCCCGTTCCTGTGCTGGCCGAAAGGGTGAGTTGTGTTGTGACTGCTCCAGTCCCGGGGGGTGTAACCGTCGCTGGACTGAATGTGCAGCTGACGCTCGGCTGCAAGCCGGTGCAGGCAAAGTTGACGGCGGAGTCAAAGCCGTTTTGCGGAGTTACCGTGAACGTCACCGTGCCTTGGCTGCCGGAGGCGACCGTCAGCGAGGTGGGCGAGCCGGCAAAGGCAAAAGTGGGTGGTGGCTGAATGGTATACGTTGCCGAGGCCACAGCGCTGTTGCTGTAGCTACTGGCTGCAGCGATGGCATGGATGGTTTGCGTCGAGGAAACGGTGATCGGCCCAGTATATTTCGTGGACGAAGAGGTGGGGTTTGTGCCGTCGATGGTGTAGTAGATCAATGCTCCGGGCGTGGTATCGCTCATCGTCACCGTCTGCGCCGTCGTATACGTTCCAGCAGCGGGAGAAAAGGCCGGCGTAGCGGCAGTCAGCTGGATCGTATACGTTGCCGAGGCCACAGCGCTGTTGACATAGTTGGCAGCGGTTGCGATGGCATGGATGGTTTGCGTCGAGGAAACGGTGATGGGCCCGGTATATTTCGCGGACGAAGTCGTGGGGGTGCTGCCGTCGGTAGTGTAGTAGATCAATGCTCCCGGCGTGGCATCGCTGATCGTCACCGTCTGCGCCGTGGTGTACGTTCCAGCAGCGGGAGAAAAGGCCGGCATAGCAGCGGTCGGCAGGATGGTATACATCGCGGAGGCCACAGCACTGTTGACATAGTTGGCAGCGGTTGCGATGGCATTAATGGTTTCCGTCGAGGAAACAGTGATCGGCCCAGTGTATTTCGCGGAGGAAGGAGTGGGGACAGAGCCGTCGGTGGTGTAGTAGATCACCGCGCCGGGTGTCGAATCGCTGATCGTTACCGTCTGCGCGGTCGTGTAGGTGCCGGCAGCCGGGCTGAGGGTGGGAGTCGCCGTCACCATCACCGGCGTGGTCTCCCATAGATCGTTCAGGTAGCCGATCGTTCCCTGCGCATCGGAACCGGATCCTCCGAAGAGCCAGAAATTGCCGTTGTTGTCAGACCAGCCGACCCCTGCTTCCCTGCTTCCGGGAAGGTTGCCGGCAGCAGGGCTACCCAGCGTTCCGTAGACGCCGGCAATCGCGCCGCCGGGGCCCGCCAGGTTGCTGCCGCCCATCCAGGTCCATTCACTCGCAACAGGATCGAACTTCCAGAAATCATTCAGAATGCCGTGCACGTTGTTGGCGTCAGCGCCGACTCCTCCAAAGAGCCAGAGCGTGCCGTCCTGATTTGTCCAGGTATCTGGTGACGCGCGGCTGCCGGGCGTATTTCCGGCAGCCGCAGTGCCCAGCGTGCCGTACACTCCAGGCGAGCTGTCGTTGTTGGACACGGTGTTGCTCCCGCTCATCCAAGCCCATTCAGTGGTCGTGGGATCGAACTTCCACAGATCATTCAGAAAGCCCCCGCCGACCAGTGCGTAACCGTTGCCTCCAAAAAGCCAGAAATTGCCGTCGCTATCCACCCATGCGGCTCCGGTGTCCCGGGCTCCGGGTACATTCCCGGGGGCTGGAGTGCCCAGTTGTCCGTAGACTCCTGGCTGGAGGGTAGTGCTGCTGCCTCCCATCCAAGCCCACTGGTTGGTGGATGGAACGTACTTCCACAAATCGTTGAGGTCTCCAAACTGGGCGAGAGTGGCTCCCCCGTAGCCTCCAAAAAGCCATAGGCTACCGTCCTTGCTGGTCCAGGCAGCCCCGTTGTTCCGGCTCCCGGGAAAGCTGCCCGCGGTCAGCGAGCCCAGCGTTCCGTAAACCCCGGCAACCGTGCCGTTGACGCCCAGAATGCTGCTGCCCCCCACCCAAGTCCATTCCCCGGTGGAAGGACTGAACTCCCACAGGTCGTTCAGATTTCCGTTAGTGCCCGCAGCGTCGAAGCCTGCTCCACCGAAAAGCCAAAGATTTCCATTGGCGTCCGTCGTGCCCAGCGCTCCCGAGCGTCCTCCTGGGGTATTTGTGGCTGCGGGTGTACCCTGCTGGCCGTATATTCCAGGCTGGCCGCCATTGAAGGCGGGTATCGTATTGCTTCCCGAAACCCACGTCCACTCATTGGTCGAAGGGTCGAATTCCCAGAGATCGTTGAGCAAGCCGAAGGTCTCGGTGGAATCAAGCCCGCCTCCTCCGAAAAGCCAGAGATTTCCAACCTTATCTGTCCAACTGACCGCGCCCAGTCGTCCGCCAGGGATATTGGCAGCGGACGGCTGCCCCTGAGTGCCGTACACTCCTGGCTGGCCTTTTTCGCCGCTGCTTTGTTGGGTAAGGACGCTGCTGCCGCCCATCCAGGCCCACTCGCCGGTCTGCGCATGAGCAGCCAGGGACGCGGCAGCGGCAACAAGAATGGCTAGTACGGCGGTGCTTCGAATGCGAAAAACAGTCTGGGGAACAATGCGCAACGCAGCGGAAAAGGCAGAAAATAAAGCGGGCAGGACGTGCTTCACGAGTAATTTCCTTACCTGGGGTTGGCCCGGGATGGACTCCTACGCCGCGTTCCGGTGTAGCCTAAGCAGGTTATCGTATCTACGATGTATTACTCCACCATTATTCTTTTGAATATATATCTGCAAGAACTCCCCGAAAAAGGTGAAGCTGCCCGAGTTCGATGGAAGTTCAAGGCGTCTTACACACAACAGCGGTTGCAATGACCGGGATGAGTGGTCGTTGGTCGACGGGTACGAGTGCTTGTTCGAACCCGAAGTTAGCCGGGCAGGATTCGGGCGTACAAGGTAATTCGCTACCAAGCGCATACTTTGGTAATAGAAAACTTTTGATAACCGTTCGGCAGAAATCGGTAGCATGGGTTACTAACAACCGGTGCTATGTCAGCTAAGTGGTTAGACGAAAAGTTCGGCTAAGAGGATCGCGATTTCAGGTATCTCGACTGGTAATGTGTAATCAGATAGCTGCTCTTCCACGCGGTGAGCTTCGTGGCCCTTGGTTCATGACCCCGAGGAGCTAGTGTAGTGCGTCACACAGATGGATGTTTATGCATCCGGCAACGAAGCTAAACCAGGACCACCGACAGATCATCCTTCTCGCTATTGCAAGGGATGGGAACAAAACCACCTTCACTTTAGTGGATCGTCGAGCGTGGCCGGGAGTCCTGCTTTCCCACCCTTCGCAAAAAGCGCGAAGGATGGGGCACCCGATCATTTGTGGCAGGGCAAGAAATACTCGCCTCTATTAGTGACGCAACACACTAGAGCCTATCAAAGGTAGAGGATGGGGAACGGGACCTTCGGTCGGTGGCCCAAGTCTCGCTTTTGAGACGCGGTTGTTCCGGCCGTGTGGATCTGTGAGGCCGCAACAGGCTTGAGCGGGAGTCCTGTGGTATCCCGGGGCCACTGCAGATCCCTCCACTCCGCTCCTCCGGAGCTCCGGTCGGGATGACAAGGAAAGGATAGTGGCTTACCTGGGAAGCTGCGATTGGGATGTGCGAATTTCAGACGGGAGGTAGTCTGATTTCCCGTCGATTGGTGGCGGGGTAGGGCTGATACCCCTTACCTTTTTTGAAAATCTGGCGAGCCCAGCAGTAATCCTGCTACCAGCGCGGCTTGTTTATCCGCAGGCGCGGGAATTAGGGTTGGCAAATCCATCACCTGTACAAATGCCGCGCGGAGTGGCATCGTTCCAGGCTGCTTTGCGCCGGGCTTCGCTAAATCTGATCCCGGCAAGGCAAGGGGTCCCTGGGCAGCTAGTTCGTCCGCCTGCTGCAAGACCGTTTGCCGGGCTTGCGGATTCAACTCACCCTTCAGGAATAAGGCTTCCAATTTTGTTTCCTTTTGCGTGAAATCCAACGCATCCGGTTTGTTGATTTTCATCAGTGCGTCCAGGTCCGTCGCTGTGCCCAACTTGTTGCTGCTGAGAGCCAGAGCAATGTTAATGCGGCTCAGAAGATCACCGGAGTTTACCCACGCACCCGCTGTCCAGGAATAACCATTCGGCGTCTGGCAGCCGAAGAAAGGCATCCCCAATTGGCCCATTGCATTCAGCACGATCGCAGGACGCTGGACTTCACCGCCCGTAGCCCGCACTGCGGAGAGGACAAACTCTTCTGGAGTTTTTACCTTGGCACGATACGCCTCGCGGGACCAGAACTCGGGCGAAGTAAACAGAGTGCGCAACACCTGGCGAATATCGCCATCGGATTTCAAATAGGTTTTCGCCATCCGGTCCACCAGCGCGGGAGGCGGAGTGTCACTCACAAAACGCTCCGCTAACTGCTGCGAGAGATGATGCGCTGTCGCCGGGCTGGCGGCCAGCCGGTGCAACACCTCCAGACCTTCCTGCTCACCGCTCTCCTGAATGGTCTGGCCCATAACCACCTTGGGTCCCGGCTCGTGGCGCCGTTCATTGAACGTGAACCCCGCTCCCTTGCGCGGTTCTTCGATGGTCCAGCCGGTGAACACCTTGGCCAGTTCTGTTACGTCTTTCTGCGTGTATCCGCCATCGACGCCGAGGGTATGCAACTCCATCAGTTCGCGGGCATAGTTCTCGTTCAGCCCCAGGTCTCGATTCTTGGCTGCGGGATTTGCCTGGGCGCGCATGGCCGCCATCGAGTGCGGTCCGATACTCGAATGATTGTCGAGATAGAAAAGCATGGCCGGGCTCTTCGCCGTCGCCACCAGCAGGTCTTCGAACTTGCCCATGGCGTGCGGCGCAATCACGTTTTGTTCGTAATCGACCAGGTACCAGGGCGCAAACTGTCCTTTTTTCAAATAGACGTTGAAGTGGTTGAGCCAGAAGTCGGTCATCACCGCCTGCAACTGGCGTTGGCTGTAAATATCGGTGAGCAGCCGGGTTTGTAACAGTTCCCCGGCTACCAGCAGAGTCGGGTTTAAAAGCGCAACCATTGTTTCTTTTTGCTGCGCGGTCATCCCGGCTGTCAGCTGGGTTCGTTCTTCGGGAGTGAGCCCCTTCATGAATCCGCGTAGCTGGCCCGGCTTCATGTTCACCAAGCGGTCAAGCCGCTGATCGGGGAACAGATTCACGATCTGGGTAGAGGCAAGATCGGCATACAGCTTCTGTTCATGAACCGTAATGGAGGGGGAGTTGGCCACGTCTTCCAGCGCCATCGCATCCGCCATTACGCTTTCGTTTGCCATGGCTGCTGCCTTTGCCGGGTCCGCAGCCATCGGCGCATCGGCTGGTTGTTTAGCTGCTTCCTGGGCTTGCTTCTGCCGCTTCTCTTCGTAGGCCGCCACCTGGTTCTGGTAGATGGCACGCTCCACACGATCGGATGGGAGGGGCACCTTCCCATCGGCGACGGCACGAATTACCGCTGCGGATGGAAATTTCTGAAGCAGATCCTGCTGGCTGAGGTGCATAGCGGGAAAATTCTGTAGCCGCGCATCCAGCAGGCTGTCGTCGATTTGCTCAGGGTTGAGCTGCAGTTCAATCCATTTTTTGACCCCAATCGCTTCTACGCGCTCCAAATCGCCGGGCCGCGGCCCAAAGGTGAGCCGATTGAGCGCGTGAGCCGTGCGCTCTTCTTCCGCCATCGCTTGCGTCGCGGTCGAGCGTTTGCTATGCCAGGGAGGATTGGCGGCAGCCAACAATAGTGCCGGCTGCTGTGCCAGGCAGAGAATCAGACAGGCCGCCAGGATACGGTGAAAGCGTCCGGCGGTAGAAAACGAAGAGTAAGGCATGACCGAGCGACTCCGCTATTACACGTCTAGGAGTATCAGACCCCTGCACCATCCCGAAGTCGCGGATTATGCCGATTACGCTGGTGGGTGGAAAGTCGCCAACCGCTTGAGAAGCAGCCACCAGGGCTAAAGCCCTCAATTTAGATAGCCGAGCGTTCCCGCGGGTTTGAAAACCCGCTCCCCCGGACTGAAGTCCGGGGCTACACCGACGGACTGCCACGGATCCGAGGGGCAGCCGGCTCGAGGAGATTGGCAGCTTCGAGATCCGCCTGCGGAAAAAGTCTCAGCTTTGCGAAAAAGTCAGCGGCGAAGGGCCGTGGTATCCCACATCTCGCAAAAAAAGAGCGAGATGTGGGGCACCCGGGGTCCTTTTTGGGGCGAATGAAAACAGCGCCGAGGGGCACGACTCATTAACCCGCGGCGTTCTCGACTACGGGCGGCAGGATGCCCATGGCCTGGTAGATAGGCCGGATTTGCCGGCGAATCGCGGGCAAGCGGGTGGCGAACCATATTGCCCCCAGGATGACCACGCTCCCAGTGATGATCACGGTGTGCGGTGCTCCCAGCTTGTGCGCCAGGAAGCCGGCCAGCAAGCTGCCGAAAGGCGCCATGCCCACGAAGGCCATGGTGTAGTAGCTCATGACGCGGCCACGCCGGTCCTCAGGGACCACGGTTTGGATGATGGTGTTGCTGGCAGCCATTCCCTGCATCATGCCAAACCCGGTTAGCAGCATCAACAACATAGACAGCCATAACACGTGCGAGAGCCCAAAGAGAACCAGTCCTGCGCCAAAGGTGCCAGCGGCAATGGGGATCATCCGGCCCAGTCCAAGCACGGTTTTGCGCACCGCCAGCGAGAGCGCGGAAATGAGCGCGCCCACCCCGGTTGCACCCATCAACATCCCCAGAGTGTGCGGGCCACCACGCAGGACCTGGGCAGCAAAAATGGGCATCAACACGATGTACGGCATCCCCATGAGGCTGACCAAGGCAAATAGCAGCAGGATGGTGCGAACCGGCGCGAAACCGGACACGTACGCCCAGCCCTCCTTCAATTGCGCCGGCATGGAAGCAGCGGCCCCGCTTTGCGCCGGCAGCGGCTTGACCCGCATGAGCGCCAGGGAGGCGATGACCGCGAAATAACTTAAGCCATCAATGAGAAAGCAATAGCCTTCCCCGAAGGCGCCGATCACCAAGCCCGCCAGCGATGGACCGACCAAGCGCGCCATATTCACCATGGAGGAGTTGAGGGCGATGGCATTACCCAAATCCTGCCGGTCTTCCACCATCTGCACCATGAACGCCTGCCGGCCAGGCATGTCAAAAGCGTTGATCAAACCCTGAAAGGCACTCAGGACCAGGATCTCCCACACGGTGATTTTGTTGGAGAGCGTCAAGCCAGCCAGCAACAGAGACTGCACGGCCGCAAGGGCCTGGGTCCAAAGCAGTACGTTCCTTCGGTCCAACCGGTCGACCCATACCCCGGCGAAGGGAGCCAACAGGAAGGTGGGAATCTGTCCGAAGAAGCCGACCCACCCCAGTAGAAGTGCCGATCCGGTAAGCCGGTAAACCAGCCAACCGGTGGCGATGCGAGTCATCCAGGTGCCGATGAGCGAAATGCTCTGGCCACTGAAAAACAGTCTGAAGTTGCGGTGCCTCAGGGCACGCCATGCATGGGAGAAGCGACCGCCTGCAGCAGCTGCAAACCGGTCCTTTTGCTCCTCCTCAGTTGACGCCACCTAAACCCCTCGAAGACCTTTTAGATGCAGCACGGCCTTGGCCAAAGCTATCTTTCCGATCGTACAATTACCCGACGGAAATAGAGGCGCCGCCTTGTCGTTCTTTCAACATAACCCGCTGGGTGTGATTTGGACTGTTTTTGGTTTGTTCTGGCTGCTTCCAGCAGTCTTCGGCAAACGGACGATCCAGAGGCAGACCTCCCGTTCGCGCTTCCTGCAACTTGCCTTGTTGGTGGCAACCTACGTCTTGATGGCTGTTCCTGATCTGGGTTGGGGTTTGCTCAATCAACCATTGGTGCCAGCCGGCAGGACGGCAAGCGCAGTGGGTTACGGCTTGTTGCTGGCAGGCATGTTCTTCGCCGGCTGGGCGCGGATTTTTCTGGGCGGCAACTGGAGCTCTAATGTCACCCTCAAAGAGGATCACACCCTGGTACGCTCCGGGCCCTACAGGATTGTCCGCCACCCGATCTACACGGGATTGCTAGTAGCGTTGCTGGGCACGGCAATTGCTCTGGGCCCGCTGCGCGGCTTTCTGGGCGTGATCCTGGCGGCAGTTGCCTGGAAGATCAAATCGATTACCGAAGAGAAATTTATGGTGCAGCAGTTCGGTGATCAGTACACCCACTATCGAATGCAGGTAAAAGCCCTGGTCCCGTATATCTGGTAGTTGCGCCGTCTGGGGAGCAGAGCGCTTCGATCATTTAGACTTGAAGCAGCGCCATGTTTGAAAACCTATCCGACAAGCTGCAGCGGGCCTTCAAGAATCTCCGTGGTCAGGGCACCATCAGCGAAGAAAATATCGGGGAGGCCCTGCGCGAGATTCGGGTTGCCCTGCTCGAGGCCGACGTTAACCTGAACGTGGTCAAGGAGCTTATCGACCACATAAGGGAGAAGGCTTTGGGCCAGCAGGTGATGACTGCCCTGTCGCCCACCGAGCAGGTGATCAAGATCGTCCGCGACGAACTGGTCGCCCTGCTGGGTAAAGACACGGCCCGCTTCAACTTTGCCTCCCGTCCACCCACGGTTATCCTGATGGCCGGTTTGCAGGGGTCGGGCAAGACCACCACCTCGGGCAAGCTGGCAGCATGGCTGCGCAAGGGCGGCCACCGGCCGATGCTGGTCTCGGTGGACGTCTACCGCCCAGCGGCGCGGGAGCAGCTCCGGGTTGTCGCCAATGCGATTAAGGTCAACCTGTACGAGGGGGACACCAAGGGCGAGGCGCCGGGCTATGCACTGGTGGAGCGGCTCGCCAAGGAGGCGCGGCGCGAAGCTGTTAATACCGGGTGCGACACGCTCATTGTCGATACCGCCGGCCGCCTGGCGCTGGATGCGGAGCTGATGCAGGAAATGCGGGGATTAAAGAATCTCCTTAGCCCGCAGGAGATCCTGTTTGTGGCCGACGCCATGACTGGCCAGGACGCGGTGCACTCCGCGGGTGAATTCCATAAGCAACTGGCTTTGACGGGGACGGTCCTCACCAAGATGGATGGCGACGCGCGCGGCGGCGCGGCGCTGTCGATCCGCCACGTTACCGGCCAGCCGGTCAAGTTCATCGGTACAGGCGAAAAGTCGGACGCCTTTGAGCCATTTCATCCAGATCGCATCGTGAGCCGGATTTTGGGCATGGGCGACATGATGACGCTCATCGAGCGGGCGGAAGAAACGCTGGACAAGAAAAAGCAGGAGGATTTTGCCCGCAAGGCTCTCTCCGGGGATGGCTTTTCGTTGGAAGACTTCCGCGATCAGCTGCGCCAGATCCGCAAGCTGGGGTCGATGCAGAGCATTCTCAAGATGCTGCCCTCGGTCGGCCCTTTTCAGGGTATCCAGCAGATGGCCGGGCAGGTGGATGAAGGGCAGTTTAACCGTATCGAGGCCATCATCAACTCGATGACCAAGCAGGAGCGGGATAAACACGAGATTATCTCGGGTAGCCGGCGCAAGCGGATCGCGCGCGGATCGGGAACTACGGTGCAGGAAGTGAATCAGCTGCTGCGGCAATATGCCCAGATGCGGAAGATGTTCAAAAGCGCCGGCAAAGGGGGCGGCCTGCAGCGCCGCATGATGGGCGCTCTGGGTGGCATGCGGGGCATGGGCCGCTAGCTTGCAAAAAAGTGCGAAAAAAGCGCAAAAAGCGTTAAAAGTTACTTTTGGTTACCAGGGTCGCGCTGACGCAGTTTTTGCGATTGCGTGAATTCTTGCAACGAAACTGGGTACTGCGCGTCCAACAAAAACTGAGACCCGGATAAAATTCCGTTAAGTAGCCTATGTCGAAACTGCAAGATCAACTCGACCAAATCACAGCCAACACACGGAATCTAGTCCAGCCGGAGCGGCTGGAGATCAGCGAACGGGCAGTGGCAGAACTCTATGCCGCGGGGGTCGAGGACCGGATCCTGCAGGTGGGCTCGAAAGCTCCGGAATTTGCTCTCCCGGATGCCGGCGGCCGCATTGTGCGGAGCACTGATCTGCTGGCGCTGGGACCGCTGGTGATCAACTTTTTCCGCGGGCGCTGGTGCCCTTACTGCGTCACCGAGCTTGAAACCTGGCGGGACCTGTACGGAGCAGTGCGCAAGCGCGGCGCTTTGCTGGTTGGGATTTCCCCGCAGACTGTGCGGCAGAATGACTTTACCGCGGTACAACATGGGCTGGGGTTTCCTGTGCTGACCGATGCGGGATGCCGATTGGCGGCACAGTTCGGCCTGGCCTACGCGGTCGCGCCTTCGCAGCAGCAGTACTACCGCAGCATCCTGGTGAACATTCCGCTGGTGAACGGGGATGCAACGTGGCGGCTGCCGCTGCCCGCTACCTACGTTCTGGGGCGGGATCACACGGTATTGTTTGCCGATGCCCATGCCGATTTCCGCGTTCGCCCGGAACCGCGGGATGTGTTGGATGTGCTTCTGCCCTAACGGAAGTGCCTCTTATTCCACAGAATACCTAGAGAACACTCCTGCCACTGCGGTGGAAGCTTCACTAAAATTAGGCAATGTCCCTGCAAAGCACCGCCCCCGGACTGGAACTCCCCTCGATTTTGGCGAGAGAGTTCAGCGTCTCTTCACGTAACCGGGGCGATGAATATTTTCGCCTAAAGCGGGTAAAAGTCCATATCGGTTCGGCCTCGGAGTTGAGCGCCACGGTGAATGGAATGGAGCCGTATGAAGTCCTGCTGAAAATCTCAGGAAGCAAGCTTGCGGCCTCCTGCACCTGCCCGTATTTTCTGGGCGAGGGTCAGAATTGCAAGCATATTTGGGCGTCGATTCTGACCGCAGATGAGCAGGGCTATCTTTCCGATGCAGCTGCAGGCAAACCTGACACCATCGGCGAGCAGAGTGCCGGCCTCTTTCCTGCCCCGATCAAGCTAGTCCGGGCGGCTCAAGCGGTCACGCCAATCAAGCCTCCACAGCCACCTCCGCCGCCGCCGCCACCAAAATGGAAGACGCAAATGGGCCGCATCCTGAGTGTCGCGGCCTCCTATCGGACGGAAGCTTCGCTCTGGCCAGCGGAGAAGGAGATTGTCTACCTTCTGGATGTTCCCAAGAGTGAGGGGGCGCGCGGTGTGGTGCTCACGATTGCAACGCGTGAGCGAAAAAAGTATGGCGGATGGAAGAGTATTCCGCGGCCCTTTTCGCTTCAACGGGCCAAGATTGCTTCCCTGCCTGTGGTGGAGGACCGCGAACTGCTGTCCATGCTGCTTGGCGGAGAACAGTATTCCTCGTACGGCTATCCTGAGTCTTACGATCGCGGGCCTACGACCTTTTCGCTCTCGTCCGTGACGGCTGAAACGATACTTCCCAGGGTGCTTCGCACTGGACGGTGCATCCTTCCCCTGGGGTTGGATGAGACAGACAAGACACCGTTGCAGTGGGACGATGGCGAGCCCTGGAGATTCGTACTGGAAGTACGCGGTAGCCAGACGAAACGCTGGAAGTTGAGCGGAAGTTTTCGCCGCGGCGCAGACCGAATGGGGATCGACGAACCGTTGCTGGCAATTCCTGGGGGCTTTCTCTTCACTCGGGAGCGGGTGGCGCGGCTGGCAGAGGACGAGACCTTTCCCTGGATTGCCGGGCTGCGCAACAACGCCGTCGTCTTTTCGGAAGAGGAGCGAGAGGAGTTTTTCAGCAGCCTGATATGTTCGCCTGCCTTGCCTCAGCTGGACGTGCCCGAGGAATTGCAGTACGAAGAACTGACGCTCACTCCTCGCAAATGCCTCAAGTTCACACAGCCCCGTTCCAGTTACAAGAGCGATCGCATGCAGGCGAAGGTATCGTTCGAGTATGGGGACCATTCCGTGCCGGAACACGCCCTGGCGCGAGGCATTTACGAGGCTGGCACCCGACGCTTTTTTCGCCGCGATGTTGAGGCTGAAAAAGCCGCTTGGACGCAGTTATCCGAGGCTGGCCTGCGCTACGTAGATGGCTGGGCTGAAGACGCGGGATGGAGCCTGGCTCCCACCAAACTTCCGCGCGTGGTGCGCGCGCTGGTGGAGTCGGGTTGGCACGTGGTCGCGGAGGGCAAGGCGTTTCGTCAGCCCGGGCAGACCAGCGCTTCAGTTTCAAGCGGCGTGGATTGGTTCGAGCTTCACGGCGCGATTGAGTACGGGGACACCAGCGCGCCATTGCCGCAGTTGCTCGCGGCCCTCAAACGCGGCGAGACCATGGTTACACTGGGCGACGGGTCCTACGGTCTTCTGCCGGAAGAGTGGCTGCGCCGCTTCGGGGCTGTTGCCGCAATGGGCGAGGCGGACGGCGATCACATTCGCTTTGCTTCCAACCAGGCTGGAGTTCTCGATGCGCTGCTTGCTACGCAGCCAGCGGTGGATTGCGACGAGGCCTTCCGGCGTGTGCGCCAGGAGTTGGCGCGGTTCCAGTCGATAAGCGCTGCCCCACAACCCGCGGGGTTCCAGGGGCGCCTGCGCGACTACCAGCGCGAAGGCCTCGGCTGGATGAATTTCCTGCAGCAATTCTCTTTCGGCGGGTGCCTCGCCGACGATATGGGAGTGGGCAAGACAGCACAGGTGCTTGCGCTGCTCGAGACCCGCCGCGAGTTGCGTGCCCAGGGTAAGATCGACGCGCCCTCGCTGGTCGTGGTTCCTAAATCCCTCATATTTAATTGGAAGCAGGAGGTCGGGCGATTTACTCCTCAGATTCGCGTGCTTGATTACACCGGCACTGCGCGCAACAAGGATGACCTCTCCCGCCATGACCTCATCCTCACAACTTACGGAACCCTGCGCCGGGACGCTGTCCATTTCAAGGACCAGGTATTTGATTACGTAATTCTTGATGAGGCGCAGGCGGTGAAGAACGCACGGACTGAATCGGCCAAGGCGGTTCGTCTGCTACGTGGCAATCATCGCCTGGCACTGAGCGGGACCCCGGTGGAAAATCACCTGGGCGAGCTTTGGTCGCTGCTGGATTTTCTGAATCCTGGCATGCTGGGCGCGTCCGGAGTGTTTCAGCTTGCCGGCGGGGAGATGCGGAACCCCAGCGACGACGCGCGCAAATTGCTCGCTCATGCGCTACGACCGTTTCTTTTACGCCGCACCAAGGAGCAGGTGGCCACGGAACTGCCGCCGAAGATTGAGCAGACCGTCTATTGCGAGATGGAACCGCGGCAGCGCACGCTGTACAACGAACTGCGGGAACATTACCGGAAATCGCTGTTGCCAAAGATCAATAAGGACGGCATCGCGAAGTCGCAGATACAAGTTCTGGAGGCCCTGCTGCGTCTGCGTCAGGCGGCCTGCCATCCGGGGCTGATCGACCGCAAACGAGCCCAGGATCCCAGCGCCAAGCTGGACGTTCTCATCGAGCAGTTACGGGCGGTGCTGGAAGAAGGGCATAAGGCGCTGGTGTTCTCGCAGTTCACCAGCTTGCTGGGGATTCTTCGCGTAGCGCTGCAGGCGGAGGGCGTCGAACACGAGTATCTCGATGGCAAGACCGATGACCGGCAGGCGAGGGTTGAGCGGTTTCAAAATGATCCGGGATGTCCGCTTTTTCTTATCAGCCTGAAGGCGGGCGGGGTGGGGCTGAACCTCACCGCCGCCGACTATGTGTTTATCCTCGACCCATGGTGGAATCCCGCTGTCGAGGCGCAGGCTGTCGACCGCACCCACCGCATCGGCCAATTGCGACAGGTGTTTGCGTATCGACTCATCACTCGCGATACTGTCGAGGAAAAGGTTCTGGAACTCCAGCAGACCAAGCGTAGCCTTGCTGAGGCTATTATTGGAGCCAAAAACAGCCTTATCCGCGATTTGCGGCGCGAGGATATTGAACTGCTGCTTTCGTGAGGGCATTGCCGGCTACACTTGCGGGAGAGCTTCTGGATTTGTAACTGTGTGTGAGGTCGTGCTTTGAGCCGCCTCCAGATTCTCTTATGCGCTGACAAAGAGATGCCCTCAGTTTAGAGGCTGCGGAAAGATTCGGTTTCGCGGGAAATCCTAGCCTCAACCAAAGTCAGGGGAATGTGCCGTCCCTTCGGGACTCGCTTCTTAAACCTTGTTTACCCGGTACTGCCGTGCCGGGCTACAGGTTGTTCCGTCCCTGCGGGACTGGACGCGTGCGATTCGACAAGCACTTCAACCTCAATCCGTACTGGTTCTAGACTGGTTGTGTACGGCCTTGAATTGTTGCAGAAAGATTTCGGAACCAGGCAGGGGCTAAAAAGCCCATGAGGGCATCTGTTTTATCGCCGTATAGGCGAATTCAGAGGATAGAAAAATCGTACGCCGGCGGCTAAAGCCGAGTATGAGAGTGTCTTTTTCGGCACGGCTGAAGCCGTGCCCTTCCACAACCGCGTTCTCACTCCCTCTAAAGCCCGTACCCTTCAACTTCAGCAGCCTGGGTGAGTGAAAGAGTGGATTACCCAGGAAACTCCTGAACGCGCATAGTGGCGTGCACTCGCCTCTTACTCGGTATAGTGTGGGATTGTTGGAAGCGAAAGCAAAGATTCCGATTGAATTCGCGGCCGTGCTCATGATGGCATGGGGACGAATTTCATTGCCTCAAACTGCGTCAACTGTTGATGAAGATTTGAACAGGTGCAGAATTCATGAAGTCAGGGACCTTCCCGGGAGTCATCAGTTCGCAAGTGGCTTCATCGAAGCAATCGCCAGCGATCCCAAGGCTCCAGATCCTAATGTTGTTTGGGGCCTCACCGCAGACCTGAGCAGCAAGGTTCTCCCAGAAGACAGGGCTCTTTATGTATCGAAATCGATCGATGGCGGAAAGACGTGGGCCGAAGTAGCGCGCGTAGATCCCAGATATCTCGATGCGGGGGTTGGTGAGGGCGAGCGTAACGGCCTGGGCGTCGCTCCTGGTGGTAACGAGTTCGTGATCACGACGCAAAGAGGAGCCTTTCAGGTGCTTCCACAAGCAAGCCCCGTCGAGGCTGTGGTGAGACCGATCGAAGGCCTGCTCGAATCACAGCCGGTTCCCCAGGTGACAATTACCAAGAGCGTGGGTGAACCAATCAAGGGAGGTTCGGTTCTGATCACGGCCGATGGAAAACATATGGTGATCAGTTATGGTTACTTTGATCGGGACCCCCACATCCTCGCGTACCGAAAAGCTGACAATGGCTCATGGGTGAAAGACGGCCCTCTGCCGCCCCTGCCCACGACAATGGATGTTCTTTCCATGCAGTTCGGCGATCAAAAAGGTCCGTATCGACACTTTCTTTTTGTGGGTACGGGGGATCAGGCCTACCGGTTTAATCCGGAGACGAAGACATGGATTCGCATCGGAGGAGTGGGGGCAGATTCGGCAATCCACGGAATGAGTACCGTCGGCGGACTCCATCTAGCCGCGTGCTGGGGGATTTATAACCCGGCCGGCGGAGTGACCGTGGACCGGGTGACCCATGCACGGTTTCTACTGCACCGAGATAGTGATGAGACAGGCCCTAATATACGGGCTTACTCGATTGAGGTGGACCCGCTAAAGCCGAAACGAGAGGTGATCACCGCCGTCACCGGGGTCTACACCAGCAGCGATGGCGGGAAGACCTGGAAAAGGCTGAGCGGCCTTCCGGATGAAGAGTTCCGTTCAGCCCATTTTAATGGCGACGGAACAGTCATTGTCTCCGGGATCGCGGGAACGTTTCTGGCCAATCCGTTTTCCAAGGCATGCTCATTTCATCTGCGAACCCGTGACGAATAGGGATAATAGGTTATGCGAATACTGGTGGTAGGAGCGGGCGCGGTGGGTGGATATTTTGGCGGCCGTCTGCATGAAGCCGGCCGGGATGTCACTTTTCTTGTCCACAACCCACAAGCGGAAACCCTGCGAGCGCATGGGTTGCGCATCGTGAGCCCGTTCGGGGATGCGACGATTCATCCCAGGCTGGTTCTGGCTCATGAGATCTCCGGCGAGTACGATCTCATCCTGCTGTGCGTCAAAGCGTACTCACTGGACGCGGCAATGAACGATTTTGCCCGGGCCGTGGGAGCAGGCACGATGATTCTCCCTTTGCTCAACGGGATGCGGCACATCGATCTTCTGGCTAATCGGTTTGGAGACCGTAACGTGATCGGGGGAGTTTGCTTCGTTGTCGCCGAGATGGATAACGACAATCGCATCCTGCAGCTTACCAAGACCCAGCAGCTGATTTATGGCGAACGCGGTGGAAATACTTCTGCGCGCCTGGAGACCTTGCATCAGACGATGCAGGGGGCAAAGTTCGAGGCCAAAATATCGCAGACCATTGAACAGGAGATGTGGGAGAAGTGGGTGATGCTCTCCAGTCTCGGCGCGGCTACCTGCCTGATGCGCGGCAATATTGGAGAGATCGAGGCCGTTCCCGGCGGTGCAGGCGTGGCCATGGGTATTCTTGCGGAATGCAGCGCCATTGCGGCTACTTGCGGACATGCGCCCAGCGATGCATTTCTCAATCGGGCAGAGAAGACAATGACTGCTTCAGGATCAACTCTGACTTCTTCCATGTATCGCGATTTAATGAAGAAGGGCCGCGTAGAAGTAGATCAGATTTTAGGTGATCTTCTGAGTCGAGGAAAAAAGCTTGGACTGGTGAGCCCATTGGTTGAGGCGGCGTACGTTAACCTGCGTATTTATCAGGCACGGCTGGGCGGTAAATGAGGGTAAACCGGACTAAAGCCGATTCCAGCTTTCTACCATGTCGAGCACAAATAGAGCTGCCAGTTGACCGCGCGAGTTGAGCAGGACGAGGTGCTCCCCATGAATTTCAGCGGTCGCCGCTGTGACTATGCGGGTGGAGAACCCGGGCGGCTTTAATTGCAGCAGATAGGTCGTGTCAGGCATGATTGACCACCTCACGCTTTGATCGAGTGCCCTGACACTAGTCTTGTCTAGCGGGTTTTGCTATACCCCGTCGGTCATTTTTGACGCGCCATATTGCGCCGCTAACCGGTTTGGGGAAACAAGAGCCCAAGACGGTGCTTCCGCTTATGGATAGTTCGTAACTTTGGGTGTGACACGTGGATGAATCGAAGTTGCTTCCCCCGTGTCGTTGATGACGTGGCTGATTTCGCCAAGATCGCCAAGAGCAACCGTAATCATGTGGTTAAACTTCACGTCGTGCGTCTTTGGGACTTCAATCGCCCGAGTCAGCACAACGCCAGGATGAAGAAAGACGCTGTAGATTCCAAGGCCCCACGCTTCATGGCTGGACACACCGTCTGCGACTTTGTAGGAGGCCCAGCCATTCGTTCCGGGGGTACTTTGGTAACTGGCCTGGTCGGGTGGGTCGTAGGGGATTTCGGATTGGTAGAAGTAAGTCCGCCCGTGATTTCCCTTCCAAAGCACTTGAAATTGTTGATGATGCTCCACAAACAGACCGTAGACAGTGACGTTGTCTCCGTTGACAACAAGCCCGTTGGCGCTGGTGTTGCTCAGCCAGCCCACGCCGGAACCGTGATCGGCGCGCCAGATCCAGGTGTGATCGATGATAGTGTCGCTGCTATTGATTTCGAGATTAACTTCCGTGCGGCCCACCCCGGCCCCGCCGACGCGGAAGAAAACGTCATGCAGAGAGATTGGATTCTGCAGGTGCCGGGCCTTGCTCCCATCCGGCCCCACTTCGAGGAGCACCGGTGATTGTTTCTCACCCGCATCGAAGAGCAGACCGGCAACGATAATTCCATCTACATCCGCCGTTGTCATGGCCGCGGTGCCGTTGGTTGGCTTCAGGGTGGCGAAGCCAATGCCCAGCACGACGGTGTTCGGCCGGGTGATGCGAAGCGGCTCGGTGAGTTGGTAAACGCCCGGCGTGAAGAGCAGATTCTCTCCCTTGGCGAGGTGCGCGTTAATGGTGGCGGCGGCGTCCATCGAGGGTCGCGCGATATAGAAGCGGCTGATGGGGATCGACTGCCCGGGGGTCGCGCCGCCATGCCAGGTGATTCCCACGCTCCGGGTGCGCAGTGAGGGAATGCAGACGCTCAGTTTTCCAGCCGCATCGGTTTGGAGGAATGGCTTCTCGCGCACGATCGGGGTTTCGGCGATTTTGGTATAAGGCGGCTCAGGCCATTCGCCGGGCGGTGGATGGGGAACGCCGACGAACACCATGTTCCAGTTAGAGCCACTCCAACTTCCCCATTCGGTGTTCCTGGAAAGGAATTGTTGCTGTGGACCGGCATCCACCTTGCCATCGATCAGGTCATCGGACATCCATCCGCCGCTCGCCCAGCCGTGGTGCTGATGAAGCACAATGTCGCCGCGGACATGCATGCGCCGAAACGGTACAGCCTGAGAGACTGCCCATTGCATACTGCCGCCAGTGGGAGATATGGAAAAGCCTTCGGCCGCTCTCCAGAAGGTGGTGGTGGCATTGTTGTTGGGTTCGCTGGCATCCGCATGCACGTTGCCAATGATGCGGACGGCGTCCGGTGAGGCTCCTAACCCCAGCACTGCGGTGTAGAAGCCTACCGGGATATCCACCTTGTATTCGCCCGGCAGAAACAACAGGGCATTGCGCTCGGCGCCAAACTCGTTGTGTTGTTGGGTAGCGTAAATGTGGTTGATCCGGCGTTGGATGGCCGAAGCCGGCATGGACGGGTCGAAGATCGACACGTTCGGTCCCAGGTCGGGCTGGTTGCTGTTGGCGGAGATTGCCGGAGGTGCGGAACAGACCAGCAGCACGGCGAGAAGCACCGCTAGCAGATGTGAGTTACCAGACATAAGTGCCCACGGATTCCGATGGCAATGTGGTTGTGAACCATTTGCCGTGGTACTTGACGTTGAAGGTCTTGGGGAAATTGGCGGTGTTCGAGGCAACGAGAACGATTTTGCCTTCAGGGGTAAGAAATGCGACCGATGCAAGCTGCTCCATTTCCGTCGAGCCTATGCGCACGGATCCCGGAGGAACGAACGTGGAAAAGTGTGCCACCGTATAGTAAGCCAAGTTACGAGCGGCGTGGCTGCCGTCCAAAGTGATCGCGCCCATGCAAAACGTACAACCGCCATCGTTGGTGTGCGGGCCGTTATGCGGGTCGGCAGCGAGATTCCAGAGCAGTACGTTACGGCTCCAGTTACGGATGGCGTCAATGGGTACTCCACTGACCGAGGCGGCAATGGGTAGCGGTTCGTCCGCTGAGCTCGAGATGGACTGCTCGGTCATATACAGGTTTTTGTTTGGGTAGGCATCGTGCACTTCCGTCAAGGTAGAGGGTGCGCCACCGTATAAGTGGAAGGCAGACCCATCCACGTATTTGCCGGCATCCGGGTCCTGAAGGATAGAGAGGACGTACGACAAGACGTCGGGATTGTGGTCATACAAGAGGATTTTGGTGGTTATCCCTGCTTTGCGGAATGCCGGCGCCAAATGTTTTGCGATGAACGTGTCTTCTTCGTCCGCAAACATCACCATGCTGGGGGTGTTCTTGGGATTCAAGGGCTCGTTCTGTATGGTGATGGCTGCGATCGAGATGCCCTCAGCTTTCATCTGCTCAATATACTTCACAAAATATGCGGCGTAGGACCCGTAGTATTCGGGTTTAAGATGGCCGTCCTTGGTACGGCCGTTGGTTTTCATCCACGGTGGGGCAGACCATGGAGATGCAAGTATTTTGATGTTCGGGTTGATGGCCAGGATTTGCTTGAGGACTGGAATGACGTCGGCCCGGTCTGGATCTAAACTGAAGCGGGCAAGATTCACATCCGTCTCACCGGGTGGCAGGTCATCATACGAGTACACGCGCTCATTCATATCAGAAGCGCCGATGGTTAACCGCAAATAGCTGACGTGGGCGCTGTTGCCTTCTGGGGCGAAGAGCTCCTTTAGAAGTTCTGCCCGCGCACCGGGCTCCATGCGCATGAGCAGTTGTGCGCTGCCGCCAGTCAAAGCAAAACCAAATCCATCGATTTGCTGGAACTGCTGCATGTCGTTTACGTCGATTACCGGGGAGTTGTTCACGGTCGACGAGAAGGGCAATGGATCTTTTTGCTCGGCCAGCAATGCGGAACGGTCGGGGGTGGTCAGCCACATCCGCGCGTCAGGAGATTGCTGCGCGGACAATCTGCCGTAACAGACGACCAGGAGCGCACAGGTGAAAAGCCACCGGGATTGCTTGTTCATAAAAAATCCTTATTCCCAGAGATGCACAACGAGTTGCCGGGTAATCATAATCAAACGATTGTCTACTGACTAGGGTGTTGTTGGGGCCAAGGCCGCAGGGATAGGGATGGGTTATGTTTTGTTTTGGGAGGTGGGGGTGAGATCTGTCGGCGCGCGCAGGCTTGAGGGGGAGGCCTGCGGTATCCCACATCTCGCAAAAAACGAGCGAGATGTGGGGCACCCGGCGATTGGTGGCCGGGATAGAGCCCAAAAGCGCAGACACCAGGGCTAATAAAGCCCGAATCTTGTAACGTGGCGTTCCCGCGGGTTTGAAAACCCGCCCCCCCGGACTGAAATCTGGGGCTACACAACAGACCCTTCGGAATTTTTCTTGCATTACCATCTGGATGTGCTTCAGGAGCGGATTTTGAGACATCTTGCTTTCAGTGTGATGATTTTGCTGGCACATCATTTGGCGGGCGGACAAGCGAAGGTTTCGGACCTGGCTGTGCCGCCGGCTAGCGCGGAACACTTCACCATCATGTCGACGGCCGGCGTGCACGGCCACTCCACCCGCTGGACGGCAGCCGATGGCTCTCTGATGGGACGAGAGAGCCTGCTGCTCCGCGGCCAGGCGAGCGAGCTCGATAGCAAGACTCATCTCGGGGCCGACCATATGATCGACAGTCTCGTCATTCGAGGCTTCACCCCACAAGGAGACGCGGCGGAAACCTTCTCCATTCAGAAAGGGACCGCGACCTGGAAGAGCCCGGTGGATGGCGCATCGACAGCCTACGCAAAGCCTGCTTTGTATAGCGCGTTCGGTGGACCAATCGACGCCACCGCCGTGCTAGCAGAAGCGGCGCTTGCGGCTCCAGACCACGCCTTGCCCATGCTGCCCGGCGGGATCGCGCGGCTGGAGAAATTAACCTCCCTCACGGTTGGTGAAGGCGCAGAGAAGAAGACAGTGACTGCATATGCCCTGTCCGGAATCGCCAACACGCCTTTCCCGATCTGGATGGATGAAAAGGGCAAGTTTTTCGCTCTCGACGGCGGTCTCACATGGATCCCTGCAGGATACGAGCAATTTCAACCGCAGCTCGATAAAGCTCAGGATGAAGCACTCGCGGTCCGCTCCCGTCTTGAGTCAAAGCAGCTGGCAACCGCTCCTGCCGGGCCGCTGGCCTTTACCCATGTGCGCAGCTTTGTGGATGGATCGCACTTCGTTGAAGACGAAACCATTGTGGTGGATAAGGGAATCATCACCCAGGTTGGTCCCTCTGCCACGACACAGGCGCCGGCGGAAGCCCGGACCATCGACGGCAAGGGGAAAGCGCTGGTACCGGGTTTGTGGGATGCACATCAGCATGTTTCGGACGACGCCAGCGCCACGATGCTGCTGTCGCTGGGCATCACTTCGGTCCGCGATCCAGGTAACAACAACGCGCTCACGCTGGCCCGCGCGGAACGCCGCGCCAAAGGCGAGCTGCTGATGCCGCATGTCTATCCCTCTGTACTGATCGACGGTAAAGGCCCGAATACGGCTCAGCTTGGCAGTGTAGCGACCTCACAAGAGGAGGCGCTTGCGTTCGTGCGCAAGGCCAAGGCGGAGGGATTTACTGGCATCAAGTTTTACGGAACCTTCAATCCCGCGTGGGTTCCGGCCACTGCTGCAGAGGCTCATCAGCTGGGCCTTCATGTGCACGGACATATTCCCGCAGGCATGCGCACGATGGACGCCATCAATGACGGATATGACGAAATCACGCACATCTATTTCGTGATGATGCAGGCGATGCCCCAGTCCGTCGTCGATCACTCCAACGGTATCGAACGGATGACTGGACCTGGCCGTTACGCAAAAGATGTGGACCTTAATGCAGAACCGATGAAGTCCCTGATCGCAACCATGGCCCAGCGGAAGATTGCTTCGGATCCTACCCTGGTTGTGGTGGAAACTTTGCTGGTGCCGAATAACGGGGATCTTTCTGCCTCGTACGCTCCTTACACCGGTACATTGCCTGTTGCCATGGAGCGCGGATTCCGGCAGGGCGGCCTGACTGTGCCCCCAGACCTGACACGCGCCGATCTACGGGCAAGCTTTGCCAAGATGTGTGCACTGGTGGAGGCCATGCACAAAGCAGGCGTACCCATCGTTGCTGGGACGGATGGCACCGGCCTGGAGCTAGTTCACGAACTGGAACTTTACGTGCAGGCCGGATTTAGCCCGGAGGACGCTCTCGCCGCCGCTACCATTGTCCCCGCCCGCCTGGTGGGGGCAGACAGCAAGACCGGCTCGATCGCTGTAGGCAAAGCTGCCGACCTGGTGCTGGTGGATGGCGATCCCGCGCACAATATGGCAGACCTGCGGCAGACGCGAATGATCCTGATCGACGGCAAGGTGCTCGATGCGGATGCAATTCGCACGTCCAGCGGAATCTCGGGGCGCGCCCACACCGGCTTTCGTTGAGGTCGGTGGCACACGGAACCATCTGCTACTAGAAAACGTATGGCATAGCACGGAGGCTCACTCCATGGCAATGTGGAACGATCAACTGAGGCAGACTCTACGCAGACTTTCGCGGGCTCCCCTGTTTACGGCTATCACGCTGATCACGCTCGCCGTTGGCGTAGGCGCAAATACGGTAATTTTCAGCGTAGTGGAAGGTGTGCTGCTGAAGCCGCTGCCTTACCCCCATCCGGAGCAGTTGATCGGCGTTTGGCATACCGCGCCGGGGATCGGCATTAAAGAATTGAACATGTCGCAGTCGATTTACTTTATCGACCGGGAACAGAACACCACGCTTCAAGATATCGGGGCCTACGCTGGCGATTCCCTGAACGTAACCGGCGCGGGGGAACCGGAGCACGTACCCGGACTGGATGTCACCGATGGCACGCTGCCGATCCTGGGAGTAACGCCAACGCTGGGGCGCCTATTTACGCGCCGGGACGATTCGCCGGGAGCGCCCGAAACGGTGCTGCTCTCCTATGGATATTGGCAGCGGAAATTTGGGGGCGCGTCTTCTGTCGTTGGGCGCTCGATCACGGTAGAAGGAAAGCCGTGTGAAATTATTGGTGTGCTGCCGCGGGGATTTCACTTTCTCGATGAACAGGACGCGTCGCTGATCCTGCCTTTCCAATGGGACCGCAGCAAAACCAAGTTGGGTAATTTCAGTCAGCGAGGGCTCGCCCGATTGAAGCCCGGGGTCACCCTGGCACAGGCCAGTACAGACATGGCGCGACTGCTTCCGGTGGTGCTGCGTAGCTTCCCGCCCCCAGACGGTTTTAGCGTCAGCATGTTTGAGAAGGTACGGTTAAGCCCGAATCTGCGGCCATTGAAGCAGGATGTGGTGGGCGATGTGGGCAACGTGTTGTGGGTGCTGATGGGGTCGATCGCCCTGGTTCTGCTGGTCGCCTGCGCGAATGTTGCCAACCTGCTGCTGGTGCGGGTCGAAGGGCGCCGGCAGGAGCTGGCCATCCGCTCTGCCCTGGGGGCGGGCTGGGGAAGAATCACGTCGGAGCTGCTCTGCGAAAGTGTGATCCTGGGGTTCGGGGGCACACTGGTGGGAGTAGTGCTGGCATACGCCGCTTTGCGTACGCTGGTGGCCATCGCACCCACTGGTCTGCCCCGCCTTCATGAGATTGGCATCGACGTTCCCGTTATCCTGTTCGCGCTCGCGCTGGCGGTCTTTACCAGCCTGCTGATCGGCTTTATCCCGGTACTCAAGTATGCGGGCGCCAGCGCGAACAGCGGCTTGCGCGAAGGAGGCCGGGCGCTGAGCCAAAGCCGGGAACGGCATCGTGCGCGCAACACGCTGGTGGTGGTACAGGTAGCGCTAGCGCTGGTCCTGCTCATCTGTTCCGGGCTGATGATCCGCACCTTTCGCGCGTTGACGCATGTCTCTCCTGGTTTCGTGGCGCCCAATGAGGTTGAGACATTTCGCTTCTATATCCCGGAAACACAAATGCCGGACTCCGAACGCGAGCGGGTGGTACGCACGCACGAAGAAATTCTGAACAGGCTGGCCGGGATTGCAGGAGTTTCTGCGGTCAGCTTTTCCACCGCCGTTCCTCTGGATGGGCGCGATTCGAACGATGTGGTGTACGCGCAGGACCATGTGTACGGCGAGAGTGGGCTACCACCAGTTCGCCGCTTCAAATTCATCTCCCCCGGATTCTTCGCGACGCTGGGTACACGGTTGGTTGCCGGGCGGGATCTCACGTGGACTGACATCTATCAGAAAAGGCCAGTGGCTATCATCTCAGAGAATCTGGCGCGCGAGTATTGGCATGACGCGAATGGCGCGATGGGCAAAAGGATCAGGGTAGCCAACACGGATGACTGGCGGGAGATTGTCGGCGTGGCTCAAGACATGCACGACGACGGCGTAGGCAAACCAGCGCCCAGCTCGGTGTACTGGCCGATCATGCTGGATAACTTCGAGGGCCAGAAGCAGATGCTGCGGCGCAGTATCGCTTTCACTCTGCGTACTTCGCGCGCCGGGTCACGCACGTTCATGAAAGAGGTCCAGGACCGGGTCTGGTCAGTTCATTCCGATGTGCCGCTGGCAGATGTTTCCACACTGGGAGAGCTTTACACGAAATCCATGGCTCGGACTTCGTTCACGCTGGTGATGCTCTGCGTCGCTGGAAGCATGGCCCTGCTGCTTGGGATTGTGGGGATTTACGGAGTGATCTCCTATTCGATATCGCAACGGACTCGCGAGATTGGGATTCGCATGGCGCTGGGGGCGCAGCGGAATTCACTCACGGCGTTGTTTGTGCGCCAGGGATTGTGGTTGACGGGGATCGGTGTGGGATGCGGCCTGGTGGTTGCATTTGTGGTTATGCGCCTGATGTCGTCGCTGTTATTCAACGTGAGCCCGGTCGATCCAATCACTTATGTCGCGATTACCGCCGTAGTGATGGCGACTGCTTATCTGGCTTGTTATTTACCCTCGCGCCGCGCCGCGACGGTGGATCCGGTGAATGCTTTGCGGGCCGAGTAGGGGCCGCTGCACCTACTGTTTACTGGTCTCAGTAAGGAAGGTTGCATTCGCTACCAGGATGTCTTGCCCCTGGTTGGTGAGAACGGTGTGGGTCGAGGTGATTGCCGTCAAGACACCGGTCTGCCCGGCGATCTCCAGGTTTTCCCCTACGGCCAGTATTTTGCGGGTGTAAAAACCGGCGACGATATTACGTACGATGTCCCGCGTACCTAATCCAAAAGCCAACCCGAACGCCAGGGCGCCCGCCGCGAGAAAAAAGCTGGTCACAATGCGAACCATCTCGGTATCAATTTTCAGTTGACCAATGGCCATCATGGCAACAATGAAGACGATCAACGCGGAGACGAGTTTTCCCAAGGCAGGCGCAGAATCGATCCCAGAGGACTCGGCCGCCTGAGTTACCATTTGTCCTGCGAATTGGCCAACCGTGGTGCCCAGGATCAAGAGCAAAAGTGCGGCAACAATATTGGGCAAATAGGAGAAGAAAGCGGCAATTGCATTGGAGATGGCCACCAGGCCAAGGGCATCGCTCGCGGTCTGCGCCAACACAATGATGACGAGAAAATAGGCCAGCTTGGGGAGGAACAGTGTCAGTGGCTGACGCAACCCGATGCGCTGCAGTGTCTTGTCTACGCCTGCTTTCCCGATCAGGGTATCAAAGCGCAAGCGCACCAGCAGCGCACGAAGCACGACTTCCACCAGCTTGGCAGCCGCCAGGCCGAGAATGACCAACAAGATGCCAACCGCTACTCTCGGGAGTGCGGTGACCACCGATTTGCCGAGCCCAGCGAAGGCCTCAAGAAGTTTTTTCTCCATGCCTGCCATCCTTTCGAACGCTGTTCGGATTGAGTTGCTCCATCAGGATCAACCAAAACTCGCGCAGAACCAGGAGCGGAACGCTCGCGGAGAACGAGGTCAATTGGGCCACAGAGGTGCGGCGCTGAATGGCGCGGCGAATACGCACCAGCAAATCAGCCGATGCGTCGTGCTCAAAGGCCGCCAACTCGGCAACCGGCTCCCCCATGTGGACCTCTTCCCTACCCTGCCCCTCGCCCGGTGGTTCATCGCTCATCGTTCAACCCTGTCCGCGTCCGCGCCCGCGGCCTGCATCTGCTTGTACCGTTCCCTGAACTCCTCGCGTCCGCGCTTGATGCGCATTTTTGCTGCGGAAAGACCGACGCCGAGTGCCTGGGCTACTTCTTCATACGAGAGCCCATCCATATCGCAGAGAACGAGGGGAATTCTAAGCGTGCTGGACATGGAGTCCAGCACCAGGCTGGTAAGTTGTCGATCGCTGATTATTTCGGCCATTCGCTCCGCCGTGGACTGAACCTGAAGTTGATCGAACGCCTCCACCTCCGACTCATCGATGCCGATAAAGGATCGGCCGGCTTGCTTCTTGAGATGGTTGAGACAGTGGTTAATCTTGATTCTTTGCAGCCATCCGGCAAAGGTAGATCGCCCCTCGAAACTGCGAAGCCCAAAGAAAGCCTTCACCAGGACTTCCTGGGCAAGGTCCTCAGAATTGTTTGGGTCGCGGGTTATGTAGCGACAGTTGGCGACAACACGTTTTTGATAAAGCAAGACCAACTTCTCAAATGCGCGCAGATCCCCTTCAGGAGCTTTGCGTGCCTGTTCCAAAAGCTCCTGGTCTGGATCGGCGGCAGATGAGCGAGGCCGCTCGAAAGAAGCGCTCATAGGGGATTCAGTATGCCACATCGCTTGCCGTTCTCCTATCCATCGTGAAGTTTTCAACGAATGTGACTTTTGCACGCGATCCATTGTCTTCGTCAGTGAATGGCAATTCTGGAGGGAATTTCATGCTCAAGGGGTTTCGCGATTTCGTGTTGCGGGGGAATGTCGTTGACCTGGCCGTGGGTGTGGTCATCGGAGCTGCGTTCGGCACAGTCGTCACTGCGCTGGTCAAGGATCTACTTACTCCTGTTATTGCCGCGGTGGTAAGGAAGCCTGATTTTTCCGCCTTCTTCTTCGAGTTCAACGGGGCCAAATTTCTCTATGGCGACTTCCTGAACGCTGCTATCTCTTTTCTGCTGATCGCCGCAGCGGTGTATTTCTTCGTCGTACTGCCGGTCAATAGCCTTTTAAGCCGAATACAGAAACAAGCCCCACTGGATACGAAAAAGTGTCCGGAGTGCAGAAGCGCGATCGCATGGGACGCACGCCGCTGCGCATTTTGTACTTCCGCCGTGGCTTAGTGCCGGGAAGAAGTAGGTCGCTGCGCGCCGCTCAGCAGTCTTTCAGCCCGGTTTCTTCAATCGTAGATAAGCAACCCAGAGAGGTTCCTGCAAATGTTGAACTTGCAATCCCCAATCTGTTCTTTATTTCGATGGATTCGATCCAAGCGCGCTCTTGTGCTGGCAACTGTTTTGCCGGCTGCTGCCTTTTGCCCACAGGCACTCAGCCAAGCTGCGGCGCCGACGGCGGACGTTCTTGTGCTGGCCAATGGTGATCAGCTCACTGGTAAACTGCTCGGGGAGGCCAATGGGACCGTGACCTTTCACAGCGATATGGCCGGCGACCTGAGCTTTACCTGGGATAAGATCAAATCCATTCGCACAACGCAAAAGTTTGCTGTTATTGAGCAAGGACAGCATATCTCCCGTAAGACTCCGGACAGCAACGTGGCCCAGGGGACGATCGCGATTCAGGACGCAACGGTCCAGGTAGCGGGCAAGGAGATACCTGAGAAGAACGCGCAATACGTGGTCGATCAGGACAGCTACAACAAGCAAGTCCGCGGGAACCATGGCTGGGGGTATGGTTGGAACGGATCGTTGACCGCAGGAGCAGCGGATGTGCAGGCTACCCAGAACAGCCGCACATTTACGGGAGCGGGAACGTTTGTGAGGACTGTTCCCGGAGTAAGTTGGATGGATCCTCGCAATCGCACTACGGCCGATTTCACCGCGGCCTATGGTTCACTTTCGCAGCCGGGTGCAGCAACCACAAAGACCAACATCTTACATGCCGATGCGGAGCATGACTGGTTCCTGTCGCCTCGGCTGTATGCCCTGGTTGATACATCGTTCGATCACAACTACTCCCAGGGGTTGACGCTGCAACAGATTTACGGGGGTGGTTTAGGGTTTGTGCTGATCAAGACTGCCAGGCAGGAATTGGATCTCAAAGGGGATATTCATTACGAGCGGCAAAATTTTGGGTTCACGCCAGGGATCGTTCCGCCGACCGCGACGCCGAACAAGAACCTGATCGGCGCCGATATTGGCGACACCTATATGGCGAAACTTGGCCACGGCCTGGTCTTTAACCAGGGCCTGGTCGTGACCCCGGCATTCAATACGCCGAAAGCCTATTCTGCTTTGGCCACTGCAGGATTGACTTTCCCCGTGTACAAACGGCTAGGCTTCAGTGTTTCCGCATTGGACGATTTCCTGAACGACCCGGCGTTCGGCAGCAAGAAAAATTCATTCCAGTTTAGTGCCGGGCTTACCTATACCCTGCACTAGAACCGCGGGCACAACCAAGCCTGCACAGTTGTTGGGTACTTGCTATCCGCGGACGCGGCTCGAGGCCACGTCTCACTGTTGACTTGAAGGACCCAGGTTTCTCCAGACTGAAGGCCCTTCGAAACATGAATCTTGTTGGTTCTGGAAGGAGCGGGTATTTCTTATGAGTGATAACCCTGAGAAGACTGGATTGGATGGGCGCGGTCGAGAGAAAAGCGGACGGATCGACCACAAGCACCCCACAACGAAAATCAAGCACCTGCGTGAGCACTACGGGGCGCACTTCGCGAACGGGTGGGATGGTGAGCGCACGCTTGGCGAACTGCTCAGCGAGACCAAATTCGAATCGCTCTCCCAGTATGTGAAACACCACGGCCACCAGCCCACAAGCTAGTCCTTCAACCACTTTTGATGACGGGGGCGACAGAGTTGTCGTCGCCCCACTTTTTTTGGTTGGCTGAAGTACGAACCCCCTGCAAGATGATTCTTCTCTTTCCCCTTGACAGCTTAGGAGAGTCTTTTTTAGACTCCTAATCAGCTTAGGGGGCGATTCCGCGAAAGCCGCGAGCTTCCGGGATCGGAGGAAAACATGAGGGTACCCGGCTTTCTACGTTCGTTGCGTGCTCTTTTCGGCGATCGTCTCTGGCTCGATCGAGAGATCAGGGAGGAGCTAGGTTCTCACATTCAACATAGAGCGGATGATCTGGAACGCCGCGGTCTTTCACGCACAGAGGCCGTGCGCCGTGCGCGCGTTGAATTCGGGGGATACGAGAAGTTCAAGGAAGATTGCCAGGAAGCACAGGGTGGCCGGCTCCTCGAAACAGTCTGGCAAGATGCGCGATTTGCTGTTCGTTTGCTGAGCAAGTCTCCCGGCTTCAGCGGCATTGCGGTAATAACGCTGGCGCTGGGAATCGGAGCAAACGCGGTTGCCTTCAGCCTGATGAACGCGCTCATTCTGCGCCCTCTCAATGTGCCGCATGCGCAGAATCTCTATACGATCGAGCTGGGCAAGGGCGATGATATATCGCAGTCTTACCCGGACTACCTGGATTTGCGGGATCGAAACCGGACCCTGGATGGCATCGTGGCCTATAGCATCACCCGGGCGGGTCTGGACACGAATGGCAAGGCTTCTTCCGCCTGGCTCTACCAGGCGAGCGGAAACTACTTCGATGTATTAGGCATTCAGCCTTATCTGGGGCGCTTCTTTCACGGCTCCGACGAACACGGCGCGAATAGCGCTGCCTATCTCGTGCTCAGTTATCCCTATTGGCAAAATCACTTTGGGGGCGATGCCAGCGTAGTAGGGCGCACGGTGCGGGTTAACAAACATCCCTTCACGATTATCGGAGTGGCGCCGGCGGAGTTTCGCGGAACCGAAATGTACTTTACCCCGAATTTCTGGGTGCCGTTGGTGAACGAAGAGCAGTCCGGAGGCTGGTTCGACCTGAACACGCGTGGATCGCGCGGCTTGTGGCTGGCAGGACGCCTGAAAGCAGGAGTAACCCCAGCGCAGGCTACTGCCGATCTGAACTCGGTGGCTGCTTACCTTGAGAAAAGCTATCCGAAAGAAGACCAGCAGATGAGGTTTGCACTCACCCGGCCTGGGTTGATAGGCGACACGCTCGGCCGCCCGGTACGAGCCTTTGTGACCGGCCTGATGCTGCTGGCGGCTTTGATTTTGCTGGCTGCCTGCGCCAACCTGGGCAGCCTGTTTGCCGCTCGCGCAGGGGACCGTTCGAAAGAGGTGGCGCTGCGCCTGGCGCTCGGATCAAGCCGCAACCGCACCCTGCGCCAACTTATGACCGAGGCAATGATGGTCTCTTTGATCGGCGGTTGCGTCGGATTGATAAGTGGAATAGCGCTGCTGCGCTGGCTGAATACATGGCAGCCGGTGCCTAGTTTCCCGGTCCATTTGCCGGTGGCTCCCGATGCGACAACGTACGCCGTGGCGTTGCTGCTAGCGCTGGCGAGCGGGCTGCTTTTTGGCATGGTCCCGGTGCACCAAGTGCTTCGAGTTAGTCCTTACCAGGTGGTGAAGTCGGGGACGATCGAGTTGGGAGGACGGCGATTCAGCGCGCGAGACTTGCTGCTGGTAGTCCAGGTAGCAGTCTGCGCCATGCTGGTTACGGCCTCGATGGTTGCACTGCGAGGATTAGTAAGATCGCTCCACACTCACTATGGCTTTGTGCCACAACAGGCACTCCTGGTAGAGACCGATCTGAACATGGCTGGGTATGAAGGCGACCGGGTGGCCGTGATGCAGCGCCGTATGGTCGATGCCGTGGAGATGATTCCCGGTGTGACCGCGGCAGGGCTGACCGACCGAATCCCGCTGGACAGCGAAAACATGACGAACAGCACCCTGGTTTTTGAGGACAGCACCACCGACCTGAGAACATCGAACGCAGCCGCCGATACGGTGGCCTTAAATATTTCTCCAGGTTATTTTCGAGCCGCGGGCACGGCGCTGCTAGCGGGGAGAGCCTTCACTGCGCACGACGACGCGAATGCACCGCGCGTGGCGGTGGTCAACCGGATATTTGCGATGAAGGTCTTCGGGTCCATGGAAAACGCAATTGGCAGGTACTTCAAGACTGGAGAAGGGACGCGCATCCAGGTCGTAGGGATCGTTGAGGACGGGAAATACAAGACGGTCGCGGAAGGTCCGCAGCCTGCGGTTTTTCGGCCGATCCTGCAGTCACCGAGCAGCGCGACATGGCTGGTGGTTCGCTCCGGGGGTGATCCTCATGAGATGGCAGTGGGTTTGGACAGTGGGCTGCGAGGTCTGGATGAAGGAATGCCTTTCACCATTAGAACGTGGACCAAGGAACTGGATAGCGCGCTGTTTGCTTCGCGGGTGACGACGGTATCGCTGGGGATCCTTGGCGGACTTGGGGCAATGCTTGCGGTGACGGGGGTTTTCGGTTTGGCATCCTACTCGGTGGCCAAACGGATGCGGGAATTCGGAATTCGCATCGCCCTGGGAGCACAGCGCCGAGAGGTGCTACAGGCGGCGCTGGGAAAGGCTTTGCGCTTGCTGGCGTTCGGTTCTGGTGCGGGCCTGCTGCTGGGAATCTTGGCGAGCAAAGGGTTAGCGTTCATTGCTTACCAGGGCGCGTCCGGGGATCCACTGGTACTTGCGGGCGTGGTGGGGGTCATGATCCTGCTTGGACTGCTAGCCACTTTTGTTCCCGCGTTCCGCGCGCTGGCAGCAGATCCTTTATTGCTCCTGCGCGAGGAGTAATAAGGTCTTAGACAAAAACCCCGGCGCGGCAATCCAGTGAAGCTTCGAGGGTCCATTCGCATTGTAGAGCGGCGCGAGTTGGATTCCGTGACGTGCAGCAATGCGTTTCTATTTCGTCCACTCGCTCCGGTGTAATGAACCCTCTTCCGCAGGAGAAGGGTGGTCGTTGCTTGCATCGCGAAGGAGGAAATCCGGGTCCGCTCTGTCGAAAAACATTTCCAGGAAAGGGACCGCAGATCTCTCCACTACGCTGCGCTCCGGTCGAGATGACAAAGGGAAGGGTGGCGCCTCCATCGACAGTCGTTGCTGAACAGGAGCCGTTTTTCATCACCTTGGGTGGGCCAAAGGCCCATGACTCCTCTGTCAAAAAAACATTTCCAGGAAGGGACCGCAGATCTCTCCACTACGCTGCGCTCCGGTCGAGATGACAAAGGGAAGGGTGGCGCCTCCATCGACAGTCGTTGCTGAACAAGAGCCGTTTTTCACCACCTTGAGTTGGCCAAAGGCCCATGACTCCTCTGTCGAAAAAACATTTCCAGGAAAGGGCCGCTGAACCGCAGATCTCTCCACTACGCTGCGCTTCGGTCGAGATGACAAAGGGGAGGGTGGCGCTTCCATCGACAGTCGTTGCTGAACAGGAGCCGTTTTTCATCGCCTTGGGTGGGCCGAAGGCCCATGACTCCTCTGTCGAAAAACATTCCCAAGGGGGAGCATCCACACAGAGATCTCTCCACTTCGCTACGCTTCGGTGGGATGACAAGGGAGGAGCTGTTTGGTTTCGGAAGGTTAGCCCGCATTTCTCACGATGATGCTGCGAATTTGGGTTAGGGGATTTGAAAAGGGGGTTGGAAAGGCCGCTTATTCATGGCATAACTGCGTTGTCGAGACGTAGTGTTTGCCGAGCGGAGGCGGCCTTTCTGATGACAGAGTGTAATCAAGAGACGTTTGCATTTACAGCTCATTTTTCTCGCCGCGTGGAGGCGGGATTTAGCGCTGGTCAGGTTTCCAGCGACGGCGGTGCGCTGCTGCTGCGTGAGGTGGACCGCAAGATCAACCTGCTGGGTCGTCTGTCGGCCAGCTTTGTCGATGGCCGATCGCCGTTGCTGATCACGCACCAGCTCTCGGAGATGCTGGCGCAGCGCATCTTCGGTCTGGCGCTGGGCTACGAGGATCTCTGCGATCATGAGCAGTTGCGCTGCGATCCGTTGCTGGCATTGCTCAGCGGCAAGAGGGAGTTGGACGAGCCGCTGGCCGGCAAGAGCACGCTGAACCGGCTGGAACTGGTTGGCCGCAGCGGTCGCTATCACAAGATCAGCTACTCGGCGGAGTCTCTGGATCGCTTGTTGGGGGACCTGTTTGTGGAGTCTCAACGCAGTGCACCGGAACAGGTGGTGCTGGACCTGGACGCCACCGACATCCCGCTTTACGGCCATCAGCCGGAGCGCTTCTTCCATGGCTACTACGGCAGCTACTGCTATCTGCCGCTGTATATCTTCGCCGGTGACCAGTTGCTGTGCGCGCGTCTACGAGCAGCCAACCAAGACGCTGCCGCCGGAGCAGTGGAGGAAGTCAGCCGCATCGTTGTCCAACTGCGGCAGCAATGGCCGCAGACACGGATTGTGTTGCGCGCCGACTCCGGCTTTTGTCGTGAAGAGTTGATGGGCTGGTGCGAGGCCAACAAGGTGGATTACCTGTTTGGCTTGGCGCGCAACAAACGGTTGCAGAAGATCACCGGTGCTCAGATGCAGCAGGCGCGTGTTCTTCACCAGAAGACGGGAAAGCCGGCGCGCGTCTTTACCGGCTTCACCTACACCACCCACCACAGTTGGTCGCGCTCCCGTCGCGTGGTGGCCAAAGCCGAGTATCTGGACAAGGGCGAGAATCCCCGCTTCGTGGTCACTTCCCTGACTCCGGACCAGTGGCCCGACCAGGCACTTTACGAAAAGTTCTACTGCGCCCGCGGCGAAATGGAAAACCGCATCAAGGAACAGATGTGTCTGTTCGCCGATCGGCTCTCCACCGACGAAATGAAGGGCAATCAGTTGCGCCTCTACTTCTCCTCGCTGGCCTACACCCTGATGGAAGCGCTGCGCCGTCTGGGCCTCGCAGGCACGGAGTGGGCTCAAGCTCAGGTCGATACCATCCGTCTCAAGCTGTTCAAGATCGGCGCTATCGTGCGCATCAGCGTGCGCCGCATCCTGCTTGAGTTCAACTCGGCCTATCCCTGGAAAGACCTCTTCGCACAAGCCTTCCACGCCCTACGCTGCTGAAACCCGCAGCCAACGCCCCAACTACACTTCCACCCTGACCCATGGCGCCGGTCTGGCGGAGCCATGGAAAATGTCTATCCGCTAAACCCCAAACAGCTTGGCACCTACCAGAAACGACCCCAACCGGCCAACCACTTCACACAAAGCGCTGGAAAAGACCTCATCACACCGCAAACCTGGCGCAAAACCGGCAAGCGTGAGAAATGCGGGTTAGCGACTAGGATGGACCGAGTCACGAACGGCTAGGTTAGGGCGATTGCTGAGCGTTACGTCGGCTCAGTTGAGGGGCAGCCCGTCTCCAGAAAGAGGAACTGGACTAGGGTTCCACTCCAATTGTTCAATTCTCCGAGGGCTGGTCCACGTGATCGATGACAAGCACGTCCACGGGTCCTTTTGTCGCTTCGAGGCGGAGTCCGAGTTGTTCCTGAAGAGCCGAGAATATGGATGGGCCGACGGAGGTATCCACCGGCTGGCTATCCGGCGCGGCAGGGGCAGGGTCGGGTGTCCATTGAAGCTAAAAATCATAGTTGCCCTCCAGACCGGTGTTGTTCACGACTGGGCGTTCAAACAATTTTGAGAGCTTATAGGCGAGTTGCGTCATCGATGCGGCCTCACCGAGCATCGTCCCCTGACGTGCGTTAATTCCCTTTTGTGGGCTCTGGGTAGCGGACAAGGCGCTCGACCCGACGCCACCTTTCGCGATCGCTAAAGAGTAGATGGGAGCGACTCTCGCCTCCCGATGAAGTTGAAGTTGGAATCGATCCTTCAGCAGAGCTTGGACCTCGAAACGAACGTTGGTCCAGTCCTGCGGGGGGACCGCGGTACTCTGCGGACTCGTACCGGGGGTCGCGTCAACATCGTACTTGGTAGCGTTCGCCCATTTGGGCCCTCCCTCAATCTGAAAACTCCGAACGTCGTATGCGGCTTCGATCAAGTCTTTGAGCGTGGCATTGACTACGTGGAGCCTCCCGCCAGGAGTCACGCTAACCACCGTCCCATTCGTGCTGTTCGGATTCGACGGTTTCACCGATGCAGCGTCGAATTCCAACGGGCCAACGGTTTGCTGAGCGCGAACCGGCGGAATGTGAAATGCGCCGACGGCGAGAGGCAAAACCACTGCGGCGAATCCTGCAGCAGCCAGCAGCAATCTCCTGCCAAAATTCAGATGGCACGCATTCCGATTCATCATGATGCCCTCCACCCTCCGCTTGAGATGGACCCGGTAACGCCGGAGACGCATAACAAGGGTGATTGCAGGCAATATCTGCAAACCGCGACGATA
>CAVXRU010000039.1:0-74417 GCA_963763905.1 uncultured Acidobacteriaceae bacterium | reverse complement strand
AGGGTCACCGCATCCTGCACGCTCGTACGTGGTGACATTGGTTTGAAGGCGGAGCGGACTTCGTGCTGGTCCTTGCTGATGTTTTTGAAGAAGATGATGTGCCCCGAAACGTGGACATCCAAAAGGCTCGTCTTCCACCTGTTTTCACTCACCTGCTCGCGGCGAATTTGAAAGGTGCCGCCTTTTTCGATGCGGCCCAGGATGCCGAAACCAAAGTCAATCTCGCTCACAATGTGAGCGTCGATCCTAACCAGCCGCTTGAATTGTGGCTGGATCCACACTTCTCCCGTCAGAGCATGATAGACGCGAGCCTCGTAGGTGGGCGGGTTGTAGGCCGGATTCGGCCGGAATAAGAGCCGTACACTACCTTCTTCCCCAGCGCCATCGTATTCGTAAAGGAAGGCGTCGGGCATAGCGGCAATGAGCCGCTGCACCCGCTGCTCCTCGGCGTCGTGGTCCTGCTTCATCCGCGCCTGCTCCCCAGGATTGTGCAGCAGGTTGTTGAGCCGCTCCGTCTCCTTCTTCTGCTGCGCGGGGTCAAGCGGCTTGCCGTTGCGCGCGAACACGCGGTCGACAGGCCCGTCGACGGTCTCCACTTCCTGCTGCAACAGGCTCTGAGAGAAGACCCGTTTCTCTACCCGGTATTGCCACAAGCTGATCTGACGGCGCTCCTGAAGTTCGTTGTAAACCACGTCCTTGACCAGGTCATGGGCGGATTGGGTTGGGCTTTGCGCCCACAGAGCGGGCACGGCACACATCAGCAAGGCCCCAGCCAGGGGCAGAATCGTTCTCATCTTGTGCCTTGTTACACTCAACTCATGCTAGACGAGACAACATTCCGCCGCCACTCGGATGCAGCCATCGAGGCACTGAAGAAGAGCCTCATCGCGCGCGAGGAAGACGGCGGGTTTGAAGTGGAAGAACAGAACGGGGTGCTGAGTATTGTGTTCGAGGAGCCGCCCGCCAAGTTTGTGATTACGCCCAATACCCCTCCGCGCCAGGTTTGGATTTCTGCACTTTCCACCAGCTTCAAGCTGGACTGGTCAGATACAGCTAAGAACTTTGTGTTGCCCAAGACCGGCGAAACGTTGCCCGAGGTGGTCGACCGGGTGATCGAGGAGCATCTGCAGTAACCACACAGGAATGCGCAAAACGCTCTCCGTAGCCATCATTACCCGTGATGAAGAAGCCAATCTCGCGCGCACGCTGGGCAGCGTGGCGTGGGCGGATGAGATCGTGGTGGTGGATTCCGGCTCGCGCGATCGCACCGGGGAGATCGCGCGCAGCTTTCGGTCGCAGTTTTTTGTGGAAGATTGGAAGGGGTTCGCGGCGCAGAAGAATTCGGCGATTGAGAAGTGTTCCGGGGATTGGATCCTGTCGCTCGATGCCGACGAGTCTCTGAGCGATGAGTTGGCTAAAGAGATTTGGGAATTGCTGGCGCAGGATCCACCCTTCGACGGATATGCGCTGCCGCGGCGCAATCTTTTCCTGGGACGATGGATGCGTTTTGGGGGATTCTATCCCGACCCCAAGCTGAGATTGTTTCGCCGCGGGGCAGCTGAATTTGAAGCTCGTCCAGTGCACGAGACAGTGCACTTCGTGGGCAAGGCGGGGCGATTGAAAGGGGATATGCTGCACGATGCGTACCCCACGCTTGAGGCCTACATCAGTCACATGGACCGTTACAGCAGCCTGGGAGCAGAGCATGCAGTGCGTGCAGGCAAGCAGTTGCCGTTTGCTGTGAATGTGGTGCTGAATCCGCTGGCTACGTTTGCTTATAACTATGTTTTTCGGCTGGGTTTTCTGGATGGGCGGGAGGGGCTGCTGCTGCATTTGTATCACTCGGTTTATGTGAGCTGGAAGTATGCCAAAGCCTGGGAGTTGTCGCGGGGCCGGTAGATTGCTTGCTTAGGTTGATGGTCTCGCCTATGCTGATGCAGCTATGACGGAGCGACGTCCTACCGCTCGAGAAGAAGCCTGGGCCGCAACGACACTTGCCGCCGCGCTTAAGAAGAATCCGGAGCAGCCTATCGGCGCGCCGGGTGGGATCAACCGCGAGGAGAACGGAGAGGCACGGTTCACCACCGTCTCCGGGGTTCCTGTGCGCCGGCTGTACACGCCCGCCGACCTGCCTGCAGACTTTAGCCCCGGCCTTCCCGGCGAGCCGCCCTACACTCGCGGCATTCATAGCACCGGCTACCGCGGCAAGCTCTGGACCATGCGCCAATTCTCCGGCTTCGCTACCCCGGAGGAGACCAACGCCCGCTATCGCTACCTGCTGGCCAATGGCGGCGGCGGGCTGTCCGTCGCCTTCGACCTTCCTACCTTGATGGGCTACGACTCCGACGCTCCGGAAAGCGAAGGGGAAGTGGGCAAGTGCGGAGTGGCCATCGATTCACTCGAGGATATGGAAACACTGTTCGCCGAGATCGATCTGGAAAAGACCAGCGTTTCGATGACTATCAATTCTCCGGCAAATGTGCTCTGGGCCATGTACCTGGTGGCGGTCGAGAAGCAGGGCGGCGATTGGAAAAAAGTCGCAGGCACCCTGCAAAACGACATCCTGAAGGAATACATCGCGCAAAAAGAATTTATCTTTCCTCCCGCACCCTCGATGCGGTTGGTGGTGGACAGCATCGAGTTCGGTTCGTTGTTCGCTCCCCGGTTCAATCCTGTCTCGATCAGCGGATATCACATTCGCGAAGCAGGATCGACGGCGCTGCAGGAGCTGGCTTTTACGTTGTATGACGGGGTCGAGTACGTGGAGTGGGCACTGCGCCGCGGGCTGCAGGTCGACGATTTTGCGCCGCGTTTGAGCTTCTTCTTCAACGCGCATAACGATTTTTTTGAGGAAATCGGGAAATTCCGGGCGGCGCGCAAGCTTTGGTATCGATTGATGGCAGAGCGTTTCGGCGCCCAGGATGCGCGCTCGCACTGGATGCGGTTTCATACCCAGACGGCAGGCGTGTCTCTGACCGCGCAACAACCCAAGAACAACATTGCACGGGTAGCAGTCCAGGCCCTGGCCGCAGTGCTGGGAGGCACGCAAAGCCTGCATACCGACGCCTTCGATGAGGCGCTTGCCCTGCCTACCGAGGAAGCGGCAAGGATTGCACTGCGAACGCAGCAGATCCTGGCCTATGAATCGGGCGTGGCCAACACGGTCGACCCGTTGGGCGGTTCTTACTTTGTCGAACGGCTGACCCTGGATATGGAGCAAGGCGCGTTTGCCTACTTCGAGAAACTCGACGCGATGGGTGGGATGGTCTCGGCCATCGAGCGCGGCTTTCCGCAAAAGGAAATTGCGGATGCCAGCTATGCCTACCAGCGGGCGGTGGAAGGAGGGCAGAAAGTCATCGTCGGGGTTAACGAATATGTGATGGAAGAGGAGCCGCCAGAGATCCTGCGCATCGGAGAATCGGTGCGGGAATGGCAGACGGCCAAGCTGGCGCGTCTGCGGGCCAGGCGCTCGAACGAGGCCGTCGAGCGTAGCCTGGAGGCGCTTCGCCGTGCCCTCGAGCTCGAGCCTCGATCCGGGCGCGGCCGGCTGTCCTCCGCCAATACCATGCCTTACCTGCTCGATTGCGTGCGCGCCTACGCCACGCTGGGAGAAATTTGTGATGCCATGCGGGCGGTTTTAGGCATCTACGAAGAAGTGAGTGTCTCCTGAACCCGGGTTTTAAAAAACCCGGTCCCCGGACTGAAGTCCGGGGCTACACCAACGACTGGCACGGATTACGCTGCAGCATGCTTGAGGAGATCCACAGGGGCTAAACACGCTGCAGAAAAAGCCTAGGTCTTTGAAGGGTACGGCCTTTAGGCCGTACGTAACCAATCTAAAATCAGTACGGCTTTAGCCGCTGAGGGTCAGGATTTCACTCGAAACCGACTTTTTCCGCAGCCTCTGGAGTCCGGGGCTGGCAGCTCGGGGTTACCGTAGGCACGTTCGAGGCGGTAACCCAAACCCAGCCGGATCCCACCAAAGAGTCATAGACTTGCAACTGTTGCTTGGGTTTCCGCACCACCCGTGTTTAGCTAGGTCAGGCAGGAAAATCATTCTCTCCCGCAGGGTGGCATGAACAATCAAGAAGCTACGTTCTATTCGCTCCAGTTGCGGTTGGTGGAAGGTCCGGGGAACCCCGGGGGCCACAAGGTTGAGTTGATTGCCCTGCCCGAGGGCCCAGGCGAGCCGCGCCGGGCGCATTTCGACCATTGGGAGGGGTTGGCGCACCGCTTATCGGCGGTAACCAGCAGCACCCCCTTTCATCTCAAGGCGACCTACCGGACGCTGCTGGCTGGTTTGACGGCCAGCATGATCGACCGGGCTACGGGCGCCCGGCAAATCTTTTCGCTTCACCAGTTGAAAGATCTGGGTCTGGCAAGCTAGTCTCTGCTGTTGCCCCTGTGGACAGCCCTGGGAAATCCCAAATGCTGCTTTACGCCGGGACCGGGACAGATTATGGTGGCACAATTAATGTGCTCACAGGGAATGCTGATGCCAGAGAAGCAGCAGAGAGTGCTGGAATACGAGGCAGCCGGTGCGTCCGACCAGGGGCGGACCCGGAAATCCAATGAAGACTTCTACGGACTGAGCCTCAATAATCGCGAAGGCGCCTGCAATTTTGTGGTGTGCGATGGCATGGGGGGAGCAGCTGCGGGAGAAGTCGCCAGCCGCATGGCGGTCGAGGCCATGCTGCACGCCATGAGCGACGGCCCTCTGACCCGGGAAACCTTTCAACACGCGGTGGATGAAGCGAACCACAGCGTACATCACAGCGCGGAGCAGGATCCCACCCGGGCGGGGATGGGCACGACCCTGGTGGCCATGGCGACCCGGGGAGACCATGCCTGGGTTGCCCACGTGGGCGACAGCCGGTGCTACCGGTTTCGCGAGAGCCGGCTGGAACGTTTGACCCATGACCACTCGCTGGTCGACGAGCAGGTGCGGCTGGGGCAGCTGACCCAGGCACAGGCAGAGACTTCTCCCATGCGCAATGTCATTACCCGGGCAGTGGGCACCCAGGATGAGGTCGACGCCGACGTGATCGAGTTTGTGGTGGCCCCCGACGACTTGTACCTGCTGGCCTCAGACGGCCTGATGCGCGAAGTGGATGACGATTGTATTGCGGATATTCTCGGCGACGCATCCGACCTGGAAGAGACGTGCGCCGAGTTGATCAAAACCGCGAATGAGGCGGGCGGCCGGGACAACATCACTTGCGTGCTGGTGCGAGCCCGTTAAACGGGCACGGTAGAGCCTAAGCTAAAACCAATGAGCACAATCAAAGTAGTGGGAGTGGTCGGCGCCGGGACCATGGGCAATGGGATTGCGCATGTGTTCGCGCGCAGCGGATTTCAAGTGCTGCTGTGCGAAGTGGAGCAGCGCTTTCTGGATCGCGGGCTGGAAGCGATTCGCAAGAACCTGGAGCGGGAGGCAGCTAAGGGGAAACTGACCGCGGTCGAGGGGGAGGCTGCGCTGGGCGCGATCAAGGGCACCTTGCAGGGCAGCGACCTGGGGGTGTGCGACTTCGTGATCGAGGCAGCGCCGGAACGTTTTGCGCTGAAGCAGGAGCTGTTCTCCGAGCTGGATTCGGTGCTCAGACCAGGGGTCATCCTGGCTTCAAACACCTCATCGATTTCGATCACCCGGCTGGCGGCGCAGACCCAGCGGCCAGAGCAGGTGATTGGCATGCACTTCTTCAACCCTGTCCCGGTCATGAAGCTGGTGGAGGTGATCCGGGGACTGGAGACGACAGATGAAACCTTTGCCCAGGTGAAGGCGTTGGCCGAAGCGCTGGGGAAATCGCCGGTCGAGGTGCATGACGCGCCCGGGTTTGTATCCAATCGGGTGCTGATGCCTTTGTTGAACGAGGCCATGTTCGCAGTGATGGAAGGGGTGGCTACGCCGGCGGCGGTGGACCAGGTGTTTCAGCTGGGGATGGCCCATCCCATGGGCCCGCTGGCGCTGGCCGACTTTATCGGGCTCGATGTGTGCCTGGACATCATGCGGGTGTTGGTCGAGGGGCTGGGCGATCCGAAGTACCGTCCCTGCCCGCTGCTGGTACGTATGGTGGATGCTGGGTGGCTGGGCCGCAAATCGGGGCGCGGGTTTTATCAATATTGAGAATAAGGGGTACCGCGGCTGGCACCCTTTGCCGGCAGAGGCCGCTTATCAACAGGAAGATAGGGCGAAGACAGGATATGCTTCTGGGATGATGCGGATGACGGTGCTGGCCTCAGGGTCCAAGGGGAACAGCACACTTGTCGCCAGCAGCCGGACGCGCATCCTGGTGGATGCTGGGCTCTCCTGTCGCGAACTGATGAAGCGGCTGCAGATGGCCAACGAGGATCCGGCAGCCCTCGATGCCCTGCTGATCACCCACGAACATCAAGACCATGTGCAGGGTGTAGCTGTGCTGGCGCGGAAACTGGGTGTGCCGGTTTACTTTACCCAGGCAACGCACCGTGCCTGGATGCGCTGGATGATGCCACAGAAACGGTTGACCTATGCCGCCTGGCTGGCCTTGCGGCAACAGCCTCCGTGCTTGGAGGAAGTAGAAAAAACGCCTGCCGAAAAAGCTGAGGATCCCTGCAGCCTGCCTGGAGTAGAGTATTTTTCAGCCGGGAGCGGGTTCTCGATAGGGGACATTGTCGTTACCCCGTTCACGATTCCGCACGATGCGGCCGACCCGGTAGGGTTCGTTTTTGAAGCGGACGGCGTGCGCATGGCCATCGCTACCGATCTGGGGTATATGCCGCCTAACGTAAAGATGGCAATCCGCAACTGTGACGTTCTTATGCTCGAAAGTAACCATGATCTGGAGATGTTGCGCGATGGACCCTATCCCTGGTCAGTCAAGCAACGGGTTATGTCACGGGTGGGACACTTATCCAACGAGGCTGCCTCCGATTTTCTCGAGAAGAACTACGATGGAAACGCGTCTTATGTAATTTTGGCGCATCTATCAGAGAGTAACAACCTGCCTGAGCTGGCAAGAGTCACGGCGGAGAGGGCGTTGCGCGACAGGATGAGCCTGCTGGCCAATAAGCTGATTCTGGCGCAGCAGGATGTGCCGCTCGAGCCTATTTGCTTATAATCGAGTAAGTTCCAGGGTTGGAACAGCAGCGAAAATGTTACTATAGTGTTGCGCGAGCGAAAGATAAACGATGCCAATAACAGCATGCACGGATCGGGTGGTAGGCGACATACTTTCCAGCTGGAGGTATGACATTTCGGGAATTACTCCTGAAATGCGCCGGGATTACGAGCAGCATCTGGTGGAATGTACACATTGCCGCAAGCGGCAAAGCTTGCATCGCACGATTGACGTGGTTTTGATCGGGCTGAGTTCGGTGTCGATCGCGGCTTTCTTATTCGGCCTGGCGGTGATTCACCGGGTGCAGCCGCTGCAGCACTGGGCCCTGCTGGATCTGCATTTGGGGTCGATGTCGATTGTGCTGAGCCTGCAGGCAGCAGCCATTGCAGGGTTGTTGTTCTCACTGATGATTTGGGTGTTGGTGGCGGTGGCTACCCCGGCGCCGGTTTATCTCGCAGAAGTCGCCTTGGCGCAAGCACGGGTGCTGCAGGATCGCATCCCTGAAGAATTGCGCGAGCGGCTGATGAGGAACGTGGCGTAGTTGAGTTTGGTTTGGCAAAAGCCCCTGGTGACAGGGGCTTTTGCTTTTGGTGGGTAGAACGGCTATTCCGCGGCAACTGCAGATCCCTCCACTACGCTCCCCCGGTTTTCCTGTCGAGAGCTGTGGCGTTGAGGATCTGCTTGCGGCTCTCTTTACGGAGAGCCGCACACGTGGTCGTTTCTAGCAATGCGAAGTAGGAAAACCGGGTACGCTGCGGTCGGGATGACAAAGGGGAGGGCGGTCACGTTTTGGAAGATTGGCGACTTGGATGGACAGAGCGGGGAACGGTTACTCCGTAACGACCCGCGGCTGGGAAGAACGAGCGGGAGGCGCTGCGTGCCGGCACGCCTTAGTTTATCTGGACGGCTCCGACTAGATCCTTGACCTTTGGGATGTGGTGACGGGCACACCAGCGCTCGAGCGATTCGGCGATGCGCTGCACGGCCCGCGGGTCAGCGTAGCTGGCAGTGCCAATCTGTACCGCAGTCGCCCCCGCTAGAAGGAACTCGACCGCATCTTCTGCCGTCGTAATGCCCCCTAGACCACAGATTGGAATGCGGACGGCTTGAGCGGCTTCGTAGACCATGCGCACCGCAATCGGCTTGATGGCCGGTCCGGAAAGGCCACCCGTGTTGTTGGCAATGCGCGGGCGGCGGCTCTCCACATCGATCGACAAAGACAGGAACGTGTTGACGAGCGAGAGCGCATCCGCACCGGCATTTTCAGCACACCTGGCCATCTGCGCGATGGAGGTGACGTTGGGCGAAAGTTTCACTATCAAAGGGCGCCGGGAGACTGCTTTGGCACGCGTGACCAACTGGTCGAGGATGCCAGTATCAGTGCCAAAAACCATCCCACCATGCTGGGTGTTGGGGCAAGAAGCATTCAACTCATAGGCAGCAATGCCAGGCGCATGGTTGAGCGCTTCAATGACCCCGACGTAGTCGCGTATCTCGTAGCCAAAGATGTTGGCAATGCAGGCGGTGCCGGAATGGGGGCGCAGCGCGGGAAGCTTTTTTGCGATGAAAGCCTTGACCCCAATGTTCTGCAGGCCAATGGCGTTGATCATGCCACCCTGGGTTTCGATCAGGCGAGGCGCCTGGTTTCCAGCCATGGGCTCGAGGGAAAGACCCTTGGTGACAAAACCGCCAATGCGGTCGATGGAAACAACATCTTCAAATTCCACCCCGTAGCCAAAAGTCCCACTGGCAGCAATGATCGGGTTGCGCAGCAGCATGCCGGCAAAGCGAACGCTCATATCAGGCTTCACGGGCTGGGCGGGCCCTCGGGATGCACGGGTCGACTCACCCGCGGGACAGGCACAGACGGCACATTGTGGATGGCCTGGGTGAGCACGGCGCCCACCGAGGCCGAGGGCTGCGTCAACCCAAGCAGAGACGCAAGGGTGGCAGCCAGGTCTACCGGCTGAACCCGCCCGTGGTAGACGCCGGGGGTGAAGGGTGCTCCATAGAACCCAAGCGGAACGTGCCGGTCATAAGACCAGGGGCTGAAATGAGTGGTGCCGCCAGCGGGAAGTGTCTGCATCTGATAGGCCGCCGGAATCACCATGACGTACCAACCGCCGTTGGGGCTGTAGCTGTGGGCCAACAGGAGACCCCACTCCGAAGGCGGCAGCGCTCCGGAGGCAAGTTCCTGACGGGTATAGGTGTGCACCACCTCAGGAGTAGCGGCCAGACGAACCGGCGGAGGGGCTGGAGGACTCGGCGGAGGGACGGCAGCTGCGGAGTGCGCGCGGACGCGTTGCCTCGAAGCTGAGGGTCTGGGCGTGGGGAGGGTCTTCTGCAGCGGAGGCAGCGTAGGCAGAGGGGCAGCAGGGAGAGGGAACGCGACCGGCGCGGCCTCACCCGGCGGTGGGGCAAGCGCAGCAACGGCCGCGGGCACCGCCTGCTGGATGGCCTGCTCCGCTTCCTGCTCATTGATGCCTGCTACTTCAAAGGCTGGGCGGTTGAGCGACAGGTAAGGCAGTTCCTGTTGCGGGAGCAGGTATTCCACCTTCTCTCCCGGAGAGAATTTGGCGTTCATCGTTTCATTGAGGCTGGCGGTGAATTTGGCCATATCGATGGTGGCTGAAGGCATGCCGAGCGCCAATGCCGTGGCGGGAACGGGCGCGATTCCATGGTCGGCGGAGAGGGCAATCCAGGTGTTGACCAGGCCGCCAGGGATGTTCTTGTCCAGCCAGGTGAAGAAGGTGTCCAGCTGAACGTCAAGGGTGTCGACCATCTGCCGGGCCTGGGGTGAGTCTGGCCCGTCGCGGTGACCGACCAGATCGTTGGCAGAAAGGCTGATGAAGAGCATGTCGGTGACGGGATGGTTGCCGAGCTGCTCGCCGGTAATCAGGGCGCGGGCGAAGTCCAGTTCATAAGAGTTGGCGGCTGGGGTGGAGCCGACTTGCTCATAAAACTGCTTGGAATCGGGAACGCCGGCTTCCTGGGCGGCCTGAGTGGCGCGGTCTCCGGAATTGAAGGCGGTCACCCAGTCGGGGAGGCCTTCCATGTAGTAGCTGGAGGTGATGAAGGCGCCGGAGGCGGGCTCGATCCAGTATGCGCCATTGGCGGAGTAGCCGACAGGCAGGATGGCCGCGCGATCTTTGAGGGAAACGCCAAAGACTTTAGCCTGGCCCTGCGTCGCCAGGCGGAGCGAGTCGCCCACGGTGGAGGCACGAAGGTTGAGTGGGGAGGCTCCCGGCTCCTTGCCCGCGTGGACGGCGCCCAGGATGCGATAGCGCTCATCCTCCACGGAGGTGACGGGACGAGTCTTGTTACGGGTCAGGTCCCACCACGAATTCGCCGAGATGCCATGGCCGTCGGTGTAGGCTCCGGTCGCCAGGGTGGCATGGCCAGGAGCAGTCTTGGTGTTGGCGTAGTCGTAGTAGCAATCTTCGAAGTAGGCGCCTTTGTCGAGGAAAAGACGGAATCCGCGGCCCTTGAAGTCAGAGCGGTAGCGATCGAGGGCGTCGGCCCTTAGCTGATCCACCACCAGCACGACAACCAGTTTGGGATGGGCGTCGTAGGCGCTTCCCCATGCTAAGGGGGCAGCCAGGAAAGCCAGGAGCAACTTCGAGACACAACGTCTGGGGGTGAACATGCGGCTGGGATTAGTATCGCAAAACATATCGCCCCAGAGACCGGGGCGCGGTTTTTGTGAGTCGAAGTGTGCACGGGGTAGGCTGGATGTATGCGTCGTAGTCTTTTCTTGCTCCTGGCCGGGTTTCTGGCCACCATCCCTCCCATTCGCGCCCAGATTACGGTCAGCTTTCCATCGAACATGTCCTCCAAAGCGCTTGATGGACGGGTATTGCTCCTGCTCTCGACGGACCCCTCCGCAGAACCCCGGATGCAGATCAACGACACATTGCTGTCGCAGATTGTTTTTGGCACGACGGTCGATGGATTGGCCCCCGGCCAAGCGGTGACCATCACAGAAGAGGCTCCCGGATATCCCATCCGCTCGCTCAGCAAAGTGCCTCCCGGCGATTACTACGTGCAGGCAGTGCTGAATATCTACCAGACCTTCCACCGCGCAAACGGCACCACGGTGAAGCTGGCGCCAGACCGCGGCGAAGGCCAACACTGGAACCTCGCCCCAGGCAATCTTTATTCGAAGCCGGTCAAAGTGCATATCGACGGCCGGACCAAGCTTCGAATCCAGCTGACAGAAACGATCCCGCCAATCAAGCCCGAGCCGGACACGAAGTACATCCGCCACCTGCGCATTCAGAGCGATTTGCTAACGAAATTCTGGGGCACGCCGATGTACCTGTCGGCCATTGTGCTGGTACCGGAGGGCTTCGATCAGCACCCAAACGCTCACTTCCCTATCGCTGTCTTTCACGACCATTTCGTGAGCGGTATGGACGACTTTCGCACCACCCCGCCCGACCCTGAACTGAAGCCGGACTACTCCGACCGCTTCCACCTTTCCGGATATAACCACATCGAGCAGGAGGAGGCGTACAAGGAGTATCAGCAGTGGATCTCTCCCGGCTTTCCGCGCATCCTGGTGGTCAAAATTCAGCATGCCAACCCGTTTTATGACGATTCCTATGCGGTCAATTCAGCCAACCTGGGGCCATACGGGGACGCGATTGAGACCGAGCTGCTGCCGGCTATCGAAAAACAGTTTCGCGGTTTAACCGGGGGCTGGGCGCACTTTGTCTATGGCGGCTCGACGGGTGGGTGGGAATCGCTGGCGGTGCAGATGTTTTATCCCAACGACTACAACGGAGCCTTTGTCGCCTGTCCCGACCCGGTTGACTTTCATGCGTACATGACGGCAGACCTGTACAAGCAGGACAACCTCTTTTATCTCCAGGGTGCGCAAAAGCAGGTGGAGCAGCCGGCGATGCGGAACTACCTGGGGCAGACGCTGATCTCCATGCGGGACAACGTTGCGTATGAAGCTGCCCTGGGTGATCACGGACGTTCGGGAGAGCAGTTCGACATCTGGCAGGCGGTTTATAGTCCAGCCGGGCCGGACGGATACCCGGCACAGATTTTCGACAAGCAAACCGGGGTGATCGACCACCAGGTTGCTGCGTATTGGCACGACCACTACGACCTGGACGCGATTCTGCAGAAGGATTGGGACAAGCTGGGCCCGCTGCTGCAAGGCAAACTCCACATTTACGTTGGCTCCGCCGATACTTACTTCCTCAACGACGCGGTCTACCTGATGCAGGACTTTCTGGATAAAACGGGTACTCCGGGCCATGGAGTTCCGTATGAGGGCGAGGTGAAGTATGGCGATCGGGCCGAGCACTGCTGGAATGGCGACCCTAACCTGCCAAACGCTCTCTCTCGCCTGCACTACAACACCATGTATTTGCCCAAGATCATGGAGCGGATCCAGAAGACCGCTCCCGCCGATGCCGACATGAGCTGGAAGTACTAACGTAAAGTAGAGAGGTATGCTCGATTTAGCTTTTGTCCGGAACAACCTGCAGTTGGTGGAGGAGAAACTTCGCGCACGGGGCATGGACCCGGGGCCGTTGCTGGGGAATTTCCGCGAACTTGATCAGGAGCGGCGCTCGCGGATTACCCAGGCCGAAAGCCTGCAGGCAGAGCGAAACAAGCTGAGCCAGGAAGTGGCGCGCAGCCGCAAGGCAGGTGTGGACTCGGCCCAAGTGGCAGCGGTGATGGACCAGACGCGGGAGCTGAAGCAGGAAACCGAAGAGCTGGAGCGCAGCGCGGCGAAAGCAGAAGAGGCCATGCGGGATCTTTTGCTGGCCATTCCTAACCTGACCCAGGACAGCGTGCCGCCGGGAAAGAGCGAGGCGGACAATGTCGAGGTGATGCGCTGGGGCCAGCAACCGGCGTTTGATTTTGCGCCTAAGCCGCACTGGGAGCTGGGCGAGGGGTTGGGCATCCTGGACCTGCCGCGGGCGGCGAAGATTTCCGGGGCGCGCTTTGCTGTTTATTGGGGACTGGGGGCTCGGCTGGAACGAGCGCTAGCCAGCTTCATGCTGGATATTCACATCCGGGAGCACGGGTATCTGGAGGTGCTGCCTCCTTTCCTGGTAAATAGCGACTCCTTGTTTGGCACCGGGCAACTGCCCAAGTTTGAATCAGACCTCTTCAAGTGCCAGGGGACAGACCTATACCTGATCCCCACCGCCGAGGTCCCGATCACTAATCTTTATCGCAACGAGGTTTTGGACGAGGCGCTCTTGCCCGTAAGCCTAGTGGCTTTCACGCCGTGCTTCCGTTCCGAAGCCGGCTCGTACGGCAAGGATGTGCGCGGCATCATTCGCCAGCATCAGTTCCAAAAGGTAGAACTGGTGAAGTTCACCCGGCCCGATCAATCAAACGACGAGCATGAGAAGCTGACCAGTCATGCGGAGAGCATTCTGCAGCGATTGGAACTGCCCTATCGCAAAGTTCTGCTGTGCGCGGGGGATACCGGGGCGTCGTCATCGAAGACCTATGACCTGGAAGTGTGGCTTCCGGGGCAGGGGCTGTACCGGGAGATTTCCTCCTGCTCCAATTTTGAGGCTTACCAGGCGAGGCGGGCAAATATCCGCTATAAGCCTCAGGGCAAGAACAAGACTGACCAGGTGCACACACTCAACGGCAGCGGACTGGCGATCGGGCGTACCTGGCTAGCCATCCTGGAAAATTATCAGCAGGCGGACGGTTCGGTGCGTATCCCAAAAGCATTGCAGCCATATATGGGCGGCGAAGAAGTAATTCGAGGAAGATAGAATTGCAGCGCATTCTAAAGAGTTACCTGTTCTGGACTTATCCTCGTGGCAGCTTCCATTACGACGTGATGGTGACGCTGATCCTGGTCTTTCTTTTTGTTTCGCCGCGTCTGATCAATTACAAGGATCGACCGCAGGAAACGCTGACCTCGACCAAAGACATCCTGGTACGGACCGATGGACCCAACGCCTGGACCTACCAGATAGGCGCCGACCAGCTGGCTGACACCAGCAATGACGAAAAGCTGAAGGCGGAGTTGTTGCAGCGCATCCAGGCTATATCCGGCCCAGTGGCGATCGATCGCTACCGGGAACAGAAGGATGCCAGCGGACGAGTGACCCAGTACCGCGTGTGGGCGCATCGGTAGAGCGCGTCTTTATGTCTGCGGCAGGGTTCAGGATGAGGGGATTCATGGTGAAGGCGGGAAAGACCATTGCGCTGCTGTGCCTGGGGTGGCTGATTTTGCTGCCCGCCGAAGTGCGGGCGCAGAGTGCCAGCCTGGCGCAGGTGCTGGCGCAGCTGGACGCGGCGGCAGCAAAGTTTTTGAGCGCCCAGACGGATTTTGCCTGGGATCAGTACACGGCTGTGGTTCAGGAAAGCGATATACAGACAGGCACGATTTACTTTGAGCGCAAAAAGGATGTAACCCTCATGACTGCCGAGCTCAAGCAAGACAATGGGAAGCCTGCGCCGAAAACGGTGGTGTATGACGGCGGGCGAGTCCAGCTCTACGAGCCCACGATCAAGCAGCTGACCATCATGAAGGCGGGAGCCAATAAGGGCCAGTGGGAGAGTTTTCTAACCCTGGGGTTCGGCGGCAGCGGAAGTGACCTGGTGACCAATTGGCAGGTAAGCCTGCAGGGTACGGAAAAAATCGATGGAGTTTCGGTAGCCAAGCTGGACCTGGTTCCTAAGGAACAGAAGGTCCTGGACATGTTCACCCACGTGACGATCTGGGTCGATCCAACCCGCAGCGTCAGCTACAAGCAGGTTTTCTACCAGCCTTCGGGCGACAAGCGCACGGCTACTTACAGCAACATTCACTACAATGTGGCCCTGCCGGCGAGTGTCTTCCAGATCAAGCTGTTGCCTGGCAGCACGACCGTCGAAAGATAGCCGGCGGCGAGCACTACAGCCAAGGGAAAGCACTCCAGGGTGTAGCGCGATTCCGGGGCCTCCAGGGTCGCGAGCAACAGGCTACGCACGAGGATGAAGGCCACCATGGCGCCTGCCATGCGCGGCCAGCGTAGTGCTCCCAGGAAGGCCAACGAAAGATAGGCTAGGTTGAGCAAGCCATAAGCGATGGCAAGCCAGGTTTCGGCAGGGTGCTGGGAATATTGCCACCAACGGAGATGGGCGTTGATGGTTTCCACTCGAGGGCTAAGCCACATGTCCGCCAGCCGCAGCAGGGGGAGAGTGAGGTAATAACGGACGGGATGGGCACGGATGCGCTCCTGGGCTAACTGGGCGAAGCGGTCGTCGAGCGCAGGCGTCAGGGTGGTGATGGCGTTGTAATCCTGCAATAGCGCCCGGGTCTGTTCGGCTTGCGCGGGATTGTCGATGGCGCGAGAAGGCAGGTTGGCGAGATCGATACGGTCGCTGTTACCGTTCCAGTAGATTTCGCTGGTGGTGGTGAAGTCCGCAGCGAAGCTCTTCACCCAACGGACAAAGCCGGGAGAGGCGAACTCTCCGGGATCATTGGCGTAGCGCGGCGCCAGAGGCTGAAAGATATGGAAAGTGCGACAGTTGCGGATGGTCCAGGGCACAAAGGGCAGGAGCGAGAGCAGGCCGGTGATTAAAGCGATCCGCAGGGTCTTTCCCAGGCCCATCTGATTGCGGCCATACACCAGTAGCGCCGTCCACAGGACTACGGCCAGCAGGGCTCCATCCGGACGCAGCAGAGCAGAGTAGCTCCAGGAGAAGGTCAGCAGGGCTGCCCATAGCAGCCGCGGGCGTTCGAGCAGTTCCGCGAAGGTGAGAAAACCCAGGGCTACACAGAAAATCGAGAGGGTTTCGGTGAGTGGGAAGGCTACGTAATTTGCGGTAAATGGACAGAGGGCCGCCAGCAGGAGGGCGAACCGGGCGGCGCGTGGGCCGCTCAGTTTCCTCGCTAGGTGCGCTATGAGCAGGCAAGTGCCTAGGTCGATGAATGCCTGGATGTAAACCACGGCGCGATAGTTTGCGGTGCCGAAGAGGGCGAATATTAACGCCAGAAATGCAGGGTAGCCGGGCAGGCGCACCAGGGTGGGCTCCACCGTGGTTATGCCTGACTCGTGCCCCACCGAATGGCCATAGATTCCGTGGTTGAGCCAATTGGCTGCAATGTCTCCGTAGAGAAGCGAGTCACCCTGCACCATTGGGTGGACGTGAATGAACCACAGACGTAAAGCGGCTCCGGCGGCTAGCACCACCAGGGTGAAGAGCGAGGGCATGCAACAGGATCCCATATGAAAAACATTTCCAAGTAAGGACCGTTGAACCGCAGATCTCTCCACTACGCTGCGCTCCGGTCGAGATGACAAAGGGTAGGGCTGTTGTGGGCCGCAGCGGAGCCTAGGAAACGGAGACCGCAGGTCTCTCCACTGCGCTGCGCTCCGGTCGAGATGACAAAGGGTAGGGCGGTTGTGGGCCGCAGCAGAGCCCAGGGAACGGAGACCGCAGGTCTCTCCACTGCGCTGCGCTCCGGTCGAGATGACAAAGAGTAGGGTGGTGATGGACCGGAGGAATCATGGGCCTGGGGTCCACCCAGGGTGACGAAAAACAGCTCCTGTTCAGCAACTACTGTCCCTGGACGCGCCGCCCTACCCTTTGTCATCTCGACCGGAGCGCAGCGTAGTGGAGAGATCTGCGGTTCAGCGGTCCTTACCTGGAAATGTTTTTCGACAGAGGGGTTCGTGGCGGGGATAGCGCCCAAAAAGCTCAAAAGCACCCTTGGACCGGGTTCCTGTAAGCTTTCTGCAGGCCATGAATCGCCAGATCTTCTTCGATCCGCAGCGGAAACGATGGAAACGCCTACGCCGCATCCTGGATGCGGTGGCAGTCTTCTCGACCTTGATCCTGGTGCTGTTTACCCTCAACGTGGTCAAGAATCAGCCCCTGCCAGAGCTGTTGCTGCCCACCCCCAGACGGAACTACCGGGCTATCCAGGAACAGGCCGCTGCGATCAAGGCCAGGTATCTGAAGCCGGCACGGCGTAAGACCAGCCGCAAACCTTCGGAAATTGCCTTCAATAGCGGCGAAGGTCTGCGCGCCGCCTATTACGTAGACGATGACGCCGGCAGCTACGCTTCACTCAGGAGCCACATCCACCAGATCGATATTCTCTTCCCGGTATGGCTGTACGCGACCAAGGCTGACGGCACACTCGAAGGCGGCCTGATTGCCGAAGCCCCCTTGCGGGTCTTCAACGTGGTGGATGCGCACGGGGTGCATAGTGTCGATCCGCAGAACAAAATTCATGACCTGATCTCCGCGGCCCACGAGGATACGGAGATCGTTCCGCTGATCAAGAACTATGACGTGCTTAAGCAGGCATGGGAGCCCGGCATCGCTGCCATGCTGAAGGATCCGGCAGCGCGGAAGAATTTGGAGCGCCAGCTGGGTGTCTTTTTAGCCGCTAATCCCAGCTACCGCGGAATCTCGCTCGACCTGGAGGACCTGCCCGACGACGCACAAGCGGATTACAACTCCCTTATCGAAGAGTTGTATCGCCAGTTTCACCCTAAGAATCTGCAGCTCTTCATCAACCAGGGCGTAGGCGCGGATGACAGCGAATTCGCAGAGTTGGCAAAAAATACCGACGGCATCGTGTTGATGAACTATGACCAGCACGAAGAGACGAGCGAGCCCGGCCCAATCGCAGCCCAGGACTGGTTTGAAAACAATCTCAAGCACGTATTGACGATCGTGCCCAAAGAGAAGCTGATTTGCGCCATCGGCAACTATGGGTACAACTGGACAACGTCGATGCCCAGCAAGCACCATCGGGCAAAAGTGCAGGATACCGAAGACATTTCGGTGCAGGATGGATGGCAGGCGGCGTCCGAAGCAAATGCGGATCTGCGGCTGGCGGGCGATGAGCTGAATCCGCACTTTACTTACGACGATGAAGATGCCCACGTGCGCCACCAGGTGTGGATGCTGGATGCGGTGACCACCTTGAATGAACTGCGGGCTGCGCGGCAAATGGGCCTGCAGACGTTTGCACTGTGGTTGCTGGGCGAAGAGGATCCGTCGGTGTGGTCGATCTGGGACCACCCCAGCAACATGTCTGCTCCACAGTCGCTGAAACAGATACCGCCAGGCAACGATGTGGTGACGGATGGCGAAGGCGACATCCTGCGCATTACCGGGGAACCGCATGCGGGCTCACGCACCATCGACATGGATTCCTACAACTGGACCGTGACCGATGAGCACATGCTGACCTATCCCTCGCCCTACAGCATTGAGTACTACGGATATAAGCCGGGGGCGGTGGCGATCAGCTTCGATGACGGACCGGATCCGACCTGGACACCGAAGATTCTGGACATTCTCAAGCAAAAGGGTGTGCACGCGACGTTCATGATGATCGGCGAACAGGCCCAGGATAATGTGAGCGTAATGAAGCGGGTGCTGGCCGAGGGACACGAGATCGGCAATCACACCTGGACGCATCCCGACATCAGCGAGATCTCGCCAGAGCAGGTGAAGCTGCAGCTGAACCTTACGGAGCGGTTGTTTGGCAGCAAGCTGGGCGTCAAGCCATTGTTTTTCCGGCCACCCTATTCGATCGACCAGGAACCGGATACGAACGATCAGGCAGCGCCTGCGTATGAGATCCAGAAGATGGGCTACACCATCATCGGCAACAAGATTGATACGGACGATTGGGACGAGAAGCAGCGGAAGACGCCGGAGGGCATTCTGCAGGATGTGCTCGATCAATTGGAGCTGATGAAAGCCAAGCCGCAATTCCGCGGCAGCATCATCCTGATGCACGATGGAGGCGGCAATCGCGCCGTGACGCTGGCCGCACTCCCGGTGTTGATCGACGGGTTGCGGGCGCGAGGCTTTACCATCGAGCAGGTTTCTGACTTGATGGGGAAGACGCGAGCAGAAGTGATGCCGCCGCTCAACTCCAAAGAGAGATGGCAGGCGCGGGTGGACTCGGTTGCCTTCTTTGCCTGGGCTTTCTTCAACCACTTCGTGGTCAGCCTGTTCTTCCTGGGCGACATTCTGATGAGCGCGCGGTTGATCCTGGTGGGCATTTTTGCCTTGATCGATCGATTGAGGAAACGCCACGTTCCGGAAGTGGCAGGAGGATTTTTACCGCGAGTTGCAGTGCTGATCCCTTCGTACAACGAAGAGAAAGTGATAGTGCGCACCATCCGCTCGGTGCTGAATTCCGACTATCCTCACCTGCGGATTATCGTGATCGACGATGGGTCCCCCGATCGGACTTCCGAAGTGGCTCGGGAGGCCTACAAGGATGAGATCGCGGCTGGCATGCTCACGGTGCTGCGCAAGCCGAATGGAGGCAAGGCGGAGGCGCTCAACTTCGCTGTCGCCAACCTGGAAGAAGAGTTCTATGTGGGCATCGATGCCGATACGGTTATCGCAGCCGATGCGGTGTCGAAGCTGGTGTGCCATTTCGCTGACCCGGAGGTTGGCGCGATCGCGGGCAACGCCAAGGTGGGTAACCGGGTCAACCTGTGGACCCGTTGGCAGGCGCTCGAATACATCACCAGCCAGAACTTCGAGCGCAGAGCATTAGACCTGTTCAATGTGGTCACCGTGGTTCCGGGCGCCATTGGGGCGTGGCGGACGGAGGCCGTACGCCAGGGTGGAGGCTACCCCGTCAATACGGTGGCCGAGGATGCCGACCTGACCATGAATCTGCTGGAACAGGGCTACAAGGTCATCTACGAGGATCGTGCGCTGGCCTTCACGGAGGCTCCAGCGACGGCGCGCGGCCTGATGCGGCAGCGCTTCCGCTGGTCGTTTGGCACCTTGCAGGCGGTTTACAAGCACCAGGCCGCATTCCTCAGGAACAAGGCAATGGGGTTGTTTGCCCTGCCCAATATCCTGATTTTCCAGATTTTGTTGCCGCTGGTTTCGCCGTTCATCGACCTGATGTTTGTCGCGGGAGTGGTGCATTATCTGATCGACCGCCACTTCCACCCCGAGGGAGCCAACGCGGCTAACTTCGAGAAATTGCTGACCTTCTTTCTGGCCTTCCTGATCATCGACTTTGTTACTTCGGCGCTGGCTTTCAGCCTGGAACGGAAACACGCGGCCAACAAGGGCGATGGGTGGCTGCTGTTCCATATCTGGCTGCAACGCTTTGCCTATCGCCAGCTGTTTTCGCTGGTGCTGTTCAAGACGGTGAAACGGGCGATTGATGGACGGCCGTTCAACTGGGACAAGCTGGAGAGGACGGCCCAGATGTCCGCACAGACAGAGCGGCTCACAGCGACGCGATAAAGAGTAAAATTGAGCTGTTATGCCAACCGCTCAAATCAGCACAGTCATCCAGCCAGTTGCCCCTCGCGGCGCGTTCCACAACGAACCTTTCATCGATTTCCGCAATCCGGAGAACGTGCATGCCATGCAGGATGCGCTTACCCGGATTGGGGACCAGCTCGGCCACGAGTATGAGCTGATCATTGGCGGGGAGCGATCACGCACTGCGGAAAAGATACAGTCACTGAACCCGGCGCGGCCGGCGCAGGTGGTAGGCGTGCATCAGAAGGCCGGCCTCGAACACGCCGAACGGGCGATGAGAGCGGCGCTCGAGGCGTTTGCTGCCTGGCAGTATGCCGCGGTGGAAGAGCGGGCGGCGCTGCTGCTGCAGACAGCCGATTTGATTCGCAAGCGGAAATTTGAGTTCTGCGCCTGGCTGACATACGAAGTGGGTAAGAATTGGGTTGAGGCCGATGCGGATGTGGCCGAGACTATCGACTTTCTTGAGTTCTATGCGCGCGAGGCGCTCCGGCTGGCTGGGGCGACGACGCCGATCCAGTATCCTGGCGAGCGCAATCAGCTGGTCTATCTTCCGGTGGGCGTGTGCGCGGTGATCCCGCCCTGGAACTTTCCTTTTGCGATCATGGCGGGCATGACTGCAGCGGCGATTGTCACGGGCAACACTGTGATCCTGAAGCCGTCGAGCGATTCGCCGACGATTGCAGCGCGGTTCCTCGATGTGTTGGAAGAGGCGGGGATGCCCCCAGGGGTAGTGAATTTCTGCCCTGGATCAGGAAGCACGTTTGGCAACGCTATTGTTGAGCATCCCAAGACGCGCCTGATTGCGTTTACCGGCTCCAAGGACGTAGGGCTTGATATTCATGCCCGCGCGGCGCAAACGAGACCAGGACAGATCTGGATCAAGCGCGACATCCTGGAGATGGGCGGCAAGGATTCGATCATCGTCAGCACGGACGGCGATCTGGACGCTGCGGTTCAGGGTGTGGTGGCTTCGGCGTTTGGCTTCAATGGACAGAAGTGCTCCGCGTGTTCGCGGGCCATTGTGGAAGACGCGATCTACGATGTTTTTGTGGAGCGGGTGCGCGAGAAGGTGCAGAGTTTGCAGGTGGGTGATCCGGCAACCAACGCCAGCGTAGGACCGGTAGTTAGTCGCTCAGCCATGGATACGATTCTTTCCTACATTGAAATTGGCAAAGGCGAAGGCCGGCTGCTGACGGGCGGTCATGCAGTTGCGAACGCGGAGGGCGGCTACTACGTGGAACCTACCGTGATTGTGGATGTGGCGCCGACGGCGCGGATTGCCAAGGAAGAGATTTTCGGGCCGGTGCTGGCTGTGATCCGGGCGCGTGATTTTGATGAGGCGCTGGAAATTGCTAACAATACGGAATATGGATTGACCGGCGCGATTTATTCCAGTTCGCATGAGAAGCTGGATCACGCGCGGCGTGCGTTTCATGTGGGGAATTTGTATTTGAACCGCAAGTGCACCGGCGCGATGGTGGGGGCGCATCCGTTTGGCGGGTTTAATATGTCGGGAACCGACTCCAAGGCCGGCGGACCGGATTATTTGTATTTGTTTACCCAGGCGAAGTCGATTGCAGAGAAGATTTCGTAACAGCCACCAAGAACCTGCCTTTGTTTACTTATTGATGGGGACGTCGGGCGGGGGTGGGAGATTGCGGTTTTTTAGCCACTCTTTGCTGATACTTTGCGGGGCGTGTCGTTGCGGGAATTCGTCGAGATCGGGCATGAAGATTTCCAGGCCCGCTTGTGGGGTCATTCGGGTATAGCCGTTGACCACCTGCGCCTGATAGTTGACCAGGTCTAGATCAAACCAGGCGTCTTTCGATGCGTCGATCATGATGAGATCGACGTTGTGCATGGTCAGCTTTCCGAAATCCAACGTGCCGTCCTTGAGGGCCAGAAAGTTGTGCCATTGTTCGGTACGGGCAGCATCGTTCTGCGCGTCGCCGTACATAACTTCGATATCCGGATTCTTGACGCCGATCCTGGTGAGGGTCCCGTGGATATGGGGGGCCGGCAGTAGCTTTTGCGTGTCGAAGTAAAGATCGTTCTCTGAAGCTTCGATGCCGGCAACGCTGGTTTTGCCCATCAGGTCGGCGATGCTGATGTGAAAATCACCTAACAATCCTTTGAGCGGAAGCTTTAACACGGACAGCCGGTCCACATGGAGATGGATACGGCCACCCGGCGCCGGAGAGAGTGTTCCATCCAATCCGATGGGAAGCGGAATATGCAGCTTGTGAATGGTGCCGTGAACAGAGATCTGGTTTCCATCTCCCGTGAGCGAGATGTTTGTAAGTGGCGAACCTGCAACCAGACCGGTGTTGAGGTAGTGGCTGATGTCGCCGATGTTGGCGTGAATGATGCCTCGCTCCACCTCAAGAACGAAGGACTCTGGCTCATCAAAAGACGGATTGACGTTCTTGTTGGTCCGCCGCAACTCTCCATTCAACCAGCGAACGTAAATGCGGAAATCGGGGCCCTTCCGCAGCATCAGGTTGTGCGCGTAGATGCGGGTTGGAGTCAGCTCGTTTGTTTTGTCAGAGACCTGGGCGGCTTGATTGGAACTTGCAGTCGCCGCCGGGGCTTGCGCCGCCGGTCGACCATGTTTGACTCTTGCGTACCAGGCAATGCCGGCGGTCAGTATCACCAGCGCGACGGCACTGCCCAGCACGACGCGGGGATGAGTCACGCCGGGGTTGGGTTACGCCGGGGACGGCGATTCGCCTGCAGAATTTTCTTGCGTAGGCGCAGAGACTTGGGCGTTACCTCTACCAGCTCGTCTTCCGCGATAAATTCAATGGCCTGCTCCAGGTTCATCGGCTTGAAGGGAACCAGGCGGATGGCGTCGTCAGCACTCGAAGCACGCATGTTGGTGAGCTTCTTTTCGCGCACCACGTTCACGTCCAGGTCGTTGTCTCGGGAATGCTCACCAATGACCATGCCCTCGTAGACTTCTACCCCGGCAGTCAGGAAGAGCACTCCCCGATCCTGCAGTCCGTTGAGCGCGTATGCGGTGGTGGCGCCGTTGCGGTCAGAGATGAGCGCGCCGCTAGGCCGCTGCGGTATCTCTCCCTGGTAAGGCATGTAACCGTCAAAGAGCGAATTCATCACGATGGTGCCACGAGTCTCAGTGAGCATTTCGCTGCGCAAACCAATGAGGCCGCGGCTAGGCACACGGAATTCCAAACGCACACGACCGTAACCGTGATTGTGCATTTTCACCATCTCGCCACGCCGTGGTCCCAGGCGCTCGATGACGGTGCCCACGAAAGCGTCCGGCACGTCGATGGTGAGGTGCTCGACCGGTTCCATTATCTTTCCATCTACTGTCTTGGTTACGATTTCGGGACGGCCTACCATCAGCTCAAAGCCCTCGCGGCGCATCATCTCAATCAAGATGGCAAGCTGCAACTCTCCGCGGCCCAGAACTTTGAAACTGTCAGGGCTGCCAGTCTCCTCGACACGAATGGAGACGTTGGTGAGTAGTTCCCTGTCCAGACGCTCGCGGAGGTTGCGCGAGGTAACGAACTGCCCCTCCCGCCCCGCCATGGGCGAATTGTTGACCGAGAATTGCATGGCAATGGTCGGCTCGTCGATGACGATCAGTGGCAGCGGCGCCGGATTTTCGATGCCGGTGATGGTCTCCCCAATCGTGATTCCGGTGACCCCGGCGATGGCGACAATGTCGCCGACCTGGGTCTCGTCAGTGTCAGTGCGCTTTAATCCGTTAAACGTGAACAGCTTGGTGATCTTGGTCTTGAGCAGCGATCCGTCGCGCTTGGAGATGTGCACTTCTTCCCCGTTGCGCAGGGTTCCGTTAAACACGCGCGCAATGGCGAGACGACCCAGGTAGTCGGAGTAATCGAGGTTGGTGACCAGGATTTGAAGGGGTCCGTCAGGGTCTCCGCTGGCCGGCGGAATGGTGGAGATGATGGTTTCAAAAAGCGGTTGCAGGTTTTCGCCGGGGGTTTCGAGCGAGGTGCTTGCCGTGCCGAGCTTGGCATTGGTGTAGAGCACGGGAAAGTCGAGCTGGTCTTCGTGCGCGTCCAGATCGATGAACAGGTCGTACACCTCGTCCAGAACTTCTTTAGGGCGGGCGTCGGGACGGTCGATCTTGTTGATGACCAGTATGGGTAGGAGCTTGGCTTCCAGGGCCTTGGACAGCACGTAACGGGTCTGGGGCAAGGGGCCTTCCGAGGCGTCGACCAGGAGCATGACGCCGTCCACCATCTTGAGCGCGCGCTCGACCTCGCCTCCGAAATCGGCGTGGCCTGGGGTGTCGACGATGTTGATCTTTGTGTCCTCAAACTGGATGGCGGTGTTCTTGGCAAGAATGGTGATGCCGCGCTCTTTCTCCAGTTCGTTCGAGTCCATGACCCGTTCGGTCAGGGCTTCATTGGCACGGAAAGTGCCGGCCTGGCGCAACATGGCATCCACGAGCGTCGTTTTACCGTGGTCGACGTGGGCGATGATGGCGATGTTTCGAATGGGCTTGCTCACGGGCGAGGAATTCCTATTCTTCCGGGTCACGGAAAGGCGTTGGTTGAGATTGACTAGCCTTGCTTTGAGCTGGCTGGGTATGGCAGGCAGGACAACCGGGTGATGCCTTGCCTATAGTCTAACAGTTTGGCACTCCCGGAACACTCGGGGCTCGATCTGTGGTATCCCACATCTCGCGAAAAACGAGCGAGATGTGGGGCACCCGGGGCCTGCTAAGGGGCTAAAGTTCCAGGGGGGAGAACCGCAGGTCCCTCCACTACGCTTCGCTCCGGTCGGGATGACAATTCTGTTGTGCCCGTAAGAGCTTCACCGGGAAATACTTGTCCCTGCGACAGAATTGTCATCCCGACCGGAGCGAAGCGTAGTGGAGGGACCTGCGGTTTCTTTGCCCCTCTAAAGCCCGACTAAAGTCTGCCCTGATACAAGACATGTTCCCGATTCAAGACAAGTTTTCATGCTGTTTACTGGGGGGCAGGGCCCCTTACTACCTGGACGAAGTCGTCGAGGCGAAGATGGCGGGCGAAGGCTTCTTTGACCTGATCGGCACTGAGTTCGTAGTACTTCTTCGCCGCCACGATGGGCTCATCCAAGGGCAGGCCAATGACCGCCCGGTGTAGCAGGCCCTGGGCAACTCCCTCTTCGCTTGACTCGCCCAAGGGGATGGAACGGAGAAGCATGGCCTTGGCCAGGTGTAGCTCGTCCGGTGTCACGTCCTGGGTTCGCATCTGGTCCAGGTCGCGCTGGACTAAAGCCCTGGCCTTGGAGACTTTATCCGGATCGCAGCCGTAGGTCACGCTATAGCTGGCCCGGGTCTTCGAGGCCTCCATGCTGACGTCCACGTTGTACACGTAGCCGGATACCTGGCGGAGATCATGATAGAGGCGGGTGGCGTAGAAGCCCCCGCCAAGAACGTGATTGCCCAACTGCAGCGGATAGTAATCAGGGTCGAAACGGTTGAGGTTCAACTGCTGGGCTAAGACGACGGAATCCTGCACCGCCTGTGGGTCGGGTACGTTGGCAGCCGAAGCCTTGTTTACCGGAACCGCAGGCAAAGTGGTATCCGGCTTCGGCCCGTCCGCCTTCCAGTCTCCAAACCACTTAGTGATCACTGCCTTGGCTTCTTCCGGGGTGGTGTCGCCGATGACCACGATGGTGGTCAGGTCGGGACGCACGGTGCTGGCGTGATATTGCTTAACGTCGTCAAGAGTGACGGTACCCAGCGTGGCCGGAGTCGCTTCGCGCAGCGTAGGGTCGCCTGATGGCAGCAAGGCAATATCCAGCGCACGGGAGGTGCGGTAACCAGGACTCTTCAAGTTGCCGGCGACGAACTGCACGGTCTGGTCCTTGACCACCGCAAAGGCTTCGGCGGGCAGCGCAGGGTGCAGTTCGTTGTCGGCCAGCAACTGCACGCCACGCGAGAAATTCTCTTTCAATACCTGCACCGAGAATTCGAAACCAGCGGTCTCGTTGGCGGCAATGTCGTCGAGCGCTTTCTGGAAGGCCAGGCGATCCAGCGAGGTCGATCCATAGGAGTACAGGCCGTCCAGAACGTCTGACACCCCTTCTTTTCCCTTGGGGGTTTGCAGGTCGGCATTATTCTTCACCGTGCCAACTACGGTCACGGTGGGGCTGGTGTGGTCCGTCTTGACGATCAGGCGAAGGCCATTGGGAAGAGTCGTGTCGGACGCGACAATGTAGTCGGCCGGAACCTTTAGCTGCGAAAGTGAACCCTTAGCCCAATCCGGCAATACGACGGGCTTGGTGGGGGCGGAGGTCATCTTCTCTTCCCCACCAAAGCCCTTGGCTGCGACTGCCTCGCCGGAAGGCGACGGTTTCAAGGTGGCGGTGATGGAGTTGTTGGGGACCAGGTATTGTTTGGCCACCCGGTTCACGTCGGCCAGGGTCACTTTCCTAATCGCCTCGAGGTCATCGTCGGGAGAGTTGCGGCCCTCGGCGGTGAGCGCTTGCGACCATGCGGAAGCCAGTCCAGGGATAGAGTTGCGTTGGAACTCATTGGAGGCAATCTCGCTGCGCTTGGCGGCGTCGAAAAGATCCTGGGGCAAGCCCTTCTGCGCGTAGCCTTCGATGATCTGGCGCAATTCATTGATGGGGCCGGCGGAGTCGGCGCCGGCAGGGAGCGCGATCTCGCCAAAACCAACGCTGGCTTTAGGGTAGTTTTCGGCAATTCCGAAGCCGGCATAAAGAGCCTTGCCCGCGGGCACCATGCCATAGACGTCTGCCCGCTGACTAGCGAGGATGTCCGACAGCACCTGGGCCGCCGCATAATCCGGCGAATCGGTGCCCGGCATGCGATAGGCGATGAAGCCCAGGACGTAGGGTAGATTGCTGTCCAGAGTGAAGGTCTCGGGCTTGACCGGGGTCAGGTTGACGGCTGGGTGCTCTGGCACGGGGTGATTGGGAATGTCACCGTAAAGTTCTTTGACCTTGGCGATGGTGGCCGCTGGATCGACGTCGCCGACGATCACCAGGATGGCGTTGCCGGGGGTGTACCACTGCTTGTAAAAGGCCTTGAGCATGGCGCCGGTGGTGGCATCGAACGAGGGCCGGGTGCCGAGGGGATCGTGCGCGTAAGGTGTTCCCGCAAACATATCGCCGTTCAGACGATCAATGAACTTGTAGGTGGGGTTGGAGAGGTCGCGCGATACTTCCTGTTCGATGGCGCCTCGTTCGTGGGCCCACTCTTCTTCGGAGTCATCCACGCCGCGCAGGCAGGCAGCCTGAGCCTGCAAGGCCACGTCGAGGTCAGCGGCGGGAACGGTGGTGAAGTATTGAGTGATATTTTGCTGGGTGTCGGCATTGTCGCGGCCACCCAACTGGGCGTAGATGGCGGCTGTTTGATCGGCGGTCATGCCGGTGCACCCGCGGAACGCCATGTGTTCCTCAGCATGGGCCGAGCCTGGGAAGCCGGGCGGGGTTTCATCTCCGCCGACTTTGAAGTTCAACTCCACCGTGACGACGGGCGCCAGGGTGCTGCGCACAATGACTACCTGCAAACCGTTGGAAAGAGTGGCGCGGGTGATGTTGCTGGGATCCGCAGCGCGCAGCGGCAATACGGTAAGCAGGAGCAGCAAAGGCAGCAGAGGTTTTAACTTCAAGTCGATCTCTCCCGGGCGAATTCTCGCCGTTCATTCAGTTTTGCATGGTGTAGCCACAAGCGACTACCGGCGCGGGCGTTCTTGCCGAATTCTGTTTGACTCGTGACCTGGGAAAAGGGCACTGGGACAGTTGTTTATCCCACCCTTCGCAAAGAACGCGAAGGATGGGGCACCCGGAAATCCACACATCCCAATCGCGGCTCCCCAGGAAAACCACAACTCTCCCCTTGTCATAGGGATGTGTGGATTTCAAGTGAGAGCGATGTTTGAAATGGATCATTCGAGGGGCATTACGTCTACGCCGACCTTCAGGCTGTGTTTGGCGCCGCCAAGGAGCACTCCGCGGATGGGGCTGACGTCACTGTAGTCCCTTCCCCAAGCTAAGGTGATGTGGCCATCCGTGGGAACACAGTTGTTGGTGGGGTCGAAGTCCACCCAGCCAAAGCCGGGACACCATGCCGAGCACCAGGCGTGAGAGGCGTCGGCTCCTACCAGGCGGGGACGGCCCTGAGGAGGAAGAGTGCGCAAATAACCGCTGACGTACCGGGCTGGAAGCCCCAGCGAGCGCATGCAGGCGATTTGCAAATGGGAAAAGTCCTGGCAGACGCCGCGGCGCTTTTCAAAGAAGGTTTCAACCGGCGTGGTGACCTCGGTCGCCTTAGGGTCAAAGCGGAAATCATGATGGATGCGCGCGGTCAAGTCCAAGACGGCTTCGAGGAGTGGACGATCCTGGGGAAATGATTCGCTGGCGTAGGCTGCCAGCTCCGGCTTGGCAGAGACGCGGATGGAGTCGAAGACAAATTGATAGGCCTCCAGGCCCTCCTGACTACAATCCCGTGGCGCCGTGTCGCGGACTGTTTCCCAGGCGGGAGATTCGGAGAAGACGGGGTGCGCGAGGGCATCCACTTCCAACTCGCTGATCGCCTCCACGCTCATCCGGCTGTGCGATTCGGGCAGGGTGAAGGAGGTCACGGTGTTGCCGTAATAGTCGATATGGGTGGTGGCGTGCGAGGGAGGTACAGGCCAGACGGATAGGTCCATGGCCCGCCGCCGCTGTCCACGCAGATCACGCGGGGTGAGGCGGACTACATGATGGGAAACCGATACCGGCTGCACGTAGTCGTAGATAGTCTGGTGCCTTACACGGTAGAGCATCAGGTCGCACGCTCCATTTCTGCGTGGCTGAAGTAGGTGTTGGAGATGGCTTCTGAGAAGGCCGGCAATGCCGTGTCCAGGTTTTCGAGCAGGCTATCCAACTGGGTGCGGTTGGTTCCGGTTCTTGTCTCGCAGAGAAGTTCCACGTCCGCATGGAGCAGCCGGGCCGCCGCCGCCTCCATTTGCCTTTGCTTCAAGACCGGCCAGCCCGATCCGGAGGGCATGCCGGAAAGCGCACTACAGTGACGAGCCAGATCTTTCAGCTGGAAGGCCAGAGAGCGCGGATTGGCTTCGTCATTCATCAAGAGATCAAGCACCGGTGCGGCCTGCAGGACGGTGAAGTAGCGCGAACGGTAGGTGATGGAACTGTCCGCCACCTCCAATAGCATTTCCAAAGACGGCCAATTTTCCGGGTCCATGGGGACCACGATCGAACGGAGCAGCACGATGAGTTGAAGCGAGCGCTCGATACGGCGGCCAATGTTGAGAAAATGCCAGCCGGGACCGCGGGTGATGTTTCCGCCCTCGATTCCACGCAAGGCGGCAAGGGTCACGATGCAGCTGTTAAGGACGGCCAAGGCGTCCGCGGCCGAAACATAGCCCCAGGCAACACGGTCCGAGGCGCGCGCCAGGCTGCCCATCTGGCTCACAATGCGCAACATGTCGGTTGAAAGGCGATCGCGGACTTGTGCCGCCGCCCGCGTAGCACGGCCGAGGTTGGCATTGAGACTGTCACTGCGCTGCTCTTCAAAAATCAGCGACAGGATTTCCTTTTCCAGATCTCCCTGTTGATCGAGCTTGCCTTGCGGATCATCCTTAGCCAGCCGGGAATAGGGGGACTCGAGGCACTCGTACAACTTCATCAAAGAGTGCCACCCCACGGTCTCAGGTCCCCAGGATTCCCCCGTCATGCGAGAGAGGATGCAGCGCAGAACCCGAGCAAGGTGCTCACAACGCTCCGCATACCGGCCGAACCAGAAGAGGTGCTCGGCAGCTCGGCTGGGCAAATCGCTGCTTACGCCGCGATGCAGCTCTACCGGCAAATCGCGTGGACGGCGGAGAGTGAAATTGTCGACCGGGTCAGGGGAAAGAACCCAGGTGTCTTTGCTGCCACCGCCGTGCTGCATGGAGACAACGGGAGTATCGGCGGCTGGGGAAACGCGGGTGAGTCCTCCCGGCATGACGATCCAGCTGTCCCCGGCAGCCGCGATGTAGACGCGCAACACCACCCGGCGGGGGGCAAGGACGCCGTCTGACCACACCGGGACACTGGAGAGGTTGAGCAGTTCCTGGCCGACAAACTCGTTTGGCCTGTTTTGCAGCTGGTCCAGGAGGCGGGAACGTTCGACGGGGTTGAGGCGGCCTCCGAAAACCGGCTCCATTCCTTTTGCGGGATACGCAGGCTTGATCACCAGGAAATCGAGATTGTGGCGAACATAGCTGTTGGCCGCGGGTTGGCCACACCACCAGGTGGCGACCGAGGGCAGAGCGAGCCGCTCGCCCAGCAACTTCCGGCTAAGGCCGGGGAGAAAGGGAATGAATGCCGAGGTCTCGAGCAGGCCGCTGCCCAGGGCATTGGCGACGGCTACGTTTCCTGAGCGGACGGCCTCTACCAGGCCGGGGATTCCGAGGTAGGAGTCAGCGCGCAACTCGAGCGGGTCGCAGTAACCATCGTCCATACGGCGCAGGATCACGTCTACCGGGCGCAGACCTTCGAGCGACTTGAGGAAGACGCGGTTCTCGCGCACGGTGAGATCCGCTCCCTGCACCAGGGTAAAACCGAGATAACGGGCAAGATAGGAATGCTCAAAGTAGGTCTCGTTCAGAGGCCCAGGAGTCAGGAGCACAACGCGCGGATGAGCGCGTGCGGAAGGAGAGAGTCGCAGCATGGTCTCGCGAAAATCGCGGAAGAAGCCTGCCAGGCGGTGGACCTGGGCGTCGCGGAAGAGGTCAGGGAAAGTCTCCGCCATGACGATGCGGTTTTCCAAAGCATAGCCGGCCCCGGAAGGGGCCTGGGTGCGGTCAGAGATCACCCACCACTGCCCATCGGGAGAGCGGGCCAGGTCGACGGCTAGCAGGTGGAGGTAGGTTGCTCCTGGAACGGGCACATCGTGACAGGCACGCCAGAAGGCAGGATTGCCGAATACCAGTGCGGCGGGAAGATCGCCGTTGAGAAGCAGCTTCTGGGGACCGTAAAGATCGGCCAGGATGGAGTTGAGCAGGCGAGCGCGTTGGATCAGGCCGGCTTCAAGATAGCTCCATTCCGCGGGCGGGATGAGCAGCGGGACAGCGTCCAGACTCCAGGGGCGATCGGTGCCCAGCGGATCGCCATAGACGTTGTAGGTAACGCCGTTTTCCCGAATTCGCTGGCGGGCGATTTGCCAGCGGTGGGCTAGTTCCTTGCCACCGAGAGTGGATAAGGATGCAATGTAGCGGTCCCAGTGGGGACGAAGAATACCGGACTCTTCGCACATTTCGTCGTACACGCCAGGAGCCTGGCGATATTCGGCGGTCAGTAGCGGGTCGTCCAGTATTTCTGCCATGAGCTTAGCGGTTAGTGCTGCATTCTTTATGGAGATTCCCATCAGACGCTAAAGTCGTGCGTCAGGGGGCTCTTCTTAAATCCAGCGTTAAGGGAAATTCCAGGTTCGGTCTTTCCGGGTGAATGGAAATGGGGCCGGGAGTGTGACCAACGCCGCTGAACCTGGCCAGGCGACGGCTTTCGGCTTCGTAGGCGTTCACCGGGAATTGCTCGTTAGCTCGCCCGCCAGGGTGCACCACGTGGTAAGTGCAGCCGCCAATCGCGTGACTCGACCAGGTGTCCACAATGTCAAAGACCAGAGGACTGTGAATGGGAATGTCGGGGTGCAAACAGGAGGTGGGCTGCCAGGCACGGTAACGAACACCGGCTATGAATTCTCCAACTTGCCCGGTTGGATGAAGCGGCACCGGGCGGCCGTTGCACAGCACGGCGAAACGATGGTCGACCATCCCCGTCACTTTGACCTGCAACCGCTCGACAGAGGAATCGACGCTGCGGGCAGTGCCGCCGCTGGAAGCTTCCTCACCCAAAACATTCCAAGGCTCGAGTGCGTGGCGCAGCTCCAACTGCATACCGCGGGCACCAACCGAACCGATAAAAGGAAAGCGGAACTCAAAGTGAGGGGCAAACCACTCCACGCGAAAGGCATATCCAGCGCGGTTGAGGTCGGCGATTACGTCTTCAAAATCAAGCTGCACGAAATGTGGGAGCATGAAGCGGTCATGCAGACTGGTTCCCCAGGGAACCAGCTTCTGGCGGTAGGGCTTGCGCCAGAATTGGGCGATGAACGCCCGTACCAGCAGTTGTTGGGTGAGACTCATGCGGGCATGAGGGGGCATCTCGAAGGCGCGCAACTCGAGCAGGCCCATGCGTGTTCCCGCGCCTTCCGGGGGGTCAAGTTTGTCGATACAGAATTCCGCGCGATGGGTGCTTCCAGTGACATCGGTGAGCAGGTGACGGAAGAGGCGGTCGGCAGTGTGCGTGGAGACAGGCTTGCCTCGCTCTGGGACCTGGTCGAAGGCAATCTCCAACTCATAAAGTGATTCAATCCGTCCTTCGTCGACCCGCGGATGTTGGCTGGTGGGGCCGATGAATAAACCCGACAGCAGATAGGAAAGTGAAGGATGGTTTTGCCAGTAGTTCACCATGCTGCGCAACAGGTCGGGCCGGCGCAGAAACGCGCTGTCGTCGGCAGTGGGGCCGCCGATCACCACGTGGTTGCCGCCGCCGGTTCCCGTGTGCTGCCCGTCGAGCATGAACTTCTCCGTTCCCAGGCGAGTCTGACGGGCCAGTTCGTACACTGCGGTGGTGTTTTCTACCAAAGCGTCCCAGGTTGCGGCAGGCTGAATGTTGACCTCAATGACCCCCGGATCGGGCGTGACCTTGAAGACCGAGATGCGCGTGTCGTTAGGCGGGGTATAGCCTTCGATGACCACCGGCATGGAAAGGTGCGCGGCTGTGTCTTCAATGGCAGCGACCAGGTCAAGGTAGTCCGCGAGGTAGTCCACGGGCGGCATGAAGATGTGTAGCTTGCCTTCGCGCGCCTGCACACAAAGCGCCGGCCGGGTCAGGGTCAGCGCCCGCTCCTCCTCAGGCTTGGGCTTTCGCTTATCAGCTTCCGGCACCGGCTCATCGGAAGAAGGAGGGCTGGAGAACAGGATCATGCCCCGTTCCGGCCGCGGAGGCAGCTTGTCGCGGCGGCGGAAGGGATCCGTATCAAAGTCGTAGGTGACATCTTCCGGCTTGGTCCAGGGCATTGCTTCGAGCGGCAGACGGTACCCCATGGGGGAGTCGCCAGGGGTAAGGAACATCCGTTCTGCCAGGGGAAACCAGGGCTGGCTGGTCCAGCGCGGTGCGCCGGAACGAGTGGGGATGCGGCGGAGAGGGATGACATAGCCGATGGGTTGTTCTACGGCTTTTTCAAAGAGTTGCGCCAAGTGAGCGCGTTCGGCAAATTCTTTGAGCCGGGGATCGAGCGGATCGACGATTTCCGGCAACCGCCGCTCCTTCCACAGGTGAAAGAAAATGTCCTCATAGGCGGTGATGATGAACGAAGAACTCACCTGAAGGCGGCGGGTCAGGGCTTCGAGGAACCTGCGGGCCTCTTCGGAGCCATAGCCCAAGTTTTTGCCGTCTTCGGCGAAAAGGTTCTGGTTTTCCCAAATGGGTACTTCGTCTTTGCGCCAGTAACAGCCCAGAGCCCAGCGGGGGAGCGCCTCGCCGGGATACCACTTGCCCTGACCGAAGTGGAGCATCGCGCCGGTGGAGAAGCGGTCACGCATGCGCAGCAGAAGTTCTACCGCGAGACGGCGCTTGGCCGGGCTCATGGCTGTGGTGGCCCATTCGCTTCCATTGCGGTCGTCGACAGAGACGAAGGTCGGCTCACCACCCATGGTCAGGCGCACGTCGCCTATTTGCAGATCCACATCCACCTGGTGGCCAAGAGCTTCGATCTGTTCCCACTCCTGATCGGAGTAAGGCTTGGTGACCCGCGGCGATTCATAGATTCTCTGCACGGTCATCGAATAGCTGAAATCGGTCTTGCAGAACTCGAGAGGGCCAGAGATGGGCGCAGCACTGGATGCGTCGGGAGTACAGGCGAGCGGGATGTGGCCTTCTCCAGCCAGCAGTCCTGACGTTGGATCGAAGCCTACCCAGCCGGCGCCGGGGAGATAGACCTCTGTCCAAGCGTGAAGGTCGGTGAAGTCCATGGAGGCACCAGCTGGGCCTTCGAGTGGTTTCACGTCGGGTGTTAGTTGGATCAGATAGCCGGAGACGAAGCGGGCAGCGAGTCCGAGGTTGCGCAGGATTTGCACCAGCAGCCATGCGGAGTCGCGACACGAACCGGTACCCAGGGTCAGAGTCTGGTCGCAGGTCTGCACCCCGTGCTCCATGCGGATGACGTAACCAATGTCTCGCTGGACCCGTTGATTGAGGCTCACGAGGAAGTTCAGAGTGGGGGTGCTGACGCGAGGCACCTGGGCGAGAAAGGTGGACAGCCTGGGGCCGGGCACTTCTGCTTCCAGAAAGGGACGGAGTTCCCTGGCAAGCGAGTTCTCGTAGGTAAAGGGAATTTGTTCCGCGTAAGGCTCCAGGAAAAAGTCGAAGGGATTGAAGATTGCCATTTCAGCAACCAGGTCGACTTCTACTAAGAACTCCGACGTCCGTTCTGGAAAGACCAGGCGGGCAAGGTAGTTGGCCTGGGGATCCTGCTGCCAGTTGATGAAGTGGTTTTTAGGCAGGATCTTAAGGGAGTAGGAGAGGATCGGAGTACGGCAATGCGGCGCAGGGCGCAGGCGAATGGTTTGCGGCCCGAGCATCACCGGACGGTCGTAGCGATAATGGGTCTTGTGATTCAGTGCAATCTGAATTGCCATAGGGCGGAGTGTTTATAGATTACATGCGGGATTGGGGAAAGAACCGCAGGGCCCTCCACTTCGGTCGGGATGACGAGGGGAGGGTTGTGGCTAGCCTGGGAAGCGGCGATTGGGATGTGTAGATTTCAGGGCGAGACTGGGCCAGATATGATGTTGGCATGTCACCTACTGCCGAAATTGAGGGCCGCGCGCGGAAGATCAAGCTGTTTCTGATGGATGTCGATGGGACTATCACCGACGGCAGCGTTAACCTCATTTCCTTGCCTGACGGCGGCGGTGTGGCAGAGATGAAAGCCTTTAATTCACAAGACGGCGCGGGGATGAAGCTGGCGCACATCATGGGAATCCGTACCGGCTTCATTACCGGAAGGAAATCTCCCGCGGTGACACAGCGGGCCCACGAGCTCAGCGTGGAGTTCGTCTACCTGGGCCAGGAAACCAAGATGGCCGCGTTCGAAGAGTGCGTACAGAAGGCCGGAGTCCGCGAGGACGAAGTAGCTTACATGGGCGACGATCTGCCCGATATACCGGTGGCCAAACGCGCAGGATTGGCAGTTGCCGTAGGCAACGCGGCGGCTGAGCTAAAAGCAATCTGCCACTACATAACTCAGGCCCGAGGCGGCGAGGGCACGGCAAGAGAAGTCGTAGAACTTATCCTCAAGGTCCAGGGACGATGGGAAGAGGCAGTTCCCAAGGCCATCGCCTAGCCGCACCACGAGGTATAGACACGTTATAGTCGTAAGTGATGCTCTTTACGCAATCCAAAGATCACTCGCGACACCCCTGGCGGATCGCCGTTGCTCTTGGTTGCGCCATCCTCCTGCTTTTCTGTGCGACGATCCAGGTAGCGCACGTGCATACACCCGCAGATGTGTCCCATACCGGGTGTGCCCTTTGCGCCAGTGCGCATGTCGTGATTGCTCCCGCCGCCCCGCTGACGGTCTCTGTTGCTGTACCCCGGAGAACGACACCCCTGGTCGACCGGCAAATCAAGTTTGCGCATCGATATGTGGATTTCTCCCTCTACACGCGGCCCCCGCCGGTTGCAATTGCTTTCTCCTAAGGCATTTTCGGCAACCAATCATAAAGAAGCCCCGGGGGTTGTATGCACTCGTTTCCAAGACGTTTTGCTTTTCTGCTGTGCTCGTTTCTTCTCGCAGCCAGCAGCCTGCAAGCCCAGAGTGCCGCGGGCACGGTAGCAGGAACGGTGACGGATGCATCCGGCGCGGTCATACCGGGAGCCACGGTCACCATCGAGAACCCTGTCAGCGGGCTCGCACGGACGGTGAAAACAGACTCGGCGGGCCACTACCAATTCAACAATCTACCGCTGAATCCGTACCACCTGGTGGCGAATGCCCCCGGTTTTACTGCCTTTACTACGGATGTTTCGGTGCGCTCCTCGGTTCCGGTCACGCCAGTCATCAGCCTGCAAGTGGGAGGAGCCTCGACTACCGTGACGGTGACCGGTGGTGACCTGGTGGAGAATGACTCTTCTCTGCATACCGACCTGGATCGGAACATGATTGAGAAGCTGCCGCTGGAAAGCTCTTCTTCTTCGGTAAGCTCGCTGGTGACACTCTCCTCACCTGGGGTGGCGGCTGATTCCAATGGACTGTTCCATGGGCTCGGGGACCATGCGTCCAATTCGTTTTCCGTGGATGGACAGCCAATCACCGACCAGCAAAGCAAGGTCTTCTCCAACCAGATTCCTTCGAATTCCATACAGTCAGTTGAAGTCATCTCCGGTGCGCCGCCGGCGGAGTATGGAGGCAAGACGAGCCTGGTGATCCAAGTGACGACGCGCTCGGGCCAAGGAGTCACCACGCCTACCGGCAGCCTCACCAGTTCTTATGGAACGTTCGGGTCGGCGACGGGGGGCTTGGATATCGCTTATGGCTCCAAGACATGGGGAAACTTCTTCGAGCTGGATGGACTCAATACCGGCCGCTTTCTGGATCCGCCGGAGTTTAAGGTCTTCCACGATAAAGGGAATGAGCAGAACGTCTTCGATCGCGTGGATTATCAATTTACCCCGGCGGACGCGCTGCACCTGAACCTGAACTATAGCCGCTCTTGGTTCCAAACGCCGAACAGCTACGACAACCTGAATGTGCTCGACCAGTTCGGCAACGACGTGGGCGATACCGATCAGCATTCCAAGATCGAGACCTTCGACATCGCGCCTACGTACACGCGGGTCATCGGGAGTACATCGGTATTCAACTTTGGTCCGTTTATCCGCAAGGACACGTATCAGTATTTTCCCAGCGAGAATCTGCTGGCGGATAAGGGCCCGCCCAACCTGCAAAACGAAACTATTTCGCAGTACCGGACGCTCACCAATGCCGGGGTCCATTCTGATATTTCGTATAGCAAGGGCAGGCACGTGGCGAAAGGTGGCGTGTTGTATTCGAACACTGGGCTGCGAGAGCGCGACAGCCTGGGCATCGTGGCTGCCACCTTCAACTCGCCTTGCGTGGATGGAAACGGAAACCCCGTCAACGGATTTACCAGCCCTACGCAATGCGCCGCCGCGGGTTACCAGCCCAACAGCGCATTCAACCCGGTTCTGGTGCCCTATGACCTGACCCGCGGCGGGAACAATTACAACTACCTGGGACGCGCGGATATCAAGGAAATCGCTCTCTATATCGAGGATCAGATCAAGGCCGATGGGTGGATGTTCAACCTGGGAATACGTGGTGATATCTACAATGGCCTGGCCCATGCCAGCCAGGCAGAACCTCGATTGGGCCTCTCGTATAGCTTGAAGCGCACCAATACTGTGTTGCGCATTTCCTATGCGCGCACCTTAGAGTCACCGTTCAACGAAAACCTGGTGCTTTCCAGTCAGGGTTGTTCGAACGAAGTGCTGTCTCCCCTGCTTTTGTGCTCGGCGGGGGTGCAAGGCACGTTGCAGCCTGGTTTCCGGAATGAATTCCATGCGGGGCTGCAACAGGCATTTGGGAAAAATCTGGTTTTTAGCGGCGACTATATCTGGAAATATACGCATAATGCATTCGATTTCAGCGTACTGGGCAATACTCCCATTACGTTCCCGATCGATTGGCATAATTCGAAAATTCCGGGCTTTGCGCTGCGGGTCGATGTGCCGAATTATCACAATGTGTCGGCATTCGTGGTGATGTCGTCAGTCGCGGCTCGTTTCTTTCCTCCGCAGGTTGCGGGTGCAGGCGCTACTGTGGGGCAGCCGGGACTTCCCTTCCGCATCGATCACGATGAACGGTTCAATCAGACCACGCACGTACAGTATCAGTTGCCTTTCCATAACAGTCCATGGATCGGTTTTAACTGGCGGTTTGATAGCGGCCTGGTGGCCGGATCGGCGCCTTGCTATAACCCGCTCTCGAATAACCCGAACAGCGCGTGCGTTGATACATCGACGACTCTGAACGGACAACCAGCTGTCGATCTGAGCGGCTTGACGGCCGACCAGGAGTTTGAAGCGGGCCTGACGTGCGATGGTATTCGGGCGACGCCGACAACGGCTTTGCCAACGCCTTGCCCGGCTTCGGAATACTCCTCAACTTTGCTGAGAATTCCGGCTCCGGGAACCGGATCTAACGACCATAACCCTTCGCGCATTCAGCAGCGGAATTTGTTTGATGCGTCTATCGGGGACGATAACCTTTTTCATGGGGATAGGTTTAAGTGGAGCCTGCAGCTTACGGGCGTGAATATGTCGAACAAGTATGCGCTTTATAACTTTCTTTCGACGTTCAGCGGTACGCATTATGTGACGCCGCGTGCACTCACGGCAGAGCTTGGTTTCCACTTCTAGACGGGGCTTGAGGGAAAGAACCGCAGATCTCTCCACTCCGCTCCCCCGGATTTCCTGTGAAGACCCGTGGCTTTGGTGGTCTGCATGCGGCTCTCTTCACGGAGAGCCGCACACGTGGACGTCGCCAGCAACGCGAAGTAGGAAATCCGGGTGCGCTCCGGTCGAGATGACAAAGGGAAGGGCGGTGCTTCCGGGGAGAGTAGTTGCTGAACAGAAACCGTTCTTCATCCCGACCGGAGCGCAGCGCAGGGACCTGTGGTTTGCCCATCCCTGGAGATTTGCCGCGGGCCACAAAGACCCTCCCCTTTGTCATCTCGACCGGAGCGCAGCGCAGTGGAGAGATCTGCGGTTTAGCGGTCGTTTCCTGGAGATGTTTTGCGACAGACACTCACACCGCCTGAAATCAATTCAACGGAGTTGAGCCAGGGCTTCTTCGGCTCGTAGGGCCAGACCGCGGGCTACTGAGATGAATTCGTTGCCGGTCCGGATGCGATGCTCACCGAAGCGTTGCTCGAAGATGCGGCGGACAGAGGGGACCAGGGACGTGCCTCCGGTTAAGAAGACCCGGTCTACCTGACGACGGCTTACTCCCGAGGTTTCCAGGAGCGAGTCGACGCATTCCTCGATTACATGCAGGTCATCCGCAATCCAGCTCTCAAATGACTCGCGAGTTACGGAGATGTTCAGGTCCATGCTGCCGTCACGAAAATGGAATTGCGCAGACTGGGAACGAGATAGCTCGAACTTCAATTGCTGCACAGCCTGGTGAAGATGGAAGCCGAGATCTTCGTCTATCAGCGTAATGAGGGCTTCGATTTTCTCCGGCTCTAACGCCCGCAGACGAGCACTTTTCAAGATTTCCACCACGTTCGACGTGCGCAGAAATGACAGGTAATGCCAACGCTCGAGGTTGGCATAGATCCACGCTGGCACGGCAGGTAGTAGCTTGTTGAGGGACCGAGCAAGCGAGTCCGAACCCAGTGCGGGAGACACAAGCTTGCGCACGATCCTGGCGTCGAAGGCGTCACCCGCTAAACCGACGCCGATGTTGCCGAGCAAATCCTGCGGGGTGCGGCCACGCTTGCGTACCCCAGGACCAACGTGGAGCAAAGAGAAGTCGCTGGTGCCACCGCCAAAATCGCCAATCAGGATGAGCTCGTCGTGATCGAGCGTAGCTTCGTAAGCGTAGGCCGCCGCGACTGGCTCCATTTCAAAGTCGATACGCTCAAAGCCGGCTGCAGCAAAGGCCTGACGCAGACGGGAAAGAGCGAAGGCTTGATCTTCGGCTGTCTCTGCGCCCACAAAGCGCACCGGCCGGCCAACCATGGCGTAGCGGATCCCGATGTAAAACTGCCGCTCAGCGTGGTGGCGTAGATCAGCAAGAATGCGGGAGATGAGATCTTCAAGAGTGGTGTGGCGGCCAAATACCGCTGTTCCCGTCAACGTGCGGTCGGAGAGATAAGATTTCAGCGATTGAACCAGGCGGCCCTTGGTCTCCGCCGCCAGGTAGTGTTCGATGGCGGCCGGACCGGTCCAGGCTTGCGTTCTTAGACGGGCGGCTTGTTTTAGCTGTTGCAGGTAGAGCACGGAGCGAAAAGAAAAGGTCTCGCCAGAGAGGGTGGGGAAGGCGACAAGGTCAACCTGCGATTGGCCCGAGGCGCGCGCAACCGTGCTGTTGGTAGTGCCAAAGTCGATTCCGATTGCAGATACCTGATCTCGCGCGTGCGCCATTCTTCATCCATTATTCCTCACATGCGAAAATGGCCTTATGCAAAGATCCTCAAGAACCGCTGCAAGCCTGTTGTCTGCCAGCCTTCTACTGCTCGGCAGCACCAGAGCTCAGCAGACACCTGGCACAACGCCGACAAAGCCGAAGTCGACCACAGCAACGACGACGCATCACACCGCCACTGCGACCAAACCGCTGGTGCTGGCGACAGAGAAAGATAAGCAAAGTTACGCCATCGGCCTAAACGTCGGACAAAGCCTGCATCGAGACGGGATCGCGGTGGACCCGAAAATTGTGGTGCGGGGGTTACAGGATGCCATGGCCGGCGGCAAGGTCCTGTTGACCGACGACCAGATCAAGACGGTAATGACTGACCTGAAAAATCAAGTGCGTCAAGAGCAGGAAGCGAAGAAGCTAGCAGCGGCGGAGACGAACAAGAAGGAAGGCGCAGCATTCCTGGCGGCCAACGCCACCAAGCCGGGCGTTGTGACCCTGCCCAGCGGTTTGCAATACAAAATCCTGGCGGCGGGAACGGGGCCCAAGCCTACAGCCGACGACAAAGTGGTTTGCAACTATCGCGGGACGTTACTCAACAATACGGAATTTGACAGCTCTTACAAGAGCGGTCAACCGGCGACTTTTCCGGTCACCGGAGTGATCAAGGGTTGGACCGAGGCGCTGCAGCTGATGCCGGTGGGCTCGAAATGGCAATTGTTTATCCCGGCAGATCTTGCGTATGGAGCGCCCGGCCGAGGTCCAATCGAGCCTAACGCAGTTCTCGTCTTCGAGATCGAGCTGCTTTCGATTGCACCCAAGGCGCAGCCGGCTCCCACTCCGTCCCTGACTCCTGCTCCGACTCCATAGCGGTCTCTCGGATTAGACTGAGAACCATGCGGAGAGAAAACCTGACCATCTTCCTGCTTTCGATCATCGCGGTTGCATTGCTGGCTATCGCATTGCAACCGCTTTTTACACCACGCACGGTAGCAGCACAGTCGACACTGTATCCGTTCTATATCGAGCCCGGCTCGGAATTGTTACGGGCGCCGGACGGCACCAGCCAGGTTTACGGCAAGGTGGTGGTGGACATGCGTAACGGAAAGATTTGGGGATTTCCCACCAATGCTCCCCAGTCGTATCCCAGCAGTGGTTTGCAGAACAAGCCGCCCACCTCTCGCCCGTTCGAGCTGGGAAGATTTGCGTTTGAAGACATTAATAAATAGCGGGCAATTGTAACCGTAAAAGAATCACAGGATCGACGTATTCGCCCTGCCAGCGTACGCCCAGGTGGAGGTGCGGACCGGTGACGCGGCCGGTTGCCCCGCTGAGACCAAGGCGCTGCCCCTTCTTAACTCGCTCGCCGACCTTCACCTCAATTTTCGACAGGTGCATGTACTGGGTGTAAAACTGCAGGCCATGATTGATCACCACCAAATTGCCCTCGTAGAACATCCCCTGGGCGATGATCACTTCTCCATCGTTTGCAGCCACAACCGGGGTCCCCGATGGCGCGTGAAAATCTGTTCCGCGATGGATGCTTGCTAACTCACCGTTAAACATGCGCCGGGTTCCAAAGGAGTCCGTCGCGGTGAATGGGACCGGAGACATGAAGCGGCCCCGCCATAACGGTTGGTCGATTTGCCGGGCAAAGGCCGCGTCCTTCACAAGCTTATCCGCGGCAATGCGCTGCTGTGTGAGTGCGTCGGGTTTTACGAACTTCTCCTGCACATGCAGGGTGGTGGTTTTGTATTGGGCGGGCAAAACGGGTACGTCCTGTTTGACGTGCAGGGCGCTGCCATCGGCTGCGGTTCCGGTCAGGTCGAGGGAATAGGTTCCGGGCGCCTGCTCGACGTCGATACCAGCGAGGGCATACCAGGTTTTCCCATTCTCGGCTTTGGTGAACACGATGGCGTGATTGAGCCAGGCGCCATGCCATTCGCCGGCGGCCTGGTCCGAATCGATCCTGAACAAGACCGGCGATCCGCTTTCGAGACGGGACGGGGACCAGGTTATTTTTTGTGCGTTGGCGGCTGCGAAGGCAAAGACCAGCAAGCACGCGGCACAACCGAGCAGGCGGGGTGAGGAGGGCATGTTGTAAAGATACCGCTCCCCCACTATCCCAGGTCAGTTCTCCATGGTAAGAACCACGCGAAATCTGGCGGTTCCCTTCACCATGCGATCGTAGGCCTCGTTCACCTTTTCCAAGGGGAAGGCTTCGTTCATCGGACGCACACCGGAGAGGACGCTGAAACCCAGGGTCTCCTGCGAATCGAGCGAGGTTCCGGAATACCAACCCTTGACCTGCTGTGAGTTCAGCAACAGCTGAAGCGCAGGCACCTCCAACGAGGGTACGGCGCCGATGATCATGAGGGTTCCGGTGGGGGCAAGACCGCCGATCACGGCCTTCATCGCGTCTGCTGCAGTGACCGTGGCGAGAATGACTTTGGCCCCGCCAAGTTTTTGCAATTCCGCTGCGGGGTCTTGCGCCGCGCTATCGATATAGTGCGATGCGCCCAGTTTGCGGGCGAGCGCTTCCTTGTCGCTTCCACGACCGATGGCAATGGTGTTGAAGCCGCTTTTGGCGGCGTACTGAACGCCCAGATGGCCCAGCCCACCCAAACCGATGACGGCCACGACATCGCCCGGACGAGCGCCGCTATTGCGCAGGCAATTGTAGGTGGTGACCCCGGCACACATGAGCGGGGCTGCCTCGACTGGCGACAACTCTTGTGGCACCGTGGCCAGAGCTGAGAAAGGCGCAAGCATATAGTCGGCATAGCCACCGTCGCGCGTGACCCCGGTGACCTGGGTGCTGGTTTGGCAGGCGAAAAAATTCCCCCGGCGGCAACTATCGCAGTAGCCGCAGTAGCCACCGTTCCAGCCCACGCCCACTCGCTCGCCAACCTTCCATCGCGGGGGAACGTTTGCTCCAACAGCGTCGATCACACCAACCACTTCGTGGCCCGGGACGCGGGGATATTGAATACCTGGGAATAATCCCAGCTTGGTCACTTCGTCACTGTGACAGATGCCACAGGCCTGAACCTTTATGCGCACCAGGCCTGACTCTGGCTCAGGAATCTCCCGTTCGACAATTGCAAAGGGTCCTCCCGCACGAACGACTTCGACTGCGCGCATTTTTGCCATAAAGACTCCTGTTTAGCGTTGTATCAGCCACCGCTCAACAGTAGATGTATGGAGAAAGAAAAAAGTCACGCGGTTTTCCACCGCTATTTGACAGGTTTGTAGGTGCTGGCGATGAAGGCAGCGACGTTGTCATGCAGCTGCTTGAGCGATTCTTCGTGGGCGTACACCATATGACCGGACTGATACCACGCGTACTGAATGTTCTGCCGCAAGGTGGCTGGGATGGTCAGGTGATTGATCTCATACCGGGCAGCGAAATAGGGGGTGGCAAGGTCGAAATACCCACCGTTGAGCAGGACCTTGAGGCGGGGGTTGAACTTCATCGCGGCGGCCAGATCTGGCATGACGTTGACGCCCCATGATGCTTCGGGAGCACCGGGCGCCTTATGCTTGGCCTCCCAGGCTGTGTCGACGGCCGCCACCTCGGGGAGATAGGTGAGGCCTTCGCCGAACTTGAGCTGGCGGCGAACATAGTCGTTAAAGCCAGAAATGTAGGCGGAGGAGATGGCGGTGGCTTGCGGATCGTAAGCGGCCTCTTCGGCCAACGGGTCGATGGTGGGGCCGGAGAAACGGCTGTCAAGGCGGCCGGTGGTGAGGTCGTCACTGCCTTGCAAATTATGGTTGAACTCGCCCACGTTGACGCGCAGGTTTGCCTTGAGGATGTAGGCAACCGGCAGCCCCGTGTATTGGTGGATTTTTTCGGCGATGGCCTGGCGGGTGGCTTCGGGGAGCTGGGAGCCCTGAGCCAGGGCCGCAGCATAGTCAGAAATAGCGAATTGCTCGACTTCCGCAAGGAAGGGTTCGAGCGCTGAGGGTTGGGTGGGCAGGCGCTTGTGGTAGTACGCGGTGGCAGCAAAGGTGGGCAGAGCCAGCTCATAGGGCACATCGATGCCGGGGTTCCATTGCGGTCCGTCCGCGCTGTCGTCGTAGTTAAGGATTTGCGAGAGCAGAATGACCCCGTTCAGGTCGATGCTGTCTTCTGTTTCGAGAATGCCGGCTAACGCCGCCGAGCGGGTGGTGCCGTAGCTTTCTCCAAATAGATATTTGGGGGAGTTCCAACGCTGGTAGGTGGAAAGGAAGCGGTTAATAAAGCGGTCGAAGGCGTGAGCATCCTGATCGACCCCCCAAAAGGCTTTCTCCTTGTCCTTGCCGAAGAGACGGCCGAAGCCGGTGCCGGGTGCATCGATGAAGACCAGATCGCTGGCGTCGAGCAGGCTGTAGTTGTTGTCGGCCAGGTTGTAGGGGGCGGGGCTGGTGTGCTGGTCGTCGGCGGTTACGACACGCTTGGGACCAAAGGCGCCCATGTGCAGCCACATGGTGGAACTGCCGGGGCCGCCATTGTAGATAAAGGTAATCGGCCGAGATTCGGGCGGAGCGTCTTTTTTGAAATAAGCCACATAGAACATACGCGCGGTGGGCGGGGCGTCGGCCGGATTTTTGATCGGCGGCGGAATGATGCCCATGTTGGCGTCAGCATCGTTGGTGGCCGCCACCAGGATGGTACCCGCCACGGCCTGGTAGTTGATGACGTGGCCGGCCACAGTGACAGAGCCCTGGGTAGTGGAATCTTTGGGGACAATCGGCTGTTCCTTTTTCTCATCGTCTTTGCCGGCTGCTTTTGCTGGGTCGTCTTTCCCTGCGTCCTGGGCGATCGCGGGCAAGAAGGCGAGCAGGAAGAGAAGCAAGCAGCAGGAGCCCAGGCGGGTGAGAGGCGAATGGTGTTTCAGCATGAGCGACAGCGTCCTTTTGCTGGATCCGGCAAATGAATAAGTTGCGCAGATCTGCCACAAATTAAGTTACCAAAGATGAAGCAACTCGGCTGGCCACGTGGGGTCTATTTTGAGCGAGCGGCAAGGATGATGAAAACCGCCGCTGAAAAAAGGAGAAGTCCATGAAAGTTTTCACGGCTGTTCTTGCTTCCGCTCTGTTTATCGCGCCTGCGGCCCTGTTGGCCCAAACACCGACCCCCGGCGCAAACGACTATAACATCAACCAACGCAAGGTCGCGCAACAGGATCGCATTGCCAATGGCGTCAAGAGCGGCCAATTGACCGCGCGGGAGACGTCCCACCTGGAACACCAGGAAGCCGGCATCAACCGGGAAGAACGCGGTATGCGCGCACAGGATAACGGACACCTGACTAAGCAGGATCGGTCGACCCTCCACGCGCAGCAGAACCAGGAATCCCGCCGCATTTACCGCGACAAACACAACGCCGCGGTTCGTTAAGCCCCGGCTGCAAATCCCAAACTATGAGTGGGTGGCCCAGGTCTCGCTTTTGAGACCTGGGTTTTCCTCGCAAATGGCCCTCGCCGCAGTACCCGTGATCGTTGAACTGCCGAATCCCTTCCTTGAACCCAAGCATCAGACGCAGCAGATGACAGAGACTGTGCTTTGGGATAGACTCAAGCCCACTGCGTCAGATTGCGCCATCGCAAGCTCTCGTCGATGCGCCGGGCATCGCGGCTGCTTCCCGGCTTTTCGTCCAGCTGTGACACGGGCCCCTAGAAATCTGGCGTCAAGGTTTCCTCCGGCCCTGGTGCCATGTTTTCGAAGACATCAGAAAGGGGCGCCATGCCCTCACTACCAGATCCACGACTCAACGTGCTACCAAACACCCCGCCAGTAGTATCCTCTCCCGTATTTGTTCCTGCCCCGGAGCCTGCATTGCCCGATTCCATATCTCTCCCGCCGCTGGGGCCGAACATCAAGGTCTTGATGGTGTGGCCCAGTTTCCCGCCGTCGTTCTGGGGCTTTGAGGGCGTGCTGGAGATGATTCCCGAGCAGGCCATGACGCCGCCACTCGGCCTGATTACGGTCGCGGCTCTTTGTCCGGCGACTTGGGAACTCCGGTTGAAGGATCATGCCTTCGAAGAGTTACGGGATGAGGATTTCGCCTGGGCTGACCTGGTGATGGTAAGCGCCATGCACGCGCAACGTGCCGACGCATTGACCACCCTGGCCCGCGCTCGCGCCATGGGTAAGCGCACGTTCGTGGGCGGCCCCTGGGCGAGTACACAACCCGAGGTCGTGTTGGAGGTGGCCGATCATGTGTTGGTCGGTGAAGCGGACGAGGTCTTTCCTGGAATCGCCACTGCACTCGAACAAGGGACGGCACACGCGTTGTACCGCATTATCGACAAACCCGACATGACGCGCAGCCCGGTGCCTCGGTTCGATCTGCTGCACCGCAACAAGTACACTTCCATGCCCATCCAGTTTTCCCGCGGATGCCCCTTCCAATGTGAATTCTGCGACATCATCACCATTTACGGTCGCCGGCCGCGCGCGAAAACGCCCAAGCAAGTCGTTCGCGAGCTGGAAACATTGCTCAACCTGGGCTGGCGCAACGAGGTGTTCATTGTCGATGACAACTTCATCGGCAACAGTCATCAAGCGATGGCGCTTTCGCTCGAACTCGTCGAGTGGCAAAAGCAGCACGATTACCCATTCGCGTTCAGCACCGAGGCGTCGATCGACCTGGCGTCGAAGACGGAACTTCTGGATACCATGGTCGCCGCGAATTTCATGATGGTCTTCATCGGCATCGAGACCCCGTCTGCCGAAGCGCTGAAAGAGACGCACAAGTTTCAGAATCTGCGCAAGAACAATGTCGATCAGGTACGCATCATCCAGGAGAAGGGTTTGTGGGTGCTGGCCGGTTTCATTGTCGGTTTCGACTCCGACGACGAGACCATCTTTGCCCGGCAGCTGGAGTTTATCGACCGGACAGCGATCCCCTGGGCTATGGCCGGTATATTGATGGCGCCGCCGACCACCGCCCTATTCGATCGCATGAAACGGGAAGGGCGACTGATCGAGGACAGCCAATCCATCACCCAGTTTGGCCTCCCGAATTTCCGCACCGTACTGCCGCTGCCGATCCTGCTGCGCGGCCTCTGCACCCTGCTCACGGGCCTATACAAACCGGATGCCTTTTTTGAGCGTGCTTATAACTCCTTGAAGGTGTGGCAGCCCATAGCGACGCAGAAGCCGCCTTCCCTGGGCATGGTCTACAACGTGCGTTGCCTGTCTGCCTCTATTTGGCGGCAGGGCATCCGCTCCAGTTACCGCAGCAGCTATTGGAAATTCCTCTTCAGGACGGTCACCTCCTATTGGCGCTCACCGGCAAAACTGTGGGTGGGCTTCTCGCTGTTGCTCTCCGCACAGCATTTCGTCCTTTACTCCAAGGTGGTGATCGACCACCTCGAGGAAGAGGCCGAGAAGGTGGAACGCAAAGAACGGGCCGCCGCTACGAGCGCGGTGAGCGATTTTGTTGGAGTCGAAGCGGTCAGCTAAGGTCCAGCGCTATGACTTCATGCACTCCGATGGAAGGCACCGTGAGCCGGATCGACGCACCATCCTTACGGTAGTGCGGACTCCCGCCCGCTACCAGTAAACGCACCGCGCTCACGCGCCGGCCCTCCGGAATAAGGATGCTGACTTCCTGGTTGGGGAGCGGGACCACTTCGCGCAGGGGCCCCTTCATCATCATGGGATTGGTGAGGTTGACCAGGTGCACGGTCATGGAATTCTTCTGGCCCCAGACGGAGGTATCCAAAACCCCCTTGCCTTCCACCGTCACCGGAGCGGGCTCGTTGGTGGCCCAGAGGACTGCGTTGCGCAGCAACTTCGCGTGGTCCACATCGAGCACCTCCCAGAAAGTGCGATCGATATCCGCGGGGAAATAAACCACGCGGCTGCGACCGATCTCGCGTAGCAAAACGCCAGGCTCCCGCGTCTTTGCCGGCTGGGTAAATACCTCCTCCATAGGCAGATCAGGATAAGGGGGGACCAGGAGCAGTGGCGAATACGCGCCGGCGCCCAACGGCGTAACCGTCACGCAATGGGTGCCGTTGATAATCCGCGTCGCATCGTCAAAACCAGCCAGCAACGGGGGGAATTGGCCGCTTGCCGGATCTTTTTCCAGTGTCAGATACGAATTGAGCAGCGGGCCTTCTTCCTTGCCGGTGAACGAGGCGCCAAAGAGCGACGCCAGGCCGAAGTCGTTGCGCCGGACACCCCACTGGTCATAGAGCGAGGTCTCATAGGTGGCGACGATGCTTCCCCCCTGCTCCACATAGGCACGAATCTGATCGCACTGTTGCGTGGAGAGCGCGGCGATGTTGGGCAGGATCAGCGTCTTGAAGCGGTCGATATGCTCGGGGTCGAGCAGATGATCGTGCACCATTTCAAAGGGGATGCGAGCTTCGACCAGCGCCTGGTAAAAGCCCAGCGCGGGATCTTCCACTTTGGCGCGGGCATCCTCTCCGCCGTAAAACGACGCCGTCTGCTGGGAGTAGACCATGGCCACGCGCGCGAACGATTTCTCATTCCGCAGATAGCCCTGGTTGGCATAGTGCCATTGATAGATCTCTTCGACCACGGGCAGCCAGCGCCGGTCGATCGGCTTGGCGTTGAACTTAACGAACCAGGGACGAAGATCCTGAGCGATTCCATCCGCTACCCAGAGGCGAATCTCGTCGCCACTCTGCACTGAGTCTTTCCAGCGATACTTTTCTTCGAGGCCGACCGAGAAGATGCCGGCGATGGCCTTCGTCCCCAGGGTGGCGCGATACTCCTTGCCGTTTTTTCCGTTGGCCCAAGGGGGCATCAGGCCGCTTCTTGCCTGGCGATCGGCGAAGAGTGTCGGGGCCAGCTCGCCGATGGTTTTCATATCGAGCTCGCTGAGCGCCCCGCCGCCGGCGTTCGCCAGGTAGCTGGCGTTGGGATTGATGGCCTGGATCTTTTCATTCCACAGCCGCCAAAGCTCGAAGAGCCGTTGCTGATGCCATACAAGGTATTGCCGGCGTGATGGGTCCTGTGGATTGAGTGTGCGCGGCAAGCTCAGGCCGGCGAAGGCCTGGAAATTCTGTTGGCAGTGCTCGCAATAGCACATGCCGGAGCCAGCCCAACGGTTGGTAAAGATACCGTCAGGGCTGTACTTCGACATGATCTCCTGGTGGACCTGGGTCATGAAGTCGAAGTTGTAGGGACCGAGGGCGCAAGTGATCCAGAAGTCCGGGTCGGAGGGATGGCGCTTCTTGTTGCCCTTCTCATCGACGGCAATCCAGTCAGGATGTGCGTCGTAGACGTCCTGGCGGGCGGCGTGAGCATCGGTGCGCGCGACGACATTCATGCCGAGTTTGCGGCAGCCGTTCAGGATGTCGCCGAAGGCATCCATGTTGCCCAGCCACTTGCTGCGGAAGTGCAGAGGAATTTCTGTGGGGTAGAACGCAACGCTTCCACCGGCGCTCAGGCAGGCGGCATCGGCGTGGATCTTTTCAAAGTAGTCGAGCCAAAAACCAAGATCGTAGTTGCCGGGGTCGTCTTCGACGAAAGCTAGTTGTGCCCAGCGCATCGGGCGGCCGTACCAGCCGGGATTGCTGCGGCTGGTTTCTGCACCTATAAGGAGTGGGGTAGTAGCGGGGAGAAGCTGGGCTGCAGCGACTCCCCCCGCCTGTTTGAGAAACGTTCTCCTGGTACTTTCCCATTGACTCGAGGCTTCTCAGGCCTTGACCTGGCAACCGGCGAACTCTTCGAGCACTCGGATGGAACCGCAGATATCGTCTTCGCCATAGCCCTTGGCAATAGCGGTTTCGAAAAGCTGCTGGGTGAGGCCAGTGAGCAGCAGGGGAACACCAATTTCCGAACCGAGATCCAGGGCGAGCCCGATATCCTTCTCCAGCCACTTGACGGAGAAGTTGGTGGAGAAGTCGCGCTTGAAGACCATAGGGGCCTTGGCGGAGATCAACCCCGAGCGGGCGGCGCTGTTGTTCAGGATGTCGAGCATGAGTTCCGGAGCAACGCCGGCCTTGGTGCTTAGGACCAATCCCTCGTTGAAGGCCTGCAGCAGGTTACCCAGTATAAGATTTTGGGTAAGTTTGGCGCGCAGCCCCATACCCGATTTGCCACAGTAGTAGAGACTTTTTCCCATGGCCTCAAAGAACGGCTTGGTATGATTGAAGACTTCCTGCTTGCCGCCGATCATAAAGGTCAGCGTGCCACCCTCGGCTCCTGCTTTGGAGCCGGTACACGGGGCATCCAGAAATTCAATGCCCTGGGCTTCGAGCTCGGCGCCGATGCGGGTGCTCTCGAGCGGAGAAACGGTGCTGCAGTCAGCGATGACAAAACCTTTCTTTGCGCCTTTGACCAGTCCCTTTTCGCCCATGATCACCTCACGGGACATGGCAGTGTTGCCCACACAGAGAAAAGCACATTCACTGTTCTCAGCTACTTCCGCCGGGGTTGCACAGAAGGTAGCGCCGGTGAGTTCCCTGGCTTTGTTCTGGCTATGCGACCAGACGGACACTGTGTGTCCGGCTGAAACTAAATGGCGGGCCATGGGACCTCCCATGATGCCGAGCCCCAGGAATCCTAGTTTTGCCACGAGATTTGCTCCTAAGAAGATTTACTAACGGGCGTGGAAGAGATAGGCATACAGCATAACCTCGAGGCCGATGGCGGTGGCCATCACGATGCTGTGCCGCAGAGTAAAACGAAAAAGTTTTGCCTGGTCGGCGACGGTCATGGCGGTAGCGGCCGCGGCGACCGCGATGTTCTGCACACTGATCATTTTACCCACCACGCCACCAACGGAGTTGGCGGCGGCCATCAGTGTGGGCTCAAACCCCAGGTGGCCGGCAGTCACCACTTGTAGATTCCCAAAGAGCGCATTGGCCGAGGTGTCTGAGCCCGTGAGGAACACGCCCAGCCAACCAAGCAGTGGGCTGAAGAAGGGAAAGAGCGCGCCCGATGCAGCAAAGGCCAATCCCAGGGTCGCCGTCGCGCCGCAATAGTTCATGACGAAGGCCATGGCGAGCACCGCGGTGACGGTCACTGTGGGTAAAAAGAGCTCACGGCAGACGGAAAGCAGCAGGCGCGCAAAGGCCAGCGGAGACATGCGCAGCAGCACCGCCGACAACAGAGCTGCGAACATGCAGGAAGTGCCAGAGGCGGTAAGAAAATTCAGCTGAAAGATTGCCTTGTAGAGCGTGGGCTTGGCGACCACCGGCGGCGTCATGAGGACATGATTGTGCAACAGAGGCCAGCCAAAACTGATGGTGGCGTGATTCAGCACAGCCTGAACCGGCGTGTATCCCCACAAAAGCACCAGGACCACCAGCAGACCGTAGGGCAGCCAGGCGCTAAGGATCTGGCCGGTAGTATGTTTCTGGCCTGGCGCCGGGGCCAAGGCTGAATATTTCTTTTCAGTCCCGACTGGAACTACCGGCTCCAATTCCCTATCCCACAGTTTGGCCGGGCGCCAGAAACGCAGAAGGAGCAACAGCGCGCCCAAAGCGCAAAGGGAGCTCATGATGTCGGCAAGCTGCGGGCCGACGAAATTCGACATGAGGAACTGGACCGACGCGAATGCTCCGCCGACCACGACCACAGCCGGCCACACTTCCAACATGCCGCGCCAGCCGACCATGATGCAGACCAGGTAACAGGGAAGCAACAGCGAGAGCGGAGCGACCAGCCGGCCTACGGCGCCACTGAGTTTATCCAGCGGCAGGCCGGTAATCCCGGCCAGGGTTACCACGGGAATCCCAATAGACCCGAAGGCGACTGGGCCTGTGTTGGCGACCAGGCACAGGGCGGATGCATAGAAAGGCGAGAAGCCGAGACCCACCAGCATGGCTGCGGCCACGGCGACCGGCGTTCCAAAGCCCGCGGCGCCCTCGACAAACGCGCCAAAGGCGAAGGCGATCAACAGGGCCTGCAGACGAGCATCGCTGGTCAGGTTACCCATCGAGGATTTGATAATTTCGAATTTTCCCTGCTCCACGGTGATGCGGTAGAGAGTGATGGCCCAAAACACGATCCAGGAGATGGGAAACAGTCCAAAGCCAGCGCCATAGCCCGCGGCGCTGAAGGTTAAGGAGGGCGGCAACCTGAAGGCGAAGAGAGCGATGACGACCGCTACCAGCAAGGCCCATAGAGCAGCGAACCAGGCGGGTTTGCGGCGGACACCGAGCAAAAAGAGCAGGGTCACGATGGGTAGAGAGGAAACGGCTGCGGAGAACGCGAGGCCGCGCCCGAAGAGAGTGTAGCTTTGGGACCAAACTGGGCTCATCTGGGCGGCTCTCTCCAGGTTTTCGCAGTACGAATTCGCACTGCAAATTTTAGACGACAGGGGTGAATTAGGATAATAGCAATGCTCTCTGCCGACATCCTCGTTGAACTAAGAAATGCCGTGGGCGCCGAGGGCCTCATCGTCGAGCGCAACCAACTGCAGACCTACGAGTGCGATGGTCTTGCAGTCTTACGGAGCGTACCGGCTGCGGTGGTTCTGCCTCGCTCCACTGCGCAGTTGCAAGCGGTCATAACTGTTTGCGCGCGACACAAGATTCCGTTTGTTAGCCGCGGCGCCGGCACCGGGCTTTCTGGCGGCGCGCTGCCAAACGATCGGGGCATCGTCATCAGCCTTGCCCGCATGACGAAGTTCCTGGCTACCGACATTCCCAACCAGCGCATTACGGTGGAAGCGGGCGTGATCAATGCCCATGTGACCCAACGGGTGACTCCGGCCGGACACTTTTATGCCCCCGATCCGTCTTCGCAGACGGTGTGCACGATTGGAGGGAATGTAGCGGAGAACTCCGGCGGCGCGCACTGCCTCAAGTATGGATTCACCGTCAACCATGTGCTGGCACTGGAGGTGGTGTTGCCTACCGGTGAACTGGTTCACCTGGGCTCGCCTACGCTCGATGCACCTGGTTACGATCTGGCAGGTGTGTTTGTTGGCTCTGAGGGAACCCTGGGGGCAGCTAGTTCCATGACCCTGCGAATTGTGCGCCGGCCAGAGACGGTACAGGTGTTGCTGGCTGCTTTCGATTCCATCTCCGCCGCGGGGCAAGCGGTGTCGGATATTATTGCCGCGTCGATTCTGCCTGCGGCGATGGAGATCATGGACCGGCTGGCTATTCAGGCAGCGGAAGCTGCTGTGCATCCACATTATCCCGAATGCGATGCCCTGCTGTTAGTGGAAGTCGACGGCCCGACTGCGGAGGTCGATCTCCACATGAAGCAAGTGCGCGAGCTGTGCAAGGCGAATGGCGCCTGGGAGGATCGGCTGGCACAGAGCGAGCAGGAACGGTTGCTGGTGTGGAAGGGCCGCAAAGCAGCGTTTGCTGCGGCCGGGCGCCTTTCTCCTGATTACATTGTGCAGGATGGAGTGATCCCGCGCACCAAACTGCCGCTGGTGCTGGAGCAGGTTGCGGAGATGGCGGCAGCCGCTGGCCTGCGCGTGTGCAACGTCTTCCATGCCGGCGACGGTAATTTGCATCCTCTGGTACTGTATGACCGGTCGATTCCTGGCCAGGAAGAGATCGCCGTCGACCTTTCGATACGCATACTTCACCTGTGCGTGGACCATGGCGGGTCCATTACCGGAGAGCATGGAGTGGGGAGAGAGAAGCAGCAGGCGCTAGGGTATATGTACTCCGAGCCTGACCTCGATACCATGCAGCGAGTGCGCTGCAGCTTTGATCCGGACAATATTTCTAATCCCGATAAGGTCTTTCCGCGCCCCCGGCTCTGCGGTGAGAAGACGGGCAAGTACACTCCTCACCCCCTGGAGACAGCAGGCGTCGCAGAATACTTCTAATCTCCTCCGAGACGGTTTCCTATGCAAGATATGAGTGGTCCTTTGGCGGCCATCGTTGGTCCGGAATATGTTCGTGGTTTGGACGGCGCGGTTGCCGTTGCTCCGGGGAATACGGAAGAGATTGCAGCGGTTCTTCGCCTGGCGCAGGAAAATCATCTCGCAGTGGTGGAGCGGGGCGGGGGCACCAAACAAGGATGGGGCTACCCTGTAGCTCCGGCGGTGGTGTTGGAGATGCACCGGCTCAACACGCTACGGGAACATACCTGGCAGGACATGACGTGCTCCGTGGAAGCGGGGTGCACGTGGGCAGCCCTGCAGTCTGGCTTGGCGCAACATGGGCAGTTCGTCGCGGTTGATCCACTGTGGCCCGACAAGGCTACGGTTGGCGGTGTTGTGGCTACGAATGACTCGGGAGCACTGCGACAGCGGTATGGCGGGTTGCGGGATTTGATCATCGGGATGACGATTGTGCTGGCGGACGGGACCATCGCACATACCGGCGGTAAGGTGGTAAAAAATGTTGCCGGGTATGACTTGCACAAGCTGATGATCGGGGCGTTTGGCACGCTCGGTGTGGTTACTTCGGTGAATTTTCGACTGCATTCGATACCACGTTGCCAGCAGAGTTTTACGGTGTCTGCGACGTCAGTGGAGCCGGTGGGCAGGGTGATGCTGGCGATGCTGCATGCACAGCTTAGTACGGTGGCGATTCAGTTGCGTGGCGGGGCGGATGGGTTTGATCTTGATATCCAACTTGCTTCGTTGCCTGAGGTGTTAACTACGCAAGGTGATGCGCTGGAGCTACTCGCGCGAGGCGAGGGTCTTGGTTTACGCGCTTCTGCGGATGAGGTGTGGAATGCGAGGCAGCGGCAGCTCACCGCAGATTTGGTTTGTAAAGGGACGATGCTTCCGTCGGAGATTGCGCGGTTTGCGGAACGGGTTCGGGGTTTAGGAGGCGAGTCTGTTACGCAGGCTGGCGGGATCATGATTGCCGGCTTCCCCGCTGCGGCGGCCCTTCAATTGCCGCAATTGCGGCGTGAGCTGGAAGAGGCGGGCGGATCATTGATGGTCCTCAAACAGCCGGCGGAGAGCAAGTTGGATTGCTGGGGGACGTTGCCGGATAGCTTGCCTTTGATGAGGGAGATTAAACGGCAGTTTGATCCGGAAAGGATTTTGAATCCGGGGCGTTTCCTGGGACAGATTTGAAGGAGGCAGGGTACGCCGCAGGTCCCGCAACCACTCTAACCTTAGCCACCCCTCTCCCCTTGTCATCCCGACCGAAGCGTACCCGGATTTCCTACTTCGCGCTGCTAGCGACGACCTCGTATGCGGCTCTCCGTAGAGAGAGCCGCATGCAGATCCTCAAAGCCACGGGTCTCGACAGGAAATCCGGGGGAGCGCAGTGGAGGGATCTGCGGTGCGCCCTGCGGATCTCTCAAATTTTTCCTGGGAAAACCTGTGGTGGGATTGGATGCTGTTTCACTCCTCTATTTCCACCTCCGGGATGTAATCTACACGAGGCGACCATGACTCAACTGACACAGATCGAAGCGGCGAAGCCTTCGAATTTTGATGGGCATAAGGCCCCGGAAATGGCGCTGATCGAGGACTGCGTGCATTGCGGCTTTTGCCTTCCGGCTTGCCCTACCTATGTGCTCTGGGGCGAGGAGATGGATTCACCCCGTGGACGTATTTACATGATGAAAAAGTCAGCCCAGGGAGAGGCTCCGCTCGACCAACGGTTCGGACTGCATATGGATAATTGCCTGGGCTGCATGGCTTGCATGACCGCCTGCCCCTCGGGAGTGCAATACAACAAGCTCATCGAAGATACCCGGGCACAGGTGGAACGCAATGTCCCGCGAAAAACCACCGATAGCCTCTTCCGCAAGATTCTGTTCGCTACTTTTCCCTACGTGAGACGCCTGCGCCTCCTGGCTCTCCCTATGCTGATCTACCAACGCACCGGACTGCAGAAGTTGCTGCGCGCCAGCGGGCTGCTGCGCTTACTGCCCAAACGGCTTTTCCAGATGGAAGCTCTTCTCCCTCGGGTGCCGGTTGGGTTCATGAAGGGCTTGCCTGCGAAGGTCTCACCGACGGCGGCGCCACGAAGGCGTGTTGGCATGCTCTCCGGTTGCGTGCAACAGGTCTTCTTCCAGCATGTAAACCAGGCGACTGCCCGGGTGCTCGCCGCCGAGGGCTGCGAAGTCGTCATCCCCAAGGCGCAAGAGTGCTGCGGCGCGCTCATGCTGCACTCCGGCCTGGATGAACAGGCTGCAGCGCTCGCGCGGCGAATGATCGCCACCTTCGAAAAGGCTAAGGTGGACACCATCGTAATCAATGCCGCAGGCTGCGGATCGACCATGAAGGAATATGGTCATTTGCTGCGGGACGACCCAGCGTGGGCAGCGCGGGCGTCGGAGTTCAGCGCCAGGTGCAAAGATATCTCAGAGATACTGTGCGAACTACCCGCACGCTCGCCGCGACACGCTCTGCCGATGCGCGTGGCTTATCATGACGCGTGTCACCTGCGGCATGCTCAGGCCATCCATGCGGAGCCGCGCCGATTGCTGGCCACGATTCCCGGCCTTGAAGTCGCAGAGATTGAGGAGTCTAGCCTCTGCTGTGGTTCTGCCGGTGTCTACAACCTGCTGCACCCCGAACCAGCCAATCAGTTGGGCGACCGCAAAGTTGAAAACCTGCTCGCGACCAAGGCCGAGGCAGTCATCTCTGCGAATCCCGGTTGCCTGCTGCAACTGATGAGTGGTCTGCGGCGCCGGGGGCTCGACGCCATGCCCACGTATCACATGGTCGAGCTACTGGATGCTTCGATCCGCAACGTCCCCCTTGGCGGCGAGTAAAATATTGCTTGCGGAGATACCATGACCAATCCAACGGCAACAATTCCTACGGTGGCTATCACGGGTTCACAAGGCGCGGCCGAGGCGGAGATTCTTACCCCGCAAGCGCTCGAATTTCTTGGAGCCCTCTCAGCCAACTTTGAAGCAGAACGGCAGCGATTACTCGCCGCGCGCGTGACCCGCGGAGAAGCGTTGCGCAAGGGGCAACTTTACGATTTCCTTCCGGAAACTTCTTCCGTTCGTCAGAGCGAGTGGCGCGTCGCCCCGATTCCTGCCGATCTCCAGGACCGGCGGGTGGAGATTACCGGCCCAGTCGATCGCAAGATGGTGATTAACGCGCTCAACTCGGGCGCCAACGTTTTTATGGCCGACTTCGAGGATTCAACCGCACCCACCTGGCGCAATGTGATCGATGGCCAGGTGAATCTGCGCGATGCGGTGCGTCGCGAGATCAGCTTCTCGAGTCCAGAAGGTAAGCAGTACCGGCTCAATGACAAAACCGCGACCTTGTTCGTACGCCCGCGCGGATGGCACCTGGTGGAGAAGCATCTTCTGGTGCAGGGTCAGCCGATCTCGGGCTCGTTGTTCGATTTTGGTTTGTACTTCTTTCATAACGCTGCGGAGCTAAAAAGACGCGGGAGCGGCCCTTATTTTTATCTGCCCAAGATGGAAAGCCACCGCGAAGCGCGGCTATGGAACAGCGTCTTTAACTTCGCCCAGGATACGCTCGGTATTCCCCGGGGCACGATTCGCGCTACGGTATTGATTGAAACATTGCCTGCGGCGTTTGAAATGGATGAGATTCTCTTCGAGTTGAAGGATCATTCGGCAGGTTTGAATTGCGGCCGTTGGGATTACATTTTCAGTTTCATCAAAAAGTTCAGCTACCGCGACGATCTTGCGCTTCCCGATCGCTCCACCATTACCATGGATCGGCATTTTTTGAAGTCGTATGTCGAGTTGCTGATTGAGACGTGTCACCGTCGTGGTATCCACGCGATGGGCGGTATGGCAGCGCAGATCCCTATCAAGCGGGACGCTGCTGCTAATGACGCCGCCATGGAGCGTGTGCGCCAGGATAAACTGCGCGAGGTAAAAGCCGGGCACGATGGAACCTGGGTCGCGCATCCCGGGCTGGTGCCGGTGGCTAAGGCTGTCTTTGATGAACACATGGCGGGAGCAAACCAGATTGCCCGGCGTAACCCGGGTATCCATATACAGGGGTCTGACCTGCTTGCTGTGCCTGAGGGCGAAATCACGCGCAAGGGTCTGGAAATGAACATCGATATCGGCTTGCGCTACCTGGCAGCGTGGCTCGACGGCCTGGGATGCGTGCCGATTTATGACCTGATGGAAGACGCGGCGACGGCGGAGATTTCGCGCGCACAACTCTGGCAATGGGCGCACCATGAAGGCAGGATGACCGATGGCGTTACGATCGATGTCCCGGTGGTGATGGCTACGATTCCCGATGTGCTCAAGCGAATCGAGCAGGAACTCGGGGCAGAACGGTTTGCCGCCAGTAAGTTTCGTGCGGCGGGCAAACTCTTCGAAGAGATGACCGCGGCGAAGGAGCTGCCTGAGTTTCTCACTTCGATTGCTTATGCTTCGATCGACTAACCCGGAAATTTGAAGGATATGCTGGACGTTTTTAGAATCTTTGCCCGTTACAACAGAGTCGCCAATGCGCGACTCTACGAGCAGGTTGGGAAGCTGGATCTTGCGGAGTATCGACGCGAACGCCGCGGTTCCTTCGGCAGCATCCACGGACTACTGAACCACATTCTGGTGGCCGATCGAATCTGGATGTCGAGATTCGCCGGAGGCGGCAAAACGACACCACCGCTAAATACTATTTTGTTCGAGACCTTTGCTGAGATCAACTCTGCGCGAGCCGAGCAAGACGCGGGGATAGAAGCGCTCTTTGAGAAGGTCGATGACGATTTTCTCACCCGGCCGCTGGCTTACACGAACAGCCGCGGTATAGATTACGTGGATGTAGCTGGCCCAGCTGTCCTTCATTTCTTTAATCACCAGACTCATCATCGAGGCCAGGTGCATGTGATGCTCAGTCAAACCGAAGTCAGCCCACCTGCCCTCGACATGCATCGCATTCTTAATCCGTAATGAGAACGCTGCTGGTACTTCTTCTTGGCTTGGCCATGACCGCGTCTGCCCAGGAGAATCCCCTTGCCGGCGTAATCGACATCCACGTACATTGCGCGCCCGATAGCACCCCGCGCTCGATCGATGCGATCGACCTGGCACGCCTGGCAAGGCAGCGAGGAATGCGCGGCCTGGTGCTCAAGAACCATTACCAGCCCACTGCCTCGCTTGCCTACATCGTGCGCAAGGAAGTGCCGGGGATTGAAATATTCGGCGGCGTGGATCTGAATCTCTCGGTTGGCGGTATGAATCCATTCGCGGTCGAACACATGGCGGCGACCACGGGTGGCTATGGCCGCTTTGTCTGGATGAGTACTTTCGATTCCGAAGCCCAGGTACGTTATTCAAAACAAGACCGGCCGTTTGTGCGCGTGGCTCTGAATGGTCAACTGCTTCCTGAAACCAAGCAAGTGATTGCGGTGATCACCAAACACAACCTGGTGATGGCGACCGGTCATACTTCTGCGGAAGAAGCTCTTATGTTGATCCGCGAAGCACGAGCGCAGGGGGTGAAGCATATGGTCGTAACCCATGCCATGCTTCAACCGATTCATATGTCGGACGCACAGATGGTGGAAGCGGCGAAAATGGGTGCGTACATTGAATTTGTTTACAACGGCCTGATCGGCTCTTATAAGGAGTCGTCCTTCCAGGATTATGCGCGGGCAATTCGTTTCGTTGGAGTGGAGCACTGCATTCTTTCCAGTGACATGGGACAACCGGGGAACCCCTTGCACCCGGACGGCCTGGTCGCGCTGTTCGATGGACTTAAGAAAGAAGGCATCACGCAGGCCGAGATCGATCGCATGGCGAAGGAAAACCCAGCGCGCCTGCTTGGTCTACTCGGCCCGTAGGGCCTCGGTTGGATTGATTGACGCGGCACGACGCGCGGGGAGATAACTGGCCAAGAGCGTAGCTGCGGCCAGCACGCACACCACGGCAAGCATTGTTCCCCGGTCCCAGGGGCTGACGCCAAAAAGCATGCTGCGGAGAAGGCTTGCCGTAGCTGCCGAACCTAGAATGCCGCCTGCTATGCCTAATACTGTGAGCCAGCAGGCCTCTTTCAGAATCAGTTGATACACCGCGGGGCGTTGTGCCCCCAGGGCCATACGCACTCCAATCTCCCGAGTGCGCTGGCCTACGGAATAAGAAATCACGCCGTAGAGTCCGATGGTACCCAGTAAAAGCGCGAGGGCGGCAAAGGCGCCGACAATCCATGCGGCGGAACGATGAAGATAGGCGGATTGGGAGTCGTCGATTCTGGCGGTCATGGTGTCCTCGTCATCCGCGATGAGATTGGCATCGATCTGATGAACGGTGTTGACCATGGAGTGAAGCATCGTTTCCGGAGTTTGCGCGGTGCGCAGGGTCACATAGAAGTCACTGGTAGGGTTCTGGCTGAGCGGAGTGTAAATTGCAGGTGTGGGCTTAGACTCTAAAGGGCCGTCCTGGATGTCATCAACAACGCCGACAACCGTGAAAGGATGATTGGGGTCGTATTCATTTACGATACTTTTCCCCATCGGATCTTCGCCAGCGAAGGCCTGCTTGACCATGGTGCGATTGAGAATGGCGACTCGCGGCGCAGAACCGTCGTCGTGCTCGGTGAAGTACCTTCCCTGAAGCAGTTTTGCCCGCAGGGTTTCGAAGTATCCGACGCTTATCCAGTTTTCATGCGCCTCATCTCCCGCTCCAGGATAGGTGCGGCCAACCACGCGAAAGTGGGCGAACCCGTGCGTGTAGCCCTCGCCGCTCGCTATGGCGAGTTGGCCGGAATCGGCGACGGAAACGACTCCGGGCAGCGCGGCCAGGCGGTACCTGATTTTCTTTTCCGTCGCCACGGATTGTGCATCCGTGGGGTTGCCCTGCGCCAGGATGTGCAATACGGCGAGATGATCGGCAGACATCCCGATGTCTTCATGTAGCAAGCGATAAAAGCTCTTTGCCAGCAGGCCGGCGCTGACCAGCAGGACGACGGTAATCGCCAGTTCGACGACGACCAAGGTTGCGCCTAATCTGCGCCATCCTCTACCTGCGGCGGTACGCCCTCCCTCCATCAGCCCCTCCTGCACGTCTGACAGGAAGAGTTGCAGTGCTGGACCGGCAGAGAAAAGAATGCCTCCTATTACAGAGACCAGGGTGGCGAAAAGCAGGAGGCGCACTCCGAAATGAAGATCCTGGAGATAGGGCATGTTCGCCAGCAAAGCGCGCGGGACCTGGCGAAGCAGAATTCGCAGGGAGCCGATGCTAAGCGCCAAGCCAAAGACACATCCTGAGCAAGCGAGCAGGAATCCCTCGACGGCGAACTGGAAAACCAGCCTGGCGCGCGATGCCCCCAACGCACCGCGTACCGCGATCTCTCTCCTTCTGCTTTCTGCCCGCACCAGCAGCAAACTGCAAACATTGACGAAGCCGATGAAGGAGAGAAGCGCTGCTCCAGCGAGGAGAGCCATCAATGTGGGCTGCACATCGCCGAGGATCGCGTTGGCGAGAGGAAGGACAGTGGCGCTGCGATCGCGGTTGGAATGGGGATAGTCGATGGCGATTTGCCGCATGATCGATGCCAGGTCTTCATAGGCGTTGGCGACAGAGACACCTTGCTTCAGCCGGGCGATACCGTAGTACGGATGGCCTCCGCGAAGATCATCACCCTGAGGAAGCCAATGGAGAGTAGCCCAATAACCTGCTGACCCGACAGGCGCAAAATGAAAACCCGGCGGCAAGACGCCGATGATCAGAGAGGGATCACCATCCAGCGTAATCATCTCGCCCAGTATGCTTTTATTTGCGGCAAATCGGTCGCGCCAGGTTTCATAGCTCAGGAGCACCACCTGCTGGGCGCTTGGTAGCTCTTCGCCCGGCCTGAAGTCACGGCCTAGAAAGGGGGTGACCCCAAGAGTCCGGAAGAAAGTGTCGCTTACTCGAGCTCCGGGTACTTCTTCCGCACCTGAAGCTGTCTTGAAGATGAAGCGATCTGGTCGATAGACGGCGAACGAGGTAAGCGTGCGATTGAGGCGTTTTAAATCGAGATAGTCCCCGCTTGAGATGTGGTACCGGTCACCGACCGGAATGCGCTCATAGACCGCCAAGAGGCGCGATGGATCGCCGTAAGGTAGCGGCTTGACCAGGGCGGCATCGACGAATGCAAAGATGTCGGTGGCGGCCGCAATACCTAATGCAAAGACCACAATTGCGGTGCAGGTGAAGCTAGGGCTCTTGCGCAGTTGACGCAGCGCGAAGCGGAGGTCCTGGCGCACGGTCGAGAAAAGTTCAGGCATGATTGAAGGTACGCCAAGGCGGAGTGGCAGTTAATGACAAATTGGCTTCGACTTACACGAAAGGCGCATAAGCGGGATCCCTCCAAGAAACATTTCCAAGAAAGGCCCGCAGAACCGCAGATCTCTCCACTGCGCTTCGCTCCGGTCGAGATGACAAAGGGGAGGGCGGCGCTCCCATGGAGAGTAGTTGCTAAAATGGAAGCCGCTTCCGAGGCGGTAGAGAGACTTGCGGTTTCTGTTCTCAGAGCTCTGAACCGAGCCATAACGGCCCTCCCCTTTGTCATCTCGACCGGAGCGAAGCGCAGTGGAGAGATCTGCGGTTCTGCGGGCCTTTCTTGGAAATGTTTTTCGAAGTCTGGAGGCGCAGACTCTCAAAACCCCCAGGCTACTTCGCGGTCATTTCGTTATCTGAACGGTCGTCATCGGGTAGTACGTGATCTGGATCGACTTTTACCGACGCTATTGGTTTGTTACCCTGCCACTCGGTCTGTGCTTTGGATTCCCAGGTCTCGACCGGCAGCCGGAAGCGTATCGTCGTACCGTCGTTGTAGCGCACCTCTACGGTTGCCGGCAGCACTAGCTGTCCTTTGTTCACGATTGTGACCCGGTCACCGTCAATTTTGGTGACGGCCAGATTAAAGCGCCAGTTGTGCATGTACCAGCCGCGCCAGAACCAATCCAGATCCTCGCCTCCCTCGCTGGCCATCTCACGGAAGAAATCCGAAGGCGAGGGGTGCTTGAATGCCCAGTCGCGAATGTACTTGCGAAAAGCCCAGTCAAAGCGAGACTTACCTAAAATCTGCTCGCGAAGCAATACCATGCCGTACGCGCCCTTGAAGTAGCTCACAGGATGGGTGATCGGCCAGGTATAGGCATCCGCTGGCATTAGCAGAACAGGAGCAGCCGGATCATCCAGTACTTTCAGGATGGTGTCAGGCGGCTCGCCGCCGGCTGAGTATTCGGAGTCGCGCTTGGGCCCGTAGACGCCTCCCTGAAATGAAGCGGATTCATCGATGTCAATGAAGGTGTTGAATCCCTCATCCATGAAGGCATTGCGGCGCTCATTCGATCCCACAATCATGGGAAACCAGTCATGCCCGATCTCGTGTGCGGTGATCCAGAAAAGCGTCTTGCCCTTGTCATCGATTCCGTCAAAGACAATGCCCGGATACTCCATGCCCTCAGAGAAGCCGGCTACGTTGATTGCTGCTGGGTAGGGATACGGAAACCAATCCCGCGAAAAGCGCTCCACCGTGTCCTTGACGTACTCAGTCGAACGCCCCCAGGCAGCATCACCACCGCTCTGCGCCGGGTAGACGCTTTCGGCGAGGCTGCTCTTCCCATCAGGCAGATTGATGCGTGCCGCATCCCAGACAAATGCCGGACTCGCGGTCCAGACTACGTCGCGGGTCTGGTCCATACGAAAATGCCAGGTCAGCGTGCCCCCGGCTTTCGGTCTGGTTGCGGGATCGCCGACCTCATCCGCAGTCCGGATCATCACTGTTTTATCGCTGTTGCGGGCCTGCTCCAGGCGCGCGATTTGCGTTTTGGTGAGCACTTCTTTTTCGTTTATGAGCTCACCTGATCCGGCGACGATCATTTCGCTGGGCACGGTTACGTAATAGTCAAAGTGACCGTATTCCAAATAGAACTCGCTGCCGAGGTAGGGCAGCGTATCCCACCCACGCAGGTCGTCGTAGACGCACAGGCGCGGATACCACTGCGCTATGTCGTAGATGGCCCCTTGCTTTGTGGCGCCCCAGGAGGTACGGCCGCCCCAGACGCCGGGAATCTGATAGTGGTATTTGATGTGGAGTTTGAGCACGCTGCCTTTGGGTGCCATCGGCTGAGGTAGCCGGACCTGCATCCGCGTATCGTCCACCAGGTAGTCGGCCTTTTGCATTTCCTTGCCGTGCTCGATCTCGACGGACTCCAGCACAAAACCTTCCGTGGTGCGCCCGTTGGGGTTGTCCTCCGTGTCGGGCCCGGGGTTCTTCCCCCGCGGTTGCTGGTTGACCGCGCGGCCGCGCGCGTCTGGCCGGTAGATGTTCTGCTCCATGTGGATCCAGAGGCTGGGCAATGGATCGGGGCTATTGTTGGTGTAGGTGATGACCTCATCGTTGCGCAAAACCTTCGCCGTGGTGTCGAGCTCGGCGTGCATTTCGTAATCCGCTTCGTTCTGCCAGTAGGCCGGTCCAGGCGCTCCATTGCTGGAACGGTAGGCGTTGACCGGATTTGGCAGGGGAAGCGGCGCGAAGGTGAGCCGTGGATCGTATGCTGCTGCGGGGGCAGGAACCTGCGACCAGGCAAAAGGGACCATTAAGAGAACACAAACAGTCACCGACAGGCGGTTCAATGAAAGAGGCGTCACCAGGTGAAACCGCCAGAGGGAGGTGGCCAAGCTTGACAGAGCTGGCGAAGCAGAACAATGCGCCCGAAGTGATAGGCATTGTGAGCTGCCAGACTTTCAAGTTGCTCACGAACAGTCATGATGCGGACCGGCTTGCCTGGCTGCGAAGGACACCGAACCTGTTGGTCTTGCCTCTTCTCATCAGCGGCCGCCGCAGCGGCCACCTCCAAACCGTCGAAGAAACGTTGACGTAATCGATTCCAAGGCTCGAGGTCGGTATCGCTTTTGTTGGGGAATCCTGCCGCGGGCTCGTCCGGGAAAGGCGTTTCCACGCCGTTCACCCAGTCCAGGGTGACCTGCTGCCAGAAGGTGATGTGCCACAACTCCTCGTAGATGGTGTGGGGAGCAAACTGCAAAGAGCGATGGGCCAGCTCCTCGGCAACGCCCTCAAGGATGTGGGCGGGGGGAGCTGCTGCGCTGTCGCCGATCAGGGCCTGTGCCAATTCGTTCATGGATGTATTTTCTCGTGTTTTTGGGCATGGCAACAAATTGAGCAAATTTTAGTGCCCGCAGTGGCGGAACCTTGTCTGTTACCTGTTCCAACCTTTATATGCTTCCAACCTACCTTGGCCGTGGCATAGAGGTAAAGGTGTACTCCCGGCACTCGGATAGGGCCAGTTGAGAAATCCCGGCCAATTTCAACTTTCATAGGAGTCGTCTATGGCTTTACGCCGCTTCCCCCAGCACGCGTCGCTTCTCGGTCTGCTGACGATTCTGTCTATCAGCGGATTGGCGGGCTCTGCCCTTGCCGCTAACCAGGCCGGATCACCGAACGCCGCTGCACGTATCGTAGATACCGTTGATGAGACGCAGTTACTCTCCCTCCCCGGCCACAGGCACCCACTTGCCATAACGAAATTCGATCAAGGACGTGTATCGGACAGCTTGCCTATGGAGCACATGTTTCTTGAACTGCGACGCGGCGCGGAGCAGGAGCAGCGTTTGGAGCTCACTCTGCGTGAGATTCAGGATCCGCATTCTGCCAGATATCACTCCTGGCTAACCGCCGAGGAACTGGGAAGGAGGTTCGGCCCCGCGCAGCAAGACATCGAAACAGTTGTGCGATGGCTCGAACAACAGGGACTGCAGGTGAACCGAGTTTCGAAAAATGGGTTAACCATCGATGTCTCGGGCACAGCCGGACAGGTGCGGCAGACATTTCATACCGAGATTCACAATTACCTGGTGAACGGCAAACAACATATCGCCAACGCCGGCGATCCGCAGATCCCCGCGGCACTGACGCCGGTGGTGGTGGGCTTCGTGGCCCTGCATGACTTTATGCCGACGCCGGCGCTGCGCAAACCGGCGCCGAACTTCTCGTTCCCCTGCAACGGATGCCCGGGTGGATTCAACGGCATCCAGTTCTACGACGAAGCGCCTGCGGACCTGGCCACTATCTACAACGTTACCCCGCTGTACACAGCAAGCACTCCGATCACCGGCAAAGGACAAACCGTCGTGGTGCTTGAAGACACGGACGTCAACCCAGCGGATGTGGCTACCTTCCGCACAGCATTTGGCCTGTCTTCGTATAGCGGCACCTTCGCGCAAATTCATCCCGGCATCGGATGCACGGATCCGGGTACGAATGCCTCGGAAGAAGAAGCTGCACTCGATGCGGAATGGGCCGGGGCAGTGGCGCCCGACGCATCGGTTCAACTCGCTTCCTGCACCGACACGACGACGAATTTCGGAGGCTTCGTTGCTGCGCAGAACCTGCTGGACCTGGCAAATCCGCCATACATTATGAGTCTGAGTTACAGCGAATGCGAAACCTTCCAGGGACCAAGTGGCAACGCCTACCTGAATGGTCTGTGGCAGCAGGCAGCAATTGAAGGCGTATCGGTGTTCGTTTCCGCGGGGGACGGCGGTGCTGCCGGTTGCGACAATTCTGATGCGCCCGCGCCCAATTTGGCGAAAGCTGGAATTGCGGCCAACAGCCTTGCCTCCACACCTTATGATGTCGCCACCGGGGGCACCGATTTTTCTGATACCGCTGCGGGCACGAACAGTACCTACTGGAGCACGACCAACACGCCGAGCGGATCGTCCGCCAACTCGTACGTACCAGAGATGACCTGGAACAATTCCTGCGCCAGCAGCGTGCTGTACAGTTTCGAGGGGTATTCGAGCGGCATATCGTATTGCAACACCGAATTTGGTGCGAGATTTCTTGATCTGGGCGCCGGGGGCGGCGCTCCCAGCTTTGTATACGCCAAGCCTTATTGGCAGGCGAATGTACCTGGAGTTCCAAACGATGGGTTGCGGGATCTACCGGACGTTTCGTTGTTCGCGTCGAACGCGTTCTGGTCGCATGCTGTACTGTTCTGCATGTCGGATGCGGCCCAGGGGGGAGCCCCTTGCGATTACACGACCCCCGCGGATGCGTTTGCAAATAGCGCCGGCGGCACTTCTTTTACTGCACCTCAATTTGCCAGTATCCAGGCGCTGATTAATCAGAAGGCGGGCGCGCCGCAAGGCAATCCCAATCCGGTTTTTTATAGCCTGGCGAGGAGCGAGTACGGGAGTGCTGACAATCCTGACAGTGCCACGATGTCTGCCTGCAATGCATCGCAAGGCACCGCGGTTTCGTCTTCGTGTGTTTTCCATGACGTCACGACAGGAAACATCACGGAACCGTGCTACGGGACCAATAGTTGTTACGATCCTGTGGGCGACGTTTACGGCGTTCTTTCCACCTCGGAGACGTCTCTGAACGAAGCTTATCCGGCGACGGCTGGTTGGGATTTTGCCACTGGCCTGGGTAGCGTGAATGTTACCAACCTTGTGAATAGCTGGCCGTAGATGAATTCGTAAGAACCGTGTGGGGCTGTGTGAGAGTTCGTGGATCAAGCGAAGTCCGTTGCCCTCTGCGGCTAAAGCCGGACGAATTCTAGATCGATTACGAACGGTTTAAAGTCTGCGTGAGAACTCGGTCCCCTGGAAGGGCACGGCTTCAGCCGTGCCGTAATTTGTTCAGAGCTTCCGGGCTTTAGCCCCTGAGGGCATCTGTTTCTCTTCACATAAGAGAATCTAGAGGATAGAAAGAACGTACCTCAGCGGCCGCGTCGCACAAGACAAATTTTACGGCACGGCTGAAGCCGTGCCCTTCCAGGAGACCGAGTTCTCACGCAGACTCTGAAGGTCGTACCCTTCAACAACCACAGTTTTTCAGCAGCCGTAAAGCGGATCACTTGATCCAGGCTAGAAGGGCTAAGTTAGTTCGGCGATGCGGCGGCGGAGATAGCGTAGTTCCACAGCATTGGTGGTGAGTGCGAGACAGCGATGGTAATTTTCGAGTGCCTCCTGGTTGCGTCCCATACGACGCAACAGGTCGGCGCGGGCTGCATGATAAAGGTGATAGGAATCGAGTTCGCCGCCGGCGCCCAGGCTATCGATCATGGCCAAGCCTTGTTCGAGGCCCTCGCTCATTGCGATGGCGACCGCCATGTTAAGCGAGACGACGGGTGAGGGCTGGCATCGATCGAGCATCACATAAAGACCGGCGATCTGCTTCCAATCGGTTTCAGCGGCAGTGCGGGCTTCGGCATGGACGGCGGCAATGGCTGCCTGCATCTGATAGGAACCGAAGTTACGGCGCCCCAACGCACGCTCTACCAACGCGATCCCTTCGACGATTTGGTCCTGATGCCAAAGAGAGCGATCCTGCTCTTCGAGGGTAAGCAGTTGCCCGTCGGCACCGGAGCGGGCGTCCCGGCGGGAATCATGCAACAACATCAGCGCGAGGAGCGCCATGTTTTCAGGATTATGCGGCATGAGCTCCAGCAGGGTGCGGGCCAGGCGAATGGCCTCCGCACAAAGCTCCCGGCGCAGGAGACTGTCGCCTGAGGTGGCTGAGTATCCCTCGTTAAAGACAAGGTAGAGGACAGCCTGCACTGCGGAAAGCCGTTCGGGTAACGCACTCGCATCGGGCACCTGATAGGGGATACGGGCTTGCTGGATCTTGCGCTGAGCACGCACCAGCCGCTGCGCCAGCGTCGGCTCGGGAAGCAGAAAGGCGCGGGCAATCTCGGCAGTGGTCAGTCCCCCCAGGGTTCTGAGAGTAAGTGCAACCTGTGCCTGCTTGTTGATGGCAGGGTGGCAGCAAGTGAAGATGAGACTCAGGCGGTCGTCTTCAAAGGGGCGGCTCATTTCTTCGTCAATCGTGCAGAAGCGCGACTCGTACTCATAAAGAATCTGGCCTTCGTTGTTTCTGCGCGTCTGTTCACGGCGGGCGTAGTCGATGAGTTTGCGACGGGCCGTGGCCGTGATCCAGGCGGCGGGATTTGCGGGTACACCCTCGGCTTGCCAGTTTAGGACGGCGGCGGCGAAAGCGTCCTGCATGGCTTCTTCTGCCAGGTCGAAGGAGCGGGAGACGCGAATGAGTCCAGCGATAATGCGCCCAGACTCCTGGCGAAAGACCGATTCGACGGTGGCGCGGTGGTCATGCATTCACGGGCGCACGCTGAGGGAATTCGCGAATGGGCCGGACCTCGATACATCCGGCCAAACCAGCGCAGGCAGTGGGTATTTTAGCGGCCCAGGCCAGAGCTTCATCAAGGTCCTTGCAGTCGAGGATGTAGTATCCAGCTAACTGCTCTTTGGTTTCCGCGTAGGGGCCGTCGGTGATCAACGCATCGCCATCCTGCACCCGGAGCACGGTGGCAGTACTGCTGGCCTGGAGCGGGTCGGCAGCACAGAGGATACCGCGACGGCGCACCTCGTCCATGAGGGCACCGTGAGCCGCGGCGACCGCGTGCATATCCTCTGGCGTCACGGCCTCGTTTTCCTGCGAGTAGATCAACATCATGTAGCGCATCGCGACCTCGTGTTTACGCTTGCGGAAAATTCGGGTGAGCTTTTACTTCGAGGATCTGACCGGTGTGTCTCATGGTGTGGGATGCGACCGCCAGCAGCCATTGATAGCCATCCCATGGGCCAAAGAGGGGATGCGGCCTCACCCGCCCGCGGAGCAGGGGCGCCGCCAGCAGCTGCATGGTTTGGTCGCGGCTGGCGATAAACAACTCAAGTGCCTCAGGCCCGGTCCAACGGCTGATCGGGCAAACCGGTGCAGGAGCCTTCACTCTGATAGAGCGTTTTGGCACCTCGTTGATGATGAAGTCATCGATTTCCCTTTCTTTGTGGCCGGGTTCCGCTTCGGGGCAATCGATCATGCTTCCAATAATGGCATGGACCCGCCCTTCGATGAGCACCAGGTGCTCCAGGATTTCGGCGATCGACCAGGTATCGTTATCGGGCCGGAAGTTCCACTGTGCAGCGGATAACCCGCTTACCGATTCGAACAGGTAGCCGCGGGCGACAGCGAGATGGCGCGAGGCGATGATGATTTCTTCAGTGGTGAGCGAGTTTTCTGAGAGCGTAGAAGAAGTAGTCGTCATGGTGGCTCCTTTGCCAGAGGGTTCAAGGTTTATGGCGACGCGAAGGTTCGCTCCTGCGTCGCCCGAGAGCTAAGAGAAGACCATGATGGGTCGCACTTCGATTGACCCGAAGCGGGCCGCTGGGATGCCGGACGCTACGGCAGCGGCTTCGTCGATGCTTGCCGCTTCGAGCAGATAATAGCCACCGAGCTGCTCTTTGGTTTCCGCAAAGGGACCATCGGTTGTAAGTGTTTTTTTGTCTCGTACACGGACCGTCTTGGCAGTGGCGGTGGGCTGCAGCGCGTTTCCACCCTTGATGGCGGCGGCGTGCTTTTTGCCGAAGGCGCCGTACTCGGCAAATTCATCTTCGGGATAGCCGGTGGCGAAGCGGGATTCGGCTTCGTAGATCAGGACTAGATATTGCATTTTTAATTCCTCCTGCCCTAACGACGTTTGACCTGGTCAGAATCGACAGGTGGAGAAAATAAATTTGAGATCTCCACCGGAAAACCCAGGTCTCAAAAGCGAGACCTGGCCACCCACTCGTGGGGTTGAGGAAAAATTTGCTTAAGGGCAGTACGGCTTCAGGTGGCCTGGAACTTCTGCATCAGGGCCTGCAGGTCCATCTGGTTCCAACCTTCCATGACCTGGTTGCCTTTCACGATCAAGAAGGAGGATCCCTCCAGGGTTCCCTTCCTGCCAGAGGCCGGGAAGCCGAGATGGTCGCCCAGATGGGTCATCGATACTCGCCAGCGAACAGCTACACGATCCCCTTCGGTGACAATATCCTCTACGTCGACGTGGAGATCAGGGAAGGCGCCGCAGAACGTTCGATGGACAGCCTTGAAAGGTTCGGGACCGACGAGAACCGTTTCCGCATCAGGAAAGCCGTGGGACTTGCCCATCGGGTGGAACATTTCGTCAATGGCGGCTTCGCTCTTCTGGTTCCAGACCTGCTCAAACCAGCGTCTCAGGAGAAGTTTGTTGGCGTCAGACATGGCACCCTCCAATGTGCGGAGAGTATAGCCCTTAACCCAGCTTAGTGCAGAAGCAGGCCAGGGTTTCATAGGGAAAGGCGACTTCGGACTTTCCAGCAAGCTCGGGATAAGCAGCGATGACCTCTCTTAACTGAGACGTAACACGCTCTCGCTCCTCAATCGGGAGCGCTGCCATGAAGCTTACTGACAAGACGCGGTCGACGATCACTTTTTCGGGCGGCCCGGTGTGGGAGTGGGAGAAACGCTTCTCGAGCAGCTCAGTAAACCCGGGGGCCGGAAATAGGTCTCTCCATTTTTGGGAATGAAAACGCGGAGCATTTCCCTCAAACGGCTTCATGATGGGAGTCAGTGCGGCAACCCAGGGTACGGTGTCATCGCGAACATTCCAGACCAGGCCTAAGGCTCCCCCCGGCTTGAGGACACGACGGATTTCCTGGAGCGCCTCCGCAGTAGAAAACCAATGAAAAGACTGCGCGCAAATGACCGCATCGAGCGTTGCGTCGCCGAGCGGGATTTGTTGAGCAGAACCGCTCCGCGCGTCGATCTGGGGATACCGGCGAACCAATTGATCGAGCATCGCCTTCACGGGATCGACGGCGATGATCGTTGCACCTGTCGCCAACAACCGAGGCGAAAACTTGCCTGTGCCCGCGGCGAGATCGAGTGCCGTTTTACCCTTATTTAACCCAAGATCGTGGATCAACCAGTTTTCTAATTCAGGCGGATAGTCCGGGCGCCCCTCAACGTAGGTAGCCGCACCTGCGCGAAACCCTTTTTCTGCCAGGGGATGGATATCCGTCATTTCCCGCCCGTGTAGAAGCTGTAGTTGGCCTTGTAGGGCACTCGTTCTTCGCCGCCGGTGCAGGCCGAAGCAGGAGCAGAGCCCCCATGGGTGTCTGTCCGCCCAACGTAAGTGACGTTGGCCAGCTTACCGGTTCCACTCCCCGGAACAGCTTGTAACAGTAACGATGGCACAGAAGAAGCATCGGATGCGGGACGGTTCGCAATGACTTTGCCTTTTACTTCGCTGCCGTCGTTCAGCCGCCAGGTTGGTCCGGCAAAATGGGTTCCGATGACCACGCCGTGTTCATCCAGCAACTTTGCGTCGGGAGCCTTGAGCGTCCAGTGGCCGTCATTGCAGGAGTAGACCTGGAAGCCTTCTCCGGCCGCGTTGAGAACCAGGGTCACTCCTGCAGGCGGTTCCACCGAGACAGTGACTGGTTGGCTCACATAATAGGCGATGTCTTTGGCTGCCTTGGTTTCCACACCCGGCTTCTCAAGGAAGCCCAGATCGCGAAACCAGTCGATGAAGCGGAATTGCCAGGTGCCGAACGGGATTCCGTTGCGATCGGTCAGGCCGCCACTCATATGGCTGCCATCCGGCAACGGGTCGCCGGGATGGCGGCCATTGGCATAGATGTGCATTTCGAGATTGGGCACGCGGAGCGCCAGCATGGCTGCAAAATACTCGTCGGCCCAGACGGCGTGAATCTGATCGTCCGAGCCGGCAGAGGCGATAAATGAAGGCGGAACGTTGCGAGGGATGGGCGGCGCGACACGATTGCGAGCGAAGGGCGTAGGACCGGGATAGATGACACCCACGAAGTCGGGGCGTGAGGAAACGCCCGCCAGAGAATCGCCGGGGGCGCTGTTCTTTTTGTCGAAGTCGTCATATAGCACCGCGGCCGCAGAGGCTAGTTCGGCGCCCGCGGAAAAGCCCATGATGCCGATCTTGTTTGCGTCGAGATGGAAGTCTTTCGCGTGCGCTCGCACCAGGCGGATGGCCTGCTGTGCGTCGTAGACCTCGTCGGTACGGGAATCGTATCCATCGCGGCGCAACCGGCTCCGCAGGATGATCGTGTTGACGCCGTAGTTATAGAAGAAGGGAACGAAATCTGCGCCCTCGGAACCGACGTTGAGGGAGTTATGGCCGCCGCCAGGCACGAGGATCACGGCGGCGCCAGTGTTGAGCCCAGTTTCGACGGTGTGCACCTCGATGGATGGGTTGTGTATGTTGACGATGCTGTTGATTCTTCCGGGTACCGCCTGGCTCATGTTGTATTGCTCGGCCTGGCGGACTTTTTCCTTATTGAGGAAAGGCGACCCGGGCGGGTACAGCGTCATGATCACTCCGCCAGGCAGGATGGCCTGCGGAGCATAGGGCGCATCGGTGGATGGATTTTGCGCAGCGCAAACGGCCATTAGAAACAGCGGAAGGATGATGGTTTTCTTTTTGGTCATGCTTTTCAGCCTTGTCCGGGTAACACGTGAATGGTGTGCAGCCAGATCTCCACTGTTTGGGGCCAGGTAGTTACGGGAAGCTCGGTGCGGCGCAAGCCGTAACCATGTCCGCCCTGAGCGTAAATGTGTAGCTCGGCTGGTACCTTGGCGTTCTTGAGTGCGAGGAAATAGACGATTGAGTTTTCTACGTGGACGGTATCATCCTCTGCCTGAACGAGGAAGGTGGGCGGGGTCTGAGCAGTAGGATGAATGTCCGGGTTGGGGGCAAAGTTCTGGTCGTCGAGGGCAAGATAGCCTGGGTAAACAATGACGGCAAAATCGGGGCGGCAACTGAGCTTGTCTGACGCGTCGATCGGATCGTAGAGCCTCTGGTCGAAATGGGTGCTGAGCGCAGCCGCAAGGTGGGCCCCGGCGGAGAAGCCGAGGACGCCGATGCGGTTGGGATCGATGTGCCACTCAGCGGCGTGGGCGCGAACGATTCCCAAGGCGCGCTGAGCATCCTGCAAGGGTGCAGATGATTTGGGGTAGGGTCCGGGCTCGGGTACCCGATACTTAACCAGAATGCAGGTGATGCCCGCAGAGTTTAGCCAATCGCATACTTCTGTGCCTTCGAGGTCGATAGCCAGGATGCGGTAACCGCCGCCGGGAAAGACGACTACCGCTGCACCCGTGTTCTTGCCCTTGGGAGTGTAGACGGTGAGCGTGGGATTCGAAACGTTGCCTATACGAATTACGGGTTTGCCC
>CAVXRU010000038.1:0-40579 GCA_963763905.1 uncultured Acidobacteriaceae bacterium | reverse complement strand
TTGGCGGTTCGCTGGTACGTCTGCACTGGATAGGCATGTTCTGCGGGTTGATTTTCCTCGCCGCGATGGTGCTGGGGCGTGCACATTACCGCAGCATCATTCCGCAAAGCGTTCTGGTGCTGCTGATGCTGCTGCTTACGGCCTACTCGCAATTCTCCATCATCCCGCGCATGGATACGGCGCGCGCATCCATTGGCGGCAACGTAGATGCGGTGCCTGTCAACAATCCCGGCCGGCAGATTTTCGACAGCCTGCATGAGACCTCGACACACGTGGAAGGCCTGGTCCTGCTCTGCGCAATAGGCGCGTTCGTCGCCACCGCCCACTGGTCCCGAACCCAGGTATCGACGAGTTGAGGGATTAGGCTTCTGTCCGAACCGCGTCCCGGACAAGGGAAGGTATACTAACCACTTACGCCGCAAGGCCGGAATATACTCCCATGAAAACTGGCATTATCGGTCTCCCTCAAGTAGGTAAGACATCCCTGTTCAAAATCCTCACCCGGGCCAAGGTTGAAACCGCCGCCTATTCCAATCCCCGCGAGGCCCATATTGGCGTGGCCAAAGTCCCCGACGATCGGCTGGACAAACTAGCCGCCCTCTACAACCCCAAAAAAATCGTCTATGCCACGGTGGAGTACGCCGACGTGGCCGCAGTAGGCCAGGAAGCGCTCAAAGAGAGCGCCTTCCTCACCCACCTTCGCGACAACGATGCGCTGATCCACGTGTTGTGCGCATTTGAAGACGACTCTATCCCTCGCGTTGGCGGCATCGATCCCCTGCGCGATATCAAAAACGTTGATTTCGATCTGATCTTCTCTGACCTGACCCAGGTGGAGAAACGCCTGGAGCGCCTGGAAAAAGATCTGAAGAAGCAGCGCACCCCCGATCTCGAAAAGGAAAACGCGCTCCTGTTGCGTTGCAAGCAGCAGCTGGAGCAGGAGAAACCGCTGCGCGAGATGGAAATGTCCGGCGAAGAAAAGAAACTGATCCGCGGGTTCATGTTTCTCTCGCAGAAGCCAATGCTCTTTGTGCTCAACATTGCCGAGAGCCCGACCCTGGGCGACGATCTCGAAACCGCGGTCGCGCGCTACAAGCTGGAAGAAGTAGCCTCGCGGCCTAACGCCGGCGCCACCGCCATCTGCGGAAAAGTCGAGGCTGAGCTCGCGGAGATGAGCGATGAGGAAGCGGCCGAGTTTCTCTCTTCCTATGGATTAAGGGAGAGCGGCCTGCGCCGCCTTATCCGCAAGAGCTACGAACTGCTCGGCCTGGTCGCCTTCTTCACTGTAGGCGAAGATGAGTGCCGTGCCTGGACCATCCCGGTAAATTCCCGCGCCCAGGACGCCGCCGGGGCCATCCATTCCGATCTCGAAAAGCACTTCATCCGCGCGGAAACCATTCATTGGGACACCCTGCTGGGCGCAGGTTCCGAAGCCGTTGCCCGCTCCCAGGGAACTCTACGCCTGGAAGGCAAGGAATACCGGGTCGAGGATGGGGATGTGATGCATATTCGGCACAGCGGCTAGCGCACGCATCCATGTCCAATTTCTCACTCTCGTTGCTTCTGGGGTTGGTGGCTGCGCTGGCCGACGTTTTTGGCGCGCTGATCCTGGTCAGGACCCAATGGGAAAAACGCTACCTGCGCTACTTCGTGGCCCTCGGCGCAGGCTTCATGCTTGCCGCCGCCTTGTTGGAGATGATTCCCGAGAGCTTTCGTCTTTCCTTCCGCTGGACTCCCATCCTGGTCCTGGGCGGCTACTCCCTGATTCATCTGCTGGAGCACACCATAACTCCGCACTTTCATTTCGGTGAAGAGAATTGTCCCGACGAACTTCTCTCCAGGCACACCAGCAACTCGGTGGTAGCCGGCCTGGCTGCGCATTCGCTCTTCGACGGCGTCGCCATTGCCTCCGGCTTTGTGCTTTCGTCCTGGCTCGGCTGGGTCATCTTCGTAGCTATCCTTCTGCACAAGTTGCCTGAAGGCTTCACCGTCGCTTCCGTCATGCTGGCCAGTGGCCACACCCGCACTGCGGCGCTCACCTCAGCCGTCATCGTCGCCGCGGCCACGATGGCCGGCGTTTTGGTCATTAATTTTTTCCCTGGATGGGTCCGTGCTGGTCTTCCACTGGCCGCGGGAGTCGCGATTTACGTGACCGCCACCGACCTGGTGCCGGAGGTAAATCGCGAACCCGGGATTCGCATGGCATTGGTGTTTTTCGGTGGAGTCGCTGCTTTCCTCATCACCAAATTCATGGCTGACGGATTCCTCCGCTAAACTCCGCATGACACCGAATGTCCGGGTGCCCCATCCTTCGCGCACTTTGCGAAGGGTGGGACAAGCAGAATCGGCGGGGAAGGGATTCGGGCTAGACAGTGCTCGTATCCCACCCTTCGCAAAGTGCGCGAAGGATGGGAGCGGATACCGCGGGAAGAACAGATGCTTTTACCCGCGGTAACCGCATGGGGCACCCGGACATCGTTGCTCAGCAAAGCCAAAACCTGGACACCTTACCTGGGAAGATTTATTTCGCCAGGCGGTCGCGCAGGGCCTTTACGCGGTCATGCGACGAAAGGATATGCCGCTGCTGGCGCAGGAGCATCTCGCGCAGCGGGAGGGGAAAATCTTCGCTGGCAAGCGCCTCTTCATAAGCATGCTTGGCTTCGTCTTCACCCTTCTCAGCCGTAGCCAGCAAGGCATGGTCGCCGCCCCCGAGCCGGGCTTTCAGTTCACCCCAGGCGCGATGCACTTTACCCGCCGTCGAACTGGGCACCTTCACATCCTTCACCCCGAAGTGGTGCAGTTCATTCTCCAATTCCGCCGCGAACCCCGCCCGCTCCAGTGTTTGTTCGCGAAACACCAGGCGTGCTTCCGGGTCTTTCAGGTTCTTTTCCAGTTCAATAAATCCCTGGTGCCCATCGCGCAGGGTTTCGATCAAATCACGCAGTGTATCTTCTGTCTGTTTAAGTTTTTCTGGCATGTTGCACTTATCCTCTCACTCCTCAGATGTGTGCATTGCAGAAGGGTTGTGCCTTGTATAGTGTGGTGGTTGCAAACTAGTGGGAAGGAAGCAACTGGGTTTACATGAAGATCATTGTCTTCGGCGCCACTGGAGGTACGGGCAGGCTGATCATTACGCAGGCGCTGGCGAAGGGGCACACGGTCACCGCATTTGTTCGTAATCCCGAAGGGATGCCGGCCGACCCGCACTTGCGAGTGATTAAGGGGGATGTGTTCGATTTCGGCGCTGTCGTCGACGCCATGCACGGCCATCGCGCCGTCCTCTCCGCCCTCGGCGCCCGCACCACCAAAAAGTCCGACGTGCTGGTAAGGGCAATCCCTCATATTCTCGAGGGAATGCGTCAGGAATATGTCACCCGGCTCATCGTACTGGGCGCGGCGGGACTCCATCCCGATTGGAGCAAATATCAAAACGCGCTCACCGCGATGGGATTGTGGATTGCCAGGAAGACCGCGCTGAAGCACCCTTTTATCGACCAGGCCGCACAGGAACGTTTGCTGGCAGCAAGCGATGTCGATTACACCATCGTCCGGGCGCCCCGTCTGATGGACGGCCCCTTCACCGGCAACTATCGCGTCCTGCCCGACGCTCTTCCGTCTGGCGCTCTGCGCATCAATCGAGCCGACGTCGCCGACTTTATGCTGCAACAGCTCACGGACCCGCGTTTCCATCGCCAGGGGCCCTACATCGGGTCTAAAGCGTAACTCAGATCAGTGTCCCATCGCCTCTTCCGGCGGCTTCTTGAGCTTGGGAGGCCGGCGCATGATAAAAGGCCACGGGACTAGCAGCGCCGCCACGACGCTCAGCACCCAAAACGCATTCTGATAACTGAGCATCGACGACTGCCGTAGCAAAACCTGGTAGGCATACCCCGTAGCTGCGGCCTTGGCCTGCGCGGCGGACTGTCCCGCTGCCATTAGGGCGTTCCGGGTGTGGGCGAGAAAATTCTCGTAAGCGTAACTTCCGGGAATAAGTTTGGCTGTCAGTGTTGATTGGTGGGTCTGCTGGGTGCGGACAAGAAAGGTCGTCAGCAGCGCCGTGCCCATGCTGCCGCCAAAGTTGCGGGCGAAATTTGAAAAGCTGGAAATCTGATTGTTCTTGCCCTTCGGCACGCCCACATAATTCAGCGTGCTGATCGGAATAAAAATGAACGACAGTCCCAGCACCTGGAACACACGCCACAACACGATGTGCCCAAAACTCACGTTCAAATCCAGCCGGGTCATGTTGTAGAGTCCGAGCGCAGTGGCCAGAAACCCGATCGACACCATGAGCCGCGCATCCATGATCGAAACCAGCTTTCCTGCCACGGGCATCATCACCATCAGCACCAACGCGCCCGCCGAAAGCGCCATGCCGGCGCGCTCCGCCGTGTAGCCCATCAAGCCTTGCAGAAACTGCGGAATCAGGACCGTGGTGCTGAAAAGCACCGAACCCAGGATGAACTGAAAGCCCACCGCGGTGCCGAAGTTGCGATTCTTGAGCAGCTTCAAATCCACGATCGGATCCGGGTGCTCCCATTCCCACCAAACAAAGAATGCCAGCGTGACCAGGGCCAGCACGAAGGTCATGGTGATGTTGCGATCGCCGAACCAGTCCTTTTCCTGACCCTTATCGAGGACGAACTCCAGGCAGCCAACGCCGACTGCCACCAGGCCCAGCCCGACTCGATCGATGGGGTTGGCTTTCGCTCTTTCCTTCACCAGGTACGGAGGATCCTCCACCATGCGGTTGCTGAGCAGCAGGGAAATGATGCCGATGGGGAGGTTAATGAAGAAGATCCAATGCCAATTGAAGTTGTCGGTGATCCAGCCGCCCAGCGTCGGCCCGATCGCGGGCGCGGCCACCACCGCCATGCCGTAGAGGGCGAATGCCTGACCTCTCTGTTCCACCGGGAACGTGTCTGCCAGGATGGCCTGTTCGCTGGGGGCCAGTCCGCCACCGCCGAGCCCCTGCAGGATCCTGGCCAGAATAAGAAACGGTAAGGTAGGCGCAATCCCGCAAAGCAGCGAGCAGATGGTAAACAGGGCCACGCAGGTCATGTAAAACCGCTTGCGGCCGTACCGGGTAGAGAGCCAGCCGGAGATAGGCAGCACGATGGCGCTCGAAACCAGGTAGCTGGTCAGCACCCAGGTAGCTTCTTCCTGGCTGGCGCCGAGAGTCCCTGCCATATGGGGTAGGGCGACGTTAGCAATGGAAGTGTCCAGCACCTCCATAAAGGTGGCCAGGGTCACGGTGAGCGCGATCAACCAGGGATTGTGTTTGGGATGCCACCCCTCGACTGAGGAGTGGTGTACCGGTTTAGGGGCAGGCTTTCGCTGCGCAGCTAGTGTCGTTGTAGCCAATGCCTTATCCCGGGACCCAGTGGAATTGTTTTTCTAGATTGTACGAAGGTTCGCCAGGAGTCGCCTAGTCCGCTGAACCTGGTCGATCAGCCTGCGGCGCCTAAGTAGATGAAAAAGAAGCGGACGAATACTAAGTGGGTGGCCCAGGTCTCAAAAGCGAGACCTGGGCCACCCACTCAAAGTCTGGAGGTTAAGAAGTGGGGACATCTCCCTCCCCGCTATTCCACTTGCTGTTTGGCCTTGTACCCATCGCGCGCAATGATGTCGTACTTCAAAGGATGATGTTTCTCGTCCTGCATCTTAAGCGGCTGGCCTTCGTTGTCCACCAGTTCCACTCGAATCTTGCGATAGCTGCCATCCTGCTTGGCATTCGTCGGCGTGTAGTTCAAAACGTACTGATTCCGAATGGAGTCATTGATGGAATGGAAAATATCCGGCATCTCCCCCGCAAACCGAGGGAAAAACGACTGGCCGCCAGTCATCCGCGCAAACGTGGACATCTGGTTATCCGCCTGCAGGTAATCAATTTCCTTAGGACCGAACATCCCGGTGCGTGCGTTGCCGGTGATCCTGGCTGCCTGTCCCGTTCCCACGCTAAAGATGGTGACATTCGGAGTCGCCTTGATCTTCGCCAGCACCTTGTCCAAATTAATTTTGCTGAAGGAGTCATATCCCGACCCAATCAGCACCACATACTTGCGTCCCTCAATACGGCTGAGGCGATCAAGCGTGGAGTAAACCGCATCGAACATGTCCGTCTCCTTAAACCCGGGGATCGTCAACATATTCAAGGACTGGTACACCAGCCGCTTGTCCTGGGTAAAGTCGGTCAGGATCTGGGTCTTAAGGTCATAGGTCACGACTGCTATGTAATCGTCCGGCTGTAATTGCTGGGCGAAGGCATAGGCTGCATTCCTCATGTCGTACACGAACCAATAATTCGTGGAGGCAAACTCACACAGCAGCACCGCCGTGATCGGCGCTCTGGTGCGTTGAAACCCGTTCACCTTTTGCGGCACGCCGTCTTCATAAACACGGAAGTTAGCCGCCTGCAGGTTGGGCACGAACTCGTGCGTTTTCTGCAGGATGACGCCAACATCCAGGGTCACTTCGGGAACATCCACGCGGAGCGAGAAGTTCGTCAGGCCAGCAGGATTCTTGACCTTCGGCTCCGGGGGCGGCGGAGGCACATCCGCCTTCTCCCCCTTTTTAGGAATAGCAATGGCGCCATTGTCCCCACCCGGACCACCGGAATCGGGTCCCGACTGATCGGGCTGCTGCTGTTGCTGGCCATCCGCAGGAGGTGTGGTGGTTGGCGCCTGGCCCTTAGCCAGTTGGTCCCCGGTTGCAACGGCCAGCAGCAAAGCTACTGCGGCAACAAAGAGTTTTTCCCGATCTAACTTCATCTAATTACCTCAGCCCCTATGCTCGAACGATTGGAACGTCTAATCTGTAGACGTGTCTATCAGCCGTATATCAACCTGCTTTTCGGTTTTAACCGCAGTTTTTGTCCTTGCGGGAAGCCTCTCCGCCCAGGCTGTCCCGGTTACTCCGCCTCCGTCTGCCACGGCTGGAATCTTCCCCTTGTCCGAGGTGCACCGCGGCCTTCATGGCGTGGCCTACACCGTCTTTGAAGGCACGCAGCCGGAAACCATGGACGTGGAAATACTCGGCGTGCTCAAAAACGTCCTCGGCCCCGACCAGGATATGATCCTGGCGCGACTTCACGGTTCCAAACCAGAGTACACCGGAGTCGTCGCCGGCATGAGTGGCAGCCCGGTTTACATCGACGGCAAGTTACTGGGCGCTCTCTCCTACAGAATAGGACAATTCAGCAAAGAACCCATTGCAGGCATCACGCCCATTGCCGAAATGCTGGCCGTGAACGGGAACCCAAATGGGGCCATGTGGACCGCCTCCAGCACCACCCAATCGACCGTCTCGTCATTTTCCTCGCCTGGGGCCGCGCCGGTAGCTGACTCGACCGACATTCATCCCATCGAAACGCCGCTCGTGCTTTCCGGTTTTAGCCCGGAAGCGGTCAGGTTCTTCCAGGAGCACGTTTCGGTGATGGGCTTATCGCCGGTTGCCGGGCTGGGTGGCAGCTCCTCGGATGATGGGCATGTCGACTCCTCTTCCCCCCTGCTGCCTGGCTCCGCAGTGAGCGCCCTGCTGGTCCGTGGAGATCTGGAAATCGCCGCAACTTGCACCGTGACCTATGTGGATCCGAAGCAAGTACTGGCCTGCGGTCACCCCATTACTCGCTACGGCAATGTTTCCATCCCCATGACGAAAGCGGACGTGGTCGCCACCCTGGCCTCGCCTCTGAATTCGTTCAAAATCGTCAACACCACCCAGACCATCGGCGCCTTCACCGAAGATCGCTCCTCGGCCATACGCGGTGTTCCCGGCGAATCTGCCCGCATGATCCCGGTGACCATCCACACCCATGGCGGCCTGCGCGATCGCACCCTGCACATGGAAGTCATCGACAACCCCGACATCACTCCCGGCGCGGTGATGGTTTCTCTCTACGAATCGCTGCTCGAAACCAACAGCTACAGTGAAGAGCTCACGTACGAGCTAAAGGGTACGGTCGCGATCGATGGGTACCCGCCGCTGCATCTGGACTCGTTCATTGCTCCTACCGAGCAATTACCTTCAGCGCTCCGAGCCGCTCTTACCGTGGGCCAGCGTTTTCAAACCGTCTACGGCAATTCAGCCCGCGTGCGTAATATCCAGAGCATCGAGCTCAATATCGATTCGCTGCCCGGCCGGCGCAGCATCCAGTTGGAGCGCGCACAGGCTACCCAGCCGGCTGCTCACCCCGGCGATACCGTCATGGTCGAAGCGACCCTGCGGCCTTTCCGCGGCGAACCCAAAAACATCCGCATTCCCATCCCCCTCCCCTTAACGTTGAATCCTGGACCACTCCGTATTCTGCTCAGCGATGGCGCTACGCTAGACCGGTTGACCACCGCATCGTCCTCCAACGAAGGTCCGCTGGAGTTGAGCAGCATCATTCACCAGATGAACTCGGCCCACGGAGATGACCGCTTATACGTAACTCTCCTCTTGCCCAATGCTCAAGCCGTGGTCGATGGGCGAACCTTGGCGTCGATCCCCATTTCCATGGCCAATGTGCTGGAGCCTTTGCGGACCAATCGGGGCATCTCCCTCAATGGCGAATCGGTGGTTCCCGTAACCTCCATCCCGGTGGAAGCGATGCTCAGTGGTATGCAGGTGGTCTCTGTAGAAATCGAATAAGGTAGACTTACGCGGGCCCTCTGGAAACTCCTTGCACTACATTCCACTGCCAAGGGCAACGCTCATGCCTCTCTTTCAAGGTTTTGCCACTCATGCCGCCGGCGCCGAACTTTTGCCTTACAAGTACGATCCCGGGGACATCAAGCCGAACGAAGCGGAAATTGCCATATCCCACTGCGGCGTCTGCCGCAGCGACATCCACATGGTCGACAACGACTGGGGCATCAGCCACTATCCGCTTATCCCGGGCCACGAGATTGTAGGCAAAGTGATCACCACTGGGAGCGCGGTGCTGGGGTTGAATTCCGGCGACCGGGTAGGTGTGGGCTGGCAAGCCAATTCCTGCGGCCACTGTGAGTGGTGTCTCCAGGGCGAAGAGAATTTATGTGCTGATGGCCAGGGCACCTGTGTTCAACGCAATGGCGGTTATGCTGACCGGGTCCGGGTCAATGCTCGTTTCGTGGTGCCGGTCCCGGATGGTCTGGAGAGCGAGCGAGCCGCGCCCCTGTTATGCGGCGGCATCACGGTTTACTCTCCCATTCGCAGCCATGGCGTCAACCCCGCTTCCCGCGTGGGCATTGTCGGCATCGGAGGCTTGGGGCACATGGCGATACAGTTTGCCCATGCTTTTGGGGCCGAGGTCACGGCGTTTTCCAGTTCTCCGGCAAAAGAGGCAGATGCTCGTTCTCTGGGCGCGGAGCACTTTGTCAACACCCGCGAGACCAAGACCCTCAAAAAGCTGGCTGGTCATTTCGACTTCATCCTCTCGACAGTCGAGGCAGATCAGGACTGGAGCGCCTATGTCCGGGCTCTGCGTCCTCACGGCAAACTGTGTTTCGTCGGCATTCCGCCCGGCGTCCTGGGCTTGTCAGTCACTCCGCTGGTGACAGGACAGAAGGTGGTGACCGGAAGCCCGGGAGGAAGTCCGCGCATGATCCGGGAAATGCTGCACGTGGCTGAGCGCCACAAAGTCCAGGCCATCACCGAACGCTTTGCCATGGCTAAAGCCAACGACGCGGTGACCAAGGTAAAGAAGAACCAGGTCCGCTATCGAGCCGTCCTGGCCAACTAAACATGTCCAAGAAAGAGCAGCCACACAGAGATCTCTCCACTGCGCTGCGCTTCGGTCGAGATGACAAAGGGGAGGGCGGTGCTTCCAGGGAGAGTTGTTGCTGACCAGAAACCGTTTTTCATCAACTTGGGTACGCCCCAGCCCATTGTTCCTCCTGTCAAAGCGGCTTCCATTTAGCAACTACTCTCCCTGGAAGCACCGCCCTCCCCTTTGTCATCTCGACCGGAGCGCAGCGCAGTGGAGAGATCTCTGTGTGGATGTTCTTTCTTGGAAATGTTTTCCGAATCGAGTGCACCCGCATTTCCTCTCCGTCGTCCCCCTTCATTTGTGGTGACAAATGCAGCCTAGTAGACTCGGTTCAGCATGATGCCTCGTGTCGTAACAGCAAGTCTATTGGCTCTGATCCTTTATCCACACGTCCTTCCAGCCCAGGGAACCCGCCTCTGGGTTCAATCCCGCTACGAAGACTTCGAAAAAGGGCAACCGCAAAGTATCGCGATTTCGAGCCGTGGTTACCTGGAATCCGGCCCATCGTTGCGATCGGTACTGCTAACCCCGTCCACCTACATCTGGGCGGTCGCGTCTGACAGCCAGGGCAATGCCTACATTGGCACCGGTTCTCCCGCAACCGTGCTCAAAGTAACGCCGGCGGGCACTTCGACCAAATTATTCACCACCAAAGAACTAACCGTGCAGACGGTTCGTGTTGGGCCTGACGGTTCGATCTACGCAGCCACCGTGCCGGGTGGCAAGGTGTACCGCATCAAACCAGGCCAATCCGGCCTTGACGAGACCACCGCCACAGTGGTCTTCGACGCTTCTACTGTCCATAACGCGGATGCAGCCAAGCCAGGCGGCGATCCCGCGCGATACATCTGGGACCTGGCCTTCGATGCCCAGGGTGCCTTATACATTGCGACTGGCGGTCCGGCGGCGATCTACCGCGTCGACCTCTCCAAAGATACCCCTCACGCAGAACTCTTCTTCGAAAGTGACGAGCAGCATATTCGCTGCCTCCTCTTCGAGCCAAACGGAGATTTAATTGCCGGCAGCGACGGTGGCGGCTTGGTCTACCGCATTGGCAAGGACCGCAAAGGCCTGGTCATCTACGACGCACCTAAACGCGAAGTAACCGCCCTGGCCCGTTCTGCCGACGGGCGTTTGTACGTTGCCGCCGTTGGGGAAAAGACCAAGAGCCCCTTGCCTCCCCTCCCGGTGCAGGGCGTCGCCGTGGCCACCGCAACCATCACCATCGTGACCCCTGGCTCCGTACAAGCCTCCAGTAGCAACGGCCTTATTCCCGACGGCTCTGAAGTAGACGAGCTAAGCCCGCAGGGAGCACCGCGCAAACTCTGGGCCACCCGCGATGACGTGGTGTACGCCTTACGCGCCACGCCGCAAGGGCTGCTCGCCGCCACCGGCAATCGGGGCCGTATTTATCGCCTCGCTGAAGACGGCTCCTACCTCGACTTGGCTCGCGCCGAGACCGGCCAGGCAACCGCCATCGCGGATGCTCCCGACGGATTTTACGTAGCCACCAGCAATACAGGCAGACTCTACAAGCTGAACAACCAACCAGCCGCCCAGGGCACTTACCTCAGCGACGTCCTTGACTCAGGCGTGTTCTCGCGATTCGGCCGCATGGAGGTGACTGCTGACGGAGGCGCTTACGAAATCTTCGCCCGCTCCGGCAATGTGGAGAACCCCGAGCGGAATTGGAGTGACTGGCGCAAAATCACGCCCAACACTGGCTCGTCCGGCGTCCCCGCTGCACGCTTTGTTCAATGGAAAGCCGTCATTGACCCCGGGGCGCTGGTCGATTCTGTGGGCATCAATTATCTGCCGGTGAACATCGCCCCGGTGGTCGATGAGATCGCCGTCGAGCCAGGCGCCAGGGCGAACCAGAATGCGCCACAGCCAGGCCAGCCGCAGCAGATCACCGTCAACCTGCCGTCGGCCCAGAACACTCTCAGCTACAACCAGGATCCGTCCACGGCGCCCTTGGCAGCGGTCCGCGACCGCTCCGCCGTAACCGTCCGCTGGGCAGCCCACGACGAAAACGGAGACGAGCTGGTCTTCGATGTCTACGTCCGCGGTGATGGAGAGAAGAACTGGCGGCTGCTCCGGTCTCACATAACTGAACGCTTCTACTCTTTCGATTCGATTCGCATTCCCGACGGTGGTTACCGCATACGGGTGGTGGCCAGCGATGCGCCCGCGCACATGCTGGGGGACGCACTGACCAGTGCGCGGGAGAGCGACCATTTCATCATCGACACTACCCCTCCGGTGCTCACCGCGCTCCAGGGCAGCTTGCAATCCGGTGTGCTTCATGCCGGCTTTGTGGCCACGGATCAAACCTCGCCCATTGCCCGCGCCGAGTATTCGATCGACGCCGGCCGATGGCAGTTTCTGGAGCCGGTAGACAAACTCTCTGACTCCCTCACCGAGCACTACGACTTCACCATTCCGCTCGCCGCCATTCCCACGCGCACTCCAACAGAAGAGCCCGAGAGTGCCCCTGCGGCCTCCCCTGCGCCTCCGACTGACCCGCAGGAACATATTCTTACTGTTCGCGTCTACGACCGGTATGAAAACGTAAGCGCGGCGAAGACCGTGATCCGCTAGTCACGATGCGCTTCGAGCTATTTGTCGCCGTACGTTATCTCCGCGCCAAGCGCCGTCAGGCGGTGGTCGGCATCATCACGGTCATTTCGATCGCCGGGGTGGCGGCCGGAGTGGCGTCCCTGATCATTGCCCTGGCCATTACCAACGGCATGCGCCGGGATCTGCAGGACCGTCTGCTGGGCTCAACGGCTCATGTGCAGCTCATGCGCGTCGCCAGCGATGGCATTCGCGATTGGCGCGGCTTGACTGCGCGGCTGCAGCAATTGCCGCATGTCAAGGCAGTGGCGCCCGGCCTGTACGAGCAGGTGCTTATCTCCCACGGCGCTCGCTCCGGGGGAGCTCTCATCGAGGGCATCGTCCCCGCCCAGGAGCGCACCGTCAGCGACTTGCTCTCGACCGTCACCATGGGCAGCGCCGCAGCGCTCGATATTGGGGGGAAAACCCCTCCGCCCATCGTCATCGGACACGACCTCGCAGATACCATCGATGCCCGCGTAGGCACAACCGTCATGGTGACCAGTCCACAAGGGGAGCTAACGCCGCTCGGTCTGATTCCCAAGTTCCAGCCCTTCCGCGTCGCCGGCATCTTCCATTCCGGCTTTTATCAGTACGACTCAATGATGGCGTTCACCAGCCTGGCCGACGCGCAGCGCCTCTTTGGAGAGCCGGACGTGGTCTCCGTTCTCTCCTTCAAAGTGGATGACCTCGACCGTGCCGACCGGATTGGCCGTTCCATCGAGCACGCCGCCGGGCCAGGCTTCCTGACCACCAATTGGATGGAACAGAACCGGCCCCTCTTTCGCGCCCTGAGGCTGGAGCAGGTGGTCACCTTCATCGTCATCGGTCTGATCGTTTGCGTCGCAGCGCTGAACATCCTCACTGCTTTGACCATGATGGTGATGGAAAAAACCCGCGATATCGCTGTCATGATGTCCTTCGGGGTACAGCCGCGCCAGGTGAGAATGATCTTCCTCCTGCAGGGCCTGCTCATCGGTCTGACTGGCACGATCCTCGGCCTGATCGCCGGCTATGGTCTTTCCTGGCTCGGTGGCCATTATCGTTTCCCACTCTCTGCCGAGGTCTACTCGATCGACTACCTGCCCTTTGCTGCACGCTGGACCGATGGGCTGATTGTGGGCGCGGTTTCCCTTGCCGTATCGCTATTGGCCACCCTCTATCCCTCTGGGTCCGCCGCCAGAGTTCTGCCTGCTGAAGCTCTTCGCTATGAATGAACAGCGTTGGAATCAAAAGCAGCACTTTTTGCATCAAAAGCATATGTTCAGTCCCGCAGTCAAGCGCGGCAGCTCATTTCAGAATCAGAATCAGAAGCGGGGCAAGGGAACTGGTGTATTTTCAAGCAACCCACCCCACAAACCCTCTTCCGTAGAGGGGTGCATTAGTGATACATGAAGGTAGGTCCAAATTGATTACCGACCTCAGAGGCACATAATGGAGCCGGCCGCCGCCACAGACGAAGCCCAAAAAGGCCGCCTGGGCGCGCTCGGGAGCCCGGAAGGTCCGGCCCTGGTCGAAGTTCGCAATTTGCGTAAGCAATACGGACGATTGGTTCTTTTTGAGGCAATCAATTTCGAAGTGAGACGGCAGGAGTTGCTGGCCATCGTAGGCCAGTCGGGCGCCGGCAAGAGCACCCTGCTGCACATCCTCGGGGCTCTTGATACACCCTCGGCGGGTGACGTATACTTTGCCTCAACAATATTGAGATCCCTATCCCCCGCGGAATCTGCAGCGTTTCGCAATCGCGAAATTGGCTATGTTTGGCAGTTCCATTATTTACTGCCGGAATTTACTGCCGCTGAGAATGTCGCGCTCCCCCTTCTGGCGCGAGGCAAGTCCAAAAGAGAGGCATTGCAGGAAGCCGTTCATTGGCTGGAAGAGGTGGGACTGGGAGACCGGTCATCCCATCGTGCGGGTGAGCTTTCCGGTGGCGAGCAGCAGCGTGTTTCCCTGGCGCGAGCGTTGGTGACCACCCCGAAACTCCTTCTGGCTGATGAGCCTACAGGAGATCTGGATGACCAGACCGCGGATGCCCTATTTGGACTGATTCAGCGCCTGCACGCAAGCTATGGTTTGACCTCAATCCTGGTGACCCACAATTTGCCTCTGGCGAGGCGTTGTGAACGGGTGATGCGGTTAGCGCATGGCCGGATGGAAGAGTTGTCTCCGTTGGATCTGTAAAGCGGAGCATATAAGCCGGGTTACCCAAAAGGGTGACTCGTGACAGTGGTTGGGTCGATATAAGATTTAGAAAGAGCTTATCTCCGCCCAGCCGAGTGGTTTTCCCGGTTCCAATGGACTCGGGAAGATGGAACAGGACGAAAGCTGCCTTGGATCGTGGGAGGGCAGTTTTTAAGGGGGAACATGTTCGAACGGTATACAGAAAAGGCGCGGCGCGTCATCTTCTTCGCACGGTATGAGGCCAGCCAGTTTGGTTCCCCATATATCGAGACAGAGCACTTGCTGCTTGGTCTGCTGCGAGAGGATAAGGCGCTGACGAATCGCTTTCTCCGCTCTCATGCTTCGGTTGAATCCATTCGCAAGCAGATTGAAGGTCATACGACGATTCGAGAGAAGGTGTCCACTTCTGTCGATCTGCCTTTGTCGAACGAATGCAAGCGGGTTCTGGCCTACGCGGCAGAAGAAGCAGAGCGCCTGTCGCATAAACATATTGGCACCGAACACCTGCTCTTAGGATTACTGCGCGAAGAAAAGTGCTTTGCCGCAGAAATATTGCACGAGCGCGGGCTGCGTCTGCTCGCCATCCGTGAGGAACTCGCGCGCGCCACGCAAGAAAAGGCCCCACCATCGCAGCGCAACCGCGAATCAAGCCTGCTGGTAGAGTTCTCGCGCGACCTGACTCAGGCGGCCATGGATAACCAGCTTGACCCGCTGGTCGGCCGCGATCAGGAGCTCGAGCGCGTGGTTCAGATTTTGTGCCGCCGCACCAAGAACAATCCTGTACTGATCGGCGAACCCGGCGTTGGCAAGACCGCCATCGTCGAAGGGCTTGCGCAGCGCATCTCCGACGGTGAGGTGCCCAGCTTCCTGGCAGACAAGCGCGTCCTGGCGCTCGATCTTTCGCTCATTGTTGCCGGAACCAAGTACCGCGGCCAGTTTGAAGAGCGGCTCAAAACGATCATGAAGGAATTGATGGAGAACCAAAACTCCATCATCTTCATCGACGAGCTGCACACCCTGGTGGGCGCAGGCTCGGCCGAGGGTTCGCTCGACGCCGCCAACATCCTCAAGCCGGCTCTCTCGCGCGGCGAAATTCAGTGCATCGGCGCAACCACGCCGGCCGAATATCGCAAATCGATCGAGAAAGACCGGTCGCTCGAGCGTCGCTTCCAGGCAGTCAAAGTGCCGCCTCCGAATGAAGAGGATGCCATCAAGATCATCATGGGTATCAAGGACCGCTATGAGAAGTTCCATGCGGTCAGCTACACCGATGACTCCATTCACTTCGCGGTCTCGCACTCCAACCGCTACATCCCGGACCGGTTCCTTCCGGATAAGGCAATTGATCTGATCGACGAGGCGGGGGCCCGCGTGAAATTGCGCCAGACCTCGCTGCCCGAAGAGATTACCGAAGTGCAGAAGCGCATCAAATTCATTGTTCATCGCATGGAGAATGCGATTGCCAACCATGAATTTGAGAAAGCCCGCTTCTACTCTGACGAGGAGCGCAAGGAGCGCGAGAACCTGCGCGCCCTGCGCGACAAGTATCATCTGGACGATTCCACCGCCGGCATCGTAGGCCGTGAGGACATTGAAGACGTGGTGAGCCGCTGGACCGGCGTGCCGATCACGTCCATCAAGGAAGAAGAAACCCAGAAGCTGTTGCGCGTCGAAGAAGAGCTGCACAAGCGGGTCATTTCGCAGGACAAGGCAATCTCTGCTTTGTCGCGTGCGATTCGCCGCTCCCGTGCCGGTCTCAAATCTCCCAACCGTCCGATCGGTTCCTTCCTCTTCCTGGGGCCGACCGGTGTAGGCAAGACGGAAATGGCGCGCACGCTGGCCCAGTTCCTCTTCGGCAGTGAGAAGGCTCTGATCCGCTTCGACATGTCGGAGTTCATGGAGAAGCACTCTGTCTCGAAGCTCATCGGTTCGCCTCCGGGCTACGTGGGCTACGAGGAAGGTGGACAGCTCACCGAACGGGTGAAGCGCTCGCCCTACTCTGTGGTCCTGCTCGATGAAATCGAGAAAGCACATCCTGATGTTTTCAACATCCTGTTGCAGGTCTTTGAGGATGGTCAGCTCACCGATGGTCTGGGCAACACGGTGGACTTCAAGAACTCGATCATCATCATGACCTCGAACATCGGCGCGCGGCATTTGCAGCGCAAGCAGGGTCTGGGCTTCCAGTCCGATCGCGAAGACCTGCTGATGGACAAGATGGAGGAATTGGTCAAGAACGAGGTGAAGCGGACGTTCAATCCAGAGTTCTTAAACCGTCTGGATGAAGTGATCATCTTCATGTCGCTCTCGGATTCCGATCTGATTCAGATTCTGGAGTTGCTGGTACAGCAACTGAATTCCAACCTGATTCAGAAGGCGATCACCTTGTCGGTGACCGAAGATGCCAAGAAGTGGATTCTGGAAAAGACGTTAGTCGACCGCACGTATGGCGCGCGTCCGTTGCGCCGTGCTCTGCAGCGCTACGTCGAGGATCCATTATCGGAAGCACTGATTGCCGGCGGCATTGCCGAGCGTCCGGCCTTCCTCGAGGTCTACCTGGAAAACAATCAGCTCTTCTACCGCCCGGTAAGCGAAGTGGGAGAAGATAAGTCGACGGGAATCCTGCTCTTCAGCGCTTAAACTAAGTGAGCAAAAAGGCCGGGGCCAAAAGCTCCGGCCTTTTTGTGTCTATTGCCTACCGCTCGAAAAAGGGGTACCGTTTTCCTAGCGGAACTTAGAGGGGTAGTTATGATTCGTGCCGGCATCCTCCCACTCGTCCTCCTGTTCGCAGCCCCAATCGTAATTGCGCAGTCAAAGAGCACTGTCTTGACGCTCCCGCGCACCCCTGATGCAACTTGCCCAGTCGGTATCCAGGCACGGCATGGAGCCGGAATTCCGGTTGGAATGAATGCGGAAGGCAGCGCGATAGCTCCGCATGCTCAGAGAATCCACCTGACCATGACCAACCTCCTTGCCCACGAAATCGTAAGTGCCCAATTCGTCGTTCACGGTTACAGCAACAAGGGCAGAGCGATGAATCTGTCGAACTCTTCCTCGAACCCTGATTTAGCGAAGACCGATAGAGGTTGTACTGGACGTGAAAGGGAAGAGCGAAGCATCCAGCGATCTCTCGCTGAGCCGCTTCGCCGCTGTCACATCCATCGATTAAACTCGATTACTTATGCCGATGGCAATACCTGGCACACACCTTCGCCAGAAGCCTGCAGCATTGCCCCCGACATGCTCATGCTCGTCGCCTCTTCGCAATGAGTCAGGCCTCCCATGTGAGCCGCCTCCCCGAATCCGATCTTTTAGCCCCGAACAAATTTCAACTTCTACTTGGAAAAGAGCCTCTTGAGGAAGGGCACGGCTTCAGCCGTGCCACAAATGCCACTGCTATTGACGGCTTTAGCCGCTGAGGTACGTTTTTTCTCGCCTCAAGGTTCTCTTATACGCTAATAAAAAGATGCCCTCAGGGGCCTAAAGCCCTCGTCTGTATGCTGTGCTTACGGCACGGCTGAAGCCGTGCCCTTCCTCAAGGGATTCTTTTCCAGGTAGAAGTCCAAATGTGTCCAAAGCGCCAAAAACTCTGTCGGAGGGTACGGCCACGGGCCTCGCCAGGAAATCCAAGGCAACACAGCCGAGGGATATGCAGTCCTCCCGGACTACCGCCTCTGTTTCTCTCTGACACAAGCTAAAATCATCAAAGGTCACCTACTATTTTTAGGCGCTAGCTTTTTCGCCTCGTCGCATCAAGGAGAGCATGCACAAGTTCGTTACTCTGTCTGTCTTCGTCGCCCTGGCGATTTCTTCCACTCCGAATGCTCTCACGCAGCAACCCAAAATGCCGGCGAACGATATCCCGCCCAGATTTCAAAGCGCCTGCGCAACCAACCGACTTTGACAAGCGCGTAGCCATGGTGCCGATGCGCGACGGTACCAAACTCTACACAGTGATTGTCGTCCCCAAGGGCGCGAAGGACGCGCCCATTCTACTTACACGCACCTGCTACAACGCGGCAGAGCGCGCGGCACGCTCCAAGAGCGGGCGCATGATCGAAGCTCTTCCTCTCAGCGACGAAGTCTTCGTGGAAGCAGGGTACATCCGCGTCTACCAGGATGTGCGCGGCAAGTACGGCTCCGAAGGCGTCTACCTGATGACGCCGCCCCCGGTGAACTCGGGCTACAACCCGTCCGGTGCGGACGACACCACGGACGGATACGACACCATCGACTGGCTGGTGAAAAACGTACCTGAGTCGAACGGCCGCGTAGGCATGATTGGCTCAAGCTATGAAGGCTTCACCGTGGTGATGGCGCTCTTGCATCCCGCACCCTGCATTGAAGGTTGCCGCGCCGGAGAGTCCCATGGTGGACGGTTGGATGGGCGACGACTGGTTTCACTATGGCGCATTTCGACAACCCAACATCGATTACATCCTGGGGCAAACCTCGCAGCGCGGCGACGGCGTCAAGGTAGCGCACGAGGGTCGCGACGAATACACGAATTATCTGCGCGCCTGCTCGGCGGACGCACTTGCCAGGGCCGAAGGTATGGACCAACTACCCTACTGGCACACGGTGGTCGAGCACCCAACTTACGACGGGTTTTGGCAGAGTCAGGCGCTCGACAAGCTGATCGCGGCCAAACCTCTTACCGTGCCCACCATGTGGGAGCAGGGACTATGGGACCAGGAAGATATGTGGGGAGCCATCCACAGCTACCGTGCCCTCAAAGCCAAAGGCACTCCGGACACCATGAACTACCTGGTGATGGGTCCGTGGTTTCACAGCCAGATCAACCGGGAAGGCCGGGCGCTCGGGCCACTCACCTGGGCTACTGACACTGCGGCCCAGTGGCGTCGTGATGTGCTGTTGCCATTCTTTAACCAGTACCTCAAGCCCGGTGCCCCGCCTCCATCGACGCCGCCGGTCTTCATTTACGATACCGGCGCCGATCATTGGGATGAGCCCAAGGTTTTCCCCAGGAGTTGCGAGCAGGGCTGTCCTGTAACGTCGAAGCCGCTCTACCTGGGTGCCGCAGGTGGGCTTTCGTTTCTGCCGCCGGCAGAAGCGAGTGCCACGAAATTTGACGAGTACGTATCCGACCCTGCGAAGCCAGTTCCGTACCGCCCTCGCCCCATCGATGATGCGGATGAGATGGGTTGGCGTACCTGGCTGGTGACAGACCAGCGCTTCGTAGATGGACGTCCGGACGTTCTGACCTACGAGACCGAGCCTCTCAAGGAGCCGATGAAGTTATCAGGAGAGCCGGTTGTGCATCTTGTGGCCTCAACCACTGGCACTGATTCAGACTGGGTCGTCAAGCTGATCGATGTGCAGCCCGATCGGATCGCCCCTCCTGTTCACATGAGCGGCTATCAACTACCCATAGCCACGGATATCTTCCGCGGCCGTTACCGCACCAGCTTCGAGCATCCGGAGCCGATCAAGCCCAACGAGCCGCTGACGTACGTCTTTGGGTTACCCATGGTCAATCACACCTTCCAGCCCGGTCACAGGATCATGGTGCAGGTGCAGTCCACGCTCTTTCCTCTTTACGATCGCAATCCGCAACGTTTCGTGCCAAACATCTTCGAAGCGAAACCAGACGATTTTCAGAAAGCAACACAGCGAATCTGGCACCAGCCTGGCCACGCAAGCTTCATCAATCTCCCGGTCGTTCCGGCATCGCAGCCGTAGCGCTTTCTTTTTCCTGGGTACTCACGCACCTTCTACAGCCTGCAATGCTGCTCGATGAATGAGCTAAGGAGCTTGCAGCCCCTTCCGGACACATGCGGTATTAGCATCTACGATGGTGGCGTATGCGCGATGAACCTGTCGGCCCACTCGATGAAATACTTCATGTTCGGCGCGTCAGTGTGGCCGCCGTCGTGTTGCCGCCACGCGAGCTGCCCATCCAGCAGTCCCTGGTTTACCGCTGGCATCTTCGCCGTATGGTAGTCGTCGAAAGCGAGGCCACTGGCGCCGAGCAGCTTATAGACGCGGCTCGCGTCGACGGTGGCCATGAAGCTACCCTGGTGGTCAAGCCACCGCGCATCGCCTTTCTCCGGTACCCCGTAGCTGATGAACGTAAGCCTCGGGGCGCAAACCGCAATCAGTTCATTCGCATCTACTGGAATGTCGCCCGGACTCATGCTTCCGAAGCTCGCTTCAGCGGCGGCGTACTTCATGAAGTTGCCTGCCATCCAGTAGAACTCTCCGCCGGCGAGGCTTTCCACCGCTTCGCCGAAGTTGCGGCGAAGCGGCGTGACTCCGCCTTTCCCCGATGAGCCGACGAGCGCCATGGCAAAGCGCTGGTCAAACGCCATGGTGATCAGGGTCGCCTTGCCGTAGCGGGAGACGCCCTCGATACCGACATGTTTTGCATCCACGGCGGGATCGGTCTCGAGATAGTCGAGGCCACGGCTCGCGCCCCAGGCCCATGCGCGCAAAGCGCCCCAGTCCTCAGGTTTGCGCGGCTGACCCTTGTTGACCAGGCCGATGATGCCGCGAGTGAGCCCCGCGCCATCATCGGCCTGCACGCTTGCAGGGTCTAATAATGCGAAGCCCCATCCGGCGGCAATAAGTTGCCAGGTATTGGGCAGGTCGCCGTCCTCGTTTCGCTGCGGAAGCTGGAAGGGAGTGGCCTTGACCGGCTCCCATGCGGGATGCTGTGCGAACACTTCTTCGAGGGACGAATCCTGCTGCACGAGCAAAGCTTTCATGGCCTTGTTAATCCGGTCCACGTCCGCGCCCTGCGGCTCGTTCGGTGCAGGGAATCCCGCGCGGCCGAACATCAGCAGAACCGGCACCGGACCCTTTGACTTTTCCGGTGTGACCAGCATCAAGTGAATGCCAACCGTGATCGCTGGGTAAGATGAGTTATCCACCTGTCCGATAACCTCCCTGGCCAGAACCGGCGTGAAGCCAATCATCTCGTGATCGACAGTTTTCACCGTCCATTTCACCTTCGGAACGTCCTGTGGGACGCGCCCATAGACATACTTCGAATACATCTCGAGCAGCTCGGGACGGCGCTGGTCCCACCACATCGCAGGCGTAGTCACCTTCTGCCCGTCCTTCAGCACGAGCGGATCGGGAAGCTCGGGAAACGGATTGGCCCTGGTCTCGTCGTAGTTAGCGTGGTTGGGCGCTTTCTCGTTTCCGCTCGGCCCCGGCCGCAGGGTCTTGATGCCCAGTTGATCCATCATGTTCTGACGAATCTGGTCCGCCGTGAACGTGACGGGCGGAGTTTGAGCCAATGCTGTTACAGCGAACCACAGGAAGATGGGCAGAAGGCGGGACATCCATGAGCTTCGAGGCACGCAATTGCTCCAGGGCGTTACGTCGCGTACCATCGTATATTCGCCGCTATGGGCAAGACACAAAAATTCATGGCCGTGTTGAACGCGATTCTGATTGCTCAATGCATGTGGGCACAGCAACCGGGCACTCCCGGGGCGCAACGCTGGGTTGCGAGTTGGGGAGCATCCCAGCAGATTCCGGAGCCGCAGAATGAACTCCCGCCGGATGACCTTCGCGACGCTACCGTGCGCCAAATTATTCATTTGTCCGTAGGCGGGGCCGCGGTGCGTGTGCATGTGACCAACGCATTCGGAACCGAAGCCCTGCAGTTCTCTTCGGTGCACATTGCCCGTCCGCTCTCTTCTTCCTCCGCGGCCATTGACCCGGCAAGCGATCGCCCGTTGACGTTTGCCGGCCAGCCGGCGGTCGCCGTTCCTCCCGGCGCGGAGTGGATCTCTGACCCGGTGGATTACCCGGTGCGGCCGCTATCGGATTTGGCAATCACCTTTCACCTGGACTTGCCTCCGGCGAGGGAGACAGGACATCCGGGATCAAGGGCAACTTCCTACTATGAGCACGGCGACGCGGTAAGCGCCGCCACGCTGGGTGATGCGAGGCGCGTGGACCACTGGTACCAGCTTTCGGAGGTCGACGTGGAAGCTGCACCAGGAGCCGCATCCGTAGTTGCGCTCGGCGATTCGATCACCGACGGACACGGCGCCACCACCAACGGCAATGACCGTTGGACCGATGTCCTGGCGGCCCGGCTGCAGAGTTCGCCTGTTACGCGCAACCTTGGCGTGTCCAATCAGGGCATCGGCGGCAATCACCTGCTGACCGACGGATTGGGGCCGAATGCACTGGCGCGCTTCGATCGCGATGTGCTCGCCCCGCCGGCGGTGCGGTGGGTGATTGTGTTTGAGGGGGTCAATGATCTCGGTGGCCTGTCGCGGAACGGCGAAGTACCGTCCTCGCAGCATGCTGCTCTTGTGCAGCGTCTGATCGCAGCCTATGACCAGATGATTCTTCGCGCGCAAGCACACGGACTTCGCATCTACGGAGCCACGATCACGCCCTACGTGGGCTCAACCTACTATCATCCGGGCCCCTTGAGTGAAGACGACCGCCAGCAAGTGAATCGCTGGATCCGCGCCCGGGGCCATTTCGATGCAGTAATAGATTTTGACGCTGTAGTCCGTGACCCTGAGCATCCTGATCGCCTGCTGCCCGCCTACGACTGTGGAGATCACCTGCATCCCTCCCCTGCCGGCTATAAAGCCATGGGCGATGCCATTCCGCTGGAACTCTTCGCCCCGCGATGAATTAGCAACTACTGCTCATGGAAACTCCACACAGGGCCGGGATTATCCGATGAAATGCGAAAATACCACGGAGGGTTAGAGCGCATGGCTAAGCCAACCGCGGGAGTACTTCCGTTACAAAAGCTTGAATCGTACAAAAAGCTGGTCGCCACCAATCCAAAAATCGAACAGAAGGGTGCTACAGTGCCTTACACTTCTGTGAATGGTCATATGTTTAGCTACCTTAGCAAAGAAGGCAAGGTGGCTCTCCGGCTGCCTACTGAAGAGCGGGAGGCATTTTTAAAGAAATACAAGGCAAAGTTGTGCGAGGCATATGGACGGGTTCAACCCGAATACGTCGAGGTTCCGGACTCGTTGCTCTCGTCGACACGGGAACTAAAGAAATTCTTCGACCGCAGTTACGAGTATGTAAGTTCCCTCAAACCGAAGCCCGCAAAAAGAGGGAAGAAGGGTTGATCTCCGATACAATTTCGCGGTCCATCTGCCAAGTACAAGGCAATCTTGAAGTGATTCTCCGTGGTGCCCGAAAAGTTAGGTTTAAGTAACTACGGATGCGATCGCTGATCTCCACCGTCCGGGGTCGTCCTCAAACATCCGCCGCAACTACCTAAATTCCTGTTAATGCAGGTTAGGGGTTAACTCTCGGTATCTGCATCATCATTGTGCCCGCGGCTTCCTACTATCTCTTTAAAAACAAAGCTGCGCGGGTTCTTCCACCCGTCGTTTGCCCCACCCGTTTTCTGGACCCGGGTACCCCTTTATTAAAGGTCAAAAAGAATTCGCTTGACAGTGATTGGATTGTTGCCGTTTACTCTGGGTCGCCTCTAGAAAAACGTTTCTGTAACCCGCTATCCGGGGTTAAGACCCAAGATCGCAGCTTGAGGATCGCGACAACCGATGCCTGGGTAGCGATTTGGATAAGGAGGCCCTCTGGAAACTGCATCGTGAGTGCGGTCATCCGTTGGTCGAGAGTTCGAGGGGGCGGCAGCCAATAGGCGCCGCGGGAGAGGAGTTTTTATCAAGGTACCTGGATCGCCATCGGAGGGCTTAGGCAATAGATAGTCTCAGCACCTGGTGGAACTTCAACTTATGCGAATTTCTGAAGATGTACGAAAAAACAGACTAAAAACTGCCAAATGGCAGTCAAGACATAAAACTCAGTACTAGATCGACGTTTGGAGGCAATATGAGTCGCAATCAGGAGTTAAGGCATTGTGCCGCCCTGCAACCTAATCATTCCCCTGCCATCGATGTAAGAAGCCTCGGAGCATTCTGGATGCGCCCTGCCATGGGGAGGAATGTGACCAGCGGGTTAGGGCACTGGCACGTCCTGCTTTCCTTCTTGCTGCTCTTTTCCTGTTTGAGCCTGCATGCACAGCAGAACTCCCAGATCGACGGATCGGTTGTGGATCCAGTGGGCGCGGCCGTGACCGGCGCACAGGTGACTCTCACCGACGTAGGCACCGGTTTTGTAACCAAGGCTGAGACCAATGGCAACGGCCTGTTCACCATACCCGGTCTGAACGTAGGTACCTACAACCTCTCCGTCTCGGCAACTGGCTTTGAGACGTATCAGCAAAATGGGCTCAGCCTGAATATTTCCGAGGTGCGGAAAGCCGATATTCGACTCACGGTTGGCACCGTTGGCCAGACGGTCACGGTCCAGGCAACTGCTTTGGCGGTACAGGTTGACTCGAACGTAGTCAGTACTTTGATCAATGCCGAGCAGATCAGCGAAATCGCGACAGAAAATCGCAACTTTGCAGCGTTAGCCGCCTTAGGCATGGGCGTTAGTTCGGCCCTGCCGGACAGCAACACGCCAACCTCGGTTGCCGCAAACTTCACCATCAGCGTAAACGGCCTCCGCCAGAGCCACAACATCTGGCTGATTGATGGCGGTGAGGCAGATGATCGTGGCGGTGCAGGCGGCATGAATATCATGCCCTCACAGGATGCCATTGCTCAATTTGAAACGCTGGCCAGCAACTATCCGCCTGACTACGGTATCTCCTCCGGAGCCACCATCAGCCTGGGCCTCAAGAGTGGCACCCAGAAATTTCACGGCGAACTTTTTGAGTTCAATCGCAATACGGTATTCGATGCCAATAGCTATCTCAACAAGCAAACCGATCCCATCACCCCAAGGCTGAAACTGAACTACAACATTTTCGGCGGCAATATCGGCGGCCCGGTCTTCATCCCGCACATCTATAACAACAGTCACCAAAGGACCTTCTTCTTCGTGAATGAAGAATGGCGCAGGCTGGTTCAGGCCAGCAACCCGGACGAATCGCAGGCCATTCCCGCGGCAGATTTTCCCACTGCGGGCACCGACCTGCACTATGTCGCTCCGGTCTTTGACGCGGGACAGATTCTGACAGTCCCGAAGGTTGTCGGAGATCCCGCTTTTGCTGCCAAGTTGGCCGCCGCGGGCCTCGTGCCTGGTCAGCCGTTCCCAAATAACGTGGTCCCGGCTTCACTGTTTGATCCCAATTCTGTGGCGTACCTGGCCACGGGCGTTCTGCCTCCGGCGAACCTGGCCAACGGCAACAACCTCGGATCTGCCAGCCAGCCGATCACTGTGCGCGACGACGTTCTCCGCGTCGACCACCGTATCACAGATAAGTGGCAGCTCCTCGGGCACTACCTGCACGATGCGGTTACGCAAGCATATGCATCTCCGATGCTCGGTTGGGCGACCGCGAACTACAACACTATTACCAGTACTCTTTCTAACCCTTCCTATAGCGCGGCAGTCAAGTTAACCGGCACCATCTCCCCGAACCTGCTCCTCGAAGCAAGCATGAATTACGACGGCAATATTATCAATATCGTCAACAGCGCTAATTCACAAACGCCGGCGTCCTTGCAGGTTAATAAGTATTTCGTCAATGGCTCCAAAAATCTGCCGGGCGTGCAATTGGGAGCGCCGTATAACACCCAGGAGCAAGTCGGTTCTGCGCCCTGGCATAATGCGGCCCAGGATTACAACCCAAAGCTGGACATCTCCTATACCAGGGGCCGGCATACGATGAAGTATGGCTTTGGCTACAATCGCTACACCAAGAACCAGCAGCTGTTTGGCGACCCCGGGGGCCTCTTCAAATTCGGTTCACTGACCGGGGACTCGGCCGTCGACTTGATCCTTGGCCTCTCCAGTAACTTCGACCAGGCGCAGGCGCTCCCCATCCGCCACTATGTCAACCAGACGACGTCTTTTTATGTAATGGATAACTGGCACGCGATCCCGCAGCTGAGTATCCAACTGGGGATCCGCTTTGACGCTCTGCCGCATGCCTTCGAACGGGCCAATCAGGTCGCTAACTTTAATCCCGGCGCATTCCAGACGAGCGCAATACCGCTCTGGAAATCGAATGGCACGCAGGATAATACGGGCCCTGGATTCACCACCCCAGCGGGAGCCACACAGCCTTTCTATCAGAATGGTATCCAGATTGCCGGCCAGGATGGTTTGCCCCGGGGCTTGGTCAAGAATGACTACGGCACATGGCAGCCGCGCGTGGGCTTCTCCTACGATATGTTTGGCAACGGGAAGACCGTAATTCGTGGGGGTTTTGGAACATTCTACGAGCGTCTACAAGGCAACGATATTTACAACGCCGCGACCAATGAACCCTTCTTTAATGATCCCAGTGCCAGCAACGTGTACTTCTCCAACCCACACACCAGCTGGATCAGTGGACAAACGGCCACAAGTCCGGTATTCGCCCAGGGTTTGACTACCCTCGCACTCCATTACCCGGCCCCGGGAGTCGCGCAGTACAGTCTTGGCATCCAGCGTGAAATCGAGCCGTCCTTGATCTTTATTACTCAATACGTGGGCAACGTTGCCTGGGCACAGAACATCGAGCGGAATATCAACACCTACCCACTCTCCACTCCATTCGCCGTGCGCGCGGATGTTGGTGATTCCAGTAACCACTCCGGAACCAATGCACCCATTCCCGGCTGCGTGAATCCTCCCCAAGTCGGCGAGATCACAACCGGTATTCAGAATCCTTGCCCGGGAACTTCTCTACCTATCACCGATATCTACCGCACCTACCCGGGCTTCGCGGGAATTAACCAGCAGGAAAACTCGACCCGAGGCACGTACAACAGCTTCCAGACAGGCCTTCGTGCACAGGGTAAACATGGTCTCAGCGGTGAGGTTGATTACACCTGGTCGCATGAGATCGATCAAACGTCCTACGACCTGAATACCATCAGCGATCCCTTCAACCCGAATTACGATCGTGGTTCCGGTGCGCTTGACCGCCGCAACATCCTGAACGCCAACTACATTTACAAGCTGCCGGACTTTGGCCAGACTAATTACTTCACGCGCATGGCGATTGGTGGTTGGGAAGTGGCGGGAACGGCGATCTTCGAGTCCGGAGCCCTCATTGCCAATCAAGGACCGTCACTCGGCTTGAACTACGACCCTGTTGGTTTGGACGGTGGCTACACCAGCCGTCCCAATCTCGTAGGTAAAGTGCACTATCCGAAGACCCAGAAGGCGTGGTTCGACCCCACCGCGTTCGCCGCGCCTCTTCCAGCGTGGGCCGGCAATACAAACCAGGGTTTCGGCAATGCAGGCAAAGATTCGGTCCTGGGGCCAGGCCGTCTGAACTTTACCACTTCGCTCTATAAGACGTTCGACATAACAGAGCGGGTTCACTTTCAGTTCCGCGCAGAGTCGTTTAACACCTTCAACCACACTGAATTCAACGGCATCGGCAACAGCTTTAATGCCGACGCGACGGGCAAGATCACCAGCAACTTCGGCCAGGTCACCAGCACCCAGGATCCACGGGTGCTGGAGTTAGGGGGCAAGCTGGTGTTTTAGATTTATCATCGTCTTCAAAGGGGTCCAGGGCAGGAACCACCTGCTCTGGACTTTTTCTTGCGGGCAGCGCTCGCTTGTAACCTGGCTGTGTCGAGCGCGTGGGTGACTATGGTGAGTAGCGTTTTCAGAGTCTTGTGGTTCGCCCTCCTGCTGGCGCTCGCTCTTGTAATTCACGCCGCGGCGCGCGCGCAGGCGAGCCGAACGGACGCTCTGGCCCTGGAAGCAGGCGGCCACAATGCGGAAGCAGAGCAGGTATGGCACTCCATAGCGGAGCGTGATCCCGGCAATGCCGAAGCCTTTGCCCATCAGGGTTTGATGGAAGCCCGGCAGGAGCATTACTCGCAAGCCATTGCGTTTTATCACCAGGCAGAAGCAATTGATCCAGCCTTTCCCGGTCTGCAGATGAATCTGGGGCTGGCTTATTTCAAGAGTGCGCTCTACCGGGGATCCATCAAACCATTCACCCTTGAGTTGCGCAAGCATCCTGGCGATCAGCGCCTGATCATCCTGCTGGGCATGGCCCATTATGGGATGGGCGACTATCTGGTCGCCGTTCCATTCCTCCAGCAAGCTGCCAAAATGCAGCCGCAGAGTTTGCCTTTACGCCTGGCCCTCGCTCATAGCTGCCTATGGAGCAAGCAGTACGATTGTGTGCTTGCCACGTATAAGGAGATCCTGAACCTGGACCCATCCTCTGCGGAAGCGGAAATGATTGCAGGTGAGGCGCTGGATGAAACCGGCGACGACGCCGGAGCGATGGAGCATTTCCACGCTGCCGCGGCGGCTAACCCGAAGGAGCCGAACGCACATTTCTGTCTGGGTTACCTGTTATGGACGCAAACCCACTACGCAGAATCAGTGAAGGAATTTGCAGCCGAACTGGGCAACGATCCGCAGAACCTGCAGGCGAGGGAGTATTTGGGTGATTCGTATGTGAAGCTGAACGATTACGCCAACGCCCAGCCTGCATTGGAAGCAGTGTTAGCCAGAGAGTCGTCGTCTGCCATGGTCCATCGAGACCTGGGTATTGTGTATGCAAGCCAGGGCAAGAACGATGACGCGACTACGGAGTTGTTGCGCGCGATTGCGTTAGATCCCAGGGATTCAGCGCCCCATTGGCGGCTAGCCAGGCTTTATCAATCCATGGGGAAGAAGGAAGAAGCGGCGGCCGAGTTCGCAAAAGTGAGCTCGATGAAGAAGGAAGAGAATGAATCGTTGGCGCGCAAACTTCCGCAGACTCCGTCGGCTTTCACTCCATAAGAATTGATCCGGCGCGCCTGCGGCGAGAGGGATCAGCCGCTGGAACGCTTCTTCATTCGTTCTTTAAGGCTCTTGGCCGCACGTTCCACCTCCGCGGATTTCGCCAGTACCCCTACCGAAAGCGTATCTCGGTTGGTCTTGCCGACTTCTGCCTGCAGTTCCTGAACGATGACCAAAAGCTGCCCGGCCTGCTGCTTGAGTTGCGCCTCAGGCGTGTCCCCACCAACGGCGGTTGCTGGAGTGCTTGTCTTCGCCAGGTCAGACTTCGATGCGCGGCCCGCGGTAGCCGGCTCGCCGGCGAGTTTAATGGAAGTATTCACGTTCTTAGCCAGCTTCTCCATGAGTTCGGCGATTTGCACCTCAGGAGCAAGCGATGTGCCCTTCTCATGTTTCTGAATGCCGTCGTTCAATACCGCGGCCAGCGACGCCAACTGGCTGGAAGCTCGAATGATGAGCGCCTGGCGCTGTTCGTTCAGCACCATCGCCGCGTGGTCTGCCGCGGTGCCGTTTGTTGGAGGCTGACTATACTTCTGCTCCAGATCAGGCTGCCGCGGAGTGGGATCCGGTAGCATGACTACCTGTGACTTGCTTCCCTGGGCCGCAGCGAACGTCCCCGAGGCCGCAAGCGCCGTCATAACTGCCAATGTGAGTCGAGCTAAAGGTTTCACGATCAACATGGCGGTCCTCCCGGAAAAAGCAGGTATTGACCACCCTCAGTGTACCGCTTACCTTCCAGGCTCGTCAGAGCCACGTGTGACGAAGTGCAGCGAACCAGGACTACTTTGCCGGCGAGGCCGGGTCCGGATAGACCTTGATCCAATGATTGCGCATGGTGGCGCGCGTGACCTTGCCCGCCGTCTCGGACACGATTACGTTTGTGGCCTGCACCGGCATATGGCAATCGATGCAGTTATCTGCGATCCTGGGGCCTAATTTCTTCGCGACGCCGCAGCTTTGCCATTGATGGCAGGTGAGGCAGCGGCCGGAGTAGGCCGCCGCCGGGCGCTCGGCAGCATGGACGTCATGACATGTCGAACAGCTCATCTCAGGCGATGCCAGGAAACAACGGCTGCGACGCAGCAGGCCAACCTGGTTGCCATGAACGTCCGGACGCTCGACATCCGGGGACGCACGCGGCCGAAAATAATTGCTTAGCGGCTCTCCTGGCACAAAGGAGAATGCTGGGTCAACCTCGTCCCGCTCGAGGCCGCTGTGACAGAGGGCGCACAGGTCTACCTGCCGGTCGCGCGAGAAGTGCTTAGGATTCAGGATAAAGTTGTCCTCAGCGCGGACGCCCTTCGATGCCGCTGGCCTTTGCTTCGCGATGTGTTCCTGGCCCGAACCGTGACAGGTCTCACAGGAAATCCCAGTGACCAGGGTGTTTTTTTCATAACTGTTGGTAAAAGGATCTGCGGAAAGCGCTCGGATCGCCGTCGCATGACATTCCAGGCATCCGGGGTTTACCGGCCTGCTGAAGTCCGCTGTCCCGTCGCCATAGCCTGGACTGTTGATCCACTCATGGCCTGCGGTCCAGTAGCTGATGGGGAGCTCGAATAAGCGGTTGGCATCCCAATAAAGAAAGGTCTGTCCACGCCTGCCCGAACCAATCACAATATCCATCGGCTCGGTTCTGGTCTGCCGCTTCGATCCCCAGCCGGTTACGGCGCTTTGATAATAGCGATCACCGCTCGCTTTGATTTGGAAGAACAGGTATGGTTCGTCGGTCTGCTTGGCCGGGTCGACAATCATCAGGGTCTTCGCTCCGCCAGGCAGAGAGAATCTCATGGAAGTACGATTCACCAGCTGCGATGTCAAATGATGCGAGGTGTGCATGTAGGGAAGCGCCTGCTGTTGGTGGCAGTCGAGGCAGGCTGCGTCTCCCGCATGTTCTGTGGCCTTGGCCTTTGCCTGGTCTATCCCGGCTGCCTGCCTCGAGAAGGCAGAAAACGGAGAGAGGAGAACGGCAAGCAAGATGACTGAGGCAAGAGCGCGACCCGCACAGGATCCTGTAACTCTGCTGGGGATGGGTCGTTGTGAAGCTGGAGGGATCAAGCGATAGCTCCACGGTACTACTAGCTCGTCACTAATAACGGGACACCTATGCCAAGCGGGCCAGAGCAACTCAGGCTCTTTTCATTCGATTTTACAAAACAGACAGGGCAAAATACTTCTTGTATTCGAAACCCCGAATGAATAGTTGGTAAGTGAACATCACCCATCCCTTCCTGCTTTTGATGGAGGTTCGAATGATGATGCGAGCGTTCGCGAGTATGATCCTGGTCGCCGTTCTCTCCGGCCCGGTCCTTGCACAATCCGACAGCCCAACCAACGACAAACCACCCGCATTTGAAGCCGCAGATGTCCATGTGAGTCCATTTCGCAGGGTGCCGTTCATGAATGGGAATATGCTTCGTGGCGACCGGTATGTGTTGCACCAGGCCACCATGGCGGATCTGATCGCCACCGCTTATGGCGTGGACGCCAGTACCGTGCAGGGAGGGCCTATCTGGCTCGAACGCGACCGCTTCGAAGTCATCGCCAAAGCTCCTGCCACCACTCCGCCGGCGACAGTCAAGCTGATGCTTCAATCTTTACTGGCGGATCGATTCAAACTCGTCTTTCACAACGGCAGTCAGCCTCTCCCCGCGTTCGTACTCACCACCGGAAAGGGCCCGCCGAAGCTGAAGCCGGCAGAGACTTCGGGCGATGGCGATTGCAGGTTCCAGGAACCGCCCCGGAATCCCACACCGGGCCCGGTGCTCACCATCGCATTTTCCTGTCACCACGCGACCATGGAAGAATTTGCGCGATCCTTGCACAATTGGACCGGCGGCTATCTGACTGACCCGATCGTTGACTCCACCGGCCTCAAAGGTTCGTGGGATTTTGATATCAGGTGGACTCCGCCGCAAATGCTCCCGAACGCCGGCACCGACGGCATCTCTATCTTCGATGCTGTGGACAAGCAACTCGGGCTAAAACTGGAGCACCAGACTGCTCCGCGGCCCGTGCTCATCGTGGACAGCGTGAATGAGAAGCCGACCCCGAACGTGCCCGGCCTCGAAAAACTACTGCCCTCGCCGCCGCCCCCACAATTCGACGTTGCGGTGATCACGCCCAGCAAATCGGACGGGAGGTTGCGCCTCAATATAAAGGGTGGCCAGATGAATGTGGAAGGCGCGACCCTCAAATTTCTCATCACGTTTGCCTGGGATTTCAGCCCAGGCAATGACGAAGGGATGGTGGGTGCGCCCAAATGGCTGGATTCGGACCGCTTCGATATCCTGGCGAAGGTCGATAGCGATGCCCCGGCAAGCAGCGGGCCGGCCGCGCGCTTAGACATTGACGACCTTCGCCAGATGTTAAAAACTCTGCTGGCCGATCGCTTCAAGTTGCAAACCCACATGGAAGACCGGCCCGGAACCGCCTATACGTTGATCGCGGTAAATCCCAAACTCTTCAAAGCTGATCCCTTGAGCCGTACGCGATGCAAAGAGGGTCCGGGGCCCGACGGTAAGGATCCGAGGATCGGGAACCCGATGCTCAATCGCCTGGTTTCGTGCCAGAACATGGACATGGCGCAAATTGGAGATGAGCTGCAAAGAGTCGCAGCGGGGTATATCTATAGCCCGGTATTGGATGGTACGGGCATTCAAGGCAGATGGAATTTCACGTTAAGCTTCAGTTCCCTCGGTCTGATTAAGGATGGCGGAATGGGGAACGGTGGTCCGCCACCGGGCGCATCGGCCACTGCTGCATCGACAGCAACTGATCCGATTGGAGCTCTTTCACTCTTCGATGCGGTCAGCAAACAGCTCGGGCTGAAAATGGAGAAGCAGAGGCGTCCAGTGCCAGTGTTGGTCATCGATCACATAGAAGAAAAGCCCACCGACAATTGATGGCGAAGGATCATCAATTGTCCACGAAAAGACGGTGGTGTCTTAGGTCGAATTGGTTTCTACCTCGCAGCAGGATAACGGCGTACGTTACCTCATCCGGAAGATTCTAGCCCAATGATAGACGGAAGGGCTCCCGAACGACGGAGTAGGTTTCGCCTGTCACCCGTCGCCCCCGAGCTGCACTCTTCGGCCTAGCCTGAGAGAACTCAGGCTAGGCCGGACTGCGGTGTGAACGAACGTTAAGTTAAACGACGGACGGCAAGAGATCGTAGCGATCCAGGTTCATGACCTTGTTCCAGGCGGCGACGAAATCCTTGACGAACTTCTCGTGTGAATCGGCACAGGCGTAGACCTCCGCCGTGGCGCGTAGCTGGGCGTTGGAGCCGAAGATGAGGTCGGCGCGGGTAGCCTTCCACTTCACCGCGCCGGTCTTACGGTCGCGGCCCTCAAAGGTGTCCTTCGAGTCCGTGGTGGGCTTCCACTCGTACCTCATGTCCAGCAGGTTCACGAAGAAGTCGTTCGTCAGTTTCTCCGGACGTTCGGTGAAGACGCCAAACTTTGTGCCCCCGAAGTTCGTGTTGAGCATGCGCAGACCGCCGATCAGCACGGTCAGCTCCGGTGCGGTCAAGCGCAGTAGCTGAGCCTTGTCCAGCAGGGCGACCTCGGCAGGCTCCGAGTTCTTGTAGCCGTGGGAGCGGAAACCATCGACCTTCGGCTCGAGCGGCCCGAAGGACTCAGCGTCCGTTTGTTGCTGCGAGGCGTCTGTGCGGCCGGCGACGAAGGGCACGGTGGTCTCGATACCGGCATCCTTGGCCGCCTTCTCGACACCCGCAGCACCGGCGAGGACGATCAGGTCGGCCAGCGAGATCTTCTTACCGCCGGTGGCCGACGCGTTGAAGTCGCCCTGGATCTTCTCAAGCGTCTTCAGCACGCGGGCCAGCTGGGCCGGCTGGTTGGCCTCCCAGTCCTTTTGTGGAGCAAGACGGATGCGGGCCCCGTTCGCGCCGCCACGCTTGTCAGAGGCACGGAACGACGAGGCCGAGGCCCAGGCGGTCGAGACGAGCTCGGAGACGGAGAGGCCAGACGCGAGCACCTTCGCCTTAAGGGCGGCGACATCCTGATCATTGACCAGCGGGTGGTCGACCTTGGGGACGGGGTCCTGCCAGATAAGCTCCTCGGCCGGAACCTCGGGCCCGAGATAACGGGCGCGCGGACCCATGTCGCGGTGAGTCAGTTTGAACCACGCGCGGGCGAAGGCGTCGGCGAACTTCTCTGGATGCTCGTAGAAGTCACGCGAGATTTTCGCGTAGGCCGGATCCGCGAGCAGCGCCACATCGGTGGTCAGCATGGCCGGCTGCTTCTTCTTGTTGGGGTCGTGGGCGTCGGGCACGGTGTTGGCGCCGGCGTCCCCTTTGGGTTTCCACTGGTTCGCGCCGCCGGGACTCTGGGTGAGTTCCCATTCAAATTTGAAGAGGTGGTCGAAGTACTCGTTGGACCATTGCGTGGGCTTGGTGGTCCAGGTAACCTCGAGGCCGCTGGTGATCGCATCCCCGGCGATGCCGGTCTTGTAGGCGCTGGTCCAGCCGAGGCCCTGGTTTTCAATCGGCGCTCCTTCGGGCTCTTGCGCGAGTTGGCTGCCCGGGCCGGCGCCGTGGGTTTTGCCGAAGGTGTGGCCGCCCGCGATCAGCGCGACCGTCTCTTCGTCGTTCATGGCCATGCGGCCGAAGGTGACACGGATGTCTTTGGCCGCACCTGCGGGGTTTGGCTTGCCCTCGGGGCCTTCAGGGTTCACATAGATGAGCCCCATGGTGGTGGCGCCGTACGGGTCGGCCAGGTCGCGCTCTCCGGAGTAACGTTTGTCGGTGCCCATCCAGCTGGCTTCGGCGCCGAAGTCGACATCGTGATCGGGCTCCCAGGTGTCCGGGCGGCCGCCGGCAAAGCCGAAGGTCTTGAAGCCCATCGTCTCCAGCGCGACGTTGCCGGCCAGGATCATCAGGTCGGCCCAGGAAATTTTCTTGCCGTACTTTTGCTTCACCGGCCACAGCAGCCGGCGGGCGCGGTCGAGGTTGACATTGTCAGGCCAGCTGTTGAGAGGAGCGAAGCGCTGCTGACCGCGTCCGCCGCCGCCACGGCCGTCGCAAGTGCGGTAGGTGCCGGCCGAGTGCCAGGCCATGCGGATAAACAGCGGACCGTAGTGGCCGAAGTCGGCGGGCCACCAATCCTGCGAGTCGGTCATGACAAAGGCCAGATCTTTCTTGAGGCCTTCGTAGTCGATGGTCTTGAACTCCTTCGCATAGTCGAACTCTGCGCCCATGGGGTCGGAAAGCTCCGAGTGCGCGTGGAGCAACTCCAACCTGAGATGGTTTGGCCACCAGTCACGATTGGTACGCGGGCCGCTGGGTGCAGCCCCCGGGCCGGCTGCGGTCTGCCCGTGGTCGACCGGGCATTTCGCTGCGGACGCTCCCTGCGCGTTCAATTCGGATTTCGCTTCGGACGTAAATTCGGTTCCTTTGCTCGCCATTCAGTGTCTCCTTATTGGCGGGGACAGGCGCCCCGCTGTTGTGCTGCGTTTAGGTCTAAGGATTTCCGCCTTCAAATTCTTTGTGAAAAATCGATCCGGTACCTACTCGCCTACGGCCCTTGGCGCGAGCGCATTTTGTGCACAGCCCGCGGGCAATGAGTTCGCATTCGCGTAGGATCCGCTTACCGAGCGAGCCCAAGGCGGGCTTCGGCACGTCGTACCACTCCACGTCCTCTACGTTGCCGCAGCGGTCGCAGATGAAGTGATGATGTCGCATTGTTTTTGCATCGAAGCGCGCAGCGCGGCCTTCCACGGCCACTTCACGCACCAAGCCGGCTTGTACCAGATCCCGCAAATTGTTGTAGGTCGTGGCCCTAGACGAGCGCGGATCCACACGATTGACGGCCTCGAAGATTTCTGCAGCTGTGGGATGGCCGGTGTGCTCCATGAGGAATGCCATCACGCAGTGCCGCTGCGGGGTGCATCGCAACCCGCTACTCTCGAGACAGCGTCGAATCGATTCCGAGTCCATGAACTATATTAGATTCTGTCTAATCTCGGATTTTGTCAAGAATCCTCGCTTTCGCCGCTTGCCATCCGTGAGGTGAAGACTGCTGCGGAGGTGACAACTGCAGATCCCTCCACTGCGTTCCTTCGGAACTCCGGTCCCCGGGATTTCCTGTCGAGATCCGTGGCTCTGATGGTCTGCATGCGGCTCTCTTTACGGAGAGCCGCACACGTGGTCGTCGCCAGCAGCGCGAAGCAGGAAAATCCCGGTCGGGATGACGAGGGAAAGGCGGCGCTTCCAATGAGAGCTGTTCCATGGATGGCAAGCTCCAGCTAACCCTCCGCCGGCAACGCCCTTGCCACCAGCAAGGCAATCCCGCCGAACATCAGCGTATCCGCAACAAAGTTGATCGCGTCCGTCATTTGGGAGGGATCACGAGTCCGCGCCAGAATCGGCAGGTAAAGCAACGCCGTGAGCAGCGTCATCAAGACACCAATCCAGCAAGCGGAGATGCGGGGCTTGAAGTTGAGGAGCAGCGCCGCTCCGGCGAGCACCAGAAAAGCTCCCACTGGGTATCCCCACATTGCGTGAAGCGGAATCCACGCCGGCGTAAGTTTCACATCCGGAACTCCCGGCGTAAACTCCGGATGAAGAACCTGCTCCAATCCGAAGTAAATTACGGCAGCCGCCAAACTGAAGCGGCCAAACAGAATCATCCACTTCAGCTTTCCTGCCTGCGACTTCCAGCTCTGGCTGCCGGCAAGGGCCCACGCACCGCCGGCGAAAGAAGTCTCTCTCAACACAAAGTTCCACCCAAGCCGATCTCCCGGATGGGCAATCGCGAACGGCAGATCAAGCACGAGGACAAACAGCAGAAACATCACTCCCAGCAGCGTTGCGGACAGGCGCACAAACTTCACCGCAACCAGGCTGGTGGCCGCTGCAAGCAAAGCGCAGCCGACAAAGTAGGCCCAGAACAGGCGCGCCGGCATCCAAACCGGGACCATCTGCTCCATAGCCCTCGCCGCCACGAAATGTTCAGTCCCGAAGACCGCGAGCGGGGCGGCAACAAACACCGGCCCCAGCTCGATCCACCTATCTTCGATCCGCCTATGAAGGCCGTGAGCGGCGATCAACTCTCTTCGGATAGCGGCCAAACCGCCGGCAAGAAAAACAAGCCCAACAAGCCAGGGCCAAAGCACGAGATTTGTGAACATTGAGACGACTTCCTCGAGCGGGCCGCCGCCACGAACACGCTCTCCGGATCGCGGAACTATAACCTGGTTTGTTTACGTTCCAGATGTGAGATTTTCGGGACCCGGCGGGACGTTTACGCGATAGCGCCTGAATAAAATGGCAAACGTCCCATCTCTTCTAGAGAAGGCTACCCCGGGGCGAAACTGTACTGGAGCCCGAACTCGAGACAATCGGATTCGACGGACGTTAAGCAGAAAAAAACGCCTAACTCTCTGTTCCAGGAAGCCTGGAACAAATCAACCTGCGAACACCTGATTCTACAGGCTTACGTAGATTTTTGAGGGTTAGCTTGCGACGTCAAGCTTTTGATTCTTTACCGCCATTCCCATGCTGGTTGCCACGTTCAAAAGCATCGGGGCGAATTTCCGCATGATCTCTTCCAGTTCTGCGTTGCGGGTCCGCAGTGACTGAGTCTCGGCTTCGCGGCGGGACAAAACATCGCGCAATTCCCGGTTCTGGCGGAAAATCTCCCGCGTTGCGTCTAACCGGTCCAGGATCGCTTGCAATTCTTCTTCCGTGACCGGTTTCGCGGGTCCGGATGAGAGGTTGTTTTTCGGTGGTGCTTCAGTAGCGAGGCTTTCTTTCCACATTAGATAGTCTCCAATATTGGGTGCGGTTGAAGTTGGGTCAGCTGCGGCCCATTCTATCGTAGGGCTTTGGATGACTTGAAGTTGGTTGCTCCGCCGGCTGAAGAATTTCTTCCCGAAAAGGGCCTTGAGCGGGGGAGGTACTCGGCCTATTGGATGCCACCGCAAAGCTAATCGCCGCTGTAATTGTGCGCAAAGCGGGCGAGCTGCTGTCGAAGCTGGGTAGCGCCAGTCGCCCGAGTATACTACCGGTCAGCATTTCATCAAACTTTAAATATGGATGCCCGCCGCCCTGGCGCGCGGCCTCGTTTTTCACCCGCCTGCAGGATCGCGGTCTAAGGCCGCGTCATTTTCAGCCCGGAGACCGTACCCTCCGTGTTGTGCGAAAAACGGATTCCGTAGATACCGTCGGTCGATTTCAACTTTTCGGCCGTCACCACCTGGCTCTTGTCGTAGCTTGCCACGACGGTTCCGTTGATGGTGCACTCCACCCGGGCACCCTTGACCGACAACGCGATCTTCTGTTCCACCGGTTGCCCGGGGCCCGCAGCTTTATGAACCGCGGCGTTGCTTTCTCCGTGCCCGTTCATCTTGAATGGCTCTGGCCCAAATCCCCGCACAATAAAGCGGCCATCGCCATAAGCTGCGCAGTACAGTTGGGTCTCGTGATCGGTGCCCAGATCGTTGCCCGCAATGAAAATGCCATAAGGGTGCGGGTGGTCGTTGAGGTTCATGTATTTTGCTTCAGTAAATGTGGCAGAAACGGTGTAGTCGCCGGTTGCCTTATTACCGGGATTCCAGAAGCTGGCTGCTGGGCCTGTGGTCACCTGGAGTACGTCGCCTGCCTTGCTCAGCTTCGTGTCTGCGATGGTTTGTCCCTCACTTTTAGCCTCTGCGTCAACGGCGCCTACCCAGCCCGGGGCCGTGATCCCTCCGCCGGCAGCCGGGTGCGAAGCATCCTGCCCCTGCGCAGGCGCCGAGCCGGTAAGAAGGAGGAGGGTGGCCGCTGCCATGGTCAATCCCCGAAGAAAGCTCATTTTGGGTGTCCTCTCAGTTGCAGAAGTTGACACGCGAAGATTGTAGAGATCTTGCCCCCAGTCTCACAAGCTTGGTGCACACTTTGCTGTGCACCAAGCCACGCCCTGGGCTGAGATCAGCAATTCCAGCTGCATCAACCCCAGGACGGAGACAATCAGCTTGCGAACCTAGAAGTGGAAAGCCACTTCTGCAGCCAACGCTTGCGGTATTAGTGATGTTGACGCCGGTCAGGCGCAAGCTCTACTTGTAGGTGTCTCCCTTGAAAAGGTTATCGTCTCCAATCGATGCATCGAAAAGACTTCTATGTTGGATGCGCGGAGGATTATGGTCGTTGTTGCCCGTTCCCGGAGCCGGAATGCTCACCAGGGTTGAGCTATACCCCGAAGCCGGGCAAGGAGTAGGAAAAGGAGTGGTGGGAGTTGCTCTAATTCCATCGCACGTCAGTCCTGCTTCAAACTCCTGATCCGCCGTTAATCCGCTCAGGTCAACCGCCGGCTGGCCGTTCAGTGTAGTTGAGGTGTCCCCACAGGCTGTGTTTGGATCATTCGACGCGGGGTTATAGCAGGGAACTGAGCCGGCAACCAGACCACTGTCGAATCGCCAGTTGAAACCTATCCACGGCCTCAGGTATCTGTTGCCGGGTATTTGATATTGCACATGCGTCGTCTGGTTAAACCTCTCGTCATGATCGATACGGAAGGGATATCCGCTGCCTCCCACCGTCGCTCCGGCGCCGGCGGACTGTGGCGGGAAGAAGCGGGCAGCGACCGATGACATAACAACAAACGCACTGAAGTTGTGATAGTTGGGAACATCCGCGCGCAGGGCAAAGCCCGGGATCTTCGGATTGTGCCAGTCGATGGGGAAGGTGATGGGTGTATTTCCGAGCACACTGAAGTCAAAGGCATTGTGGGTGTATTTCCAGATATAGTCACCGCTGAACACAAAATTCTTGCCCGCGGCTTGTTGGAAGCCGGCGTGGAACTCGTTGCGATAGCAGGCTGAAGCGTTCCTGACACTCCAGGCGAACAAACAAGGAGCGGCGAGAGCACCGGATTGGTACATCCGGAGCTTGATAACACCAGGTTTTCATTAAACGGCGTTTCCAAAGTACGAGCATAGGAAACGCGCAGCACAGTATTGGATTGCTTTATGTTGTAAGCAATGCCTACGCGTGGCTCTGCCTGGCGGGCCACCGTCAGCCCGTTGTAGAGATCTCCGCGGATACCGACTCGATGGATGTGGCGTGGCGCTGCGGTGCGGGGAGGGTAACAAGAGCTGTGGGGGAAATGCCGGCATGCGAAACGACGCAGACGGCACAATCTTGATGGGCCAGATTTTCAAAAGAGTGAGTATGGGCGACCTGGATGGTCCCGCCGATGAAGACCAGGGCAATGCATAGAAGTCCGAAGAGCCGTGCTCTTCGATTCTGCAAGTGCCGCTTCATGTCTACGCGGAGCACAAGGATACCCAGGAGACAGAATACTACGATCCGGCCTTTCG